>OZ245755.1:2207500-4047948 GCA_965227345.1 Sphingomonadales bacterium
CTCTCCGCCCGAGACGAAGGTCAGGGTGCCTTCGGTCAGATTAAACTCCTTGCCTGCCGTGGTAAATGTACCTCGTACCAGCTCCATTTCACCGGCAATGGTCGGCTCTTCCACTGTGCCACCGATATCCAGCTGCCCGCCCCATTCAGAGTCAAGCCCCTTGCCGCGCACAAACAGGCGTCTGGCAGCTTCTACCCTGACATCAAGCAATGTGGGGTAATCAACGCCGCTCTGGCGATCAGAAACATTGACAGCTGCCGTCTCCCTGCCCGGCGGCAGGTTGATCTCTGTAACCTCTATTTTCACAATATCCGGGGGCAACCGGTTTTTGATCTTCGCATCCAGCGATTTAACCTCCAGCGACCCGTCAAGCGTGGCATTTTCCGGACTGCGCCTGTACCCCAGTGCCGCGCTGGCCGCCGCCTTTATATCATTTGTCCGCAAAACACGCGCATTGCCCAGTGTAAGCCTGATGTCTGCCGGGAACTGCTGGTCCGGCAGCAGGTCCAGAAAGCCTTCCCCACTGAATTGTCCGCCTTCGCCATCACCTGCCTGAAAAGCCTTCAGCATCACACGACGGTTATCCAGTGTCATCTCGGCTGATGCATTATTGGCCAGAAGCCCCAGAGAAAGATTTTCGTAATAACCATCTGCAAGCCTTGCATCACCGGCAAAAGCTGGCGCTTCCAGCGTGCCGGAAACCTGAATTTTTCCGTTCAAATTACCGGATATCCGATGGTCCTGTGTCGGCACCAGAGCGGTAATGATCCCGACCTCACCCTTCCAGTCCAGTGAGGCCGCGACAGGCCTTTTCCGATCAGGAACCATCGTCCCGGCAGTATTGTCAATTTTCAGGGGCACAGATCCGCGAACATTGGCGACCAGAATATCTTCTGCGGTCAGGTGTCCGTCAAATGCCATTGATGATCCATCAATATTGCCCACCAGCGTCACTTGAGCGGGTGGGACCGTGGAGGACTGGCCGGATGCAGACACAACATCCCGCAATGAAATATCTACAGAACCGTTTGGAACGCCATCTGTAAGCGTCAGCTGAACCGAGGCGTCGCCTTTCCCGTTTACCGGCATTTGTGGCAGGACCAGACTGACCAGAATGAGATCCAGATTATTAACAGCTGCCTCAACATCCATTTTGCCGGGGGCATGAATATACCGTCCGGTAATTTGCCCATCCGCAAAATCCATATCCAGTGGTGCGGCAATCAGCTTGCCTTTGCCGGCCCGAATATTCAAAAGCTTGTTCAGCTTGAGATCACGCCCGTAAAGTATGCCATTAGCGCGAGAAACAATAAGCGTAAACCCGTCACGATTGTCGGTAAAATCGCCTTCGGATTCAAAACTGACATCCCCGCGATAATCACCGGCCAATGAAAGCTTGTAATGCGTGGCACGGCCTTCGCCCGACAGACTGAGTGCCAGTTCTGAAATTTCTGCGGTTACCGCCCGCATGGATGAAATATTGAGTTCCGCCGTAACGTCCCGAAGGGTTTGCCCCATAATCGCTGATGCAGAAAACTCCAGTTTTTCGATCCTGGCAACGTCCCGGCCGGGCAGGATTGTCGAAAAGGAATCAATCCCGGCATGGGCGGCAATATGAGTATCCTTTCCCTGACTCTTCATCTGTACATCAAAGCGTGCAGTCCCGCCCGCTTCCAGATCAAACTGTGCAGCAAGTTGTTCAAGGTTGGCAACTTCCCCGGTGAGATTGCCCGTTAATCCCTCTTTCGGCGGCAACAACAGGTTGCCGGTAATGACCGTTTGCGGCGCCGTCACAGAAATCGGGTCGATAACAATGGTGCCATCAGCCCTGCTGGCCACCACCGCCGACGCCTTCATTTGCCCGGCAGGCAGCGTCATGCTGAAATTCACCTTGCCGGCAGGAGATGTGACAATATTTTTAAATTGAAAATCACCGCCAATATCACGTAACGCCAGCTGGGCTTCCGTCATGTCTGATGCGGTCAACCGGCCCGATATGAGGGGATCATCGATCGGCCCGCTGACCGCACCGGCCAGCGCAATGTCTGCGGGCAGGTTCAGGCCCAGCACTTCACGCATCACCGGCGTATCGGTTACGCCCACTTTATATTCACCCTGTATCTGATTGCCTTGATCCAGGGCCCCGTCGGCAACCGCCATCACAGCCTTGCCTTCCACTTCAAGACTGGCTTTTGTGGTTGTGGCTTCATTACTGCGAACGGCTTTAAGCTTCAAAACGGGAGCTGGCCCCAGCATGCCGTCAGCTTGACCAATACCTGTCTGGAAGTCTTTTGTTCTTGCGACAAGGTCCAAATTCTGGTCCCCGGTCTTTTCCAGCTGCAGCAGGGCGCGAATATTGACCGATCCATCCAGCGTCATGCCGGAAAGAGTGCGTAATTTCTTCAGATCGGGCGCAACAACTTCCAGCAACAGCTCACCGCCCTCGCCTCCAAGAGAGAAAGATCCGCCACCTTCCGCGCTGAACGCAGGCGTATTTGCAACCAGCTCCTTTATGTGAAACCTGTCCGGATCGCTTTCCCGCACTCCTTTCAATAACAAATCAACTGTATCAAAACCTTCCAGGGGCTCATTATTGACTGCCAACCCGGAAATCTGCGCCTTTACACTAATCTCGGGCCGCGCCATATTGCCGGTGACAACACCTTTCGCGTAGCCTGCCGCCAGACTGAATGACCCCAGCCAGGGCTGAAGAATAGCGGGATCCTGAATATTGAGTTCGAACCGCGCCAGTTCCGAAATGCTGTCCGACAGATAGGAAGTTTCCAACCGTGCAAAAAGCGCGGCATTCTGCATTTCAATCTTCAGGCCCAAAGGTTCACCCGCGGCAAGGCGCGCTTCCAGGGCAAGAGCCGGATTGCTGCCCAGCCGCGCCGCGACGTCTTCAGGTATGATATCCTTGATGTCAGCATCTCCCTTGACACCAATGGCGATATAATCCGGTTTTTCGGCGACGGTTACATCGCCACCAAAAGACGCAAGACCGTCTACACTGGCCTGCAAATCACCGCTCCAGCCGTCCAGCGGCCCGTCACCTGATAGCGATACCATGATACCCTGATGCGCTTGCAGGCCTGCCAGACTGGCCATCAAACCACCCGGGGCACCCTTAATACTCATATCAACAGCAAGGCTTTCACCTTGATCAAGGTTTAGTCTGGCAACAATCTTGTCACTGTCGGTGTCTGTCCGCCTGATATCCAGATCAAGACCAATGTCCGTGCCGCGCCACTCCGCTGCTCCGGTCATATTCAGATTGGCGGCAACACCCGCGACCTCTTCAGACAGGTTCAGGTTATCCACCCGAAACGCCTGAATATTTATCGAAACCGGCAGCTCAGGCAGGCGAAATGGTTCGGTAGAAGAAGGTTTATCCGCTCCTTCCGGCTGCCGGATAACTTGTACATTCCGCAAACGAATGATCTGAATATCCAGCAACCCGCTCAGCAGCGCCAGGGGCTGGATCGCTATTTCCAGAGAATCTGCTTTGGCCCAGACGCCCTGATTATCGGCAACCGAAAGGCCGATAAACCGCATACGCCCCGGCGGCGAACCCGTAGTCGCTGCAATTTTAACCCGGGTATTTCCGCTCGTCATCTGGCTGGCGATAAACTGGCCAATGGAATTCTGCCCGGCCGGTGTCTGGAAATAGGCCAGGAGGCCAAATACAATCACCAGTACCAGCATCAGGGCCCGTGTCGCCCACCGCACCAATCCACGCAGATATTTCCAGAAATATACCATTCTAAAAACTCTGCCCCAGACTGATATAAATCTGATAGCCGCGATCCACACTGCGTTTATTCAGCGGCACAGCGAAATCAAGCCGGAACGGCGCAAAATCGGTATAATAGCGCAAACCCAGCCCCGCCCCCCAGCTCAGCTCGCGAGAGAAGTCCGGATAGGCCGTATCATACACGCTACCGCCTTCTATAAACGGCACGATCCCGATCGTTTGACTGATCTTGACGCGCACTTCCGCCCCCACCTCGAACAGCGAGCGCCCGCCCAAGGGGTCTTCGTCAACATCCAGCGGACCAATGAACTGGTATTTGTAGCCCCGAATGGAAGCACCACCACCGGCATAAAACCGTTTACTGGCGGGCAACCTGTCACGCTCTGCCCCGAATATGGCACCTAGCTTGGTACGGGCCGCAAAGACGAAACGGTCATCTTGTCCCATACCATAATAGAAAGAACCGGACAGTTCATTGCGCACAAACCCCAGAACCCCGCTCTGTGCGCCAAAATAAGGCTGAACCGACAAGGAAAGGCGGGTCCCTTCGGTTGGATCCAGCAGACTGTTTGATGTATCACGCCGTACATTCGCCGGCAGGCCCAGAAGATAGAAATCTCTGGTACCATTGATGTCTGTAATGCGGGAAAAGCTGGCCGAAGTCCCTAATGACGCGGCCCAATAGTCATTAATCTGGCGTTCAAGAGCAATGGTGCTGTTGACGGTATATTCCTCGAAAGCGTCAGGAGCCTCGCGCGCAAGGTTAAAATCGCCCAGAAGTTTCTGGTCCAGCCTGCGAAAATTGGGCTTGGTAAAGCTTGCCCCCAGACCTTGAATAATCTCACCGGCATCGGCTGAAAGCCGCAGCTTTTCCTGCGCCCCAAAAAAAGTTGCGATGCTCCCAGAACGTTGTGGTACCAAACCCTTCGCTGGAAGAAAAACTGACGCCCGCACCGTAACTGCGATGACTTGTCTCACGCAGGCGCACGGTCATCGGCAGCTGGCTGTCAACCACCAGTTTCTTTGCACTATCGATGCGGATCGAGGAAAAAAGCCCGGTGATCGCCAGTCTGGACCGATATTCATTCACTTTGGTCTGATCGTACTTGTCGCCTTTCGCCCACGGGATTAATCGGCGAAGATAACTCTCTTTCACACTTTCAAGGCCCTCGATAGAAATCTCGCCAAACCATGCTTGTCGGCCAGGCTCCAGCATATATGTAACGCTGGCCGTCCGGGTGGCGTGATCAACGATAACCTCACGCTTTTGCTTTTGGGCAAAGGGATATCCGATCTCGGGCAGGCGGCGAAGAAGATGGTTTTCTGTTTCCACCACCCATTCCGATCGCGCGGCCTTTCCAGGCCTTTCCTGCAGAATATCCGTCACATCCTGCCGTATTACTGCCACCTCGTCGCTCCCCGGGTCCATCCCGACAAGGTTCATGCTGATGGTACTGAACTTGTATCTGTCGCCCAGCGTCGTCTCAATATGTATAACAATCGGGCTGCGTGTCCGGTCGAGCCGGTATTCGGTGCGCGCGTCGTAATAGCCTTCCGCCCGAAGAATTGTCGTTAATGTTTTTATATCCCGCTCTACACGGCGATCAAGTTCCCCCAGCGCAACAGGAGGATTATCCTTTTGCTGATGAAGATCTGAAACAGCCTCGAATTTTTCAACAAGACCACCGGGCATCCCTTTGATCTTCAGGGAATATTTCAAGGGCTCCGCCCGCCCGACACCGCCTTCAATTTTTGAGGGATGGTCGTTACCCTGTGCCAGTATCAGCGGCGAAAAACAAAACATTCCAGCAAATACACACACCGACCAGAACCATTTCATAATGGGCTGGCCAACTTTTGAACACTGAGTAATGTGATGTGTGGTCTGGGGATATTCCACCGATTTGCCATTAAATATATGTTTCTCTGCGCTCCCCGAACCCTTGCCGATATTGACACAGCACGCCCGCCGCCGCAATGCCCCTGACCAGTCATCACCCAAATTTTAAAATGTCCGGTATGATTATTCAGCCGGTGATTTTGCCTGTGCCTTAAGCTCTGCCGCCACGGCTTCAGGTGATGAAGTATACGGCGCCAGCAAATTATAGAAGGTTGGCACAACAAATAATGTGAACAGGGTCGAGAACGACACGCCCGCAAAAATAACCACACCAATGGTTGCGCGACTCTCGGCCCCGGCCCCAAAAGCAAAAATCAGCGGTAAAGCGCCAATAACCGTTGAAATCACCGTCATCAAAATAGGCCGCAACCTGATACGGCAGGCTTCAACGATCGCATCGTTGACGTTCCGCCCTTCATCGCGCAGCTGATTGGCAAATTCCACGATCAGAATACCATTCTTTGTTGCGATCCCGACCAGCATGATTATCCCGACCTGGCTGTAAACGTTCAGCGTGCCATCGGTCAGAAGCAACCCGATCAGGGCACCAACCAGTGCAAGTGGAACGGTCGCCATAATAACCAGTGGATGGATAAAGCTTTCAAACTGGGCCGCAAGCACCAGAAATACCACCAGCAACGCAAGCCCAAACGTAAAGTACAGCGCACCGGACGCTTCCTTGAACTCGCGGGATTCACCCTTGTAATCGGTCCGCGCTTCTTCTGGCAGCGATTCCTGAACCGTTTTTTCAAGGAAATCAAGTCCTTCGCCCAGCGTATAGCCCGGGGCCACACTGGCAGAGATCGTCAGGGCCCGCTGCCTGTTAAATCGACTTAACGTAGCCGGCCCCGCCTGATCCCTGAACTCGACAAGAGCCGACAATGGTATAAGCTGGCCCGACGTCTGGGACCGGACATAGATATTTGTCATGTCGTCAGGCTGGACACGATCTTCATCCCGGCCCTGCAATATAACATCATATTCCTGACCGCGATCCAGATATGTGGTCACCTGACGAGAGTTCAGCATCGTCTCCAGCGTGCGGCCAATCGCCTCAATCGATACCCCCAGATCAGCGGCCCTGTCACGATTAATATGTACCATAAGCTGCGGCTGGGTTTCCTTGAAATCACCTTCCACACCGGTCAGTCCAGGGAAAGCCTCTGCCTTCTCGACAATAATATCCTGCCAATAGGCAAGCTCATCATATGTATTCCCGCCGATGACAAATTCGACCGGGCGCGAGCTTCCACCGCGTCCGCCCAATCCCGGAAACATGACAGGGAATGCCTGAATACCTGGAATTTCAGACAGCTTCGCGCGTGTTTCATTGACAATTTGCTGCGTGGATCGTCCGCGGCCACTCCAGTCGCCCGTATTCACAATCCCGATTCCGGTGTTCACCTGTTCGGCAGCACCAAATCCCGGCACCCTGATCAATACCCGGTCAGCTTCACCGGCTTTCTCAAGCGACATCAGAATATCTTCAACCTTCCTCATTTGCCGCTGTGTATATTCAAAACTGGCCCCTTCCGGTGCCGTCGCAACAACCAAAAAGCCACCCCGGTCTTCCGAGGGGGCAAACTCTGAAGGCACAGCCTTTACCAGAAGCACAACAATAAACATCATGCCAATCATGCCCAGCCCGATTAACGCCGGGTGACGCAATGAGCTGGCCAGGGTTTGGGTATAGTTTCCGCTCATCCTGTCGAAAAATCTGTCGACCCAACGGCTCAAGGCCCGTTTGTTCTCTGTTTTTTTGAGCAGCTTTGAACACATCATGGGGGAGAGAGAAAGCGCAACAATGCTGGAGAACAGGACAGCACTGCCCATCGCCACAGCCAATTCCTTGAAGACCCGCCCTATATTACCTTCCAAAAAGACTACAGGCACAAAAACAGCCATCAACACAAGCGTTGTCGCCACCACCGCCATACCCACCTGACGAGCCCCGTTATATGCTGCGAGCAAGGGTTTCTCACCACTTTCAATCCGTCTGTAGATGTTTTCAAGCACAACAATAGCATCATCTACAACCAGCCCAATAGACAGGACCATGGCCAGCAGGGTCAGGAGATTGACAGAAAACCCGAAAGCCGAGAGCACAATAAAAGACGCCGTTATACTGATGGGGACCGTAACCGCCGGTATAAGCATGGCGCGCACGCTGCCCAGAAAAAGGTATATGACAATGATGACCAGGACCATCGCGATTGCAAAAGTACGGTAAACTTCAGTAATTGCGGCTTCGATAAAAACAGAATCGTCCCGGTTGTAAATAATCGACATGCCTTCAGGCAGATTCTTCCGAAGCTCTGTTACCCGTGCCCGTATGCCACGCGACACTTCAAGCGTATTGGCCTTCGACTGTTTGATCACGCCAAGGCCGACCATGGGTATGCTATTGCCACGGAATTCGTTTCGATCATCTTCGGGGCCGATTTCAACATCGGCAATATCGCGCAATCTGACCAGATAACCATCTTCGCCACGCTTGACCACAAGATCAGAGAAATCCTGCGCGGTCTGATAGTTCCGGGCCACCCTGACTGTCAATTCCCGCTCTGTCGATTCAATACGCCCGGCCGGCAACTCGATATTTTCAGTTCGCAGGGCATTCTCAATGTCGTCGGTTGTAATGTCACGCGCTGCCATTTTGACCCGGTCCAGCCATATTCTCATGGCATAGCGTCGGGAGCCGCCAATCATGATCCGCGCGACGCCATCTACAGCGGAAAGAGAGTCCGACAGATACCGGTCCGCGTAATCTGTCAGTTCCATCCCGTTCATGGAGTCACTGGTCAGATTCATCCAGAGCATGACGCCGCTGTCGCCCTGTGCCTTGCTGACAATCGGCGGATCGGCTTCGTCCGGCAGTCGACGGATAACACGCGATACCTTGTCGCGCACATCATTCGCCGCAATGTCAATATCCCGTTCAAGTTTAAATTCGATATCAATGCTGGATCGTCCGTTCCGGCTGTTTGACTCGACGGACCTGATGCCCTCAATACCCGCAATTTCATCCTCGATGGGCTGGGTAATACGGGATTCGATGATATCAGCACTCGCCCCCGGATATCGGGTTTCGACCGACACGATCGGCGTTTCAATATCCGGATATTCACGCAGCGGCAGCGTCACAAAGGACAGGACGCCAAATGCAATCAGCAAAAGACTGATTACAGCCGCAAAAACAGGGCGTTTAACTGAAATATCAGAAAGAACCATCTTACGCTCCAAATCCGGTTTTCAGGCCGCTGAAAGTTGAACCTTCCTTATAGGCCTGTACCGGCTTTTCAATACGTATGACGTCAACCGAAGCCCCGGTTCTGACTTTTGTGGTCCCTTCGATGATAACCTTTTGCCCCGCCTCCAGACCTGAGAGGATCTCGACAATACCCGGACGCCTTCGGCCAATTTCAACAGGCACGCGATCTACAACATTATCCGCTCCGACAAGATATACATATTGACGGTCCTTGACAGGAATCAGTGCTTCTTCCGGTATCAGTAATACCCGGTCGAGACTGCGGATCAAATTCACCGTCATCAACATGCCTGGCCGCAATGCGTGGTCTGTGTTCTCAATTTCGGCCCGGACAGCAACAGCGCGTGTATTTTCGTCCACCCGTGAATTGATCGTCACAACCTTCCCGGTAAAAATTCTGTTCCCATACGCTGTAGACACCGCTTCTATTGACTGCCCGGGGCGCAAGGCCGAGAGATAAAACTCCGGCACGGAAAAATCGAGCTTGATAATTGAAATATCATCAAGGGTCGTAATGGGCGTGTTGGTCGTCAGCAGGGCACCCGGGCTCACGTTCCTGAAGCCCAGAATGCCTGAAAACGGGGCCTTGATCAGACGATCAGCCAGCCGGGCCTCAATAGCTGCGACTTCAGATTTTGCGGCATTCAGCAACTGGGTCTGTTCATCAAGGCGCGATTTGGAGACATTCCCCCGATTGAACAGATCGCGGATACGATCATATTGTTGCTCTGCCTCATGAAGCTTGGACTGTGCACCAGCCAGCAGCGCACTTTCTTCCGCATTGGTCAGCTCAACGAGGATTGCACCTTTTTTGACATCCATGCCATCAGAGAAATTGACCTTCGACACTGTATCCGTAATCTTGGCGGTCAGTACCACAGATTCCCGCGCGGCCGTGGTACCAATTGCCTCAATCTTCTCGACAATTTCGCCAAAATCCGCCTCGGCAACGACAACCCTTACGGCTGATCGCTGCATCTCGGGGCGCTCTGCCCCCCAGTAAATTTTCTTTGCCGCCAGACCGCCGACCAGCAACAGGCCGGCAAACACCAGTATAAGAAACGGATGGCGCCGTAACTTCGACATAATTTTCAAAATCCTGTTTCCTGTAAGCTAGGCATTTAACGATTGATCTGACCCCGACTTAATCTCAAATTCGGGCGAATAAATGCTTATACGAATAATATCCGAAAATCCTGCACAAACACGCAATATGGTTATTGCTATCCATGCTAAAATAGCCGAGACTTCGAAGTGTATAGTCAGATAAACAAGCAAGATCAATAAAACCAACCACTGCCAGCGGCAACGGGTGTTTGACATCTCATCATCAAAATTTCGTGAAGCAAAACATTTAACATCACTTTAACCATGATATCCTATAGTTCGATGACATAATTCAAGAATCCAAGCTCATATTTATAAAGACAATAATTATTAACATTCAGTCTGACTGACAATTCTGAGGTGACACTGTGAAATCCTGGGCCCAAAAGGATGATCTCGTCCAAGCCGTTCTAGATCTTGTTGACCAAAAAATTTCCAAAGACCAGCGCGCACCGCTGCAAAAATTCATCAAAAGCTTTTATCAAAATGCTTCGCCCGAAGATATTCTCGAGCGTTCTGTAGAAATACTTTATGGTGCCGCCCTGTCCGTCTGGAAATTTTCGGCGAAGCGAGTACCGGGAGAAGTCAAATGCCGGGTATTTAATCCCACCATAGATGAACACGGCTGGCATACCTCGCATACCATTGTCCAGATTATCAATGATGATATGCCATTTCTGGTTGATTCTGTTACAGGCAATCTGGTGCACGACGGGATCAACGTACACTTTATAGTACACCCCATTCTAAGCTTCGAGCGCACACCGGAAGGCGAACGTCAGCCCGACGGGGCCAAAAACAAAGACAAGAATTTGATCTCCTGTCGGGAATCAGTCATCCACCTTGAAATTGACAGCAAAACAGCACCGGAAATAGTGAAGTCTCTGGCCACAAAACTCAGTGATGTTTTACAGGACGTCCGTGCCGCGGTCGTGGACTGGAAACCCATGCTCTCCAAAATGGATAGTGCACTGGAAAGCCTGAAAAAGAGCCCGTCTTCGATCGATTCCGGGAAAGCCCGCGAAGCATTTGCATTCATGGAATGGCTGCGCGACGATAATTTTACGCTGCTTGGATATCGTGAATTTGATCACAGCGGCCCAACGCCCAAGGCCATAGAAAGTTCGGGACTCGGCATATTGCGTGACCCCGGTGTCCATGTCTTCCGTGGCACCGATGGTATGGTGGCCGTCTCTCAGGAAATCAGCCATTTTCTGAAGCAACCCGACCCGATTATTATCACCAAGGCGAATGTGAAATCAACGGTACACCGTGTCACGCATATGGACTATGTCGGGGTCAAAAAATTTGACAAGGATGGCAAGCTCTATGGAGAGCTGCGGTTCGTTGGACTGTTTACCTCGGTGGCCTACAGTCGGCGCCCCCAGGAAATTCCGTTCCTGCGGAAAAAAGTTGAACACGTCATCAATAATTCACGATTTGAATCAAACAGTCATGATGGCAAGGCACTGATCCATATTCTGGAAAACTTTCCCCGGGACGAGCTTTTTCAAATCAGTGACGACGAACTGCTGAACACGGCAATGGGTATTCTCCATCTGCAGGAGCGACCGCAACCGAAGGTTTTTGTAAGGGCCGACAAGTTCGAAAGGTTCGTCTCTGCGCTGGTTTATATTCCGCGTGAACTTTATGCCAGCGGCTTGCGCGAAAAATTCGAACGCATCCTGTGCGAGGCTTATAACGGCGAAATATCGACACGTTCTGCCCAATTGAGCAATGATGTTATCGCGCGCTGGCACCTGATCATCCGGACCCGTCCCGGGCATGTCCTGTCTCCCAATCTGGCCGATCTTAATGCCCGGATTGTAGAAGCGGCCCGGCGCTGGCAGGACAATTTGCGCGATGAACTGGCCGAACAATACGGCGAAGAAAAGGGTAATGCCCTGCTGGAGAAATACTCAGGCTCTTTCTCGGGTATCTACCGCGAAGTTTTCTCTGCCAAAATTGCGGTGCTTGATATCGACAAACTGGAAGAGCTGGCACACCCGGAAGATGTCCGGTTTAGTTTTTACCGTCTTGCCGAAGACCCTGACGACGCTGTCAGGCTGAAAATTTATCATGCCAGCCGGGTCATACCCTTGAGTGATTGTCTGCCCATGCTGGAGAATCTGGGTCTGAAGGTTATTGAAGAGTTCGGCTATTCCCTGGAAGAAGGCGAGACCGACGCCCCGTCAGGATGCATACACAGCTTTTATCTGGTCGATCCACGCGGCGGCGAACTGGAGCTTTCCGGTGTAAAGGCCAGACTTGAAGAAGCCTTGACGGACATCTGGTCAGGCAGCATCGAAAACGACGGCTTTAATGCGCTGGTTATGCTTGCCGGGCTCACCGCTCGTCAGGTTGTGGTCCTGCGGACCTATACCAAATATCTGCGCCAGCTTGGTCTTTCATACAGTGAAGAATATATGCGGGACTGTCTGATTCAGCACGCTGAAATTGCCTGCCAGCTGGTTCTGTTGTTTGAGACATATTTCGACCCCGAAATTGACAATGACGGTCGCGCATCAAAAGTGGACGAAATTGTCGGTGACATCTCAACCGGCCTTGATGACGTACAAAGTCTTGATCAGGACCGCATTCTTCGCAACTATCTGAATGTCGCCCAGGCGTCCTTGCGCACCAACTATTATCAGCTTGATGAGCAAGGCACACACAAGTCTTACCTTTCCATCAAAATTCGATCATCGGAAGTGGAAGAAGCACCCCTTCCACGACCTTATGCTGAAATATTTGTATATTCGCCCCGTGTTGAAGGTGTTCACCTGCGCGGGGGCCCTGTGGCCCGCGGTGGTCTCCGCTGGTCTGATCGGCGGGAAGATTTCAGGACCGAGGTTCTGGGGCTTGCAAAGGCTCAACAGGTTAAAAATGCCGTCATTGTTCCCGTTGGTGCAAAGGGCGGGTTTGTCCCGAAAAACCTGCCCGTCGGTACAGACCGTGAAGCCATTATGGCAGAAGGCATTGCATGTTACCGGATTTTTATCTCGGCCTTGCTGGATATTACGGATAATCTGACCGAAAGCGGTGTGGTCACCCCCCAAAATGTCATTCGCCGCGATGAAGATGATCCTTATCTTGTGGTCGCGGCCGACAAGGGAACCGCAACATTCTCTGACATTGCCAATGGTATTGCCCGTGATTACGGCTTCTGGCTGGATGACGCTTTTGCCTCTGGCGGCTCTCAGGGCTATGACCACAAGAAAATGGGCATTACCGCCCGCGGGGCCTGGGTTTCAGTCCAGCGTCACTTCCGCGAGATCGGTATAGATGTACAATCAACGCCCTTCACTGTCATTGGTATTGGCGACATGTCGGGCGATGTGTTCGGCAATGGTATGCTGTGTTCCCCGTGCATCAAATTGACCGCCGCATTTGATCACCGGGATATATTTCTGGACCCGGACCCGGACCCCGCAAAAAGCTTCAGGGAGCGGCAAAGACTGTTCGCATTGCCACGGTCATCCTGGCAGGATTATGACACAAAACTGATATCAAAAGGCGGCGGCGTTTTCCCGCGCAGCCTGAAATCAATTCCACTTTCCGCCGAAATCAAGGCCATGCTGGGTCTGGAAGAAGACAAGGTCAGTCCCATTACATTGATCCGGGCCATCCTGAAATCCGAAGCCGATCTGTTATGGGTGGGCGGCATTGGAACCTATGTTAAATCAAGCGAACAGGGCAATCAGGAAGCCGGTGACCGGGCCAATGACGCGATCCGCATTGATGGCAAGGAATTGCGGGTTAATGTGGTTGGTGAAGGCGGCAATCTGGGTATGACCCAGAAAGGGCGCATTGAGTATGCCCTGAACGGTGGCCGACTGAATACCGATGCTGTGGATAACTCAGCCGGGGTGGATTGTTCGGATCACGAGGTGAATATCAAAATCCCGCTCAACCGGTTGCTCCTTGCCGGCAAAATCTCCGAGGATCAGCGCAACAGGCTGCTGGTGGAGATGACCGAAGATGTATCAAGGCTGGTACTGGAAGACAATTATCTGCAAACGCAGGCTATTTCACTGGCACAGGCGGCTGGCGTCAAACAGCTTGAAGCCCATCGCCGCCTGATTATCACGCTTGAAAAGGAAAAGCTGCTTAACCGTCGTCTTGAATATCTTCCCGACGAAGAAGAAATAGCCGATCGTGCACTGGCCAAGAAAAGCCTGACCCGGCCGGAATTGTCTGTACTGATCGCTTATGCCAAAATGAGCCTCAACGGGGCCCTGATTTCCAGCGAGTTGATCGATGATCCTTATTTTGAAGACAGTCTGATTGATGACTTCCCCCCTCAACTGGGGCAGGAATATGGAGATTCGCTGAAGAATCACCAGCTCAGACGCGAAATCATCGCGACAATCCTGTCAAATACCGTCATTAATCGGGCCGGGCTGACATTTATCAGCACCGTGCAGGAGGAAACCGGCGTCACCGCTGCCGAAGTGGTCCATGGATTTGTTGCTGCACGGGAAGTGTTTGGCCTGAATGCCATCTGGCAGGGGATTGATGATCTTGATTACCAGGTGCCATCTGCGATCCAGATACTGATGCACCTTGAAGTCATTGATTTTGCCCGACGTCAAACGATCTGGTTTGTGCGCAATTCGTCGCCCGTTCTGGGTATTGAAGCTGTTGTTGAACGTCATGCGGTCGGGGTTGCGCATCTGAAGTCCTGTCTGGGCGATATTCTGGGTGAATATGAAAAAGGTATTCTTAAAAAGAAAATTGATATGTTCACCGAACAGGGCATCAAAAAGGAACTCGCCTCGACCGTGGCAGGGCTTGAATCCATGGGCGCTGCCTGTGATATTTGCGAAGTCGCCTCCAAACTTGAAAAGCCGGTCTCTGAAGTCGCCAGGGCCTACTTTGAAATCGGCGCAGCGACCGGTCTGGACTGGCTGCACAGCAATGCCGAAATGATGACCATTGACGATCACTGGGAAAGACTGGCGACAACCGCCATTACAGAGGATGTCGTGGAGCAGCAACGCTGTCTGACACGCAGGGCGCTGGCAGCACATCCGGAAAAAAGCGGTGCTGACGCCGCCGATACCTGGATCAGCGATAATCAGGTCTCCCTTAAGCGGGCCCGGCAAGTCATCTCCGAATTGCATGGTGCCGGGGCACTTACGGTCGCCAAGCTTGGCTATGCCGCACGACATATCCGGAGTGTCTTTCTGCGCGATGCGGCCTGAAATGAACAGGGGCGGTTATGAGCACATGTTCATGACCGCCCGCATTTCTGCCCGTCTTACCTGAAACATGTCAGGCAGGGTACATAATTGATCTGGATCTGTTATTCTTGTCGATATCATCAATCCGGCAATGCTGATGCCAGATCATTCGGATACGGGTCAGGACCATGAAAAATCAACCGCTGCTGCACCGGCTTCAATATGCATGGACAGGCATCACCACCAGTTGGCACAGCGAGAACAGCTTTCGGGTTCATGTCGCAGCCAGTATGTTCGTCCTGATTGTCCTGTGTCTGATCCGCCCCGCGCCGGTCTGGTGGGCATTGCTGCTCCTGACCTGCGGACTGGTCCTGACGCTGGAACTTGTCAACACTGCAGTCGAGAAACTGGCAGACCATCTGCATCCGGAAATTCATCCGGCCCTCAAGACCACCAAAGATGCGCTGGCGGGCGCTGTTCTGATCGCAAGTTTTTTAGCCATCCTGGTCTTTATCGCCTTCCTGATTGAAACCATTATTTTATGAACAACCGTATTTTCAACAAAAGCATGATGCGCCACCCCAGGTTTGCTCTCGTCGCCAGCATTTTTGCAGCATCTTTCTTTGGATGGGCCTTTCTGAAGATCGCCAATGAAATCTGGCTTGAGCAGGAACATTTCCCGCTTGATGAAATATTAAGCGCATGGATGGCAGACGCCCATGGTTTGTTAGGCTACGACATCTTCCATACAGTTACCCTGCTGGGCGGGACAAAACTGATGATCATCCTCGCCGTCGCCGTTAGCGGATATCTTGGCTACCGGCGATACTGGTTCGAGTGCCTGACCCTGATCACAGGGTTCGCCGCCACCATCGGCAGCGTCACACTGGTTAAATCTCTCAGCAATCGTGCCCGGCCGATTTCTGACTATTCCGAAGGTCTTGGCACCATGGCCTTTCCCAGCGGCCATATGGCACATTCCCTTTTTCTATACGGGTTTCTGGCCTATCTTCTCTCGCGCCGGACGAAAAACACACTGCAGGCGCTATGGGTCCTGTTCGCCGGTATCGCCCTCGCAGGGTTAGTTGGCCTTAGTCGTCTCTATCTGAACGCTCACTGGCTGACGGATGTATTGGGCGGCTTTTCCCTCGCCGCTGCCTATCTGTGCCTCTGCATCGGATTTCTGGAAGCGCGCCGAAAGCGCGTGTCGTGATCAGGTCACAGTTTCTCTGCGACAGTCCGCAATTCTGAAATCAGGGCGCTTGAAACAATCAGGTGCCGTGCTTCTTCCTCCAGAATTGCCAGAAACGCCCGTTTCTTGAACGGCATAAGGTCAATGTCCTTGTTTTTCAGATCTGCCCTGGCCGCGTCGTATAAAATATCGATAAGCCGCTCCGCGCCGTCCAGGCGACCCCAGAGATAGTCATTTTCGCGGTCCTTGCGACTGAAAAAGGCCCCAAAATGAGCAAGAGCCACACCCTTCAGGCGCTGTTCCGCCTTCCCCATATTCAAAGCCTTGGCATCGTTGGCGCTGATCCGGTCAACACTGATCTCGTTGAATTCCCCAAGCTCGCGGGTCCCGAGGGTCGCATAGGTAATCACATCCCAAAAGGCAAAGCCCAGATAAGACACGATCAATTCCGAGATAATAGCCGGCGGCCACTGATTTTCATAAAGATCGGCAAAAATCCTGTCGACCTCCAGTTTGGTCCTGGTCAATTGTATGTCTGCCGCCATGGCATCCATGGCCACTTCAAGTTCGTCCGACCGGGCTTTCAGATAATCTTCAATATGCACATCTGGCCCGGCATCAAAAGCGCCGACAAATGCCGCATTCAGCAAATTCCGTGTTTCATCACTAATGAAATCGACCTTTTCCAACTGGCGAATATGCGCCAGACTTTCATAGAATATGGCTTTCAGGCCATCCAGTCGCGAGACATCGACATCTGCCCAGTTTTCATCCTTGTACCGGCTGTAGAGGTCATTGAGCTGATGAATAACAAACCGCACTCTGCGCTTCTGGTAGGCCACATCAAATCGCTGCAGAAACCGGATCCAGGTCGGGACTTTTTCCTTCGGCGTCGCCGGGCCCGATGCAGGAGTCAGGATTGTGGTATCGTCGATTTCATCCTGATGTGCCCAAACATACAGAATGTCATGAATGGACTGGCGCTCGCGTGAATCTTCTGCAAACCCGCAAACTTCTGCAATCAGCTGCGAGCTGTCATCGATCACCGCACTAACCTTCAGGCGGGCATAGCTTTCATAGGAAATACCATTCTGTTGGGCGGCAAGCGCATTGGCCTTTTCGCGCCAGCGGCTGATTTCCTCAACCGACTTCGACCGGTTTTCCCTATCGTTGGTAATTTGTGAAACCTGCCGCTCTACGCTGGGCTTGATAGAGCTGATAATTGTCCTGACCATCCCCACACGCTTGTTATAGACCTGAATACCCGCCAGATCATCATGAATAGGCTCGTTGCGCGGTATATCCGACAGGGCTGCCCGCAATGTACGCAGAAAGCTGGGGACCACACCGGAAGGCGGGGGTGGCTGATCCTGCGGATGGGGATCAATATAGACAATACGCCGGTCTACCTGACGATAGGCAGGCCTGTCCGCAATGGCCTGAATGGCCTGTGCAAACGGCTTGTTGTTCAGCACACTGCCATCCAGAAACGAGGTTTTCGTCGGGTCCAGCCCGGCCTTGTAATAATTGGCAAAGTTATTAAAAAGGAAATGTTCCCGCTTGTGCCATTTGATATTTCGCGACGCCATCAGCCGATCAACTTCCCTGATCTGCGCCGGGGGAAATGCCCCGGGGAAACTGGATGTCGCCCTGGCGGCAAAGGCAAGCGCGCCAACATCGTCTATATCCATCTCGCTTTTATATTCACCATTGCGCCAGCGTAAATAGCTGAAATGCAGGATATGGCGATGCTCCCGTTCTTCTATTTCCGGCGGATCATGCAGGGGAATTTTAACCAGGTGGCCAAAAAAGTCTGTCACGGTCACAAACAGGTCGAGCCGGTGGCCGGATGGCAAAAGGGATTGTAAGGGCGATGGATTACGACCCATCCCCTCCAGCGCATCGTAAAGAACTTTCAGCAGCTTGGGCCCGTCGAAGGGGGGCTTCATCCGCCTGAACCGGAAAATACCGGGAATTTTCTGACTGATATTGTCGGACAGCCGGTCTTTACCAAACGATTTTCTCAAGGCAAGCTTGACCAGCGGCGTCGTAATCAGCCGGCCCCATAGCCCGACCGGCTGCCTGGGCACTGAAAGCTGGGTAATGTCAGCCTCATGAAGCCAGACATCGCGCAATCCATCAAGCGACAGGTCATGCGCCAGCGCGCGGGCCAGAAAAACAGCATTCATGCCCCCGGCGGATGCCCCCGCCACAGCGTCAATCACCACCCGCAGGTCGATATCGTCCCCGATCTCTTTCAGGAAGTCGAAATAAACGCTCTCGGTATCCGCCTGCCGGGCATTTTTACGGACCATCAGATAGGTCAGGGACTTGCGGTTCAGTGGGTCCGGCGTATTGTGATAAGCCTGCGACCCCCGCGCCAGCTTGAGAATTTCCTTGGTAACGCCATGCATATAAATCGCCAGCGAAACGCCACCAAAGCAGACAAGGGCAAGACGCAGTTCTTTTTCACGCATGATGAGTTCTTGTCCTTCAGCCCCGGAGATTCAATGACACAGGTTGCGATCAAGTCTAGCATGGAAGTCGCTGGAATTTAACACGTCTCGTTTAACGATCGGTATATAGCCGGGTGACGCACACTATTGGTCTTGGAGTTCCCGGGGTACAATAAAGGAAACGAGCCGACCCCTGCCTTCCTCAATATCCCGCCAGCGGTCAATATCCAGTTCAAGGGTCGCAAATCCGCCGGTTGGGTATTTAAGCATCAGCTTCTGCATTGCCCTGTGTCCCTGCTGTTCCGACGACGGGTCCGCCAGTATCTGCGCCAGCATTTCAATGCCCGGATTATGGGCAACAATCATCACGCTTTCATCATGGTCTGATGCCCTGCTGATAACGTCCAGAAGCTGCCCGGTATCGGCTGCATATAATCTTTCTTCAAATGTCACAGGGCATTTGACACCGCCTGCTTTCGACAACAGGTCCAGCGTTTGTCGCGTGCGCCGTGCAGGTGAGCAAAATACATGATCCGGGCGGATTTTTTCCGCCTTGAACATAGACCCCAGACGTTTTGATGCCTTGATACCACGCGCATTGAGCGGGCGGTCAAAATCATCCAGATTTGGATTATCCCAATCGGATTTGGCATGCCGCAACAAATACAAGACTTTCATTCTTCGCGCTCTTTTTTCCCCGTAATAAACGGCAACGCAACCAGTTTTGTGAACGTCACCAGATTTGCGTCCTGTCGATCCGGCAACCCGATTACCATATCTTTATGACCCTTTTTCGGTTGCGCCCTGTAGGTGCCGAAAAGCCGGTCCCACCACGGCAGGTTAAAGCCGTAATTACTGTCGGTTTCTGCACGGATCACAGAATGATGTACCCTGTGCATATCCGGTGTGACCAGTACAAGGCGCAACAGACTGTCAAAAGCTTTTGGAAGGGCCAGATTGGCGTGATTGAACAACGCCGCGCTGCTTAATATGATCTCAAACAGGATAACAGCAGCAGCACTGGGCCCCAGCACGACAACAATCACCATTTTAAAAACCATCGACAGCACAATTTCCACAGGATGAAACCGCGCCCCGGTTGTTAGATCAATGTCCCTGTCGGCGTGATGAACCCTGTGCACCCGCCAGAGCCATGGTATTTTATGAAAAGCAACGTGTTGGGCATAGATCAGCACATCAAAAACCAGAAGTGCAATGATCAGCTTGAACCAGGCCGGACCCTCAAACTGATTAAGAAGGCCCCATCCGTGATCATGGGCCACCAGCGCCGCACCGGCAGCCAGCAATGGGAAAAGCAACCTTAAGGTCAGGGTATTGATCACGACAAGCGCCAGATTGCGCCCCCACCGACGAGGTCGCTTTTCCAGCAAGGGGCGCATCGGCAGAAAAACTTCTGCCAAAGCAACAGCCACGAAGACAAAGAGAAAGGCGGTCAATCGTAAAGCCGCTTCATGGCCAGTGATCAGGTTTTCCATGCTTGGTATCCGGACCGGTTAAAAATCCGAGACAAGGCCTTTACGTTCCCAGTCGCCATAGCGGGTCGGCTCCAGTCCTTTGGGACCATTGATTTCCCGCGCCTTTTTCGGCTTCTCAACCGGGTTTTGCCCCTGATCAGCCTCGGCGTCAATCGGCGCTTTGTGCGCAGGAGCATTTGATTTTGATGATGTCATTCGATCCTCTCTTGGCAAACGGGCACGTGCATTCTACATAAATAGGGTCTGATAGCGTCTTCTTCCATAAGGATACGAGGAAAATATGGCTTTTGCACGCACCGCATTGCTAATCGCCGCCATGACCGGCCTGTTTCTGGCCATCGGTTACCTTATCGGCGGCACCGGGGGCATGATGATTGCCTTTATTATCGCTCTGGCGATGAACTTTTTCGCCTATTGGAATTCTGACAAAATGGTGTTGCGCATGTATGGTGCCCGACAGGTTGGCCCGCGGGAATCGCCGGAATTTTATAACATTGTGCAACAGCTTGCGGCCAATGCCGGTTTGCCCATGCCCAAAGTTTATATCATGGATAATCCGCAACCAAATGCCTTCGCCACCGGTCGCAACCCTCAAAATGCAGCTGTTGCCGCCACGACGGGACTGCTGAAGATACTGAACCGGGAAGAAATAGCCGGTGTAATGGCCCACGAACTGGCGCATGTGAAAAACCGCGATACCTTGACCATGACCATTACTGCCACCATTGCCGGCGCAATTGGCATGCTGGCAAATTTCGCCCTGTTTTTTGGAGGCAACCGCAATAACCCGCTTGGGTTTGTCGGCGCCTTGATGTTGATGATACTGGCCCCGCTGGCGGCCATGCTTGTCCAGATGGCAATCAGCAGAACCCGCGAATATGCCGCCGATCGCGCAGGTGCTGAAATTTCGGGCCAGCCGCTGGCGCTGGCATCAGCCTTGGAAAAATTGCAGCGTGGTGCCGGGAAAATTGATAACGACACCGCCGAAAATAATCCGGCGACAGCACATATGTTTATTGTCAATCCGTTGCATACCCGGACCACTGACAGTCTGTTCTCAACACACCCTGCCACGGAAAATCGTATTCGTGCACTACAGGAGATCGCCGGGTCACCGGGGCAAAGACGCAGCAGGCCAACGCCGCCAACACCACAAGTTCAGGAAAAGCGTCATCGGGGACCCTGGGGCTGACCGGAACCCTGAAGTTTACAAGAATAAATTTGGCTTTAACCTTGCTTTGTGATCAACTGCGCCAACTTTTCACCAAACGAAACATACTTCATGCCCAAACACCCCAAAGCCCCGCAACAGAACCATGAACTGGTGCCGCGCCGCGCCGCGCTGGAAATACTGACACTGGTGCTGGAACAGGGTCGGATGATTGATGAAGCCTATGAGGAGGTGTGCGCGCGCTTTCAGATCAACGACCCGCGCGACAGGGGGCTGGTACGGATGCTCTCGACAACCGCTGTCAGGCGATTGGGACAGCTGGATTATGCCATCCGGCGTTTCCTGAAGAAAAAGCTACCCGCCAAGGCCCGGCGCATACAGCATATCCTGCGTATTGGCGCGACCCAGATCATGTTTCTGGAAATCCCGGCCCACGCCGCCGTGGACACATCTGTTTCGCTGGCCGGCAAGGACAGGCACCCCGCGATCCGGGCATACAAGTCGCTGGTCAATGCCGTTTTGCGCAGAATAGCTGAAAATCGGGATGAAATTCTGACGGACCAGAACGCCCCGGACCTGTGTGTCCCAAAATGGTTGCGCACCGCATGGCAATCTTGTTACGGATCCGAAACGGCATTAAAGATTGCAGAAGCCAGCCTGATCGAAGCCGCCCTCGATATTTCCCTGAAGCCTGAGCTTGATGTTCAACTCTGGGCCGAAAAGCTGGGCGCCGAGAAGCTTGAAACCGGCTCCTTGCGCTTGCAAAATGCCGGACGGATAGAACAACTGCCCGGATTTTCTGACGGAGCATGGTGGATACAGGACGCAGCGGCAGCCCTGCCCGCGCGTCTTCTGGGCGCCGCCGCCGGTGATCGTGTTCTTGATCTTTGTGCCGCACCGGGCGGCAAAACAGCCCAGCTTGCAGCAGCGGGATGCAAGGTAACAGCCGTAGATCAGTCCGCATCACGTCTGGAGCGATTAACAGAAAACCTGGCACGCCTTCAACTTGAAGCCGAGGTCATCACATCTGACGCCGCAGCATATAGCACCTCCAGTCCCTATCCGTTTATTCTGCTGGATGCTCCATGTACAACAACGGGCACCCTGCGACGCCATCCGGATGTGATGCATCACAAGTCACCGGCAGAAGTCCGCAAAATGGCAGATATTCAGACCCGCCTGTTAAATGCCGCTCTGGGCATGCTCCTGCCCGGCGGGACATTATTATATTGCGTTTGCTCCTTGCAGGCCGAAGAAGGGCCCGACCAGATCAATGCCCTGCTGGCAGCGCACCCCGAGCTTGCCCGCAAGCCAGTGAGCGGCGACGAAATCCCCGGTATTGAGGCATTTATCACGCCGGAAGGCGATGTCCGCACACTTCCGTACCAGATGGGCGGCATGGACGGATTCTTCGTATCGCGGTTACAGGCTGTGGCAAACTTGTGACGGAGCCGTAACAAATACGAAATCCGGTTGCAGGCAAGGCATTTACTTGTTAATCAACACACATGCAAAAGCCAACTCGCATCGCACCGTCCATTCTGTCTGCCGACTTCGCCAAACTGGGCGAGGAAGTGAGAGCTGTTGACCGGGCCGGGGCTGATTATATCCATATAGACGTGATGGACGGTCACTTTGTGCCCAACCTGACGATCGGACCGGCTGTCGTGAAGGCCTTGCGGCCACACAGCCAGAAAATATTCGATGTCCACCTGATGATCTCGCCCGTTGATTTGTTTATCGAAGACTTTGCAAGGGCAGGGGCTAATATTATCACCGTTCATCCGGAAGCCGGGCCGCATTTGCACCGCACGATCCAGAATATCAAGGCAGCGGGATGCAAGGCCGGCGTTTCATTAAACCCTGCCAGTCCCGTTGAATTTGTCGCCAATGTGATCGGTGACATTGATCTGATCCTTGTTATGAGCGTCAA
Source organism: Sphingomonadales bacterium (assembly GCA_965227345.1). Lineage (GTDB taxonomy): Bacteria > Pseudomonadota > Alphaproteobacteria > Sphingomonadales. The sequence goes on from OZ245755.1 coordinate 2,230,967, forward strand.
CCCGGGCTTTGGCGGGCAGAAATTCATTCGCTCGCAACTTGACAAGATTTCCCTGTTGCGCAAAATGATTGATCATAGCGGTCGGGATATTGATCTGGAAGTTGATGGCGGCATTGACGCCGAAACAGCTCCGCTGGCCATCAGGGCTGGCGCAGATGTGCTTGTGGCGGGAAGCGCTACCTTCAAGGGCGGGCCGACGATGTATGAAAAAAATATAGCGATGCTTCGGACAGGTTGATCGACGGCAAGCATATTTCCCGGCCAACCCTTTGAAGCACGACCAACAGGAGTCACAGAAAATCACTACTCGTTCAATGAAAGAGTGTGACAGAACGGGGACAAAATGGGGCGCCTGAGCAGACCCAAAACCAATCGACTGAATTACGCATTAACCCGGTTTTGCCGGAAGGCCCTGTTACGGATAGGGTTTGCAAACCCGGTCTACGCCCTGAAGCTGAAAGGTCCGCATCCGCTTCGGCTGCTGGCAACCCCGACAACGCCCTGGGCGGGCGATCCTTCAATCGGCGCGCAACTTGCCTCTGGCAGTTTTTATCACGCCGGGCAAACGCTGTTTCCCGCAACGTCATCCAAAAATAGCGAGGCCTATATCTGGTCCGCACAGGAGTTGTGGCAGGAACAACACCTGCCCAAAGGCTGGATGATATGGCTGCACGGATTCAGCTGGTTAAAAGATCTGGCGGCCGCACCCGATAAAAATGCCGCCCGCAAACGCGCTGAAACACTGACAAAAGAATGGCTTCAACATTTTGACAAATGGGAAGCGCAGGCGTGGCGACCCGATATTCTGGCACGACGGCTGATCAGCTGGATGACGTATGCGCCCCTGATCATATCAACCAATGATCATGTCTATCGCAGCCTGGTATTGAATTCCATGGCACGGCAATCGCGCCATCTGGCACGCAGTCTGGAAGACGCCCCCACCGGCACGCCCCGGCTGGTTGCTGTCATCGGTCTTGTTTACACCGGCCTTTTCCTGCCGTCTTCCAACGCCCGCCTGCGCCTGGGCATCACCGAACTGGAACGGGAACTGCAGGCACAGGTTCTGGCGGACGGGGGCACAATTACTCGCAATCCCGCAGACCTGTTCGAATTGCTACGGGATCTGGTTGCCCTGAGGGCTGCCTTTGTGCAACGCGACCACGATGTTCCCGAAGCCCTGCAGGGGGCCATTGACCGTATGGGCCCCATGCTGAAAAGCCTGTGCCACGGTGACCGGCGGCTGGCCCTGTTTAATGGCAGTGTCGAGACCCGGGCCGCAAGCATTGAGGAAACGCTAACCTGTATTGGCGATGTCGGCGAAGCTTTCGGCAATGCGCCCCATACCGGCTTTCAGCGCCTTTCAAGGGGAAGAAGTCTGGTTATAATGGATGCCGGGCCGCCGTCTCCGTTGCACTACAGCAGAAATAATCATGCGGGCACCCTGTCCTTTGAAATGAGCGACGGTCCTGACAGAATTGTGGTCAATTCCGGCAGCGCCATTTCACTGCCCGAAGGCCGCCCGGCCGCCTTTCAGAATCTCAAGCCATCTGCCTTCAACCTGATCGCCCGGGCAACGGCAGCCCATTCCACCCTGGTTGTGAATGATACCAATTCAAGCGAAGTCCTGCAGAACAGTTTTATCGGCAACGGTCCTACAGAGGTTACTTTTGAACGTCATGAAGAAGACGGTGGCATCTGGCTGGAAGCAAGTCACAACGGATATGACGAGCGGTTTAGCCTTATTCATGTGCGGCGGTTGTTCCTGAACAAAACAGGCAGCGATTTCCGCGGCGAAGACATTTTACGTCGTTCCGGCAGGCGACTGGCCCGCAGTGACGGCTATGATATCCGCTTCCATCTGCATCCACGGGTCGAGACAAGTATAGATGAAGAGGGTAGCGGCATTATTCTGCGTATGCCATCGGGACAGGGCTGGCATTTTCGCGCCCGCGGGGGCCGGGTCAGTCTGGATGAAAGCCTTTATCTGGGCAAGCCGCACCAGCCCGCCACATCACAGCATATTCTGGTCACGGGGCAAGCCGGACCGGGGGAAACCGTGATCAACTGGTCTTTCAAATGTCTTGAACCAGAGGGATAGGCACTTGCGCTTGACACCGGGATGCTATAGGACGCCCCTCAAGACCCCCCAGCCGACACTGTCGAGGAAATCAACAAAATGACAAATACAAATATCCAGTCCGTCAAACGCGCACTTCTGTCTGTTTCAGACAAAACCGGGCTTGTTGATTTTGGGCGTTTTCTGGCCGAAAGCGGCGTGGAAATTCTATCGACCGGAGGGTCAGCAAAAACATTGTCTGATGCAGGCATCCCTGTGATAGAAGTTGCCGACTATACCGGGTTTCCGGAGATGATGGATGGTCGGGTCAAGACATTGCATCCTAAAATCCATGGGGGCCTGCTGGGCTTGCGGAACAAGGAAAGTCACGCTGCTGCAATGGAGGCGCATGACATCGGGCAAATTGATCTGCTGGTTGTAAATTTATACCCTTTTGAAGAGACTGTCGCCAGGGGTGCCGATTTTGCGACCTGTATTGAAAATATCGATATTGGCGGCCCTGCGATGATCCGGTCAGCGGCAAAGAACCATGGCTTTGTCACCGTGGTTGTCGATCCGGCGGATTATGACACCGTAAAGACCGCCATGACGGACAACAAGGGGGACACGGGTGTTGATTTGCGCCGCAAACTGGCCGCAAAGGCCTATGCGCGGACAGGGTCTTACGACGCGGCGATTTCCACCTGGTTTGCCGCTCAGAACGGCGAGATATATCCGGAAAAGCTGGCTTTTGCCGCCACACGGCAACAAACATTGCGGTATGGCGAAAACCCACATCAGGATGCCGCTTTTTATGTGGCACCCGATGGCGGCAAACTGCGTCCGGGCGTTGCCACTGCCCGGCAATTGCAAGGCAAGGAACTCAGCTACAATAATTTGAATGATACGGATGCCGCCTTTGAACTGGTGTCGGAATTCGCCGCCGATACCGGACCTGCCGTTGCCATTATCAAACATGCAAATCCTTGTGGTGTCGCCCGGGGGAAAACTTTGGCAGACGCCTATCTGAAGGCGCTGAAGTGCGATTCCACCAGTGCGTTCGGCGGCATTATTGCACTAAATCAGTGCCTGAACGGCGAAGCCGCCGAGGAAATCGCCAAAATCTTCACTGAAGTTGTTATCGCACCGGACGCCGATGAGGATGCCCGTCGTATTCTGGGGGCGAAGAAAAACCTGCGCCTGCTCATAACGGGCGGCCTCGCAGATCCTGCGGCCCTCGGTCGTACTATAAAATCAGTTGCCGGCGGTTATCTTGTCCAGGGTCGCGACAATGGACGGATTACGGCAAGTGATCTGAAGATTGTCACCAAACGCCATCCCGACGAAACTGAAATTCGCGACCTGCTGTTTGCCTTTACGGTCGCCAAACATGTAAAATCAAACGCCATTGTATATGTTAAGGACGGAGCCACAGTCGGAATTGGTGCCGGCCAGATGAGCCGGGTCGACAGTGCGCGGATTGCCGCCCGCAAATCCGCTGATGCGGCAGAAGCTGCCGGCGAACTCATTCCCCTGACCAAAGATTCCGTGGTAGCGTCTGATGCATTTTTCCCGTTTGCGGATGGTCTGCTGACCGCCGCAGAGGCGGGTGTCACCGCGGTTATTCAGCCCGGCGGGTCCATGCGGGACGATGAAGTGATCGCCGCTGCTGACGAAGCCGGTTTGGCCATGGTCATGACGGGCATGCGTCACTTCCGGCACTAAATCGGGTTTACAGAAAATCAATCAGCATGGCGACCAGCGGCACATCTGCCGGGGGCATGGGATAATCGCGCAATTTGTTCGGGCGGACCCATTTAAGCTGTTGCCCTTCCCGTGATTGCGGCGTGCCATTCCAGCGCCGACACAGATAAAGCGGCATTAGCAGGTGAAATTTCTCATAAACATGAGAGGCAAATGTAAACGGGGCCAGACAGGCTGATGTGACGTCAATGCCCAACTCTTCATGGCATTCCCGGATCAGGGCCATTTCAGGTGTCTCTCCCGGCTCGACCTTGCCGCCAGGAAACTCCCACAAGCCCGCCATGGACTTGCCTTCCGGCCGCTCTGCAATCAGAACCCGGCCATCAACATCAACAAGAGCCACCGCCGAAACCAGCACTGTGGGCAAGCCATCTGCCACCCGGGTTGCCGCCTGCGGGCAATCATCAACTGAAAAACTCAACCCCTCAGCTCCGGTAATCTGCGTTGATGCGAATATATTCATATGTCAGGTCGCAGGTCCAGACCGTTGCCACGCCAGGACCGCCAACCCCCACATCCACATCGATATCGATATTCTGGCCCTTCAGGTGCCGGGTTGTCTCGGCTTCGTTATAATCCTGAACCGCCAGCCCTTCCCGGGCAACAAGCTGGCCTCCGATACGCACAACAAGCCGGTCCCGATCCGCTGCTTCACCCGCCTTGCCAACAGCCATCACGATACGCCCCCAATTGGCGTCTTCGCCGGCAATTGCCGTCTTGACCAGTGGCGAATTTGCAATGGAGAGCGCGATCCGCCTGGCCGCCCGGTCATCTTCTGCACCCGTGATATTGATGGTGATGAACTTGCTTGCCCCTTCGCCGTCCCTGACCACCTGGTGCGCCAGATCAAGCAAAACCTCGTGGAATTTCTCCCTGAAGTCCTGAAATGAATCCGCGTCGGCATCCTGCACCAGCTCGTTGCCCGCCTGCCCGGTCGCGAAGGCAATCAATGTATCACTTGTCGAGGTATCGCTATCCACGGTGATTGAATTGAAGGTCAGATCGCCATGTTCCGTTAATATGGTCTGCAATACATCCGGCGCAATCGCAGCGTCGGTAAAAACAAAGCCCAGCATTGTCGCCATATCGGGCGCAATCATGCCAGAGCCTTTGGCAAAACCGTTGATGGTGACGGTTTTATCGCCTATTTTGGCTTTGGCCGTCGCGCCCTTGGGGAAGGTGTCCGTTGTCATGATAGCCCGCGCCGCGGCCTCCCACGCATCGGCATGCCCGCTACATGCCTCTGCCATGCCCGCCAGAGGCGCTGTGATGCCCTCGACAGGCAATTGCACACCAATCACCCCGGTAGAGGCAATATAGACCTCCTCCGGCGCACATGCCGCTGCACGGGCAACAGCCGCCGCCGATGCCCTGACAGCATCCGCACCCACACGCCCGGTAAAGGCATTCGCATTACCCGCATTGACAAACAATGCACGGCCACGCGCGGCCCCCCTTTGTGCCAGCAGGGTTTTGCACCAGTCAACGGGTGCTGACGGTGCCTTTGACTTTGTAAACACCCCTGCAACTGTCGTACCGGGCGACATAACGGCCAGCATCAGATCATCACGACCCTTGTATCGGGTTTTGCTGATTGCCGTTGCAAGTGTTACACCCGACACATCAGGCAATACCGGAAACGATTCAGGGGCCAGCGGAGATACTTTTGTAATTTCGGCCATAATTTATGCTCTCAAACACTAAAATTTACGACTTTTAAACACGAACAGCCAAATATGCAGGCCATTCTGCAGGATTCATTGAGGGCGGACGTTGACACAGGGTGCTTGCACGCTTATTTGTGCTCTCATACAGAAGACTGATTTACATATAAAGAGTTTCCTTCGGCGGAACAATCTCCATCGACCATGTTTAGGGGTTATCAATGCTAGGTTTGGGTAAAGTCGCCAGACGTCTGTTCGGTTCGTCAAACGATCGCTATGTGAAGACATTGAAACCGCGTATTGACCAGATCAACAGTTTTGAAGATGAACTGTTAAAACTGTCTGACGATGATATTCGCGCCAAAACAGAAGAATTCCGCAAACGCCTGGCCGATGGCGCAGAGCTGGACAGTCTGCTGCCCGAGGCCTTTGCCACGGTAAGGGAAGCGGCAAAACGTACCCTTGGACAGCGCCATTATGATGTGCAGCTGATGGGCGGTATCGTGCTGCACGAAGGCAACATCACTGAAATGAAAACCGGTGAAGGTAAAACACTGGTTGCAACACTGGCGGCTTATCTGAATGCACTGGAAGGCAAGGGTGTTCACGTTGTCACCGTGAACGACTATCTGGCCAAGCGCGATTCTGAATGGATGGGCAGGGTGTACCGCTTTCTGGGCCTGACCGTGGGCTGTGTTGTACCCAATGTGACCGAGGAAGAGCGTCAGCAGGCATACAGGGCCGATATTACCTATGCCACAAACAATGAGCTTGGGTTTGATTATCTGCGCGACAATATGAAGTTCCGCAAGGAATCGCTGGTACAACGACCCTTTAATTTTGCCATTATTGATGAAGTCGACAGTATCCTGGTCGATGAAGCCCGCACGCCCCTGATCATTTCAGGACCGACGGAAGACAAATCCGACCTTTATGTAACGGTCGACAAAATCATTCCGCTGCTGGTCGAAGCTGATTACGAAAAAGACGAAAAGAGCCGTCAGGTCACACTGACTGAAGAAGGCACAGAACATATCGAACAACTTTTGCAGGAAGCTGGCCTGCTGGAAGGTGACAATCTGTATGACTACGAAAATGTCGCAGTGGTTCACCATGTTAATCAGGCGTTGCGGGCCCACAAGCTTTTCACACGGGACGCTGATTATATCGTCAAGGACAACAAGGTTATCATCATTGACGAGTTTACCGGGCGTATGATGGAAGGCCGTCGATATTCCGAAGGCCTGCATCAGGCGCTGGAAGCCAAGGAAAATGCAGAGATCCAGTCAGAAAACCAGACTCTGGCCTCCATTACCTTCCAAAACTATTTCCGGCTTTACGAGAAACTTGCAGGCATGACCGGCACGGCTTCCACAGAAGCCAATGAATTTATGGATATTTACGGTCTGGGTGTGGTTGAGATGCCCACCAATGTTCCAATTCAGCGTATTGACCAGGATGACGAGGTTTATCGTACGGCAGAAGAAAAATATAATGCGATCATCGATCTGATCAAGGAATGCAATGCCAAGGGCCAGCCAGTGCTTGTCGGTACTGTCAGTATTGAAAAATCAGAATATCTGGCCGAAAAGCTTAAAAAGCGCAAAATTCCCCATAATGTTTTGAATGCCCGCTATCATGAACAGGAAGCCTATATTGTGGCACAGGCCGGACGTCTGGGTGCAGTTACGATCGCCACCAACATGGCCGGCCGCGGAACTGATATTCAGCTTGGCGGCAACGTGGATATGCGCATAGAAGCTGAAACCGCCGATATTGAAGACGACGCAAAACGCCAGAAGCTGATTGAAAAAATCAAGGACGAGATGAACGTCGAGAAAGACAAGGTTCTGGAAGCAGGCGGGCTTTATGTCGTGGGTACAGAACGGCACGAAAGCCGCCGTATTGATAACCAGCTGCGGGGCCGGTCCGGTCGTCAGGGCGATCCCGGCGCCTCGAAATTCTTCCTGAGCCTGCAGGATGACCTGATGCGGATTTTCGGGTCGGAGCGCATGGACAGTATGCTGGTCAAGCTGGGACTGGAAGAAGGCGAAGCGATTATTCACCCCTGGATCAACCGGGCCGTTGAAAAAGCCCAGCAAAAAGTTGAAGCCCGCAACTACGACGTCCGTAAAAACCTGCTGAAATACGACAACGTGATGAACGATCAGCGCAAGGTGATTTATGAACAACGCCGCGAGCTGATGGATGTGGAAGACGTCTCGGAAACCATCACCGATATGCGCCGCGAGATCGTCGAAGAGATTGTAGGCCCCCATATCCCGCCCAAAAGCTATCCCGAACAATGGGACATGAAAGGTCTGGGGGTTGAGGTGCAGCGTCTGTTTGCGCTTGATTTGCCGCTGGAAGACTGGGCGCAGGAAGAAGGTATTGATGTTGAGGAAGTAACGTCTCGCATCACCCAGGCTGCCGACCGCCGGATGGCAGAGCGGGCGGCCAACATCGGGTCTGAAACCATGCGCCGGGTTGAAAAAAACCTGTTGCTACAAGTTCTTGACCAGCACTGGAAAGAACATTTGTCCCAGCTTGATCATCTGCGTCAGGTGGTAGGACTGCGCGCCTACGGCCAGCGTGACCCGCTGAACGAATACAAGACCGAAGCCTTTGGTATGTTTGAAGGCCTGCTGGGCCGGGTGCGTGAGAATATTACCCAGCTTCTGTCCCATGTCGAAATTCGAACCGAAGAAGCTCCGTCACTGCCTGAGCCCCCGATGGCAACCATAACAACCCACCATACAGATCCGCTGACGGGTCGGGATGATACCAGGGATGATGACGGGGGATCGCGTTCAGGAAACCGCTCTCCGCGTGTTCAGCCGGCCCCCGCCGACGCCGATCCGAACAACCCTGATACATGGGGCCGGGTACCGCGCAATTCCCCCTGCCCGTGTGGCTCAGGCAAGAAGTTCAAACATTGTCATGGGGCTATATAGAGGCCTTTGAACCCTGAATCAGGCACCCCTGATTTATGCCAGACCCACAGTGCCCATGGTCAGGAATTTCTCGCGGCGCAGGTCGCGCAGCTTTTTGGGTGCCAGCGGCACCAGCTCGTTCAATGCCCGGTCCAGTGCTGTTGACAGGTTTGCGATTGTTTTGGCCGGATCACGGTGCGCGCCGCCCATCGGTTCCTTGACGATATCATCAATAACCTTCAGCTTCAGCAGGTCTTGCGCGGTGATTTTCAGGGCCTCTGCCGCATCCTGGTTTTTATCGGCCGTCCGCCACAGAATAGAGGCGCAGCCTTCCGGCGAAATGACCGAATAAACCGCATGTTCGAGCATCATGACCCGATTGCCCGCCGCCAGCGCCACAGCACCGCCCGAGCCACCTTCGCCCACAATGATTGATACCAGCGGCACCGTAAGGTTCAGGCACACCTCGGTAGAGCGGGCAATAGCTTCGGCCTGGCCACGTTCTTCAGCGCCAATGCCGGGGTATGCCCCCATGGTGTCCACCAGTGTGATCACCGGCAGGCCAAACTGGTTGGCCAGCTTCATCAGGCGGATCGCCTTGCGGTAGCCTTCAGGCCGCGCCATGCCGAAATTATGCTTTATCCGGCTTTGGGTGTCTGATCCCTTTTCATGGCCAATCACCATAACAGGCGCGCCCTTGAACCGGGCCAGACCACCCGTGATGGCCTGATCGTCCGCAAAGGCACGATCCCCTGCCAGATTGGTAAAATCCGTCAGAAGCCCGGCAATATAATCCGGCAACTTCGGCCGGTCAGGGTGGCGGGCAACCTGTGCTTTCTGCCACGGGGCCAGTTTGGCATAGGTGTCACGCAACAGCTTGTCGCGCTTGACCTCCAGCCGGTTGGCCTCTTCATCGACATTCACGCCTTCGGCGGCATTGTCCAGTTCACGCAGATCGCGAATCTTGGCCTCAAGTTCGGCTATCGGCTTTTCAAAATCGAGAAAGGTAATCATCGGTTATGCCTTGCTGGTCGCCCTGATTTGTTCGGCAACCTGTACCATTACTTCGGCCTGTTTGATAGACGCAATATCGATCAGCTTGCCATCCAGCGCCACCGCACCATGGCCTGATTTCTTGGCTTCCTCCATTGCCGCCAGAATAGCCTTTGCTTTCCTGATTTCAGCTTCGGACGGACTGTACACCTCGTTGGCAAGGGGTAATTGTTTGGGGTGAATGGCCCATTTGCCCTCACATCCCAGCACCGCGGCGCGCCGTGCCTGCGCCACATATCCGTCTGAATCGGAAAAATCGCCAAACGGGCCATCAACCGGACGCAGGCCATTGGCACGCGCGGCAACCACCATACGGCTGATGGCATAATGCCACATATCACCCCAGTGGAGGTCACGGCTGCCATCTTCTGTTGCATCTGTCAGCACCGCATAAAAGGGGTTCGGGCCCCCGATCTGGGTGGTCCGGGCCTTGGTCGAAGCCGCATAATCCGCCACGCCAAAATGCAGGGATTCATTGCGCTTGCTGGCTGCCGCAATATCATTAACATTGGCCATGCCCAGCGCGGTTTCAATAATCATTTCGAAACCGATACGTTTTTTCCGTCCCTTCGCAACCTCGATCTGGGTGCACAGCATATCCAGCGCATATATATCACTGGCTGTCCCGGCCTTGGGGATCATGATCAGGTCCAGACGCTCGCCAGCCTGTTCCATAATATCAACCACATCGCGGTACATATAATGGGTATCAAGCCCGTTGATCCGAACCGAAAGGGTTTTATCACCCCAATCCTGATCATTAATGGCCTCAATCACATTTTTGCGGGCCTGTTCCTTGTCATCCGGCGCGACGGCATCTTCAAGATCCAGAAAAATAACGTCGGCATCAGAAGTTGGCGCCTTGCCAAGCATTTTCAGGCTTGAGCCCGGAACGGCCAGCTCTGATCTGTTCAAACGCGACGGGGCCTGACTGACAATCGTAAAGCTCATATATCCTGTCCTTGTGTAATCTGCGTATCAGTTGGCGGCACGCTACCCCTCGCAAGTGAAGTTTGTCAACGAAATCGTCGCTAATTCCGCTATATGGAACGATCCGCCAGAGGATGTTTTTCCTGAACGAGTGATTTCAGCCGCTCTTCCAGCACATGTGTGTAAATCTGGGTGGTCGAAATATCACTGTGTCCGAGCATTTTCTGGACAGACCGCAAATCGGCACCATGCGCCAGCAAATGCGTGGCAAATGCATGACGCAAAATATGGGGCGAGAGTTTGCCCGGGTCCACGCCTGCTCTTATGCCCAGATCCTTCAACATATGACCAACCTGCTGCCGGGTAATATACCCTTCTCCGGCATGAGACGGAAACAGCCATTTTGGGGTGCTGCGACTGTCATATCGCTCTGCAAGGACAGTTACATAATCATGCACCGCATTCAAAGCCCGGTGACTTAACGGCACAATACGCTCTTTATTGCCCTTGCCCCGAACATAAATAAATGGCTTTGCCCCTCTGAAAGCATTATGGGGCAGGGTAATCAGCTCGCTGACCCGCAATCCGGTCGCATACAAAAGTTCCAGCAATGCGACAAGCCGCAGGGCTTTCAGTTTTCCAGCCTCTGTTTTTTGACGGCCCACAGCTTCTCCTGCTTCATCAAGCAGGCGGTCAACCTCCATCTCGCTCAGTATTTTGGGTAATGGCCTCGCCTGTCGCGGGCTTTCCAGCAAGCTGGAAGGGTTATCAGGGCGAAGCTTTTCAGCAAACAGAAAGCGGAAAAACTGCCGCAGACTTGATATCTTGCGCGCTGCACTTGCCGCAGACAATCCATCTGCTTCCAGCCTTGCAACATAATGGCGGAGATTTTCTATATCAGCGGTTCTGGCTGTTGCCTTGCCATTTGCCAGATGACCCAGAAAATCGAGAAGATCGCGGCGATAGGCTTCCAGCGTGTTTTTTGCAACCCCGCGCTCGGCTGCCAGCATTTCAAGGAAAGCTTCAGCATCATAAAGATCACTGTCGCGAACGCCCGCACCGGCTGTCATAACATCTCCTGCAACCAGCTTGTCAGAAATCCTTGCTGATCAAGGCTTCCAGTGCCAGGCCACGTGCTTCATGATCCAGACCCACAGCACGCAGGGACCTGATCACATTCCCGAAAATCACCGGACTGACTTTTCCCAGCCCCTCGTTATCGAGCGAGATCAGCACAAGAAGCACGGTTTCGCCCAGTCGCTGCTTTTCGGCAGCCCGCAGCAACGCACGCCAGTAAGGCAATGCAGGCTGCGGCGTTTCAACGCCCGGGTCTCCCGCTGCAAGTCGGTTCCAGGCGACTTCGGGCACTTCGTACCCCAGAGCTTCCAGCACAGAGTATAAAAGCGATGCCCGGTCGCGGCGTTCTTCAAAACCGAAAGACAGCTGGCTGTTCCACCACAGCTCCAGAATTTCAGGAGACCACGGCATCATGCCTTCCGCATCCGTCACCACTTTCAGTGGCCACAGGGTAATCAGGGCTTCCGTTGCATCAATATTCTCGGCGGTGGCAATGGAGCGAATGAAATTATACCAGTCATTCACACGGTCATGACGACCTGCCATCAGCAGTGATCTTGTTATTTCACGCGCATAACGCATTGATTCCGCCGAAGGTTCAACAGCGGCAATCGCCTGTGCATTTACTTTTGCCTGTAGCAGGGACATATCAAACATGGCCGCGCGCTTTTGTAAAACCTTTAGCGCCTCGCCAAACCCTGCAATGTCTGTGTTCCCGGTTGCCTGCAGCTTTTGATAAAGAACAGCGTTGGCCCGAACACCGAATTCTGCATCTGCCAGAATGGCCACACTTGTCAGCTCCGCCGGATCAACGGGTATCGCCGCATAAATCTCGGCCAGACGCTCCGCCGGCAGGGTCCCGTTTCGCGCGGCCTTTTCAGCCGCCTCGACACGCACTTCAATTGCCAGATTGGGCATGGTCGCCAACGCCTGCATCATTAATGGCGACGCGACCGGCAACAAATCCTGCGGCACGGCAAGACCGGCGGATGTCAGCATATTCAAGGTCAGCGGGGTAATCTGGTCGATCGGCTCTACAGCCGGGGCAGGGGCATTTTCCAGATCACCAGACATTAGCCGTGCCATCAGCCTGTAATAGAGCGGGACATTAATACCCTGATCCTGCAACAATTCAACAACAAGCCCGGCACCGGCAACATTCCCTTCCAGCAAACGGCAATAGCCGGACAGCCGTAACCAGAAAGAATCGGTATCGGAAGAAGATTCGGCAGGCGACACACCGGCCGCATTGACAGAACAGGCGTTTGAAAGCTCGCCACCCAGCAGATACGCGTCGGCCTGTAACCGCTTAAGTTCCGGCTCGCTCAATTCTGGCGGCAGTCTGTTCAGTAATTCAAGAACCGAGACCAGATCACCACTCCGGGCCAGCGCTTTCAGCCGTAACGTCAGCAGGCTGGGCGTCCCAACCGGGCCCTCCGGCACAACAGCCGCCGAAACCAGCAGACGCTTTTGCAAATCCTGCATCTGTACAGAAGAAATATTACCCGGCAAATTCGGGATTAACTGTTCAATGAAAGGGCGACTTGATCCCGCCCACATATCAAGACCAAAACCGCCTGACGCCTGGTCAATCAGTCCTACAGATGAAGGGTCCACCTGATCAAGAGAGCCTATTTCTATGCTACCAACGGCCTCTTCCACTGCATTACCCGGCTCAGCAGGATCATTCTGCATCTCAGCTTCATATCCGACGGGACCGGCTGGTGTATGATTTACGCCCGCATTCGGAGAAACCAGAACGGGACCAGGCCGGGTCGGGTCGGGTAATATAGATCTTGGTGCCTCCAGCGGCTGTTCAGCCAATCCGGCATCTGCTTCCCCGTCGCTGACCTGCGCCAGCGCGGCAGGTGCCACAAAAGCGGCAAGGCCCGCAACGACCAGCCAGCCAAAGCCATTTGACAAGCTTTTATTGGGGAAACATTTCATCAGGTAAAACCTTTTCAGTCTGTTGTGCCGGGGCTGGTATGTCCCAGCTCAACAGAAACAAGGCACCTGCGCCAAGCGCTACAAGGACCATGACAAACAGGACAAGCCAGACTTTACTCATTCTTTGGGACTATTCGTTTGAATTTCGTTAACAGACGGGTCGCAAGGTTTATTCCGCGAGCCCGTCCTCCAATATGCCAAAGTATAACGTTCTGCACCAATTGCTCAACCGGTAAACATGCCCCGGTTCAACATATGCTTGCGCCCGAACACTTCGGCAGACGCTATCAGATAACATCTTTTTGTCATTTCTTCGACCAAAGAAATCAAAAAGCTTTTCTTTGGCGGTCTGAACAGTGTAGGAATAAAGATTGAAATTCAATAATTTGATCGTCAGGAGGCAGGGCATTGCCGCCTGACTTAAGGGTACAATGATCAGAAAGAAAGGGAAATTCAGGTCAGGCCTGAACCACCCGCTGGACAAGCCGATTGTACTTATCGGCCTGATGGGTGCCGGAAAAACAACTGTCGGGCGCCGTCTGTCGGCACGACTTGGTGTGGATTTTATCGATACCGACAGCGAAATTGAAGCCGCTGCCGGGCGCACGATATCTGACATTTTTGAAGAATTTGGCGAAGAAGAATTCCGCGACGGCGAACGCCGTGTCATTGCACGCCTTTTGACGGAAACACCAAAGATACTTGCGACCGGTGGCGGGGCTTACATGGACCCGGAAACGCGTGTCAAAATTAAGGAAGCGGCCTATTCCATCTGGTTAAAGGCCGATGTCGAACTGCTGGTAGAACGGGTTGGCAGGCGTAATACAAGGCCATTGCTGAAAACCGGAAATCCAGCGGAAATCCTGACACGTCTGTCGAAAGAGCGCGGCCAGATATATGCGGAGGCTGATTTGACAGTTGAAAGTGGTGCAGGCCCCCATGAGAAGGTCGTAGACCGAATCATTACAGCATTGAATGAATTTCGCAGCTCGAGCAAAAAAGACCAGACATCATCACAAACGGAATCCGCCTGATGGACAAACAAGACATCATGACACCCGTACCCCCGGCTGCAGCACCCGTTAAGTCATCGCCAAACATTAATACGCTCAATGTTGATCTTGGCCGCCGTTCTTATGACATAAAAATCGGGGCCGGGCTGATCGATAACACCGGTAGCGAGCTTAAATCCCTGCTTCGTCGGCCCCGCACTTTTGTGGTGAGCGACCGGAATGTCGCTGATCTCTATCTGGACAGGGTCTCCACCAGCCTGCGCGCCGAAGGCATAGAACATAATTCTATGGTCCTGCCAGCCGGTGAGTCGAGCAAAAGCTTTGCAACACTTGAAAAGTTGCTGGACAGTATGCTTGAGGCCCGACTGGAACGATCGGACATGATTGTCGCCCTGGGAGGCGGGGTCATCGGCGATCTGGCAGGCTTTGCGGCCAGTATACTGCTTCGGGGCATAGATTTCGTACAAATCCCCACTACACTGCTGGCCCAGGTTGACAGTTCAGTTGGTGGCAAAACCGGTGTAAATACGCCCCATGGCAAAAACCTGATCGGCAATTTCCACCAGCCCCGTCTTGTTCTGGCGGATACGGCTGTGCTTGACACCTTGTCACCCCGTCAGTTTCTTGCGGGCTATGCAGAAGTCGTCAAATATGGCCTGATTGAAGAAATAGACTTTTTTACATGGCTGGAAGAAAAGGGACCCGCCCTTATTGCAGGCGACATGAACGCACGTCAGCAGGCCGTGCGCCGCAGTTGCGCTGCAAAGGCACGAATGGTTTCTGCTGATGAACGCGAACAGGGCCGCCGCGCCATGCTCAACTTCGGGCATACCTTCGGGCACGCGCTGGAAGCTGAAACCGGCTTTGGCGATGATCTGTACCATGGTGAGGCCGTGGCGATGGGGATGAAACTGGCATTTGAACTGTCAACCCATCTGGGTTTCTGCCCGCGTGAAGACACCGCCAGAGCGTCCGCTCATCTGGATGCTGTCGGCTTGCCCGACATATCCTCGCTCAAGGGCAAATACGACCTGACAGCTGAAAAACTGCTGGCCCATATGTCGCAGGACAAAAAAGTAAAGAATGGTATCATTACTTTCGTGCTAACATATGGCATCGGCAAAGCCTTCCTGAAGCAGGACGTTGATAATGCGGACGTGTTGACAGTGTTGAATGCCGCCTTGGAAAAATGAAGACAAGTGCCCTGATAAATGACTGACCAGGACTTATTAGAGGGATCAACGACCACCTAATGGAACCGTCTTCCATCATAACTGTCGTGTCGATAGTTGTACTTATATTTCTTTCCGCATTTTTCTCAGGCTCAGAAACGGCGCTGACCGCAGCCTCACGCGCCCTGATTCATCGTCGCGCAGTTGACGGCGAAAAGAAAGCCATACTGGTCGCGCGCCTGATTGATAACAAGGAACGGCTGATCGGCTCCATTCTGCTTGGCAATAATCTTGTCAATATTCTGGCTTCAGCTCTGGCGACCAGCCTGTTTATCAACATCTTTGGCGAAGCAGGCGTGGTATATGCCACCATCATCATGACTGTTCTGGTGCTGATTTTTGCAGAAGTGCTGCCCAAAACCTACGCGATCTCCAATCCCAATCACATGGCCCAGATTGTTGCCCTGCCGATTTCATTCATTGTGAAACTGCTGGGCCCGATCGTGCGCACCGTCCAGCGCATAGTCCGCCTTACCCTGCATCTCTTCGGCATTGATATTTCCGATCAGACGAGTGTGTTGTCGCCCCAGGACGAAATTCGCGGTGTGGTAGACCTGCATGCCAGCGAGGGCGGTATTGTGAAGGCCCACAGGGATATGCTGGGCAGCATTTTTGATCTTGATGAAATCATGCTGGAAGATGTCATGATTCATCGAAAAAACATGTTCATGATTGATGCGTCGCTCCCGCCAGCCGAAATTGTGGAACAGGTTGTGGAAAGCGTCTACACGCGTATGCCATTATGGCGCGACGATCAGGACAACATTGTTGGTGTTTTGCATGCCAAGGATATCTTGCGTGCAGTGAAAAAGAATGGCGGCAATTTCGATATACAGGATATCGAGAAAATAGCCTCGGAACCCTGGTTTGTACCGGAAACATCAACGTTACAGGAACAATTGAACGCCTTTCTGGCCCGCCGGGCGCATTTTGCGCTTGTCGTGGACGAATATGGCGCCCTGATGGGCCTGATCACACTGGAAGACATTCTGGAAGAAATTGTCGGTGAAATATCTGACGAACATGATGACCTGCCCGCCGGCATACAGGAGCTGAAGGATGGTAGCGTCGTGGTTGCCGGCACTATAGCGATCCGCGACCTAAATCGACAATTTGACTGGAATCTTTCAGATGAAGAAGCCACAACAATTGCCGGACTGGTCATTCATGAAGCAGAGGTGATCCCCAACCCCGGGCAAGTGTTCACAATCGCGGATTTCACGTTTGAAATTCTGCGGCGCCAGCGAAACCAGATCACGGCCCTGAAAATATTCCCGCCCAAACATCCCCAGCCTGACACGGATTGATCAGCCTGCACTTGCCTGTGGTTGATGTTGGCATTGGCCTTAATTATGAGCTGGCTGGAGGCTCCTTCAAAATTTTCAGCATCTGCTGAATCCGGTCCTTTGGCAAATCGCGTATATT
Organism: Sphingomonadales bacterium; assembly: GCA_965227345.1. Lineage (GTDB taxonomy): Bacteria > Pseudomonadota > Alphaproteobacteria > Sphingomonadales. The sequence continues at coordinate 2,248,064 of OZ245755.1, forward strand.
GTCCGCCAGCCGGTTGACCAGTTCTGTTGCCTGCGGATCCAGCCCCGATGTATCAATTGACAACCTCGGGTGCGATAATTTTGCAAGCTTTTCAAGCTCCTCCGCCTCATCCCAGATAATATTGAAATACGCAATGATATTCTGGACCAGTGCCCATGATGGCCGACCCCGCCGGCCATGTTCCAGTGCCGAAAGGTAAGCCGCGGAAATGCCCAGAGCTTCGGCCATTTCCCGCTGGGTCAGGCTTCTTTTGAGCCGAAGTGACCGTAACCGTGCACCAAAAGGGGTCATCTGTATTCCCTTTCGCGCCGCAAGATCACATAACATGCGCCCCCGCCACCATCTTTGGGGTGTGCAGACTGTACCGACAATATCCGGTCCGCAAGAGGGCCGTGGCGCAACCATCGGGGCACTTCGGTACGTAACACGCCGCCGGAATATCCATCCTGCGTGTCAGGAGTCCTTCTGCCCTTACCTGTGATGACCAGAAGACGGCGGTTATTTTCCGCCATCGCCCTGATCAGGAAACGATGCAGAATTGTAAAAGCCTGATCGCGATTAAGCCCGTGAAGATCAACCCGTGCATCTATTTCCAGATTGCCCCGACGAATCTTGCGCGTCCATCCGCCGTGTAACTGCGCACTGCTGTCTGCCAGTGACGCCGTTGGTCTGGTGGTTTGTGGCACGGGCAGGGGTGTTCGTTCAAGAATTTGCTCGCGGCGGGCCTTCCGGCCGCCGCCGGGCATTGAGGGCAAGAATTCTGTCTCCGGGATTATTTTTTTCGCAAGGATAGAAGGCTGCGGGCTTCCTGATTTGTCAAAGGGCTCCACGTCCTTCACCACCTGACGCCACAACATTTCTTCCGAAGATGATAATTGTCGGCCTGATCGACGTTTGACCATTGATCACCCCCGGTTATTCCGCGCCCGAAAACAGGCGCTGAACTGTCTGGTGAGGCAGAAGCAGATAATAACTTCCAGCCTGTGCCATATGACCGGCTATTTCTTCTGCTTCCAGCCCGGCCCCCCAGAAAACATCTCCCCGGACCGCCCCTTTAATCGCCCCGCCCGTATCTTGCGCCACCATCAGCCGGTGAAAGGGTGTTTCGTCAGGCTTATTGTTCAACGTGGGCAGGGAAGTTTGCAACCACACCGGCGCACCCAGCGGTATAAAGGCCCGGTCAATGGCCAATGACCGGCCGGGGGTCAGTTCAACGCCCTGGGCCCCGATCGGGCTGTCGGTTTCCAGTTCACGGAAAAAAACGTAAGAACGGTTGGCTTCCAGAATGTCGCGCGCCTGATCCGGGTGATCGGCCAGCCAGATCCTGATGGACTGGAGAGAAACCTGATCAATCGACATTTCCCCCCGCTCTACCAGCTCCCGGCCAATAGATGTATAGGCATGCCCGTTCTTGCCGTCATACCCGACGCGCATCAACCCGCCATCATCCAGCATAAGCCGACCCGAGCCCTGAATTTCCAGAAAAAACACATCCACCGGATCAGCCGCACAAGCCAGTTCCAGGCCTTTATTGGCCAGCGCGCCTTCATAAACATCCCGGCGCGTGGCATAAGGCACAAACCTGTTGTCAATCACCTGCCCCACCAGCGATTGTCCTGCCAGGTCACCCTGAAACTGGCCAAGATTTGCCGTAACCAGATCCTCGGGCCGACGATAAACCGGGACGGCATAATTTTCATTACAGGACAGGCTGGCGCTGATTTCCGGCTCATAATAGCCCGTGAAAAGAGACTTCCGCGATCCGGATGTGACCATAACAGGTTGAAGATAGGTTTCAAAAAAGCGGTGCAGGCCATATGAATCAGGCCGCTTACCGATCGTGGCGTCAAATTCGCGCGCTGCACTACAGGTCGGCAACCAGTCGCTGACAAATATCCCCACCTTTTCCGGCCCCACCTGCCGATTGGCCGGAATTGTCATGAGTTTTTCACATGATTTTGTAAAAGCGGCAAAAGCCGTCACAAGATCATCCTGCGCCCAGCCTTCAAGATCATCATAGGTCGCTGGCAGATATTCCGCATCCTGTCCCGAGTGTAATCCGGGAGGAAGCAGAAACCAGCCTAACCAGGCCGTCGACACGATCATGAAAAGAACAAGGCCAATAAGAAAGGTTGGCGCTGCAAGCTTAGCCGAACGTTTGGACGGGCCAGACATTTTGCGAGTTACCCGCCGCCACGTGTCGAGACCAGTATCCAGTTAGGGTCCCCGCTTTTCATATCACGGACAAAGGTCCAGATATCGGTCACTTCCGCAGCATCGGTCACGTCACCTTCGACAACCCGGTTTTCGCTATCCCGGGTTACCAGAATGATATGGCTGGTCAGCTTCACAGTAACCCGCGCTTCATTGGCTATCAGTTCTGCGTCTTCGATACCGATTTTTTCGATGGATACGAGCCGGTTATCCAGGCCAAGGCCGGACTCCTGCCGCAACCGGATGGCTTCTTCAAATCCCGCCTTCACGTCCGGGCTGATATAACGGTCAATGGGGTCTACATCTCCGGCCCAGAATGCTTCCAGAATCATCTCATATGCCGCACGGGCACCCGAAACAAACATGTCTATGTCAAATTCCGGATCTTGCTGGTGGATTTTATTCAAACCGAAATAGGCCGGGGATTGAGGATCAAGGTCGACGACAGACCGGTCCAGTGCTGCCGCAAAAGATTCCGGCTCGTTCGAGGGGCTGGCGTCCCCCTCTGTTCCGGTATCCCCCGGAAACCGCCGGCTTTCGGAGGGTGACGGCTCATTACCCGTGCGCCGACCCAAAACGCTTCTTAAACGCAGCGCAATAAAACCGGCAATCATTGCCAGAAAAATGATGTCCAGAAACTGGAAACCCTCACCCATTGTATTAACCTGCCTTGGCTCTGAAGGAATATGACCTATATATGTGATATCAGCCTTTTATACGAAAGATAAGCTTTTCCCAACATCAAAGCCGTTAAACTCTCCGGAACAAAAGGCAGCGACAGTATTATTCTCGTGTTATACATATGCATTCCGCAGCAAAATCTCAAGGCTGGATTGCATCTTAAACTAATGGATTTAAATTGGCTTTTCTGATTGTACTGCTATTTCTGGCCACACCCTTCATAGAAATATCACTTTTTATCGAAGTGGGCAGCTCTATTGGCATTTTTCCAACACTGGCTCTTACCGTCATGACCTCAGTCCTTGGGTTGATAATCGTCCGGGAACAGGGGATTTCAAACCTGCAAAATATGCAAAACAGTCTTGCACGTGAAGAAATCCCCATTGTGGAACTGGTCCATGCAATCTTTCTGGCCATGGCGGGCATTCTTTTGGTCCTGCCCGGCTTTTTTACGGATACATTAGGTATTTTATTTCTGATTCCGCCCGTGCGGACAGGCATGGGTATTTTCCTGTTGTCAAAATTACGACGTAATATGACATCTTCACAGCCCGGCAGGCAAAGCGGTCCCACCATCGTTGAAGGTGATTATTGGGAAGAAAATCCGGAAGATAATGATCAGAATAATCATCCGCGCCTGCCACCCGGTGACAAGCCCGGGGACAGGTAAGACAGATTAACCGGTCAGGTTGCGCAAATTCTTGTGCAAAAGTGAAAACCGTGGTAGCCAGTCCGGCTTATAGAAATTGCGCATGATCAGATTTACGGCGACTTAAGCAATAGTATCCTGAGAATGCCTTTAAGAATGACGAGCCCAAATCTCAAGGAACACGATATGGCTGATGAAGATAAAAAAGACGACACACCCGAAGCACCGGTTGAAAATACCGCACAGCCTGAAGGTGTTGCGCTCAATCAGGACGGGCAGACTCCAAATGCCGACCAGGCACAGCTTGGGATTATTGCCCAGTATGTGAAAGATCTGTCCTTCGAGAATCCGAATGCACCAAATTCACTGCAAAAGCTGGGCGAAACAAAACCGTCAATTGATGTATCCGTGAATGTAAACGCGCGCCAGCTTGGCGAAAACGTCTACGAGGTTGATCTGAAAATTTCTGCAACCGCAAAACACGAAGAAACACCGGCCTTTGTTGTTGAGCTGGTTTATGCGGGCCTGTTTGGCGTGAAAAACCTGCCCAAGGAAGCCTTGCAGCCGTTTCTGCTGATTGAATGCCCGCGCATTCTGTTCCCGTTTGCCCGCCGTGTTGCGGCGGATGCCACACGCGATGGCGGCTTCCCGCCGTTGCTGCTGGAGCCCATTGATTTTGCCACACTTTACCGGCAACATCAGGAACAGCAAAAAGGTCAGCCCACAGCACCGGCCAGCGAAACCGTTAACTAGTTCGAATTGCTGAAGATATCTCTAGCGCGTCCAGAGCGCGTCTTCAATTTTCGCGATAAAAGCCTCATGCGCCGCCAGTTCTTCTTCGGAAGGACTGTGCGGGCGTGGCGCGCGGTAGATACGTTCCGGCCCTGAAATATTATTCTGGTCCCGCCGGTCACTATCCGACACAAGGGCCAGCCCGACCTGACGCCCGCCCAAAAGCTCAAGATATACTTCTGCCAGCAATTCAGAATCAAGTAGCGCCCCGTGTTTGGTCCGACCCGAATTATCTACATTGAAGCGTTTACACAATGCATCAAGCGTGTTTGGTGAACCCGGAAATTTTTGGCGCGCAATGGCCAGTGTATCCACCGATCGACTGGCCGGGATCGGCTTAAATCCAAGGTTCTTAAGCTCGGCATTTATGAATTTCATATCAAAGTCAGCGTTATGGGCAACCAGCCGCGCGTCCCCGATAAAGGCCAGAAACTCTTCAACAATTTCTGCAAAAACCGGATGGGTTTTCAAAAACTCTTCTGACAATCCATGGACCTGAAATGCCGCGTCAGGCATATCCCGCTCAGGGTTTATATATTTGTGAAAATGTTCACCGGTTGGCAGACCGTTGAGAAGCTCAACACAGCCAATTTCAACAACCTTGTCGCCAGCGGCAGGATCAAATCCGGTTGTTTCCGTATCAAAAACTATTTCGCGCATGAGATTACCGTTTTACCCCTGATGACCTTTGAACACTTTTTATGATAGCCTGAACCTGCTTGCGTGCAAACCGTTTCCCCAAACCTGTTTCAACGATGAAATCGGCCTTGCGGCGTTTCAGCTTGTCCGGCATTTGCTTTTCCAGTATGGACCGGAATTTGCCTTCTTCCATGCCCGGGCGCTGCAAAACACGCCCCCGCTGCACCACCGGCGGCGCTGATACAACCACCACATGATCAACACGGCTTTCACCCCCGGTTTCAAGAAGCAGGGGGATATCCAGCACAACAACAGGTTTGCGTCTTGCCATGGCGCGCGCGAGAAACTTTTTCTCTTCAGCATGCACAAGCGGGTGGATGATCTGCTCAAGCTGGCGCATTGCCGCCGGGTCGCCCAGAACCCTTTTGCCCAGAAGCTGGCGATTGACGGCACCACTGACCACTGTACCGGGAAAAGCGTCTTCAACAGGGCCAACAGCCAGTCCCCCTTTTGCCTGCAACGCATGGACCGCGGCATCAGCATCAAAAACGGGGACTCCAAAAGCCCGAAACATGCGGGCCGTTTCCGATTTTCCCATCCCGATCGAGCCGGTAAGTCCAATGATAACAGGTTTGGCCATCAACAATTCCATCCGGCTTCTTGCCGGTTCTTCAAATGTCAGTCCTTTAGCACAAAAGCCCGCAACGCCGGGGTAACCTCTGGCTTTACACCAAACCAGGCCTCAAAACCGGGACGCGCCTGATGCAACAGCATACCCAGACCATCCACAATCCGGTTGCCCCGGCGCAATGCCTGAGCAAGCAAGTCGGTTTGCAACGGCGTATAGACAATATCTGTCACCGTTGCACTTGGGGGCAATTCATCAAGACGGATCACAAGTGGATCAGCCCCCTTCATCCCCAGGCTTGTCGTGTTGACCAGTAAATTCGCGCCCGCCAGTGCTTCAGACCGCTGTTCCCAGTCTATCACCTGTATATTGCCCATGTCAGGGCTGTTCGCCAGCACCTCCGCACGGTCCCTTGACCGGTTCAGAAGACGAATATCAGACACACCTTCATCAACCAGAGCCGCAATAACACCGCGCGCTGCGCCACCGGCCCCCAGAACCACTGCAGGGCCCCCGTCTCCGCGCCAGTCCGGTGCCCCGGCCTTGAGGTTTTCAATAAAGCCAAACCCATCTGTATTGCTGGCAATCAAACGCCCGTCTGCGCCAAGCCGTATGGTATTTACCGCACCGACCCGACGGGCAAAATCATCGACCTCATCAGCCAGCACAAAAGCCTGTTCCTTGTGAGGAACCGTCACATTTACGCCGCGAATTCCAAAATTACCCAATGATTTCAATGCACTGGAGAAATCACCCGGTTTAACAGCAAAGGGCAGGTATACGCCGTCAATATCATACTCCCTGAGCCAGTAACCATGAAGACGGGGTGAGCGGGAGTGAGAAACCGGCCAGCCCATAACCCCTGCAACAATGGTTTTTCCCTTTGGCAATATGCCTGGATCGAAGCTCATGTCGGGACAACCTCATGATTACGCAAAAATGCCAGAAGCGGGACCATCGGCAATCCCAGAATACTGAAATAATCGCCGTCAATTTTATCAAAAAGCTGCACACCCAGACCTTCCAGCTGATAACAGCCAACGGTATAAAGGGCGGCATCGCCCATTTTAAGAAGATATTCTTTCCTGAAATCGTCAGAAAGACGACGCATGCTCATTCTGGCTGTTTCAATGTGTCGCCAGATTACCTGTCCACCCTTTGCCACACAAACAGCGGTTATTAATTCATGGGTCTTGCCGGACAATTCGGTCAGTTGCTGGCCTGCTTCATCCATATCGACGGGTTTACTGTATAGCCGGCCCGCGTAACTTAATATCTGGTCAGCCCCGATCACCAGATCTGTTGGTGTCGCCGTTGATACCCGCAATGATTTTATTTCGGCCAGCGTATCTGCAATATGCGCGTGTTTTGCCGCTTCCGACAACATGGCGTCCTTAATGCTGTCTTCATCAACACGAGCAGGAACAACAGAGAATGCCACACCCGCCTGTTCCAGTAACCGGGCCCGGCTTTGACTTGACGAGGCCAGCACAAGCAGGGGCGGAGCTTTCAACCCGGTCATTTCCTGCTTTCCTCCCGGGCTGTAAGAAGGTTAATAATGGCGGCGGCACTTTCTTCGATCGAGCGACGGGTCACATCAATAACAGGCCAGTTATGTTCGGCATAAAGTCGTCTGGCGAACTTGACCTCTTCCATAACCTGATCGATATTTGCATAATCTGTATCGGTCTTTTCCTTCATGGAAATCAACCGGTTTTTACGTATTTGGACCAGACGTTCCGGGCTGGTGAACAATCCCACGATCAGTGTGTTTTTCAACTGAAACAGCTCTTCAGGCAAGGGACAGTTTGGCACGATAGGAATATTGGCCGCCTTGATCCCCCGGTTTGCCAGATAAATACAGGTCGGCGTTTTTGACGTGCGCGAAACGCCCAGCAGAATAACATCCGCCTGTGACAGGTTTTTGGGGGCCTGTCCGTCATCATGGGCCATTGTATAATGCATGGCATCTATGCGCTGGAAATATTCCTGATTTAGCGCATGTTGGCGCCCGGGCTTGGCTTCGGCCTTTTCCCCCAAAAACTTTCCGAGTGAGGTAATAATCGAATCCATCACCGGTATAAAAGGCATATTCAGCTGGGCACAGCGCTGTATAAGGACGTCTCGAATGTCTTCATTGACCAGCGTAAACATGACCAGGCCCGGCTTTTTTTCTATATCTTCCAGAATGCGGCTCATCTGGCGGGCATTCCGGACCATGGGCCACAAATGCTTTATGGGCTCGGCATCCTTGAACTGTGCGAGTGCCGCCTTGGCCACGGCGTCAAGGGTTTCGCCTGTAGAATCCGAGAGAAGATGCAGATGAAATTGTGCCATACGCCGTTGGTCTCCAATGTGTTGGCTTAACAATTAAGGGAAAGGGGACAAAATGACAAATTCATTTAAGAGCAGATCATCCTGGTTTTTACAGTTTTAGCTGAAGAAGGTGAATTATGGGGATAACTGGCCTTTATGGTGAAAGGTTCATCATTTACACACGTCATTCTTTTTTAACAGGGCTGTTCGTCCCTCAGTGGATGACAGATAGTTCCGGATCAGAGTTATGTGTATATGTTTTCTAACCTGATACAGATAAATTGTTATCCTTGTTATTCACATGATTCAAAATAAGGCTTATAAGCGTATTTCATATGAATATCCCCGCATTTCCAAAAATCCGGCATTTTCAGAATTTCTATTTTACAGGGTCCTATAAATCTGTGGATAAAAATGAACCCCCGTTATTCACAGGTATCCACTATCCACTACAAATTATTTATATTTAAGATTCTTGGTAGAAGAAAACTGTGCCTAACTTTGAAAGTCCTCTTGTGTCATCAAAAACCCAAGCAAACACTGATAAACGTTTCCTGAAAGCCCTGAACGGGCAGAAAGTGGACAGACCTCCCTTCTGGTTCATGCGTCAGGCCGGGCGGTATCTGCCTGAATACAGGGCTCTGCGCAAGGAAGCCGGTCATTTTCTAACGCTGTGTTATACGCCTGATATGGCGGTTGAAGTAACATTACAGCCCATTCGCCGTTTTGATATGGATGCAGCGATCCTTTTTTCTGATATTCTGGTGATACCTGATGCTCTTGGCCAGCATGTGGATTTCAAAACAGGGGAAGGGCCGGTTCTTGAAGCACTTCGACATGAGCAGGATCTTAAAAAGCTTTCCCTGGGCGGTCTTCATGAGCATCTGGAACCGGTTTATACGGCCGTGGAGAGGCTATCTCGGGAATTACCGCCTCACACTGCCCTGATAGGCTTCGCGGGTGCTCCCTGGACCGTGGCGACCTATATGATCGGGGGGAAAGGGTCCCCGGACCAGGCCGCGGCCAAGACATGGGCATACGGGAACCCTGAGCTTTTTCAAAAGCTGATTGATTTGCTGGTTGAGGCAACAATTCAATATTTAACCCGCCAGATCAGGGCAGGGGCAGAAACTGTCCAGATTTTTGACAGTTGGGCGGGCAGTCTGCCCCCGTCACAATTTGAACGCTGGTGTGTGGACCCGGTCCGCCGCATTATCCAGGGCGTATCTTCAAATTGTCCGGGTGTTCCCGTTATTGCCTTTCCGCGGGGTGCAGGGCCATCCTGTCTGGGATATGCTGAAAAAACCGGTGCGACGGCAGTTGGTATTGATACAGCCCTGCCGTGTGAATGGGTGGCCGAGCATATACAACCGTCTGTTTGTGTTCAGGGTAATCTTGATCCGAGAATTCTGGTGGCCGGGGGTGATCTTATGCGCAAGGAAACGCAACATATTTTAAGCAGGCTTTCGAAGGGCCCTTATATTTTCAATCTGGGGCATGGAATTGTGCCGGAAACACCTGTTGAGCATGTTGCCGAACTCTGTGAAATAATCAGGAATTTTAAGCCAACTTAATGGTTATAATATTGATATGAATAAAGAAAAAATCGCTGTCGTGCTTTTTAATCTGGGGGGGCCTGATCAGCCGTCATCGGTTAAGCCCTTTCTTTTCAACCTGTTTCGCGATCCGGCAATTATAGGCGTACCCAACCCTTTCCGCTGGATGATTGCCAAACTTATTTCAACACGACGTGCACCTGTGGCACGCGAGATATATGCTCATCTGGGCGGCAAGTCACCGTTGCTGGAGCAAACAGTAAAACAGGCGGAGGCATTGGAGAGCAGTCTGGGCGATACTGCAGAGATTAAATGTTTTATCGCCATGCGCTACTGGCATCCGATGAGTGACGAAACAGCGCTGAATGTTAAGAAATGGGGTGCTGACCGTGTTGTTTTGCTGCCGCTTTATCCGCAATATTCAACAACCACGACGGGGTCATCAACAAAAGACTGGCATCGGGCTTCAAAAACTGTCGGGTTGAGTGTCCCGACGCTGGAAATATGCTGTTACGGGGAAGATCATCTGGTTGCTGAAGCCCATACCGGCCTGATCAACCAGGCTATTGCCCGCATTGATGCCGGTCATTTTCGGATTTTGTTTTCGGCACATGGTTTACCAAAGAAAATCGTTGAGAAAGGTGATCCCTACCAGCAACAAATTGAAGCAACTGTATCGACAATTGTTGGCAAACTCACTGATGCATTAAAATCCGGTTCGCCTGATCATGTTGTTTGTTATCAAAGTCGGGTAGGGCCTTTGGAATGGATTGGGCCTTCCACCGAAGATGAGATTGAACGCGCCGGGAAGGATGGAAAAGCGATTATTATGGTCCCGGTTGCATTCGTGTCTGAACATTCGGAAACCCTTGTGGAACTGGATATTGAATACAGGGAACTGGCAAAATCACATGGTGTTGATGTTTATGAGCGCGTACCAACATTGCAATGTGAGCCCAAATTTATTCAGGCGCTGGCAGATCTGGTCAAAAGGGCTATTGCCGGTGAGAATATGATTGGCAAATTCTGCCAGAAAAACAATCGTGCGTGCCCGGCTTTAAAAGCGGCCAGCTCCAAAAGCTGAATGAGGACATATTAATGACCCAGTTTTTGATTGATAACTATCTGATTATAAAGAGTTTACATATTATTTCCATGGTTGCATGGATGGCTGGTATGTTTTATTTGCCCCGCCTGTATGTTTATCATGTCGGCGTGCCCGCCGGATCGGATCAATCAGCCTTGTTCAAGGTTATGGAACGCCGGCTGTTGCGAGCTATTATCAACCCGGCCATGATTGCGACCTTCATATTCGGTATTTTATTGCTGTTGACGCCAGGTATTGTTGACTGGTCGATGGGCTGGATTCATGTCAAGTTAGCTGCACTTTTTCTAATGACAGGCTTTCACGGATTTCTGGCGCGCTGGCGGAAGGCATTTGATCGCGATGAAAATCGTCATACAGAGAACTTTTACAGAAAGATTAATGAAATTCCGACAATTCTGATGATTTTGATTGTCTTTATGGTGATTGTTAAGCCTTTTTAAGTATGTTTGGTGCTATTTTTGTGGAATAGTCTTGACTTGAACAAAAGTGATGATAGTTATCTGATCCTACATCAGTTACTTTCAGTCAACACCAGTCATATCATCAACAATATATCAGACCGGTTTGCTGAAGGTTATTCGGGCTGGAATTCAGGCAGAGGGATCCGTTCCCGGGTGCACTTTCCAATTTGATTTTCTCATCTGTTCTCCGACTATTTCAACAAATTTGACAATATTACCCGCTTTACCCTCATAGACCCCATTTCAAATCATCCCATCATAAACTCGCTATCCTGACGCGGAAAAACCCAATGAACCTTAAAGAACTAAAAGCCAAGACTCCTGCAGACCTTCTTAAATTTGCAGAAGAACTTGAGATTGAAAATGCCAGTACCTTGCGTAAACAGGATATGCTGTTTGCCATTTTGAAAAAGCTGGCTGAAACCGGTACGGAGATTTCCGGTGAAGGTGTCATCGAAATATTACAGGATGGCTTCGGGTTTTTGCGATCACCGGAATCAAATTATCTGCCGGGCCCTGATGATATATATGTCAGCCCAAGCCAGATACGCCGGTTTGCATTGCGTAATGGAGACACGGTTGAAGGCCAGATCAGGGCCCCGAAAGAGGGTGAGCGGTATTTCGCGCTGCTTAAAGTTAATACCATCAATTATGAAGATCCGGAAAAGGCCCGTCACAAGGTTCATTTTGACAGTCTGACACCGCTTTACCCGGATGAGCGCCTGAAACTGGATCAGGACGATCCGACCCAGAAAGATCTGTCGTCACGAATTATCGATCTGGTTGCGCCGCTTGGCAAGGGCCAGCGTGCCCTGATTGTGGCACCACCCCGGACAGGTAAAACCGTTCTGCTTCAAAATATTGCGCATGCCATTACGGCAAATCATCCGGAAGTTTATCTGATCGTGCTGCTAATTGATGAACGCCCGGAAGAAGTGACGGATATGCAGCGCTCTGTTAAGGGCGAAGTGATCAGTTCCACTTTTGATGAACCGGCGTCTCGCCATGTGCAAGTCACTGAAATGGTTCTGGAAAAGGCGAAGCGCCTGGTAGAACACAAGCGCGACGTTGTTATTCTTCTGGATTCAATCACCCGGCTGGCCCGTGCTTATAATACGGTTGTGCCATCATCAGGCAAGGTTCTGACCGGTGGTGTGGACGCCAATGCCCTGCAGCGGCCAAAACGCTTTTTCGGTGCTGCGCGGAATATCGAAGAAGGCGGATCATTGTCTATTATTGCCACCGCCCTGATTGATACAGGCAGCCGCATGGATGAAGTGATTTTTGAAGAATTCAAGGGTACAGGGAACTCGGAAATTATTCTGGATCGCAAAATCATCGACAAGCGCGTCTTTCCGGCCATTGATATTACCAAGTCCGGCACGCGCAAGGAAGAACTGCTGGTTGATAAGGGTACCCTGTCGAAAATGTGGGTTCTGCGCCGTATCCTTATGCCAATGGGGCCGGTTGATGCCATCGAATTCCTGCTGTCCAAGATCAAGGGTACCAAAAATAACGAAGATTTCTTCGACTCAATGAATAATTAGGAAATATCCACAGTCGGGGAGCAATCCGATGTGAGCTGTACCGCTGATGGTTTTAACCCATGATTCCGGTAAATGTTCTGGCGTTCACCAGGCATGTGGATGAGCCAGTTTTGGGAGATTTGATATGGCTGTGCGGACCAGTGAGATCGCAAAAGGTGTCTATCAGTTCTCAACCCTTGTCTCTGAAGTTGCATCCCCTTTGGGCTTCACTTTCAATCAATATCTGATCGCTGCTGATAAGCCACTCCTGTTTCATACAGGCCCAAGGCACATGTTCGGTGACATCTCCGACGCAGTGAGCCGAATTATGCCCGTCACCGAACTGCGGTGGGTGTCCTTTGGACATATCGAGTCTGATGAGTGCGGTTCGATGAATCAATGGCTGGCAGCGGCGCCAAACGCACAGGTTGTTCACGGTACGACGGCATGCATGGTTTCGCTGAATGATCTTGCGGATCGACCGCCTCGCATCCTTGCTGATGGCGAGGTTCTTGACCTTGGCGGTAAACGCGTACGATGGCTGGATACGCCTCATGTGCCGCATGCCTGGGAATCAGGACTAATCTACGAGGAGAATACCCGGACGCTGTTTTGTGGCGACCTTTTCGCTCAGGCGGGGGATAGTCCCCCCTTGACGAAGGACAGCATTGTCGAAGCTGCAACCCAAACAGAAGACATGTTCAAAGCCACCGCGCTGACGCCCCAAACGGCCGGAACGGTCAGACGTTTGGCTGCGCTTGCGCCCCAGACTCTCGCGGTTATGCATGGGTCATGCTTTGCCGGGGATTGTGCCCTTGAACTCCATCAGCTTGCCGACTATTTCGAGGGTGCATTAAAGAAAGCCATGCCATGATCCGGCCATGACCGGGTCACGCGAAAGCCGTTAAGGAATTAATATTGTCGAGCCCGTGGTTTTACGGGCTTCAAGATCGCTTTGGGCCCGGGCGACATCGCCCAGGGCATATTCCTGATTGATGTTGATCCTGATTTTCCCCTTGCCCACCAGATCAAACAGTTCAGCGGCACCTTTCACCAGATCTTCCCGTTTGGCCATATAATTCATCAGCGAGGGCCGGGTGAGGAAAAGAGAACCTTTTGCCGTAAGCGTTAAGGGATCAACGGCTGGAACCGCGCCGGTGGCATTGCCGAACGAGACCATCAGGCCCAGCGGTCGCAGGCAATCAAGTGATTTTTCAAATGTGGCCTTGCCAATGGAATCATACACAACCGGCACGCCTTCGCCGTCGGTGATATCCCGGACAGCGCCCACAAAATCATCGCGTGTATAAACAACGGGGTAATCACACCCGTGCGCTTTTGCCAGTTCAGCCTTTTCATCTGATCCAACGGTGCCGATAACAGTTGCGCCCAGAGCTTTTGCCCATTGACAGGCAATCAGCCCCACGCCCCCGGCAGCCGCATGGATGAGTATGGTGTCGCCTGCAGAAACCTTGTAGGTACGCCGTAAAAGATATTGTGCTGTCAGTCCCTTCAGCAGGCCTGCTGCGGCTTCGCGAAAGTCGATATTTTCGGGAAGTTTGACAACTTTTTCCGCCGGGATCAGCCGGGCTTTAGCATAGGCACCAAGCGGCCCCACGCCATAACCCACACGATCACCGGGCTTGAATTCTGTCACCCCTTCACCTATTTCTTCAACAATACCAACAGCTTCCAATCCAATTGGGGACGGATAAGATGGCAGGGGATACAACCCGCTTCGGTGATATATATCGATGAAGTTCAGCCCGATTGCATGATGGTTGATACGGATTTGTCCTGCACCGGGGCGGCCGATCTCCACATCATTAAATATCAGGGATTCCGGGCCTCCGGGTTTCGCAATAGAACAGACCTTGACCATTTTATTTCCTATTTCAGATATTTGGCAAACAGGTCTGCCGTTCTTTTATTGGCGAGCGTTGCGGCTTCCCTGTCATAATGATCACCGCCTTCGCGAGCGAACGCATGATCCACACCCGGATAGTCGTACAGGGTCACGTTCGGGTTGGAATCCAGTCCGGCGTGCATGGCTTTTTGCGCTTTCTTGTCAACAAAACCGTCTTCTTCGGCGATGTGAAGGATAAGGGGTGACGTGATGTTACTCGCTTCTTCCAAAGCTTCGTGAACACCAACACCGTAATATCCGGCGGCGGCGTCTGCATCACTTCGGGCGGCCATCAGATAGGTCAACATGCCGCCAAGGCAATATCCGGTGACCCCAACCTTGCCATTTGTACTTTGTAAATTTCGAACATGGTTGAGTGATGTTTTAAGGTCGGCAACTCCCAGATCAACGTTAAAACCGTGATAAAGCGCGAAAGCCTTGTCCCATTCTGCCTGGCCCGAGGGCGTTAGTTGAATGCCCGGTTCCTGGCGCCAGAACAAGTCGGGTGCAATGGCGAAATAACCACGGGCGGCATAATCGTCGCAGATGCTGCGCACGTTGGCGTTGATGCCAAAGATTTCCTGAACAACAACAACAGCAGGGGCATTTTTTTGTTTGGGGGACGCCAGATAGGCAGAAAATGTACCGCCATCATGGGCTTCAAGGGATATCATTTTATCGGTCATTTGGAATCTCCTGTTTACGGGGAATGTGATCCTGCCTGATCAGTATTTTATATAACATTTGAGACATGGGTCATGAAAGCTCAAACGCCGAGATATTTTCAAGATTAAGCAATTGCTTTTTTGTATTGATCCCGCCGTCACCGGAATAACCCCCAAGTGTGCCTGTGCTGGTCAATACCCGATGACAGGGAATGATAATGGGGACAGGATTACGACCGCAAGCGAGCCCCACGGCCCGGGGATGCGATTTCAACGCGGCAGAGATTTTTCCATAAGTCGTTGTGCCACCATAAGGAATTTGATTCAATTCATGCCAGACTGATTGCTGAAACGGGGTGCCATATGGTTTAAGGGGCAGGTCAAACCGGGTTCGGTCGCCTGAAAAATATTCCTGCAACTGGGTTACGGCGTCTTCCAAAAGCGGTGTCGCTTCTGTAAATGCAGGCCACCCCCAGTCAAGGGCGACAATATATCCTTCATCTTCGCTAACGGTCAGATCGCCGAAAGAGGTGTGAAGCGCGAGCTGCGGCATAAGATTAATCCCTGGGAAGCGATAAGAATTGTATGGTATGGAGTTTAGGCGATAAGGTGTTTGAACG
Source organism: Sphingomonadales bacterium (assembly GCA_965227345.1). Lineage (GTDB taxonomy): Bacteria > Pseudomonadota > Alphaproteobacteria > Sphingomonadales. The sequence goes on from OZ245755.1 coordinate 2,263,825, forward strand.
CCAGAGGCGGCTTGCCTGAATTATACATAATTGGGTCAGGAGACAGATCATGAAAATAACCATAGATGTTGATTGCACACCGCAAGAGGCCAGGACCTTTTTGGGTCTGCCCGATGTTGAAGCCTATCAGGCGGAAGTTATGCGGATGATGCAGGAAAAGCTGGCGCAGGGATTGACGCCGGAAGGCATGGAACAATATATGAAGACCTGGTCACCGTTCGGGACGGGTAACTGGGAAGAGATGCAAAAGGCCTTCTGGTCTGCGGCAACGAAATCCGGCATGTCAGAGCCAAAGAAATAGGTATATAGAATAATGAGTTATATTAAATGAGTGGGGACCAGTCTGTGGAATCGGTTGATCAGTATTTTGAAAGCCATGTGTTCTGCTGCATGAATGTCCGCACAAAAGGGCATCCGCGTGGATGCTGTAGTGAAAAGGGCGGTGTCGTATTAAGAAATTATATGAAATCCCGTGCGAAAGAGCTGGGTGTCAAGAATACCAGGATAAACGGTGCCCAGTGTCTCGACAGATGTGAATTCGGCCCGGTTTTGGTGATTTATCCCGAAGGTGTCTGGTATCAGTTCCGCACCAAGGAAGATGTGGACGAAATTTTGCAGAGCCATCTGATCGACGGCAATAAAGTGACCCGCCTGATGCTGCGTGCAGATCAGGTCCCCCCAAAGCAGTAGAAGCCTGAATATAAAGATATCCATGACAATTTACGCTTTATCAACAGCTAAGGGACGAGCGGGAATTGCCGTTATTCGTGTTTCAGGTCCCGAAACATCCGGGACGATAAAAGCGATTTGTCGCAAGGGCTTACCGTTGCCGAGAACCGCAAGGCTTGACTGGTTTTGTGGTCCCTTGAGCGGGGAAAAGCTTGATCAGGGACTTGTGTTATGGTTTCCCGCCCCCAACAGTTTTACCGGCGAAGATGTTGCCGAGTTCCACATTCATGGTGGCAAGGCGGTCGTTGAAGGTTTTCTCAAGGCGCTCTCAAAAATTGAGGGCTTGCGACCAGCGGAGGCTGGCGAGTTCAGCCGTCGGGCATTTGACAATGGAAGGCTGGACCTGACAGAGATTGAGGGTTTGGGAGATCTGATCGCGGCCGATACCGAAGCCCAAAGACAACAGGCACTTACCCAGATGTCAGGTGGTTTGGGCAGCCTGTATGAAGGCTGGCGGGAAGAGCTGATAGAAGTCAGGGCGCTGGTGGAAGCGCATATTGATTTTGCTGATGAGGATCTGCCCGCATCCATTATGGACGGTGTGGACGAGAGGGTTGGGGCGTTGCGGGACCAGATGTCAGGTCATCTGGCAGATGGGTGGCGGGGTGAACGGTTGCGGGAAGGTGTTCAGATTGCCATTCTTGGTGCTCCCAACGTCGGAAAATCAACTTTGCTTAATGCGCTGGCCCGGCGCGAGGTGGCCATTGTGTCCGATATTGCGGGGACAACACGGGACGTGGTGGAAGTCCATCTTGATCTGGGGGGGTATGCCGTGACTGTGGCCGATACGGCGGGTTTGAGGCAAACGGAAGACGAGATTGAGCGGGAAGGTGTTAAACGGGCACATGCGCGGGCGGGTCAGGCAGACCTTAAAATCGTGATGGCGGATGCCCGGCAATGGCCCCTTATAGACCCGGATGTTGAGCAACTGATTGATGAAAAGTCCCTGATTATTGTGAACAAGGCCGATTTGTCGGGTAAGGCGGGAATGGGGATTACCTCATCTCACCCGCAGAAAAGCTGTTTGGGTGTCTGGTTTGTTTCTGCCAAAACCGGCCAGGGCTTTGCTGATTTTCTACAGGAAATGGGGGATATTGTCAGGAAGTTGCTTGATCGGGGTGATGATGCCGAAAGCCCGCCGATGACCCGGGCAAGGCACCGTCGGGCCCTTCAGGAATCCCAGGAGCATCTGAACAGATATCTTGCAGAACATTCTGATGTGGTCCTGATGGCAGAAAACCTTCGGCTTGCCGCTCGTTTTTTGGGAAAAATTACTGGTCGGGTGGATGTGGAAGACGTGCTTGATGTGATTTTCAGCGAATTCTGCATTGGCAAGTAATGGTCTTGTTCCACGTGGAACATTCTGCCGGTATTTTTGCTTGTGATGCTTTGACAGCGGGCATTTAAAAGACTAGATTTCCCCAATTGGCGGAAATTCCCGTCATGTTTTCGTCAGGAAGACCAAATATGCCAGCGCCCAACAATTTTGATGTCATCGTAATCGGAGGCGGTCACGCAGGATGCGAGGCTGCGGCTGCTTCGGCGCGGATGGGCGCGCGGACGCTTTTACTAACACACAAGGTAGAAACGATCGGCCAGATGTCCTGTAATCCTGCCATCGGTGGGGTGGGCAAGGGCCATCTGGTGCGTGAAATAGATGCACTGGATGGCGTGATGGGCCGGGTCGCAGATGCTGCCGGTATTCAATTTCGGCTGTTGAATCGTCGAAAAGGTCCTGCCGTTCGGGGACCAAGAGCACAGGCAGATCGCAAGCTTTACCGTGAGGCTATGCAGTCGGTATTGCTCAATTATCCCAATCTGGAAATTCGGGCAGGCGCAGTGGAAGATTTGCTTCTTGATACCATGGTATCAGACGACCAAAAGGGGCTAAAGGCAAATATTTCTGGCGTTGTGACGGGGGACGGTACCGAAATTCGCGCACCAAAGGTGATTTTGACCACCGGGACTTTTCTGCGCGGCCTTATCCACATTGGAGAGAAGAAGATTCCGGCGGGACGTGTCGGGGAAGCGCCGGCCAAGGGATTGTCGGTCACTCTTGAGCGTTTGGGGTTTGATCTGGGGCGGCTGAAAACAGGGACGCCACCCCGACTGGACGGACAGACAATCAACTGGTCTATCCTTCAGGAACAGGAAGGGGATGATCCGCCGTCGCCATTTTCATTTCTGACGGATAAGATAACGACACCACAAATCTCCTGTTACATCACGGGTACAACGATAAAAACCCATGAAATCATCCGGGCAAACCTGCATCGCGCACCGATGTATTCCGGAGATATTCTGGGGCGGGGTCCAAGATATTGTCCGTCCATCGAAGACAAGGTGGTGCGATTTGCCGAAAAGGAAGGGCATCAGATTTTTCTCGAGCCCGAAGGACTGGACGATGACACCGTCTATCCAAACGGTATTTCGACATCGCTGCCAGAAGATGTGCAGCTTGATCTGCTGAAGACTATACCCGGCCTTGAGAATACCAGGGTTATTCAACCCGGTTATGCGATTGAATATGATTTTGTTGATCCGCGCGAGTTGAAGCCAACACTTGAAACTCACCGGTGCCGGGGGTTGTATCTTGCCGGGCAGATAAATGGCACGACGGGTTATGAGGAGGCAGCAGGTCAGGGGTTGATGGCCGGTTTGAATGCGGCGTTGGCCGCTGGCGGCGGGCAAGATGAGTTTATACTGGATCGCGCCGAAGCATATATAGGTGTGATGATTGATGATCTGGTAACGCGGGGCACACGTGAACCATACAGGATGTTTACGTCACGGGCAGAATACCGGCTGAGCTTGCGGGCGGATAATGCTGATTTGCGTCTGACGCCGCGCGGACTGGATCTGGGTTGCATTGGTACTTACAGGGCAGAGCGGTTTAAGAGTAAAAAGGACAGACTGGACGAGTCCCGTAGTCTGTTGTTATCGAAGAGCCTGACACCGAACGAAGCGGCAAAGTATGATATTGCCATCAATCATGATGGCGTATCGCGTAACGGTATGACGCTTTTATCTTATGCGAATGTTGAACTTGAAAAACTGGCCGATATCTGGCCGGAGCTTAAAGGCCTGCCCGTTGACGTGGTGGAGCAGCTGGAAACAGAGGCCCATTACGCAAGTTATATTGAAAGACAGGAAGCCGATATTCTGGCCTTCCGCCGGGATGAATCCTTGTCTTTGCCGGCTGATCTGGATTTCTCCACCGTTGGAGGCTTGTCGACAGAAATTCGTGAAAAGCTTTCTGAAGCGCGCCCGGCCACGTTTGGGGCTGCGGCCAGAATTTCCGGCGTAACCCCGGCTGCCTTGACAGCCCTGCTGGGCTATGTTCGTCGGGAGGCGAAGAAAACAGCGTGAGCATTTTATCTAAAACTGCTGCTGAATCTGTTGAATACGGGGCGGGCAATTTTGTCTCTGATATAAATGTTCCACGTGAAACACTTGAGCGGCTGAAGCGTTACGCGGACCTCCTTGAAAAGTGGCAAAAGTCTATAAATCTGGTCGGACCAAACACCCTGCCAGACCTTTGGCGCCGGCATATGCTCGATTCTGCCCAGCTTTTGAGCCATGTTCCCACAGAGGCTGACCCTTCAAGGGTCTGGCTGGATTTTGGGTCCGGTGCAGGTTTTCCGGGGCTTGTCATCGCTATCATGACAGGGGAACAGGTTCATCTGGTGGAGTCCAATGGTAAAAAGGCTGCCTTTTTACGGGAAGTTATTCGGGTAACAAAGGCAGAAAACGCCATAGTTATCAATCGCCGTATCGAAGATATTGCCCCGTTTCCGGCCGATATTATCACAGCACGCGCTTTTGCGCCGCTGGACAGATTATTGAAATATGCAGCGCCATTTTGGCAACAAAAGACGGTTGGTCTGTTTTTAAAAGGTCAACATGTAGATGAGGAATTGACCGAAGCCGCAAAATATTGGATTATTGACGCGGATCAGATGCCGAGCAGATCAGACGCAGCAGGTAAAATTCTGGTAACCAGGAGTATTAGTCGTGTCGACGGATAAAGAAAAACCTCAAAAATTATCGCATGCTCGCATTATCGCTATTGCCAATCAGAAGGGTGGTGTTGGAAAAACAACGACCACAATCAACCTTGCGACGGCTCTGGCCGCGGTTGGTCGTAAAGTGTTGATCCTTGACCTTGATCCACAGGGCAATGCCAGCACGGGTTTCGGGATTGAACGTTCTGCCCGTGCCAGTTCCTCCTATCAGTTGTTGATGAACGAGCTGGAGCTTGACGACGTTGTATCAGGCACGGCAGTTCCCGGGTTGATGGTCGTGCCGTCATCGATTGATCTGACAGGTGCCGAACTGGAGCTGGTCGATGTGCCGCGCCGCTGTTTTCGCCTGAAAGACGCCATATCGGCGGGTCTGGAAAGCACGTTGTATCACTTTGACTATATTATCATTGATTGTCCGCCATCCCTGAATTTGTTAACGTTGAATGCTCTTGCGGCATCGCATTCAGTTCTTGTGCCCCTGCAATGTGAATTTTTTGCCCTTGAGGGGTTAAGTCTGTTGCTGGGCACCATTGACAGGGTCAGGGAAAATTTTAATCCCGGTCTTGAAATTCAGGGCGTTGTGCTGACCATGTTTGATGGTCGTAACAATCTGGCCAATCAGGTTGAGGCCGATGTGCGTAACTTTTTGGGCGCCAAAGTCTATAACACAATGATTCCGCGTAATGTTCGCGTTTCCGAGGCCCCGTCATATGGCAAGCCAGCCTTGCTTTATGACTATAAATGCCCGGGAAGTCAGGCCTATATCAAGCTGGCATCCGAAGTTTTGCGTCAGGAACGTGGTGACAATAACGATGGTGATAACCATCGGCATGCTGCCTGAGGCGGGTGGCGGATAGGTAAAATGTATATTTCAGGCGTCAGGGATTGAGGATTATGGGACCGATTGACGATTCAATGGATAAGACATCCAAGGTAAAGCCGGGTCTGGGCCGGGGTCTGTCAGCGCTTCTGGGAACAGATGCCGATGATTATGCCGCTCTTGACAAGGTGCGGACGGCAAAGGAAGTGCCGATTGAACTGTTGTCCCCCAATACATACCAGCCCCGCAAGCGCTTTGACCCTGCGCGAATTGAGGAATTGATCGAATCCGTGCGCGAGAAAGGTATTCTGCAGCCAATTTTGGTGCGCAGGAAGGCCAGCAACCCCGGAGAATATGAAATTATTGCCGGTGAACGGCGCTGGCGGGCAGCTCAGGCCGCCAAGCTGCACACCGTGCCGGTTATTATCAAGGATTTCAATAACAGCGAAGCTTTGGAAGTTGCGCTTATTGAAAATATCCAGCGCCATGACCTGAACCCGATTGAAGAAGCGCAAGGTTATCGCCAGCTTATGGACGTTTTCAATCATACACAAGAGCAACTAAGCCAGCTGGTGGGTAAAAGCCGGGCACATATTGCCAACCTGTTGCGGTTATTGAAATTGCCGGATGAAGTACGCGAATTACTGTCGGACGGGCAGTTGACCATGGGGCACGCCCGGGCTTTGATCAATGCTGAAGACCCCGCCAGTCTGGCTAAGATGATCATTGAACAGGGGATGACTGTTCGCGCGGCTGAAACGGCGGCGGCGGGGGCCAGGGCAACGGGTGCCAGGGCAGGAGGTCGTCAGAAAGCGGCCGGTGGTGGTTCGCGTCGTGCTGGCGTTGCGAAGGATACAGATACGCTGGCGCTTGAGAAAGACCTGTCTTCTGCGCTGGGCCTGTCGGTACAGATTGAAGATGATGGAAACGGTGGCGGCGAACTTAAAATCAGCTATCGGACCCTCGAGCAGCTTGATGATATCTGCCAGAAATTATGTCAGAATGAGCACTGAGGCCAGGCCATAGTCTCATCAGGCGGGAATGACGTCATTCATTCGTGCGCATGTTATCCCCTTAATTGCCCAATATTCCATTGACAAATGGTGGTACGACTGCCATTTAACCAATATAGGACTAATTTAGTATGGATTTGGCCTGACGGCCTGTCCGAACCCGGTCCCTGATGTGCAATATTGTGGAACTATTCGGGATTGTGGAACTATTCGGGCACTGGCTGCCCGGGGATGGTAGCAACGTATGATCAAAATGACGAATTTGGCAGACTATGCAGTAGTTTTGATGAGCTATATGGCTGCTTTTCCGGCCAGAACGTTCAGCGCGACTGAAATTGCGCAGGCCACCCAAATTCCGGGGCCAACGGTCAGCAAGATTCTGGGGGCTATGGCGCGAGGGCAGCTTCTGGCATCCCATCGTGGCTTGAACGGCGGTTTTTCCCTGGCGCGTTCGCCGGATAATATTTCTATTGCGGATATTATCAGTGTGGTCGACGGCCCTATTGCATTGACCAATTGTATTCAGCATTCGCCGGGCGAATGTGATATGGAAACCGGGTGCCGGATGAGGCCCCACTGGCAAAAAATCAACGATGCGGTGCAAAATGCCTTGCATTCTGTGTCGCTGGCGGAGGTTGCTGCACCGGAATACAATTTTCTGACGCCTGGCGAAGATGACGAAAAAGCATTGAGCACTGTAAACTGAGTAAAATGAGGAGCCATCGTTATGGCCACTGTTGAAACCCGCGAAGCTGTCGAAAAGGTCTCTGGAGACTATAAATATGGTTTCGTGACCGATATTGAGGTCGATCGCGCGCCCAAAGGGCTGAATGAAGACATCGTGCGCTTTATTTCGGCGAAAAAGGGTGAGCCTGAATGGCTGCTGGAGTGGCGGTTAAAAGCTTTTCGTCACTGGCTGACCATGGAAGAGCCAGAGTGGGCGAAGGTACATTATCCTGAAATTGATTTTCAGGACGCCTATTATTATGCAGCGCCGAAGAAGAAAGAAGGCCCCGCCAGTCTGGATGAAGTTGATCCGGAGCTTCTGGAGACCTATAAAAAACTTGGTATCCCATTGAAAGAACAGGAGATTCTGGCAGGCGTATCGAATGTTGCCGTGGATGCGGTTTTTGACAGTGTGTCGGTAGCAACAACTTTTAAGGAGAAGCTGAAAGAGAAGGGCGTGATCTTTTCGTCCATTTCGGAAGCCGCGCGGGAACATCCGGAACTGATGAAGAAATATCTGGGGTCTGTAGTGCCCTATTCGGATAATTTTTACGCCACCCTCAATTGTGCAGTCTATTCGGATGGCACATTTGTTTATATTCCAAAGGGTGTGCGCTGCCCTATGGAGCTGTCGACATATTTCCGGATTAACGAAGCCAATACCGGCCAGTTCGAGCGGACACTTATTATTGCCGATGAAGGCTCTCATGTTAGTTATCTGGAGGGTTGCACCGCGCCCATGCGTGACGAGAACCAGCTTCATGCCGCGGTTGTTGAACTGGTGGCGCTGGATGATGCCGAGATTAAATATTCAACGGTGCAGAACTGGTATCCAGGCGACAAGGAAGGCAAAGGCGGCATTTACAACTTTGTGACCAAACGCGGCGCATGCCGGGGTAAAAATTCCAAGATTTCATGGACCCAGGTGGAAACCGGGTCTGCGGTCACGTGGAAATATCCGAGCTGCATCTTGCAGGGCGACAATTCAGTTGGTGAATTTTATTCGGTGGCCATTACCAATAATTACCAGCAGGCCGACACCGGCACCAAGATGATCCACATTGGCAAAAATACGTCATCGACGATCATTTCAAAGGGCATTTCTGCCGGCAAGGGCCAGAATACATACCGTGGTCTGGTCCGCGCGCTTGCCGGTGCCGAGAATGCGCGCAATTACACCCAGTGTGACAGTTTGTTGCTGGGGGATAAATGCGGGGCGCATACCGTGCCGTATATCGAGGTCAAAAACCCGAGCGCCAAGATTGAACATGAGGCGACAACCTCGAAGATCAGTGAAGACCAGCTTTTCTATTGTTTGCAGCGGGGTCTGAATGCTGAAGAAGCTGTCGCCTTGATTGTGAATGGTTTCTGCAAGGAGGTCATGCAGCAATTGCCCATGGAATTTGCTGTTGAGGCGCAGAAATTGCTGGGCATCAGCCTTGAAGGCAGTGTCGGCTAAGTCATTATTTTATTTCATTAAACCGAGAAGACAAGTTTATGCTTGAGATCAAAAACCTGCACGCGACCGTAGACGGCAAGGAAATTCTGAAAGGGATCGACCTGACGATCAGGCCGGGCGAAGTTCACGCTATCATGGGGCCAAACGGCTCGGGCAAGAGTACGCTTTCTTATGTATTGTCCGGCCGTGCCGGTTATGAAGTGACCAGCGGGTCAATTAGCTATCAGGGCAAAAACCTTCTGGATATGGAAACAGATGAACGGGCACGGGAAGGTATTTTTCTGGCGTTCCAGTATCCGGTGGAAATTCCGGGTGTGACCAACATGAATTTTCTGCGTACTGCGGTGAATGCTGTGCGCAGGCACAATGGCGAGAAGGATATTTCCGCCGCCGATTTTCTGAAGCTGGTGCGCGAGAAGGCCAGGGATCTTGAAATGGACCCGGAAATGCTCAAGCGTGCCGTGAATGTTGGTTTTTCGGGCGGCGAGAAGAAACGGAATGAAATGGTCCAGATGGCCGTATTGGCCCCAAAGCTTGCCATTTTGGACGAGACGGACTCGGGGCTGGATATTGATGCGCTGAAGATTGTTTCCAAGGGCATTAACTCGCTGCGTAGTCCGGACCGATCCATGCTGATGATTACGCATTATCAGCGGCTGCTGGACTATGTTGTGCCCGACAAGGTGCATGTTCTGGCGTCCGGCAAGATCGTCAAGTCCGGCAGCAAGGACCTTGCGCTGGAACTGGAAAAGGATGGTTATGCTGCCTTTGGTCAGCCAAACGCTGCGTAAATTTGGATAGTTCATGAGTAATTTGAAAACAGTAACGCGACCGGAAAATGGGTATATCGAGGCTTTTTCCAGCCTTGAAGGCACCTTTTTACACACCAGTGACTGGCTGCGGACCATGCGCGGCCAGGCGATGAGTGTCTTTGCAGATGCGGGGTTTCCAACCCGTCGCAGCGAAGAATGGCGCTATACAAACCTTAAGGCCCTGACGGGTTCAGTCTTTTTACCCGCAAACGATGCGCCGGATAGCGGTGTTTCCCTGCCACCGGAAATGCTTCTGGCGGATAGCCCCGCCCGGCTGGTTTTTGTGAATGGCCGGTTTTCGCCCGCCTTGTCGAATGTATCAGGCCTGCCTGAGGGTTTGACCGTCCAGCCTCTTGGCCAGATGGCGGAAGCGGATCTGCCGGGTAATATTTTTGCAGCCGATAAAACCCGTGCGATCAAGGCTTTGAACACCGCGTTTCTGATGGATGGTGTGATGATCCGGGTGGCTGCGAATACAAAGATCGAGCGTCCGGTAGAATTGTGTCACATCACACGTGGTGACATCGCGGGGGATCAGGCTGTTGCCGCCCATATGCATCATGTTATTGTTGCCGAAGAAGGGTCGGAAGCAACGTTTTTTGAGACCTACACAGGTGACGGGTCATCTTACTGGACCAATATGGTCACTAACGTTCAGGTTGCGGCAGACGCTACCCTGAATTTTTACAAGATAGAAGATGAAGGCCGGTCGGCGGTTCATCTGGCCGAGACCGATGTTGTGCTGGCAGATCGTGCCCGTTACACGCATTTCGCGCTGCTTGTGGGCGGGCAGACGGCACGCCATGATATCCGCGTGCGGTTTGAAGGTGGCGATGCCCTTTGCAGCCTGAACGGGGCCTATCTGGGGGCTGACAACCAAAGTCTGGAGGTTTCAACCTTCATTGACCATGCCACGCCTGATAATAACAGCGACCAGAATTTCAAGGGCGTGCTGGACAAGGGGGCGCATACCGCCTTTCAGGGCAAGGTTCTGGTACGTCAGGACGCCCAGCATACCAACGCCGATCAATCCAACCAGAATCTGGTTCTGCATCGGTCTGCAGATGCCAATACAAAGCCGGAACTTGAAATTTACGCCGATGATGTGAAGTGCAGCCATGGTGCCACGGTGGGTGAGCTGGACGAGACGGCCCTGTTTTATCTTGAAAGCCGGGGTTTGCCGCGCCCGCAGGCCCGCGCCATGCTGATCGAGGCCTTTGTCGCCGGGTTGATTGATGATATTCCCCAGACCGATATTCGGGACATTATCCGCACCCGGATCAACGGGTGGATGACGGAAGCAGGCAGCGTAAAGGCCATAGCGGGAGCAGATAAATGACAGAAGCGGCCTTGAAAACCCCTGTTGTGTCGTCGCGCCTTGATATAGAGGCGGTGCGCCGTGATTTCCCCATTCTGGATATTCAGGTGCGGGGCAAGCCCCTGGCATTTCTGGATACAGCCGCCAGCGCCCAGAAACCGCGCGCTGTGATGGACAAGATGAAACACCTGATGGAAGAGGAATATGCCAATGTTCATCGGGGCGTTTATTATCTGAGCCAGCAATCGACCGAAGCGTTTGAGGCGGCACGCGAGAAAGTGCGGGCCTTTATCAATGCGGCGGAATCACGCGAGGTGATTTTTGTGCGTGGTGCCACAGAGGGCATTAATCTGGTAGCCCAGACCCATGGGCGCACATTTCTGAAAGCCGGAGATGAAGTGATCATTTCGGCAGCGGAACATCATTCCAATATTGTGCCGTGGCAGATGCTGCGGGACGAGCTGGGAATTGTGTTGAAAATCGCGCCGATTGATCGCAAGGGCAACTTCCTGTTTGACGAATATAAGGCGTTGCTGGGGCCAAAAACAAAGCTGGTGTCGGTCGCCCACGTGTCAAATTCACTGGGGACTGTGTTACCGGTGAAAGATATTATCGACACAGCCCATGCCGCCGGGGCCAAGGTGCTGGTGGATGGCTGTCAGGCGATCCCCCACGGGCATGTGGATGTGCAGGCGCTGGATGCTGATTTTTATGTTTTCTCCGGTCACAAGCTCTACGGGCCGACCGGCATTGGCGTATTGTATGGCAAGGCCGAACTGCTGGAAGCTATGCCCCCCTGGCAGGGCGGCGGCGAGATGATTTCCTCGGTCACCTTCGAGAAGACAGAATATAATGTTATCCCGCACAAGTTCGAGGCTGGCACCCCCCATATTATCGGTGTTGTGGGTCTTGGCGCGGCGATTGACTATGTGAACGGGCTGGGCTGGGACGCAATTACCGCGCATGAAGCCGACATTTATACCTATGCGCTGGCGCAAATGGCGCAGGTAGAAGGTGTGAAGGTCATTGGCGAGGCGAAAGCCCGGTCGTGTGTTATTTCGTTCGTGATGGATTGCGCGCACCCCCATGATATTGGCACCATTCTGGATCGTGAGGGTGTTGCCATACGGGCCGGTCATCATTGTGCGCAGCCGGTCATGGATTTTATGGATGTGTCAGCCACGGCGCGGGCCTCCATCGGGCTTTATAATAACAGGGCCGATGTGGATGCGCTGATACGTGGTCTGGCCAAGGTACGCAGTATTCTGGGTTGATGGAGTAGACGTAACATGAGCAAGCCAGGATTTTTGGATCGCTTTCTGCACGGAGAAAAGGAACAGTCTGTGGAAGAAAATACAAACATATCGACGGAAGTTGATAGCCCGGAAGCTGCAGAATCAGCAGCGGGTTTCGTCTCGGACGGCCCGCGCGACCGTGAACTTGAAATGCAGATTGTCGAGAAACTGCGCGAGATTTTCGACCCGGAAATTCCGGTAAACATTTATGAACTGGGTCTGGTTTATGATGTGCATGCCGATGAAAAAGGCAATGTGCTGGTGACCATGACATTGACCACCCCCCATTGCCCGGTAGCAGAATCCATGCCGTCGGAAGTTGAAATGAAGGTGCGGGATGTGGAAAATGTCAATGACGTCAAGGTCGAGCTGGTCTGGGACCCGCCATGGGATATGACCATGATGTCGGAAGCCGCCCGTCTTGAACTGGGCTTTATGTAGCTTATATTTAGTATATACCTGTACAATTACAGTGATTGAGAGAAGTTGATATTATGGCTGGAAATCTGATTACCGTCACCGACAGAGCCGCCGAGCGTGTGCGCTATCTGCTGGAACAGCGCGGCAAGCCATCCGCCGGTATCCGTCTGGGCACCACCACAAAGGGGTGTTCCGGCTTGTCCTATGCTGTGGAATATGTTGACGAAGCCAACCCCGCTGACGATGTGGTGGAAGATAACGGCGTGAAGCTGTTTGTTGATCCGCAATCGGTTATGTATCTGATTGGCAGTGAAATGGATTACGAGGAAGACCAGTTTACATCCGGCTTTACCTTTAAAAACCCCAACGAAAAAGGCCGTTGCGGCTGCGGTGAATCCTTCCACGTTTGAAGATAAGCCTTACCAGTTGTTTTAAAAGGCCTCAACACGCTAAAATGTTGAGGCCTTTTGTTATCAAGCACTTAACTTTTTAACTTACTTGGAATACTTAATGCTGTCGCCAAACAAACACTTTCATGGGCAACCAGGAAGGCTCAATAGATTGTTCGGTTGTTCCCCGTCAGCTTCCGTCTTGAGATATTTATTCCCATATCGGCTGACAGCGACTACAACCCAAACAGTTTCCCCATTTTCGCTGACATAAAACTTCCATTTGCCAGATTCAATATGGGTTATTGCATCTTCTTGGGTAATTACCCAGCCGCCGTTTTCTCGTCCGCCGACGTGGGTTATTCTTTCATGCGGGTTGAGTCTGTTAGATTTAGTTATACATGTAATTTGTGCAGTCTTAGCCATGTTAAAGCCCTTTTTGACTTAAGGTCCAATTAATTCGGGCTTTACGGAATGCGCATATGGTCGTATCTTTGCATAAATGCAATTTACACCTTCTAAATGTATCCGCCCTCACGCCCGAATCGGGGTTAAATGTGAGGTTATGTCGTCCGATCCGGACTCGGAAAAGTTGAATTGAACGACGGTCAGATACATTAAGACGATTCCCAAGCTGTTGCAACAGCTTGGGGTCGTTCTTTTTTTGTTCCACTACATATTGTGTCTTTTGTGCCACAGCACGAAGTGCTGTTCTGCTGAAGAATGGCTTACGGAGTCCCTTTTGCGACCATCCTGCTCCATTACTCCTTCAGCTTAACCTCTGGGACTTTCAGGGCGTCGGCAAGGCGGGCTTTGGCGCTGCCGGGGCGCAAGGCTTTGGGTTGTGAGGCGTCGGGGGCCCATCCCGCCAGATAGAATATCTGAAATGTTGCCAGCAGGCGGCCATCTTCCCGGGCAAATTTTTGCGCATAGGCCTCAGACACGGCCGCAATGGTTTCGCGTCGGGTAAAATGCTTGTGCCGGGCATGAACCGCATTGGCTTCTCCCATACCGCGTATATCGCGCATAAGTGCCAGTACATCACCGTATGTGACCGTCAGCATATCGGAATCGACAACCGGCATGGTAAAGCCACCCCGTTGCAGCAGGCCACCAAAATCCTGAATATCGGCAAAGGGGGATATGCGCGGGCTGATCCCGCCGGTGGTGGCGATTTCCCCCTCCGCCAGCGCATTGCGCAGCTCGACAAGTGTTTGCCCGCCCAGACAGGCGGCCTGAAACAGCCCGTCAGGCTTCAGCGCCCGGTTGATCTGGATCAGCGCCCCCGGCAGGTCATTGACCCAGTGCAGGGTCATGTTGACCACCACCAGATCAAAGCTTTTGTCTGCAAAGGGCAAAAACTCTTCAGATGCCTGGGCCTTCAACCCGTCTCCCAACCTGCCTCCGTGTGCCAGCATGGCGGCGGATAAATCCATCTCGACCAGCAATTCAGGGGCATATTGCCGGTGCAGGGCCGTGGCCATGTCACCGCCACAACCGATCACCAGAATATGGTTGAAACGCCGGTTGATGTCTGCCAGCCGGTCGCACAGCCGCTCGGCCACTTCGACCAGCAGAAAATCATGGTCAGCCAAATGGGCTGCGGCCCGGTCGCGATGGCGGCGCACCAGATCACGGTCAAAAACTGCCATGCCCTCGGGCAGGCTCTCAGCCTTGTTGTCGAAAGTCCTGATTTTGGTCATAATGTCTGTATGACAGCTAATCACGTGGCAGAAAAGACTAATCATACCCCCTTTCAACGGGCGCAGTCTACCGGGCGCAACGCCGGGGGGGCGGTGCTGGATTTGCTTTTTCCGCCCCGGTGCCTGGGGTGCGGCGATCCGGTTGCGCAAAATGGCCAGCTTTGTGCTACCTGCTGGACGGCCATAAATTTTCTGGGACAGCCCTGTTGTCATTGCTGCGGCTATCCGTTTGATGTGCCGGTGGATGCCGGTACCCTGTGCGGGGCCTGTATTGCCCGCTCGCCCCTGTTTGATCAGGCGCGTGCGCTGATGAAATATGATGAAGGGGCCCGGCAGATCATTCTGGGTTTCAAGCATGCCGATCGGCTGCAACTGGCCCCGGCAATGGGCAAATGGATGACGGGGGCTTATGGCGACATGATCCACCGGGCTGACGCTTTGGTGCCCGTGCCCTTGCACCGGTGGCGGCTGTTCCGGCGTCGGTATAACCAGTCGGCCCTGCTGGCCCGCGAGATTTGCAAGCTGACAGGCAGGGCTTTTTTGTATGATGGTTTGATCCGCCAGCGCCAGACGCCCCCGCAGCAGGGCCTGACGCGCAAGCAGCGACATGATAATGTGCGCGGCGCCTTTGTGGTGAATGATAAAAGACGCAGCGATATTGAAAACAGGCGGCTGTTGCTGATTGACGATGTGATGACGACCGGCGCGACGATTGAGGCCTGCGCCAAAACATTAAGAAATGCCGGCGCGTCGCGTGTTGATATTCTCACCATTGCGCGGGTTGTGCGGCCCGAAACCGGTATTATATAATATAAAATGGAAAAGGCAGAATTGCAGGAGTTTTGAACCCAAATGGCGGATGTTACAATTTATACGACCATGATGTGCGGCTTTTGTCACCGGGCCAAGAGCCTGCTGAAAGGCAAGGGCGTAACCTTTACCGAGATAGATGTTGGTATGGATGCGGACAAGCGTCAGGAAATGATGAAACGCGCCAATGGTGGTTATACCGTCCCCCAGATATTCATTAATGAAACTCATGTGGGCGGCAGTGATGAACTGGCAGCGCTGGACCGGGCAGGCAAGCTTGATGCCCTGTTGTCGGCATAAAGTCGGGTTGTAAAAGTGACAGATAGCGGGCGCTTTCGGGCAGGTCTGGTGCAACTTTCATCCACCGGGGATATTGCCGAAAACATTCGCGTGGCGTCGGGTTTTATAAATCAGGCGGCAGACGAGGGCGCTGATTTTGTCCTCACGCCGGAAGTGACCTCCATTCTGGAGCCCCATACCCGGACCTTGATGGAGAAAGTAACGCCCGAAGACAGGGATCTGGCGCTGCAATCATTTCAGGCGTTGGCAGAGACCCGGAAAATATGGCTGTCGATCGGGTCCATGGCAGTGCTTCTGGACGATGGACGTCTGGCCAATCGTTCGTTTTTGATAGGGCCGGACGGGCAAATCAAGGCCCGCTACGACAAAATTCACATGTTTGATGTCGAGCTACCCAATGGGGAGCGGTATCACGAATCAAAAAACTATCAGGCCGGGACAAAGGCTGTACTGGCAAGCCTGCCCTGGGGCAAGGTGGGGCTGTCGGTGTGTTATGACCTCCGTTTCCCCGGTCTTTATCGAACCTATGCGCAGGCGGGTGCCAGCTTTCTGACCGTTCCTTCCGCCTTTACTAAGGTTACAGGTGCCGCGCACTGGCATATACTGCTTCAGGCCCGGGCGATTGAAACCGGGTGTTTTGTCCTTGCTGCCGCCCAATTTGGGGACCACGGGCGGGGGCGCGAGACCTTTGGCCACAGCCTGATTGTTGATCCGTGGGGAGAAATATTGGCCGATGGGGGCACGGGTGTTGGGGTTGTGCTTGCCAATATCGATGTTGCCAAGGTACAAGAGGCTCGGGCGCGTATTCCGGCGTGGCGGCATAATGCCCATTACGAACTGGTGGAAGAATGATTGTTTTTGATTTGAAATGTTCACAGGCACATGTGTTTGAAGTGTGGTTTCGCTCCAGCGACGACTATGAAGAGCAGAAAGAAGCCCAGGCGATTGTCTGTCCTTTCTGCAGTGATACAGACGTTTCAAAAGCGATCATGGCACCTAATATTTCTGTTGGAGGCTCGACAGAACATCACCATGATGAAGAGCCTGCGCCCGGCCCAGGTGCGGCAAGTGGCGGCGGCCATATGATGGCGTCCAGGGAGCAGGCGCTGGAAGTGCGTCAGGTTCTCGAGAAGCTGCGCACGCATGTGGAACAGAATTGCGAGAATGTTGGCCAGAAATTCGCCGAAGAAGCCCGCAAGATCCATTATGGTGAAGCGGAAGAACGCGGTATTTATGGCGAAGCGACCCCGGACGAGACCCGCGCACTGAATGAGGAGGGTATAGATATCTGCCCGCTACCCTTTGCCACCCGGCGTGATTCCTGATTTTCCGGCTATTTACTGTGACCTGCCATAATCATGTAATTGACGGACAGGTCGCGTTCGTCCACCGACCAGCTTTCATTCAGCGGATGATATTTCAACCCGACGGTCTGGTGTGCGGCCAGACCGGCCTGTGCCAGATGGTCATGAAATTCAGCAGGTTTAATGAACTTTTCCCAGGTGTGGGTGCCCCGTGGCAGCCAGCGCAGCACATATTCCGCGCCCACAATCGCAAACAGAAATGATTTCGCCGTTCGGTTCAGGGTGGATAGTATCATGATACCATCCGGTGCCAGCAGGGCGGCACTTGCGGCCAGAAAAGACGAAACATCAGCCACATGTTCAATCACTTCCATGTTCAGCACAACATCAAACGTTTGCCCCGATGCCGCCAGCGCTTCGGCGGTGATTCCCTGATAATCAATGTTCAGCCCGGACTTTTCGGCGTGAAGGCGGGCAACGCCAATATTTTTGTCAGAGGCATCTATGCCGGTCACGCTAGCGCCCAGCCGCGCCATGGGCTCGCATAGCAAGCCGCCCCCACAGCCAATGTCCAGCAGGCGGAGCCCTTCAAGGGGCCTGATGCCTGTGGGAGGCCGGTCATAATGGCTGCAGACCTGTTGTGTGATCCAGCTCAGGCGTGCGGGGTTAAGAATATGAAGCGGGCGAAACGGGCCATTCACATCCCACCAGGTTTCCGCCATGCCCGAGAAATGGGCAACTTCAGCGGGGTCAACCGAGGCATCAACTGTTTTCACGATCATCTATCCATTCGGCCTGTCAGCCGGTCATCAGGGCTTGAATTTGGCCCATGTTACAAGAGCACATGCACGAGATACAAGTATTGTCCTTGCCTAATAGAGGGCGAACAGTTTATTTATACGCCAAAATGCCGGAGAGGGATCTTTTGGACACTTTGTAAAAAAAGATTTTGCTCTGGCTGATTTATGGACGGGTGGAAACGCTGTTAATACGAGGTAATATTCCTTGGCGCGGATAGTAATGAAATTTGGCGGCACGTCAGTTGCTGATCTCGAGCGGATCAGAAACGTTGCCAATCGTGTAAAACATCAGGTTGATCAGGGTGATGAAGTTGCGGTTGTGGTTTCGGCCATGGCCGGGACAACTGACCAGCTTGTGAACTGGACTCGTGAAGCGTCTCCCCTGCATGACGCGCGCGAATATGACAGTGTGGTTGCGTCCGGTGAACAGATCACCGCAGGGCTTCTGGCACTGACGTTGCAGAATATGGGCATATCCGCCAGATCATGGCTGGGATGGCAGGTGCCCATTATTACGGACGGGGCCCACAGCAGCGCCCGCATTGAACATATCGACACAAGCGAGATGGAAAAACGTTTTGCGCAGGGTCAGGTTGCGGTGATGGCCGGTTTTCAGGGCATTGGGCCGGATAATCGCATTACGACACTGGGACGTGGCGGGTCAGATACCTCTGCGGTTGCCATCGCGGCGGCGCTTCGGGCAGAACGCTGCGATATTTATACCGATGTTGACGGGGTTTTTACCACCGATCCCCGCATTGTGGACAAGGCCCGCAAGCTGGATAAAGTCACCTATGAAGAAATGCTCGAAATGGCTTCACTTGGGGCCAAGGTGCTGCAAACCCGCTCTGTCGCGCTGGCGATGAAGCACCGCGTGCGGGTGCAGGTGCTGTCGAGCTTTACAAATGCCCCCGGAACACTGGTCGTTGATGAG
Organism: Sphingomonadales bacterium; assembly: GCA_965227345.1. Classification (GTDB taxonomy): domain Bacteria; phylum Pseudomonadota; class Alphaproteobacteria; order Sphingomonadales. Next base: position 2,282,682 of record OZ245755.1, read on the forward strand.
GATGAAATCGTGGAACAACAGGTTGTCAGTGGAATTGCATATTCCCGGAATGAAGCCAAGGTGACGCTGGTCGGCGTTGCCGATCTGCCGGGCATTGCCGGCGAGGTATTTGGCCCGCTGGCTGATAATAATATCAATGTCGACATGATTGTGCAGAATGTCTCGGAAGATGGTGTTCGTACCGACATGACGTTCACTGTGCCCAGCGGCGATCTGGACAAGGCGATTGCCGTGCTGGAAGGCGCGAAGGAGCGTCTGTCCTATGAACGTATCATGTCGGACAGGAATGTGGTCAAACTGTCTGTCATTGGTGTTGGTATGCGCAGTCACGCCGGTGTTGCGGCCACCATGTTTAAAACACTTGCTGACAAAGGCATCAACATTCAGGTTATCTCGACTTCCGAGATCAAGATCAGTGTGCTGATTGCAGCGGAATATACCGAACTTGCCGTGCGCTCGTTGCATACGGCATATCATCTGGATGCCTGATCAACAGGCGAACCGACCGGGAGGGCATGTGCCTCAGAATGTTGAAGCGATCATAAATACGAATATCCAGCCAGATTTTCCGGGGCTGGATCTTTTGCAACAGGCATGGGAACGCGGGCGCCAGTTTCTGGGGACCGAATATGCCATTCTGGGCGGGGCCATGACCTGGGTCTCGGAGCGCAATCTGGTGTCGGCGATTTCAAACGCCGGTGGTTTTGGCGTGATCGCCTGTGGCGGTATGACGCCCGACCTGTTATCTGCCGAGATTGAGGCCACGGCAAAGCTGACCTCCAAACCCTTTGGCGTCAATCTGATTACCATGCACCCGATGCTTTTCGAGCTCATCGAAGTATGTGCCAGCCATAAAGTCACGCATGTGGTGTTGGCAGGCGGGTTGCCACCGGGGGACGCCATTAACAAAATTCGCGAAAGTGGCGCAAAGGTTATCTGTTTTGCACCAGCGCTTGTGCTGGCAAAAAAATTCGTGCGCTCCGGTGTTGATGCGCTGGTGATTGAAGGTGCTGAAGCGGGCGGCCATATTGGTCCTGTTGCAACAGCGGTACTGGCGCAGGAGATATTACCGCATATTCATGAAGTCCCTGTCTTTGTTGCAGGCGGTATCGGGCGCGGTGAAGCTATTGCGATGTATCTGCAGATGGGCGCATCAGGTTGCCAGCTGGGCACGCGATTTGTATGTGCAACGGAATCGGTCGCACACGAAAATTTCAAGAAAGCATTTATACGGGCCGGTGCGCGCGATGCCGTACCATCGGTTCAGCTGGATCCCCGTTTTCCGGTCATCCCTGTCCGGGCTCTTAAAAATGCGGCTTCTGAACGGTTTATGGAAACCCAGAAAAGTGTTATTGAAAAATTTCATGCCGGGGAACTGGATCAGACGGCGGCTCAGCTGGAAATTGAACATTTTTGGGCAGGTGCCTTGCGCAGGGCCGCAGTCGACGGCAATATAGAAGACGGGTCCCTGATGGCGGGGCAGAGCGTTGGTATGGTAAAGAAAATTCAGCCGACGAAGGAAATTATTCACGAAATGGTTGAACAGGCATCATCCTATCTTGAGCGTCAGCGTCGGCCAGAGTTTGGTCAGGCACCACAATAGAGGAAATTAGTTCGTGACCGCTGTGACTTCCGGCCCGCGTATACTTTTGAGGCGATTGCGGGAAGTAATGGCCAGCAGGCGCAGTGCACAGCAACGCCTGGATCAGGTCGTATTGCTGATCGCTGCCAATATGGTGGCCGAGGTTTGTTCGGTATATCTGACCCGAGCGGGCGAAATTCTCGAGTTGTTTGCGACAGAAGGGCTGAAGCCGGAAGCTGTCCATAAAACCCGGTTGCGGTATGGAGAAGGCCTGATCGGCGTGATTGCCAGTACCGGTCAACCGCTCCATCTTTCAGACGCCAAGTCACATCCCAAATTTGCCTATCGCCCCGAAACGGGTGAAGAATCCTTTATGTCTTTCCTTGGGGTGCCCATTCTGACCGCTGGCAAGGTCATTGGTGTGCTGGCCGTTCAAAACCAGACACAAAGACATTATACCGAAGAAGAAGCTGAAGTGCTTCAGACGGTGGCGATGGTCCTGGCGGAACTGGTGGGTGGCGGCGAACTTATCGACCCGGACGAGGTTCATGAGGGCACACTGGAGCGGGCGGCAACACCTGGCTTTGAATGTACCATGCTGGCCGAGGGCATCGCCGTTGGTACTGCTATTCTGCATCAGCCGGTCGTGTTGATTGCGCGGCATTTGGCCGAAGACACCAGCCACGAACGCAAGCGACTGTCAGAAGCGCTTAAAAACCTGCATTTGCAGATCGACAGTCTTTTTGGTGCAGACGACCTTGAAAGTGGCGAACATCGGGAAATTCTGGATGTGTACCGGATGTTTGCGTCCGACCACGGCTGGCAGAAAAAAATATTTGATGTCATTGAAAGTGGCTTGACTGCCGAGGCTGCCGTCGAGCGTATTCAGGTCGAGAACCGGAAACGGATGATGGCGTCTCATGACAGCTATCTGAGAGAACGGCTGAGTGATCTTGATGACCTTTCCAACCGGCTGATACGCCATCTGGTCGGGACCCCGGAAACAGCTGCAGGAGACAGGTTGCCGGAAAGTGCCATACTGGTCGCGCGGTCTCTTGGGCCTGCCGAATTACTGGAATATGACAGAAGCAAGTTGAAGGGTGTTATTCTTCAGGAAGGCTCTCCAACAGCGCATGTCACCATTGTGGCCCGTGCTTTGGGCATTCCGCTGATGGGGCACCTGGGAAGTGTTGTTTCACGTATTGAGCCGGGAGAAACCATCATTGTGGATGGTGACGGGTGTATTGTATATATCTCGCCCGCGCCCGAAGTGCTGCAATCTTATCGGGAAAATATCAATGTCCGTGCGGCCAGGCTGGCCGCCTATGAAGAGTTGCGGGATCTGCCATCCGAGACTAAAGATGGTATAGACATTGAAATTTTCATGAATGCCGGCCTGACGATAGACCTGCCCAATCTTGATGCCTCCGGCGCGCAGGGTATTGGCCTGTTCCGGACAGAGTTTCAGTTTATGGTCAGCGCGGCATTGCCCAAACTGGAAACCCAGACAGAGTTTTACGCGCAGGTCCTGGATGCGGCAGGCAGCCGCCCGGTCGTCTTCCGGACACTGGATATCGGCGGCGACAAGCCTGTCAGTTTCATGGCCCATGACAATGAAGAAAATCCGGCCATGGGCTGGCGCGCGATCCGCGTTGCCCTGGACAGACCGGCCTTGTTGCGATACCAGTTGCGGGCACTTTTGCAAGCAGCGTCCGGGCGGGAATTGCGGATCATGTTTCCCATGGTGGCCGAGGTTGCAGAGTTTCGCGCGGCGCGCGGCATTGTCCAGACAGAAATTGACCGCGTGGCGCGAATCGGTCACACGCCACCAGAAAAAATATTGATCGGAACGATGCTTGAAGTGCCCTCTATCGTTTGGCAACTCGAGAATCTTTTGCCCTTTGTCGATTTTGTATCTATCGGCAGCAATGATCTGATGCAGTTCTTTTTTGCCTGCGATCGGGGGAACCCTAAACTGAGCTCTCGCTATGATCCGTTGTCCCCGGCAATGCTTCGTTTTATAAAGTCAATTGTCGACATATGCAGGCAACATGAAGTACCGGTGAACCTGTGTGGTGAAATGGGGTCCAAGCCATTGGAAGCAATGGCTTTATTCGGTCTCGGGCTTAGACGTGTTTCAATTTCTCCGGCGGCGGTTGGTCCGTTGAAGGCGATGGTCAGAAGCCTGGATATCAGTCAGTTGGAACCGTATCTCAAAAGCTTGCTTAAATTAAATGACCACAGTTTAAGGGGTAAGCTGCTAACCTTCGCAAAGGACCATGGAATCGCTCTGTAAGCCCCTGTTTTATATTGTGCAATTCCCACCCAAATATAAATTTTCTATTGACTCAAGTCGTTAATTGATTTTTGACTCGTGTGTGAGACCTTTTGAAGACGTGGAGTCGCAAAGGGTGGGGCGAACAATTACAACATAAAAATCATTATAGATTTCTGTATGGGAGGAGTTCAGGCCACCGGCATAATGTCGGAGCCGTGGTACTTGATTTTTTACGTTGCAGTCTGGATCATGAAGATATGACCGATCTATCGAAATTCGCCGAAGCAGCCTCAAGTCAGAGTTCTGATAATTTGCTGGCTGACGATTCCGCGGTGGATTTTGCCCCTTCGATCGGTACCATCCTGCGGGCGACCCGTGAAAAGCAGACGAACAAGTCTCTGGACGAAATATCAGAAATAATCTGTGTACGTGCGCATTTGTTAAAAGCACTGGAAGACGATGACTTCAGTCGTCTGCCGGGCGTTGCGTATGTCACCGGATTTTTGCGAAATTACGCGCAATATTTGTCACTGGATGCTGAAGAGCTGGTCTCGCGATACAAGGGCATGATTGGCAAGGAAAAGTGTACGCCGGAGCTGGTTTTCCCCGAGCCCATGAATGACGGGCGTATTCCTCCTGGGGCGGTCGCTGCGATTATTCTGTTGTTTGGCGTTGGTGCCTTTGGCGCCTGGACATTTCTTGGGTCCGAACATGACGGCATTGAAGGTGAACAACTTGTGGCTGCCGTCAATGATACCCTGAACCCCGAACCTTTGCTCCAAAAGACTGAACCGTTGCCTCAAAAGAAAGATTTTAGCAAGCCGGTGCTGGCGGGGTTGCCTGTGACGCCTGAACCTGAAGCTGTCACCGCCGCCCCTGTTCCTGCCGCCGTTGCTCCGGCTCCGGCTGTCGAACCATATGTGGGTTCGGTGGTATTGCGGGCAAGTGCGGATTCCTATGTCCGGATTGTCGACGCAGCGGATAATGTGCTGATAGACCGCGTGTTGCGTGCCGGTGAAAAGTTTACCGCTCCCAAAAAGGAAGGCATGTTTCTGACAACCGGTAATGCAGGGGCTTTGGATATTCTTGTTGATGGGGAAAAAATCCAGCCCGTGGGCGGTGTCGGCACCGTTAAACAGCAAGTTTCCCTGAATGCTGAGCGGCTTCTGGCGAAATAGTCGACTTATTCCGCTCTATTTCCCTTGTATTTTAACCTTTCCCCTTGCGATTCAGGTGATGATTGCGCATTTTATGGCCGTGCAAGTCAATTAGACAAACACTGGCCGTGCCATTCATTTATTACCCGATGAAGAATTGATCATGAGTATTCGCCCATATCGCGATATTGAACGACGCAAAAGCCGGCAGATTATGGTTGGCAATATACCCGTAGGGGGTGACGCGCCAATTTCGGTCCAGTCGATGACCAACACCCTGACGAGCGATGCTGCGGCCACGATTGAACAGATTCGCGGACTGGAAGAGGCTGGTGCTGATATTGTGCGGGTGTCGTGTCCGGACGAGGAGAGCACGGCAGCCTTGCATGACATTGTCAAGGCGGTGAATGTGCCGATTGTTGCCGACATTCATTTTCACTACAAGCGGGCTATCGAGTCGGCAAAAGCCGGTGCTGCCTGTCTGCGGATTAATCCGGGGAATATCGGGTCGGCAGCCCGTGTGAAAGAAGTTGTTCAGGCCGCCAGGGATTATGGATGTTCGATGCGCATCGGTGTGAATGCGGGGTCACTGGAGCGCGACTTGCTTGAAAAATATGGCGAACCCTGCCCCGAGGCCATGGTTGAAAGTGCCCTGGATCATGCGCGCATTCTTGAAGACAACGATTTTTTCAATTTCAAGATCAGCGTCAAGGCGTCAGATGTGTTTCTGGCTGTTGCCGCCTATCAGGGACTGGCAGACGCTTGTGATTATCCGCTTCATCTGGGTATTACCGAAGCAGGCGGGTTGAAGACCGGCACGGTCAAATCATCAATCGGCATGGGTATGCTGCTTTGGGCGGGTATTGGTGACACAATCAGGGTTTCGCTGTCGGCGGAACCCGTTGAGGAAATCAAGGCCGGTTTCGAGATTTTAAAAGCGCTCAATCTGCGTCATCGGGGTGTTCGTATTATTTCATGTCCGTCCTGTGCCCGGCAGGCGTTTCAGGTGATCAAAACAGTCGAGACCCTGGAGGCGCGTCTGGCCCATATTTCAACGCCATTGACGCTTTCAATTATCGGGTGTGTTGTGAATGGTCCGGGAGAAGCGCGGGAAACGGATATAGGCCTTACCGGCGGGGGCAATGGCAATCACATGGTTTATCTTAACGGCATGACAGACCACAAGATCAAGGATGCCGCACTGGTTGATCATATTGTGGACCTGGTCGAGAAGAAGGCCCTGGAAATTGAGGCAAATGAAGCATTAAAACCGGATACGGAGTCCCTGATCAGGGCTTCCTAAAAAAACCAGGGAGATAACATGGCGGCGCGAATTCAGCCTGTGCGCGGCACACACGACATATTGCCCGACGAAAATCGTCGGTTCAGATATATTACAAACACATTCAGCCAGATTGCCGAACGGTATGGCATGGGCGAAATTCAAACGCCAGTTTTCGAATTTACAGATGTGTTTAAACGCAGCCTTGGCGATACAACTGATGTTGTGACCAAGGAGATGTATACTTTTGAAGATCGTAGCGGTGACATGCTGACCCTGCGCCCTGAATATACCGCCGGTATCGCCCGGGCGTTCATTTCAGGCGGCATGATGCAAAACGCACCCTGCAAGTTTTATGGTTACGGGCCGATGTTCCGTCATGAGCGCCCGCAGAAAGGCCGCTTGCGCCAGTTTCACCAGCTTGATGCAGAAATTCTCGGGGTTGCGGAACCTCAGGCTGATATTGAATTACTGGCGTTGGCATACGACCTTCTGACCGAGATTGGGCTGGGCGATCAGGTTGTGCTGGAGATCAACACGCTGGGCGATGTGGAAAGCCGTCAGGCATACCGCGGTGTTCTGATCGACTTTTTCGAGAAGCACAAGGCCGGGTTGAGTGAAGACAGTTTAAAGCGTCTGGAAGCAAACCCGCTGCGTATTCTGGATTCGAAGGACGAGGGCGATAAAAAAATTGTTGCCCAGGCACCGGACATGACAGCGTCCATGAATGAGGCATCCGCGCACTTTTTTGCGGCTGTGCGGGCGGGCCTTGATACGCTTGGAATCCCTTATGTGATTAATCCACGGCTGGTCCGGGGTCTTGATTATTATTGCCACACCGCGTTTGAATTTACCACCACCGCCCTTGGCGCACAGGGCACGGTACTGGCTGGCGGGCGTTATGATGGCCTTGTAGAGCAGCTTGGCGGGCCTGCGACGCCCGGCGTGGGCTGGGCAGCTGGCATTGAACGTCTGTCCATGCTGATCCGGAAAGATATGCCTGTAACGCGCCCGGCGGCGGTTATTCCTGTTGGGAACAGTGCTCAGGTTCAGGCAGAGAAAATAGCGCATGAATTGCGCCGGAAGGGCCTGTCTGTCGAGATGGGGTACCGTGGCAATCTGGGCAAACGCATGAAGCGAGCTAACAAGTTTAACGCCCGTATCGCGATTATATTGGGGGATGAAGAACTGGCACGGGGCGTGGCCATGGTCAGGGATCTGGATTCCGGCGACCAGACGGAAATTGCGCTGGATGATATCACAGCCCATGTCATACCCTTTTTTTAGCGTACCCGTCTGACGGAAGCCTTTTTTGACTCATTCGTTTGACCGGAGCCTGATCTGATGATCCCCAAAGAAAAACTTGCCCAGCTTGCTGAACGCCACGCCTATCTTGAACATGCGATGTCGCAGAGCGAGGGATTAAGCGGTGAAGACTTTGCCAATATGTCAAAGGAATATGCCGATCTGGGCCCGGTGATTGAGGCATCGAATGCCCTGCAAGCCATGAATGCCGAAATTGAAGACCTGCAGGCGATGATGGATGATGGTGAGTCAGACCGTGAAATGCGGGCGCTTGCCGAGACTGAATTATATGAATTGAAAGAGAAGCTGCCCGAGCTGGTCCATCAGGTACAGATTATGCTGCTGCCGAAAGATGCCGCAGATGACCGCAACGCCCTGTTGGAAATTCGGGCTGGAACCGGGGGGGATGAAGCGGCTCTGTTCGCCGGTGACCTGTATCGTATGTATCAGCGATATGCAGAAGTGCAGGGCTGGAAGTTTGAAGCCATGAGCGTCTCCACGAATGATCTGGGGGGATATAAGGAAATCATCGCCTCGGTGTCTGGAAAGGGTGTTTTTGCGCGCCTGAAGTATGAATCCGGCGGCCATCGGGTCCAGCGTGTACCTGTCACCGAAACCGGGGGCCGTATTCATACGTCGGCAGCAACCGTTGCGGTGATGCCCGAAGCGGAAGAAATAGACGTTAAAATAGAAGACAAGGACCTGCGGATCGATGTCTTTCGCGCCAGTGGTCCGGGGGGCCAGTCGGTCAACACAACCGATAGCGCGGTACGCATTACGCATATTCCGTCGGGTATTGTGGTGCAGCAACAGGATGAAAAATCCCAGCACAAGAACCGGGAAAAGGCCATGAAGGTTTTGCGCGCCCGTATTTTCGAGATGGAGAGGTCCAGGAAGGAAGCCGAGCGTGCCGCCCAGCGTAAAACCCAGGTTGGGTCAGGCGACAGGTCGGAACGGATCAGAACCTATAATTTTCCGCAAGGCAGGGTCACGGACCATCGCATCAATCTGACGCTTTACAAACTGGATCAGGTGTTGACGGGTGAGGCGCTGGACGAGGTGATTGTCGCATTGATCACGGAAGATCAGGCATCCCTGCTGGCGGAACTGAATAGCGAATATTAATGACCGGGTCCCTGCCATGTTCAGCGCTGCTGCGCGATGCCCGTGCAAGACTGAAGGCGGCAGGGGTTGGCATGCCTGTTCTGGACGCCGAAGTATTGCTGGCGCATGTTATCGGTATTGATCGTCTGGCTCTTTTGACCGAGCCTGACCGCAAGCCGACCCTTGCGCAAGCCCGGCTGTATGAAGAGCTTTTGGCGCGCCGGTCAGCGCATGAACCGGTCTCGCAGATTATCGGATACCGGGAGTTCTGGAGTCTGCCGTTCAAGGTGACGGCAGATACGCTGTCCCCTCGTCCGGATAGTGAAAGCCTGATTGAAGCGGTGCTTGAAACGCTGGACCGCCGGGGTATCAGCCGAAAATCCCCGTTGCGCCTTCTGGATCTTGGCACCGGCACCGGCTGTCTTTTGCTGACGTTACTGGCGGAACTGGAAAATGCCTGGGGGACAGGAATTGATCTGAGCGATCGGGCACTAAACATGGCAGTTGAGAATTCGGTTGCGCTGAACCTTGCAAACCGGGCGCATTTTATGCGTGCTGGTTGGGCAACAGCCTGCTGCGACCATGCGTTCGATCTTATTGTGTCCAATCCGCCCTATATCCGGGCGACGGATATTAAGAACCTTGAGCAGGAAGTGCGTGAGCATGAACCTCGTCTGGCGCTGGACGGGGGCGAGGATGGTCTTGATGCATACCGTATTCTTGTACCTGAAGCACAGCGATTACTTGTACCGGGAGGTTATGCCTTCTTCGAGGTGGGCGCGGGGCAGGCCGGGGATGTAGTGGCGTTATGTCAGGACGAGCCCGCAACTGATATAAAAATTTATGCCGACCTTTCGGGGGTTCAGCGGTGTGTAGCGGCCCGCTTTATGGCATGATGTCATAAACCGGGACATATCGCACGAAGGGCCGGGACAAGGCGTTTGGACAGAAATGCACAATATTTGAAAATAATAGTTGGAAAATAAAGAACTGCGCGTTACTGTGCATGGGCATGAATTTGCAATGGGCTGGGATATTCAGCTAAAACGATTTACCTCCAAAATCAAATTTTAACCGCACTGTCGGAAGGCCGTTGCCGATACAGCCGATAAGACTGTTTCAGGCAACATAAGTAGACAGCGGCACATTTGACAAAATAGTATATGAGACAGAGTCAAAACTCACGGCGACCCCGGGGTAGAACCGGAAATAATCGGAATCAGGGCGGTAGAGGGACTTCCGGTGGCCGCTCACCTAATAATCAGCAAGCTCGTAACGGAAGCTCGAACCCTAACCGTCAGTATGACAGCCACGGGCCCGATGGAAAAAACCGGGGTACGGCGGCACAGCTGGCAGAACGGTATAAGGGCCTGGCGCGGGAATTTATTTCAGCGGACCGGACGCTTGCCGAAGCCTTTTCCCAGTATGCCGACCATTATAGTCGTATTGCCGCGGAAATTGCCGGTGCTGAGGCTGAGCAGATTGCACGGCGTGAAGCTGCACGTGAGCAGCAGCGCGACCGGCCAAATGAGTCAGATCATAACGAACAGGCGCTGAATGGGTCGCCGAACAGGAATGGCGAATCGAACGGTCATGCCGCGGCGCCTTCTGATTCAGCTGATTCCGGAAACGATGCGCCGCCTCGTCGTGTGCCGCGTCCGCGCCGGGAACATAAACATGACCGTGTTGTGCCGTCTGGTGATCAGGGGAATAATTCAGAGGTTGGTAACACAGATTCAACACCTGTTACTGCAACTGAAGCAGCAACACCGCGCCGCGTGACCCCTGTTGCAGCAGACGCCAACGCGTCGTCGCCACCGGTTGGTGAGAACAAGCCTCGGCGGGGCAGGCCACGCAAGCCTGCTGTTGCCGCCGAAGACGCTGCCGCCCGGCCAGTAGCGGAAAAGCCAAAGGCCAGCGCCCCGGTAACAGAAAAAACCGGGGATGTTACGGTCGAGGTAAAACCAAAGCGCCGTGGTCGGCCGCGTAAAGCGGCAACTGATGAGCCCAAGGCGGCGGCTGAAAAGGAAAATCTGTTGATCTGATGGTCGCAGCGTATATATCGCGTATAAAAGGAAGCCGGATCCATTTGGGTCCGGTTTTTTTTGTTTAAATTTGGGGTTGGCCCTTGTGTTGTAAAACAGCAACACTATCTGAAGTCCATATTCGATTTGATGAGAATCAATGAAACAAGTCCTCGCATGGTGCATTCTGAACCCGGATACATATGAGGAAGCATGAGGTTATATTATGGATATCGAAAAGTTCACTGATCGTTCGAAAGGATTTATCCAGTCCGCTCAGGGACTGGCGCTTCGGTCGAACCATCAGCGTTTCACCCCGGAACACCTGCTGAAAGTGCTTCTTGATGACAGGGAAGGGCTGGCCGCGAAGCTTATTGGTGCGGCTGGTGGCGATGCAAAACAGGTGCTTCAGGATGCGGAAATACAGCTGAAAAAGATACCCGCGGTCGAGGGAAGTGGTGCCGGGCAGGTCTATCTGGCACCAGAAACAGCCCGTTTATTTGAAAGCGCGACCAAATTATCCGAGAAGGCTGGCGATTCCTTTGTTGCGGTAGAGCGTATTTTACAGGCGCTGGCACTTGCCGAAGGCACACCTTCCGCCAAAATTCTGAAAGATGCCGGGGTCACGGCCCAGAAACTCAATCAGGTGATCAACGATGTGCGTAAAGGGCGAAAGGCCGACAGTGCCTCGGCTGAGAATACATATGACGCGCTGGAGAAATACGGGCGCGATTTAACCAATGCTGCGCGGGAAGGCAAGCTGGACCCTGTGATTGGTCGGGACGAGGAAATTCGGCGCACTATTCAGGTCCTGTCGCGGCGCACCAAAAACAACCCGGTGCTGATCGGCGAGCCGGGCGTCGGCAAGACCGCGATTGCCGAAGGTCTTGCCCTGCGCATCGCCAATGGTGATGTGCCGGAAGGTTTGCGGGAAAAGAAAATCATTGCACTTGATATGGGCTCCATGATTGCAGGTGCCAAATATCGTGGTGAGTTTGAAGAGCGGCTGAAAGCAGTCCTTGAGGAAGTGGAAGCTTCTGAAGGACAGATCATTGTGTTTATTGATGAAATGCACACGCTGGTGGGTGCCGGCGCTTCCGAAGGCGCGATGGATGCCTCCAATCTGCTGAAGCCTGCGCTTGCCCGGGGGCGCTTGCATTGTATTGGCGCCACAACGCTCAATGAGTACCGGAAGTATGTTGAGAAGGATGCCGCACTTGAGCGGCGCTTTCAGCCCGTTATGGTTGCCGAGCCAACCGTAGCCGACAGTATTTCCATCCTGCGCGGGTTGAAGGAAAAGTATGAACTGCATCACGGTATTCGCATAACAGATGGTGCGATTGTCGCGGCGGCAACCTTGTCGAACCGCTATATTTCGGATCGGTTTTTGCCGGACAAGGCAATTGACCTGATGGATGAGGCGGCCAGCCGACTGCGTATGGAGGTTGACTCCAAGCCAACCGAACTTGACGAACTGGACCGCAAGATTATCCAGCTTAAAATTGAACGTGAAGCCCTGAAAAAGGAAAAGGACGATGCGTCCCGGGACCGGCTGGACAAGCTTGAGAAAGAACTGTCCGAGCTGGAACAAAAGTCGGCTGAATTGACTGTCCGCTGGGAAAGCGAGAAGGGCAAGATTTCCGACGAACGGAACGTGAAAGAACAGCTGGATGCTGCCCGGATAGAACTTGAACAGGCGCAGCGACGCGGTGATCTGGGCCGGGCCGGGGAACTGGCCTATGGCCTGATTCCGGATCTGGAAAAGAAACTGGCGGCAGGACCTGTGGACAGTGATGACAGCTTGCTGCGCGAAGAAGTTACGGAAGAAGATATTGCGGCCGTTGTTTCGCGCTGGACCGGTATTCCCGTCGACAAGATGCTGACCGGTGAACGCGAGAAGCTGATGCAGATGGAGAAACTGCTGGGCAACCGTGTTATTGGCCAGGACGAAGCTGTGACCGCCGTGGCGAAGGCTGTTCGGCGGGCGCGGGCGGGATTGCAGGATGAATCACGGCCGATTGGGTCTTTCCTGTTTTTGGGGCCTACAGGAGTGGGCAAAACCGAATTGACAAAAACGCTGGCGCTCTTTCTGTTTGATGATGAAACGGCCATGATCCGCCTTGATATGTCGGAATTCATGGAGAAACATTCCGTAGCCCGGCTGATAGGGGCACCGCCCGGATATGTGGGATATGAAGAAGGTGGCGTTATCACGGAAGCGGTTCGTCGTCGTCCCTATCAGGTGATCCTGTTTGACGAGGTTGAAAAGGCACATCCCGATGTGTTCAATATTCTGCTTCAGGTGCTGGACGACGGTCGCCTGACGGATGGACAGGGCCGAACGGTTGATTTCAGGAACACACTGATTATCCTGACCTCCAATCTGGGCAGCGATATTCTGGCGTCGCAAGGCGAAGATGAAGATGTATCCGGGGTCCGGGATCAGGTGATGGAGGTTGTACGGGCGGCGTTCCGGCCGGAGTTCCTGAACCGGCTGGATGAAGTGATTATGTTCCACCGTCTGAGCCGCAGTCATATGGCGGGAATTGTCGATATCCAGATTGCCCGGCTGCAGAAGCGGCTGGAAGATCGCAAGATCACGCTGGACCTTGACGATGAATCACGGGAATGGCTGGGGAAAGCCGGATATGATCCGGTCTATGGTGCCCGGCCCCTGAAGCGTGCCATCCAGCGTCATCTTCAGGACAAGCTGGCTGAAATGATACTGGATGGCAAGATCAGGGACGCCGAAACGGTGAAGGTTCGGGTGGTCGGCGACGAATTGTCGTTAAGTGTGTAAACAGGTGAAACCAGGGTCCTGACCCTAGCTGGCCTTCCGCCCGGAGCCAGCCGGTATTTCTTTTTTTATGGTCAGGCCTTTCTGTTCAAGGCCAGCCAGCCAGCGTGATGCTTCTTCAGTGTCGGAAACACCGGCGTGAACACCCCGGGGCATGCGCCCGGCCATGACGGCGCGCACAGCCTGGGCGACGGTAAGGGAGACCGTTGACGCCATTGCAGAGCGCCAGCCACAGCCTGTCTCGTCCAGTGACATGGCACCCGACCAGATATCACACCCTTCATGGCGGACCGTCATTGCAACATAAAGCACAACCCGGTCTTTTTCCCGGGCCCCGTACCGATGATCCTGCCACAGTTTGTCTGACAGGGGTTTCAATGCAGCGGTTTCAGACGTATCGACTTGTTTCAAAACATCTTTCCAGGCGCTTTTCCAACCTTCCAGACGTAACGTGCCGCGAACAAAAAGGTTCAGGTTTTTCTCACCCTCCAGCCCGTATTCCTTCACATATGGCAGGCTGTTTCGATTTGGATAAACCTCGAAGGTTTCGCCGTTTACATTCAGGTTGGTGACGGCTTCCCAGGCTTTGGCGACAATGCTTGTCCGGCCGTCTTTGATCATGCGGGCTTCGTTTTTCAATGCCGCAAGAACCCCAAGCGGTGTCCAGCTGAATTTATAGGTAAAGTCCGTTGGTTCAACGGGGACGCCACCACAATAAGATACAAAGTCAATCTCGTATCCCTTGCCCAGACACCCGTCCCTGTTCGCAGCCTCAACCAGCAAATGGGCAAACAGGTGATCAATGCCGGGATCCAGCCCAACCTCGTTGACAACAGAAACATTTTTTTCGCGTGCAGCAACATCCAGAGAAAGCATCTCGTCGGACAGATAGCTGGATGTGACAAGGTTTGCTCCCTGTTCGATGGCAATTTCTGCCAGTTGAACATGGAGCGAGGCGGGCAGCATCGAGACAACAACATCGCCCGTATTCAGGCAGGCAGAAAAATTTGCGACAGAGCGCGGGCAATTCAGGTCAAGTTCCAGCGCTTCTATATTGCCGCCTGGCTTCAGGTGTTCCCGCAAGGCTATGGCATTGGCTGTGTTTGTGTCCCAGACGGTAATCCGGCTGAATGTATTGGCCAGATCAACAATGCCGGGGCCTGAAGAAAGCCCCGCGCCGACCCAGTGAACAGACTGTTTGTTATTCATAACCTGTACTCACACGACATGTTGTTGTTGATGACTGCTCTGAAACCGATGTGCATCTTTTTCGCGACAGGCCTTCCTGAAGGCTTGCTCTGTGGCTTGCCAGACCGGATCGTGACCCTGCGCGCCAAGCGTTTTCAGATAGGGTAGCAGCAGGGACGAAAACTCTATACTGGATTCCCTCGGCAACAAGGCTGGCAGATTGTCGATGGCAATCAGATCAACATTTGCGCCATTCTGATCAATCGTCAGAAAGGGTTGTTGCCAACTGGTTGGCTTTCGATAAAGCGGCAGGGGATTAAACTTGCTGAGCGGATCACAGGAGACGTCGGAGATGACACCAAGGCGGGTGTTTTCAGTCAAGTCATGAGGCCGGACAAAAGGGGCTATGTCCCGGTCTACAAACACACAATTGACCAGTATGTCATGGTCGAGGATCTTGCGCCGGTCCAGAAGCATCGTTTCATTGCGTCCCCATAACGTTGGTACCATGCCATGATGCCGACATATGTCAGCGGCGCCCTGGCCGCTACGGCCGTTGGCTCCGATGATGAGCACCCTGGGTTTGTCGGCAACGGTTTTGCGGGAATTTATAAACTCATCCATGGCCGCTGCATTGGCGAAAGGGGCAAGGCCTTCGTCCAGAGCGGATGGCACCCCTGTCGTTCGATCATACCACTGGATCAGGCTGAGCGCGGCCCCCATATATCCGGCCCAGTATCCAAAGGCTGCTACACGCCGCCCCTCCGGGGTAACCATATATTCCAGATCAAGCAATGTACCACTGCCGGCAACAAACCGGCTCAGCAGTTTTCGCCAGCCACTTTGCCTTTTGTAGGCGTGGGCAAAATATACATGTGTATGTCTCAGGGCTGCGGGCGTGGCCGGAAGTTCCTTCAATCCCAGAATAACGGCGTTTTTCGGCGCGTTTATCCATTCCCCGGGGTTCACCAGAGAACAGCCTGCATCAACATAGGCCTGATCGGGTATGATGCGTCGGGTTGACCGTTCAACAACCACGTCAATGCCCCGGGAAATGAGTTCTTTGGCCCCTTCAGGCATCAGGGGAGTGCGGCTTTCCGTTTGCCGGGTTTCATCCCGAAGCCACAAGGTAAAATCAGACATATCAACCGCCCAAACAATAGAGAAAAGAATAGACTTCTATTGTCTTTCACCAAAATGGCGGTTGGTATCATCATATCAGGGGAACAACCGTTATATTAACGGAAAAGGCGGTTTTTCCTGTCAGATTGTCAGATGTCCTGAACGTGCAGAACGATTTTCCCCCGGGTGGTCGCACTTTCGGAACGTATATGTGCCTCGGCAGCCTGATCCAGTGTCATCACCTCTATGTGCGGCAACATCAGTTTGCCGGTTGCATACAGTGTCATCAGGTCACCAAGGCTTTTACCGTCCGCACGATGGTGCAGGAATTCTGTCTTGATATTCTTGCCGGATATTTCAGGCATATCTGGCGGGTCATTGTTCATATAGGGGACAGCTCCTCCGGCCTTGACCAGATGTATTGCCGCGCGAATGGCGTCGTCATGACTTAATGATCCCAGTACGACGTCCAGCCCTGATGGCTCGCGTGTTCGAATAACATCAACATAATTTGACGTGCTGTAATCAATCACGCAGTCTGCACCCCGTGCGGTAAGGTATGCCGTGTTGTGGGCGCGGGCCGTGGTATAAACTGTGGCCCCAAGATATTTGGCAATAGAGATGGCTGCACTGCCCAACCCGCCTGCACCAGCCTCTATCAGCACTGTCTGGCCTGCTTTCAGCTCTGAATATTCGACCAGCGCCTGCCATGCTGTAAGGCTGACCAGAGGTAAGGCGGCCCCTTCAGCAAAGGACATGTCTTCCGGCTTGCGCGCAATGGCGGTGACGTCAACAGCGACATATTCGGCGTAGGTACCACCATGCAGGAACCAGCTGAAGGCCAGTCCCACCACGTCGTCCCCAACTTCCCAGCCCGTTACCTCATCACCAATTTCTGCAATTCGGCCGGAAAAATCCCATCCGGGTATAATTGGCCATTCCCGTTGGAAATAGTCTTTTAACTCGCCGGCCCGAAGTCTGCGATCAATCGGGTTCACGGCCGCGGCCGCGACACGAACAAGAACCTGCCCCGCTTTTGGTTGCGGCATGGGCAAATCGCCCGGCTTTAACACGTCGGCAGGTCCAAACTCTTCGTAATAAATGGCTTTCATATGCGTGCTTTCACGTCGACATATCAAACGGGAACGCGACAACGTTAGCATGTCGTTGCCCGGTCTAAAAGTCTTTGCTGACCGGGAATGCGAAGCGGCTGCTTTTGGGAATGCGCCCCTGAAGCCAGTGGGTGGCGCGCTTTTCCACCAGTTCATAGCTGAGTGCCGCGCAGATCAGGCTGATGATCGCGATCAGCAGAAATGATGTGATATTGTCGAAATGGTCCCGGAAAAGGCGTGCGACCGGGTAATGCCACAGGTACCAGCCATAGGACCACAAGCCCGCTTTCACCAGCGCCGGGTGCGCCAGCAGGGCACCAGTTCGTGTACCGGGCACCAGTATGGCGATTATGACTGCGGCAGCGCCCGTTTCTACCAGCAGAATACCGAGGTTAATGTCGGGAGACCGGTAAAATTCGAACCTTGCCGCAGCGATGAATATGATGCTCAAACCAAGGGCCGCCAGAATATCGCCCGTGTTCTTGCCGGGGCGCCATTTAATCATGGCAAGCAAGCTGCCCAGAACCAGGCCTGAAATGCGCGTATCAAACGCGTAATAGGCTCTGTTCCAGCCTTCATAGTGATACACACCCATCCGCCATGCCGTTGCTGAGATAAATAATATTGTCAGCGCGGCAATCGCATGGTGACGGTGCAACCGGCAAAGCATTGTAACAACAAGGGGCCATAGCAGATAAAACTTCATCTCGGCGGCAAGGGACCAGCTATGCTGCATCAAATCGGGAATTTTGGTAAAAGCAATGGTATAATCTGACAGATACAGCCCGGTCAGTGTGAGCTCGGCAAGCACGTCAGCCTCCGGGAACAGAAACGGCGCCGTTATCGCAAAGACGACAAGCATCAACAATAATGCCGGATATAGCCGCGCCAGCCTGCGCGCCCAGAACCGGAAGTAAGAAATCTGGCCGTGGTTATCAAATTCGGTGGCAAGCAGGGAAGTAATCAGAAAACCGCTCAGGACAAAGAAGATGTCCACACCAATAAACCCGCCCGCCAGCAGGGGGAACCTGGCGTGAAATCCGACAACAAGCAACGCTGCCAGTGCACGTAGTCCATCCAGTGCAGGAATTCTGGGCACGTATGACCCCCTACAAATATCGCCAGGCACGCGGGCGGCGGGTTACGGGTGGGTCAATGGCAGGTTGTAGCCAAAGCCCCAAGTACAACCCGGGATTTTAGCGAGGAAAGGTATTCAATTGGTGAATGGCGTGTCCTGCTAGACTGCAGTGATCTTCCAATGTAGAGTCATGAAGTAAATTATGTGACGAGAGCCTGCGTATGACCAAAGCCGTATTCACTACGAAGGTTTCCCCCGTATATGACGATTTGCCGGAATTTCGGTACCACTTTCCAAAAATCTATCTCAATCGAGTAAATGCAGCAGTTAACGACTGGATTATTTATTACGAACCGCGAAGATCAACTGGTGATTTATCAAGTAGTGGCGGACGACAAGCTTATTTTGCAACGGCACGCGTTGAAAGTATTGTCGCTGATCCAATATTGCCTGATCATTATTACGCTCAAATTTCCAATTTCACCGCTTTTACTCGCGCAGTGCCATTTAAGGTGGAGACCGGATATTACGAAAGCAAGCTTGAGAAAGATGATGGATCAACAAATCGGGGTGTTTTTGGACACGCAGTTAGAAGTATACCTGATAAGGAATACGATCTGATTATTCAGACGGGCCTTAAAAATATACTAGAGCCTGAGGCAGAACGTAGGAATCGTAGGAGTTCAATAGAGGAACAGCCTCGCTATTTTTCGGGCTTTTCTGAAACCCAATCTGAATTTCTATATGATGTGCCTTTGGAGCAAGATCGTAAAATTGTGGAGCAGCTTGTTTCTCGACCATTTAGAGATAAGGCATTCTCTGCATTAGTAAAAAGTGCTTATAGTGATACCTGTGCAATGACAGGCCTTAAAATTATTAACGGAGGTGGTCGTTCAGAAGTTCAGGCCGCCCATATTCGTCCTGTTGCAGACAAGGGGCCAGATAGCGTCAGGAATGGCATCGCATTGTCTGGAACTATTCACTGGATGTTTGATCGTGGGCTAATATCTGTAGATGAAGATTATGGCTTGTTGCTTGCGAAAGGTCGCATCCCGGATACAGTGAACCGACTATTAGGCGGTAATCATCGTTTATTGCTGCCACCTCGGCTTGATCTTCAACCACATCAGCAATTTCTAAATTATCATCGGAGAGAGGTTTTTAAAGGCTAACTCTTCTCCTTATTTCCCCCATTCCTTGTTTCTGAGTTCGATGCGTCTGATTTTGCCCGAGACCGTTTTGGGGAGTGTTTCGACGAATTCGATCTTGCGGGGGTATTTATAGGGCGCGGTCACTGTCTTCACATGGGTCTGCAACTCTTTGGCGAGGTCGTCGCTGGCGGTATGACCAGAGGCCAGCACCACAAAGGCCTTGACCACTTCGCCCCGGGTCGGGTCGGGGCTGGAGACGACGGCACTTTCCGCCACGGCCGGATGCTCGATCAGGGCGCTTTCCACCTCAAACGGCCCAATCCGGTAGCCCGCAGACAGAATCACATCATCGGACCGGCTGACAAACCAGAAATAGCCATCCGCATCGCGTGTGGCCCGGTCCCCGGTCAGATACCAGTCGCCCCTAAAGCAGGCTGCTGTCCGTTCCGGGTCGCCGCGATAGCCCTTGAACAGACCAAGCGGAGGTTCGGGCTTTACCTTGACCGCAATATCCCCTTCCGTATCCGGGGGCGCAATATTGCCCGCTTCATCAATCACTGCCAGATCAATGCCTGGTGCCGGCTTGCCCATCGAGCCCGGGCGCACATCAATCGCCAGAAAAGACCCGCACAGGATCACCGTCTCGGTCTGGCCATAGCCATCCCGGATCGTCAGGCCCGTGGCCTTCTTCCAGGTCGAGATGATCTCGGGGTTCAAAGGCTCCCCCGCCCCCACGCAATGGCGCAGGGTACTGAAATCATATTTCGACAGGTCCTGCTGTACAAACATCCGGTATATGGTCGGCGCGCCGCACATGGTGGTAATCGGATAACGTCCGAACAGGTTCAGGGTCTCGTGCGGGTCAAAGCCCGGGGTGTGGTGAACAAAGAGCCCCGCCCCGCCCAGCCATGGCCCGAAATAGCTCGACCAGGCCGCCTTGGCCCAGCCGGTATCCGAGATGTTCCAGTGAAGGTCCTGTGGTGTCAGGTCCAGCCAGTATTTGCCCGTGGTCACATGACCCAGCCCGTAACCATGGGCATGAACCGTCATCTTCGGGTACCCGGTGGTGCCTGACGTAAAATAGAGAAGCGCCTCGTCATCGGCTGCCGTATCTGCCGTCTCAAAATTGTCAGAGGCCTGTATCAGGGCCTGATCATAATCGACCCAGCCCTCACGCGCCCCACCGACCAGAATGCGGGCGAGCAGGCCCGGGCAGCTGTCATATATCTCGTCCACCTTGGGAGCACAGCCCTCATCGGTGACAATGGCTACCGCATTGGCGGCCCCCACCCGATAGGCAATATCTTTTGGGGACAATTGTGTGGTGCCCGGGGACGCCACCGCCCCCATGCGAATACAGGCGGTCAACACTTCCCACCAGGCGATCTGGCGCGACAGGATAATGATGACCACATCGCCCCGTTTCACCCCGGCGTCTTTCAGGATATTGGCAGCTTTTTTTGACCGGCGGCTGATCCCGGCAAACGAGATGTCCTCCTCGTTGCCGGCGTCATCAACCCACAACATGGCGCGATTGTCCGGGGTATCGGTCGCCCACTGGTCGATACAGTCCCGGGCAAAGTTATAACGGGCAGGCCGCGACCAGACAAAAGCCTCACGGGTTGCATCATAGTCCATCATATTGGTCATGCAGGGTAACTCTTGTTTTTGATTTTGTTTTACCGGGCGATATTGACAACCTTCATCTGGGTGAACTCGTCCAGTCCTTCCTGAGCCTGTTCCACCCCGATGCCGGATTGCTTGTAACCTGCCATCGGAATATTGGGCGCAATGGTAACATGCTGGTTGACCCAGACCGTGCCGCTTTCAATCCGGTTGGCTATCCCGACCGCCTGATCCACATCAGACGACCAGACAGAGCCTCCCAGACCATAATCAGACGCATTGACCCGGTTGACCACATCATCAACATTCGAGAACTTGATCAGCGGCAGGATCGGGCCAAACTGTTCCTCGTCGACAATCCGGTCCCCGTCGGTCACGTCGCGCACAATGGTCGGGCGCAGGAAATAGCCGGGCCGGTCGGGCACGGTACCACCCGCGACGATCTTGCCATCCTGTTTGGCGCTCTCCAGCAGGTTGAGCACCTTTTTATACTGCATCTCGTTCTGGCTTGGGCCTTGTGTCGTACCCTGTTTCGAGCCGTCATCGACAATGGCCGCGTCAGCAAGTTTGCCCAAAGCCTCGCACATCTCGTCATAGATGGTCTCATGCACATAGGCGCGCTTGACCGCCATACAGACCTGGCCCCCGTTCATGAATGCCCCGCCATAGAGCTTCGGCGCGGTCTCGGCGACATTCACATCGCCCATCACAATGGCGGCGTCATTGCCGCCCAGTTCCAGCGTGATCCGCTTCAGGCTGCCACTGCCGCTGGCCATAATCTTGCGGCCGGTCTCGGTCGAGCCGGTAAAGGCGACCTTGGCGACATCCGGATGGCTGGTCAGCACCGGGCCCAGATCATTCTGGTCGGTGATGACATTGACCACACCGGCCGGGAATATATCCGCACACAAGGCCCCCAGCATCAAGGTGGTGGCCGGGGTTGTGGGGGATGGCTTGATCACGATTGTATTGCCGGCAATCAGTGCCGGGCCCAGCTTCCAGATCGCCACCAGCAGCGGGAAGTTCCACGGCACAATCCCGGCGATCACGCCCAAAGGTTCCCGACGGGCCTCGACCCGGCCATTCTCGTCATCCTGAATAACACGGGACGACGGGGCCTGGGTGGCGTAATAGCGTAAATATCCTTCCGTCCAGGCAACCTCGCCAGCGGCTTCCGCCAGCGGCTTGCCCTGTTCTCCGGTCAGGCAGCGCGCAAAATCATCCGCCGCCGCGTTCAGGGCGTCGGCCAGCGCCACAACTTTTGCCTGACGATCCGCCACCGGCAGCTTTGACCAGGCGGGAAAAGCCGCCTTTGCCGCTGCAACGGCCTCGTGCGCCTGCGCCTCAGACGCCCGCGCCACCGTCGCAAAAACCTCCTCCGTCGCAGGGTTCACAACATCCATTTCCATATCACCGGCAACAAGCTGGCCACCAATCAAAAGTCTGTAATCAGTCATCATAATCCCCTGTGTGAAGTCGTCCCGTATTTTCTCTATTCTGTCCTGAAAGAAGATCGGGGTCCACAGCTTTTTTGACGAGCCATGAACCCCGGTTTGCTTAAAACAAATCAGAAATTAAAGCTGGCGGTCACACCCCAGTGGCGTGGCTTGCCATAATATTGCTCGGCAAGACCAAACAGACCCCCGTTATCAATGTTGCCGGACAGGTCAAAGGTCTGGACCAGATATTCTTCATCGGTGATGTTATTGACGAAGAAGCGCAAGGTCCAGTCTTCGCTTGGGGCAATATAGGCGACCGACGCGTTGACAAGCACATAGCCTTTCTGGGTGGAGACCGGCGCACCGACCAGCGTGAAGAAATGCTGCGAGCGGTAATCAACATTGCTCTGTACCGCCATGAAGCCGGCACCAACCGGGAATTCATACCGGATCAGACCATTGATATTCCACTTGGGCGTCTGAACAGGGGTTAGTGTCGCCCCTGGCAGAATGGCGTTGATTGTCCCTAGTGGGGTGACCGCATCGACAGTAACACCCGGCACTTGCTCTACGTCAGCATCGACGTAACCAAGGCCAACCTGCAGATCCAGTCCTGTGACCGGCGACGCCATGGCTTCAACTTCAAAGCCCTTGCTTTTTGCAATCGCCGTTCAGGGTAAAGGTATCCAGCCCGATGATGGAGAAGACCTGACACTGCTTATAGTCATAATAATAGGCGGCGGCATTGATCCGGGCCCGACCATCGGCAAATGTGTATTTGACACCAATTTCATAGGCGTCAAGGCGTTCCGGCCCGTAATTCATCAAGCCGTCGGTGACATATTCGGGGGTTGGCAGCAAGGGTGCGTTAAAGCCCCCTGATTTCACACCCCGGTTCCAGCTGGCATACATAAGTGTGTCGTCATTGGGCTGGAAATCAACCTGAACCCGGGCTGACCATTCACTGTCGTTCCGCTCGCCTGAATAAGGATCAACACCGTCAAAGCCTGCGACAATGTTGGGGTCCAGCCCGCTCTGGACAGTGGCCGGGAAAAATGAAAGGATATTGCGATAGTCGTGGGTTTTCTTCTCATCAATCCAGCGGAAACCGCCAATCAGGGTCAGTTCGTTGGTGACCATATATTCAACCTGACCAAAGGGTGACCAGCTTTCACTGGTTGTCCGGTAGGGGTTGACCAGACCATTGATATCAAAGTCGATAATGCCCAGATCGATACCAAGCGAGGTAAAGCCCAGACCATCAAACAGGCCACGGGTAATGCCACCGTTTGAATCATTGATATCAAGATCCAGATAATAAAGACCGGCGACCCATTTGAAGCGGTCACTTTCACCCGACAGGCGCAGTTCCTGACTGAATTGTTCTACATCCGTGGTCAGGAAGAAGTTGAAATAATCAACGGGGGAAGCATCGGAATCTTCAATATAGTCACGCTTGACGGACTGGTAATCGGTGATGCTGGTCAGTTTAACCGACCCCATGTCCCAATTGACAGTTCCGGAAAATCCGTATGTTTCCAGATCATTATGCCCTTCAAAGTCATAATCACCGGCAAAATTGTCGTCATCAAGATCGACATAACCATCCAGATTTGAGTTTGGTACACCGGGGGTTGCTTCACCGGTCGGGAATATGGCTGATTCATATTCGAAGAAACCGGTTCGAATATCCTGCGACCCGAAACGTGCGTTCAGCAGCACATCTATATTTTCGTTTGGCATGAGCAGAACCTGAAAACGCCCGGCATATTCGTTGGCATTGTTCAGGTCACGCTCGGGGCTCAGGCGGTTTGTCACATAGCCGTCCCCCTGATGGGTTGCAACAGACAGGCGCGTAGAAATTTTTTCAGAAACCGGCATGGTGACGCCAGCCTGTGCCTTTATCCTGTTCCAGCTGCCATAAGTCAGGCTGCCATAACCTTCAAATTCTTCGCCGGGTTTGACAGTCACATATTGAACAAGTCCGCCGGTGGCGTTGCGGCCGAACAGGGTTCCCTGCGGTCCGCGCAGAATTTCCACCCGTTCCATATCAAATAGCAAAAATCCGGCACCTGACATTTGCGAGATATAAACCTCGTCAACATATATGGCGATCGGGCTTTCCACGTTTGTGGTGAAGTCGTTGTTGGCCACACCGCGAATGCCAATGGCGTAATTGGCCTCACCGTTTGGCTGCAAGGTGCTGACACCGGGGGCCATTGCCGTCACTTCCTGTGCGTTGGTGATGCCAAGGCGTGACAGTTGGTTGCCACTGATCGCGGTTACGGCAATACCCACATCCTGTATATTCTGTTCGCGCTTTTGTGCGGTAATAACAACTTCTTCCATCAGGACAGATGATTGCGCCATTGCAGCGGATGTGCCGCCGAGCAATGCCAGAGATGAAATTCCTGCAACTAGAAAAGATTTACGTTTGGTCCTTATATCCATTTTTCTCTCCCTTAATATTAAGCGGTTCCTTTTATAGTTTTACAGCCCGTTTCTTTTTATTTTGAAGCCTTGGCCAAAGTCCTTTCTATAACTTCAATCAGTTCTGCGCGCCGCGCCGGAGCATCTTCAACAAGTGGATGGTTCCGCAGTCTGGCGACTTCTTCTTCCGAATATTCGGAAAAACTGTCGGGTATGTTCTTTTCATCAAGCTTGTGCAGCATCCAGTTCAACAATGCTGCCACTTCATTATCTGGCAGCGGGGCATAGGCAACACCCGGCACCTGAACCAGAAATTCACGTCCGCCCGGGACGGACAGAAACCGGCCTACAAATCCGGCCATATTGGGGGCTCCACCTTCGGACCCTGCCCCATCTGCCTGATGACAGCCCTGACAGTTTAATATCCAGTTCTGTTGCGCCTGACTCCCGGAACTCGCGCTGGCAATGCCCGCGCCTGCAAAAAAAACGGTAAACAGCACTGTTACAAAAACCGGTGTAAAACTCATGGTACAGTCTCCGAGCCGACCAGTTCGTCACGCCATTCGTGAGTGGTCCGCGCGTTGGCTTTCGGATGCGCTGCAGTTATTTCGCCAACTTCTTCAACTGTAAAAGGAGCTATAACGGAAGTGTTGGCCAAATCGGGGAATGTTTCAAGCATATAATTCAGAACCTCAGTAATTCCTTCATTTTTCAAGGTACTACCCTGGCCGGGCATCATACCCCGATAAGTGACACCATCAATCTCAAGCGGCCCGACCAGGCCTTTGGAAATAACCATGACCAGATAGGCGCGACCCTTGTTCGTTGCGGCAAAATGCTCAATGCGGCCTGCAAGGGGGGGAAAGGCACCGGGCACACCGGCACCGTCGGCCAGATGGCAGGCAGCACAACGTTTATAAATTCTGGCACCTGTATTTTCCTCGGCAAAAACATTGTTGCCGGTCCCCAGCAGAATCAGCAGGGCCATACCGCCAATCCATGCGAAGCGGGACATCATCATTGTTCCAGTGCCGTGCCGATGATGACAGCGGTTGAGCAGGTATAAATGCTGCTTTCGGTGCCCAGACACCAGTTGGTGTCGTTATTGGCTTGTGGACGGACAACAGGTTTATCGCTCTCGTTACGATTACAGAAACAACGGTTGCAACTGGTTTTGCCGCAGCAGTCATTATAGGAAATGATGTAATTGATGCCATCTGCCGGGTTTTGGCAGGTGCCGATCCAGGTTATGGGCGACATTTCTGTGCCCGGCGGGCAGGCATTTTGCGTGCCGCCACAGCACGAGCACAGGAAACCGTCTATGGCGCAATATCGCCAATAGTCGCAACTGGTCGGATCACCAGGGTCTTCCGGGTTGCCCGTTGTTTGCGGGGCGACACCGGGATATCCGTTGGTATTGCCAGTGGCAGCACGCGCCACCGGCAGCAGGGGAATAGCGCCAGCCCCCAGAAGGGCAGCGCTGAGTGTTGCCAGCACACCGCGACGGGATGTGCCGCGTGCGATACGTCGTGTAAACCGTTCCGAGAGTTGATCAAACTTTTCCAATTGAAACTCCTTTTGTTTCAAGCGCGGGATCAGCGGCCGGTGTTTGCCGTGCCTTCATATATTCCTGCAGGGAAGCGACCTTTTTCTCTTTGGCTTCAAACAGGCTTTCCAGATGTTCCCGTGAATTTACGATGCCCATGGCGGCTATTTTGCCCTCTTCATCAATCAGTACGGCATAGGGCAGGCGTGCAACCCCCAGGCCACGGCCCAATGCTTCAGACAGAACATATTGATCGCGGGGCAGGTCATGTTTGGCGGCAAAGGCAATCTGGGCGCTTTCTTCGCCGTCACTGGCATAGGTCACATCAAGCCATTTGCGTTCGGCCTTGCCGAGAGAGGCAACGACAGGCAACAGGCTTTTGCATACGGGGCAATCCGGGGACAGGAAAAACACAAGACGGCTGCGCCCGATATCTGATCGGTCACCAATGGAAATTTCTGGCCCGGCAAGTGACTTTGCGATCAGTTTTGGGGCCAGATCGCCAACCTTGACCTGCTTGTTTATGGCCAGTGCACCCGCCGGTGCGATCCGTTCGTGCAGGACGCCAATCTGCCGCATGAGGGCGAATACCAGTCCGCCCAGCGCTATTAATGTGGACCACAGAAGTATTTGTGAAACGATAAGTGCTGTCAGCATCAAAGCGCCCTTCCTTCATTCCAGAAATGCTGAGACCGCAGCGCAATTGCTGTGTCTGCCGCGATATAAATCATAAAAAAGGCCAGGCCTGCAAAAGCCGCATTTGAATAGTCGAGCCAGCCCGTAAGGCGGTCAGTGGCAGGAAGAAGAAGTGCCAGTGACAGGATGATGAGGACGCCGTTGCGCACGAGAACAAGCCTGGAGAGAAGCCCGGGTCGGCCGCCCCAGCTGCAGCCGCAATCCATACCGGCCTTGCCGGACGCCAGCCCGACGGACAATAACAGGAAATAAGCCGAGAACAGGGCGAGCCCGGCCCATGCACCCATAAAGGACCCTGTGAGCAGCAGCACCGAGATCAAGATCTCGGTGGCGGGAACCATGTAAACCGCAAAAGAACGGGTCACGGAAACCGGAAAGCCGTATCCTGACAGGGCCTGCCTGAAATCATGGATGTTTTGCAACTTATGCAAGGCGGACGTGCCCAGCAGGATGGCCAGAAAAATGGCGATACTCATATGCAGCAAGGGGTCCATATGCTTTCCCCCTAGCGTGCCGCATGCAGCAGATAAGGCGACTCCATCGCCCGGCCACCAATGGTGCGGATATATTTGCCGGAACCGGCATCATATACATCCAGATCATATTCTGCATTTACAACGGCAAGCAGCGGCGTTTTGCCCTGGGTGACTTCTATCGAAATCCCCCAGCTTTCAAGCTTGAAGCGATTAAGGCGCTTTTGTTTGATCGGGTCAAAAACCCAGATTTCACTGCCGCCGCTTTTGTGACTGCCTTCTTTGCCATCAGCATGCATCAGCACATATATCAAACCATCGGTATCACCACCGGTAACGACTTGCCAGCCACCGGGCCGCCAGCCTTTATCTTTCTTGCCCAGCAGGGACCAGGCCGGCAAGGGCGTTGCCGTTGTTCCAGAAAGGTCAACCGGCTGGATACGCCCCAGAAAGCTTGGAAAATACAGAATATTGCCAATTTTGGCGTAAGGCATGAACAAGGGGTCGGCGTCAATATCATTGAATGCGGGCGTTGATGTGCGCCCAAGAACCTGGCCAGCCGCGTCAAGCTGGAAAGCAACCATGGTGCCGTTGGCACACATGGAGGCAAAGCCCAACTGGCTGGTGGGGTATATCTGTGTGCAACCGGGTATCTGGATTTCATTGAGGATTGAGCGCCCCTCAATATCAATCACATATACTGAAGCTGCGGGTGTGAAATTAAAGACAAACAGGAGCTTTTCGTCATGGCTTAACTGAAGGGTCGATTTGAGGGAAACGACCTGACCGCGTTTGCCATCGGGCAATATAATCTCGTCGATCGGGGCAAGTGTGGATTTGTCATGGATCGTCAGCACATCGGTTCTGTCCCCGCGTGTGCCACGGGAATAGAAAGTTTCTGCGACATATAATTCCGGGCGTGTTTTGGCTTCTGTAAAGCTGGCAAACTGTGCAGCCCCAAGGGCGCCCTTGTAATTGTGATTTTCGGCCGCCAGATCCAGCAGAATGACGCGGCCATCCAGCAGGCTGAAAAAGTTGATATCGTGGGCGAAGAGCCAGCTGTCCGGATAGGTATCAGGTAACGTCAAGACATGCGGGACGGACTCGGTGTCCAGTTCTGCCCTTGATGTGGTGGGTCCGGTGAGCGTAACGACACCAGCCAGTGCTGCAGCCAAGAAAACTGAGGCGCATTTCATAACAACGTCTCCCGAAAATATGTTTATTATAGTTCTATCGTCCTATTTAGGACTACTGTACTAATATATTTTTATGAGGTCAAGTTTGAAAATTGCACTCTGCAGAACAGGGGGTAACCTGCCGGGGGGTGCCCCGACGGCGGTTTGCTGCCGAATTGTGTTTTCTGGATTTAATAAACAGGCGCTGCAGCGGCTGTCATAACGTGGGGATGTTGCCGGACCCGTCTATCCCTGCAAGCTGATGGATTTCCTTGTGGGTGATGGTCCTGATCAAATTCAGGAAAGACCAGGCTGCTATATTTGTCGCCTGGGCAGAATATTGTTGCCATTTCTTCTGATAACCGACGAAGATTGTATGGCCTTCTATGGAACTGCAGATGAAAACAGCTATGATGTAGCGGTCTTCCGTGGAAAGGGCGGGGTTTATGCGTCCTGCCATTTCCGCAAGCATTGTCCGGACACGGGCATAGACCGCTTCCATTTCGTCTGCGGCGAACGTATCATGGTTTGCCATCGTCCAGAGTTCTGGGAAAAACCCTGTTGTCTCTTTCGTGGTCAAGTCGTCCATAATAAATTTGATGATGGAAATAAACTGGTCTTCAGTCGACAGTTTGTCATCTGACATGATCAGTTCCCAATCGACGATATATCCTTCGATGACAGCTTCAAGCAGGTCGTGCAGAAGATTGGTCTTGGTGGCGTAATAATATGACAGATTGCCGACTGTAATGCCACAACGCGCAGCAACCTTGCGCATCGAGAGTTTGGAATACCCCTCTTCGACAATAATATCGCGGGCCGCATGCAGAATATCCTGCAATCGCTCCTTGCCTTTGGGCGATGATGCCTGAACATGCCGCTTTTGGGGGTTTAGTTTTCTCATACTCTCGCGACGCACTCCAGTTAATGATTTGCTCTGGCAGCAACCTGATAATGTCTTCGATATATAGCCCGGCTGTGACGAGAAACAATAGATTTCGGCATAGCTCTGGCCGATGCAGCGTTTCCGGAAGATCGCTGGAGCACCGCTTTTTTTGCGGTTAGTCCAGTGTACGCCTGTATCTGATCATGGCGACGGTACCCATGATCAGGGCAAAGAACACAAGCGATAAAAGGGTCCCGCGCACGTCAGAAAAATCGGCGCCGCGCAGCATGATTCCCCGCACAAGACGTAAAAAATGGGTCAGCGGGAAAACTTCGCCAAGCATCTGGGCCCAGACCGGCATGCCCCGGAAAGGAAACATGAAACCGGACAGTAAAAGAGACGGCAGAAAGAAGAAAAAGGTCATTTGCATGGCCTGCATCTGTGATTTTGCAATCGTTGAAAATGTAAAGCCAACGGCAAGATTTGCGATAATGAATATGGTGACGCCTGCCAGCAACAGCCACAGCGACCCGGCAAAAGGTACGCCAAAAAGGGTTTGTGCGGCCAGCAGTACGATCAGGGTCTGCACACTTCCCACAACAACATAAGGCGAGATTTTACCCACCATAACCTCGAAAGGTGTTGCCGGCATTGCCAGCAGGTTTTCCATTGTGCCGCGTTCGACCTCGCGCGTCATGGCAAGACCGGTAATCATGACCAGTGTCATGGTGAGAATGACGCCCAGCAGGCCCGGAACAATATTATATTGTGTATTTGCTTCCGGGTTGTACCGGGCGTGGACGATGACCTCAACGGGTGTTGCCGCAGGCGCAATATGTGCCAGCGGGCCCTTCAGGTCGTGGCGAATAGCGCGCATGATAATAGTTTCTGCCCGTGCGATCGCGTTGGATGATGCTGCCGGGTCAGAGGCATCCGCCTCGATCAGAATCGGGGGCCTGTCACCGCGCGCAAGTCGTTCCGAGAAGCCTGCCGGAATGGTGACGACGAACGAAACTTTTCCGCGCCGAAGCAGGTCTGCCCCCTCTGCCGGGTTTTCAATATGGCGTTCAAGTGCATAATAGCCTGATGTTTCAAGTGCCGTCAGAATAGTTCGGACGACCGGCGTCTGTTCTTCTGCAAGCACTGCGGTTGGCAGGCTTCGGGGATCTGTATTGATCGCATATCCAAATAACAGTAACTGCATAATCGGGATCATCAGCATCATGGCAAATGTCATCCTGTCGCGGCGCATCTGGATGAGTTCCTTAATGAAGACGGCCTTGATGCGTGCCAGACCCTGATTACCGCGGTTCATCAGTAAGGCCTTTCATCGGCACCGGCCCGGGCCATCATTTTGATAAAGACATCTTCAAGGGCGGGCTGAACTTCTTCCCATCCGTCCAGGCGATCCGCGTGCTTTTTTATGGCGCGTGACAAGGCATCACGATCCGTCCCGCTGATATGCAATGCCGCGCCAAAATAGGCGGCATGGTCCACGCCCGGTTCGTTTTGAATCTGACTCATCATGTCCCGCGCATTTTCACGAGTGGTCCGAAAGGTGATCAGACCGGACGCCTTGATGATCTCGGCCACTGTGCCGTTTGAGACCAGTTTGCCATGTGCCAGATAAACGATCCGGTCGCAGCGTTCTGCCTCGTCCATATAGTGTGTGGAGACAAGAA
The DNA here is from genome assembly GCA_965227345.1 of Sphingomonadales bacterium. Taxonomy (GTDB): domain Bacteria; phylum Pseudomonadota; class Alphaproteobacteria; order Sphingomonadales. The sequence continues at coordinate 2,313,815 of OZ245755.1, forward strand.
CGGTCAGGCCTTCGCCTGATAACCGGTGAATTTCGTCCCAGAAATCGCGACGCGCCTGCGGGTCTACGCCTGCTGTGGGCTCGTCGAGCAATAACAATCGGGGCCGGTGCATTGTCACAGCGGCGAGAGCAAGTCGTTGTTTCCATCCGCCTGATAACTGGCCGGCAAGCTGACGCTGGCGATGCGAAAGCCCTAGTGTTTCCAGCGTCTGATCTATCAGGTTACGGCGATCCGGCAACTGATACAGCCGCGCCACAAATTCAAGGTTTTCCCGAATGCTCAGGTCGGCCCAGAAGGAAAATTTCTGGGTCATGTAACCGGTAGATCGCTTGATAAGTGCCGTCTGGTTCCGAATATCAAGACCCAGGCACTGGCCCTCGCCCTCGTCCGGGTTTAACAAGCCGCAGATCATCCGGATTGTGGTTGTTTTACCTGATCCGTTTGGACCCAGAAAACCCCAGACCTTGCCATAGGGCATTTGAATATCGACACCGTCCACGGCGATCTTGTTGCCAAATCGTTTGACCAGTCCACGCACATTTATGGCAAGGTCGGGCGAGGTCATGGCAATTGCACATCTACAGGCAGGCCGGGCCGCAGAGAAACGCCATCAATCGGGCGGGCCTCGACCAGAAACACAAGCTTTTCCCGCGAACTTGCGCTGTATATGACCGGCGGGGTAAATTCTGCTTCCCGGGCGATATGGGTAATTGTGGCGTTCACCGGAACTTTCAGGCCATCTGCAAACACGGTGACTATATCACCGGTGCCAATCTGCGGCAGCTGTGTCTGTGTGACAAAAAACCGAATCTTTAAACGCTCTGGCGAGAATATAGCCAGGACCGGTTCCCCCTGATTGACATATTCCCCTTCCCTGTAAAATATTTCTTCAATCCGGCCGCTGACGCCCGCCCTGACGGTGCGTTCGCTCAAATACCATTCCGCTTGTTCAAGTGCAGATGCCGCTGCGTCGCGCGATGCCGCTGCTGCGTCCCGCACGGCGCTCCGCCCGGCCAGGCGGGCGACTTTAACAGACTGTTCCAGCGCCTCGACGCGGGCCGCCGTGCTGTTATAGGTGGCATCAGCTTCGTCGCGGCGTGCTTCTGATAAAACCTCCTGTTCGACAAGTTTCTGAATACGCCTGCGTTCTGTATCGGCCAGTCGAAAGTTGGCTTGTGCTTCCCTCAATTGCGCTTCAATTGTCCTGATTTCCGCATCTCGTGCGCCGGTTGCAAGGTCCTGCAATTGCGCCTCTGCCTGCTTCAACCTGTTTTTCGCTTCATCCCGCGCCGCGAGCTCACGCGTCTGTTCAAGGACAAACATGATATCTCCCGCAGCGACTTCATCACCTTCTTTTCCTGATAACGACGCGATCCGGCCTGCAGAAGAGGCGGCCACATGAATCAACTCTGCTTCGACGTAGCCTGTCAGCAAAGCGTCGGGAACGCCGGAGTTACATGCCTGAAGGAGAATCCCGCTTGCCAGCATGCCAACAGACAGCAGTCGTCCGGACAATTTCATCATGATTGTGAATCCCTGACGGACAACAGGGCGCGTAACAATATGTCCCTGTGCAATTCAAACAATGCTTCCAGATCAACCGGCTTGTCGTGTCGCTCAAACAATACGGACCAGACGGCAGACATGACGACAGGTGCCACCACAAGGCGCGCCGTCAGTTTGGGGTCAGTCATTCGGAATTCGCCATTTTGCTGACCGCGTTCAATCACGCCGGAGACGAGTGCCAGCACACGATCGACAATCTGCTCGCGGTATGAAAGGGCCAGTGGAGGAAAGGCATTTCCATCGGATACCAGAATCTTGATGATGCGGGGGAGTGCTGTTTGTCTTACCAGGGTTGGCCCCAGTTGCATCAAGGCAGAAATGACATCCTGCGCCCGGGTTACGTTCTGTGCAAGTTCTTCCATCTGTGCCAGTCTGGGGGCGGCAACAGTATCTATAACGGCACCAAACAGGGCATCTTTTGAAGGGTAATAAAGGTACAGGGTCCCCTTGGTGACACCAGCCCGTTTTGCAATGTCGGTCATACGGGCGGCGGCAAAGCCACGCTCAAAGAATTCGTCCAGTGCTGCCTGAACAATATCCTTTCGGCGTTGCTCCTTGCTCTGTTCCGTTGTGGCGCGCCGCATTATACACCCTCTTATAAATAACTGACCAGTCAGTTATTTATAAGAGGGTGTTCCGGCAAAGTCAATAACCGGCTGGCAGTGACTGGCAGGAACTTCAGGCTTTATTGAGGTGGCCTTCAATATCCTCAATGGCGTGATTTGTCAGATCCTTGGCCAGTTCGCTAACAATTTTATCTTCGACCTCTTTATGAAGGTTCTTGCGCAGCTCCCCCAGGGTATTTGGCGACGCTACAAGATAAAGGTGTTCAAATTCATTGGCGTGAGCCCGCTTGTAAAGGATGTCCGCCAGTTGCGACGCGAACCTGTCTTTGGCCAGTTCATGCCAGTCTGTATCTTCCACAGCACTTTTGTGCCCGCCGCCGTCATGCATACGGCCACGTCTGTTCGCAGCCTGATCCCGTGTTGGCGGGTTTTCCTGGGTTTTTTTTCGGTCCACAGTCAGCTGCAGGTCAATCTCATCTCCTTCGTTACGCAAAAACAGGGCCTTTTCGCCATCTGCGACAAGGATCAGGGCGTCAGCGGATACGATCATGCGATACTCCTTTTACATTTCCCGGGTTTCAGTACTTTCATAACGCGGGAACCGCATGACAAGTTCCGGTGATCAGGTCCCCTGGAACTCAAGTTCCTTCTGTTCGTTATTCCGGGTAGTCTAATTAGCGAAATTATCTGCATTGAGAAGGAATTATTCATGTCTTTCAAACATACATTCACTATGGCCATTTCTTTAGCCAGTCTGGCCCATTTATCCACGCCTGCAATGGCGCATTCTTCCTATGCCAAGGCGACCCTGCAAAGCCCTTCTGGAGAAGGCCGGGGTATTGTCTGGGTTAAACAGACAGACAAGGGGCTTAAGCTTGTCGCCGATATTACCGGTGTTCCTGCGGGGACCCATGCCATACATATTCATGAAGCTGGTACCTGCAGCCCCGATTTTTCTGCGGCTGGCGGGCACTATAACCCTGCCAACAAGGAACATGGCCTGCTAAACCCCAAAGGTGCGCATGTTGGGGACTTCCCCAATTTTCTGATGCCAGCCGAAGGGCGGGCCCGGTTTGCCTATTATCCCGGCGTGACTGGGAAAATTGAGGGGAGCCGCTACAAAATGATGGATTCAGATGGCGCTGCCATCGTGATACACCGCGGAGCCGATGACTACCTTACAGATCCGGCGGGTGCCGCCGGGGACCGCATCGCATGCGGGGTCTTGAAAATGACAGATACCGGCCCCTCATTCTAAGCGGTCCGGTATCGGGTGTCAGCTGGCGCCCAGTTTCGGGATTTTATGGTCACCAAAGGCGATAGCCACATTCTTGGTTTCCATATAAAAATCAAAGCTGTAATCCCCGCCGTCGCGACCGATGCCGCTGGCTTTTACGCCGCCAAAGGGAGTTGGCAGATGCCGCACATTTTCTGAATTGACCCAGACCATGCCGGCCTCCATATCTCTGGCCATCCGGTGCGCGCGGCCTACATCCTGTGTCCAGATATAAGCGGCCAGTCCATACCGCACGTCGTTGGCAATGCGGACGGCATCTGCCTCGTCCCTGAACGGAATGGCGGTCAGCACCGGCCCGAATATCTCCTCTTGCGCAATCCGCATATTGTTGTTTGCTTGTGTGAACAGGGTGGGCTGTACATAGTTGCCAGCCGGGTCAACGTCAGCGCGGGTACCACCTGCCGCAATGGTCGCGCCGTCCTTGCCCGCGATATCGAAATAGCTCATGACCTTGTCAAAATGACGCCGGTGAATCAGGGGGCCGACTTCAGTTGCGGGATTTAAAGGGTCTCCAACGGTTATGTTTCTCACCCGTTCCGCGATCCTTCCGGTGAATTCATCATAAATATCTTCATGGATCAGCACCCGGCTTGACGATGTACACCGCTCGCCGTTCAGGCTGTAGATCATGAAAACGACAGCGTCCAGCGCCCGGTCCATGTCAGCGTCATTAAAGACGATAACCGGGTTTTTGCCGCCAAGTTCCAGATGCAGGCGTTTCAGGGTGGGGGCACCCTGTGCCTGTATCATGCTGCCGGTGGAAGATTCGCCCACAAAGGCAACGGCCTTGATGTCTTCATGTTCTGTCAGGGCCTTGCCCGCCGTTTCACCCAGCCCGTTGACAGTGTTTAGCACACCGGCAGGCAAGCCTGCTTCATGGCATATTTCAGCCAGCAGATATGCAGAAAGCGGGCTCCATTCAGCCGGTTTGTGCACAACTGTGCAGCCAGCTGCCAGCGCCGGGGCAATTTTCCAGGTTGAGAGCATGAAAGGCGTGTTCCAGGGGGTTATCACGCCAACGGGGCCCAGTGGAACGCGCGTGGTATAATTAATGTGGTCTTTTGTTGGTAATGACTTTCCATCAGCAGCTGATGCGGCCCGATCGGCAAAAAACCGAAAATTTTCAGCGCCCCGAATGGCAGCCTTGCTCATGAAGCGGATCGGTTGTCCGGTGTCCAGCGATTCGACAGTGGCTATTTCTTCGGCCCGGGCTTCGATGGCGTCGGCCACACGATGCAGGACCTTTTTGCGCTCATCGCCGGATGTGTTTTTCCACGTGCTGAAGGCCTGGGCCGCTGCTTTTGTCGCCACATCTATATCAGCCGCCGTCCCGCTATGGACCGGGTGCAGGGGGCCATTGCTTGCGGGTGTGTAATTATCAAATGTCTGCCCTGATCCGGGACAGGGCTTGCCATCAATAAAATGGGGCAGGCCATCTGTTGTGAAGCGCTCAACAACGCCCATGGCTCTGGCCAGATTGTCTTTCACATGGTCTGACATAAAAATCTCCTGTACATCGCCCTGTTGCTAGGCCTTCTTCTCGTGAATATTGTTTTTACGAAAAATCAGATCAGGCTCCAGCTCTTTCATTTGCAGGGAAATGGCCAACGGCATCTGGTCATATGTATCCTGAAGGGCCTTGCAGACATGCGCGAACACCTTTTCACAAACCTTGCGACGCAATTCGGCAGATCTGCCATGGCCGATCATTAACGTGACATGCACAAACCCGTTGGCTGGATCACCATCTGCAATAATGTACAAATCCCGCCGTTCCCCTCGTGTCCGAATGCCACCCGCCGCGAACACCCCGGTTGAAATGGCTTCTTCGTGAATACCTTGCAGAAAATCGCGCATGTTCAGGCGCTCTTCCATATTGGCGGAATATTCAACTATTATATGCGGCATAAAGGGCCCCTGATTTTACTTTGAAGATTGAACATGTGGAATTGACAACAGTCAAAAAATCACTTAACATGTTAAGTATAAAATATTTCAATATATGAGTCAAGCAGACGGAGCAAAAGAAATGGCATTCGCAGTTCAGGATCTGAAAGGGGCTGTTCCCCCGATTATCACCCCCATCAAAGATGGTGAAGTGGATTATGACACGTATGCCAGACTTGTCGAGTTTCAGATCAAAAACGGATCACATGGTATCCTGGTAAATGGCACCACATCCGAGCCGTCTACCTTGACCACAGACGAACGCAACAGACTGGTTGATGTCGCCATCAAAACAACAGCGGGCCGGGTTCCGGTAATTGTCGCGACAGGGTCCCAGTCTCTTTGGGAAAGCAAACTCCTGACCCGTCATGCAGTAGACGCAGGTGCAGACGCGTTACTGATTGTCACCCCCTATTATATCAAACCACCACAGCGGGGCCTCATTGACTATTACCTTGAGATCGCCGAAATGCACACGCTGCCGTGGATGATCTATCATATTCCGGGGCGCACGGTTGTTAGTGTTACTCTCGACACACTTAAAACGATCAAGGCCGCCTCGCCTCATTTTGTCGGGATGAAGCACGCTGTAAATGACCTTGGGTTCGTGACAGAATGTCTGGCCGAATTTGGCGACGAGTTCCGGATTTTTGTGGGCCTTGAGGAACTCAGCTTTCCCATGATGGCAATTGGTGCCTGCGGCATGATGAATGCGGTGGGGAACCTGTGTCCCGGTCCGCTGGCCCGGATGTGTGAGGCGGTTTGGAATAACGATCTGGCAGCAGGGCGGGCCCTGCACCAGGAATTACTGGAAATCAATCAGGCGGTTTTCTTTGATACCAATCCCATTCCCATGAAATATATGATGAAACGGTTGGGTATTATGCCGCACAACGAGCATCGCCTGCCAATGGCACCGGCAACACCGGAGCTTGAGAAAAGGCTGGACGGTGTTCTGCAACGTGCAGGCCTGATTTAAGCCGGTTATAAAAGTGGGTGAGCACATGCGTTTTTTAAGTTATGCCATAGAGGGCAGATCAACCTACGGGGTGATTCGGGACGATGGTATTGTTGATCTTGGGGCCCGGCTTGAGGGTGCCAGATCAGGGGGGGGGTTGCCATCGCTGAAATCTGTCATTGCCGCAGGTGAAATCAACCGGGCCATGGACCTGGCCAGCACGTCTTCAGCCGATCACAATCCGGCGGATATTTCTTACTTGCCGACGATACCTGACGCTGGTCGATATATCTGTATCGGGGTGAATTACGCCAATCGCAACGCTGAATATAAAGATAATTCAGACCTGCCGAAATATCCCAGTGTCTTTATGCGGACGGCGGAATCTTTTGTCGGGCACGGGCAGGCGATCCTGCGCCCGCCTGAAAGCCCGCAACTTGATTATGAAGGTGAAATTGTCATTATCGTGGGCAAGGCCGGTCGCCGGATTCCAGAAGAAAGGGCCCTTGATTATATTGCAGGCCTGACCATTATGAATGAAGGGACCATTCGGGACTGGGTGCGACACGCCAAGTTTAATGTGACGCAAGGCAAGAATTTTGAGAAAACCGGCTCAATTGGCCCCTGGATGGTGAGTGCAGACGAATGCCCGGATTTTGATAACCTGACGCTGACGACACGGGTAAATGATGAACCGCGTCAATCTGATACCACGGCCAATCTGATGTTTCCCTTTGCTTATCTGATCCACTATCTATCGACGTTCATGACGCTTAAACCAGGCGATGTGATTGCAACCGGCACGCCCAATGGTGCAGGCGCGCGTTTTGACCCGCCGATATATCTAAAGCCGGGCGATCGGGTGGATGTGAGTGTGTCGGGTATCGGAACGCTGTCGAATCCGGTTGAAGATGAAATAATCAGTCAGGAACAGGATGGCTCACAATAAAAAACCGTCAATTCCCATGCGGGATTTCTCGCATTCCCTGCCGATGGCACTGCTGAATGCGCGGGAAGCCGTGATGCAGACTTTTCGGCCCATGCTGCGAGAGTTTGGGCTGACCGAACAGCAATGGCGCATCCTCAGGGCATTGATAGAGGCTGACCATCTGGAAATTTCTGAATTATCGGCACGATGCCTGATCCTGATGCCTAGCCTGTCCCGCACTTTACCTGATCTTGAGCGCCGCAAGTTGATTGAACGACAGGCCAGCAAGACAGATCAGCGCCGGACCCAGGTATCACTTGCCCCGCAGGGCCGGGATCTGTTTTATCAGGTGGCACCCCGGTCTGAAGAACTCTATCGGACCATTGCCGGGAAAATCGGATTGGAGGATATCAATGTGCTTTATCGTCTGCTTGATACAGTTTCGGCAAAACTTCAGAAATAGAGTTTATGTCACATCCATGGTGACAACAGTGCAGCCAACCGCGAAAATTGGAATCGGTTCATAGAACCACAGCTTGCCGGTCGCCCCCTCGATTGCACCGGCAACCGCAATGTGCGTTCGGATTTCAAACCCTCCCTGCCCGGCGTCAGCATAGGTCTCTGCATCGGTGTAGGATAACAGGGCTTCCCGATCATTCCTGACCAGCCGATCCAGAAATTTCCGGTCCCATGCCTCGTTGATTTTGCCGGAATCCGGTGTGCAGGGCCAATGGGAAATACCCCCCGTGCCCACAACGGCGATCCGCTCCGGCATTTCGTCACAGGCACGCCGAAGCGACTTTCCAAATTCATATGCCCGGTGCAGCGGTGTAAGCGGCGCCCCCTGACAGTTGATATTGACCGGGATCACCGGCAATGTGTATTGGGGCGTTAAAAAATGAAGAGGCACGGATACGCCGTGGTCAAATTTCCATTCCTGCGCATAGGCCAGATCAACATCCTGCATGATGGATTGTATCAGTCTGCGCGACAGGTCGGCGTTGCCGGGCACGCGAACTTTCTTGATGGCCAGCCAGGCTTCATCCTCGATGGGGCCGTCGTAATAATCCGCCATTCCCATCGCGTAGGCGGGCATATTATCCATAAAGAAATTCGCAAAATGCTCGGCTGCAATGATAATCAGTGCGTCGGGCCTTGTCGCTTCCATGGCCTCCCGGAACTGGCTCAGACTGGCATAGAATGCGTCTCGCAATATCGGGTCAGCGCGATTTTCTCTGCCCGTGATACCGGGGGCATGGCTGGTGGCGCCTGCAAATACCAGGGGCATGACTAGTCTCCTGTCGTCGTATAGAAGCCATCTCGTACCGGGCCATATTTTTTTAACCCTTCGCGCATGGCGTCAAGATAGGCATTCCACTCAAAGCCCTTCATGGCGGCATAATGCATCAGCAATTGACCATTCACCCCCATGACATACAGCAAACCAATATCAGGGGTACTTATGGCGGTTATTTCTTCATCGGTCAGATCATAGTCGGCGAGCAACCCGTCAAGATCCTTGTCATACCGTTCGACAACGGCCTGATCCCGATTTAGCTGATACAAAAGCTTTTGCACGTAGTAAAGGCTCATGGTGATCCTGCCTGGGACTGGAAATTATATATTTAACATGTTATATATTTTAGCGAAAATTTGGCCAGCACGCAAGCCCTGACCGAAAATGGCTTATTCTATTTGAAACGAGAGAATTTCAAGCCCGGCCACATAACCTTCCAGGCGGTCACCTTTTTGCACAGGCCCGACGCCTGCCGGTGTGCCGGTAAAGATCAGGTCTCCGGGTTTGAGGGTAAACCATGTTGAAAGTTCTGCGATAATTTCAGGTACAGACCAGATCATGTCGGCAATATCGCCTTTCTGTTTTACTTCTCCGTTGACCTTTAGCCAGATTTCTCCTCGGCTTATATGACCAACCTGACGCGCAGGAAATATCCTTGATACAGGCGCAGACTGATCAAAACCTTTCGCGGTATCCCATGGCTTGCCGGCTTTCTTGGCCGTGGCCTGCACATCGCGGCGCGTAAGGTCATTACCCACCGCATAGCCGAAGATCAGGTCTTCGGCAGATGATACGGGCACATCACGCCCTTGCGTACCGATGGCAATGACCAGCTCGGTCTCATAATGAAAGTTTTCAGTGCGGGACGGATATGGAACATTCTTGCCATTTACAACAACGGCATTTGCCGGTTTGCTGAAGAAAAAAGGTGGCGTGCGGTCCGGGTCTGATCCCATTTCACGCGCGTGGTCAGCATAGTTCTGGCCGACGCAATAAATCCGCCGGACCGGAAAGCGCAAATCACTTCCCCGTATTTCAATGCCTGGTCTTGCTTCTGGTTCAAAAATATACGCCATTATCTCATCATCTCCCCTGTTAGGTTTGTCAGGATTCTCCATTTACAAATGCTCTGTCAATCCCTACGTTTCCCACAAGCGGTTCCCGCCAGTCATTTTGAGGATTCCCGGATGAAAGCAGTCATCGTTCCCGTCACCCCGTTTGAACAGAATTGTTCCATCATTTGGGATGAAGAGACCATGAAAGCTGCGGTGATTGATCCCGGCGGGGATATTGACCGTATCATAAAGGCACTGGAAGAAACTGGTGCGACACTGGAGAAGATCCTGATCACGCATGGTCATCTTGACCATGCGGGGGGTACTGCCGAGCTTGCAGAAAAATACAATGTCCCGATCGAGGGGCCGCAAAAGGAAGACAGTTTCTGGATTGATCAGCTTCCCGAACAATGCCTGAGGTTTGGTTTTCAGGGGCGCTCCTTTACCCCTGACCGGTGGCTGGAGAATGGCGACAAGGTTACGGTAGGCAACGAGGAACTTGATGTCGTTTACTGCCCCGGTCATACGCCCGGCCATGTTGTGTTCTTTAGCCCCAAAGCCCGGTTTGCTGCCGTGGGGGACGTATTGTTCAAGGGCTCAATCGGACGGACCGACTTTCCGAGGGGCAACCATGATGATCTGATCAATTCGATTCGCAATAATCTTTGGCCACTCGGAGATGACGTAACATTTATCCCGGGCCACGGGCCCCTGTCCACCTTTGGCGAAGAGCGTAAAAGCAATCCCTTTGTCGCAGACCATCTGTTTGCAGGTTAAGTGAATTCAATGAAATTTATAATTTGTGCGGCCATATTTTCATATACTGGCGTATCGGCTTCTGCCGATGTCAGGCCTATTGATGAAATTAGCGTGGCAACGTCGGAACAGCGTTTTGATGATCGGCTGAACGCTATCAATATCATGACCCGCGACCAGATTATACAGGCGCCGGCCCTGCGGACGGATGACGTGCTGGGACAATTGCCGGGTGTTGGATTGTTCCGAAGAACAAGCAGCCGGGTGGCGCATCCAACCACTCAGGGTATTTCTGTGCGTAATATCGGGCCCAACGCTGCCGGGCGGACCCTTGTGTTGCTTGACGGTATACCGCTCAATGATCCGTTCGGTGGCTGGGTGGCCTGGAGCCGGGTGCCCCGGGCGCAGCTTGACAGGATTGAAATATTAAAAGGTGGCAGCGCCGGGTCGTGGGGGAATGCCGCACTTGGTGGCGTTATCAGCCTGACCTCGCGCGAAGACACCACTGGCTTTGAACTGGAAGGCAGCGGGGGCAACCGGAACAGTTATAATCTTGCAGGTGATGGCGCTGTGGCCATGGGCAACATTGTCCTGAACGGGGGCGGGAGCTATTTCACCAGCGACGGGTATTATAATTTGCGGCGTCAGGACAGGGGGGCGGTCGACCGCCCCCTTGATCTTGAAAGTCAGACGGCAAGACTGGGTGTAACACTTGACCTTGCCGACGATCTTTTCATGAATATCCGGGGTGATTATTTCAGGGAAGATCGTGGCAATGGTACGCCGGTTGCGCGAAACGAAACGCGGATGTTTCAGGGCGCTGTCCAGTTGGGGACACGGCGGCCGCCAGATCAGGTGAACTGGCGCTTGTCGACCTATATGCAGGACGGCAAATTTGAAAATGTCTTTGCCTCCGTTGCAGAGGACCGGAACAGTGAAAACCCGGCGCTGGACCAGTTTAATGTGCCGTCCCGGGCGTTTGGCAGCAGCGGCACCATAAAATTCCCCGTTGCGGAAAACAGCCTTGTTGAAACCGGTATTGATCTTCGCCTGTTGAAAGGGGAAACGAACGAACGTTTTTTCTTCTCGGACGGTGATTTCCTGCGTGAGAGATCTGCAGGGGGGTCGCAAGATTTTGTCGGTGCGTTTGCGGCCTGGCACTGGACACCGAATAACCGGTTGAAAGTCAGTGCGACATCCCGGATAGACTATTGGCAGAACCGTCAGGGGCAGCGCAAGGAGACAGAGCGTGCTGATGGTACCATATTGTCGCAACAAGACTTTGCAGACAGAGATGGCGTAAATACAAACTTTTCGCTGGCAGGCAGTTATCAGGTGGCCTCCAATCTTGCGGCGCGCTTGTCGGGCTATACGGCTTTTCGGGTGCCCACAATAAACGAACTCTATCGGCCGTTCCGGGTTCGCAATGATATTACAGAAGCCAACCCTGATCTGAAAAACGAAAGTCTGAAAGGCATTGAGGCGGGGCTAAACTGGCAGGGACACGAGAAGACAAAACTTGATTTGAGCCTTTTTTACAATCGGCTGGATAATGCTGTCAGCAATGTCACGCTGACAACCGACGCCGGGTTTTATGCGCCGCTGGGTGTATTTGTACCGTCCGGTGGCTCGTTAAGCCAACGCCAGAATATCGACAGGGTCAATATTTACGGCGTGGAAATAGCTGCCAGCACCCGGGTCTTGCCGGAACTGGCACTCGACATTGGTTACCTCTATACCCATTCACGGATCGGGTCAGGGGTAAGCCAGACCATGCTGGCCGGTAATCAGCTGGCCCAGGTGCCTGTACATGAAGTTTCAGCGGGGCTGACATGGAACCCGGTCCCCGAAGCGACCGTCACCCTGCGCAGCAGATATGGCAGCGGGCAATTTGATGATGATCAGAACAGCCAGAAACTGGGCCGTTTTTACCAGGCGGATATGGCGGTCAGTTACAGGCTTTCCGATTCAGTTGAAATATTTGCCGCTGCCGAGAATTTATTCAACGAGACGAATATCTCGGGGATCTCCGGCAATCTGGAGACGCTTGGCACGCCACGCCTGATATACGGGGGCCTGCGTTTAAAATTCAGCCCCTGAAGATCGGGAACGCCTTAAACCGGCACCCGGATGCCTTCGGCTTCAAGCAATGGCAGAACTGTTTCCACAAAATAAGGCAGTTCTTCGGCGTAATTGACGAAGGCCAGCGTCGTGCCGGCAAAGCCTGCCTTGTACAGGTCTATCAAGCCTTTCGCCACAACGTCGGGCGTGCCGACCAGTGGCACGCCGCCATGGCCACCGGCAAACCGGTCCCGCAGCATTTGCAGCATATCCGGCGGAAAGGACTGGGCGTGCTGGAACATCAGGTTAATGATATTGTCCACTGCCTCCCAATCTGCGTTATCACGTGCGTAATACTGGTGAAAATCATCCGCTTCTTTCTGGGTTGGCCTGCACACAACATAAGAGAATGTCAACATGTCAACATTGCGACCGTGCGCAGCTGCCTGAGCCTTCAGGTCGATGATTTCAGCTTTTGATTTTTCCAGCTCTATCATGGATGTGAAAAGAAAATCAGCATTTTTTGTGGCAAACTCGCGCCCCTCTTTTGATCCGGCGGCATTGAAAATCGGTACGGTGCCGCGGATTGGCCGGGGGTCACCATAGGTATCTTTCAGGGTAAAAAACTCCCCATCCCAATTGAAGGGTTCCGGGTGTGCCCAAAGTTTGGCAACAATGTCAAACCACTCCTGCCCGTAGCGATAGCGACTTTCATGATCCTGGGGCAGATCAAGACCGAATGCTTCGTATTCCGGCTTGTTCCAGCCACACACCACATTCAGGCCTATGCGCCCGCCCGACATCCGGTCAACGGTCGCAATTTGTTTTGCAGCAACACCGGGATGATTAAAGGCCGTATGTGTGGTGGCGAAAATATTGATATTCTCGGTTTTGGCCAGCAGGCCGGTAGCCCATGTCATGGTTTCAAGCACGCTGCCATGAAAGTTCGTGGCACCGCCATAGCCCACCCAGCGGGCGATCGGTAACAGAAAATCAATACCTGCCCTGTCGGCAATCCGGGCCATTTTGATATTGTTTTCCCAACTGTTGACCCAGCGTTCAGGTACCTTTGTAACAGCCATACCGCTTGAACAATTGGCAGAAAAGAGACCAAGCCTAAATTTGTTGCGGGTAAACAGTGAATTCTGTGTCGCCATAATCAAACCTTTCTATCCCGGATCACCAGCTGATTATCTTTATAGCATTTTTATCTTTAAATAACAGATAAAAATGCATTATAAAATTAACATAAACAGTTAACTTTACGCCAGAAACAGTTACACTGATTGTCAGCAGGAACAGAGGAAACCGGATGTCTCAGAAAAAAACCTATATTAATCAAAGCACAAGTGAAGCTTCAGATGGCGAGGATTCCGGTATTTCGGAAGAAGACGGGCTGGACCGGCGCTGGCATCTGGCGGCGTCTTCTCGGGAAGTCTCCTTGACCGAGCTGGAATTTTCCCTGTTTCGGTCCTTCGAAGCTTTTTCAAAATGGCAGGTTGAGGGTATGGCCGTGGCGGCGGGGAAAAACCTGAGCGCTGGCGATTGCGGTATTCTGAATGTGATTGCGATGCGGGAAAGGCCCAAAAGTATTACGGAAATCGGGCGTCTTTTGAACAGGGACGATATTACCAACATTCAATATACGATCCGCAAGCTTACGCAGGTCGGGCTGATCGAGAAAACCAGCAAGGACGGGCGGCGGAAGGGCGTCAGTTACCGCACGACAGACAGGGGCATGCAGGTCATCCACCGCTACGTTTCGTTGCGCAAGATGTTATTGGTCAAGCAGACGGAAACCATCCGTGGCATGAGCGAACTGATGGACAACGGCAGTCATATTCTGGACCTGATGACGGGTATTTACGAACAGGCTGCCCGGGTTGCGGCAACCCACCGCAATCCGGTTGACGAAGATGAATAAGGGCAGGCCGCTGCCCGGCGCTAGCTCGCGCTGAATATCGTGCGGACAGATCCCAGACCGGATATGTTCAACTCGTAAGCGCCTCCCGCCGCGACGGGCACCATGGGCCCCAAAGCACCGGATAATATTGTATCGCCGGCCTTCAGCGGACGGCCGACTTCTACCATCTTTTTGGCCAGCCATGTGGTTGCGGTCAGGGGATTGCCAAGACATGCCGCCCCGGCCCCGGTCGAGATCGGCTCGCCCTTGTGTTCAATGACCATGCCGCAGGCCCAGGGGTCAAATGCGTCCAGCTTTTTGGGTTGACTGCCTAATACATAAAGGCCGGAAGAAGCGTTGTCCGCGATCGTATCCAGGATCTTGATTTTCCAGTCCGCGATCCGGCTATCGACAATTTCAAATGCGGCAACAGCATAGTCGACGGCGCCCAGGACATCGGCGATGGTCAGGCTCTCATGGTCCAGATCCCGGCCCAGCACAAAGGCGATTTCGCCTTCGATCTTGGGCTGTATCAGGCGAGACATGGGCACTTCTTCACCGTCAGAATAGGCCATATCGGCAAACAGCATACCATAATCCGGCTGATCGACACCCAGTTGCGTCTGCACGGCTTTGGCTGTCAGGCCAATTTTCCGCCCGACCAGGCGCCGCCCGTTTGCCAGCCAGTGATCTGTGTTGATATTCTGAATGGCGTAGCCTGCGGTCTGATCATCCGGCGCAATTGTTTGATTCAGCGGCGCACAAGGTGTGCCTGTTTCATGCGCCTTGCGAAGCGCCACCGCTGCCGTGTCAATCATGTCTTTGGTTGTTTTGGTCATGCCTGCCCCGTTATCAGAATAAATTGGTATGATGTTCTACAGGCTCAGAAGATAACCTGCACCGGTTTATCGTCAATTGGCAACCTTGATATTAATCTTATTATACGGGATTAAAGGCAACATGATCGTACAAAATATGCCATGTCCCGGCCAAACGGCCCGTAACACGATATATGACATCAGCCCCGGTATCCCGGCCATCTTCTTCGGGACAGCATAATATTACATGGAACAATATTACCGCACTTGCGTTTAATTGAACAAGTAAGTAGCAACATATAAAAAGGGCAATTCACATGGGCGATCTGTTACGCATCATTCTCGCTATTATCCTGCCGCCGCTGGGCGTTTTTCTGGAAGTGGGCCTGACCAAACACTTCTGGCTCAATATACTGTTGACCATACTGGGCTACATTCCCGGCATTATTCATGCTGTATATATTATTGCCCGGCGGTAATATTTATCCCCATATCAGCCGTGCTTCACATAAAGATACCGGTAAACACCAAACAGGTTTATCGCAAACAGAACAGCATTCTGGGCGATAAGGGCATTCTCGTCGTCCAGCAACGCGCCGGCAATCCAGCATATTGACGAAAATACAAACAGAACAAAGCCATATCCTGTTATTTTTGATCCCGCATTAAACGACACCATGAGCGCTGCCACAATCCCCGAGAGGCTGGCCGACCATTTCAGTATTTCTTCCATGCATACTTCCTTTTTTCACCCTTTCGTCCAACTCCCGGATGAGCGCAAGGTTCCGGGCTTATGGTCCGGAACCTTTATTTCTTGCAGACGTTCCGAGTTGATGGAGCCCCACAGGGCGCCGGCCCTGCCCTCAATGGGTTTAGATGGATTTAAAAACTGAAGGAGATGCAATATGGCGCAGGGAAGCAAGGAAAAGTATACCGACAAGCAAAAGCGCAAGGCTGAACATATAGAAGAAAGCTACAGGGAGCAGGGTGTTTCAAAGGAAGAAGCGGAGCGTCGGGCTTGGGCGACCGTCAACAAGGAATCCGGAGGCGGAAACAAATCCGGCTCGGGACGGGGCACACCGGACAATCACAGCGCCAGCAGAAAAGGCGGCAAGAAAAGCTCATGAGGCGGGTAAGGCCTCTTGCAGGCACGGTCGATTAAATACCCATGGCTGTCATAATCAGCAATACCAGAGACCCGATCAGCAGAATAGCTGTTGGCAGCAGTGTCATCAGCATGCCGAAGGTGCGTTTTTCCGGATCGGCATAATAAGCATATGCATAGATAATTCGCCCCACCGGCCACACAAGGCCTGTTAGTCCGGCCCAGATGCCGGGCATAAGCGTATGGAAAAGCCAAAGGCTGGGCAGGAACAGAATAATCTGTTCCATGGTGTTTTGCTGTACCCGGAAATAACACTCGAATTCCTGATGGCCGGTAATGGCTGGTGCCTTGATACCAAATCTGGCCCGTGCGGCACCAACCTTCATGGTGGTCCAGAAATAAACCAGCAGCGACAAAATCGTTACAAGGATGGCAAGCTGTGTTCCTAATGTCATATTTCCGCCTCTTCCCGCTGAAGTGTGCAATGTTCCATAATCTGGATGCTGACAGAATACGGGTAAAATCACAAGCGACTTGATGTTCGACGCTTATTCAGATTTTTGACCGCCCTCCAGTATGGATATTTCCTTGTCAATTTCTGCAGCCAGTTCCGGTGGCGCGGCGTCGCTGGCCCGGCGCAGGGCATTGATACTTTTGGGTTTGTCCCCCAACACGGTATAGGCACGTGCCAGACGTATCCAGCCTTCATAATCTTCAGGTTCTTCTTCCAGCCGGTCCGCAAGCCGCTGGACCATACTCCTGATCATATTCTGCTGGTCTTCGGGCGACATGGCAGCAATGGCCGCACGTTGTTCTGCGTCAAGTGGTGGCCCGGCAGAATTTGAAGGCCGGGTATTATCTTCCGAAAGCCGAAGCTTTTCTGCGGTGCGCCGGATCTGGGCCATCAACTGCGGCCGCCACGGGGCGTCTGCCGGTGCTTCTGCGGCCATGGCAACCCAGTCCCTGTAGGCTCCTTCCAGATCATCAGCCTGAAATTTTGCCAGCGCCAGATAATAACGCGGGCCTGGATGATCCCTGTCAAGGGCGGCTGCCTGTTCGAAAGCCAGCCTGGCGGCAGGTGATACCTTCCCTTCTGACAGAACCACAAGGCTTTCGCCATACATGGTACGCAGTTCCAGATCACCGGGACGTATTTTTATGGCTTCTTCCAGCAACTTGGCTGCCCGGACATTATCACCCATCGAGGCAAGCGCACGGCGCAAATGGCTCCAGCCTTCAATCGAATCCGGGTTGGCACGAAGGTGTGCGATCAGCCGTTCTACCAGTTCCGGCAACCGGGGCTGGCCATCGGCGATGTTATCTGTGCCTTCTGCGGCCGGGGGGGTGAAAGCATGCCCTTCAAGCGCTGGCTTGCCCAGCTTCAGATACAGTCCAAGCCCAAAGATGATCACGAATATGGACAGCCCGCCTGCCCATAGCTTGTAATGCCCCGGGCTGGTTGTATTTTCAGGCTGTTCGCCGGCGCTATCTGCTTTCAGCATGCGCCGTTCAATCTCAAGCTGTGCCACCCTTGCCTGTTCTTCGGATATCTGGCCCCGGGCCACATCTGCCTCCAGCTCCAGCAACTGCTCGCGATAAACGGCAATGTCATGGCTTTTGCGGGCGGCAAGGTGCGCAGCCGCTGGCTTCAGCAGGGGCACCAGAAGAAAACCCAGCGCGATAACAATCATCAGACCGGTCACAATCCAGATCATGGTCTGTTTTCTCCATCGTTCGATTGCGGGTTTTCATCCAGGAGTTTCTGCAGGCGGGTTTCTTCTTCGGTCGACAGCGGGTGCGGACCGGAAACCGTATCAGTATCTTTTCTGCGCGATTTAAGAGCCAGATAAACAAGCCCGGCTAAAAGCAACAGAAAGGGCGCCAGCCATAAAACAGCAGTGCGCGGTCGGAACGGTGGCTTGAGCAAAACCCAGTCACCATAGCGATCCACCAGATATTTCCTGACCTCACTGTCTGTATCTCCCGCCTCGACACGTTCGCGGACAATGGCTCGCAGATCTTCCGCAAGTGGTGCGTCGGAATCTTCTATCGACTGGTTCTGGCAGACCAGACACCTGAAATCACGCATCAGTTCGCGCGCATGCGCTTCGCTTGCCGGGTCATCAAGCTGCCGTTCGTCAACACCTATGGCACCGGCATTGACAGCCAGCAGAACGGAAAAGACGCAAGCCAGCAATAGTCTGAAACCTGTCATGGTCTTGCCTTCCGGATGACGGGCAGAAACTTGTGCTCAATATCCTCGGGCATAATCGGCCCGACGTGACGGAAAATGATCCGCCCCTCGCTATTCAGGACAAAAGTCTCCGGCACACCGTATACGCCCCATTCAATGGCCGCCCGGCCATTCTGGTCCGCTCCCACAGCCTTGAACGGATTGCCAAGGCGATCCAGAAATGTCAGCGCGTCCTGCGGGTCATCCTTGTAGTTTATGGCATAGAGGTCAACGTCTTCAATTTTTGCAATTTCTTCAAGCTGTGGATGTTCCACACGACATGGCACGCACCAGGATGCGAATATATTCACGACCGAGACCCGGCCCTGCTTCAGGTCATCACTGGAAAAACCGGGCTGTCCGGCTTTCAGGGGCGGCAGGTCAAATGCCGGTGCGGGCTTGTCGATCATGACTGTGGGCACAACAGACGGGTCCCGGGACAGTCCAAAGAACAAAACCATGGCCAGCGCGAAAAAAATGCCAACAGGAACAAGATACTTCATATCAATAATACCTCATGCCTTGCCCGGCTCTGGTAACGGATCAGCGGATGAAGCCCGCTTTTTTGGCGCACCTATCCTGTGCCGCCGGTCGGACAGCGAGACAAGGCCGCCCAATGTCATGAGTATGGCCCCGGCCCAAAGCCACGGGATCATCGGTTTTACATAAAGCCGTATGGCCCAGCCCTTTGCCGGAGAACCTTCGCCGATGACCGCATACAGGTCGCCCCGAATGCCGGTTGCAATCGCGGCTTCGGTTGTTTGCATGGGCGGGTTGAAGAATGTGCGGCTTTCAGGTTCAAGCTCTGTGATGTCCTGTCCGTTCCGGCTGACGACAAATCGTCCCCGGACAGCCGTATAATTGGGCCCGGCGACCGGTGTGGCCCCGTAAAATGTGAAGGTGTAGCCTGACAGCTCAAAGTCATCGCCGGGATGGGCTATATTCTGTATTTCCCGCTCCCATGTAAGAGAGACTGTCATGCCCAGCACAGCGACTCCCACGCCCAGATGAGCAATGGTCATGCCCCATGCGCTGCGCTGCAGGCGGGCAATCCGGGCAAGGCGGCCCGGCCCACGCTGGAACAGCCTGACTTTTTCTGACCATTCCACAAATACCGCACCAATCAGCCAGAATGAAAGCGCCAGTCCCAGCACGGCGAGCACCGGCCCGCCATCAAGATAATACCAGGCTACAAGCGCACCCAGTGCACTCAGACCCAGGGCGAACCACAGCCGTTGAAGTGCGGCACCCAGATCGGCGCGTTTCCAGCTGAGCATCGGGCCAAACCCCATGGCGATGATCAAGGGCGTCATCAGGGGGACGAATGTTGCGTTAAAATAGGGCGGGCCTACCGTCCCTGTCTGGCCGGTAAAGGCGTCCAGCAGCAACGGATATAATGTGCCCAGCAGAACGGTTGCTGTCGCGGTAGCGAGCAACAGGTTGTTAAAGACCAGCGCGCCTTCGCGGCTGATCGGGGCAAACAGACCGCCGGCTTTCAGGGCCGGGGCGCGCACCGCATAAAGGGTCAGGCTGGCACCGACAACCAGCACCAGAAAACCAAGAATGAATATGCCGCGGGCCGGATCAGTGGCAAAGGCATGAACTGATGTCAGCACACCGGAGCGGACCAGAAAGGTGCCCAGCAGGCTGAAGGAGAAGGCGATAATGGCTAGCAGCACAGTCCAGCCCTTCAGCGTATCGCGCTTTTCAACCACAATGGCCGAATGCAGCAGCGCTGTGCCCGCCAGCCAGGGCATGAAGCTTGCGTTTTCAACCGGGTCCCAAAACCACCAGCCACCCCAGCCCAACTCATAATAGGCCCACCATGATCCCATGGCGATACCAATGGTCAGGGCACACCATGCCGCCAGTGTCCAGGGGCGTACCCAACGGGCCCAGGCAGCATCTACCCGCCCTTCAATCAGGGCCGCGATGGCGAATGAAAAGGCAACCGAAAAGCCAACATAGCCCAGATAAAGAAAGGGGGGGTGGAAGGCAAGGCCCGGGTCCTGCAACAACGGGTTCAGGCCGGCCCCATCGGCTGGAACAGGAAAGAGGCGCTCAAACGGGTTGGACGTCAACAGACTGAAGAGCAGAAACCCGACACCGATCATGGCCTGAACGCTTAACACCCGGGCACGGAACGCTTCGGGCAGATTGCGCCCGAACAGGGCCACGCAAGCCCCGAAGAATGTCAGAATCAGGATCCATAAAAGAATGGAGCCTTCGTGATTTCCCCAGACACCGCTGATTTTGTACAGCATCGGTTTCATGGAATGGGAATTATTGGCCACATTCAGAACAGAGAAATCCGACACGATATAAAGATACATCAGTGCAGCAAAGGCCATGCAGGTAAACAGAAACTGGCCCAAAGCCAGCGGTCGCGCCATACGGATCAGGACAGCGTCACCCCGTGCTGCGCCGTAAAGTGGCACAATTATCTGCACCAGTGCCAGTGCGAGTGTTAAAACGAGTGCCACATGGCCGAGTTCCGCCATCATGGTTGGTCACCTTCCCAGTGGCCGGAGTCTTTCAATGCCTTTGCAACTTCAGGCGGCATGTAATTTTCATCATGCTTGGCCAGCACTTCGCTGGCGATAAACACACCATCCGGGCCCAGTTTACCTTCGGCAACAATGCCCTGTCCTTCGCGAAACAGGTCGGGCAGCAGTCCGGTATAGCTGATGCGTATGGTCGCGGGCCCGTCCGTGACATCAAACAGGGCGGTCATGCTGCCCTCGGGCTTTTGAAGGGACCCTTCCACCACCAGTCCACCCAGACGAAAGCGCCTGCCTTCAAGGTTTTCAGTGTCTTGTGCGCTGGCAAGGTCGGAGGGACTGTAGAAAAACACGATGTTATCGCGAAATGCTGCCAGCACCAGTCCGACGGCGAGGCCGATGACAGCCAGCCCGGTGAGCACCATATACAGGCGACGGCGTTTGCGGGTTGCCGGTTTTCTAAAGGCCATAATCTGTTTCTTCCGGTGGCGGGCTTTGGCGGCGGCGATGGGGGCTTTGTGCTTGCAGTCTGGCGAGTTCTTTGGACGATTCTCGTGCCGAAGCCATGCTTTTCCAACCCAGACCGAAGAGCAAAATCAGTGTAATGGCATAGGCGGGCCAGACAAATCCGGCATATCCCCCCATATCAAAAAAAATACTCATCATACTCAAACTCTATCGAGAGGCTACGGTGTTGCTGGCGGAGGCCTGCTGCATAACCCTTATTTTACGCAGGGCCAGTTCAGCTTTCATACGCCAGACCAGAACCACAATATAGTAAGCGTTGAATGCGACGAACATAAGGAAAAGTGGCACCAGCATACTGGTGTGAATGCTTATTCCATCGGCACGCATGATACTGGCCGGTTGATGCAGCGTGTTCCACCAGTCAACGGAAAACTTGATGATGGGCACATTGACGAAACCGACCAGTGCCAGTATGGCAGCAGCGCGGGCCGCAACAGCCTGATTTTCAAGTGCGTCCCAGATCGCCATATAACCCAGATACAGAAACAACAGGATCAAAACCGACGTCAGGCGCGCGTCCCACACCCACCAGGTGCCCCACATGGGCTTTCCCCAAAGCATGCCGGTGATCAGGGCAATGACGGTAAACCCTGCACCGATCGGCGCACTGGCGCGCGCGGCGACATCGGCCAGCGGATGTTTCCAGATCAGGCTGACGGCACTTGCAACGGCAATTGACGTATAGACGAACATGCACATCCAGGCTGCGGGGACGTGAATATACATGATCCGGACAGTTTCTCCCTGCTGGTAGTCGGGGGGAGAGTTGATCAGCGCGTAATACAGACCTGCCAAAAAGGAAATAAAAGCCACCCCTGCCGCCCATGGCAACAGTTTGTCAGCAAGGCGCATGAAACGCGCAGGGTTGGCAAATTTATGCATGGGATTTGTCTAACGCTCCACCGTTCAGGAATCAAGCGATATCGAAACTTGTTCAGGCTTCACTATTCAAGCCCCAACCGTAATGCTGCTGCCGACGCCCAGGGCCCCAGAACGCTGGCCCCCAGTGACATGGCAGCCAATATCAGAAGATGAGGGCTCGCTTCAAGGCCCGAGGATGCGGCCTGTACGCTGGAGACCCCAAAAATCAGCACCGGAATATACAAGGGAAGGACCAGCAATGAAACCAGTACGCCGCCACGTCGAAGGCTGACCGTCAGGGCTGCGCCAATCGCCCCAATCAGGCTCAGGGCCGGGGTGCCGACAAGCATGGCGATGAATAAAGGCATATAAGCCGCGCTCTCCAGATTCAGCAGGAGGCCCAAGGCAGGTGCCGTCAGCACAAGCGGCCCGACACTTGTCAGCCAGTGGGCGGTACATTTGGCGAGGACGACAAATTCGAGCGGCAAGGGACCAAGCGCCAGCAAATCCAGGCTGCCATCTTCCCAATCCGCCTGAAAAAGCCGATCAAGCGATAACATGCAGGCCAGCAGGACTGCGACCCACATAACACCCACGCTGATCCGTTGCAGAATATTCAGCTCAGGCCCGACGCCCAGCGGGAAAAGCGTGATGGTAATGACAAAAAACGCCAGCACCATCGTGATAGCCCCCCCCTGCCGCCAGCCAAGTTTCATATCGCGTATCAGGAGGGTCATAAACGCCGTCATGGGAATGTCCCGTCATCATGAGCATAAACCGGGGCATACTTTTCAAGATCGAGCTGGCGTCCTTCAACGCCGATCCCGGTATGCGTTGACAGGATCACCATGCCGCCCTGTGCCTGATGGGCGCCAATCAGCCTTGCCAGATTGTCGATGGCAGCGGCATCCAGACCAACTGCAGGTTCATCCAGCAACCAAAGTGACCGGGGTATTGCGATCAGGCGCGCCAGTGCAAGGCGGTGCTGTTGACCGCTGGACAGATAACGTGCAGGTGTATCTGCCAGCCCGTCCAGTGCGACTGCCTTCAGGGCAGGCTCAATGCCCGCTCGTTCGCCATACAGGTCTGTCCAGAATTTCAGGTTTTCGGCCACAGTAAAGACAGGCTTCAGCGCATTCAGGTGGCCGGCATAATGGAGTGTTGCGCGGTGTCCGTCGGGATTGGCCGCCACCGGTTCGGTATCCCGCAGCATGGTGCCTTTTGCGGGAGGAAGCAGGCCAGCGCACATCCGTAAAAGACTTGATTTTCCGCTGCCGTTTGGGCCTTTCAGGATTATGACTTCGCCAGCGTTCACTAAAAACGAAAGATTTTCGAACACACGTCGACCGCCTCGCTCACACCTCAGGTTTTGTCCTTCAAAGCTGGTCACTGACACCTTATCCACACTCCTAATCCGGCACCCGGGCCAGCATGTCAGGCCAACAGGCCAAGCCAACAGGTTTGGCACGCAGCTATAGCATGTGTATCGCCAGGGCGGAAGCCTGGCTACCTTTTGAATTCTTTGGACAGACTGCTATTGTGCTGGCAATTACCGGAAATTTTTCCTAAATTGGCGCTATCTCATGATTTCTGGAAATTTCAGCTTGGCAAAAGATCCCTGATCGGGCAGAAATCCGCTGTAATTATCGGGTTGTCAGAAAGTCTTAAGCTTCAGTTGATACTGATACACCCGCAAACCTATCACTCTAATGAGGAGAACCAGACGTGGCATCAGCCGGCATAGACAGTCTCAAGGTCCGCCGCACGCTCGACGTGAACGGCAAGACATACGATTATTTCAGTATTCCCGCAGCAGAGGAACAGTTGGGGGATCTTTCCCGGCTGCCTTTCTCGCTTAAAGTCCTGCTGGAAAACCTTTTGCGGTTCGAAGATGGCCGCTCGGTCGTGGTCGATGATGTCAAGGCGCTGGCCCAGTGGCTGAAAGATAAAAAATCCACACGGGAGATTGCCTATCGCCCCGCCCGCGTACTGATGCAGGATTTTACCGGCGTTCCCGCCGTTGTAGATCTGGCGGCAATGCGTGACGCCATGCTGAAGCTGGGTGGCAATGCCCAGCAGATTAATCCGCTGGCGCCGGTTGATCTGGTGATTGATCACTCGGTGATGGTTGACAAGTTCGGGACATCTGCAGCGTTCAAGCAAAATGTTGATCTGGAGATGGAGCGCAATGCGGAACGCTATCAGTTCCTGCGCTGGGGTCAGAAGGCGTTCGATAACTTCCGCGTGGTGCCGCCGGGAACCGGCATTTGTCATCAGGTCAATCTGGAATATCTTGCCCAGACGGTCTGGACAAAGGAAGAAGATGGCCGGACAATCGCTTATCCTGACACGCTGGTGGGAACAGATAGCCATACGACCATGATCAACGGTCTGGCCGTGCTGGGCTGGGGTGTTGGCGGGATCGAGGCTGAGGCGGCCATGCTGGGCCAGCCGGTCTCCATGCTGATCCCTGAAGTGGTCGGCTTTAAGCTGACGGGCCGTCTGAAAGAAGGTACCACAGCCACCGATCTGGTGCTGACGGTCACACAGATGCTGCGCGCCAAGGGCGTGGTTGGAAAATTCGTTGAATTTTTTGGCCCGGGCCTTGCCTATTTGTCACTGGCTGACAAGGCGACCATCGCTAACATGGCACCGGAATATGGGGCGACCTGTGGCATTTTCCCAATCGATGCCGAAACATTGAACTATCTGAAGTTTACGGGCCGTGATCCGGAGCGTGTGGCGTTGGTGGAAGCTTATGCCAGGGCGCAGGGCATGTGGCATGATGAAAATGCCCAGGACCCGATCTTTACGGACACGCTTGAGCTGGATATTACGACGGTTGAGCCCAGCCTGGCCGGACCAAAGCGCCCGCAAGACAAGGTCTTTCTGTCAGAGGCCGCGCCTGAATTCGCCAAACAGCTTGGCGGTGCCTATAACAAGGCGGGCGAGGAAGCCGATCGGGTTGCCGTCACGGGCGAGAGCTACAAGATTGGCCACGGTGATGTGGTGATTGCCGCAATCACCAGCTGTACCAACACATCGAACCCAAGTGTGATGCTGGCCGCCGGTCTGGTCGCACGCAATGCGCTGGCGAGGGGGCTTAAAGTCAAGCCATGGGTCAAAACGTCGCTGGCACCGGGCAGTCAGGTTGTGACGGATTATCTGGCCAAGGCCGGATTGCAGGATGATCTGGACGCGCTGGGCTTTAATCTGGTCGGGTATGGTTGCACCACCTGTATTGGTAACTCGGGCCCGCTGCCCGAGCCGATTTCAAAAGCGATTAACGAAAATGATCTGGTCTGCACGTCGGTGCTGTCGGGCAACCGTAACTTCGAAGGCCGCGTCAGTCAGGACGTGAAAGCCAATTATCTGGCATCACCGCCGCTGGTTGTTGCCTATGCGCTGGCCGGGTCGATGCAGATTGATATTACCAAAGATTCGCTGGGGGAAGACAGCTCCGGCAATCCGGTTTATCTGAAAGATATCTGGCCGACAAATGCTGAAGTGCAAGACGCTGTGCGTCAATCAGTCACGCCTGAAATGTTCAAAAGCCGCTATGCCGACGTTTTCGCCGGGGATGCCGCCTGGCAGAGCATCAAGTTTGCCGAAGGCGAGACATACAAGTGGGACAATACCAGCACCTATGTTCAGCATCCGCCCTATTTTGAAAATATGGCAAAGGAAGCGGGTGGTTTCTCTGATGTGCAGGGCGCGCGTGTTCTGGCCCTGCTGGGCGATTCCATTACAACAGATCATATCTCGCCTGCCGGTGCCATCAAGGCAGATTCGCCGGCTGGCAAGTATTTGCAGGAAAATGGTGTGGCGCGGGCCGACTTTAACTCTTACGGATCGCGCCGCGGCAACCATGAAGTGATGATGCGCGGAACCTTCGCCAATATCCGCCTGCGCAATGAACTGGCACCGGGCACAGAAGGTGGTATTACCCGCCATATGCCGGATGGCGAGCAGATGTCGATTTATGATGCCTCGATGAAATATCAGGCGGATGGTCTGCCGCTTGTTGTTTTTGCGGGCAAGGAATATGGCACGGGGTCGTCGCGTGACTGGGCGGCCAAGGGCACCAACCTGCTGGGTGTCAAGGCGGTGATTGCTGAATCTTACGAACGTATTCACCGGTCAAATCTGGTGGGCATGGGCGTGTTGCCTCTTGAGTTCAAGAATGGCGAAAGCCGGAAGTCGCTTGGGCTGGACGGTAGCGAAGTGGTCGACCTTACAGGCGTGGCCGGGGGTATTACGCCACGTATGGATGTGCAGGCAACCATTACCTACAAGGATGGCACCAAAAAGCAGACCGCGTTCCTGTGTCGGATTGATACGGTGGATGAAGTTGAATATTTCCGTAATGGCGGTATTCTGCATTATGTGTTGCGCAATCTGGCAAACTGACCGGATCTGGTCTGATGACAGGCGTGTAAAAACAAAAGGCCCCGCAAGTATTGCCGGGGCCTTTTTTATGGCGAATTCACTACAGTGTGATTGGTGCTTTACCGACGATTGGGATAGTTTTTATTTTATGACATCCGTAACAGTAAAATTATCCGGCGTTTTGGTTGCGTGCGCCCTTGCTCTGGCGGCTTTTCAGGTGAAAGCCGAAGACAACCTGACGGTGGTTGAATTATTCACCAGTCAGGGCTGCAATTCCTGCCCCCCCGCTGACGCCTATCTGAGTGAGCTGGCCAAACGTGATAATATTCTGGCGCTGACCTGGGCGGTGGATTACTGGAACTACCTGGGCTGGCAAGACACATTCTCGCAACCGGCACATACCAAACGCCAGAAAGACTATAATCATGCCCTGGGCAAACTGGGCGTCTATACGCCGCAGATGGTCCTGAACGGCGTGGCGCAGGAAGTGGGGAGCAGACAGGACCGGGTGGAAGACTGGATCAGGAAGCAACAGGAAAAACACCCTGCCCGGATTCCGGTATCAATTTCGATCGACGGTAACAATGTCGTCGTTACCGCGGGCGCACGCGAAGCTCGCCGTCCGGCCACGGTCTGGCTGATCGAATATCAACAGGAAGCCGATGTGAATATTCAGTCCGGCGAATTGCAGGGCAAGACCCTGCATTACAGTAATGTGGTGCTGAACAGCCATAAATTAGGTGTCTGGAACGGTGAAGCGGCAACATATACCTTGCCGTTCGACGCTATAACAGACAAGGCCACCAATGGCTGCGCCGTACTGGTTCAGTATGATGATACCGGTCCCATCATCGGCGCTGCCAGGGTTGAAATAGAATATTGAAGCTGTTGGTGTCCCTGAAAAGGCGGGTGGTTTAGCCCTTTTTCAGATAATTCGAGCACAGGTGCTCGGCAATCTGAACGGCGTTCAGGGCGGCACCTTTCCGCAGATTATCTGAAACCACCCAGATATTCAGGCCATTTTCCACCGTCGTGTCCTTGCGGATACGGCTGATATAGGTCGCATATTCACCCACGCATTCCACGGGCGTAATATAGCCGCCATCTTCGTGCTTGTCATATACCATACAGCCCGGCGCTTCCCGCAGGATTGAGCGGGCCTTGTCGGCACTCAACGGCTTTTCCAGCTCCAGATTAATCGATTCAGCATGGCCCACGAAAACAGGCACACGGACGCAGGTTGCGGTGACCCTAATGTCCGGGCTCATGATCTTGCCGGTTTCAGCGACCATTTTCCATTCTTCCTTGGTCGAACCGTCTTTCATGAACACGTCAATATGGGGGATCACATTAAAGGCAATCTGCTTGGTGAACTTGACCGGTTCTACAGGGTCGTTCACGAATACGGCACGGGTCTGGCTGAACAGTTCGTCCATGGCTTCATGCCCGGCCCCTGAAACGGACTGATAGGTCGAGACCACCACACGCTTGATGCCCGCGGCTTCGTGCAACGGCTGCAGCGCGACAACCATCTGGGCGGTCGAGCAGTTCGGATTGGCAATAATGTTTTTCTTTGTATAGCCCTTGATTGCATGGGCATTGACCTCTGGAACAATCAGCGGCACATCCGGGTCCATACGGAAATGGGATGAATTATCAATCACCACACAGCCCATTTTGCCCAGCTTTGGCGACCATTCCTTGGCGACACCGGAGCCCGCACTCATCAGAACAATATCAATGCCGCTAAAATCATACGTGTCGAGCGCCTTGACCTTCAGCACCTTGTCGCCATAAGTGGCTTCCTGGCCGATCGAGCGGCGGGATGCGAGGGCAACAATTTCTTCGGCCGGGAACTGGCGCTCGGCCAGAATATTCAGCATTTCGCGACCCACATTTCCAGTGGCGCCCACAACTGCTATACGATAACCCATTATAACTCCTTCAAATTGTTTGATTATTCAACCAGCGATTACGCCAACCTTACGAGGCGGCGGCAATGGCTGTCTTGTTCATGGCTGCCAGTACAGCGTCACCCATGGCATCCGTGGAAACCTGTGACATACCTTCCTGCATAATGTCGCCGGTACGAATACCGCTTTCCAGCACGCTATTGACGGCAGCTTCAACCAGATCGGCTTCGGACGGCATGTCAAAAGAATAGCGCAGGGCCATTGCCAGACTGAGAATGCTTGCAATCGGATTGGCGATATTCTGGCCGGCAATATCCGGCGCGCTGCCGTGAATAGGCTCATACATGGCCGGGCGTCGCCCGGCGGAATCAGGTGCTCCAAGCGATGCGGACGGTAACATGCCCAGCGAGCCTGTCAACATGGCGGCTTCATCGGAAAGCATGTCCCCGAACAGGTTATCTGTGACAATCACATCGAACTGTTTGGGCGCGCGAACCAGCTGCATGGCACAATTGTCGGCCAGCATATGGCTTAGCTCAATGTCCTGATATTCATTGTCATGAACCCACTGGACTTCTTCGCGCCATAGCAATCCGGATTCCATCACGTTCGATTTCTCGGTTGAGCAAACCCGGCCTGACCGTTTCCCGGCCAGGTCAAAGGCAACCCGTGCCACGCGGCGAATTTCTTCCGTGTCATAGACCTGGGTATTGATGCCGCGGCGCGTACCATCGGGCAGGGTTTCAATACCGCGGGGTTCGCCGAAATAGACACCGCCGGTCAATTCGCGCACAAACATGATATCCAGGCCGGCCACCAGTTCCTGTTTCAGACTGGAGGCGGCGGCAAGGGGGCCAAAGCACATGGCGGGGCGCAGGTTGGCAAACAGGCCAAGTTCCTTGCGCAGGGCCAGCAGCCCGGCTTCGGGGCGCACGTTATACGCGACTTTTGACCATTTGGGGCCGCCAACAGCGCCCAGAAACACAGCATCCGCTGCCTTGGCTTTCTCAAGTGTGTCATCACTTAACGGTTTGCCGCATTCATCAAAGGCGCAGCCACCGACAAGGCTTTCCGAAACAGAGAATGTCACTTCGCGGTGTTGTCCGAGCCAGTCAATGACGCGGCGAACCTGCGCCATAACTTCGGGGCCAATACCATCGCCTGGCAACATCAGTATATTAAATTCTTTTGTCATAATATTGCTTTCTCTTGCGGTCACGCGAAAAGCCAGGGCTGCTCGCCCTGTTTTCGGGACTCATAGCCGCTGATGGACTTTTTCTTTTCGAGTGTCAGGCCGATATCATCAAGACCGTTCATCAGGCAATGTTTGCGAAACGCATCAACTTCAAAGTGAATGGTGCTACCATCCGGGCGCGTGATTTCCTGTGCTTCCAGATCGACGGTGATGATGGCGTTGGCACCCTGCTCGGCGTCTGACATCAACTGGTCAACCAGTTCCTTTGGCAGGACAATAGGCAATATGCCGTTCTTGAAACAGTTGCCATAGAAAATATCTGCAAAGCTGGTTGAAATGACGCACCGGATGCCAAAATCCAGCAATCCCCAGGGCGCATGTTCCCGGCTGGAGCCACAGCCGAAATTCTCGCCTGCCACGAGAATGTTGGCATTGCGATATGCCGGCTTGTTCAGCACAAAGTCCGGCTTCTCGCTGCCATCTTCATTATAGCGCATATCACTGAAGACAAACTTTCCCAGACCGGTTCGCGCAATGGTTTTCAGATGCTGTTTGGCCATGATCATGTCTGTATCGATATTGATCATGGGCATGGGGGCGGCAACACTGCGAAGTTTGGTAAATTTTTCCATGATTATTTCCCCTCGTCCAGTTTGCGCACGTCGGTCAAATACCCGGTAATGGCTGCAGCAGCTGCCATGGCAGGGCTCATGAGGTGTGTCCTGCCCCCCCGGCCCTGACGGCCTTCAAAATTACGGTTTGACGTTGACGCACATCTCTCGCCGGGCTCCAGCCGATCAGCATTCATGGCAAGGCACATGGAACAACCCGGTTCGCGCCATTCAAACCCGGCATCAATAAAGATCCGGTCCAGCCCTTCTTCTTCGGCCTGATGCTTGACCAGTCCGGATCCGGGCACCACCATGGCACCAACATGGCCAGAGACTTTATGGCCTTTTACAATTGCAGCAGCAGCCCGCATATCCTCGATCCGGCTGTTGGTGCACGAGCCGATGAAAACCCGATCGATCTTGACTTCGGTCAGCGGTGTTCCGGCCTTCAGGCCCATATAATCCAGCGCCCGTTCGATGGACTGGCGGCGGCCAGCATCTTTCTCGTCCGTTGGATCAGGTACTGTACCCGTAATGGGCAGGGCGGTCTCGGGGCTGGTGCCCCAGGTCACCTGTGGCACAATGTCTTCGGCGCGCAATACAATTTCTGAATCGAACACGGCTTCATCATCTGAATAAAGCGTTTTCCAGTATGCCACCGCCTGTTCAAATGCGGCGCCCTTTGGTGCCTTGGGCCGCCCCTTGACATAGTCAAACGTCGTGTCATCCGGGGCAATCAGACCGGCGCGTGCGCCGCCCTCAATGGCCATATTGCAGATTGTCATGCGCCCTTCCATGCTCAGCTCACGAATGGCAGAACCGGCAAATTCCATAACATGGCCGGTGCCCCCGGCTGTGCCGATTTTGCCGATGATGGCCAGTATAATGTCCTTGGCAGTGACGCCTTGTGCCAGTTCACCATCAACAGTGATGCGCATGTTCTTTGATTTGCGCAGAATAAGCGTCTGGGTGCCCAGAACATGTTCAACTTCGGATGTGCCAATGCCAAAAGCCAGGGCACCAAAGGCGCCATGAGTAGCGGTGTGACTGTCACCGCACACAATGGTCGTGCCGGGAAGGGTAAACCCCTGCTCCGGACCCATGACATGCACAATGCCCTGGCGGATATCGGTCATGGGAATATATTCCACGCCGAATTCTGTGCAGTTCTTCTCAAGAGTTGCCAGTTGTGTGGCTGAATCCTGATCGTCAATGCGTGTTGCCCGGTCCGGTGTTGTTGGCACGTTGTGATCAGGCACAGCCAGCGTGGCGTCGGTGCGGCGCAGTTTGCGACCAGCCAGACGCAGCCCTTCAAAAGCCTGAGGACTGGTCACTTCATGAACCAGATGCCGGTCGATATAAATCAGACAGTTGCCATCATCGTTCTGCTCCACAAGATGGCTTTCCCATATTTTGTCATACAGGGTTCGAGCGCTCCGTCCTGTAGTTCCATCGTTTGACATCATAGCTGGCTTACTCCTCAACTGAACAATGCTTCAGACATGCGCAAGGGCCGGTTTTTTAGGCCGACCCTTCCAACTAAATCCTAAATATTATCTACGGCGCGATGCCGGATCAGATCTTATTTGGCAGTCCCATTGGCGGGGCGGTAATCTTTTACCTCTGCAATACGGGCTTTTTTGCCGCGAAGAGCACGAAGATAGTATAGCTTGGCGCGCCGGACGCGCCCGCGGCGCACGAGCTCAATGCTGTCGATTGTCGGTGCATACAGCGGGAACACACGTTCAACACCTTCACCGTAGGAAATCTTGCGAATCGTGAAAGAAGAGTTCACACCTCTGTTGGAGCGGGCAATACATACGCCCTCGAAGGCCTGAACGCGCTCACGCGTGCCTTCAACAACTTTCACATTGACCTTCACGGTATCTCCTGCGCCAAATTCCGGAATGGTTTTGCCGGTGGTCAGCAGGTCGATTTGTTCCAGTTCAAGTGTCTCAATCATATTTGTCATTTTCAGGCTCTCATTCTTCACGTGTTCGCTGGGCCATTTTATCAGCCTGATAATCAGACCACAAATCCGGCCGCCGCTCGCGGGTTATTTTCTCCGACTCGGCCATTCGCCAAGTGCGTATACGCTCATGATGACCAGAGATCAAGACCTCAGGTACATCCTGGCCCTTCCACGTTTGTGGTCGGGTATAATGCGGGTACTCCAACAGTCCCCGCTCAAAACTTTCTTCCACCAGTGTTTCCGGATCACCGACAACACCGGATAGCAGGCGAACAGTGGCGTCCAGCAGTGCCAGCGCCGCTATTTCGCCCCCGGACAGAACAAAATCTCCAAGGCTTACCTCTTCAATTTCGTAATGTTTCAGAACGCGCTCATCTATGCCCTCGAACCGGCCACAAACAAGTGTCACCCCCGATCCTTCCGCGAATCGCCGGACCATTTTTTGATCCATGACGCGTCCCCGCGGGCTGAGGTAGACAAGCGGCCATTCCTTGCTGTTCCGGTCATTTGCATCAGGGTCGCCGGGCCTTCTGGCCAGCGCCGCCTCAATTGCTTCACCCAGAACATCGGGCCGTATCACCATTCCCGGGCCGCCCCCGGCAGGGGTGTCGTCCACGGTGCGGTGTTTATTGCGCGCATAATCACGAATGTCCAGTGTTTCCAGCGTCCAGACATCATTTTTAAGAGCTTTACCCGCCAGCGACTGGCCAAGCGGGCCCGGAAACATCTCCGGGAACAGGGTCAGTACCTGCGCGCACCACATGACTACCCTTTCTCTTCGTCTTCTTCCGACCGTGTTGCCAACCTGAGCCATCCGCCATTCAGGTCGATCTGCGGCACTGATTCACGCGTGAACGCGACCATGATGACACGAGGACCGGGTTTTGCGGCACCCGCCTCATCCAGAGCGATTTCAAGTACATCTCCGGCACCGAAATCATAAACTGCGGTCACCGTTCCGGTCTTTTCATCCCTGTCATTTCTGACCGCCAGTCCAATCAGATCAGCGTGATAAAAAGTCTCATCATCTTCCGGTGCAGGCAAGGCGGCCCGGGTTACACTTAACGGTTCACCCTTCAGTGCCTCGGCGGCGTTCCGGTCATTAATGGTCTCCAGCCTTGCCGCCACGCCACCCTTTACGGGTCGCACGCCTTTAACAACAAAGGCCTTGCCAGACCGCAGTGCGGTCACTGGCCCGTACCGGTTCAGGTCTTCCGGGGTTTCAGTAAAAGTCTTTACCCTGACCTCTCCCCGAACGCCAACCGCACCGGTAATAATCCCCAGACAGATCCAGCTTTCCGGGGATGTTTTACCAGTGTTGCCAACCATGGCCTGTCTTATGCCTTGGTTTCGTCAGCGGGTTCTTCTTTTGCCCCGTCTTCAGCAGGCGAGTCTTCAGCAGGCGCTTCAGCTTCAGCCGCAGGTGCTTCTTCAGTTTCAGCTGCAGGTGCCTCAGCTTCAGCAGTTTCTTCCGGCGCAGCTTCCTCTACAGGTGCTGCAGCTGCTTCCTTTGCTGCTTCTTCAGCTTCCTTTGCTGCTTCAGCCGCTGCTTCCAGGCGTTCCTGAGCCTTGGCCTTTGGCTTTGCCTTAACCGGATTATTGTTTGCGGTACGCTTCATCAGGCCGGCGGCATCCAGAAAACGTGCGACGCGATCTGTTGGCCGGGCGCCCTGCGACAGCCAATGTTCTACGCGGTCTGTCTTCAGTGTCACGCGATTTTCTGAATCTTTTGGCAACAGCGGATTGTGTGTTCCGACTTTTTCAATGAAGCGACCATCACGCGGATTACGCGAATCGGATACAACGATACGGTAAGTCGGGCGTTTCTTTGAGCCGGCGCGTGCCAGACGAATTTTAAGTGCCATGTTAGTGGGGTATCCTTTCAGTTTTTATACGTTTATCAGGTTATTGCATGATCCCTAGCGGGGGATCAGTTTGTCCATACCGGGCGGCAACATGCCGGGCATCATGCCCTTCATGCCTTTCATACCACCCATTTTCTTCATCATTGTCGCCATCTGCTGATGCATTTTCAGCACTTTATTGACTTCCTGCACGCTGGTGCCTGACCCGGCGGCAATCCGGCGACGGCGTGAGGCGTTCAAAACCTTTGCGTTCGCCCGTTCACGCGGGGTCATGGAATTGATAATGGCAATCTGGCGCGCCAGCAACTTGTCATCAATGCTGGCACTTGCCATCTGTTTTTGCAGTTTGCCAATACCGGGCAGCATGCCCAGCACACCAGCCATGCCACCCATTTTACCCATTTGTTGCAACTGGCTGCGCATGTCCGCCAGGTCAAATGCGCCTTTTTTCATTTTCCGGACAAGCTTTTCAGCTTCTTCCTGATCAATCGTTTCGGCGGCTTTCTCTACCAGGCTGACTACGTCGCCCATGCCCAGAATGCGCGAGGCCACCCGTTCAGGATGAAAGTCTTCAAGCGCATCAAGCTTTTCACCCACACCCATCAGCTTGATCGGCTTGCCGGTTACGGCCCGCATGCTGAGCGCTGCGCCACCGCGACCGTCACCATCCATACGGGTCAGGACAACACCGGTAATGCCTACCTGCTCGTTGAACTGGCGGGCGACATTGACCGCATCCTGCCCGGTCAGCGCATCGGCGACCAGCAATGTTTCATGGGGTTCGGCCACATTACGTATGGCCATAACTTCTGCCATCAGAGCCTGATCCATGTGCAGACGACCGGCAGTATCCAGCATCACCACATCAAAACCCTGAAGTTTTGCAGCCGTCATGGCACGTTTGGCAATATCGACCGGCATCTGGCCGGGAATAATCGGCAGTGTGGCAACGCCTGCCTGCTCGCCCAGCACCTTCAACTGTTCCTGTGCAGCGGGGCGGCGCACGTCAAGCGATGCCATCAGGACTTTCTTGCGGTCTTTCGTCTGCAGCCGGTGGGCGATTTTCGCTGTTGTGGTTGTTTTACCGGAGCCCTGCAAGCCGACCATCAGTACCGGTACCGGCGGGGTCGCCTCCAGATCAATCGCCATGGCGTCTCCGCCCAGCATGGCGGTCATTTCGTCATTGACGATCTTGATGACCATCTGGCCCGGCGTCACACTGCGCAGGACCTCCTGACCAATCGCCCGGGCTTTTACCTTGGCGATGAAATCCTTGACGACGGGCAAGGCGACATCAGCCTCCAGAAGGGCAACGCGAACCTCGCGCATTGCTTCTGATACGTGAGATTCGGTCAGCGCCCCGCTTTTGCGGAGCTTCCCGAATATTTCACCAAGCCGATCACCTAGACTGTCAAACATATGACAACTGCCTCAAAACAAACGAAAAACACACCAGTGGGCGAAAACTCGCTGACCGGTGGGCACCCTTGGGCGCAAATAAAACTGGTTCCCTGTAGGAAGGAATGGCCGGAAGCTATGTGCAAACCGACCGCAAGTCAAGCGTTGATGGCGCGCCGGATGTACTGAAGCGGCTGATTACCCTTTTGGTACAGCTTTTTACCGATACGACAAGAGCCTGGCCTATTCGCTTTTTGGCTTTTTCATCAGGCCTTTCAGGGCACCCAAAGGGTTGTCCTTTTTACCATCGCTATCTTCAGAGTCGTTGGTCAATTTGTCCTTCAGCTTCATTTTCAGCATATCGGCCGGTTTTGTCTTGTCACCAATACAAAGCGATCCCAACTCAACACACGCGCCGGGTTCTGACAAGGGGCCGGACAGGCGTACGGTGCCGCCAATGCCGCCACCTGCCTCTGCCTTTGCAAATGATTTTATCTGGGCCTTGTAATCAATCATCTGTGCCGGTAAGGAAACGTCGCCAGCCCCGGTCATCTTGAAGAGTGCCCGGTTATTTACAAGCGGCCCCAGAAGTTCCAGATCATTGTTGTTGATCACCCCCTGCTCGGCTGTCCAGGTGGCAATCAGGGATGTGAACTTGGTACTTTTATCGACGTCACCCTTGCCGCCAAAGATGCTGGCGACACCCTGAAGTGAACCCAGAATATCCCCGGATGTGAAGCTTTCCAGAATGCCTGCGCCTCCTGATTTTACACCATTGGCGATTTTCTCGATGTTTTCAGCGACGGCCGCAACGTCAACGCCCTTGATCATGCCGTCCCTGAATTCCATGTCTCCGTTGCCGTTCAGGGCCGAGACAAGATCTTTCTGGCTTTTGCCGGTGGTTTCCACATCAAATTGTGTGGATAGTGTACCGGACAGGCGATCAAAGTCCCCTGCATCCATGAATAAAGGCTCTGCTTCCACGTTTGCAA
The DNA here is from genome assembly GCA_965227345.1 of Sphingomonadales bacterium. Classification (GTDB taxonomy): domain Bacteria; phylum Pseudomonadota; class Alphaproteobacteria; order Sphingomonadales. The sequence continues at coordinate 2,350,530 of OZ245755.1, forward strand.
GATCAAAACTGGCGTTGATCTGGCCTGCATCACCTCGCCCGTTTATGGTGACCTTACCCTTGCCGGTCCCTTTATAAAGCGCCATTTCCTGCAGGTCGACCGTCAGCAAGCCGTTGTCCAGTTTCATGCCAAGGGCGCTTTTGCCAATTGAAATCTTGCGATACTTCAGTGAATCTGTTTTGAACGTGAAATCAAGGTCTGCGGCTTTCAGGCCGCTCAGATCAATCGGCTCCTCGCTCCAGACCAGCTCTTCTGTTTCTGCGGCTTCGGGCGGCAGATAGGGGTTCAGGTCCAGATTGTCGGTCACCAGTTTGCCGGTTACTTTCGGCCGGGCACCCCCGGTGGTGATACTTAACGCCCCGGTGGCATTAATATTGTCCAGTTTCAGTGTGGCGTCCGAGAAGGCGTAGCGATTATCAGAAATATCCAGCTTGCCTTCAATATTCAAGGGCCCCAGACCTTCGCCGGGCATATCAAGGGGCGTCCCCGCCCAGGCGGCCAACGCGCGGATCGACGGCACATTCAGCTTGATTTTGCCATCCAGCTTGGTAGCAGGTTGGGTGGAGGCTGTGCCGTTCAGTGAAAAAGCAACCGGTGTTGAGTCAATTTCAAGCTCTATCTGCTCCGGCTTGCCATCCATCAGCGTTGCCAGATTCCGGGTTTCGAATTCCACCTCAACTTTTTCACCGTTCCAGACAAGATCCCCTTCAGCCTTCAACGGACCGTCCATTGCCGGAAGATCAACCGAGACGTTAAGGGCAGAAAATTCCATCGCATCGCCGGTTTGGCCATCCTTGTAGGTGATCAGGCCGTCAACCAGTCTTACATTTCCAAGGGTCAGATCGGAAGGCAGGCCGCCACCTTCCGACTCGGCGGTGCTTTCACTGGTTGCGTCGCCGGATTGAAGTTCCCAGTTGCCCTTGCCGTTGCGGTCTGTCTCCAGATGAATAACCGGGCGTATAAGTTCAAAACCGTCAACAGCGATACTACCGGTAATCAGGGGCAAAAGCTTAAGCGAAATGTGCAACCTGTCCAGGGTGGCCATCTGTTCATTTGCGGCACCCTGTGCATTAGAGAATGTCACGTCTTCGGCTTCTACGGATATGCTGGGGAACAGCGACAGTTTAAGAGGGCCAGCAATCACCAGATTGCGCCCGGTGGCTTTATATGCCTGAGCCGTGATCTCGGTCTTGTATTTCTCCATCGGGATAAAGAACGGAATGACCAGCGCAAGCACCACAAGCGTGGCAATGACCGCGCCTGCAATAATCAACAACTTTTTCATGTTTTGATTCTCCGTCTTGTGAAGATGTCAGCCCGGCAAGGGGTAGAATTTACGGATGTAACGATATGACGTTGGAAAGAGTTCCGCAACCGGCAAGCATTATTTCTTTATTTCTTTCCCGGTGGAGGGCGATGATATGGATATGGCCCCAGGGGGTCGAACGCTTTCAGGTGCGCGGGATCACGGGTTCTGGCCCTGGGCATATAGCCGTTTGGTTGCGGTTGCGGCACAGGCCCGGGCCTTTTGCAAGGTTGCGTTAAAGCGGTCCGGTGCGAAGTCTTCAACGGTGCCGGTGACTGAAATGGCCGCCTTGATGTCACCGGAAGAGCTGAATACAGGTACAGCTATACATTTGACGTCCTCAAATATTTCCGCGTCATCGGTCGCAAAGCCGTGTTTACGAATTGCAGCAAAAGCTTCGCGAAGGGCCTCGGCGTCTACGAGGGTGTTTTCCGTCAGCTTTACAAATGGACCTTCAGCCAGATAGCGTTCCTGAACACTGACAGGCAGATGGGCGAGCAGAACCTTGCCAATGCCGGAACAATAGGCTTCAAGCTGCATCCCTTCTGAAATCAGGATGCGCTTTCGGACCGAGGATTCGCGTGCGAGATAGGTCACCATGTCATTTTCCAGCACGCCCAGATTGACCGTTTGACGGCAATCACGTGCCAGCTTTTTCAGGAGCGGGCGGCACACCCGGACCATAATATCCTGATGATCAACACTTTGGGCCAGTTCGGCGACAATGGGCCCCAAATGATAACGCCCGCGCTTTTCACGGACAATAAAGCCCTGATCTTCGAGAGATCTGGCCAGCCTGTGGGCCGTGGAGAAGGGCAGGCCAAGCTCTTCAGCCATGTCTGCCAGTGTAACGGTGCCCTTGTTTCGGGTGATGGTTTTTAAAAGAGACAAGGCCTTTTCAAGAGATTGACTGGTGGGTGTTTTCATTCAACGGGTCTTTCCTTAAGGGCCATGACAAGCAAGATTAGAGAATTTTTCCCGAATGTTAAGAATAAATCTATTCTGGTCATTTCAGTACCAGCCTGATCTCCCCTATAAACGTGAGTGAACATATCGGGTGGCTTCGCATTGGCCACGTTATTAACAGGACTAGGGACATGACCAGGATACCCTGCGCAATCATCGGCTCCGGCAATATCGGGACCGATCTGATGATCAAGATTTTGCGCCACTCGAATGATCTGGAGCTTGTGGCGATGGTGGGCATCGACCCCGAATCTGACGGTATTGCCCGGGCAAAACGGATGGGGGTCGAGACCACGGCAGAAGGCGTTGATGGCCTGAAAAAGATGCCTCGTTACAAGGATATCAGGATCGTTTTTGATGCCACATCGGCCTATGCCCACAAGGAACACGACAAGGTGCTGCGCGCGGATGGGAAGCAGATTGTTGATCTTACGCCTGCGGCTATTGGTCCTTTCACTATTCCGGTTGTGAATATGGAAGAACATCTGGACGCCCCAAATGTCAATATGGTGACCTGTGGTGGTCAGGCAACCATTCCAATTGTTGCCGCTGTGTCGCAGGTGTCGGAAGTTTATTATGCCGAGATCGTGGCATCCGTCGCTTCCCGCTCAGCGGGGCCGGGCACACGTGCCAATATTGATGAATTCACCCGGACCACGGCAAATGCCATTGAGGTCGTTGGCGGTGCAAAAAAAGGCAAGGCGATTATTATTCTGAACCCCGCCGAACCTCCAATGATCATGCGGGATACGGTCTTTACCCTTAGTGCCGGTGAAGATACGGATGCGATTGAGAAAAGTATTGAGGCCATGGTGGCCAAAGTACAGCAATATGTGCCGGGATACCGGCTCAAGCAGAAGGTTCAGTTCGAACGTTTCGGCTCTAACCATCCGCTGCTGATCCCGGGTTACGGCGAATTTACCGGGATTAAAAGCTCGGTCTTTCTTGAGGTGGAGGGCGCCGGTCACTACCTGCCGGCCTATTCGGGTAATCTTGACATCATGACGGCTGCCGCCAAGGTAACCGGTGAACTTCTGGCCCGGAAACTGGTCAACGCATAAGGAATAGCCATGTTTGATCCAACAGAAACCAAACTTTATATTCAGGATGTTACGCTGCGGGATGGCATGCACGCGATCCGGCACATGTATTCGGTCGACCATGTGCGGGCCATTGCCAAGGCTCTGGACGAAGCCGGCGTGGACGCCATTGAGGTGGCGCACGGTGACGGGCTGAGCGGCTCCAGCTTCAATTACGGATTTGGCGCCCATACGGACTGGGAATGGCTCGAAGCGGTGGCCGATGTCCTTGAAAAGGCAATCCTGACGACGTTGATCCTGCCGGGTATTGCGACCGTGGAAGAGCTGAAGCGGGCCTATGATATTGGTGTGCGCTCCGTGCGTGTTGCAACCCATTGCACCGAGGCTGATGTTTCGAAACAGCATATTGGTATCGCGCGTGATCTGGGCATGGATACCATCGGTTTTCTGATGATGAGCCACATGATCGAGCCTGACGAACTGGCCCAGCAGGCCAAGCTAATGGAATCATATGGCGCGGAATGTGTTTATGTGGTCGATTCCGGCGGTGCCCTTGATATGGACGGGGTGACCGCGCGTCTGCAGGCCTATGACCGGGTGTTGAAACCGGAAACCGAGCGAGGCATTCATGCTCACCATAACCTTTCACTTGGGGTTGCAAATTCCATCGTAGCCGTGCAGGCGGGGGCCAACCGGGTTGATGCGTCGCTGGCTGGCATGGGCGCCGGGGCCGGGAATGCGCCCCTGGAAGTTTTTGCGGCAGCAGCAGACCGCAAGGGCTGGAATCACGGATGTGATATCTTCAAGCTAATGGATGCCGCTGAAGATCTTGTCCGCCCGTTGCAGGATCGCCCGGTGCGGGTGGATCGCGAGACCCTCAGCCTTGGATATGCCGGGGTTTATTCAAGTTTCCTGCGGCATGCGGAAACGGCGGCTAAAACCTATGGTCTGGATACCCGCGAAATCCTGACCGAACTTGGTGCCCGGCGGATGGTGGGTGGCCAGGAAGACATGATTGTCGATGTCGCCCTTGATCTTGTGGCCCGCAAATCTGCTTAAGGTACAGATTCGATAGAGCCTTTTTTGTCTGACCGAGAAAGGCTCTATCCTTTAAAATTCTGTATGTGTTCTGATCCTTGCACCAGAATTCAGACTGTTTCTGATGCAATTCTTTGGGCGAGCACATCCAGTTGACTGGCAGCGGTATTCCAGCCTTCTTCAAACCCCATTTCCAGATGCTGCTGGCGTGCTTCCTGCGTTGCATGGCGCGCACTCCAGATCATTTTCGTCTGCCCCTGCCCGGTGTCTGAAAATTCAACGACACCTGTCATGAATGAATTTGGTTGTGGCATGAAGCCTTCTGTAAATGCATCTGTGAAGACAAGCCGTTCACCGGGAACAACTTCAAGATAGCAGCCACTTATTTCAATTTTCTCGCCATCCGGTCCTGCCATTGTACAGTTCATTCGGCCGCCGGGATGCAGATTGAGTTCGGCGTGAGTTACGGCCCACGGCTGGGGACAATACCATTGCTTGAGCAGCTGTTCTTCTGTCCAACATCGCCAGATCAGATTGCGTGGGGCAAGAAGTGTGCGGGTGATGCTGAGCGTGTTTGCGCCTGAATCATTCAATTGGCAATCTCCTTGGGTTGGCCCCCAAATTTAACGAATCATTAGGACCTGAAACATAGGCTGCGCCAGTGTGTTTAGATTATATAATAATGAGGAAAAATTTATGAAACAATATATCTTTGTTGCCGGACTGGTGACGTCGCTTGCCGCATCGTCCGCGTTTGCTGAAGGTACGGCCATTGCCTTGCGTGCGAGTTCGCTGGGGGCTGGTGTGGAACTGACACAATCGATCGCCAAATCGTTGAATGTCCGGGTGGGCGTCAATTATTTTGATTATGACTTTGACGCGAGCAAGGACGATATTGATTACGGGTTTGAATTGGGTCTGCTGTCCGGCACGGCGATGCTGGACTGGCATGCATTCAATAACGGGTTCAGGATTTCCGCCGGCGGCATGTATAACGGTAACAAGCTGGACGGTGTTGCGGACCCGTCAAATACATATGAAATTGGCAATCAGACGTTCACCAGCGCTGAAACCGGCGCGCTGACGGGTGAAGTGGATTTCAGGGAATTTGCGCCTTATCTGGGGATCGGGTGGGGAAATGCTGTGGCCGAGGGCAGCCCCTGGACGTTTCAGGTTGATGCCGGTGTCGCTTTTCAGGGCCGCCCCCGGGCAACTCTTTCATCAACGGGCGGAACACTTTCAGACGATCCAACCTTGCAGGCTGAACTGCGCAATGAAGAAGAGAACCTGGAAGATGACACCAGGGCTTTCCGGTATTATCCGGTGATTTCTTTCGGGATTGCCTATCGTTTCTAGTGCTCTAGCGGTCAATCTTGGTTGACAGGACCAGTGAAGTCGTTGTTTTGCCAACGCCCTCTACCGCGCATATATCATCAAGTGCCTTGTCAATTTCTTCCATTGTCGGGGCCTTGATGACCGCGATCATGTCATAAACCCCGCTCACAACATGCAGGGACCGGATGGCGGGCTGTTTCCGGAAGGCGACGATCGCCGCTGCGGCATTCTGCTGATTAATGCAAATGGTCACATGAGCCGTAATCTGTTTTTGACGATAAGCTTCATCAAAGCGAATGGTAAAGCCCGAAATGATCCGGCGATCCTGAAGGCGCTCAATGCGGTCCTGTACCGTCGAACGCGAAAGATTGAGCTTTCTGGCAAGGGAAGATGTCGATTCCCGCGCGTTGATCCGCAATAATTCAATCAGCTTTTCATCAATTCTGTCCATGCCGTTAAATTATCGATCTATCCGGTAATTTGTCAATGTTGATCGTGATATTCAGGGCCGTTATATAGAACAGTTTCCACGTGATGGTCGGCCATCAGTTTAATGACAATGTCTGCGTCTGCTTCTCCCTTGTGCAGCATATGTCGGGTCAGCCGCTCGTAATGCATGATGAAGGCGTGCAACTGGTCGTCGGTCATCAGGCCTGTGCTGTGGGCACGCGCGGTTTGGTCTAGCCGGGCCCAAAGCTTTCGCTCCTGTTCCTTCCGCCACTCAAAGACACATTCAAAGGATGGTGCTTTCAGCAGCACACGTTTATCAAGGCGGTCAAAAAATGCCCGATAAACGCTAGCGATCCGGGTATTGATATAATTGCGCCATGTGCCGTCCGGATCGTGCTTTTGCTCCAGATCATTGATTGGGGTCATCAGCTCCCGTGTTTCTTGCGGCGTGACACCCACGCACCAGCCTTCCAGCAGAATGATATCAGCCCTGCCCTTGAAACGGCTCCAGGTATGAATGGTTGCGCGATCATCCGCCGCTTTGTCAAAACGTGGTATGTGTGTAATGTCGTCAGGTTCAGCTGACGACAGGCTATCGAAAACTTTGTGGCCCAGAGCGATGTCATGCGTGCCGGGTACGCCGCGTGTGGCCAGCAGCGGATGAACATCCCGTGCCAGCATCTCTCGCTCTGCCTTGGTCAGATACAGGTCATCAATGGATATCACGGCCACTTTCAGTCCGTGAACATGTTCCAGAATTCTTTTGAGAACCAGCGCCAGCGTGGACTTGCCACTGCCTTGCGAGCCATTGATCCCGATGAATGTTGTCCGGTTGGCCACATGTCGATGAGAGGCGAGATATTCGGCGATCGGTGCATAATGCTGCCGGATCGTTTGGCCAAAATCTTCCGGTAATCTCTCGTCTGTCAGAATGTCCTGAACAAGTTTGTCGGCAAGCATGCGCATGATGATGACTTCTTGATCTGTAACCCGTTGAAAGGCAGTATAGTAGGGGAAGTCACGGCCAGTCCGCAATACACATAAAGGAGCCGAGCATCATGTCCAGTAATCCCCTTGTCGCCCTGCGTCGCAACCTGTTCAGTCGTCCCATTCTGTCGATGGTGCGCAAGGTGCTGCCCCCTCTGTCCCAGACCGAGCGTGAAGCACTGGAAGCTGGAGGTGTCTGGTGGGATGCCGAGATTTTGTCGGGCAAGCCGGATTGGCAACGGCTGCGGGCAATAGGCAAGCCAAGGCTTACAGACGAAGAGCAGGCATTCATTGATGGCCCGGTGCAGGAGTTGTGCGCCATGGTCAATGACTGGGACATCCAGTTCAAACATCGTGACCTGCCGCCCAAAGTCTGGGATTTCATGAAAAAGAAGGGCTTTTTCGGCCTGATTATCCCCAGGGAATACGGCGGGCTGGGTTTTTCAAATTTTGCTCATTCAGAAATCGTTACGCTGATTTCCACGCGCAGCACGACGGCGGCTGTGACGGTTATGGTGCCCAATTCCCTGGGGCCGGGTGAACTGCTGATGCATTACGGCACGGATGCCCAGAAGAAACACTATCTGCCGCGTCTGGCCAATGGCCGTGACATTCCCTGTTTTGGTCTCACCAGCCCCGAGGCGGGGTCGGATGCCGCGGCGATGACCGACAAGGGTGTGGTCTGTTATGGCAAGATCAAGGGTAAGAAGGTGCTGGGGATGCGGGTCAACTGGCACAAGCGTTATATTACGCTGGGGCCGGTGGCGACGGTGCTGGGGCTCGCGTTCAAGCTGTATGATCCGGATCATTTGCTGGGCGATCAGGAAGAGCTGGGGATTACCGTGGCGCTTGTGCCAACAGATACGCCGGGTGTCGAGATCGGCGACCGCCATTATGCCGCCCTTCAGGCCTTCCAGAATGGCCCGAATTATGGCCGCGATGTCTTTATTCCCATGGACTGGGTGATTGGCGGGCAAGACCAGGTGGGTAAGGGCTGGAAAATGCTGATGTCAGCGCTGGCCGCCGGGCGCAGTATATCGCTGCCGTCGCTTAGCACGGGCGGGGCCAAACTGGCGGCACGGACGACAGGCGCTTATGCCCGCATTCGTGAACAGTTCGGCATTCCGGTGGGCAAGTTTGAAGGGGTTCAGGAACTGCTGGCACGTATAGCCGGTACGGCCTACTTGCTTGAGGCCGCGCGTCTGACCACAACTCGCGCCCTTGACGAAGGTGAGGTCCCGGCGGTGATTTCTGCCATTATGAAAGCGCAGGCGACCTATCGGATGCGCGAGGCGATTGATGACGCCATGGATGTGCACGGCGGGAAAACCATCTGTGACGGACCAAAGAATTATCTGGGCAATGTCTATCGTGCCATTCCGGTTGCCATCACGGTCGAGGGAGCGAATGTGCTGACCCGCAGCCTGATTATCTTTGGACAGGGTGCGATTCGCTGTCATCCCTTTTTGCTGGATGAGATGATGGCGGCGGAAAACCCCGATAAATCAGCGGGTCTGGATGCCTTTGACCAGACGCTTTACAAGCATCTGGGCTTTCAGATTGCCACGCTTGGCCGGTCATTCTTTCACGGCCTGACCGGGGGCAGATTTGCACACGCCCCCGACGATGCGGGGGATATGGCCTGGTATTACCGCCAGATCAGCCGATATGCGGCGGCGCTGACGCTGGTCACGGAAATCTCGCTTCTCAGTATGGGCGGGGCCCTGAAGCGGAAAGAAATGATTTCGGCGCGCCTGGGGGATGTGCTGGGCGAGTTGTATCTGCTGAGCTGTGTCCTGAAGCGATTCGAGGATGACGGACGTTCCGCAGCGGATTTACCTTTGGTGGAACTGTGTTGCGCGCGTGGTTTCCATACGGTGGAGGCCCGTCTGGCAGAGGTCTTCGCCAATTATCCCAACCGGTTTCTGGCGGGCCTGATGCGTGTGCTGACACTCCCCTGGGGGCGCTGGAAGCGCCAGCCCCCGGATCATTTGACCATTACATGCGCTGAATTGTTATTGGCGCCCTCTGATACGCGCGACCGCCTGACGCAAGGTATATATATGGGCCGGGAAGGCGATGGTATCGAGCTGGTCGAGACAGCGTTCCGACTGACAGTTGAAGCCGAGGAAGGCCGCGGGAAAATGAGACATGCGCGGGTGGGAGATGTTGATCAGGCGGTGAAAGCCAATCTGCTGACGAAGGAACAGGCTGGAAGGATACGTGCAGCAGAAGAGGCTGTAGACCGTGCGATTCAAGTGGACAGTTTCAGGAAAAGTGAGTTGCAGGAAGATGCGCCGCCGCCAAAAAGGAAGACGACAGTGAGAAAGACGACGGTGAGGAAGCCAGTCAAAAAAGCTCAAAAGGAAGATGCCCAAAGTTAAGGTGTGACATTTTTGCATAAATTTTAAACAATGATGATTATTTCATCAAATGGTAATAATTAATTGTTGCATCGCACAAAAAGCTGGGCCATCCTGATTTTCATAGAGGAAACGCGCTGGCGCCGGTTGCGGCAGGCGGGTAACAAAAAGGGCTAAAGCCTATACTGGACGCCTGCAGACATTTGGTCTGCGGGCGTCTTGTTTTTTCCGGAATGTGTTATATAAGGGCGTCAGGCATCATGCCCGCTGTACATTTGTCTAAAAATACTTTAAGCTTAAAATAAATGTAAGCATGGATGGTGGAAATCAATGAAACTTTTAAGTCCAATCGATATCAATGGCATGATCGTTCCCAACCGTACCGTGGTGCCCGCCATGGTGACGCGTCTGTCTGGCGAGGATGGTTATGTGAACGAAGACATCATAAATCGTTACGCCAGATATTCCGAGGGCCACGTGGGTTTAATCGTGGTTGAAGCCATGGCTATTCACCAGTCGAAGTCCGGCCCTCTTTTGCGGATATCGGATGATAAATTTATCCCGGGTCATGCCGAACTGGTAAAACGCATACATGATTCGGGCCCTTCAAAAGTTGTCCCGCAAATCATCCATTTCATGAAGGTGGCCCGTTCAGGGTGGCGTCAGACGATTGACAGCCTGACGGATGAAGATATTGACGGCATAATCCGCCAGTTCGGGGATGCAGCTGCCCGGGCACGGGAAGCCGGTTATGATGGCGTTGAGCTTCATTCTGCGCATGCCTATACCTTGTCCTCCTTTCTGTCGCGTCACAACAAGCGCCGGGATGAATATGGCGGCAGAACTCTTGAAACCCGCCTTCGCATGTTTGGCGAGGTCATGGCCGAGGTGCGCTCGAAAGTAGGCCATGACTGGCCCGTCGGCGTGCGCTTTCTGGCGGATGAGATGATCAAGGATGGTTATACAGTCGAGGATTCGAAGAAGATCGCCTTGCGTATGGCTCAGTTGGGTGTTGATTACATCTCGCTGTCCGTAGGGGGCAAGTTTGAAGATGCGGTTTATCGCGAGGGCCAGCCCTTGTATCCCTATACCGGTTATTCGGGGGATCGGTGTATGCCCGGCAATCAGTATCCTTCGATGCCACATGTCCACTACACGGCGGATATCAAGAAATATATCAACGACCGCGGTATGGCCATACCTGTATTTGCCGTGGGCAAAATCAGCAACCCGGCGGACGCCGAGAAATTATTGCAGGACGGCAAGGCCGACATGATCGGTATGGCGCGGCAGTTACTGGCTGACCCGGACTGGCCCAGGAAGATTGAAACCGGGCGCAGGGATGAAATTGTGCATTGTATTTATTGTAATGTCTGCAAGCAGCTGGACGAGAATTTCAAGGAAGTGAACTGTTTTCTGTGGCCCAAAAACGCCCGTCAGGCCCCTTCGGATGATCCTGGCCGGGAAGCGCCGACCTGGTCAGATGCGGGCGCGGAACTGAAGGCAGCTTTCGACAAGGGTGCTGTAAAGCTGAGCTGGAACCGGATGCCGGCTGACAACGTCATTGGGTATGATGTTTACCGCGCGGACGAATTTGGCGAGGAAGTCTGTGTTGAGGCCGTCAAAAGCAATAAATTTGCGGATAAAGATGTGCTGGCAGGCCAGAAATACACCTATTATGTGCGTGGATTTGATGAAACAGGCCATGCCAGTGTGCCGTCAAACGTATTGGAAGTGGATCTGCCATTTCCGCATTATGAGCCGCGCTCGGCGACACCTAAAGAGAAAGCCTTGTGAAAGATATTCCCTGCGCGCCGGACATTATCTTGTGTTGTGGCCCCAATATCGCCATATTAGGACGTGACCATTAAGGTCCGCACGGCTGGTCGTGTTATGTTTTGGGCAGGAACAAATCCGGATGCATTTTCGTCTGATCATGCTTGCGATTATGCTGGCAATTGGTGGATGTGCAACACCCGGTCGGGATCAGGGAGCGTCAAGTGACCCCGAACCGGCACCGGCGAGCGATCCTGCGCAGGATACTGGCGGCCAGCATGATACAGATGAAACGGAGTCCCTGCCCCGTGAAGCACCGATTGTGAGTGCTGTGCCGTCGCCGACAAGAAAGCCGTTTCCCCCGTCTGCATTACCGGATGACGGGATAGATACCAAAGCGCTTCTGGGACAGGAAATGTCCGCCGTTGAACTGGTGCTGGGTCCGCCTTTCACCAGGCGAGAGGAAGCCCCTGCCCGTACCTGGATTTACACACATGAGGCCTGCGATCTCACGGTCAGCTTTTATCCAGACCTGCATGACCTGAAATACAGGGTTTTGTCCGTTCAGGGTACCCGGAAAACCCCAACCTACGACGAGGGAGACGATGTCACCAAACGCTGCCTTACCCATATCAGGAACCAGTACACGCGATTCCAGTATTCAGCGGACCAGTAGTCAGTCAAACAACCTGAATATTGTTCTGGTCGATGATGATGCTCCCTTTCGCGAATCGCTCCGCCTTAACCTTGTTGATGAAGGCTTTCACGTTCGTGATTTTTCCAACGGACCGGCGGCTCTCGATCACATTGGCGACGGTGAAAATGTAGACCTCGTGCTGCTGGACTGGAAGATGCCGGAAGTCAGCGGACTGGATGTTCTGAAGCGTCTCCGCCAGTCGCATGTGGATGTGCCGGTCATATTTCTGACCGCCCTGAGTGACGATATATACGAGGAAACAGCCCTGGCAGGTGGTGCTGTTGATTATGTGGAAAAGTCCCGAAGCTTTTCTATTCTTCTGAAGAGAATTCAGCTGATTGAGCAGGGCTTGAAAACACAGACGCTTGAGGTCAGTGCCACTCTTGATCATGGTCATGCACGGATCTGGCCGGAGTCAAAACGGCTTGAATGGAAAGGGACACCGGTTGATCTGACGGTGCGTGAGTTCGATATTGTCGCACACCTTATCGAGCGTGATGGACGAGATGTCACCTATCGCCAGATCTATGATGTTGTGCGTGGCAAGGGCTTTATTGCAGGTTATGGTGCTGAAGGGCATCGGGCCAATGTGCGCACCATCATCAAGCGGATCCGGCAGAAATTCAAAGGGATTGACGACAACTTTGAAGCCATCGAGAATTTTCCGGGTTTTGGCTATCGTTGGCGTCGTGAAGGCTGATCGAGAGAGAAAAACAATCCCTGGTATGGTCGAGAGCTTTTTTGCTTCTCTTCTGGGCAGGCTTGCTATTCTTGTTGTTATTTTTCTGGCAGTGCCTGTGGCTCTGTACTTTCTGTTCAGTGCGGCCGACCAGGACAAAAAAAGCCTGTTGATCAGCAATGTGGCTGAACGCGGTCGACTTATTACCGAAATATTGCGCCCGCGCCTTGAAGAGGGCGGGTTGGAGAACTTTTCAGAAATCCGGCATGATTTTGCCAGCCTTGCCGGTGCCGACGCCCAGATCAAGCTGATGTTTCGTCCCGTCGAATCGGCCAATACATCGCGGTTCTTTTATGTCGCTTCTGCCCCGGAGGTTGGGGTTTCTGCCATTGAGGCGGAGCGTCAAAAGTTGCAGGAACGTGGTATTCTGGCTGTTCTGGCACAAAGCTGCGACCGCGGCGAACCCATGACTATGCGATACCAGGAAACCTCTCCGCCCGTGCAGATTATCACCTCGGTCACGCCGTTGACAACCAAAGCCGGGTGCTGGACGGTAGTGACCGCTTATTCGACATCGGCTTATTTGCGCTCGTCCATTGGCAGACCTTACTGGACGACACCGGAGGTTCGGTTTGCAGCTATTATCTATGCCACGATGGCCTTGCTGACGGTGACGATCATGCTGGGTGTCTGGCATAATCTGCGCCGGATCAGTCGTTTGGCACGAGTCATTCGTCTGCAGGGCCGTCAGGGGCGAAAATTCGCAGAAGAAAATGTTTTGACAGAAGTTGGGCGCGTGGCGGATGAGCTGGACCGACTTGTGGCGGCGCTCGAGCAATCGGCCAAATCCATTCGTGAGGCAGCAGAAGAAAATGCCCATGCCTATAAAACGCCACTGGCCGTTATTTCACAATCCGTCGCGCCCTTGCGGCGCATCGTGCCGCCAGAGAATGAACGTGGTCAAGGGGCGATTGACCGGATAGAGAATGCGGTGGAAAAGCTGGATGATCTGATTGCCGGCGCCTGGCAAATGGATGAACTGGTCGCCAATCTTCTGGACCCGCCCCGGGACGAGATGGATTTATCTGCACTGGTGCGGGGGGTTATTGAAGATTACAACCCGGTTCTGGCACAGCAGGGCCTGACGGTGACCCTGTCGATCATGGATGAGTGCAAAATCGTTGCCGGGGAAGAAATGCTGGAAACAGTCATCGAAAACCTGATCGAGAATGCCGCCGGTTTTGCAAAGGATGGCGGCGGTATACAGGTATCGCTCAATCAGGAGCAATCCCGGGTGCATCTTGTTGTAGAAGATGATGGCCCCGGTGTGCCGGAGAGTGAGCTGGAACGTATATTCGAGCGCTATTATTCTGCGCGCACGCAAATGCCTGATCGGTCAGATGGCGTCATGGGGGGCATTCAGGAAAAGCATCTGGGGATCGGCCTTTGGATCGTGCGGCGCAATGTTGAAGGTATGGGCGGGCAAGTCCGGGCTGGAAATCGCCCCGAAGGCGGGCTAAAGGTAACCGTAGAACTGCCGATCAGTGAGTAGGGGACACGAATATGACACCAGAAGAGTTTGGTAAGAATGCGCAGGAGTTTTCGCGCTGGATGGCGGAATATCTGGCCAATATTGAAAGCTATCCGGTAAGCGCTGACGTGATGCCCGGAGATATTCTGTCTCGGCTGCCGGAGACGGCTCCTGATCAGGGCGAGGAAATGGCAGGCATTTTCGATGATTTCAGGAAAATCATCATTCCCGGCATGACCCATTGGCAAAACCCCAATTTTTTTGCTTTTTTCCCGTCCATCAGCAGTCCGCCTTCTGTGCTGGCGGAAATGCTGACGGCCACCATCGGTTCGATCGGGTTGGGATGGCACAGCGCGCCCGCTGCCACGGAGCTGGAAACGCGCATGATGGAATGGTTGCGCCAGGCTCTTGATCTGCCACCAGAATTTTCCGGAGTTATTCAGGATACGGCGTCAACATCAACGCTTGTGGCTTTTCTGACAGCGCGCGAAGTTGCAACCGATTATGCGGTCAATGAAGCGGGCTTTGCGGCGGGGGCCGGACTGGTTGCCTATTCATCAGTGGAGGCTCATTCATCCGTTGACAAGGCGGTCCGTATTGCAGGGTATGGCATTCGGAACCTGCGCAAAATTCCGGTGAACGCGGCCTTTGCCATGGACGCTGCCGTTTTCGAGGAAACCGTTCTGCAGGATATCGCGGCAGGTCTCAAACCTGCCATATGCGTGGCAACTTTGGGCACTACGGGTGCTTCCGGTTTTGATGATCTGGTGGCCATCGGGAAGATTTGCCGGGAACACAAGATCTGGTTGCATGTGGATGCTGCATGGGCAGGCAGTGCGCTGATATTGCCGGAATATCGCGACATGGCGAAGGGCATGGAATTTGCCGACAGTTTCGTGTTCAACCCGCATAAATGGCTCTATACAGGGTTTGACTGCTCTGCCTATTTCGTCCGTGATCCGGGATTGCTGATCCGGACCTTTGAAATCATGCCTGAATATTTGAAAGGCAGGGACGACGAGAGGGTCATCAATTATCGCGACTGGGGTATCCCGCTGGGGCGAAAGTTCCGCGCGCTCAAGCTATGGTTTGTCTTGCGCTCCTATGGCATTGCGGGCTTGCAGGCCGAGTTGCGACGCCATATTAATCTGGCGCGGGATATGGCAGAACAGGTTACGGTCGCGCCGGATTTTGAACTGGTGGCCCCTGCAAAGCTGGCGCTTCTGTCGTTCAGATACCGCCCCGACGGTGTTGATGACGAAGCCGTACTGGACAAACTGAACGAGCAGCTTTTAAACAGTTTGAATGACAGTGGCAAATTGTGTCTGACCCAGACCCGGACGAATGGCAAATATGTGATCCGGGTCAGCATTGGGCAAGCCATGACCGAAGCACGACACGTGAAGGCGGCATGGGAGCGAATCACTGCAACCGCGCGTCATCTGTCGTCTGGCAGCTGATCTCGACCGGAATTTTTGCTGTTCCGGAGCCCTGTTCCAGCGGTAATTTCTGCAATATGATATGGAACAGGTATTCTTTGTCGTTTGTGCGAAATACCTTGCTGGTGTGATGTCTCCGCTCTAGCCTGACCGCTGATATATCGGGTGCTGGCCACCTGTTTCCTTAAAGAGGTAATGCAATGATTCAGCTTCAACAGCCCTATCTGATGTTTCTGGGGGACGCTCATGACGAACTGGCAGCAAAAACGGCATTGGGTATTTTGCACTGGCGCCGGGACTTGTGCATTGGCCAGATAAAATTACCGGGATGCGTGCCCGATCTGGGTCTTGAGGATCTGACAATTGAGCAGGCGGTCGAGCGCGGAGTGAAAACCATGGTGATCGGTGTTGCAAACGCCGGTGGTGTCATTCCCGCGAACTGGACCGAGACCATTATCAAGGCCCTGGATCATGGCCTTGATGTTGCGGCAGGCCTGCATTCCCGTCTGGCGGCTATTCCGGCGGTTCTCGAAGCGGCAAAGCGCAATGGTCGCAGCCTTCATGATGTCCGTCATCCCAAATCCGAGTTTGCGACAGGCAAGGGCACACCGCGTACCGGCAAACGTCTGCTGCCCGTTGGAACGGATTGTTCGGTTGGCAAGATGTACACAGCATTGGCCATTGAAGCTGAAATGCACAAGCGGGGCATGAAGGCGGATTTCCGTGCCACAGGCCAGACAGGTATTTTTGTTGCCGGCGAAGGTGTATCTGTTGATGCGGTCGTGGCTGATTTTATTTCTGGTGCCACCGAGAGCCTGTGCCCGGCTAACGAACCGGACCACTGGGACCTTGTGGAAGGTCAGGGCTCCCTGTTTCACCCGTCGTTTGCAGGCGTGAGCCTGGGGCTTATACACGGCGCCCAGCCGGATGCGATTATTCTGTGCCACGAGCCGACCCGCAAGCATATGCGCGGTGTCCCGGGCCATCCAATCCCTGATCTGAAAGCCTGCATCGAGCTGAACCTGATGACGGCACGGCTGACCAACCCGAATGTTGTGTGCGTCGGGGCCGCAATCAATACTTCCAGGCTGCCGAAAGGCGAGGTTGACGCTTATCTGGCAGGGGTAGAGGCTGAACTTGGCATCCCTTGTGTTGATCCGGTTGCAACGGGTGTTGGTCGTCTGGTGGATGTGCTGGAAAAAATGTAATGAAGCTTGTCGTTACCCACGAGTCCTGGCCAATTGCTGGCAGCTTTACCATTTCGCGCGGGTCCCGCACCACGTCAGAAGTTGTTGTGGCTGAAGTCAGCGACGGTACTTTTACCGGTCGGGGGGAATGTGTGCCTTATGCCCGGTATGGCGAGACTGTAGACGGTGTTATTCAGGCACTCAGGTCACTGGAAGGCGAAGTCTCGGGCGGACTGACCCGGGAGAGGCTGGGCGCGCTGTTGCCTGCCGGTGCCGCCAGAGCGGCACTTGACTGCGCCTTGTGGGATATTGAGGCAAAACAGGCCGGTCAGCCGGTGTGGCGTCTTGCCGGGCTGCCAGAGCCAAAACCAATGGTTACAGCTTATACCATCAGTCTGGCATCACCTGAAGAAATGGCGGCCAAGGCGCTGGCGGCGGCGGATTACCCCTTGTTGAAGTTGAAACTGGGCGGCGGTGGTGACGTGGAGCGTGTCGCGGCCATCCGTGCTGCGGTACCGGACAAACGCCTGATCATTGATGCAAACGAAGCCTGGACCATCGACCAGGTGCGCACATTTACGCCTGAGCTTGACAAGCTGGGCGTGGAACTGATCGAGCAACCCCTGCCAGCGGACGGTGATGAAGCGCTTGCCGGTATCAGCAGCCCTGTCCCGCTTTGTGCGGACGAATCCTGTCATGATGCATCGTCACTGGTGCATATTGTCGGGCGCTATGACATGGTCAATATCAAGCTGAACAAGACCGGTGGCTTGACCGAAGGTATTCGGCTGATGAAGGCTGCGGAAGAAGCCGGACTGGGTGTTATGATCGGTTGCATGCTGGGGACGTCCCTTGCCATGGCCCCGGCAGTTCTGTTGGGGAGCAAGGCTAAAGTCATTGATCTGGATGGTCCGTTGTTGTTGAAACAGGACCGCGAACCCGGCATTCGCTATGACAAGGCCCTGATGTACCCCCCTGAACCCGAGCTTTGGGGGTAACAAGAGGGCACCCGTCTGCCTTACAGCTTTTCCTTTACAAGTTTTGCCAGATCAACGGCGGGCCGGGCTCCGATGTGGCTGATAATTTCAGCCGCTGCAATACTGCCAATCCGTCCGCTATCGATCAGGTTATAACCGTTCGTAATGCCGTATAAAAATCCTGCGGCATACAGGTCGCCGGCGCCCGTGGTATCAACAACCTTTGCGACAGGCTCAGCCGGAACTTCGTGGATATCACTGCCTGATATGACAACCGAGCCTTTTTCGCTGCGGGTCAGGACAGCGATCTCACAATGATTTTTGACGCGATCAAGTGCCTCGTCAAAGCTGTCGGTTTGATAAAGTGACTTAATCTCGACCTCGTTTGCGAAAAGAATATCAATGTGCTTTTCTGCAAGTTCCAGAAAATCACTGCGATAGCGATCCACACAAAAGGCGTCGGACAGGGTGAACGAGACTTTGTTCCCTGCTGCGTGGGCGATGTCCATCGCTACCAGAAAAGCTTCCTTTGCGCGGGGCGGGTCCCACAGATACCCCTCCATGTAGACGATGTCCGCGGACTTGATCAGCTCCCGGTCAAGGTCTTCCGGCCCAAGGTCAATGGACGCGCCCAGATAGGTGCACATGGTACGCTGGGCGTCTGGCGTTACCATTACAAGACAGCGTGCCGTGTCAGCGCCCTCGGTGGCGGGCGGGGTGGTATATTCAACTCCCAAGGCGCGAATATCATGGGTGAAGACCTTGCCAAGCTGGTCGTCACGAACCCGCCCGATGAATGCAGCCTTGCCGCCAAGGGAGGCAATACCCGCAATTGTGTTGGCAGCCGACCCGCCTGAACATTCGATGCTTTGGCCCATTTTGGCGTAGATTGCAGTTGACTGGTCAGCGTCAACGAGGCTCATCGCGCCTTTTGAAATACCCAGATCCAGAATCAGCTGGTTATCGGCATGTGCGAGTACGTCCACGATTGCGTTCCCGATACCAACAACTTGAAAATTAGCCATGAATTGTCCTTATTCTGCCAAATTTACCAGTTAAATTTTGGCGTAGTATAGGGATCATCTTGCGCAGGGCAAGTGGATATGGCGCCGTATATTGCTGTCTGTTATGCTGGGCGCATGGGCCAGAACAAACTTTAGGGTCAGGACCTATTAATCGGGTCCTGACCTTAGACACTGACAGGGTGAAGAGAAGAATTTAATGGCAGGAAAATTTGCGACAGCACTGGCTCGAACGGTCGAACAAATTCCCGATCCTGCATTCCTGAAAGTGCTGGTCTTTGGGCTGGTGCTGACCAGTCTGACATTGGCGGCGGCGGCAATCGGTGCACAGAATGCGGTCGATCAGTTCTACAATACAGACATGGGCTGGCTGAATGTGGTGCGGGATTTTGCGATTGGTCTGGCCGTACTTTGGGTCGGGTTTTTGCTTTTTGTCCCCATTTCAGCGATTTACGTTGGTATCTTTCTGGATGATGTCGTGGATGCCGTTGAAAATCGCTATTACCCCGAACGGGCAGGGTCAAGGCGGCTGGGCCTTGGGCTGGCAAGCTGGCTGGGCGTGCGACTGGGCGTCTATGTGCTTTTTTTCAATATTCTGGCCTTGCCGATATATATTATCACGCTCTGGATTCCCTTCATGCCGATGCTGATATTCTATGGCCTGAACAGCTATTTGCTGGGTTGGGGCTATTATGAAATGGTGGCCGTGCGCCATTTGGGCATGAAGGAATCAGGGACTCATCGCAAAAGTATCAGGGGGCGTATTCTGGCTGCCGGTCTGGTGACAACATTCATGTTCACTATTCCGGTGCTTAATTTGCTGGCGCCAATTCTGGGGACAGCGTTACTTGTGCATTTATTTCATTTTTCAACACCGGGCGCGTTAAAATCCCCGGATTTGCCTACGATATGAAAGTCATTTCCTGATGCGTTTTATTGTTCTTGCATGCATGATACTGGGCATGACCCCTTTGAATGTGCTCGCGCAGGAGACCAAACCCCTGCCCAAGCCAAAAATTCCATCCCCCGCCAGCGTGAATCCGACGCCGTTTACTGGATTATCAGGAGAAGAGCTGATCGCACGGCTGGGCAAGCCCCAGTTTTCTCGTGTTGAAAACGGGGGCAGTGTCTGGCGCTTTGACAGGCGTAATTGTGTGCTGCACGTTTTTCTGTTGCCGGGGGCCAAACCCAGCACACAAAAGGTGGTTCACGTTGAAGCCTTTTCATCCATATCTAGACCTGCCGGGCCCGAGGTTAGCGACGCTGAACGTGAACAATGCTTTGCGCTGTTTGCCCGGGAATCAAACCCCTGATCAGGTCAGTTCTGTCTTGTCTTTGAACTTGCATATATCTGCGACCGGGCATACGGGGCAGACGGGCTTGCGTGCCTTGCAGATATATCGACCATGCAGGATAAGCCAGTGGTGAGCGTGTTGCAGAAACTCCGTCGGGATGACCTGCTCAAGCTTTAATTCAACCGCCAGCGGGTCCTTGCCGGGCGCGAGCCCGGTCCGGTTGGCAACCCGGAACAGATGGGTATCAACGGCAATGGTCGGGGCACCAAACGCAATATTCATGACCACATTGGCTGTTTTTCGCCCCACGCCCGGCAGGGTCTGCAACGTATCGCGGTCAGTTGGTACCTCGCCGTTATAATCATCCAGCAGAATCTGGCTCATTCGGACAACGTTTTTGGCCTTGGTGTTAAAGAGGCCGATTGACTTGATGTATTCTTTTAACCCTTCGACCCCCAGATTGACCATTTTTTGCGGGGTGTCGATTTTGGCGAACAGGGGCCTTGTTGCCTTGTTCACCCCAATATCAGTTGCTTGCGCCGACAGGGTTACGGCCACCAGCAGTGTATAGGGGTTTACATATTCCAGCTCACCCTTCGGTTCAGGGTCGCGTTCCTGCAGTCGGCGGAAAAATTCCGTCCGTTCCGCAACAGATAAACGGGACCGCATCAGCGGTGCTTTTTTACGCCTGGGTTTTTGGCTCATGCCGCCAGTCTAGCGATCTTTATGTGCTCACGAAAGTCTGAATTGCCTGTTGAGTACAGACTATTTATGATGGGGTCATGAGCATTGCATCCCACATCTGGTTTGACGTTCATCTTTATCCTCACCGCTCCCTGAGCGAGCGCGGCTTTTTCATTCTCATGGGGTTTGTCTGCACAATCAGTTTTTGCGCCGGGCTGGCATTTTTTCTGTTGGGGGCCTGGCCTGTAGTTGGCTTTCTCGGCCTGGATGTTTTGGGGATTTACTGGGCCTTCAAGGTGAACTATCGCGATGCCCGAACCTATGAAACCATTCTGCTGACAGATGATGAACTGATTGTCCGTCATGTGTCAGCCGATCAAAGGACAGAAGAATGGCGCTTTCATCCGTGGTGGGTCAGGGTAAAGGTTTATGAGTATAATGGAACAAGTGGCGAAATGCTTTTGACATCTCATGGGCGCGAGGTTCGGATTGGATCATTCCTGAATGATGAAGAGCGCGCGTCGCTGGCGGGGTCGCTGCAAAAGGCACTTCACCTAAGACAGGAGAATATTACAGGCCATGCGCACAATATTTCAGAGGTAGAAAATTGTCAGGATTTGTCGCCGAACCCCAGAACATCAGCCATTGAATAGCGACCGGGCCCCTTGCCATGGCCCCAAAGGGCTGCCTTCACCGCCCCGCGTGCGAAAATAGACCTGTCTGATGCCTTGTGGGTCAGTTCTATGCGTTCATCATCAGCGGCGAAGATAACCGTGTGATCGCCGACAACATTGCCGCCCCGCAACGTGGCAAAACCTATGTTGCCCCGGGTGCGGGCACCGGTAATGCCATCACGTACCCGATCAGATACACTGTCCAGATCGGCCTTGCGGCCCTGTGCTGCGGCGTGACCAAGTGCCAGTGCCGTGCCTGACGGGGCATCAACCTTGTACCGGTGATGCATTTCCAGAATTTCGATGTCGAAATCTTCGTCCAGCAGCGCGGCCACCTGACGGGTGATCTGTGCCAGCAGGTTCACACCAAGGCTCATATTCGCAGCCTGAATGATCACGGTCTTTTCTGCGGCGACATCCAGCGCCTTTTCATGCTCGGGTCCAAGACCTGTTGTGCCGACAATATGGGCTTTACCGTATTGGGCCGCCAGATGGCTATGGCGCACGGTGGCGTCCGGTGATGTGAAGTCAATAACCGCGTCACAATCTTCAAACAATCGGGCAGGGTCATCCCCAACGGACAGTCCGGTGGCGTCCCCTGTGGCCGGATTAAGGATGGCCTTGCCAATGGCCGGATTGCCGGGTGCCTCTGTCCCGCCGGCAAAAACGACACCGGACGTAGCCAGAATCTGCTTCACGAGAGTTTGTCCCATGCGTCCGGCACATCCAACGACGCCTGTTTTAATCGCTGCCACTTGATCGTATCCTGATGATCAGTTTTTCAGATCGTCAATAAATTCCTTCATCCGGGAGAAAAAGCCCTCGGATTCCGGGCTGGTCTTGTCCCCGCCTTCGGCCGCAAATTCTCTGAGCAATTCCTTCTGGCGTTTGGTCAGATTGACCGGCGTTTCCACGCTAGCCTGAATGATCATGTCACCCATCTGGCTGGAATTCAAGACAGGCATGCCTTTACCGCGCAGCCGGAATTGCGTACCCGCCTGAGTACCTGTTTTTATTTCTACCTTGGCCCGGGTGCCGCCAACGGTGGGAACTTCAATGTCTCCACCCAGTATGGCTGTGGTCATGGAAATGGGTACGCGGCAATAAACGGTTGAACCCTCACGCTGGAACAGCTTGTGCGGCTTGACCGACAGAAATATGTACAAATCGCCTGCCGGGCCGCCGCGAACACCGGCTTCGCCTTCGCCGCTCAGCCGAATGCGGGTACCGTCTTCAACCCCTTTTGGCACTTTTACGGATAGTGTTTTTTGCCGGTGCACACGGCCCTGTCCACCGCAATCGCCACAGGGGTTGGTTAAAATCTGGCCATTGCCCCGACAGGCCGGGCAGGTCCGCTCAACCATAAAGAAGCCCTGCTGGCTCCGTACCTTGCCCATGCCGCCGCAGGTGGAGCAAAGATCAGGCTTGGTGCCGGGTTTGGCCCCGGACCCTTCGCATGTGTCGCAATGAACGGACGTTGGCACTTCAATACTGGCTTGCTTGCCAGAGAAGGCTTCTTCCAGCGTAATTTCCATATTGTAGCGCATATCCTGGCCGCGGGATGTGCGGTTGCCGCCGCGCTGGCCTGCACCCATGAAATCGCCGAACAGATCGTCGAAAATGTCTGAAAAAGAACCGCCACCAAAGCCGGCATCGCCGCCACCGCCATTTTCAAAGGCCGCGTGCCCAAAGCGATCATAGGCCGCCCGCTTCTGCTCGTCCCGAAGGATGTCATAGGCTTCGCTGACTTCCTTGAATTTCTGCTCGGCCGAGGCATCGCCCTGATTACGGTCAGGATGATATTGCATTGCCAGCTTGCGATAGGCCTTTTTGATCTCCACACCGTCAGCCGTCTGACTGACGCCCAGCATTTCGTAATAGTCTATTTTAGACATTATTCCGCCATTCCGTCGTCTTTAGAGCCCTGACCCCAGGCATTTCATTTCATAAACAGCTATGCCGCCCCGAACATTTTTCAGAGGGGGCGGCACAGTGTTTAACGGTTTTGGCAATAGCCAAACAACAAGAAACCCTTTTCAGAGATCATTTTTTCTTGTCGTCATCAACTTCTTCAAAGTCCGCGTCAACGACATTGTCATCGTCTCCGCCCGCCTGCGCTGCCTCTTCGCCGCCGCCAGCTGCATCACCAGCGTCTCCGGCCTGGGCCTTGTACACAGCTTCGCCAAGTTTCATGGATGCCTGGGCAAGGGTTTCGGTTTTCGCCTTGATGTCGTCGGTATCTTCACCTTCAAGCGACTTGCGCAGATCTGCGATTGCATCCTCGATCGCCTGCTTCTCGCCGGACTCAATCATATCGCCGTGTTCGCTCAGGGTTTTCTCTGTCGTATGTGCCAAAGATTCACCATGATTGCGGGCGTCGATCAATTCGCGACGCTCCTTGTCCTCGGCGGCATGGGCTTCGGCATCCTTGACCATTTGATCAATTTCAGCGTCAGACAGGCCACCGGACGCCTGAATGCGGATTTGCTGTTCCTTGCCAGTGCCCTTGTCCTTGGCAGACACGTTCACGATACCGTTGGCATCAATGTCGAACGCCACTTCAATCTGCGGTACACCCCGTGGTGCGCCTGGAATGCCAACCAGATCGAACTGGCCGAGCACCTTGTTGTGGGCCGCAATTTCACGCTCACCCTGAAACACCCGAATGGTAACGGCTGTCTGATTATCTTCAGCGGTTGAGAACACCTGGCTTTTCTTGGTCGGGATCGTGGTGTTGCGATCAATCAGCCGGGTGAAGACGCCACCCAGTGTTTCAATACCCAAAGACAGCGGGGTCACATCCAGCAACAGAACGTCTTTAACGTCGCCCTGAAGTACGCCTGCCTGAATGGCAGCACCCATGGCCACAACTTCGTCAGGATTCACACCCTTGTGCGGCTCTCTGCCAAAGAAATTTTTGACTGTTTCAATGACCTTGGGCATGCGGGTCATGCCACCCACCAGAACCACTTCGTCAATTTCACTTGCCTTGATACCCGCATCTTTCAGGGCCGCCTTGCAAGGCGCCACGGTACGCTGGACCAAATCATCGACCAGTGCCTCAAGCTTGGCGCGGGTCAGCTTCATGGTCAAATGTTTAGGGCCGGAGGCGTCTGCCGTAATATATGGCAGGTTGATTTCTGTCTGGGCCGCGCTTGAAAGCTCGATCTTGGCTTTTTCAGCTGCTTCCTTAAGGCGTTGCAGGGCCATTTTGTCCTGACGCAGGTCCATACCGTTTTCTTTTTTGAACTCGTCGGCAAGATATTCCACCAGACGCATGTCAAAATCTTCACCACCCAGGAAAGTATCGCCGTTGGTTGATTTAACTTCAAATACGCCATCGCCGATTTCCAGAATGGAAACATCGAATGTACCACCGCCCAGATCGTAAACAGCGATGGTCTTGCCTTCGCTTTTCTCAAGGCCGTAAGCCAGCGCTGCGGCTGTCGGCTCGTTGATAATCCGCAAAACTTCAAGGCCTGCGATCTTGCCGGCATCCTTGGTGGCCTGGCGCTGGGCATCGTTAAAATACGCCGGCACAGTGATAACTGCCTGTGTTACGGGCTCACCCAGATGGGCTTCGGCGGTTTCTTTCATCTTGCCCAGTATAAAGGCACTGATCTGGCTCGGGCTGTATTCTTCGTCGTCGACCTTGACCCACGCGTCACCGTTCTTCGCCTTGACGATATCGTACGGGACCATGCCCTTGTCTTTTTGGGTGGTCGGGTCGGCAAAGGTGCGACCGATAAGACGCTTGATTGCAAACAGCGTGCGCTGCGGGTTGGTTACGGCCTGACGCTTTGCGGGTTGGCCGACCAGCTTCTCGCCTTCGTCATTGAACGCAACCATCGACGGGGTCGTACGCGCCCCTTCCGCGTTTTCAATTACTTTGGGTTTTGCACCATCCATAATTGCGACGCATGAATTGGTGGTACCAAGATCTATACCGATTACTTTAGCCATTCGTTCCTCGTTTCATG
The DNA here is from genome assembly GCA_965227345.1 of Sphingomonadales bacterium. Lineage (GTDB taxonomy): Bacteria > Pseudomonadota > Alphaproteobacteria > Sphingomonadales. Next base: position 2,375,956 of record OZ245755.1, read on the forward strand.
TTTGGCAAACTGGATCAGCCACATTATGCACTGAACCGGTTCCCTTGAACTTTGTTGCCTTAAATTTAAGTATCTGCCCTCTTCAGGCAGACGGGCATTCAATTTGCCGGTTGCAAGTTATATAGGTGTCTGTTTTGTGGCCCGCAAGCTGTGAAATCATTTAAAGTTGATAAAAAATATCAAAAAATCCTCTGGCGTGCGTGATAATGCATTGAAAAACTGTTATCTATCTGGTCTCTCGACGGTTTCCTGAAACGATTATGAGTTTTAAAAATATGTTCTCTTCGATGCGTGTAAACAGGTTTCTGGTCTCATTTTTTCTTTTGATGGCCTCAGCCATTCTGATTTCGGCCTGTGATGAAGCAGAGAACGGGCCCGCTGGTCAGATGACACTGGAAAATGTCTGGGTGCGTGTGCCCGCGGTAGAGGGTCGACCCGGTGCCGGATATTTCACAATTGTGAATAATACCCGGTCAACGGATCGCCTGCTGGCGGTCGAAGCAGAAAAAGTCGGGCGTATTGAGCTGCATCAAAGCCTGATGGAGAACGGAGTCATGAAAATGAGGTCGGCTGGCGAGATCGTTATCGAGCCGGGGCAGGACATGGTTTTCAAGCCGGGCGGCTATCATGCCATGCTGTTTGATTTGATGCTGGACGGATCTGAACAGGCCGTGCCGCTGACCTTCGTTTTTGAAAAAGCGGGGCGCATCCCGGCGAATGCCGAAATACGCCCCTACTGATTGATTGGTGTTTTATCAGGCGGTTTGATCAACCTTTTCGGTGGGTGCAGATTTTGCAACGCCGACCATGGCCGGACGCAAGAGCCGCCCGTGAAGCACGTAACCTGCCTGCATCACCTGAACAACCGAGCCGTGCGGATGTTCATTGGTCGGGATTTCAAACATGGCCTGATGCAGGTTGGGGTCGAATTTATCCCCTGCGGCAGGCTCTACTTTCTTGATGCCGTGTTTGTCAAAGACTCGCAAAAGTTCGTTTTCTGTCAATTGGATGCCATCAAGCAGCGTCTTGACCTCTTCCGATTGTTCACCGGCAGCCGGGGCATGTTCGATCGCGCGACGCAAATTATCCGACACACCCAGAAGTTCACGGGCAAAGCTGGTGACCGCATATTGTGACGCGTCCTGCTTGTCCCGTTCTGCGCGGCGACGAACATTTTCCGTTTCTGCCATCGCGCGCAGTACGCGGTCTTTCAGTTCGGCAATCTCGACCGCAGTATTTTCAGCCACGGTATCAGGCTGAGCAGCATCCGTTGCTGAATCTTTCGATTCTTCTGTTTCCGGATTTTCAGGGGTTTGGCCATCCTGATTTTCCTGTTGGTTATTTTCTGCCGTCATAAGCAATAGTCCTTTTGTGCATTACAAGAATTTACCGATCAGTTTGGCGGTATAGTCCACCATGGGAATAATCCGCGCATAGTTAAGGCGGGTGGGACCAATAATCCCGACCACACCCAGAATATTTTGTTGAGCGTCCATATAGGGTGACACAATGACCGAAGAGCCGGATAAACTGAACAACTTATTTTCCGAACCGATGAAAATTTTTACGCCGTCGCCATCGCGTGACAGCTCAAGAATATTTACCAGCTCCTTCTTTGCCTCCAGATCACTGAATAAATGGCGAATCCGTTCCAGATCTTCAATAGCGTTCAGATTTTCCAGAAGATTTGCATGGCCATGAACAATCAGGGAATCCTTGCGAAAATCCCCATTGCCAGACCATGTTGCCAATCCGGTCTGAATGATTGTACTGGTCAGCTCATCAAGCTCGGCCTTGTGCTGTTCAATCTCTTGCGTGATTTCCTTTTCGGTTTCGTCAAAGGTTTTGCCGGTCATGCGGGCATTCAGATAGTTGGATGCCTTTGTCAGGGTAGAGGGTGGAATGCCCGGCGGCACCTTGATGACGCGGTTTTCGACGGCCCCGTTTTCCATGACCATCACAACGAGAACCCGGTCGCCACCCAGATTGACAAATTCAATATGCTTCAGCGGTTCATCACTTTTTGGGACCAGTACCATGCCTGCACATTGTGACAGGCCGGATAGCGCGGACGTTGCCTCTGACAGCACATCTTCCATGCGTCGCCCGGCAGACTGGCACTGGGCGTCAATATTTCGCCTCTCGCTTTCGCTGATATCGCCGATCTCAAGCAAGCCGTCTACAAACAGTCGCAACCCGATATCTGTTGGTACGCGCCCGGCAGATGTGTGAGGCGAATACAAGAGGCCCGTATCTTCCAGATCGGCCATAACATTTCTGACGCTGGCAGCCGACAGGGTCAGGTCAAGCCGGCTGGCCAGCAGACGTGAGCCAACCGGTGATCCTGTTTCCAGATATGTCTCCACAATCTGGCGAAAAATTTCGCGCGATCGTTCGCTTAAAGTGTCTATAGCCATGTTGAAACACTGTTCCCGGGCGTTATGTCGGGCAATCGCCCGCATCTACTGCCACAATGTAGTGACGGCGGGTGCGCGGGTCAATGTGTGCCGGTTGCAATCTCTGGAATATGATTGTTTGGTCTGGACGCCGGATGTTGGAGAGGTTAGACAATAGGCCACATCTGATATCAAACCCGGGAAGGATAATATATGCGCCCCTCAGGACGCCAGAACGACGAATTGCGAACCGTTACCATGGACGTTGGTTTTTCAAAATATGCTGAAGGCTCGTGCCTTGTAAAGTTTGGCGATACCCATGTCTTGTGTACGGCGTCACTGGAAGAACGGGTGCCGGGCTGGCTGCGGGACAAGGGGCGTGGCTGGGTGACGGCGGAATACGGCATGTTGCCACGCTCGACGCATTCACGCATGGATCGTGAAGCTGCCAGAGGCAAGCAATCCGGCCGCACGCAGGAAATTCAGCGCCTGATTGGCCGCTCGTTGCGGGCCGTGACCGACCTGACACTTGTGGGCGAGCGTCAGATCAGGGTTGATTGTGATGTCATACAGGCTGATGGCGGCACGCGTACAGCCTCGATTACCGGGGCGTATGTGGCCCTGTATAAATGCTTTGAAGGCATGATGGAGAAAAAACTGATCGAGAAAATGCCGCTGACCAGCGAAGTGGCGGCTATATCATGTGGCATTTACAAGGGCACGCCGGTGCTGGATCTTGATTATGACGAAGACAGTACAGCCGAGACAGATGCCAATTTTGTCATGACCGGGGCGGGCGGTATTTGTGAAATTCAGGGAACGGCCGAAGAAAGCCCGTTTTCAGAAGAAGAATTTCTGCGCCTGATGCGATTGGCGCAGATCGGTGTTCAGTCACTGGTCAAGGCGCAGCGCAAGGCAATTGCCGGATAGAGTGAAATGGCGCGCAAATTCAGGGAAAGAAAACTTGTCGTAGCCAGCCACAATGCAGGCAAGGTCCGGGAAATTTCGGCCCTGCTGGAACGTTTTGACGTCCATGTCGTCTCGGCGGGTGACCTGTCATTGCCGGAGCCGGAGGAAACCGGACAGACTTTTGTGGCAAACGCAGAGTTGAAGGCGCTGGCTGCGGCGCGCGCATCAGGCCTTGTGGCGCTGGCAGATGATTCCGGCCTTGCGGTGAATGCCCTGGACGGGGAGCCCGGGATATATTCTGCGCGCTGGGGCGGGCCGACGAAAGATTTTAGTCTTGCCATGACAAGGGTCCATGAAGCGCTTGTGCTTCGCGGCGATGCCGATACCGGGGGCGGCAATACCGATACCGGGGCCTATTTCGCCTGTGTCCTGACGCTTGCCTGGCCGGACGGTCATGTGGAAAGTTTTGAAGGCCGGGTTTATGGAAATATCGTCTGGCCCAAACGGGGCGATTTGGGCTTTGGATATGACCCGATTTTTCAGCCGGATGGTTATGACATAACCTTCGGGGAAATGGAACCGGATGAAAAACACAAGATTAGTCATCGTGCAGAGGCGTTTCATAAAATGATCGAGGCCTGTTTTGCCTGACCTCGCCCGCCAGGAACCTATGGGCCTGTATGTTCATTGGCCCTTTTGTCTGGCGAAATGCCCCTATTGTGATTTCAACAGCCATGTTCGTGAAAAGGTTGATCATGCACGCTGGCGCAAGGCACTGGTTGCGGAGCTGAAATATTTTGCCGCGCGGACGCCGGGGCGCACCCTGTCCAGCATTTTTTTTGGCGGCGGGACACCGTCTCTCATGGAACCGGCGACTGTGGGGGCCGTCATTGATGAAGCACTGAGAAACTGGTCGGTGACGGATGATCTGGAAATTACGCTGGAAGCCAACCCGACAAGTGTTGAGGCAGGCAAGTTTGCAGGTTTCCGGACGGCAGGGGTAAACCGTGTGTCGCTGGGGGTGCAGGCGCTGCGTGACGATGCGCTGAAAGCACTGGGTCGTGAACATTCCGTGACCGAAGCGCTGGCGGCGGTTCAACTGGCGCATCGGCATTTTAACCGGGTCAGTTTTGACCTGATCTATGCGCGACAGCATCAGACTTTGGCGGCGTGGGAGGCTGAACTGGCAGAAGCGCTGGAACTGGCGGCAGGTCATCTGTCACTTTATCAGCTGACGATTGAGGAAGGCACGGCTTTCTGGAATGCCCATCGTCGTGGGAAACTGAAAATACCGGATGAAGATCTGGCAGCAGACTTGTATCAGATGACCAGCGAAATGACGGAATCTGCCGGGTATAGAGCCTATGAAATTTCCAATTATGCCCGCGCAGGCGAGGAAAGCCGTCATAATCTCGTCTATTGGCGCTATCAGAATTATGTGGGGGTAGGCCCCGGTGCCCATGGTCGGTTGGGCCCGTCGGAGGGCGCCCGGTCAGCGCATGTAGCCACCGCGCAGGTCAGACGGCCCGAACAATGGCTGGCGCGGGTTGAAGAGCATGGCCACGCGACAGACGTTGAAGATGAACTTGAGCCACACACCTCGGCTGAAGAGGCGCTGATGATGGGACTTCGTCTGGACGAGGGGATCAACGAGCAGCGCTTTCAGTCCATGGTCGGCTTGCCCCTTGAACAGGTTGTCAATCCGGGGTCACTGCGGGACCTGACTGGAGAGGGCTTCCTTGTCCGGGACCAGGATATCATCAGGGTGGCTCCCCACGGGCGCTCGCTCCTCAACGCCATTACCGGCCGGTTGCTGGGATAGGTTGATGCTGACCCCCGGTATGGCCTCTGCGACGGGCGGCGGCGGGGGTGGCGGCGTCATTAATTCCTCGAAGCCCGCAAAACTGGTTGGCGCCGAACTGATGACCTTGAAGCCATTCTTTTTAACCTCCAGCACAACGAGACCCCGCTCGGTTGTGCCATCGGACCTAAACCTGAAAATGCCGTCAAGGCCTGTAAATCCGCTGCGATCTGTCAGCATGCTTGCCGTGATTTTTAAATCAGGGTTGCCATAAGCCAGCGTTGCCAGCAGGGCGACGGCATCATAGCCCAATGTGGTGATACGTGGTGGGGCTGAGGTGTAAAGGGCGGCATAGCGATCAAAAAAGGGTTTGCTTCTGTCAGGATCAGGTGCGGCGAACCAGCCGCCTGTCAGCTGGGGTTCCCTCAGCAGCGTCAGATCATTCCATAACCCGGTGCCCAGAAATTTGATCTTGTCGGGATCAGCATCGTAATAAGGGAACAGAGGGGCCATGGCCCGCAGCAGCGCAGCACCTTCGGGTAACAGCACGGCATCAAAACTGACTTCGCCCAGTGTTTCAATTTTCTCGAGAGAAGAGAGGATTTCATGCGCAAAATCATCTTCCCCGAATGATTCGAGAAAGGACTTTTCATTCAGCAGTTCCTGATGCCGGTGATCATAATTGGCAAGGGTTTTTACAGGGTCAAACAGTTGCGAGGTATCCGGCTGATACACCTGAATGTCAACAACTTCGCCGTGCCATGCCAAAGCCGTTTGTCCGAAATAGGGCAGAATGGTTTCGCCGTATGGTGTTTCCGGGATCATCGCGGCGAATTTTGAATAGCCGCGGCTGGCGGCATAGGCGATAATTCGTTCAATTTCGGCTTCCGGCAGGAAGCTTAGCAAATATACATTGTCACCGGCAACGGACCGATCTGTTGAAAAGCCGATCATGGGAATACCGGAAGCTCTTGTGACCGATGCGGCGGCACGTACAGCAGGGCCCAGCAACGGCCCCAGTATAACCTGTGCGCCCTTGTCAATGGCGATCTGTGCAGCCTCCGCTGCGCCTTCCGGCGTTCCTCTGGTGTCGAGAGGTAATAATTGCAGCCGACTGTCCCGGATATCAAAGAGGGCCATGGTAGAGGCGTTCAGAAGCGCGTGACCGACCTGGCCGTAGCTGCCGCTCAGGGGCAAAAGCACGCCGATGGTGATGGTTGTCCCGTCACCGGTCTTGGCGGGTTCTTCTGTCGGCGGTGAGACCGGTATGGTCTCGCGTGGCGGGCCGGCAGGCGGGGTTTCTTTGGTGGGGGTCGAGGCGCAGGCCACAACAAACAGCAGGCTCGCGAGCCACGCCCAAATCCGAAAGTTTTTTGCAAAGCCGGTCAAAACGTCAGAACCTCTTTTATCATGTGTCTGCAAGTCGTATGATCTGGCCCGTTTCGGTTTCCCGGCGAAAGTGTTAGTGTCGGCCACCGTTAAGCCGCTTGCGATCAGAGCCCTGCATATATTGTTTGCAATTTACGCTTTTGGTTGGGACTTTCACAAGCGATAAACATACACGTACAGAAATAATCAGGATAGAGATACTGAAGAAAAGTGGTGAAATAACGGCATATGCCGATCGGAAGCTGACGGGTAAGGGGCAGGCATTGCAGCCGGGCCTGTATATAGCTGCTACGCCGATTGGCAATTTGCGCGATATAACCCTTCGCGTTCTCGACGCCTTGCAGGAAGCAGACCTGATCTTGTGTGAAGATACCCGGGTGACGGCAAAATTGCTGTTGCACTTTGGCATCAGTACGCCCTTGCTGGCCTATCATGATCACAACGGCGCGCGGGTCTTGCCGAAAATAATTGCCCGTCTGGAGGCCGGACAGGCCGTTGTTCAGGTCACAGATGCCGGTACACCACTTGTATCTGATCCCGGGTTTCGGCTTGTCGAAGCTGTGCGGCACAAGGGCATTGCCGTTACAGCGTTGCCGGGAGCCAGTGCGTCGCTTGCGGCTCTCAGCATTGCCGGGCTGCCGACAGACCGGTTTTTGTTTTTGGGATTTTTGCCCCCCAAACAGGGTGCACGGAGGCGCCTGCTGGGTGAATATGCTTCGGTTGATGCCACACTGGTCTTTTTTGAAGCACCACGGCGTGCCGAAGCCGCGCTGGCTGATATGCTGGCCGTGCTGGGCGACCGACAGACCACAATCTGCCGTGAACTGACCAAAATGCATGAAGAAGTGCGAAAAGACCGGTTGTCGGCATTTATGGAATATTATGCCGGTGATGCCGAAACACGCGGCGAAATGGTGATTGTTGTAGCACCCCCTGTTAATGCCGTGGCTGATGATACGGCGGTTACCCAAATGCTGGAATCGGCACTGGCGACCATGTCGGTACGGGAAGCTGCGGATGCGATCGCGACGGCAACCGGCCGGCCCCGGCGCAATATTTATCGCCAGGCCCTTGATTTGTCGGGGCGCAACTGATGTCTTCGCAGGCCAGTGATCGGGAAAAACGTCGCCGGGCATTTCGCGCAGGGTTACGGGCGGAAAAGCTGGCGGCCTGGTTTCTGCGATTTAAATGTTATCATATTGTTGCGGAACGGCTGAAAACGCCGGTTGGCGAAATTGATCTGATTGTACGGCGGGGCCGAACACTTGCCTTTGTTGAGGTCAAGGAACGTGCTGACGCCATACAGGCGCTGGAGGCCATCACGCCCCTGCAACGCCGCAGAATATGTCGTGCGGCAAGCTGGTTTATCAGCCGTCATCCTGAACTGGACACATACAATATGCGTTTTGACGCTTTTGTTCTTGCACGGGGCGGTTGGCCAAATCATATAATGAACGCCTGGACGATGGATTGAGGCGGCGGATTGAACAGGGCAAAAGGGCCATATCGTGTCGGATAATGAGGATTTTTTAAAGCATATTGGTCGCAGTGGTGACGAGCCGCTGGATATTGCCGAAGCAGCCCTTCGTCTTGGTGAACCGGACCGTGAGGGCGCGACATCGGCTGCTTCTGTGGACAGGTATCGCCATCACCTGAAGAAGCTGGCTGATGGCATGGCAGAAATTGGAAGCCAGGCCACAAGCGCCACTGAACGGGCAGCGGCGCTGCAGCAGATATTGTCTGTGCGCGAAGGCTATACCGGTGATCGTGATGATTATGACAGTATGGAAAATGCGGACCTCAAGGCGGTGATAGACCGGCGGAAGGGATTGCCGGTCGCTCTGAGCATTCTATACCTGCATGCGGGTCGGGCGCTGGGCTGGTCTGTCTATGGTCTCAATTTCCCCGGTCATTTTCTGATCCGGGTTGATGGAGAGGGCGACCGGGTGATCGTGGATCCCTTCAACGATGGCAAGGTGGTGACAACGGGTGAGCTTCGGGCGCTGGCAAAACAGCTTTTGGGTCATGATGCGGAGCTTGTACCCGCCTTCTACAAACCCATATCCGATCGTCAGATGCTAGTACGTCTGCAAAATAATATACGGTTGCGGGCCCTTAATCAGGGCGATATACCACTGGCCGTAAAGATATTGTATCGCCTTGTGCTGCTTGATCCGGAAAGGGCCGAATTCTGGTATGAGCTTGGTATGCTGGAGGTTCATCGCGAGAGATTGCGGCCGGGACGTGACGCATTGGAAAAATGCCTGATGCTGATTGATCATGAACCGGGGAATTCGGCGTTGCGTCAACAGATTTTGGAAACCTTAAGCGAGCTGTCCGGCTCTATAGAATAGAAAGAAGAGTGCCAGCCTATGGGATTGAATATTGCCATCCAGATGGACCCGATTGAACATGTTGATATTCTGGGGGACAGCAGTTTTGCGCTGGCACTGGAGGCCCATGCCCGCGGGCACGACATGCATCATTATTTTGTGCATGACCTGTCCCTTCGCGACGGCACACTGACAACGGTTGCCCGTCATCTGGAAGTTCGCCGTGAAAAAGGGGATCATTTCTCGCTGGGCGCGCAGGAGAAAATTGATCTGGCGCAGGTAGATGTCATCCTGATGCGTCAGGACCCGCCCTTCGACATGGGATATATTACCGCCACCCACATGCTGGAGCATGTCCACCCGGAAACACTGGTGGTGAATGATCCGGTCAGTGTGCGCAATGCGCCTGAAAAGCTCTTCGCCACTCATTTTGAGGGTCTGATGCCGCCAACCCTGATTACGTCACGGGCCGAAGACGTCAGGGCGTTCAGGACTGAATACAAGGATATTATTGTCAAGCCTTTGTACGGTAACGGAGGGGCGGGCATTTTTCGCATTCGCCATGACGATGAGAATTTGAATTCCCTGCTTGAATTATATGAAAACCTTTATCGTGAACCGGCCATGGTTCAGCAATATCTGCCAGCTGTGCGTCAGGGCGACAAGCGTATTATTCTGGTCGATGGCGAGGCCGTTGGTGCGATTAACCGGGTGCCAGCTGCGGGCGAAGCACGGTCGAACATGCATGTCGGCGGGCGGGCAGAAGCGTCAATTCTGACAAAGCGTGACCATGAAATATGCGAGGCTATTGGCCCGACACTGAAAAAGCAGGGCCTGATTTTTGTCGGGATCGATGTGATCGGCGACTATCTGACGGAAATAAATGTGACCTCGCCGACCGGCATTCAGGAAATCGAGCGGTTTGACGGCACAAACGTGGCCGGCCTGCTTTGGGACGCTATCGAAAACCGCCTGTAAACCCGTATACGGTTACCTGTTTCGACCCGTATGCTGCGGGCAGATGCCACTTGTGCGTTTATTCGCCGTTTGATAATCTTCCCTTCCGATTTTGTTACGGGGCCAGGGGGTGCACAATGGATCAAAATCAAACGCCTGCCGACGAAAAGCAACCGGAGACGGAAGCCGGAAAAGAAACACAGCAGCAGAAAGCCCGGGAATCCGTGGCCAAAACGCGACAGTTTTTTGGATCGGTGCTGGGCAAGTCTGTCACAGCCGCAATCTTTGTTTTTGGTGCGGTTGCTGGCGTCTATATAGAAGAGCTGGCGGCAAAACTTAATCCGGAGTTTTTTGGACCGTCAGTTGAGGAATTACTGGAAAAAGAAAAATTTCAGGATAATTTTGAAGCCCTGCGATCCCAAATCCAAACACTTGAAGCAAGCGGCACCGCTAATACCGGCCAGCTAACGACGCTCCTGCAAAAGCAGGAAAAGTATGTTGCAAATTTGCAGGACAGGCTGGTGGAGTCGTATGAAAGTGCCGCAAAGGCCAAAAAGGCAGCACTTGAAGGTGTTTCCTTTCAGTCTGATTTTAAAATTCCGGTCAACAGTTCGGCGACTGTAGCCGAGCGCGGGAATGTTGTGGGCTTGATTCGTTTTTCAGACTCAAGCGCGACCAATGCGCAAGTTAACCTGAACGGGAAGGCGGAATGGATGAAGCCCGGCGATCGCCAGCAGTTTCAGACCAGCAAGCAGGATTGTACGCTGGTTTTTATGGGCGGGAATAAAGACACCTATACAGGTAATTTTGATCTGGTGTGCAAACCCCTTGAAGGGTAATGGCATTTTCCTTTTCCTCTCCCGTTGTTGCGCCTGCGACCCTTTTGGAGTAGGACTTGTGCAATATAACATCTCGCAATACGGGGGCTTGAATGGTTGCGCATATCAACACGGTCGCCTTTCAGGGCATTGAAGCGGTCGCAGTTGATGTTGAAGTGCAGATTTCTTCCGGATTGCCTGCCTTTACGATTGTTGGGCTTGCGGATAAAGCAGTTGGCGAATCCCGCGAGCGGGTGCGCGCAGCCCTGTCGGCAATTGGGCTGGGTCTTCCCCCCAAACGAATAACTGTAAATCTGGCCCCTGCGGATCTGCCAAAAGAAGGCAGCCATTACGATTTACCCATTGCGCTTGGGCTCCTTGTCGCGATGGAGGTTCTGCCGGCTGGCGAACTGGAAGAATATGTGGCGCTGGGTGAAATGGGACTGAATGCGGACATCAGGCCGGTGCCGGGTGTCCTGCCTGCCGCTATTTTTGCTTCTGCTAGTGGCAAGGGATTGATATGCCCCCAGGCCTCGGGCAGTGAAGCCGCCTGGGCCGGCGGTGGCAATGTTCTGGCACCGGCAACCCTGATCGCGCTGGTTAATCATTTCAAGGGCATTCAGGTGCTGGGTCAGCCAGAGCCCCAGGCCGCCCGTGATGACGGGCATATGCCCTGTCTGCGAGATATCAAGGGTCAGGAGACGGCCAAGCGCGCCCTTGAAGTTACAGCGGCTGGCGGACATAATTTGCTGATGATCGGCCCGCCGGGGTCGGGAAAGTCTATGCTGGCGGCGCGGTTGCCGGGCATCTTGCCCCGTATGACGCCGGAAGAAGCGCTGGAGGTCAGCATGGTGGCAAGCGTTGCCGGAACACTGGAGAATGGCCGGATCTCCATGCGGCGACCTTTTCGCAACCCGCATCACTCAGCCTCGATGCCAGCCCTTATTGGCGGTGGGAACCGGGTAAGGCCCGGTGAAGTATCACTGGCCCATCAGGGGGTATTATTTCTGGACGAATTGCCGGAATTCTCTCGCGTGGCGCTCGACAGCTTGCGCCAGCCACTGGAATCCGGCCAGGCAATTGTGGCCCGGGCAAATGCCCATGTCGCCTTCCCGGCGTGTTTTCAGCTTGTGGCGGCCATGAACCCCTGTCGGTGTGGCTATCTTGATGATGCCGGGCTGGCCTGTGCCCGGGCGCCCCGATGTGCGGGTGAATATCAGTCCCGGATTTCTGGCCCGCTGATGGACAGGATTGATATACATATAGACGTACCCGCTGTGAATGCGGCCGATCTATCGTTGCCGCCCCCGTCAGAGGGGTCCGAAGACGTGGCCAGACGCGTGGAGCGCGCCCGCGAAATTCAGCGGGACAGATATAAAAACATCAGGGCCTCAAGGCCGGTGCGATCAAATGCCGAAGCGGAAGGGGAAGTGCTGGACCGGTATGCCACACCGGATTCCAAAGGATTGTCTTTGCTTGGGCAGGCTGCAGATAATATGAAACTGACCGCGCGCGGTTATCATCGGATATTGCGGGTTGCCAGAACCCTGGCAGACCTGTCGGGTCACGAGACTGTCAATCGTCACCATATAGCCGAAGCGATAGGATACAGACGGCTCGTGCAGCAGTATTAGAGCTGGATATTCCCTCTGGATAATTTATCCCTTTGAATTAGTTATTTCGTCGTATTTATGTTGTGGGTTTCTAACAGGGCCTGTACAATAGGAAACGATTGGAGCAGCCCGCTCCGGTCAGGGAGTGTCCGGATTCTTGCCGGACAATAACATTGGCATCTATGGTGCCAGCCAAAAAGAATACAAAGTCAAAAAACGTCGGCTGGCATTTGTAATTTGCCATCTTAAAGTGAGGAAATAATATGAAATCGTGGATTAACCCGCAGATGTGCGGTCGTGGCTGGCGTTTGGCGATTACGACTGCATTATCAACAGGTCTGATGGTGCCGGTGGCATCGATTGCGGCCGAAGAGACCGGAAATGACGCTATTGTCGGTATCGAAGAAATTATGGTGGTAGCCCGTAAACGTGAGGAACGTGCACTTGATGTGCCGATCGCGCTTTCTGCCTTTTCGGGAAATGCGCTGGCCGACGCCAATATCAACGACATTCAGGATCTGATCGTGCGATTGCCCAGTACGACTTTCGAACCCGGTGATGATCGTGTATCGGCAAATATTACATTGCGCGGCGTCAACCGCTCTCTTCGGTCGGACGAGCCTGCTTTTGGCCTGTATCGGGATGGTGTCTATATCGGGGGACAGATTTCATCCTTCCCGACCTTTTATGACATCCAGTCTGTCGAAGTCCTGCGCGGGCCTCAGGGCGCACTGTATGGTCGGAATGCGTCTGCCGGTGCTGTCAGCATTATTACAGCACAGCCCACAGCAGAAACAGAAGGTCAGATTGACGTCAAGATCGCCAACAAGGACCGTCAGGAATACCGGGCGATGATCAATACGCCACTGGTTGAAGACAGGTTTTTCGTCCGGGCGGCCTTTATGTATGACAATCAGGATGGCGGGTTTAACTATAACCCGATGCTTGATGACGAGATGGATGCCGAAGAAAACTGGACCGGCCGTGTTCGTGCAAAATGGCTTGTGAACGATGACCTTGATGTGTTGATGACCTACGAGCATACCGATAAACGCCAGCATTCGGCAGGCCTGGCAGCGGTTATTACCGAGTCGGAGGCCAATAGCCCGGCGAATATTCTGGCGGGAATTCCCGGTCTTGGTGTACCGGGCGTATCTGCCACAATCGTGGGATTGGGCAAGGATGACTTGCGCAATAACAACAAGGATTTTGCAGATCGTCTGAACACAAATTCCGATATTGGGATTATAGAAGCCAATCTGCATAAAAGTTATGGCACATTTACCGGTATCGCCAGCTATCGCGAGGTGGATATTCAGGGACAGCGGGATAATGATCATACGGTCCTGAACGACAAGACAGACGTGCGTGATATTGCTCAGGAAAGCTATTATTTTGAAGGCCGGTTTGCCTCGGAATTTGATGGTGCTTTCAATTTTGTCGCAGGCGTGAATTATTTCAGGGAAGAGCGGGTCTACAATACCGACCAGCTTGTTCGTGTGTTCCCCGGTATTGTCGGGGGTAATTTTTTCACCGGCGACGTTGCATTCAACGACTTCTTTACGGGCGTACTTGGCCTTCCGGCCGGCCCCTTTTCAGGGTTTACACTTGAAGACGGCGTGACGCCCTTGCCTGTTGTGACAGATGGAAATGGATGGACTGGCGAAAGTGGGGCTTCTTTCATCGCGCCAACACGAAATGACCAGACAACTGATTCCTATGCGGCTTTCATTGAGGCCAATTATGATGTGACAGACCAGATAAATGTTTGGGCCAGCCTGCGTTATACACGGGATGAAAAGCATATTGATTATTTGCAGGACGTGCAAAATTGTGATCAGGCCTGTCATGCGTTCAATCGCGTTGTGCTTGGGCTGGTTGGCACGGGTGATACAACAACATCCGGTCTGACATTTAGCACTGTGCGTGATGACGTCTATACTCGCTGGTCTCCGGGTGGTGGCGTTACATTCAATGTAAACGACAATCTTGTAACCTATGCCAAGATTGTGACCGGCTTTAAGGCCGGTGGCTATAACGAGAATGCGGCCCTGCCATCCTCTCTGCCTTTGGGTGAAGAGACATCCATTTCTTATGAAGCCGGGTTAAAGTCCCAGTTTATGGATCGGCGTCTTGGGGTTAATCTGGCCGTGTATCACCATAAGCGGAAAAATACAGTTATTGCGATTGATGATCCCGGTTTTCCCCCGGACGTGAATTTGATTGGTGCCAACAATGCTGATGTGAAGACAGATGGTGCGGAGCTGGAAATCAATGCGGCACCGGTGGCGGGTCTGAATATCAGTGCCAATTTGGGGTATGTTGACGCAAAATTCTCGTCCTTCTCGGCGTTGATCAACAGCCAGCTTATTGATCTGAGTGGCAATCAGGTGCCGTTAATCTACAAGTGGACAGCCAGCGCACAGGCAATATATCGCCATCAGCTATCCGGCATGGAAGGGCTGAACATGTTTTACTATGCACTTTATACAATGAAATCAGACGGCTATCTGAATGATGTCAATACTGACAAGTCACCAGCCCTGCACCGGGTTAATCTAAAGCTTGGTGTCGAGTCAGAAACATGGAGGCTGGTGGGTTTTGTCGACAATGTGTTCGACGAGGTTGATGTCGCCTATCAAAATCCGCGGGCCCAGTTCCGCATATTTACACCGGGGCGGACCTTTGGTGCGCAGTTCGTCAAAAACTTCTGATCAGGCTAGGCGCTGATTAAACTGAACCGGCACGGGCTCGCAAGCCTGTGCCGGTTTTTTTATGGCATGTTAGTAAGCTTATACAATTATTAATATGATTTATGCGAGATATATATCTAACAGGACATTTTAATTATTAATGTGTATCATTTTGATCCATGTGTCGAAAATACTTACAAATGTTATATAGTTATAAATATCCCTACAAATATATGAGTTTTTATAGATTTAGCGATAAATTTATAAGTAATTGTTTTTAATGAATTTTTATAGAATTCTTTACTGGTCTTTGGCCCTGAAAGCCATATTTGGCACGGAACATGCGTAGGGGGTATTGAGCATTTATTTGTAGCTCGAATAACATATAAGGAGTGCGTCATGTTTTTGAATAGTTTTAAACCTGGTAAAATCATCGCTACAGCTTCAATTTGTGTTGCAGCACTTTCAGTAACCCTGCCCGCAGTGTCATCTGCAGCTGTTGTAACGGCGTCAAGTTCTGCTTACGGCGAATCTGTTTCCCTGACGGTCGATCCGTTTATCGGATTGAATGCCAGTGTCACCAGCGGCCCGTTACCATCTGTTGGCGGTTCTGCACCAGCCCCTTACAGCCTTGCCGATTCACTGCTTTCGGTTTCAATTGGCGGTATTCTGTCGACAAGCGTGCTGGATGTTAATGCCAGTTCTGATGTGGATGGCCTGACAGGTTCAAGGCATGCGTCTGCAGACACAGCTGTCAATAACCTCTCTCTTAGCATCATGGCCAACGATATTCTGCCGATTGAGCTTTTGGGATTGAGTGCGGGAACAATTACATCCAGCGCTTCTGTCTCTGGTGACTATGGTGCATTGACGGCAACCGGTGACACATTGATTGAAGGACTCACACTTAATAATATCCTGTCTGTAGTGATTGCGCCTTCGCCAAATTTTGTTCTCTTTGACCTGCTGGGTATCAAGATCGTCCTGAATGAGCAGATTACATCTGGTGATTTTGTCTCCGATGGCAGCATGATCGTGAATGCGATCAATATCAGCTTTACAGATGTTATCGGTGTGCTGAATGGCAAGCTTGGGCTCATCAATGGCGGAATCATCATCGGTCATTCCGAAGCACATATGGAGGCTGAGGCTGATCCGGCTTCACCAAACGAAGTTCCCGAGCCTGCATCTTTGGCATTGTTGTTTGGTGGACTGCTGGCCATGGCTGGTCTGCGCAGGCGGGTTGCTTAATCCTCTGGTAATAACTAGTCGATAGTCTTGCAACCAACTCTATGGAGAACGGCGGTTCTATATGAGCCGTCGTTTTCTGTTGTTATCTGGCGAAAACGTACCTGGAAATCGGGTGATCCATAATGGGACAGAGTTGTGAGAAAACGTCAATTGTATTTACAGGACACCGGTGAGACCAATGCAGAATTTATATAACTCATTGATATATAATAATAAATATGAATTGGCACAGTCTTTGCTCATATCACTCTCGAGTTTCAAGTTTTAGCAAATTGATCATTACGATATTGGAGAATTAAAATGTTTATTCGTTCTGTAAAAGATTATGCGATTGCAGGTTCGGTGGTTTTGGGCTTTGCTTTGGCGGGTTCTGCGGCAAATGCTGTTGTAACGCTGAGTGGTTCTGTTGGTGGTGTGCCGACCGGAGTTACCTACGAAAACTTTGACAGCTTGTCCCTCGGTGCGGGGCCGCAGGTAACCGGTTCCGGTATTAGCGTATCCTTCTCCGGCACCAATGGTGGCGTTGTGAACGGTGCCCAGTCGGGAAAGTATGCTGCTCCTTATATTTCGGGCGGAAATGGTGCGTCTTTTGGTAACCCGGATGGCGTGGACACGACCAATTACCTGTCAACCGGCATTGGGTCTGTTATTCTTGACCTGCCTGGCTACCATCAGTATTTTGGTCTGCTGTGGGGTTCTGTAGATTCCTACAATTCTGTAGATTTCTATGATGGTGCCAATCTTCTTGCCTCATTCAGCGGGCTTGATGTGACAGCCGCTGCCAATGGCGATCAGGGTGCCAGTGGTACATATTATGTAAACATCAACTCTGACCAGGCTTTTAACCGTGTTGTTGCACGCAGCACCAGTTATGCCTTTGAATTCGACAACGTGTCGTTCAACACGGGCCCTGTAAGCAACGAAGTTCCCGCGCCGGCTACACTGGCACTTCTGGGACTTGGGTTGGCTGGTGTCGGGTTTGCCCGTCGTCGGAAATAACAGCTCGCCGGAATAATAATCCGCTCTTCCATGAGCGTATTTGCGATAAAAGGCCGTCCTGAAAGGGGCGGTCTTTTTCTTTATGGTGGTTGCTCGGGATTGACGTTGTCTGCCCCACGTTGCATGCTGCTGTTCACGCGGCATTCGTCAAGAAATTAAGGATCAGGATTGTCTCAAGTTAATGGTTCTTCCCGCCCATGGCGTGATGCGGCGGTTCTTTATGCCAGACCCAAAATCGTTGCCATGCTGTTTTTGGGGTTTGCCAGTGGTATGCCGCTGGCCCTGACACTGGGGACACTTTCAGTCTGGCTTACAGAGGTTGGGCTTGACCTCTCTACAATTGGTTTGTTTGCGGCGGTTGGGACACCCTATGCCCTGAAATTCCTGTGGTCGCCGCTGGTCGATCGTGTTCCGCTACCCTTCATGACGCGGTTGTTGGGCAGACGTCGTGGATGGCTGATTGTTGTGCAGGCCATTCTGATGATGTCAATTGTGGGGCTTGGTTTCAGCGCCCCGGCGACCGACCCGGCATTTACGGCATTGATGGCCGTGGCTGTCGCATTCTGGTCGGCGACGCAGGATATTGTCATTGATGCCTTTCGGGTTGAACTTCTGGATATTGAAGATCAGGCGGCAGGGGCTGCCATGGTGGTCTTTGGCTATCGGGTCGGGCTGCTGGTATCTGGTGCCGGTGCCCTTTTTCTGGCCGAGATTATGCCCTGGCCCCATGTCTATATGATCATGGCGGGCACATTATTGATTGGCACCCTGACGGCGCTGATATTGCCCGAACCGGAAAAGGTTGATGCCGCAGACGAGATTTCACATGAGAAGCACAGCCAGATCGGCGCCTGGCTTTACCGGGCCGCCGTAATGCCGTTTGCCGAATTTATGACGCGGCGCGGCTGGCTTGCCGTGTTGCTTTTTGTAATATTGTACAAGTTTGGTGATGCGCTGGCCGCCGTGATGACCAATCCGTTCATGATTTCAATTGGATTTACCAAAAGCGAAATTGCCAGTGTGGCCAAGGTGTTTGGCTTTACCGCAACACTGGCCGGACTGGCCTTTGGCGGCATGCTGATGAAAGCCTGCGGGCTTTACCGGTCGCTTTTGATTTGTGGTGTCTTGCAGCTTGTTTCAAATTTTATGTTTGCCGTACAGGCAATGGCGGGTGCACAGCTTGGTCTGCTGGCCGTGACTATTGGCCTTGAGAATCTGGCAGGTGGCATGGGCACGGCAGTATTTGTGGCCTATTTGTCAAGCCTGTGCAACAGGGCTTTTACGGCAACCCAGTATGCGCTTCTCAGTTCGCTTGCGGTTGTCGCGCGGACATGGTTGTCATCGGGGGCCGGTTTTGTCGCTGATCAGTTTGACTGGATAGTGTTTTTTATCATCACAGCTGTTGCAGCCATTCCCGGACTGATGTTGTTGATGTGGATGAATCGCCGGTTTGGGACCTAGTGCAGCTTGCGCGCCAGATAGCGGCGCGTCTTGCCCGGCCATTGCAAGCGCCATTTCCACGGGCGGGCCGATAGCCTGAAACCATGGCATTCCAGAAGAATCTGAAGGCTGTTACACCCGAAAAAGTGGGCGTGGGCAGTTGGCTTTCTCATGACGTCAATCACCACCAGTCCGCGAGGATCAAGCATATCGGCAACAAGCCGCATCAGCTGATTTACATCGGGGCTGATTTCCAGCAAATGTCCGGCGATGACGAGTTTGCCGACAGGCCCGGTGGGCGGGACAGTCTCTTTGGGTTCAATGATGTTGTTTAGCCATACAGGGTGATTCGCGCCTGCATGATGCTTCAGATCATCTGTTGAAACGGATTGTTGCAGAAAGTCAGCTTTCCCTGCGTGGGGGGACAAACACATTTCAAAGCCGCAGTGGCGACAGGGCTGTCTGTCAGCGGCATTATTTCCGAGTGTTGCAGAAAAATCACCGGCACCACAAACGGGGCAGTGTTCTGCTGTTTTTGCATCTTGAGCAGTATCAAGGTTAAGGGGAGAAGATGCCAATATTGTTCCTGTTAACTTTTGTGTAACATAAAGGTGTGGTAAAAGAGTATACTATAGACAGGTCTGCGATGCGGTTGACAGGTTTATGCAAGGTGATGTCAAATATGACGATGAAGAAGGGTTTATCCTTGGATGAATTGGGATCAGGTGCCCTTGTCGGCTAACCTGGGGGAACAAGCTTATATCCCTCGTTTATAGAGATAAAATATTTTTTTCCGACTGTCATATTTTTTTCCCATCAAGGTGATAGCGTACTGAGCAATGAAAAATTCGGTTGTGCGGTCGAACATGAATATGATGACCAGAATATCAGTGCCCGGTGTTTTAGCCGAGAACGAAACGCTTGAGGTGCGTCTGGCGACAAGCCGTGCCGAGATCATGGCGGCACAGGCCTTGCGCTATCAGATATTCTATCGCGAGATGGGGGCGACGCCCACTGCTGCAATGTCCCGGATCGAGCGGGATTTCGACCCGCTTGATGACCATTGTGATCATTTGCTGGTGGTGGATAAAACCCGGCGCGGACGTGATATGGTGGTTGGGACCTACCGGCTGCTAAGGGAAGAGTCGGTCGGGAGAACATCGGGATTCTATTCGGGCAGTGAATATGATATCAGCCCGCTTGAAAGTTCTGCCTTCCGTGAAAAGCTGGGGACCGGACGACAGCTGCTGGAACTCGGACGCAGTTGTGTGCATCCTGATTACCGGAATAATACAACCATTCACATGTTATGGCGCGGCATCGCCGGATACACGATGTTTAATGGCATTGGATATATGTTTGGCTGCGCCAGCCTGCCCGGCACAGACCCGGCGGCACACAAGGAAGCATTATCTTACCTTTATCACGAATATTCTATTCCCGATGCGTTTCGGGTCAGGGCCCGAAACGATCGTTTTGTGGATATGAATTTCATGCCGCGTGAGGCTGTTGATGTGCGACAGGCGCGCCGCGCACTGCCGCCTCTTGTTAAAGGCTATCTGCGATTGGGTTGTTATATCGGTGATGGTGCTGTGGTGGACGAACAGTTTGGCACAACAGACGTGTTTATCCTGTTACCGGTTGACCAGATAACCGCGCGCTATCAGCAACATTTCCAGTTGGTATCCGAGACACCCCGACCACATGATGTGGAGCGGGGCGTCTATCGTCAGGCCGCCAATTTTTGATTAACCCATGACTTCTTGATTAACCCATGACTTCATGAGCTGCGATGGCAGCCATATTCACAATGTCGGATGCGCTTGACCCTGCTGGCAATATTTGCACGGATTTTTCCAGCCCAACCAGCAATGGTCCAATGACCTTGATGCCGCCCAGTTCTTTCATCAGCCTTGAGCTGATGTTGGCGGAATGTAGTGCTGGCATGATCAGTACGTTGGCTGGACCGGACAGACGGCAGAAAGGATACAGCGGACGCAGGTCCATGTTCAGGGCAATGGACGCATTCATTTCACCATCAAATTCAAAATCAGGGTCCATCTCTTCCAGCAGCCTGACCGCCTCGCGGATATGTTCCGCTGTTTCAAGGCGGGGATTGCCGAAATTGGAATAAGACAGGAAGGCAACCTTTGGTTCATGGCCGAATTTACGCGCCACCGCCGCGCTTTGAACGGCAATATCGGCGAGCTGTTCTGCCGTGGGCCGCTCTGTCACTGCCGTATCAGATATGAATACGGTGCGTTCCTTGGCCACCAGAATTGACAGGCCAAAGGCACGATGATGCTCTTTACGGTTGATGACCCGCAGAATATTTTCAAGGGCCGTGGCGTAATTGCGGGTCAGCCCGGTGACCATGCCGTCAGCGTCCCCCATGGCAACCATGCAGGCCCCCAGCACGTTGCGTTCGGTATTGACCATGCGCAGGCAATCGCGCTCGAGATAGCCCCGCCGTTGCAGTCGCCTGTAGATGTAATCGGTATATTCTGCCGAGCGCTTGCAGGTTCGACCATGATGAATTTCAAGGTCTTCGCCTGCATCCAGCCCCATATCAGCCATGGTCTGTCTGATTTTGGCTTCGTCACCGATCAGAACGGGCGTGCCATATCCGCCGTTCCTGAAGGCAATTGCAGCGCGCAGCACGGTTTCTTCCTCTGCCTCTGCAAAAACCACCCGTTTGGGGGCGCCGCGCAGGCGATCAAAGATTGTCTGTAACGTGCCGATGGTCGGGTTCAGACGGGCATCAAGCTGCTTGTGATAGGCGTCCATATCGATAATGGGGCGACGTGCCACACCGCTGTGCATGGCAGCCTCAGCCACGGCAGGGGGCACCGCGCTGATCAGCCGGGGATCGAACGGAGCCGGTATAATATATTTGGGGCCGTATTTGGGGTGCTCGCCGGAATAGGCGGCGGCCACTTCATCAGGGACATCTTCGCGGGCAAGCTGCGCAATCGCGCGCGCGGCGGCAATCTTCATCTCTTCATTGATCGTCCGCGCCCGCACGTCCAGTGCCCCTCTGAAAATATAAGGGAAACCGAGGACGTTATTGACCTGATTGGGATAGTCGGAGCGGCCGGTCGCAACGATGGCGTCATCCCGTATTTCATGCACTTCCTCCGGCGTGATTTCAGGGTCGGGATTGGCCATGGCAAAAATTATAGGCTGGTCAGCCATGTCAGAGACCATTTGTGCGGTCACAGCACCCTGAACGGACAGGCCGATAAAGGCATCAGCGCCCTTCATGGCCTCTTCCAGTGTGCGTAAACCGGTGTTGGCTGCGTGGGCAGACTTCCACTGGTTCATGCCATCCTCGCGGCCCTGATAAATAACACCCTTGCTGTCACACAGGATGACATTGTCGTGGGGCAGGCCCATGGCCTTTATCAGTTCTGTACAGGCAATGGCGGCGGCACCTGCGCCATTGACCACAATCCGGCAATCGCGAATATCGCGCCCGGTCAAATCAAGGGCATTGATGAAACCGGCAGCGGTAATAATGGCGGTGCCGTGCTGGTCATCATGAAAAACCGGAATGTCCATCAGCTCGCGCAGGCGTTGTTCAATGATAAAACATTCCGGCGCCTTGATATCCTCAAGGTTGATACCCCCGAAACTTGGGCTCAGATATCGCACGGCATTGACGAACTCATCCACGTCTGTGGTGTCGACTTCGAGATCAATGGAATCGATATCGGCAAAGCGCTTGAACAGAACGGCCTTGCCTTCCATCACCGGTTTCGAGGCCAGCGCCCCCAGATTGCCCAGGCCCAGAATGGCAGTGCCATTGGATATAACAGCGACAAGGTTTCCGCGTGCGGTATAATCATAAGCCAGGTCCGGATTTTCCGATATGGCCCGCACAGGGGCAGCAACGCCCGGCGAGTAGGCCAGCGACAGGTCCCGTTGCGTCGCCATGGGCTTGGACGCGACAATTTCAATTTTTCCGGCGCGACCGCTTGAATGGTACAGCAATGCTTCGCGATCCAGATGAAGCCCTTTGTTATTATCTTTCATAAATACACCGTGTTTCTTTTTCTATATATCCTCAATAGAGGAGATAATGGAGTTTTATTGCAAAATCAAGAAAGCTGTTTCATTTATAGTTTTTACCGTGGTGCTTTCCCGGGTTGTGAATAATCCTAAATCCTGTATTTCCCCGTGTAAAAGAAAATAGGATTGTGATCTGCCTCCCGATATCTGGTAGAAAGATACGGGCTTGATCCGTAAAGCTGGCCGGTATTGACAGCCGGCTGCATAACGGTAAATGAAAACAGACAAAGATGAACCGGACAAACAGGCAGGTATGACCACCGCGACTAAAAACAAGGCCGTCAAGGCACCCAAAGGGGATGATCAGATTACGCCAATGATGGCACAATTTCTGGACATCAAGAAAGCTCATGAAGGGTATCTGTTATTCTACCGTATGGGCGATTTTTACGAACTGTTTTTCGACGATGCCGTTAAGGCTGCGGAAGCGCTGGATATCACGCTCACAAAAAGAGGTCGGCATTTGGGGGAAGAAATTCCCATGTGTGGCGTGCCTGTTCATTCGGCGGACGCCTATCTGGCGCGCCTGATACGCAAGGGCTTCAAGGTTGCGGTTGGCGAACAGATGGAAGACCCGGCAGAGGCGAAAAAGCGGGGATCAAAGTCCGTTGTAAGGCGCGATGTTGTGCGTCTGGTCACGCCGGGCACCCTGACGGAAGATGTTTTGCTGGATGCGCGCAGCCACAATTATCTGGCGTCCGTTGCTGTTGCCGAAGGGGCGATTGCGCTGGCCTGGCTTGATATTTCTACTGGCAGTTTCAGCGTGATGTCGGTTACAGCCCTGACACTTGACGCAGAACTGGCGCGCGTCAACCCCGGCGAGATTATTATTTCAGACCATTTGGTGGATCGTCCGGCGGGGCAGGATGATGTGAAATCGGCGCTGGAGAACTGGTCGCATATATTGTCCCCCGTGCCGTCTCAGGATTTTGACAGCCAGCGCGGGGAACGGCGGCTGAAGGAACTTTTCGGCGTTGCGCATCTGGACGGATTTGGCACCTTTGGCCGCCCGGCGCTTGCCGCCTGTGGTGGTCTGATCTGCTATCTGGAGGAAACACAGAAAGGCCAGCTTCCCATGCTTCAGCCGCCCGCCGTTATGGATGGCGGCGGCACGATGATGATTGACAGCGCCACACGTCGCAATCTGGAACTGGTTCAAACGCTGGAAGGCAAGCGTGATGGTTCTCTGGTCTCGATTATTGACCGGACAGTTACCGGCGTTGGCGCGCGCCTGCTGACCAGTCGGCTGGCGGCTCCGCTGACCGATGCAAAGGCCATTAACAGGCGGATCGATGTTGTCGCCTGTTTTGTCAATAATGAACCATTGGGGGCAGAACTGCGCAAGCGCCTGCGCCGTGCCCCCGATGCTGAACGCGCATTATCACGCCTTGGTCTGGAGCGCGGCGGCCCCCGCGATCTGGCGGCTGTCCGTGATTGCATGGCCGAGGCCGGACGCATCCGGGCCTTGTTGGAGGAAGCAGCGGCAAAGACCCGGCTGGAACCGCTACCGGAGGACCTGAAAACGGCGACCCTTGACCTTGGGGCGCATCATGACCTGATCGGATTGCTGACCCGTGGGTTGAAAGAAGAGCTGCCGGCCCTGATGCGGGATGGTGGCTTTATTGCCAAAGGGTATGATGCGGCGCTGGATGAATTCCGGATGCTGCGGGATGAGAGCCGACGGCTCATTGCTGCGCTGGAGCGCAAGTATGTTGATTTAAGCGGCATTTCCGGTCTGAAAATCAAACATAACAATGTGCTTGGCTATCATATTGATGTCAAACCCAATGCAGCCGCTGCCTTGATGGAGGCACCGCTCAATGCAACCTTCAACCACCGGCAGACACTGGGTAACGCGGTCAGGTTCAACACGCCCGAACTGGCCGAACTGGCATCCAAAATTGCCCAGGCGGATGTCAAGGCGCTGGCACGCGAGATGGAGCTGTACGAGGCTCTGGTCGAGGCGACACTCGGTCAGTGGGAACCGGTGATGAAAGCGGCACAGGCGCTGGCGCAGCTGGATGTGGCGACCGCCCTTGCCAATCTGGCGCTGGAGGCTGGCTATACGCGCCCGGTGGTGGATGAAAGCGCGACGTTTGCCATTGAAGGCGGGCGGCACCCGGTAGTGGAGCGTGCCCTTGCAAGGGCGGGGTCCGAAACCTTTGTCGCCAATGACTGTGATTTAAGCCCGGCCAATCACCTCTGGTTGATTACCGGCCCCAATATGGCGGGTAAAAGTACTTTTCTACGCCAGAATGCCCTGATTGCCATATTGGCACAAATGGGGTCGTTTGTGCCAGCGTCGTCGGCTCATATCGGGGCGGTGGATCGGTTGTTCAGCCGCGTAGGCGCTTCTGACGATCTGGCGCGCGGGCGATCAACCTTTATGGTCGAGATGGTTGAAACGGCCGCTATTCTGAATCAGGCGGGCCCGAAATCTCTGGTTATTCTGGATGAAATCGGGCGGGGAACTGCCACCTATGACGGCTTGTCCATTGCATGGGCTGCGGTAGAGCACCTGCACGAGGTGAACAGGTGCCGCGCCCTGTTCGCGACCCATTATCACGAGTTGAAGGCCCTGAAGTCCCGGCTTGAAGCGCTGGCCCTGCATGCCATGAAGGTCAGGGAATGGCGCGGTGATGTGATATTTCTGCACGAGGTTGGCCCGGGGTCTGCCGATCGTTCCTATGGTATACAGGTGGCGAAGCTTGCCGGGTTACCACCCGCTGTTGTCGCGCGTGCCGAACAGGTTCTGGCGAATCTGGAAAAGGGAGAGCGTTCCGGAGGCAGCCGCGAACTGGCAGAGGACCTGCCGCTTTTTGCGGCAGTCGCAGCACAGGCAAAAAGGGGCCATGAGCCCGAAATCTCTGCTTTGGAACAGGCGCTGGATGAGGCCCACCCCGACGAATTGACGCCAAAAGAAGCTCTTGAATTCCTCTACAAACTGAAAACATTAAGAAATAGCGGATAATATCCCAAACTGACGTATAATGGGCCTTGTTCCCGACCAGAACCCGAAGTGTACAGACTGGAAATATGACCCCGATAAAGAACTCTAAATCAATAATTGATCGCAAGGCGCTGATCTCGAAGCTGGATACCATGGCCGAGATCATGTCTGCAGCAGACATGCGCGGGCCCTTGCTTGAACTATTGAAAGATGCCTATCAGTCGGGTTTTGAAGAAGTACGCAGGCGTTGCGACAATATTGCCACGACGCGCAGTATTACGGGACGATCCATTGTGCATGCGCAATGTTTTCTTACAGACCAGATATTGAGAATTCTGTTCGATTTTACTGTGCGCTACATCTATCCTGTGACCAATCCAACATCGTCGGAACGACTGGGGCTTGTCGCGGTCGGGGGCTATGGCCGCGGCGAACTGGCCCCCTATTCTGACGTGGATATCCTGTTTCTGCTCCCGTATAAACAAACACCCTGGGGCGAGCAGGTCGTGGAGTATATGCTCTACATTCTGTGGGATCTGGGCTTCAAGGTCGGGCATGCGACCCGATCAATAGATGACTGTATCAGACTGGCAAAATCGGACCTGACAATTCGGACGGCATTGCTTGAGGCACGTTATCTGTGGGGTGACCGTGCCCTGTATGAAGAGCTGAAAGCCCGTTTTGAGGCCGATATTATTGAAGGCACCGGCCCGGAATTTGTGGAGCAGAAGCTTGCAGAGCGGGATGAGCGCCATAAACGCATGGGCGACAGCCGATATGTGGTGGAGCCCAACCTGAAAGAGGGCAAGGGCGGGCTTCGTGATTTGCACACGCTGTTCTGGATCGCCAAGTATCTGTATCGGGTCCGCAGTATTTCCGAACTGGTGGAACAAAAGGTTTTCACGCCGAACGAAATGCGACAGTTCAAAAAGGCTGAAGAATTTTTATGGACGGTACGGTGCCATTTGCACTTTATGACCAACCGGCCAGAAGAGCGTATAACCTTTGATGTGCAGAGAGAACTGGCGCGCCGTTTGAATTATACGGACCGCCCCAAAACGCTGGGGGTAGAGCGGTTCATGAAACACTATTTCCTGGTTGCCAAATATGTGGGTGATCTGACCCGCATCTTTTGTGCACATCTGGAAGAACAGCACAAACGGAAACCAAAATTCAGATTACCGCGTTTGGGGTTGCGCAGTCGCAAACTGGAAGGGTTTGTGGCTGAAGGTGACCGTCTGATGCTGGTGAACGAGGCACAGGTTATCGACAATCCTGTCGACATGATCCGACTTTTTTACGTCGCGCACGAACATGAATATGACATTCATCCGGACGCCTTGCGGATTATCAATCAGAATTTAAAGAAAATTGATGCGCAAACCCGGAAAGACCCTGAAGCCAACCGGTTGTTTCTTGACATACTGACATCGCGCCGCGCGCCTGACCAGACGCTGACCAAAATGAACGAGGCCGGTGTATTTGGCAAATTTGTGCCGGACTTCGGCAGAGTGGTCGCCCAGATGCAGCATGACATGTACCATGTATACACCGTTGACGAGCATACGATCAGGGCCATTGGCATTCTTTCACAGATCGAGACAGGAACCCTTGCAGAAGAACATCCGCTGGCCAATGAGATCGTGCATAAAATCCTGTCGCGCAGGGTTCTGTATGTCGCCGTCTTTTTGCACGACATTGCCAAGGGGCGGGGTGGAGATCATTCCCTGTTAGGTGAAAAAGTGGCAAAACGGCTTTGCCCGCGCCTTGGCATGAGCAAGGCGGAAACGGACATGGTGGCATGGCTGGTGCGGTATCATTTGCTGATGACTAAATTTGCCTTCAAGCGGGATATCAGCGATCCGAAAACGGTTCAGGATTTCGTACAATTTGTCAAAAGTCCGGAACGTCTGCGGCTGTTGCTTGTGTTGACGGTGGCCGACATCCGGGCGGTGGGCCCGAATATCTGGAATGGCTGGAAAGGGCAGTTGCTGCGGGATCTTTATTATCGCGCGGAAGAAGTGCTGACCGGCGGTCATGTTGAAGTGGGGAATCAGAGCCGAATTGCCGCCATAAAAGAGACGCTGGCCAGCGGTCTGGAGGACTGGAATGAGGCGGAAATCGCAACTCATATTAATGGCCTGTATGATTCTTACTGGCTGGCGGTGCCGGGCGAATCACAGATCCGCAACGCCCGATTGATGCGACGTGCCCGCGAGCAGGGTGAAGAGCTGGCCATTGATGCACAGGTGGACGAGTTTCAGGATGCGACCGAGCTGACCATATACACGGCGGATCATCCGGGCCTGTTTGCGCGGGTGTGCGGCGCGCTGTCGGTTTATGGTGCCAATATTGTTGATGCCAAGATTTTCACGACCAAAGACGGCATGGCGCTGGACAGTTTTACCATTCAGGATGCTGACGAAGGCGCATACAAGGACCCGAATCGTCTTGAAAAGGTCAAGAAGGCCATTCGCGAAACGCTTGCCGGCGCATTGCGCCCCAGAGAGAAGCTGGAGAAGAAAACCTCTATTCCAAGGCGTACAGCGGTGTTTACTGTAGAACCGGTTGTTCTGATCGACAACAAGGCCAGTAATACTCATACGGTGATTGAGGTGAATGGCCGCGACCGTGCCGGCCTGCTTTATGATCTGAGCTATGCCCTGTTCGAGTTGAGCCTGTCGATCACCAGTGCTCACATTGCCACTTTTGGCGAGCGCGCGGTTGATGTGTTTTATGTTCGCGATCTGTTTGGTCACAAGATCAGTCACGCCCAGAAGCTGAAGGCCATTGAGGCCAGATTGACAGAAGCGCTGATGACGCCGGAACAAAGGGCGAAGGCGGGGATTGGTAAACCGGATCGGCAAAAACACAACCGGGCTGAAGCGGCGGAATAACTGAATATGTCAATGCTCAAATCGATGGCCACGGTTGGTGGACTCACAATGATCAGCCGGGTTCTGGGGTTTGCCCGGGACATTATCATGGCATCGGTTCTGGGGGCTGGCTGGATTGCAGACTGTTTTGTCATGGCATTCAAGCTGCCGAATTTCTTTCGTCGGCTGTTTGCCGAAGGTGCGTTTAATGCGGCATTTGTACCGCTTTTTTCTTCAATTCTGGAGGGCGACGGGGATAAATCCGTCGAGGTGTGCCGGGCCGAAGCCCGGAAATTTGCTGAAGAGGCGATGTCATTTCTGCTCTTTGTCCTGTTGATATTTGTGGCCCTTGCCGAAATATTCATGCCCTGGCTGTTGATGGGGCCGGCGTTTGGCTTTCTGAAAGACCCTGCCAAATACGACCTGGCCGTTCTGCTGACGCGGATTACCTTTCCCTATCTCCTGTTTATCAGTCTGGTGTCCTTGCTGGGCGGTGTTCTGAATGCGCTGGGCAAGTTCGCGGCAGTCGCAGCAACACCCATAATGCTGAATGCAGTTCTGATCCTGTCAATGCTGATTGGCACCAAATATGTTGCGACCCCGGCGCATGCCCTGTCGGTCGGGTTGTCGATTGCGGGTGTACTTCAGTTTGTGTGGCTGATTTTGGCGGCCCGCCGGATTGGGATGACGTTGCGGCTGCGGCGCCCGCGCCTGACACCGGCTGTAAAGAAATTGCTGATACTTATTTTACCGGCGGCCATTGGCGCAGGTGCCTTTCAGGTGAATTTGTTGCTGGATGTTTTTCTGGCAAGTTTTCTGCCGGATGGCTCTTTATCCTACCTGTATTATGCTGATCGCCTGAATCAGTTGCCGATCGGGGTGATTGGTGTTGCTGCCGGTACGGCGCTTTTGCCGCTCTTGTCGCGCCAGATCGCCTCCGGCAACGTAGACGGGGCGATTCACAGCCAGAACCGCGCGATTGAGATTGTCCTGTTCCTGACCATTCCTTCCGCATTGGCGCTGGCGGCTATATCCGAACCGCTGATCCGGGTTCTGTTTGAACGCAATGCGTTTGACGCGTCAACAACCGTAGCGACGGCAGCGGCGCTATCGGCTTATGTCGTTGGGCTACCTGCCTATGTGCTGACCAAGGTTCTGGGACCCGGTTATTATGCCCGCCATGACACGGCAACGCCGGTCAGATATGCCATTATAGCGCTGGTGGTCAACTTCGTCCTGAATGTGGCGTTGATGATTCCGCTGCAACACGTGGGTCTGGCCCTTGCGACGGCTATTTCCGCCTGGGTTAATGTCGGCTTGCTGGCCTTTGGGCTGGCCCGTCGCGGGTATTACAAGCCGGACGCCCGGTTGATCAGGAAATGTTCGGCGATGCTTGTTGCGGCGCTATTTATGGCGGCAAGCGTGTGGTTTGCGGCAAGCCAGATGCAAGCATATTTCCACAGCACGCCCCTGATCCGCGTGGCAGCGCTGGCGGCACTGGTCGTATCGGGTGTTGTGATATATGGCGGATTGGTTGTGATAACAGGCGTTATGTCATGGTCGGATATTAAAAACTTTCGCCGATCAAAAAGCAGGGCTTGACCTTGACACCCTCAATGCACTTAACTTCCTACCCTTGGTGCTTTTATCAATAATCTGGTTTGAAGGAGAGACGCTTTGGCATTGCGTATGTCACGGGGTCCGGGATAAGTAAAATGGCAATAGTAGAAAGTAGAATTTTTTCAGGCGTACAGCCAACTGGTGACCTGCATTTAGGGAATTATCTGGGCGCTATTCGCAACTGGGCGAGGATGCAGCAGGAATATAATTGCGTCTTCTGTGTCGTGGATATGCATGCTATGACCATTTTTCAGGACCCTGACGCCTTAAGGGCAAATACGCGTGAGGTTGCAGCCGGCCTGATTGCTGCCGGCGTTGACCCCAGAAACTGCATTATCTTCAATCAAAGTCAGGTTTCCGCCCATGCGGAACTGGCGTGGATTTTCAATTGTGTCACCCGGATTGGCTGGTTGAACCGCATGACCCAATTCAAGGACAAGGCTGGCAAGAACCGCGAGCAGGCGAGTTCCGGATTGTATGTTTATCCAAATCTTATGGCGGCCGACATTCTGATCTACAAGGCGACTCATGTCCCCGTAGGCGAGGATCAGAAGCAGCATCTGGAGCTGACGCGTGATGTCGCCCAGAAATTCAACAGTGATTACGATATTGATTATTTTCCGATTGTGGAGCCTTTAATCCAAGGCGAAGGCACCCGGGTGATGTCGTTGCGGGACGGCACCAAAAAGATGAGCAAATCGGACCCGTCAGAATATTCACGTATTTTGCTGACAGATGATGCTGACGCCATCGCGCAGAAAATCAGGAAGGCGAGAACAGATTCCGAACCGATGTCAGATACAGTGGAAGGCTTGAAGGCCCGGCCTGAAGCCCTGAATTTGGTGAATATATACGCTGCCCTGTCGGATTCAACGCGGTCCGACGTGTGCGCCCGATATGCAGGGGCGGGATTTGCCGATTTTAAAAAGGATCTGGCCGACCTGAGTGTCGAAAAACTGGCGCCAATCGCTGACGAAATGAGGCGTTTGAGAGCGGATCCGGCCTACGTTGACAGCATTCTGGCAGACGGTGCAGTGCGGGCCAGGGAAATTGCAACACCTATTTTACAGGAAGTTCACGATATTGTGGGTTTTTTACGACCGTAAAATACCTATATACTGTAATTGAGCGGGAGGGCTCGGAAGGTGGAAGTGAATATGAAGCATATTTTTAGGTATATCACGATCCTTGCTCTGGTTTTTGTGACGGGTTGTGCAAGTCAGTTCAAGTCGGACGTGGCACGTTTTCACAGGTTGTCACAGCCAGCAGGTGAGACGTTCCAGATTGAGCCCATGGACGAAGCCAGGCGCGGCAGTCTTGAGTTCGAACAATATGCCACACTGGTGGGCGACAGGCTTGTCAGTTATGGCTATCGTGCGACGCCTGAGAATGCGGCACCTGATATGATCGTGCGGCTGGATTACGGCGTTGATGATGGTCAGGTACGTGTAAAGTCCTCGCCAAGCTTTGGGTATTACGGATATCCGTATGGGCCCTGGAGGTATGGCTATTATGATCCGTTCTACCCTTACGGCTGGGGTGCGGGATATGATCGGGATATCCGTTCCGAGGTTTATTATAATCGTAAACTCAAGATGGATATCGTAAAACCGGTTGCAGGCCAGTCGCCAACGGTCCTGTTTGAGGGCCGTGTCGAAAGCGAAGGTCGTGATAACAGGCTGCCTGAGGTTATGCCTTATCTGGTGGAAGCCATGTTTGCCAATTTCCCCGGTCAGAGTGGTGTCACCCAGCATGTGGTGATTGAACGGGAAAGCAGCGGCGCATACTAACCTTTGACGGGTTGAGAGTGGAATGCAAAGAATAACCGGCATGTTTGAAAAGTTGCCGCGGCCCAGCCGTCGCACACTCATCTGGGTGCTGGTGGTTTTTCTGCTGATCCTGATTCTTTACTATCCCGTTGGTGCCCTGTGGGCCGAGAAGATAGAAGATGATCTGTCTTTCAAGCCCACAGGTGCCGATGTGGTTGAGGGCGGCAGTGCTGCGGTTGCCATAACAACGGCGCTGATTCTGCGTGAAACGGAAACCCACGCCTGGGTGGCAAATGACCCTTTCTTCAAACCAGCATCCATTCTGGATAATATGCCAAACTTTCAACAGGGTATTATATCCTCAGCCGCTGTCTTTACCTTTGAACTGAAAGACCAGATCGGCCGGACCAGAGGGTCAAGTCAGGCTGATACCGATCTGCAGGAAGCGTCCGGTCTTTTACAATATTCAGGGACAAAGTGGCGGTTTGATTTTTCGACGTCGCTTTGGCCGGTTTCCACATCGGAAGAACAATATGGCAAGGCGCGCCGGGCCCTGCTCTCTTATAACAGGCGTCTGGCGTCTGGTGGTGCCGTATTCGAGCGCCGGGCGGATAACCTTATGGCGACCCTTGATCGTATCGCCCTTGATATCGGATCATCTTCGGCAGCGCTTGACCGCCATATCAAGGATCAGTCGCCGGGTATGATTGATACGACCGCGGATGACCTTTTTTATAGTGTGAAGGGGCAGGTTTATGCCTATGGCATGATCCTGAAAGGCTTGCGCCGTGACTTTGCCGGGGTGATTGAGGATCGTGATCTGGGCACTGCCTGGGGTCAGATGGAAGAAAGCCTCTCTTCTGTTGTGTTGCTGGATCCGATGATTGTCGCGAACGGGGAACCGGATGCACAGATGATTCCAAATCATCTTGCCGCGCAGGGCTTTTTTCTGTTGCGGGCCCGTACCCAGTTGCGGGAAATCACAAATATCCTCCTGAAATAATCGCGGATCCCCGCCATTTTGTATATGTGTCTGTTGTACAGTGCGATCGGTACTTGCATCTTTTCCATTCCGAAGAGAAAATAG
Organism: Sphingomonadales bacterium; assembly: GCA_965227345.1. Taxonomy (GTDB): domain Bacteria; phylum Pseudomonadota; class Alphaproteobacteria; order Sphingomonadales. The sequence goes on from OZ245755.1 coordinate 2,408,928, forward strand.
CACCTGATGAATGTGGTGGACAAAATCAGCGCCGGGGGGCCAAAAGCCGACAGGGAGCGCCTATGGAAATTTCTGGTCGTCGTTGACGATTCGCCGGAATTCCAGACCGCTTTGCGTTTTGCCAGTTTGAGAGCAGCCCGGGTAAATGGCGGCGTAACGATGCTTTATGTGATCCCGCCTGCAGATTTTCAGCACTGGATGGCCGTTGAATTGCTGATGCGTGAAGAGGCCCGCGAGGAGGCAGAAGTCCATTTGCGGCGTATGGCGCGCCAGGTACAGGAATTTACAGGTGTGATGCCTGAAATCGTGATCCGGGAAGGCAAGCCCTCGGATGAAGTGCTAAGTCATATCATGGAAGACAAGGATGTTCATATTCTGGTGCTTGGGGCGTCGACGGGCGATGGTCCGGGGCCGCTTGTGACGGCGTTTGGGGGTCCTCTTCTGGGCGAATTACGCGTGCCTGTCGTGATTGTGCCGGGTAATCTTAGCGATAAAGAGATTGATAGTCTCGCCTGAAAATACGACACCTTGTGGATTACAGTTCGTATATCGGAGTAATTTGGTCTTGATTTTGGCACCGATTGCCCTCATGTAGTGTATATCCAATTCAAAGCAAGAGAGAGCCTGATGTTTATCCAGACTGAGCAGACCCCTAACCCTGAAACCCTGAAATTCTTGCCCGGACGTGAAGTGATGCCGTCAGGGACTGCAAATTTCCCGGATCTGGACTCTGCCCAGGCGTCGCCTCTGGCCCGTGAGCTTTTCAAAATTTCCGGTGTATCGGCAATCTTTTTCGGCAGCGATTTTATTACGGTCAGCAAGACCGAAGGGGACTGGCAGGAACTGAAGCCGGTTATCCTGGGTTCCATCATGGAATTTTTCATGTCCGGCAAGCCAATCATCGATGAGGCTGAGCAAAGTTCGGCTCCCGGGGCTTCAATAGATGATGAAGCTGACAGTGAGCTGGTTGCTCAGATCAAGGAACTGCTGGATACCCGTGTGCGGCCAGCGGTGGCGCGGGATGGCGGCGACATTGTGTATCACGGCTTCAAGGAAGGCATTGTGTATCTGCATATGCAGGGCGCCTGTGCGGGCTGTCCGTCGTCAACGGCTACCTTGAAGGGTGGTATAGAGAATCTGCTGCGGCATTATGTCCCGGAAGTCACCGAAGTACGGGCAATATAATACAGACTATTGCTGGTCTCGGCGTTTAGCGAATAAAGAACGGTTGGCCAAACCAGTACCAGCGACCGCTCTGGCCGGGCATCGTACAATTGATGCGGGCCGCGCCTTTGGGGAAAGGTTTGTCAAACCGCACTTCAAGACGGCGAGGGCCCACTCTGGTAATGTCTGCAGGAGCTGAAAGGTGGGAAGGATAGCAGGCAAGTGCTGAAAGTCCGGCAATGTCTTCTGTCAGCGTGAAGCCAAAGGCAGGCGGGTTTGTTGTAATCAACGGGTCCGTCGGGACGATATCAGTCGCTGGCAATGCCATTGCATTCGCCACCAGACGAAACCGGTTCATGTCACCATATCTCTCACTCATGATAAAACGCGGCAGGGCATACAGGTTGCCATTCCGATCGGCGACACTCGAATATTCAGCCAGCCCGGCGTCAAACCCCATATCCTTTACCATACCGGCGATCTCTGCACTGAACTCACCATAGGGATATGAAAAATATTTTGGGGCAAATCCAAGCTTCTGCGTGAAAATGCCTGAAGCTTCGTCGATGGTGGTTCGAAGATCACGGACAGGTCGGGTCAGCATGTGATCATGGTGCAGACTGCCGTTGCCCAGCGTGGCACCGCCATCGGCCAGTTCCCGAATTTGTGTCCAGTTCATGTAATAGGGTCCGGCCTTGTCGCCAATCTGTCCCGCTGTCACAAACAGGGTGAAAGGGAGCCCTGCTTCCTTTAGCAGAGGCCAGGCATGTTCATAGGCCGACGACAAAGCCTCGCTGAGCGTGATGACAATTGTTCGTTCAGGCAAGGGAGCGCCGGACCGGATCAGTTCAAGCACCGTGTCGAGTGAGGCTACGTTGTAAGGACCTGTTTTCAGTTCTGCAATATGTTGCGTGAAAAGGTTCGTTGAGATGCTGGTGCCAGCGTCATCATCAAATCCCTGATAGGATAGGATCACAAAGCTTTCTGCCCGGGATGCCGAGTTAATAGCCGAAAGAGCGCACAGGGAAAGTATCGCCAGGCCAGCGATCACAATTCTTGTCAACCTGTACAAATAAGTGTACTGCACCCTCGTGCCCGTTCCTGGGCCTGTTTTCTGGCCGGTTATCCCCGTCACAACAAGAATCTAACCTGTTTTGGCTGCGATGAAAACCGCCAACTGTGTTTTATTGCCCGCAAGAGTGAGATCAGAACCGGAAAAGGATGCCTGAAACCCTCAACCTGGGGTATAGTGCCTGCGAAATTTTGGTAAAGCTGGAGAATGACAATGCTTACGGACAAAGATCTTGATCTTGTTTTTAGAAATGCCCGGTCCCACAATAAATGGCAAGACAAGCCGGTTTCCGAAATTACGATCCGGGCGATTTATGACCTTTTGCGCTGGGGTCCGACAAGTGCAAATTGTTCGCCTGCGCGGCTTGTCTTTGTAAGCTCCGGGCAGGAAAAAGAGAAGCTCGTGAAATGTGTCTCGCAAGGAAATTCGGAAAAAGTCAGGACGGCACCGGTGACAGCGATCATTGGATATGATGAAAAGTTCTATGATAAAATAGCTGAATTATTTCCGCATAATCCCGGTGCCCGGGAATGGTTTGCCAATGACGAAAAGGTGGCCTTTGAGACCGCCTTCAGGAATAGTTCCCTGCAGGGGGCCTATTTCATGATTGCCGCCCGGTCTTTGGGCCTTGATTGTGGTCCCATGTCGGGATTTGACCAGGGTGCGGTTAACAAGACCTTCTTCCCGGAAGGCCAGATCAAGGTAAACTTTATCTGTGCCATAGGTTACGGCGATCCTGCGGGCCTGTTTGACCGGTCACCACGGCTCTCCTTTGATAGCGCCTGCAAGATTATATAGTGCAGGGTTACAGATGATTACGCTGGCTTTCGATACCTCTTCGGGGGGATGCTCGGTCGCTGTTGCACAGGATGCTGACCTGCTGGGCCATATATTTGAAAAGCGCCAGCGGGGTCACGCAGAGGTTATTCTTCCCATGATCTCGCGGGTGCTGAACGACGCTGCCCTTCAGTGGCCTGATATTGATCGTTTGGCCGTGACTGTTGGTCCCGGTACATTTACAGGCGTCAGAATCGGGATTTCAGTTGCGCGCGGCTTGTCTCTGGCGCTGGGTATCCCTGTGGCGGGTTTTTCGACACTGGCGGCCATTGCTTCCGGTTGTCTGCCCCTGCCCGCCGGGGCAGAAGGCGGTGATACATTAATGGTGGCTCATGATGCGCGCCGGGGAGAGCTGTATGTTCAGGCATTTGATGTCGTCATCAAGGACGGTGGGCCAGAGATTGTCGTCGCCAGCGCACCAGCCTTGAAATCTCTGGAGGAGCCCGGCATTATATCTCCGTCTGACAGACGGATCTGGCTGGCAGGGTCGGGCGCGGATTTGCTGGCCGGGGCCATCAGGCCTTCAATGCTGGTGAACGTCCTGGCCGATGCGCCTATTGTTCCCAATGCTGATGTTTTATTGACCATGGCCCGAAACACTGACTGGCATGATCTTCCCGGGAATGGGACGATCATGCCAATTTATCTGCGTGCGCCAGACGCCAAGCTGCCGAATAATATGCCGGCGACGGCACCAGATTGCTAGATGGGTCAGCCATCCACAGACTTTGACGTAATGCGGGTCGGCCTGGAGGCGAGCGCCCTGCTGGCCGAAATTCATCAGGCCGCGTTTGGCGACCAGCATGCGACCGGCTGGCTGGCCCGTGATTTTACAGACCTGCTGGCTTTGCCGCACAATGTGGCGCTGATTGCGATCAATAATTCTGCCAGCGCAGGGCGCATGCCGGCCGGGCTGGTTGTATTCAACTGTGTGGCGGATGAGAGTGAGATACTTACCCTGGGCGTGTTACCGGCATTCCGGCGGCAACATGTGGGCAATCTTCTGCTGGATAAAATGTTTGCGTTTCTAAAGTCTGCCAACATAAGGAAGATGTTTCTTGAAGTCAGGGAGGATAATTTGGCGGCCCTGAACCTGTACGAAAGATACGGCTTTATAGCCGTTGGCAGGCGGAAGTCCTATTATTCAACAACAGATGGTCGCCGTATGGATGCAATTGTGATGCAATATGAACTGGAACAATAATGTGACGAGCGCATTTGTCATTATTCAGGAGAGTTACTTCTGAACACAAATATAAAGCTATAAATTCAGGGGATTTAGTTCATTTGACAGCCTTCGCCTTTTTCTCGTTATTGCTTGTATTTATATACCAATAAATCTATAAACAGTTTAACTTAATATGACTTGTGGAGTGCCCTATGACGACAAAACCTGATCATCAGGAATTGCTGACGCTAACGACTGAAATTGTTGCATCACATGTATCTAATAATTCAGTTCCTGTAAGTGATTTGAGCAACCTTATCTCGCAGATTTATAATACGCTTTCGACTTTGGGACAGGCACAGGAAGAAAGTACCGAAAAGCTTGAGCCGGCCGTATCGGTCAAGAAATCAATCACGCCGGAATATTTGATTTGCCTTGAAGATGGCAAAAAACTCAAGATGCTGAAACGGCATTTAAAAACACGTTACGATCTGACACCCGAGCAATATCGTGAACGCTGGGGTCTTGGGCCCGAATATCCGATGGTTGCCCCCAATTATGCCGAGCAGCGCCGTCATCTGGCAAAGAAAATTGGTCTGGGGACCAATCGCGCTGGCAAAAAATAGATTCTGGCACAACATAAAGTTGTCAGGCTTTGGTGCTCTTGCCCTAGTATCTTTTGCGCAATATGTTTATAAACCACATATCGGTTGTTTGAACGAGAAGCTTGAATGGCATGGCTCAGGACATTGAGAAAGTTTGTGTAGATAAAGGTATGCGGATGACGGATCAGCGCCGGGTGATTGCCCGGGTGCTTTCCGAATCAGACGATCATCCAGATGTTGAGGAGGTTTACCGGCGGGCCACAGCCGTCGACTCCAACATCAGTATAGCCACTGTTTACCGGACGGTTCGCCTGTTTGAAGAAGCAGGCATATTGGCTCGCCATGATTTTGGAGATGGGCGTGCGCGGTATGAACAGGTGCCGGATACGCATCATGATCATCTGATTGATGTTGAGACGGGACGTGTTATCGAATTTCGCAATGGCGAGATTGAGAGACTGCAAAAACTGATCGCTGAAGAACTGGGATATAATCTGGTTGATCACCGGCTGGAATTATACGGGATTGCTCTTTCCAGCAAGAAATAGGCGGTCTTTGAACATTCGGGGAAGGCCTTGCCGCGGATTATCTCCTTTTCAAGGGTTTGAATGCGCGCATTTTTGAACAGTTTTCTGATCTGTCTGATGTCGGTAATATTTACGCCATTTCAGATGGCGGCATCCCTTGCCGGTTCGTCTTTGGCGCGTAAAATCCCCTTGCTGTATCACCGCGTTGCGTGCCGTCTTATTGGTATTAATATTACAGTTATCGGAAGTCGGGCGGCCACAAACTCGGTCTTGTATGCCTGTAATCATGTATCCTGGCTGGATATTACAGTGCTGGGCCGATTAATAGATGGCTCTTTTGTGGCTAAAAGTGAAGTGGCGTCCTGGCCGGGGTTTGGGCATCTTGCCCGGCTTCAGCGCACTGTTTTTATCAACCGTTCACGCCGTGCGGACACGCGAAAAAGCACTTCTGAACTGGAGCGCCGCTTGCGGCAGGGTGACAACCTGATTCTCTTTCCGGAAGGCACAAGTTCCAACGGTCAAAATGTATTACCCTTCAAAACGGCCCTTTTTGGTGTGGCCGAACAGGCAGCCAGCAATATTGCCGCCAATCAGGAAGGAAAGAAAAAATCGCTTGATCTGATCGTACAGCCGGTGACAATCAGCTACACAGCGATCAATAATATACCGCTGGTGCGCGCTCGGCGGCCATGGGTTGCATGGTATGGTGACATGGAGCTTTTGCCCCATTTCTGGCGGATTATGGGGATGGGAGGGCTTTCGGTTGAGGTGCGTTTTCATGCCCCGGCCCGGGCATCAGATTTTGAAAGCCGCAAGGCATTGGCGCAATATTGCCACGAGCAGGTGGTGGCAGGGAATCGGGTGGCAGGAACGCCGAAACTGGTTGCCAGCGGTGCGCTTCCGCCCCCGCATGATGCAGCAAGGATTGACTCGCAGCCAGTCGGTGCTAATTTGCCTTCTTTTACCGGCAAGGACGGTCAGCCAGCGGGGCTCGCCGCCGAAAGACAAAGATGACTGATACGAAGAAAAAACTTTTCATCAAGACCTATGGTTGCCAGATGAATGTCTATGATTCCGAGCGCATGGCCGAGGTTCTGGGCGATGAAGGCTATGGCATGACAGAGACAGCTGACGACGCTGATCTGGTGATCCTGAACACCTGCCATATTCGCGAAAAGGCTGCTGAAAAGGTTTATTCGGATATTGGCCGGATCAAGGCGCTGAAACATGCCAGAACCGCGAATGGTGACGGCGACATGATGATTGCCGTGGGCGGATGTGTGGGCCAGGCCGAAGGTGAAGAAATTATGCGTCGGGCGCCCGTTGTCGATATGGTGTTTGGTCCGCAAACCTATCACCGTCTGCCCCGAATGTTGAGCCAGGCGGTCAGGGAAAAGGCTGCGACCGGCAAATCGCGCGTGCTTGATACGGATTTTCCGGTTGAGGACAAGTTTGATGCCCTGCCTGCACAAAAGCCCGCCGGTGCTGCGGCCTTTTTAACCATTCAGGAAGGCTGTGATAAATTCTGTACTTTTTGTGTGGTGCCTTATACCCGGGGGGCGGAATTCTCGCGGTCGCTGTCAGCAATTGACGCAGAAGCCCGCAAGCTGGCCGGTCAGGGCGTTCGGGAAATCACATTGCTGGGTCAGAATGTGAATGCCTATCACGGGGATGATGGCAGCGGAACTGCTGCCAGTCTGGCCGGTTTGATCCGGCATCTGGCCGGGATCGACGGGCTGGAGCGTATCCGCTATACAACGTCTCATCCCCGCGATATGGATCAGGATCTGATTGATGTTCACGGTGAATTACAGGCGTGCATGCCCTATCTGCATTTGCCGGTACAAAGTGGCTCGGACCGTATTCTGTCAGCCATGAACAGAAAGCACACTGCCGAGCATTATTGCGGGATTATTGACAAGTTGAGAGTTGCCCGACCGGATATTGCCTTGTCCAGTGATTTCATTGTTGGTTTCCCGGGCGAGACCGATGCCGATTTTGAGGCCACAATGGCGCTCGTCAGATATGCAAAATATGCACAGGCCTACAGTTTTAAATATAGCGCTCGCCCGGGCACCCCGGCAGCCGAGATGGCGGATCAGGTTCCGGAAGACGTGAAGGCGGAACGTCTGGCGGTGCTGCAGGCTGAACTTGCCCGGCAACAGCAGTTGTTTAACGATCAGGCTGTTGGTCAGACCATGTCTGTTCTGTTTGAAAAACCCGGACGGACACAGGGTCAGATGGTTGGCCGCAGCCCGTATATGCAAGCGGTACACGTTGACGCCGGCAGTGCTGCAGACAGTGTTCTGAACAAGCTTGTGGATGTTGAAATTACAGCGGCGGGCCCACGGGGCCTGAAGGGACGACTGCCAGACTTATCCCGGGAGGTGGCATGACCAAGGCCTCCCGCCCGGCAGAAAAACAGCTGACCATAAATTTTGATGATAACCAGCTACTGGGTGCGCTGGTTGGGGAATATGATCGGCACTTGAACCGGATTGAGCAAAAGCTTGATGTTGTGCTGCAAAGTCGTGGCAACAAAGTTGTTATCAAGGGTGGCCCCGAAGCCACGCGGCAGGCAAAGGGTGTGCTGGAAGGGCTTTACCAGCGTCTTGAAAATGGTCTTGAAGTCAGTGCCGGGGACGTGGATGGTGCTATCCGCATGGCAGAACTTGCATTGTCGTCCGGCAAGAAGGCTGCCGGTGTCAGGGCAGACGAGGTTCAGAACGCCAGCCTTGATCCTGAACTTAGTATTCGCACGCGTATGCGGTATATTACCCCCCGTGCCAAGGGACAGATTGAATATATCCGCCAGTTGAAAGAAAGCGAGATGGTTTTCGGCATTGGCCCTGCCGGCACCGGTAAAACCTATCTGGCAGTTGCCATGGCGGTGTCGATGTTGCTCGACGGTTCTGTGGAACGTATCATTCTGTCACGCCCGGCCGTGGAAGCAGGTGAACAACTGGGGTTTCTGCCCGGTGATTTGCGGGACAAGGTTGATCCTTATTTGCGCCCGCTGTACGACGCCCTCAACGACATGTTGCCCCATGATCAGGTTGAAAAAAGATTTGAACGTGGCGAGATCGAAGTTGCGCCCCTGGCCTTTATGCGCGGTCGGACCTTGTCAAATGCCTTTGTTGTGCTGGATGAAGCCCAGAATACCACGCCTATGCAGATGAAAATGTTTTTGACACGGTTTGGCGAGAATTGTCGCATGGTGATTGCTGGCGATCCCAGTCAGGTTGATCTGCCGGTGGGCGCGCGGTCCGGATTACATGACGCTATGGAAATTCTTCAGGGCGTCAAGGGTATATCCTTTGTGCACTTCAGTAACGAGGATGTGGTGCGCCATGCACTCGTGGGTCGTATCGTGACGGCATATGACGCGGCACAACCCGCACGCCCGGGTCCTGTGCGAGAGACGTGATGGCAGGTGTTCGGTCTGAATTCCAGCTCAACATTGAAATCAGTTGTGAAGACAGCCGCTGGGACGACGCCATACCCGATGCGGGCGGTTTGTTCGTGCAGGCTTCGCGGGCAGCACTGGAACATGTTGGGATTAAAGTGTCGGGCGATGCAGGCATCGTTCTTGAGATTAGTGTGATGCTTGCCGATAATACATATGTACAGCATCTGAATTGCGATTATCGTGGCAAGGATCGTCCAACCAATATACTTTCCTTTCAGCAGCTTGAGTCTGAACAGCTGGAGGATCTCATGCAGGGGGACTGCCGGACAGGTGATCTGCCGGGCGATATCTGGTTGCTGGGAGACATTGTTCTTGCCTACGAGACGATTTTTGAAGAAGCTCGTGCAGGCAAAAAGAAATTTACGGATCACCTTTCACATCTTATCGTGCATGGGGTCTTGCATCTTCTTGGATACGACCATGAGATCGAAAATGAGGCAGTTGAAATGGAACGCCTTGAAACGGAAGTTCTTGCCAAACTGGGGCAGGATGATCCATATCTGATTACGGAATAGAGCCAAAACGCGATAATGAATCCTGATTCTGATACTTCTTCATTTGTAACGAACGGAAAAATGACAGATTCTCCATCCTCTCCGACATCGGAGCCCGATAGTAAAGACCCTGAACCCTCTTCTATATTCGAATGGATGCGCAATCTTTTCACAGGACGTGACGGCGAAGTAAGCCTGCGCGAAAGCCTGGAAGAAGTGATTGATGAGCATGAGGACAACAAGACCAACTTTGGCGTTGAAGAACGGTCAATGTTGATCAACACCCTGAGATTTTCTGAATTACGCACCGATGACGTTATGGTGCCGCGCGCAGATATTGTTGCTGTTGAGGCCAATACGCCGCTGGATGATCTGGTCAAGGTTTTCTCCGAAGCATCGGTGTCGCGCATGCCGGTGTATCGTGAAAGTCTGGATAATGTCCTTGCCATGGTGCACATCAAGGATGTTTTTGCGATGATCGTTGAGGAAGTGAAAAAAAACCGCAGCACCGGATGGGTATCCAATCGCGCGGTTATCTCGGAAATACAACGCCCTATCCTGTTTGTGCCGCCGTCAATGCGGTTGCCTGATCTGCTGGTCAAGATGCGGGCGACGCGGATTCATATGGCACTGGTTGTCGATGAATACGGGGGGACTGACGGGCTGGTGACAATTGAAGATCTGGTTGAGCAGATCGTCGGGGAAATTGAAGACGAGCACGATATCGATGAAGGCGATATGCTTAAGAGCCTGCCAGACGGCAGCTATGAAGCGGATGCCAGAATCATGCTTGAAGAGCTGGAGGAGCGTCTGGACCGCTCACTCGTGGATGAAGGTCTGGAAGAAGAAGTGGACAGTCTGGGTGGTCTGGTGATTGCACTGGCTGGCAAAGTGCCCCTGAAAGGGGAAGTTGTGGAGGACGAGGCAGGAAATCTTTTTGAGGTTCTGGAAGCTGACCCTCGGCGTATTATCAGGTTGCGCGTAACGCCAGGCAAGAACGGGACGGATGATTAGCAGGGAAAAGCTGGCAGGATTGCAGTCTTTGCCTATGGCTGTAAAATATGTCGTTGTTTTCTTTGCAGGGGCGGTGGCTTCTCTGGCCTTCGCCCCGTATTATGTGCTGCCTCTTGTTTTCATTTCTTTTCCCGTATTGTTATTTCTGGTTGCAAGTGAGCCCTCATGGCGCCGGGCCGGACAGATGGGCTGGGTCTTCGGACTGGGGTATTTTCTGGTCGGCCTGCACTGGATCGGCAACGCATTTCTGGTTGATGCCGAAGCATTTGGCTGGGCTGAATACCCGGCCGTTATCATGCTTTCTGCGGGCCTGGCGCTTTATCCCGGCATTGCCTTGGCCTTTACGCGGCGCGTGTGGGACTGGTTTGGGGCGGCGGCAAAGCCAGTTCCTGATATCCGGGGGGTTATCGCATTTGCCATCATCTGGACCGGTGCTGAATGGCTGCGAGGTCATATGTTTACCGGGTTTCCCTGGAATCTGGCAGGGTATGTGTGGGGCATATTCGACGTCATGCTTCAATCCGCCGCGATCTTTGGGATCTACGGTCTCACTCTGATAACCGTATTGCTGGCCGCCCTGCCGGTTACCTTGCTATACAGGCCTTTCAACGGACCGTATGTGATCAGGCCCATCGCATTGTTTCTTGCGGGTCACCTTGGCATGTTCGGCTATGGTACATGGGTGTTGCAGGGGGCCAGTGATGAAGTTGTACCCGATGTCCGGTTGCGCATTGTTCAGGCGAATATAAGGCAAGCAGACAAATGGGACCCGGAACGGCGCGAAGATCATCTTATTCGTCATCTGGAAATGAGCGGTCTGCCCTCCAAAGAGCCGATCACGGATATTATATGGCCGGAAACGGCCATCGCCTATTTTGTGGGTAGCGAGCCGTCACGCAGGCATTTGATTGCCAACACCCTGAATGTTCGCGAAGGCCATGTGATTACAGGTGCTCCCCGACTGGAACGAAGCCAGACTTCACCTCTGCCAAAATTATGGAACAGCGTTCATGCCATTGGACAGGATGGCATACTACTGGCGACCTATGATAAATTTCATTTGGTCCCGTTCGGGGAATATCTTCCGTTTAGAGAAATACTTACTTCTATTGGCCTGAACAAGCTGGCGGTGGGGGATGTTGATTTTACACCCGGGCCCGGGCCTGTTACCATGACGCTTGAGGGGTTGCCTCCGTTCTCTCCCCTGATTTGTTATGAAGTCATTTTCCCCGGCAAGGTGACTGATGATAGCGGACGGGCAGAATGGATATTAAACGTCACCAATGATGCCTGGTTTGGTGACAGTACAGGACCTTACCAGCATTTAGTGGCTGTCAGGGCGCGGGCTGTTGAAGAGGGCCTGCCGATTATCAGGGCTGCGGGAACGGGTATTTCCGCTATAGTAGATGCTTATGGCCGCGTTCTGGATTCTGTCCCGCTCAATCATTCAGGGATTCTGGATGGCGCATTGCCCGTTAGAAGGGAATATAATACGATATATGCACGCTGGGGTGATTGGAGTTATTTGTTTCTCTCCGCTATACTTGTGCTGATTTTACCTAGAAGGCGTGGTCCAGCGGAAAAGTAGCCAATAAAATAATTATTTATAATTATATCTTGTGGTTAGAATTCGTTATTCTTCCGGATTGCGAGAAAAATTCCTTTGAAGTTAGGTCGGTATAAGGCGGAAAGATCAGAAAAAAATATCATCAGTTAGTTCGAGGGGTAAAAAATTGAAGAACAAACCCGATCCTGTGGATATCCACGTAGGTTCTCGCGTGAGATTGCGGCGCACCCTGCTTGGGATGAGCCAGGAAAAACTTGGTGAGGCAGTTAGTCTCACTTTTCAGCAAATTCAAAAATATGAAAGAGGTGCGAACAGAATAGGGGCGAGCAGGCTTTACCAACTGTCGCAAATACTTGATGTACCCGTTTCCTTCTTTTACGACGGTGTGGGCAAGCCGTCATACGGTCCGGGTTTCGCCGAAACCGAAAAGCCGGCTTATGAAGCGGAACCAAATCAGTTTACCAAACGCGAAACGCTTGAGCTGGTTCGGGCTTATTATCGCATCCCTGATCAGGACATTCGCAAGCGGGTGTTTGAAATGGTTAAGGCAGTAGGCAGCGCAACTTCAGAAGCGCGGAACCAGTATGCAATGCAGAATAAATAGAAGGGCCCGCATGTGTAGTGTAGCCGAAAAATATATGTGACCTGACAGGCTTGTCATGGCATAACCGACCGGAACTCTAATGGTCACCGGGCAGGATGGATTTGAACGGCTATATTTACAAGATTTGTACAGATCAGGAATATCAGACGGCACTTGTGACGGGTTCTTTCCGCGGATCACCCGTTGATCTCCGGGATGGATATATCCATTTCTCTTCATACGCCCAGCTGCAGGAAACAGCCAGGCGCCATTTTTCCCGCCAATTGGGTCTCATGGTTCTGCAAATTGACCCTGCTTCACTTGATGAGGCGGCGCTGAAGTGGGAGCCTTCGCGCGGCGGGAACCTTTTCCCACATCTTTATACTGCTTTGGATATGAAATGCGTTCGGCTGGCCTGTCCGCTTGATCTGGATATGGCAGGCCGACATATCTTTCCAGCGGAGATGTTCGGAGAGGAAGGCTGTTCGTGAGCATGTTTTCAGTTTTTCGCCCGTTGCTGTTTTCCCTTGCGCCTGAAACGGCGCATAATCTGACGATCAGGCTGCTGAAATCTGGTTTGTTGCCGCCGCGCCGCGCCGTGGATGATGCGGTTCTGCATACGCGTGTTTGCGGCCTTGAGCTGAAAAGCCCGCTGGGACTGGCGGCCGGTTTTGACAAGAATGCTGAAGTGCCAGATGCCATGCTGGGGCTAGGCTTTGGCTTTGTTGAAACAGGTACGGTAACGCCGCGACCTCAACCCGGGAACCCTCGTCCCCGGCTTTTCCGGTTGGTCGAAGATGAAGCAGTGATCAATCGGATGGGGTTTAACAATCAGGGGCTGGACGCGACAAGAGCGCGCCTTCAGTACAGGCGCGATTGCCACAAAGGCGGTATTGTCGGGGCGAATGTCGGGGCCAACAAGGACAGCGAAGACCCGGCGCAGGATTATGTTACCGGGCTGGAGACACTGGCCGGACTGGCGGATTATTTCGTGGTCAACATATCGTCCCCCAACACGCCGGGGTTGCGCAAGTTACAGGGCCGACAGGCGCTCGATGATTTATTGTCCCGTGTGGATGCGGTCAAGCCCGGGGGGGCCCCGCTGTTTGTCAAAATTGCCCCCGATCTGGCACCGGATGAACGGCGCGACATTGCCGAGATTGTACTGGCCCACCGCATTGACGGGCTTGTTGTCAGCAACACCACCATTACGGGGCGGGAAAATCTGGTTTCCTGTCATGGCGGTCAGGCCGGCGGCCTGAGCGGGCAGCCATTGTTTGCACATTCCACGGACGTATTGGCGGATATGTACAGATTGACGGGCGGACGACTGCCCCTGATAGGTGTGGGAGGCGTGGCAAGCGGACAGCAGGCCTATGAAAAAATCAAGGCCGGGGCATCGCTTGTCCAGCTTTATAGTGCGCTGATCTATCACGGACCGGCACTGGTTGCGCGAATCAACAGGGAACTTGCCCGGTGCCTGAAGGCGGACGGGTTTACCAATATTTCCGAAGCTGTGGGTACCGCAAACCCGATATAGGCACAGCGACAGGCCCCAGCGCGTCTAGCCGACTTGTGACTGCAGGTAATTTTGTATGCCCAGCTGTTCTACCAGTTCCAGTTGTGTTTCCAGCCAGTCAACATGTTCTTCTTCAGAATCGAGAATTTCCCGGATCAGGTTCCGGGTGACGAAATCCCCCGCTGATTCAGCATCCATAATGGCCTGGCGCAACAGTGGCAATCCTTCCATCTCAAGTGTCAGGTCGCCCTGTAATAATTCGGGGACTGATTCCCCGATATGAAGGCGCCCCAGATCTTGCAGGTTTGGAAGGCCTTCGAGAAACAGGATGCGCTTGATGAGAGCATCTGCATGCTTCATTTCATCAATCGATTCCTCATATTCCTTTTCGGCCAGATGTTTAAAGCCCCAGTTTTCAGCCATCCGGGAATGAAGAAAATACTGGTTGATCGCCGTTAGTTCATTTTTCAGAATGGCGTTGAGATGGTTTATGATCTTGCGATCACCCTTCATGGCAAAGCTCCTGCTCGGTGTGTGACCGATTCTTTCAAGAATCAATCAGGCATTTGTTGCGAACGCTCTTCTTGGTATATACCCAAAGCCTTCGAAATGCACTTCCCGCATTGAGGAACCGCGTCCATATCCTTGAAAAAACCACTAAGACTGCGGTTTTTACGGGCGCAAGACCGGGCAGCCCTGCGTACTTTGGTTTCTGACAATGCATTGCAAATACAGATATACATTCAAAGTGTCCCTGATTAATCCGCGCCACACATGATCGACTCAACAGGCATAATTTATGCTATTAATAATGATTGTCAATAGTATTAATAATAATTCTTACTTTCATGGCGGATGCACGGCCCCAACCATGCAAAATATGTGCACCAGCTATACAAAATCTTTTCCGGACGCTATACCTTTCCGGCTTTAAAACAACGGTAAGGAGACAGATGATGAGCGTAACAATTTACCATAACCCAAGGTGCAGCAAGTCTCGCCAGACCCTGGCGCTGATCGAGGGGAAAGGCATCTCTCCGGAAGTTGTATTATATCTTGAGACACCCCTCACGGCGGCCGGGATCAGAGACATTCTGGCCAAGCTGGGGATCGGCCCGCGTGATTTGATGAGGCGCGGCGAATCCGTATACAAGGACGGAAACCTTGGCGACCCTTCACTTGACGATGATGCCCTGATAGAGGCGATGGTCGCGAATCCCATTCTGATCGAGCGCCCCATTGTTGTTAAGGGAGATAAAGCTGTGATTGGTCGTCCGCCGGAAAATGCCCTCGGCCTGCTATAAAAGCAGACGTTAAAGCTTTTTCATCAGGGAGGGTAGCGAAAGCCCCAGCGCAACTGCGCGTATAATCATGAAAAAAGTGAACGAAAACCAGAGGCCGTGATTGCCCCAGTAAGGGACTGTAATCGCAACGCAGGGTATATAGACCAGTAATGCCCAGAACATGGAGCGGCGCATTTCCCGGGTGCGGGTCGTGCCGATGAATATGCCGTCCAGCTGAAAACTCCAGACCGAGATCAGCGGCAGGGCGATCATCCATGGCAGGAATTCTTCTGTGTAGCTTCGTACTTCGGCAATGCCGGTCAGCAGGGCGATAATGTCGCTGCCAAAAGCCAGATAGACCAGCGAATATAACAGGCTAGTTCCAAGTGCCCATGCAGAAGTGACCCGCACACTGGCAAGAAAGCGTTGTCTGTTGCGCGCGCCCACGTCACTGCCGACCATCGCTTCAGCCGCATGGGCAAAGCCATCCAGCCCGAATGACAGGAACATCAGGAAATTCCACAGGATGGCATTGGCGGCAAGGGTAACATCGCCAAGCCGCGCGCCGGTACTGGTCAGAATGCCAATAGCGGTCAGCAACAGCATGGTGCGCAGGAAAAGGTTGCTGTTGACGTCCAGCAACTTTTTGATGGCGGATGGCAGGAACAATTCCCGGTCCCGGAACAAAGCCAGGAATGAAATGCCATGAGATCTGCGCAGATAGAAAATGATCAGCGATACACCAAAAAGGACGCCGACATACTCTGCCAGAACCGTCCCCAGGGCCACGCCGGATACACCCATGCCAAAGCCCAATACAAACAACAGGTCCAATGCCACGTTCAGCAAGTTCATAACAAGTTGAACGGCAAGGGCCGAGCCCGCACGCTGGGTACCGAACAGCCAACCCAGCACGGCATATTGCGTCAATGTTGCCGGGGCACTCCAGACCCGGATATCGAAATATTGCTGCGCCAGACCCGTAACTTCTTCGCTGGGACCAATCAGATAAAGGGCAATCCATGATGTCGGGATCTGCAACAACAGGATAAGGGCTGCCAGCCCCAGCGCCAGTACCATGGATCGGGCAAAGACCAGACCAAGGGGGCGCGCTGCGTCCGGGTCGACCTCAAGCTCGCCATACATCTGGGCACTCAGGCCCGTGGTGCCCATGCGCAGAAAGCCGAAACCCCAATAAAGGAAACTGAAAATAATACTGCCGACGGCGATGGCGCCCAGATAAACTGGGCTGGGCAGGTGTCCAATGACCGCAGTATCCACGGCACCAAGCAGGGGTACGGAAAGATTGGCCAGTATTGCAGGGCCGGCCAGACGCCACATACGCCGGTGTAAATTTTGTGCGGCACTGGCTGAGACGGGGGCCGGATCGGACATATCGTATCTTTCGAACTGCGGAATTTGGATTGTATGACAATCACAGGCTGGCAGAGGTAATAAATTGTTGTGGTTTGATTGTCTATGGCTTGTTGTTTTGTACTGGCTGATCTGGCCTGAAATATCAGGCTATAGACCTCATGTTAAGAGGAGACTTGGCAAACACACCAAAACAGGATATTATTTTAAGCATAAAATAATTATAACACTAAAATTTGTGTAATATAAAATATTTTACAAATTCATTTGCAATTATATCTTCGGTGCTATAATGAAATTCTTGGATTATTTCCGTACGGCACTATATATGTGCCATAGACATGGCCGATAAGGAGCCTCTTGAAATGAATGTCCAAAACCCGGTAGCAGATCAGCCAATGCAGGAACTGGAATCTGTTGTCGTTCGGTTTGCTGGCGATTCTGGTGATGGTATGCAGCTGACCGGATCGCAGTTTACGGTTTCGACAGCACTGGAAGGCAGTGATCTGTCAACCTTCCCGGATTTCCCGGCGGAAATCAGGGCGCCGGTTGGCACGACCTTTGGGGTTTCGGCCTTTCAGATTAATTTTGGGTCGTCAGATATTATGACAGCGGGGGATGCGCCGGATGTGCTGGTTGCGATGAACCCGGCGGCGCTAAAGGTCAATCTGCGTGATTTGCGAGATGGCGGGTTGCTGGTGGTGGATCAGGGGACCTTTTCCGACCGTAATCTTCAGAAGGCCGGCTATACGGAAAACCCCCTGAAGGGCGATGATCTGGCCAAATACCAGATTCTGGAACTGGATATTTCAGCCCTAACCCTGGAAGCCGTCAAGGAATTTGGTGTTTCAAACAAGGAAGCCCTCCGGTCCAAAAATATGTGGACGCTGGGCCTGATGCTTTGGATGTTTGGTCGCAAGCGCCAGCCCATTATTGACTGGCTTGAAACAAAATTTGCCAAAATGCCCGAGATTGCACAGGCGAATATCGCCGCTATAAATGCCGGGCATGCCTATGGTGAAACGGCAGAAATGTCGAGCAATCTGCGGCGGTATCACGTAGGACCTGCTCAGGTTCAGCCTGGCCTGTATCGCACCGTCACCGGGGGGCAAGCGCTTTCCTGGGGTTTGGTTGCCGGTGCAAGGCTTGCCAACCTGCCGCTGTTTTTCGGTTCTTATCCCATCACGCCTGCGTCACCTTTGCTTCATCAACTGTCGGGGATGAAGAATTATGGTGTAACAACGTTTCAGGCTGAAGACGAAATTGCGGCTGTCTGTGCTTCAATCGGGGCGTCCTATGCAGGGTCGCTGGGGGTGACATCGTCCTCCGGTCCCGGGATTGCGCTGAAGGGCGAGGCGATTGGTCTGGCAATCAGTACCGAGCTGCCATTGATAATCGTCAACACACAGCGGGCAGGTCCATCAACGGGCTTGCCGACCAAGACCGAACAGTCTGATCTGTATCAGGCCGTATTTGGGCGCAACGGCGATGCGCCTCTGGCGGTTTTGTCCAGTTCAACACCTTCCGATTGTTTTGAAGTGGCGATTGAGGCCATTCGTATCGCGACAAAATATATGACACCGGTCATGATCCTGTCGGACGGTTATATCGCGAATGCTGCGGAGCCGTGGAAATTACCGGATGTTGACAGCATAGAGCCTTTCCCGGTGACCTTCCACACCGAAGTGGATGGATTCCATCCTTTCCTGCGCGATCCGGGCACGCTGGCGAGAAACTGGGCGATTCCGGGAACGCCCGGGCTGGAGCACCGCATTGGCGGTATTGAAAAAGGCTTTGATTCCGGTCACATCTCCTATGACGCTGATAACCATCAGAA
Source organism: Sphingomonadales bacterium (assembly GCA_965227345.1). Lineage (GTDB taxonomy): Bacteria > Pseudomonadota > Alphaproteobacteria > Sphingomonadales. The sequence goes on from OZ245755.1 coordinate 2,427,441, forward strand.
AATGACCGAGACCCGTCGCGACAAAATTCTGGGGATTGCCAAGGATATTCCGGCGCAAAAAGTCTTGTGCGGGAATGAAAGCGGTAAACTGGCCGTTGTGGGCTGGGGCTCGACGGCGGGGCCGATCGAGCAGGCGGTACGCCGGGCGCGAAACAAGGGCCTGGATGTGGCGCATATACATCTTCGTCATATCTGGCCGCTGCCCGAAAACCTTGGTGATCTGCTCGCCAGTTATGAAAAGGTGCTGGTACCTGAAATGAATACGGGTCAGCTGTTAACGTTGCTTCGTAGCGAATATGTATTACCCCTGAAGGGCCTGAACAAGATCTCCGGCCAGCCGTTCAAGATTGCTGAAATCCTGGATGCCATTGAAGTCGAATTGGGAGCTTGAAATGAACGAACATGTCCCTGTTGAGAAGCTGAAGCCGAAAGACTTTGCAAGTGATCAGGAAGTGCGCTGGTGCCCGGGGTGCGGGGACTATGCCATTCTGAAAGCTGTGCAGAAAACACTGGCTGACATAGGCGCCACGCGTGAAAAGACGGTCTTTGTTTCGGGTATTGGCTGTTCTTCGCGTTTCCCCTATTACATGTCGACCTATGGTTTTCATACCATCCACGGGCGGGCCCCCGCCTTTGCCACTGGCATTAAGCTGGCAAATCCCGATCTGGATGTCTGGATGGTGACGGGGGATGGTGATGGCCTGAGCATCGGTGGTAACCACCTGCTGCATTTGCTGCGCCGGAATGTTAATCTGCAGATATTGCTTTTTAATAACGAAATTTATGGTCTGACCAAGGGTCAATATTCGCCGACCTCGCGTCTGGGGACCCGGTCGCCTTCAACGCCGCTTGGTTCTGTTGATGCGCCGATATCGGCCTGTGCCTTTGCTTTGGGGGCGGGCGCACGTTTCATTGCGCGCGGCATTGATACGGCCCTGAAGCAGCTTCCCGGTACGCTGACCCGTGCCCATGAGCACAAGGGGGCCTCTTTTGTTGAGATTTTCCAGAATTGTATTGTTTATAACGATGATGTGTTTGCCTCCTTTACCGACAAGTCGGTGGCGGCGGATATGCAAATTCATGTCGAACATGGCAAGCCGCTGATTTTTGGCAAGGATCAGAACAAGGGCCTTCGTCTGAACACGAAAACGCTTAAGCTGGAAATCGTTGTGATCGGTGAAAACGGGGTCACAGAGGATGATATACTGGTCCATGACGAGACGAACCGGTCGTTGGCCAATCTTCTGGTTGCCCTTCAGCCGCCGGAATTCCCGGTGGTGCTGGGCGTTATCTATTGTGATCCGGCCCCAAGCTTTGAAAGTGCGGTCATCGCACAGACTGAAGCGGCGAACGCCGGGAAGCCTGCGGGTGACCTGAACGCCTTGTTGCAATCCGGTCGGACCTGGACTGTCAGCTAGATAATAACCCATGTTTACAGAATGCGCGCTGGCCTTGCAAAAGGCCGGCGCTTTTTTTCGCAGGCTTTTGCCCACTGTCCCGTATAGTGTTACAGGTGGCATAATATGAAAGCAGCGAGCTTGTATATGCAAGACAGTCCGGATGGACGGGATGATGCCGGTTACAGCGACGAATGGCTCATGGGTCAGGTTGCTGACGGTGAGGTCTGGGCTTATGAAGCTCTGGTCACCCGACATCTGGACAGGTTCCTGTGGGTTGCCCGGCGTATTGTTGGTGTACAGGCGGAAGCAGAAGACATTGTTCAGGAAGCCTTTTTAAGGCTTTGGACCAAAGCGGGTGTCTGGGCGCCGCAGGGAGCGAAATTTACAACCTGGTTCTACAGAATTGTGACCAATCTGAGCATTGATCATAAACGGAAAAAGAGGCCGGTTGCGCTACCGGATCATTTTGACGCGCCAGATCCGGCGCAAACGGCAGAAGCGAAGCTTGTCGATGAGCAGGACAACATGATCGTCGCGAGGGCGCTGGATACGTTGCCAGAGCGTCAGAAGGCCGCCATTGTGCTTTGTTATTATGAAGGTCTCAGCAACGCGGAAGCTGCGGATGTCCTGTCTGTGGGTGTTAAGGGACTGGAGTCTCTGCTTGTACGTGGCCGTCGTCAACTGGCCACAATATTAAAAGATTCGAAAGACCATTTAGTGAAGGAAGGCGTGCTATGACGTCGGATATAACAATTGAACAGTTCGAGGATCTGGTGGCAGCGTATGGCGCGCAGCCTGACCGTTGGCCGGATGTTGTTGGGGGAGCTACCAGGGCTGATGCGCTGTCGCTGTCGGTAAGGGATCCGCGCGCACGTCGCTTGCTGGAAGAGGCGCGGATACTGGACAGGGCTCTGGACAGGGCAGCAGACGTGGAAGCTGCTCCTTCTGCGCTGCGTCAGGCGATCCTGAATATTCCCGGCGCCAACCCTGCGGGGGCACCGGCCGAGGTGTCGGTTGTGGCGGAAAAATGGAGCTGGTGGCCCTTTGGAAATGTGTTTGGCGGTCCGGTACCTCAACTGAGCGGATTGGCGCTGGCCTGTTTGCTGGGGTTAATTCTGGGGACTGCCGATATTGCCGATAGCCCCTGGGGTCAGGCGGATCTGACCGAGATGGCCATGGGCCTGGATACACCAGCGGCGCTGGCGAGTTGGGAAGGACTGGAACCATGAGTGACGGTGTGACAAGGAAAACGAGTAAATGGGTCATAGGTGGCCTTGTTCTGTCGATCGCCCTGAACCTGTTTCTGGGAACCTATCTGGTTAGCAGATGGCGGCAGCCGGATCCTTTCAGCATTTTTCCCAAAATACCAGTTCACAAGCTGATGAAATCGCTGCCGGAGGATCAGCGAGACGAGGTTGAAGTCCTCTGGCGCGCCCGCAAGCCTGAACTGCATAAGCAGTTCCGCGCCATGCGCGAGGCTCAGGTGCGCCTTCAGGAAGTGCTGAAGGCAGAAACCCCGGACAGGGTGGCGCTTGATAATGCCTTTGATGATCTGCGGGCGGTGCGCAGCCAGCTGGAACATACCATGCAGGGGGCATTTGTTGACGTGATTATGATTTTGCCGCCTGATGCCCGTCAAGAGTTGAGTATGCGCTGGTATCGGCCAAAGGGTAAGCACAAGCATGATGGCCCGCCGAAAGATCGTGATGACGGGTACAAGGACAGGGATGATTAATCAGGGAGGTCAGGGGTGTGCGGTGTCAGATAACCCTGAAATTCTTGAACTGCCAGGGGTCTTCCGTATCGACGTCTTCATCAAACAGGATGCTGCGGCCCTTGACCGGAGTCCAGTCCGTATAGGCGCCAACGACGGGCCCCAGATACGGGGTCGCAATTTCAAGAATGCGTTTGAAGTCAATCTCTTCCGGCTCGCATAAACCGGCACGGGGATTTTCCATGGCCCAGATGACGCCAGCCAGAACGGCCACGCACACCTGCAGGCTGGTCGCGTTATTCCAGGGGGCAAGTGCCCGGGCCTCGTCAATGGAAAGCTGCGAGCCATACCAGTAGGCACCACGTTCGTGACCCATAAGCAAGACACCAAGCTCATCAATGCCCTTGACGATCTCGTCAACGACCAGAAGCTGTGACTTGGGCTCCTGCCAGTTTTTTCCTTCCATCTCGTGCAGGGAAAGAACCGCAGCATTGCAAGGATGATAGGCATAGTGAACAGTAGGTCGGTAAGCGATATCATTCTGATCGGATACGGTAAAATAGTCCGCGATGGAAATAGACTCGTTATGTGTGACCAGATAACCCTGAAAAGTACCAGCCTTTGGGGTCCAGGTGCGTACACGGGTGCCTGCCCCCGGTCTGTTCAGGTAGATGGCGGCCCCTGAGCCAAAATCATGACGGGCGCCATCTTCAGGAAAGTATTTTTCATGGGTGCCCCAGCCCAGTTCTGCTGGTTGGCGCCCTTCGCTGATAAAGCCTTCAACGGACCATGTGTTAACAAATTCACCGGGTTTCTTGAACTGGTCTGTCACCTGGGTATCGCGCTCGGCGATATGTACGGTTTTAACATTCAGCTTGCGGGCAAGGGCCGCCCACTCGTCACGGGCCTGGGGCTGGTCAACTTTCAGGCCGGTATCCGCTGCAATATTCAGCAATGCCTGTTTCACGAAATGGGAGACAAGGCCGGGGTTGGCCCCATGCGTGATGACGGCAGTCGGACCCCCTGCAAACTTGTCTTTCAGGCCAATCGCCGTCTCGCGCAGGGCATAATTCGATCGTTGGGACGGCGACAGATCGGGATCGGTATAATATCCGGCCCATGGCTCTACCACTGTATCAATGTACAAGATATTGCGTTCATGGCAGAAGGTGATCAGGTCAACGCTGGAGACATCAACGGTCAGATTGATCAGAAAATCCCCGTCATCAAGATATTCACCAAGGATATCGCTGAAATTGTCGGGGGAAAGGGGCCTGATGACAAAATCAATGCCATATTCTTCGGCTTCGGCCTGACCCGCCGGATCAGCCGTCAGAATGGTGATTCGATTTCGGGGAACATCAATATGCCGTAATACCAGCGGCAGGAAACCCTGCCCGATACTGCCAAATCCCACAATCAAAAGGCGGCCAGAGAAGGCCGCGTATTGTTCCGCGCCCATATCTCTGCCGCCTCCAGAACTCACTACGCAAATTCAGGGGTGCTCTTTGAGCATGTCCCTAAATACAAAAGCTTTTCAAGGGAGCAAAACCGTTAAAAGCCACCGATGAATAGGTGGTGGTATATGCACCTGTTGAAAGGATTTGTACCTTATCACCCACCTCAAGATCAAGAGGCAGTTCATAGTCTGCCTTTTCATACAGAGTATCGGCACTGTCACAGGTCGGGCCTGCGAGGATCACGGGACCGGTTGCCGAGCCGTCATGATCGGTTTTCAGGCGATAGCGGATAGCTTCATCCATGGTTTCTGCCAAACCGGAGAATTTTCCGACATCCAGAAAAACCCACCGCTTGTTCTCGGTTTTGTCTTTTTTGGAGATCAGCACAACTTCTGTCTGAAGGACGCCGGCATCACCGACAAGACTGCGACCGGGCTCAATAATCATATCGGGCATACCGGCAGCGCGGTGGCCAAAGTGTTTGTCCATCGCACCCAGAATAGCACTTGCATAGGCAGCGACAGGTGGGACTTCTCGTCGGTAGCGCGATGGGAAGCCGCCTCCCAAATTGACCAGACGCAGATTAATACCATTCCCTTCGAGACGAGTGAACAGGTCTGCCACATCACCAAGGGCAATATCCCACTGGGCCAGATCAGTTTGTTGGGACCCGACGTGAAACGAGATGCCATACGGATCCAGCCCCAGATCACGGGCTTTGACCAACAGATCGTGTGCCATATCCGGCGTACAGCCGAATTTGCGTGACAATGGCCACTCGGCACCACTGCCGTTTGTCAGAATGCGGCAGAAGACCTGCGCACCCGGCGCACTACGGGCCAGTTTGTCCAGTTCGGCTTCCGAATCAAAAGCGAACAGCCGAATTCCTTTTTCATAAGCATAGGCAATATCACGTTCTTTCTTGATGGTGTTACCATAAGAAATACGGTGTGGCGGGACGCCCAGTTCCATACAGATGTCAATCTCTCCGGCGCTGGCGGTATCGAAACACGACCCCAGAGATTCCAGCAGACGGATAATTTCGGGCGCAGGGTTTGCCTTCACGGCATAGAAGACCCGTGCCTGAAGCAAGCCGTTGGCAAGCTTAAGGTAATTGTTATGCACAATGTCCAGATCAACCACCATAAACGGAGTCTCGGCCTGGGATGTCGCCAGAAAACGTGCAATCTTTGGCGATATGTCGCCTTGTGGCAATTGCAGGTTATGATCACTGATGAGTGATACGAGGTTTGTCTCCGCAGCGTTGCCAGATGGCTCTACTGGAAGGACAGGATCGGAAATTACGCGAAGTTTATGAGCTTGCGGCATCTTTAAAAACTCCCTCTCGGTCCGGATCTTACCCGGCAAAACAGACCAAAAAGGACGCTTTCGTCGTTACAAACCCGGCCTTGACTTGCGCCAGGGGGGCCGAAAGCACGTGCGATGTGCGCCAGTGGAGCGTGGAACTTAGTTATTTTTTGTGTCTATTCAATGAAAAAATATCAAAGCCGTTTTATTTTATTATTTCGGATCCGAAATAGACAAGGGTGAATTAAGCAAAAAGTGGCTCGAAAAGCCATTTTTGGGACTTTCTAAATGGATTCATATGTGTCATATAACACACACTTTTATCAATGTTTAACCTTGATCCAAATTGGTGTGAATGTAGCGAATCGACTTTTGGGAGTGGTATTCGGTGGTTTCCGGGCACCCTGTCGAGGGGAGCTAGCACGCATACAAGGTTAACCGGGGGGCAAGATTCTCTCGTTTCAGGGTGTCAGATGTTAATTGTTCGATCAGAAGTAGCCGTCGTCATAATGCCACAAAATTGTCATTGGGATTAACAAGTGAATTGTGGTCCAACAGGCCGGTTCCCGATTAAATATTCTACCGGTAAAATGGCTCTTTTTAGCCATAAATCCTGAAATCAACGATTAATTTGAAAGAACAGCCACGCTGTGCTGCATACGCCGATATTTTACCAAATATTAAGGAATAAGGCTTTTAATTGGCATCGAATTTCTGATGGGTCAAATGGCGAGACAGGTGTGCCCCGCAAGAAAGCGAAAACCATGATAGATCACCAGGTGCCTGATTTGCACCTACCGACAATGGCAAACCGTCGGCAACGGCGGGACGCAAAGCTTCCGGTCCGGGAATATTTTCCCGGATAGCGGGGTTACCGAAGTAGAGGTAAAGTATAGTGAGCAATGTAAAGTTCAAATTGAATGGTTCCGTCGGCAAAGCCGACAAATTTGCTGATTTTCACATTAATGATCTGGAGGCTTTTGCCTTTCCTTCTCCTGAAGATATCGCGACCCGTTTCGCCGATATGCAGTGGCAGGCCTATGTTGCTGCCAAATTTGCAGAGATATCCCAAAATACGTCAAATAATAATACCACTCTGCCACCGGCGATAATACCTGAAGTCACAGATACGCCCGAGTTTGTTCCGGACGTTGTTGATACGGGTGACGGGCCGATCTCATCTGAAAACACATTGCCAACAGACCCCACACAAGGGTGGCATCTGAACGCCATCAATGTCAAAGACGTGTGGACAGATTACACAGGCGACGGTGTACTGGTTGGCATTGTCGATGATGGTTTTGCATATACCCACCCTGATCTGGCAGCCAATTACGATACGTCAGTCGATTATGATGTTCGTGATGGCGACAATGACGCGTATGGCGCCGGTGGTCACGGTACAAAGGTTGCAGGCGTTATCGGAGCGGCCTCAAACGGGTCCGGTACAGTTGGTATTTCGTATGGCGCGGATATCACCGGTTTCCGTATCGGTTATGGATCGTCCGGCAGTTACAGCAAAAGCGTTCAGGCGCTGGATATTGCAGGGCAGACAGCCGATGTGGTGAACAGCAGCTGGGGTTATTCCACAACATTTACCGATAACTTCTCAAAAATTGCCTACAGTGGTGGTTTTACCGCCCTTCAGAACGGCGTGGACAATGGTCGCGACGGACTGGGCACAGTATATGTCTTCTCTGCCGGGAATGACCGGGGCAGCGGGCAGGATGTCAATTATCACAGTTTCGGAAACTCTCCCTTTACAATAGCAGTGGCGGGAACAACGTCCAGCGGCACGTATGCGTCCTGGAGTAACCCGGGCGCGGCACTTCTTGTGGCGGCACCAGGCAGCGGTATTGCGACAACAACCGGTACCGGCAGCTATGGCTCAGCGTCAGGCACATCATTTGCAGCGCCAATCGTTTCCGGCGTGGTTGCGCTAATGCTGGAAGCCAACCCCGAGCTTGGGTACCGGGATGTGCAAGAGATACTGGCGTATTCAGCGTCTCTGAATGACTCCAATTCTTCTGCCTGGGATTATAATGGTGCCGGGAACTGGAACGGCGGCGGTCTGCATTTCAACCATAACTACGGTTTTGGTATGGTCGATGCCCTGGCTGCTGTACGTCTTGCCGAGACCTGGACGAAACAAAGCGTTTTCGACAATCAATATTCTTTCAGCTATTCCAGTGCCCCTAACAAGGCCATTCCGGATGCGAATCCCAATGGCGCGACCAGCACAATCGTTGTCACAAAAGACATGGATATCGATACCGTGCAGGTCAATCTGGAAATCGATCACACAAAGATCGGGGATCTGGTCGTCACACTGGTCTCGCCGGACGGTACAGAAGCTGTTCTGGCCAATCGCCCTGGTGGCTCTGGCAACACGGCTGACGATATCAGCTTTTCGTTTACGGCCAATAACTTCTGGGGTGAAAATCCGGTTGGCGCATGGACACTGAAGGTTGAGGACAAGGCAACAGGTGAAACAGGTACGCTGGAAAACTGGACCCTGATCTTCAACGGTGACGCGTCATCCAGTGACGACACCTATTTCTACACAGACCTTTACACGGCATTTAATGACTCGTCGCGTCAGTCATTGCAGGATTCAAGTGGTATCGACGCGATCAATGCGGCAACGGTCACCTCGGATGTTGTGTTGAACCTGAATGGCGGCACGATCAGTACAATTGCTGGTAAACCGCTTGAAATTTCTGCCGGAACCGTCATCGAGAATGCCTTCATGGGCGACGGTAATGACACGGTTATCGGGAACAGTGCAAACAACTACATTTGGGGTGGTCGTGGTGATGATACCCTGAGCGGGGGAAGTGGCACCGATACCGCGGGCTTTATCAATGATATTTCCGCTTATGATATTCAGATTGTCAGTGCCTCGACCATTATCGTGACCTTCTCGGGTTCGGAAGGCATTGATGAAGGCCGCGACACGCTGACCGGATTTGAGAAATTCGAATTCAATGATCAGACCTACACATTTAATCAGCTGGAAGTTCTGTTTGGCGGTGCGCCTGTAAACCATGCGCCGACGGTCTCGCAGGCGATTGCTGACAAGACGGCCAACGAAGACTCCGGTTTTGTCTTTACCCTGCCATCGACAACGTTTGTGGATGCGGATTCAGGTGATACCTTAAGCTATACCGCAACCTTGTCCAACGGGTCTGCCTTGCCGTCATGGTTGAGCTTCAACGCCACAACCCGGACTTTCTCGGGCACACCTGACAATGATGACGTGGGTCAGATCACGGTACGTGTAACGGCAACAGACAATTCCGGTGCAAAAGTATCCGATGATTTCAAGCTGACCATCAACAACACCAACGATGCACCGACAGTTTCAAGCCCTGTGGCAGACAGGTCCGTGAATGAAGACAGTGCGTTCAGCTACACAATACCTTCAACAGCATTCAAGGATGTGGACGCGGGCGACAGCCTGACCTATTCGGCGAAACTTGCTGATGGCTCGAGCTTGCCGTCATGGTTGACCTTCAATGCCGCCACACGGACATTCTCCGGGACACCGGACAATGACGATGTGGGCCAGATCACGGTGCGGGTAACGGCAACAGACAACTCCGGTGCCAAGGCGACAGATGACTTTAAGGTTACCGTCAACAATACCAATGATGCGCCGGTTCTGGTGACACCTGTTTCGGACCGTACGGCGAATGAAGACAGTGCCTTCAGTTACACAGTACCTTCAACCGCCTTTAAGGATGTGGACGCGGGCGACAGCCTGACCTATTCGGCGAAGCTTGCTGATGGCTCGAGCCTGCCGTCATGGCTGACCTTTAACGCCACGACACGGACATTCTCCGGGACACCGGATAATGACGATGTGGGCCAGTTTACGGTACGGATAACGGCAACCGACAACTCCGGTGCCAAGGCGACAGATGACTTTAAGGTTACCGTCAACAATACCAATGATGCGCCGGTTCTGGTGACGCCTGTTTCGGACCGTACGGCGAATGAAGACAGTGCCTTCAGTTACACAGTACCTTCAACCGCCTTTAAGGATGTTGATGTCGGGGACAGCCTGAGCTATTCGGCGAAACTGGCTGATGGTTCTGCCCTGCCATCATGGCTGAGCTTCAATGCCACGACCCGGACATTCTCCGGTACGCCTGATAATGACGATGTAGGTCAGATCATTATTCGTCTGACAGCGACCGATACATCAGGGGCAAAGGCAACAGATGATTTTGTACTGACAGTGGATAACGCAAATAACGTGCCCACAGTTGTGCAGCCAATCGCTGACCGTACAATCAGTGAAGATGCGTCGTTTGCCTATACCGTGCCATCAACAGCCTTTAATGATGTGGATGCGGGCGATGTTTTGGCCTATTCCGCAACACTTGCAGACGGTTCCGCCCTGCCGTCATGGCTGACGTTTAATGCGACAACGCGCACATTCTCCGGGACACCGGACAATGGCGATGTGGGCCAGATTACGGTTCGGGTGACCGCCACGGATGCGTCCGGTGCGAAAGCGACGGATGATTTCAAAATCACGATCAACAACGTCAATGATGCGCCTGTCGTTTCTACGCCGATCCAGAATAAATCGGTAAATGAAGACAGTGCTCTCAGCTACACAATCCCGTCAACCGCCTTTAAGGATGTGGATGCGGGCGACAGTCTGAACTATTCGGCAAAACTTGCAGACGGTTCCGCCCTGCCATCATGGTTGAGCTTCAATGCTTCAACCCGGACATTCTCGGGCACGCCTGACAATGGTGATGTTGGCAGCCTGAACATTCGTGTAACCGCCACCGACACGTCAGGTGCGAATGTGTCAGATGATTTTGTGCTGACCATCAACAATACCAATGACGCCCCCACGCTGGATAATCCTGTTGTGGACGCGACCATTAATGAAGATGCGGCCTTCAGCTACACGATCCCTGCCAATACATTCAGCGATATGGATGCGGGCGACGTTCTGAGCTATTCGGCGAAGCTGGCTGATGGTTCGAGCCTGCCTGCCTGGTTATCGTTTAATGCGACGACCGGTAAATTCTCTGGTACGCCGGCGAATGGTGATGTGGGCCAGATCAGTGTACGGGTGACGGCAACAGACAAATCAGGTGCCAAGGCAACTGACGATTTCAACATTACCGTTAAAAACGTTAATGACGCACCTGTTGTCTCCAAGCCACTGGCGGATACGTCTGTCGAAGCAAGCGATGCCTTCAGCTACGTTGTTTCTGCTGACGCCTTTACAGATGTGGATGCGGGGGATGCCCTTGTTTATTCTGCAACACTTGCAGATGGTTCGGCCTTGCCATCGTGGCTGAGCTTCAACAGCACAACCCGTGCCTTTTCGGGGACGCCGTCCAATGATGATCGCGGCCAGATCTCTGTTCGTGTCACCGCGACCGATAAATCGGGCGCCACGGCAACGGACGAATTTAGTCTGACGGTTAATCACAGCAATGATACACCGGTTGTTGCCAATCCGCTTGCGGACAAGACCGTCAGTGAAGATGCCCTGTTTAGCTATACGGTTCCGAGCAATACATTTGCAGACAGTGACCTTGGTGATGTGCTCAGCTTCAGTGCGGCATTGTCCAGCGGTGCTGCCTTGCCATCATGGCTTTCTTTCAATACGCAAACCGGGACTTTCTCAGGCACACCGGAAAATGGTGATGTGGGTCAGATCACGGTACGTGTCACGGCGACAGACAAGTCAGGCGCGACAGTCAGCGATGATTACAAGATCACTGTCAACAACACCAATGATGCGCCGACGGTTTCACAGCCGTTGTCAGACGGTTCGGTTCAGGCCAGCGATAACTTCAACTATACAGTACCTGCCAATGCATTTACCGATGTTGATGCGGGTGATGTCCTGACATTTGCGGCAACGTTGGCTGATGGTTCAGCGCTGCCATCGTGGTTGAGCTTCAACAGCACAACCCGTACATTCTCGGGCACACCGACAAACGATCACGAAGGCCAGATCACGGTTCGTGTGACCGCAACGGACAAGGCCGGTGCCAAAACGAGCGACGATTTCAAGATCAGTATTTCGCCGATCAATCATGCACCGACGGTCGAGCAGCCGATTGCTGATACAAGTGTGAACGAAGACAGTGCTCTCAGCTACACAATCCCGTCAACCGCCTTTAAGGATGTGGATGCAGGCGACAGCCTGACCTACTCGGCACAGCTTGCTGATGGTTCGGATCTGCCATCATGGCTGACCTTTAACACAGCAACCGGGACTTTCTCCGGCACACCTGAAAATGACGATATTGGCCAGATTACAGTTCGTGTCACCGCCACCGACAGTGAAGGTGCCAAAGCGACTGACGACTTTAAGATAACCGTCAACAATACCAATGACGCGCCAACGGTATCGCAGCCACTTGCAAACAAGACAGTCAGCGAATTTGCTTCGTTCCTGTATGTTCTGCCGCTGGCCGCATTTGCCGACGTTGATGCTGGTGACAGCCTGACCTATTCAGCACAGCTTGCTGATGGTTCATCCCTGCCATCATGGCTGACATTTGACGGGGCGACCCGCACATTCTCGGGTGAGCCGGGGGCGAGCGATAGCGGTGTATTGTCCATTCGGGTCACAGCCACGGACCAGTCCGGTGCATCGGTTTCGGATGATTTCACCCTCACGGTGAATGATGTGAATGCGCGTCCGGAAGTGACAGGCAATAACACAAGCCTTGATCAGGGTGATAAAGTTGATGCCGCTGACCTGTTTACGGTCGTCGATGTTGACGGCGACCATGTCGAGAAATACTTCCTGTGGTCCGGGAACGATGACAGTGGTCACTGGGAAGTTGGTGGTATTCAGGTTGCCAACAGCCTCATTGTGACTGCAGAGCAGTTTGAATCTGCAAAATGGGTGGCTGGCAAGGCCGGCACGACCGAAGATTTATGGTTGCAGGCTTACGACGGCAAGGAATGGGGTGACTGGGTTCAGGCCGATGTGACGTCCACAGGTGATGTGAATGTCGCACCGGAGGTAGAGGCCAGCAATATCAATGCCGATGCCGGACAGGCTATTGCCCTGACCGACCTGTTCGATCTGACCGACGCAAACGGGGATCCGATTGAAGAAGTCTTCATGTGGACGGGCGTTGGCGCAAGCGGGCACTGGGAAGTGGATGGTCAGGTCGTCAAGGACACGGTAACCCTGACCGCCGACCAGTTTGAAACTGCCGTTTGGGTTGCCGGTTCAGTAGGGGGTACTGAAGAAATCTGGCTGAAGGCTTATGATGGTCAGGACTGGAGTGAATGGAGCAGTGCTTCGGTCAACTCTGGCGGTGACGGCAATCTGGCACCTGATGTGGTGGCGGTAGATCTGACAGTTGCGGCGGGCAGTGCGATAAGTCTGGGTGACCTGTTCTCGGCTTCTGATTCTGACGGTGACGATATTACCCAATATTATCTCCATGCCAGTGACGAACAGTCAGGGCATTGGGAAATGGATGGTCTTGTTATCGCTGATAGCATGTCGATCACAGCCGATCAGTTTGACCATGTTGCCTGGGTTGCCGGCGAGTTTGGCAGTAACGAGACGGTCTGGCTGCGTGCGTTTGACGGCGAAGACTGGAGCAACTGGATTGATGCCGGTATTACGGCCGACAATGGCGGTCTTGATCTGCTGGGTATCAACGGGGCGCATAGCCCGGAACATAATTTCATCTGATTATTCAGTAACTTCGGGGGGCCTTCGGGCCCCCTGAATATGTCGGGCTTCTTTACATTCACCTCCCGCCCCTTTTTCAATATTTTCCTAGACTCTTGATTTCTTATACATTTACATGACATGGCATGATGTTTGCTTCATCGTTGTCAGGGAATGGAAAGCCGGATATACGAGTATCTGTATACGTGCGGCCATCCAGTAGAGAAGGTTATTTGATGAACACTCGGGGTCGCACCATGGAGCAGGATCATATTGTCCGGTCAAGACGTGTTTTTCTTGCGGCTGTGGCAACCGTTGCGCTTGTTATATTCGTGGTCAGTATTTATACTATGATCAGCGTCGATTAAAAACTCTGGTCCTAGGGAACAACCGTTACAGGTACGGTTGCTTTCGCGACAAGATCGCGGGTGACGCTACCCAGCACCAGTTGTTTTAATGTCGAACGCCCGTGCGTACTTGTGAATATATGGCTGGCTTTCCGCTCTGTTGCTATTCTCAGCAATTCATCGCCCGGGTCTCCGAACAGAACAACACTATCTGCCTGAATGCCTGCGGCTGCCGTTTCGGCCAGCAATGGCTCCAGCAGTTCTGATTTTACTTTTACGGCTCTGGCTTCCTTATCGGCATGGCGATGGCTAAGCTCGCCCACATTGACCGCATCAAAACCTGACCAGTCCACGACATGAGCCAATAGCAGTCCGGCGCTGTTTTTGCCCGCTTCTACAAGGGCGTAGGAAACAGCCCGTTTCGCGCCAGCTGTATCATCCACACATACAAGATAAAACTCTTCTTCGGCCATATCCGGTTTTCCTGTCCGTTAAGTGATCATTGAGCTGTGATAGTAAACCGCATGACGATTGCCCGCAACAGCTTGATTTAATGGCGGGTTTCCGACAGGTTCTTCCTGCGCCCGGCACTTGGGGGAGGGGCTGGTAAATCCTGCGCTTTTGCCCGGGCCAGCTTCAGGTCTTCCGGCGTATTGATATTGAAAAAAGGGTCGGATGGCCGGTCAGGATAGGCGACGCGGGTCAGCTGGTGGCGATCGGCCCATTCACTGACCCGGCGAATATTCTGCTCGACCAGCGCGGTGCGTAAATCATCCCGCAGGGTGACGGGCCACAGGCCGAACACCGGATGATCCTGTCCGCCCGACGCGGCAAAGACAATATCCGCCTGTCGCCTGACGATGCGGCCCAGCATGCGGGAGACAAGATTGTCGGGGAAAAAGGGCGTATCTGCCGCAAAGGTCGCAATCCACGGACATTGGGGGCGATGCCTTGCGGCCCATTCCATGCCCGTCAGGATGCCTGCCAGCGGCCCTGCCCGGTCCGGTATCACGTCGGGTACCACCATCACGCCATAGGCATCAAACCGGGCGGGATCGTCATTGGCGTTCAGGATCACGTCGCCAACCTGTGGTCTGGCACGCTTCAGAACATGGGCCAGAACAGTATGATTGCCCAGCGACGTCAGGCACTTGTCGCCGCCGCCCATGCGACGTGCCTGTCCACCTGCCAGAAGTACACCCAGAACTTCGGATTTATTTGGTATCATGATGCCAATCTGCCTTTAAGCCGGGATTATAGCACAAGCAGGCGGTGACTTGCGTGAAAAGCGTTTTCCCGGTCACGTGTCACGCGGCAATATGCTATATACCGGTTTCGTTTTTGGCTTTTGACGGTGAATTGTGAACGATATTATTGACGCGCGAGGCATGCTCTGCCCCCTGCCGGTTCTGAAGTTGCAAAAGCGCATGGCCACGGTGCCCGTAGGGGCCACCCTGTCGCTTCTGGCAACCGACCCCATGGCACCGCTGGATATTCGGCACTTCTGCCACGAGGCCGGCCATGAATTCGTGTCGGAAACAACAGATGGCGACGCCTTTTGCCTTGTTGTCAAACGCTTGAAGTAAAAGTACCAGGCTAGTCGGGCTTTTTGCGGGGGGGCAGGGTTTCATCTTCCGCTTCTTCGGATTCTTCGGTCTCGTAGGGTACCTGAAGGGTGCCGTTACGATAGTAAACCCGGAAGGGCTTGTCTTTTTTGGCGGTCTCGCTGTCGGCCCGGTCGCGTTCTTCCGTGCCCAGTCTTTGCAACACGCTTAACGCCCAGTCATCTTCCCCCACAACGACAACGCGGTCCCCTGAATTGCTTTTGCCCGTTCGGGTGTCTCCCAGCGGGATGATCAGGCTGTCGGCATCGGTTTGAAGGGCCGGACGTTTTGACAGGGCCGTCGGGGCCATGACAGACGCTTCTTCCAGCTCTTCTTCAGGAATGCGGGCCTGAAACTGCGCGTAGGATTCAAGATTGGCGGGAATGATCCTCAGGTTCTGGCCGGTCAGGTCTCCGACCACCGAGGCACCGTCAATGTGGCGCCAGAACGATTCTGTCTCCACGTCATACAACAGAATATTATTGTCATAGGCCAGTCCGGTATTGCCGAACGTCAGTACCTTGCCGCCGATGCGCCGCTCAAATACAGCGGCTGATTTTTTCAGCGGGCAGAAGGCAATCATCACCGGCACCCCGCCGATAATGTCGTTGATCACCTGATGACGGGTCAGGATCTGAAGCGGGTAGGCCCGCCACTCGCCGTCAATTTCAATTGACAATACAGGCTCCAGCCCGCCCAGATCGGTCGGGCTGGCCAGCGAGATATGTCTGGGCTTGTCAATTGACGGGGGATTGTTTCTTTCGTCCTGAAGGCGTGAGATATCCTTGACGGGAATGGCATGTTTTGCAACGTCCGTGCGGGGCCAGCCTGCAAGGGAATCAGATGTTTTTTCAGCTGCAAAAAGAAGACCTGGCATCACCAGACACATGGCCGTTAAAAACAGAAGCCGGATTACTGGCAATTTCTTCTCCTTATGCAGTCTGAAATATTTTCAGACCCTGTTTATCATCAATTTACGGCAAAAATAAGCAGGTTTGATAAAAACCTGCCAGTTAGGCCCTTTCATGTTGGTGACAAAAGCGTTACCTCTCATCTATAGGACACGGAGCCGACAGGAACAACATGACGTCAGTAGATGAAATACTAGAGACTTTTGCCCTTCTGGATGATTGGGAAGAACGGTACCGGTATGTGATTGATCTGGGTCGCGACCTGCCCGATATGCCAGACGCCGAGAAGGTCGAGGAAAATCGTGTTCAGGGTTGTACCAGCCGGGTCTGGCTGGTGACAGAGCTTGACGACAGCGTGCCGCCGGTAATGACGTTTCGCGGTGAAAGTGATGCCCATATTGTGCGCGGGCTGGTCGCTATATTACTCAGTCTGTATGAAGGCAAAACGCCGGAGGAGGCCATGGCGATTGATGCGCGGTCCTTCCTGGACAAGCTGGGGCTTGAAGAGCATTTGTCACCCATGCGGACCAATGGCCTGTTTTCGATGGTGGAACGGATTAAAACACTGGCGGCACAGAAGGCCGCTCCCTGAAGCACCGGATGAATCGGGGCTTCAGCCGGCGCGGCGTTGTCGGGCAGTTGCCTGTGTGGTCAGCAGTTCATAGGCGGCAGTGATTTGATGAAACCGGACAGATGCGGTCTTGTCATCCGGGTTGGTATCGGGGTGATAACGTTTGGCAAGCTTTCGGAACTGGGATTTTATGGCGTCTTCAGTTGCGCCATCCTCCAGTTCCAGCGTGGCCAGGGCATCGCGGCGGGCAGAATCGCCCGAACCGGCACCGCCCCAGGTCCATGTGTTGCTTTTCGCATAGCCTTCTGACTGGCGACGGTCTTCTTCGGCCTGTTCCGCCGCTTCTTCAGCGCTCATGCCTTCGAAATAATTCCATGACCGGTTGTATTCTGCTGCATGTGCCTGGCAGAACCACCATTTGTCTTTCGTGTGGCGTGATTTCGGGGCCTGATGGTCGCCGCGCTCGTTGCAACCTTCCCGGTCACACATCCGGACACTGACCGGATCTGTTTCCAGATTGTACCCGCCCCAGCGCGGGAACCCCCATTTTTTTGTTTGACGCATTTCAGTTACCAGACCGTATCAATCACTTGTCACAAATTCACGCTCTCACGCGCGTCGATCATATCATTACATGCACGGCAATGCCATGACTGGTCGTATAAATATAATGCCGGGGTCAGGGCTTCAACCCTGACGCCCGGCAAAATATAACGGATTTGGCCTTACGCTGCCGAAGGTGCTGCTGCGCGAACCGCCGCGTCGACATGCTCTTCAAAAGGACCAAAATTCTTGATGAAAAGGCCAACAAGATGCTGCGCCTTTTCATCATAGGCCGCCTTGTCAGACCAGGTGTCGCGCGGGTTTAATACTTCGGCAGGCACACCGGGGCATGACACTGGTACTTCAAAGCCGAAATTGGGATCGACGCGGGTTTCCACATTAGCAAGAGACCCATCCAGAGCGGCGCTTAGAAGCGCCCGGGTATGGGCAATCGGCATGCGATGTCCAACGCCGTAAACGCCGCCTGTCCAGCCTGTGTTGACCAGCCAGCAATCAACATTGTGCGTCGAGATTTTATCGCGCAACAGGTTGCCATAAACCGAAGGATGCCGTGGCATAAACGGTGCCCCGAAACAGGTAGAGAATGTCGCCTGCGGTTCCTTGCCCAGACCTTTTTCAGTGCCGGCAACCTTCGCCGTATACCCGGACAGAAAATGATACATGGCCTGTTCAGGGCTGAGCTTTGCAATAGGCGGCAGGACACCGAAGGCATCCGCCGTGAGCATTATGATATTTCTGGGGTGCCCGCCCATGCCGGTTTCAGATGTGTTGGGGATGAACTCGATGGGATAGGCGCCGCGCGTGTTTTCCGTCAGGCTGTTGTCATCAAGATCAAGCACACGGGTGTCGGGATCACAGACGACATTTTCCAGGACGGTGCCAAACATTTTTGTTGTGGCAAATATCTCTGGCTCCGCTTTCTCGGAAAGGCGGATCATCTTGGCGTAACAGCCGCCCTCAAAATTAAATACGGCACTATCGCTCCAGCCATGTTCATCGTCCCCGATCAGAACACGATTGGGATCTGCGGAAAGTGTTGTCTTGCCGGTGCCTGACAGGCCAAAGAAGATTGCCGTATCACCATCTGCACCAATATTGGCCGAACAATGCATCGGCATGACATTCCGCGCCGGCAGCAGGTAGTTCAGAATGGTAAAGACCGATTTCTTGATTTCACCGGCATAGGATGTGCCCGCAATAAGAACTGTCTTTTGCGCGATATTCACGGCAATCACAGTCTCTGAAGTTGTACCGTCTTCTTCCGGGTTAACCAGCAGATTTGGCGCATGGACAATCGTAAAGTCAGGTGTGAAACCGGGCAGGGATGCCAGATCAGGCAGAATCAGCAAATTGCGGATAAACAGGCTGTGCCACGGGCTTTCAGATACAATTCTGACCGGCAGGCGGTAGGCAGGTTCCGCGCCGCCCCAAAGATCCTGAACAAAGAGATCCCGACCCTGAAAATAGGCGCGGATTTTATTGTATATGCCGTTGAAATGCTCTTCCGACATGGGTTTGTTAACGTCACCCCACCAGATATCCTGTTCGCTGGAGGCTTCCCTGACAATGAACTTGTCGTTGGCGGATCGACCGGTGTGTTGTCCTGTACGGACGACCAGTGGTCCCCCTGCAGCCAGAACACCATCGCCACGTTGCAATGAAAGCTCGTACAAAGCCTCAGGCCCCAAATTCCATGAAACTGTCCGTGCATTACGGATGCCATGATGTTCCAAACCGTATGAACTGGCATTTCCGCCAAGTGTCTTCATTCCCACTGTTCCTTTGCTTGACAAAAACCAGGCCCCGGTCTCCGCCTTGTTATTTGAAATCCCCTGAAGAATTTCGGTCTGTTTGCGATTGTCGTTCTGTTATATCAGACTGACCAGATTGATTATGTTCGCCTAAATTGTCGCGTCAGAGTGTTAAAATCAAGTATCCATTGATGAATACGGGACAAAAGCCGAAGCGTTAATCAACATACATGCAATCTCGCATGAAGCATAAGGATGGAATAATCCTTATAAATAATGGATTTGAAGACCTCTCTCCGTCATATCTGCGCAATTTTTACGTGATGATGAAGTCGCGTCTCTTTACCATATTTTTGCGCGCGATTGCAGTCCCGCTTCGCAGGGGCCACACGAAAAACAGGGTATTTTGATTCGTTCCCTGTCGCAGATGATTTCCTAAACATTGCGCCAACAAGTGCTTTGGTTATATAAACCGGAAACGGTCAGGGATAATTGCGCTGGCAGCGAAAATTTATAAAAGGGATCAGGCGATGGCGACGACGATTGCACTTGTGGATGACGATAGAAATATTCTGACGTCAGTGGCGATTGCGCTGGAGGCGGAAGGGCACCAGGTCCGCACTTTTACAGATGGTGCTTCGGCGCTGGCCGAACTTTCGGTTAACCCTGCCAGCCTGGGCGTGTTTGATATCAAGATGCCACGCATGGATGGTATGGAACTGCTGCGCAGATTGCGCCAGACGCAGGATTTTCCTGTTATATTCCTCACGTCCAAGGATGATGAAATTGACGAGGTTCTGGGCTTGAAAATGGGCGCGGATGACTATATCTGCAAGCCGTTTTCCCAACGCCTGCTGATCGAACGTATCAAGACAATTCTGCGTCGTGTTGATGTGGTCAAGAAAGGGCCGGCCAGCGGATCCAGGGATACCAAAATCCTGCACGGCAAACTGGTGCTTGATCCGGAACGTCATTATTGTGAGTGGGATGGCAAGGCCGTAACCCTGACCGTGACCGAATTCATGATCCTGCAGGCACTGGCGTCCCGGCCGGGACATGTTAAAAATCGCGAACAGCTTATGGACGCTGCCTATAATGATGATGTTTACGTCGATGATCGGACCATTGACAGTCATATCAAACGGCTGCGCAAGAAATTTCGTGTGGTCGATGGTGAATTTTCGAATATCGAAACTCTTTACGGGATAGGATATCGCTATAGTGAAGCCTGAGAAGGAGGCTGCGGAGGCAGCCCCCAACATCAGCGGTAAAAAGCAGAAACGCCGCCGTCGCAGAAGACGTGGCATATCGCCCCTGATGCTGCGCATTATGGCGGTCAATTTTGTCGCCCTGGCCATGTTGCTGGGCGGCGTGCTGTATCTGGATGAATTTCGCAACAGCCTTATTGAAGCCCGCGCACAGGAACTTGTCATTCAGGGCGAAATTATCGCTGGCGCCATTGGTGAAGCAGCCACCGGCAATGCCGAAATGGCAGAAATCAATATGACTTTGGCCCGCGGTATACTGGCGCGCCTTGTTGTGCCTGCTGAAATTCGCGGACGTCTTTTCAGTCTTGAAGGCAAAATGCTGACAGACAGCCGGACTTTGGCGGTTAGCAATACCGTCCAGTCGGCGCGCCTGCGGTCTGCGAGTTTTCTGGAAGACTTTATGGGCTGGCTTCAGGAAGGCTTGAACCATTTGATTGCGTCTTTTCGTCACAAGCGCGACCTGCCCATGTACCGGGAAGAACTGGAACAGCACGCAGATGATTATGAAGAGATTGTCCGGGCCTTGAACGGGGAAGCCGGATCAAGATTACGGGCTACAACCGAGCAAAATCGCTTGATCATCACCGTGGCTGTGCCGGTGCAGCGATTCAGGCGCGTACTCGGGGCGCTGTTGTTGTCTACCGATACCTCGGAAATTGACGGGCTGGTGGCCCGGGAGCGGATGGTGATCGTCAAAATATTTGGCGTTACTCTGGTAATCACCCTGTTGCTTTCGATTTTTCTGGCCAGCACCATTGTGCGGCCCATCCGCCGTCTGGCGGCGGCGGCTGACAAGGTGAGGATGGGGCAGGGTCGTTCTGCACAGATACCGGATTTCACCAGCCGCAGGGACGAGATTGGCGACCTTTCCGCCTCGTTAAGTGACATGACGCAGGCATTATATCTGCAAATTGATGCGGTTGCGTCATTTGCGGCAGATGTCAGCCACGAGATGAAAAATCCGCTCAGCTCGTTGCGCAGTGCGGTGGAAAGTCTGGGCCGCACAAAAGATCCTGTCTCCCGCGAGAAACTTCTGGCGATTATTCTGGATGATGTAAAGCGGCTTGACCGGTTGATTTCTGACATATCGGACGCGTCCAGACTGGATGCCGAGCTGTCCCGGGCGAAGATGGAAACGGTGGATCTGACCCGCATGCTTGTCACACTTGCGGATATGTACACGACAACCAGAAAGCCTGAAAGCCCCCTGCTAAGGCTTGTCCTGCCCGTCAGTAAAAAAGCCGATGACGGCGATGAAGGGCCGGAACAAATAACCGTACGTGGAATTGACGGACCGCTGGGGCAGGTTGTCCGTAATCTGATGGACAATGCCGCCTCCTTTTCCAGGCCTGATGACGAGATCGTCATTTCACTTGTGCCTGATCCCAACGAAGTGCGTATTCTTGTGGAAGATCAG
This sequence comes from Sphingomonadales bacterium, assembly GCA_965227345.1. GTDB lineage: Bacteria > Pseudomonadota > Alphaproteobacteria > Sphingomonadales. Next base: position 2,449,440 of record OZ245755.1, read on the forward strand.
GGACCCGGTATCCCGAATGACAAGCTGAACGATATCTTTGAACGCTTTTATTCCGAACGCCCGACGACGGAAGCTTTCGGGAAACATTCAGGCCTGGGTCTGAATATTTGTCGCCAGATTGTCAAGGCACACAAGGGGCAGATTTTTGCCGAGAATATTTATGCGGATGACAAGCCGGATGATGAGGGCAGGTCTGATGAAAAGAGCGGGCGGAAAATTCTGGGGGCCCGCTTCACCGTTATTCTGCCACGATAAATTGTCACAGGCGTGGGCTAATGGTACGATGTTGCGGGAATGGCGTACAGGCGGGGTATCTGGAATGCGCTTGTCATGAAACTTATACATGCGACTTGTGTCCATATCAGGGGCGCGGGCCTGCTGATCAGAGGGGCATCGGGAAGCGGGAAATCGGATCTGGCCCTGCGTCTGATCGGGCGGGGCATTGCACGTCTGGTTGGGGATGATTATGTATATGTTGGTCATCAGACGGATGGGCTTTATGCCGTAGCACCGTCAAAAATCGCCGGCCAGCTTGAAGTGCGTGGTCTTGGGGTGTACAGGTTGCCGTATACCCGCGTTTCGCAGGTCGTCGCGGTTATAGAGTTGCAGGACGGGCAGACGGAAAGATTGCCCGCTGACAGGCGCATACAAATTGAAGGTGTTGACCTGCCCTCATTTCACATTTGTCCCTTTGAGCCGTCAGCGTGCGACAAGGTTGCGCTTGTTGCAAGGCATTTGGCAGCGGGTCATGTCGGACGATAAAAGGATGACACACAGGCTTGGATGTAACAGAGTATAGTGATGAATAAATCGGACGATCCGAATCTCATGGCTTCCGGCGTGAGGACCAAAGTTCTGGTGGTGACCGGCCTTTCAGGGGCTGGCCGGTCTACGGCCCTGCGATCATTGGAAGATCTGGGCTATGAAGCCGTTGACAATTTGCCACTTGCATTGCTGCCCAGACTGACCCAGTTGAAAGACGATAACCCCGATCATGAGCCTGCAACAGGTATTGCGATTGGTATTGATACCCGCACAAGGGCGTTCAGGGCCGATACTTTTGTGGAAAAAATAAATCGCCTGAAGCAACGTGAAGATCTGGACCTGAAGTTACTGTTTCTGGATTGCGGAAGTTCTGCTATCGCACGGCGATTTAATGAAAACAGACGCCGCCATCCGATGGCACAGGACCGGCCTGTCGCTGACGGTATTTATCGCGAGCGTCTTCTGATGGAGCCCTTGAGGGCCAATGCGGATTATATTTTTGATACGACCGATCTGGCAGTCAAGGATTTGCGCGCAGTTATTGAACAACATTTTGCGTCAAAATATCGGGCCAGGCTGACGATTACTGTCAGTTCGTTTGGGTATCCGCGTGGTGTGCCCAGAGATGCCGATCTGATGTTTGATGTCAGGTTTTTGCGCAATCCCCATTATGATCCCAACCTGCGACCCCTGACGGGTCAGGACAATCGGGTGAAGAGCTACATTGAGGCAGACCCTTCGTTTGAAGATTTCTTTGGCAAGGTGAGCGACTTGTTGTTATCGCTCCTGCCCAAGTATGAACGGGAAGGAAAAGCCTATTTGAATATTGCCTTTGGTTGTACTGGCGGGCAACATCGTTCTGTTATGGTGACCGAAAAAATCGCAGAGTTGTTGCGACGGAACGGGTATGGGGTTAGTGTCCTGCATCGCGAGATTGATAACGTAATAAAAATAGATGCGAATGTGCCAGGAGAATAGAAAATGATTGGCATGGTGTTGGTTACTCATGGACGGCTGGCTGAAGAATTTGTGGCCGCGACCGAACATGTTGTGGGGCCTCAGGAAGGTATTCGGGCGATCTGTATTGGTCCGGCGGACGATATGGAACAGCGCCGCAAGGATATTCTTGAGGCGATTGAAGAGGTTGATACAGGGGATGGCGTCATATTGTTGACGGACATGTTTGGGGGCACTCCGTCCAATCTGGCCATATCTGTCATGGATAATGCCAATGTCGAGGTTATCGCCGGTATTAATCTGCCGATGTTGATCAAGCTTGCAACGGTTCGGGGGAAAAGTGAGGTGTCGCTGGATGAAGCCGTTGCTGCCGCGCAGGAATCGGGGCGAAAATATATTAACATTGCGTCGAAAGTATTGGCGGGCGCGTCGGAATAGTATCTGATTATCACAGCGGCCTGACGTGACCCCTTCAATCCGGTTGGCGGCGGACAACAAAAAAGAAGATTTTGATCCTTGATAGAAAAGACAGCAACGATTCTGAACCAGCGTGGTCTGCATGCCCGGGCCTCTGCCAAATTTGTCAATACAGCTGGTAAATTTGATGCCAACATCAATGTGTCGAAGGATGGTACGGAAGTCTGTGCCACATCGATTATGGGATTGATGATGCTTGCGGCAGCCCCCGGAGATGTTATTGCGCTGAAAGCCACAGGTAATCAGGCCAGCGAAGCGATTGCTGCACTTGAGAAGCTGATTGCTGACAAGTTTGGCGAAGAATAAACTGTAAATCCGGAAGGTAAGAATCGTCGTGCGATCAATGTCGGAAAAACGACTGTACGGTGTGGGCGTCTCGTCAGGCGTGGCCATGGGGCGTGTGTATCTTGCCGAAAAGGGTATGACACATGTGCCTGAATACGCCATTACGGCCGATCAGGTAGCTGGCGAATGTGACCGTCTGGACGATGCGGTAGCCAAATCCCAAAAGCAGCTCAGAACACTTCAGGGCAAGGCTGCCGGTTTGTCAGGGGCCGCGGGCGAGGAATTCGGTTATCTGCTTGAGGCCCATATCCAGATGTTAACCGGTTCGAGACTGATCCGCAGTGTGAGGTCTATTGTGGAAAGTGAACACATCAACTGCGAAGCGGCAGTGCAGATCAGCCTGAACCAGATTGCCAAAGATTTCGAGCAGATAGACGACGCCTATATTGCGGCGCGGATGCAGGATATTCGGGAAGTCGGGTCACGACTTGTACGGAACCTGATCCGGGAACCGTTCAAGGGCCTGGAACATGTGCCTGAAGGTTCTGTCATTGTCGGTGAAGAAATCAGCCCTGCAGATGCAGCGCTCATGAATCCGGCAAAAGTGGCCGGGTTTGCGGCAGCTCTTGGGGGCGCCGAAGGACACACTGCCATTATGGCGCGCAGTCTGGGTATACCTGCCGTTCTTGGCGTGCCCGACATTATCCACCAGATCAGAAGTGGTGATCAGATCATCATTGATGGTGATGAAGGGTTGGTGATTCTGGCACCGACGCCTGCAACGGTCGAGCTATATCGCCAGCGTCAGACGACGTTCGAAGCGCAGAAGCTGGCCCTTGATTCCCTGCGCGAAGTCCCGGCGACGACGCTGGACGGCCTGCAGATTTCTTTGGAAGCCAATGTGGAATTGCCGACAGAGATCCGGAATGCCATTGATTCGGGGGCCACGGGCATTGGACTGTTGCGCAGTGAATTCATGTTCATGAATCGTGAGACCTTACCCGGAGAAGAAGAGCAATATATACAATTGAAGGCACTGGTGCAGGCCATGAACGGCGCGCCCGTGACCATCCGGACCCTGGATATTGGTGGCGACAAGCTGGCCTATTCCATGGGAAGTCATATGGATGAGAGCAATAATCCGGCCCTTGGCCTGAGGGCCATTCGTCTGTCGTTAAAAATGCCGGAGGTGTTTGAACAGCAAATCTGCGCCATTCTTCGGGCGGCGGTGCATGGTCCGGTGCGTATTTTGCTGCCCATGATCACGACAGCGGCTGAAATACGTCAGGTTCGCGACATCATTTCGGAAATGGAACGGCGTTTGAAGCGACGCGGTGAAGATATTGCCTCTCCCACCCCGCCGCTGGGGATTATGATTGAAGTTCCGGCTGCGGCCCTTTCTGCCGATAATCTGGCGCGGGAGGCTGACTTTTTCTCTATCGGTACAAATGATTTGACCATGTACACGCTGGCGATCGATCGTGGAAACGAGCAGGTTGCCCATCTCTATGATCCTCTCAACCCGGCTGTGCTCCGGTTAATCCAGTTTGCGACACACGCCGCCATTCGGGCTGATATTCCGGTTAGTCTTTGTGGTGAAATGGCGGGTGATGAGCGGTTTACAGCCTTTCTGGTCGGACTTGGATTAACCAACCTGTCTATGGGGCCCGGCTCACTGCCACGAATAAAGCAGAGAATACGAGCCCTTGACAGTACGCAGGCCCGACAACTTGCAGACAGTGTTATGAGTCAGAATGACCCCGAGGAAATTGCCTCGAGACTTGGCCAGTTCAATCGGGAACTTCTGGTCGGGCAGCCGTCACAGTAAAACATAGATATATAAAGATTTCTTTATACTTGTTCCAATATAAAGGCCCTGCTATAAGACAGGCAAGTGAGCCAATGGCCTTATATTGTATGAAACGGGGTGCGCCGATAGCGCGGATATCCAAAACTCAGGATGTATAAAGATGACTGAATTCACCGATTATAAAGTTGCGGACATCAGCCTTTCAGGCTGGGGTGACAGGGAAATTGCGATTGCCGAGACAGAAATGCCCGGCCTGATGGCGCTGCGGACCGAACTTGGGGCGAAACAGCCGCTGCAAGGTGCGCGTATCGCCGGTTGCCTGCATATGACTATCCAGACCGCGGTGCTGATAGAAACGTTGATTGCACTGGGTGCCGAAGTGCGCTGGAGTTCATGTAACATTTTCTCGACACAGGATCATGCCGCCGCCGCCATGGCCGCCAAAGGCATTCCTGTTTTTGCCTGGAAGGGTGAAACTGAAGAAGAGGCGGAATGGTGTATTCACCAGACAATCAAGGGTCCTGATGGATGGGTACCTAATATTCTGCTTGATGACGGTGGAGATCTGACAGCGATAATGCACAATGATTATCCGGAACTTATGAAGGATGTGCGTGGCCTGTCGGAAGAAACCACAACCGGTGTTATGCGTCTTTACCAGATGCAGAAAAAGGGCACGTTGCTGGTACCTGCGATCAATGTGAATGATTCGGTGACCAAATCGAAATTTGACAATCTGTATGGCTGCCGTGAAAGTCTGGCCGACGGTATCAAGCGCGCGACCGACGTGATGATGGCCGGCAAGGTTGCTGTTGTGTGCGGCTTTGGCGATGTTGGCAAAGGCTCGGCAGCATCGTTGCGCAATCAGGGTGCCCGGGTGAAGGTCACGGAAGTTGATCCAATCTGTGCCCTGCAGGCCGCGATGGAAGGTTATGAAGTTACAACGATGGAAGATGCCGCAGCGGAAGCGGATATATTTGTTACGGCAACGGGTAATCTGAGCGTGATCACGCTGGACCATATGCGCCAGATGAAAGATCGGGCCATTGTGTGCAACATTGGTCATTTTGATTCAGAAATTGAAATCAATGCGCTGAAAAATTACAAGTGGGAAGAAGTCAAGCCGCAGGTTGACGAAGTTGTGTTTCCTGATAACAAGCGATTGATCGTGCTGGCAAAGGGTCGGCTGGTCAATCTGGGGTGTGCGACAGGCCATCCGAGTTTTGTAATGAGCGCATCGTTTACCAATCAGGTCATGGCCCAGATTGAGCTTTGGAATAATCATCAGAATTACAAAAATGAGGTGTATGTTCTGCCCAAGCATCTGGACGAAAAAGTCGCTGCCTTGCATCTGGCACGACTTGGCGCAAAACTGACCAAATTGTCCGAAGAACAGGCCGAATATATCAATATCCCGCAGCAGGGGCCGTTTAAATCGGATCATTATCGCTATTGATCCGGTTTCCACCCTTGTCTTTCTGTTGCCGCTCGCAGTAATCTTGGTGCTTCGAGGGGCGAGAGGTTATGCAGCAGCGGAAAGTCATTAAATTTAACAGAATGTCAATCACAGCCGGAATGGTGCTGTGGTTGGCATTTCTTGCTGTGGCGCCAGCGTATGGTGCGGCATTGCCGCAGCCGGAACTGGTCCCGGGCTTGTTCTGGACGGCGACATTTCTGGCCGCGTTTTTCATTATTATTGCCGCCTGGGCGCTGCTTCGCCTGGCCCGGTTAAAGGTCTATTACAAGGATAACAGTGCCAGGGCTATCCAAAACCTGGCGTTTCTGTCTTCCGGTCCGGACAGTTTTCTCGCCTGGGACCACAAGGGAAACTTTCTGTGTGGTGACAAGCTGGTAGACTGGCTCCGGATTCAGGAAAACGTCGCACGTTATAGTGATCTGGAGGAAAGGGATGACCGCGCGGGGGGCATTCCACGGGAGGATTTTCAGCGGCTTTCACTGGCGATTGCCCGGTTGCGAGAAAAAGCGGAGCCTTTCCCGGCATCTTTTGAGCTTGTGATTGCAGGCAGGGTAATGTCCGTTTTTGGACAGGTTCTGTCCGATATCCCTCAGCAAAATCACACGTCCGGTCGCGCCAGACCCTGTATTGTCTGGTTTCGTGATATTACGTATATGGATGCCCGATTGGCAGCATCTGAACGTATGATCAAAGACACGACGGGTACTGCTGACAGATTGACCGAGACGCTTACGGCGCTGGATGTGCCGGTCTGGCGGCGTGACGCGGACCTGAAGCTGGTCTGGGTTAATCCGGCCTATGTGCGTATTGTCGAGGCGGAAGACGCTGAAACAGTGCTGGAGAACCAGATTGAACTGATATCCAATGCGCTCGCCGGCAATCTGGGGGCTGTGCTGAAAACGCTGGGGTCTCGACAAAGGATCTGTGTTGAAAAGCACTATATTGTCGTGGACGGTCAGCGCCGGGCCATGAATATTACACATGTTAGTGCTTCCCGGGGATCTACCATTGGATATGCGGTTGATGTTGGCGAGGCTGAAGAGGCCAGGTCCGAGCTAGCGCGATATGTTGAAGCGCATGCGGAGACATTGAACAAGCTTTCAACGGCTGTGGCGATTTTTGCCTCGGACAAAACGCTTGAATATTTCAACAGCGCCTTTGCGAAGTTCTGGGGTCTTTCCGAAAGCTATCTGTCTGACCACCCTCACCATAGTGAACTGCTGGAAGAAATGCGTGAGAAGAGATTGTTGCCTGAGCAGGCAAACTTTCCGGCATGGAAGCAAGGGCAGATAGATCTTTATCGTGATCTGATTGAAGCGCGCGAGGAAATGTGGCATCTGCCCAACGCCTCGACGCTTCGTGTCGTGTTTCAGCCCCACCCGATGGGAGGTCTGCTGGTTTTCTTTGAAGATGTGACAGACAGCCTTGCACTTGAGCGTTCATACAACACGCTTTTTGCAGTTCAAAAAGCAACGCTGAACAATCTGCACGAGGCTGTGGCGGTGTTTGGCAGTGACGGGCAGCTTAAACTTTATAATCCTGCATTTTGTCGTATCTGGCATCTCGAGGATGAATTCCTGTCCGGAAACCCGCATATATCGGCAGTAGCGGCGGAATGCAGCAGCTTCTTCGACAAGGAGCGTGAGGGCATACCTTTGGGGGTGGAGACGATTTCGGAAGACGATCACCGAGTGGTCAAAAGCGGTCGGCATTTACGCCTTGATGACAGCGTCATTGACTATACATCGGTTCCCCTGCCGGATGGTGCCACACTACTAACCTATGAAGATGTAACGGATAGTATCCGTATCGAGCGCGCCTTGCGGGAGCGGAACGAAGCTTTGGAAGCAGCGGATCGGTTGAAAACAGAGTTTATCGCCCATGTATCATATGAATTGCGCAATCCGCTGAATAGCGTCACTGGTTTTGCCGAATTGCTGGAACAGGAATATTACGGGCCGTTGAATGAGCAGCAGCATGCCTATACGCGTCACATTCTGGAATCATCCGGTCAGTTGATGCTTTTGATCAATGATATTCTGGACCTGTCCGTTATTGAAGCGGGGCGCATGAAGCTTGAGATTTCGGATGTCGATATCATTCAGATGATCAGGGATATAACATCCCTGGTTCAGGAGGAAGCCCAGCGCCTTCAATTGACGATCAGGATTGACGTGCCCAAAACAATGAAGCCAATAGCTGCTGATGAGAAACGCTTGCGACAGATTGTTTATAATCTGGTGAATAATGCACTCAAGTTTACACCGGCTGGCGGGGAGGTGACAATCGGCGTGTCATCTTCTGCCAAAAATATCGTCCTGTCGGTTACAGATACAGGCATCGGTATACCGCTTGAAGAACAGCGGTTGGTGTTTGACAGTTTTAATACCGGCAAAACCCAGAAAGGTCAGGGCGGGGGGCTGGGCCTTTCGCTGGTCCGGCGATTTACCGAGCTCCATGGAGGTGCCATTGAACTGATATCGGATCCCGGGGCGGGCACCTGTGTCACGTGTACACTGCCGCGCCGTGATTTGAAAAGCTCTGAAGGTGGCGAGTCTGGTCGGGGTCATTCATGAGTTTGGCGCCGCAGCCGGGTGCCGGTATCAGTATGTCATTTCTTGTTCAGGGACTGGACCAGACTCTCACTCTGGCGCAAGCACTGGCGGCCATTGTCGATGTCGGCGATATTATCACGCTTGAAGGTGATTTGGGTGCGGGCAAAACAACCTTTGCCCGGGCATTCATCAAATCGCTGCTGGGTGAGGAAGAAGTGCCCAGCCCGACATTCAGTCTGGTTCAGGTTTATGAACCGGAAGGTACGCTTGATGATCTTCCTGCCGTCTGGCATTTTGATCTTTACCGGCTTGAAAATGCCTCTGAAGTATTTGAACTGGGTATAGAGCAGGCTTTTGATGAAGCTGTAAGCCTGATTGAATGGCCTGATCGTCTTGGTGGTTATTTGCCGCGAAATCACTTGTCTTTGATCCTGACCATGGGGGACAATGAACTTTCCAGAAATATCCAGTTGAACGCAGACAAGAGCTGGGCGCCCAGACTTTCAAAACTGGAACAGTTGAGTGTTGGTATTTGATGAGTGACAAGGTCAGTGTTCCGATAAATCGCACGTCGGCGGCGGCATTTCTGAAGCAAGCCAGATGGGGTGAGGCGCGTCTGGAAATACTGGCGGGGGACGCCTCTTTTCGACGCTATGATCGTGTCTACAAGGATGGAGGGCAGGCGGTGTTGATGGATGCGCCGCCGCCTCATGAGGATATACGACCGTTCATGGCTGTGTGTGAGTATCTTGCAGACGCGGGCTTTTCGGCACCTGACATTCTGGCCAGCGATGTTGTTGCCGGTTATATGCTGCTCGAAGATTTGGGTGACGATCGCTACTCGGGCCTGCTGGCGGAAAATCCGGGTCTTGAGTATCGGCTTTATGAAGCCGCGATCGATACGCTGGTGGATTTGCATGGCCGGACGGCGCCGCATGAATTGCCCTATGATGGCGGACGGCACAACCTGTCGTTTTATGACGAGGCTTTGTTGTTGCGTGAGGCCCGGCTATTTACCGACTGGTATTTACCGGCCCTTTTTGGGGCCCAGGCTTCGGCTGGTGAAATCCGGCATTTCGAGAGCCTGTGGTATAATCTGTTCAGCCAGATTGACCGGGATGATCCGGTGTTGGTCCTGCGGGATTATCATGCCGACAATCTGATGTGGTTGCCCCGACGTACAGGGGTTGCAAAGGTTGGGTTGCTTGACTTTCAGGATGCGGTGATCGGTCACGCTGCTTATGATCTGGTGTCCTTGCTGCAGGACGCGCGGCGGGATGTCCCGGTTGATCTGGAAGAGCAGATGATCACTCTTTATCTGAAAAAATCGGCACATGCCGGGCGATCAATAGATGAAGACAGGTTCCGGTGGACCTATGCGGTACTGGGGGCCCAGCGCAATACCAAGATTATTGGTATTTTCATGCGCCTGTGCCAGCGGGATGGCAAGCGGAATTACCTGTCCCTGATCCCCCGTGTCTGGGGGTTGCTGGAACGCGATCTGGAACATCCGGCCTTGGCAGACTTAAAAGGCTGGTTTAAAAAATTTGCCGGGCCAGATATCCGGGCAAATATTCCTTCGCCTGCAAAACTGTTCCGGATGCCCTCGAAAGCAATGATTCTGGCGGCCGGACTGGGCATGCGGATGCGCCCGCTGACAGAGCGTTTACCCAAGCCATTGCTGGAGGTTGCCGGCCGGACCATGCTGGACCGGGCGCTGGACCATTTGGGGCAGGCTGGGGTTGAGCAGGTGGTGGTCAATGTCCATTATTTGCCAACGCTGATGCGCGATCATCTCAAGCATCGTGAAGGGCTGTTGCAAATTGTTATTTCGGATGAAACGGACCGGCTGATGAACTCCGGTGGCGGGGTGGCAAAGGCCCTGCCGCTTCTGGGGCCCGACCCTTTCCTTGTTCTGAACAGCGACATGATCTGGCAGGACAGGCTCTTTAATTCCCTGAGCCGTCTGGCGGGTTTTTGGAACCCGGATAAAATGGATATGCTTATGCTGCTGATCCCGACGGACAAGGCCAGGGGATATGATGGCAAGGGTGATTTTCATATGGATGGAGACGGTCGCCTGACGCGCCGGGGCACAGCACCGAAAAGTGATTACATGTTCGGCGGCATTCAGATTCTGGTGCCTGAGCTGTTCGCGGGGTGCGGCGAAGATGCCTTTTCACTGAATGTGATTTTTGATCGCGCCATTGCCGCAGGGCGTTGTTTTGGGATCGTCCATGACGGGACGTGGCAGCATATCGGGACGCCGGAAGCGTTTCATGCTGCCAACAAAGCGCCCGGCGGAGGGTAATTGATGGCGAGCCTGCGCGGCCAAAGTCCTAATGTATACACCATTGCGCCGGGCGCCAGCTTTGTGGATGAACTGGCTGCAGGTTTGCAGCAGAGATTTGGCCAGGACCCCCTTGCTTTCAGCCGTGTCACGGTCCTTTTGCCGACGCGTCGTGCCGTCAAGTCGCTGCGCGAGGCTTTTCTCAAACTAAATCAGGGCAAACCGATGTTGCTGCCCTCGATGCAGCCCGTCGGGGATGTGGACGAAGACGAGCTTTTGCTGCAGGGTGGCACACTGGGGGGCATTGAGGCTTTGGACCTTCTGCCCCAAATTCCGCCCCTGCATCGCCGCCTGATGTTAACGCGGATGGTGATGCACAAGGCAAAAATCGCAGGTGAAGACACTGTCCCGGCCCAGGCGGCAGCCCTTGCCGAGGCATTGGGGCAGTTTCTGGACCAGGTGCAAACGGAAAACCTGAGTTTTGACGGCCTGCAAAAAATTGTGGGGGACGAATTTGCATCGCACTGGCAAAAAACACTCGATTTCCTGAAAATCATTACAACAAATTGGCCCGAAATCATTGCAGAACAAGGCTATATGGACGGGGCTTCAAGGCGGAACCTGTTACTTCAGGCGCTTGCTGAAAGGTGGCGGACAACGCCGCCTGTTGATCCGGTCATTGCTGCGGGATCCACTGGCAGCGTACCGGCGACAGCGGATCTGCTGTCCGTGGTGGCACGTCTGCCCCGGGGCGGTGTTGTATTGCCGGGCCTGCATGTGGATATGGATGACGAAAGCTGGCAGGCGATTGATGCGACCCATCCGCAATATACCATGAAACAGCTGCTGGAAGGCGCGTTGCAAACATCAAGGGGTGAGGTTCAGGACTGGTCGAAAAGTAAAGCCATGTCTGCCCGAAGCCAGATGCTGCGCGAAGCCTTGCGCCCGGCCCCGACCACCGATGTCTGGCGGTCCCTGTCTGTGGACCGGACGGCCAGCCTTGAGGGGTTACACCGTATTGACGCGCCCGGGCCGCGGCAGGAGGCCGGGATCATCGCGCTGATATTGCGGCATGCGCTTGAAACCCCGGATCGGACGGCGGCACTGGTCACACCGGACCGACAACTTGCGCGTCGGGTAGCGGTGGAATTACAGCGCTGGGGCATCGAGATTGATGATTCTGCCGGACAGCCTCTGTCGCATACGCCGGTGGGCACGTTCCTGCGTCTGACCGCCGAGATGATCGGGGACAAGCTGGCACCGGTTTCCTTGCTGGCGGCCCTGAAACATCCTTTGGTTAGTGGCGGGCAGGCGTCGGGTGTTTTCCGGCAGCGGTTACGCACGCTGGAAGCAAGTGTCTTACGCGGCCCACGCCCCGGCGGCGGTTCTGAAGGCATTACCGAAGCCCTGAGAGCGTCCGGCGATCGGGCAAAGTTACTGGTCTGGTGGGATGGACTGTGCCGGGTGATCAGTCGTTGTGAAAAACTGTGTGATGCGGGCGAGGTTGAGCTGGCTGACCTGCTGGACGCACACATGGAGATGGCTGAAGCACTTGCCCGGACCGACGATGCAGACGGTGCTGCACAAATCTGGCGCGGGGAAGCGGGCGAGATTGCCGCCAATTTTATTGCAGATCTGCGCGAGGCAAGCCCGCTGTTGGGCAGCCTGCAGGCAGAAACATATCCCGCGCTGCTTGCGCGATTGATGGAAGGCCAGACGGTGCGCCCCCGATATGGTCGACATCCGCGCCTGAATATATGGGGCCCGCTGGAAGCCCGCCTTCAACAAGCCGATCTTGTTATTTTGGGCGGGTTGAACGAGGGGGTGTGGCCGCCTGATACAGGGATTGATCCGTGGATGAGCAGACCCATGCGCAAGGCGTTTGGTCTGCCGTCGCTGGAACGCCGGATCGGGCTGTCTGCACACGACTTTGTGCAGGCAGCGTCCGCCCCCCAGGTCGTGCTGACCCGCGCCGACAAGGTTGACGGCACGCCAACGGTGCCGTCGCGCTGGCTCTTGCGTGTTGACGCGCTGCTGCAAATGGATAAATGGCCCGAAACGCCGTGGGCGCGGTGGTATGATCTGCTGGACAAGCCAGACAGCCATATTACGATTGGGCCGCCCACGCCGCGCCCGCCCGTGGCCGCGCGCCCGACTAGCCTGAGCGTGACCCAGATACAAACCTGGATGCAGGACCCGTATGCCCTGTATGCGCGCCATATTCTGGGCCTGCGTGTGCTTGATCCCCTAGACGCAGAGCCCGGCGCAGCCGACAAGGGGAATTATATCCACGATGCGCTGGACCGTTTCATGAAGGCATATCCCGGTACGCTTCCCCATGATGCCCTTGACCGGTTGATTGAACTGGGGGAAGCGGCTTTCGGCCCGGCCCTTGCACGCCCGACCGTCTGGGCTTTCTGGTGGCCGCGCTTCTGCAGGGTCGCGGAATGGTTTGTGGCGCACGAAAGGGAACGGCGTCAGACGATAAAAACACTGGGCACCGAAATAAAGGCATCTCACACATTTCAGGTGCCCGTTGCCGGGCGGGATCATTTCCCGTTCACTTTGCGCGCCAAGGCGGACCGCATTGACAGGCTGGCGGATGGCAGGCTGGAGATTATTGATTACAAGACCGGACAGGCCCCTGGCCCTCGCCAGCTCGAAGCCGGTTATGCGCCCCAAATGCCGTTGGAAGGTGTGCTGGCGCAGGCGGGCGCCTTTGAAGGGTTAGAGGCCAGCGATGTGGCAGAGATTGCGTTCTGGCGCCTGATCGGGGGCGATCCACCGGTGGAAACGGTGGCTTATAAAGGCGATGTTGATCAGCTGGTGATGGAGGCGGCGGAGGGACTGGTTCGGCTGGTCGCTGCTTTTGCCGATGAACATACAGCTTATCTGGCCAAGCCGCGCCCGGTTGAAATGGGGTATGCGGATTATGACCATCTGGCCCGTGTCAAGGAATGGTCGGGTGTAGAAGCGCAGCCCGTGACGCCAAAACCGGAGGATGTGCCATGACGGTTGATCAGCTTCGGGCATCGGACCCCGCCGTATCGGCCTGGGTCGGGGCATCTGCCGGAACGGGCAAGACACACGTTCTGACCGGCCGGGTTTTGCGCCTGATGATCAGCGGCACGACACCTGATAAAATTCTGGGCCTGACCTTCACCAAGGCTGCGGCCGCTGAAATGTCGAACCGTATTCAGGCGCGTCTCGCCCGCTGGGCAACCATGGCTGAAGCCGGGCTGGTGGCGGAATTGTCAGAACTTCAGGGTATGCCACCGGAACCGGACCAGATGATCCGTGCCCGCAAGCTGTTTGCACAGGTGCTGGATGTGCCGGGTGGCCTTAAAATTCAGACCATTCACGCGTTCTGCCAGTCACTTCTGGGCCGGTTTCCCATTGAAGCCGGACAGGCCCCGCATTTTGAGGTGCTGGATGATCGCACAGCGGCGGAATATCTGCGGTCCGCCCGTGATGCCATTCTGATGGAGGCCCGCGCGCAGGCAAGGGGCCCGCTGGCCCGGGCCCTGGCGCGCATTTCCGAGAGAGGCACGGAAAATACCTTTACCACACTGATCGGCGAATTGATCAGGGAACGGGCGCATCTTGGGCGCTTGCTGGGGCATTTTACAACGCTTCCCGGGCTGGAGGTTGCCACACGCCGGGCATTGGGGCTGGAGGCATCGGCGACGGTTGAGAATCTGCTGGCCGCTGCCTGTGCGGAAGACGCCTTTGATCGACCAAAGCTGAAATTTGCAGCGGATGTGCTGGCAGAGGGCACCAAAACAGACGTTGAAAAGGCAGAGAAGGTTTATGCCTGGCTGGCGGCAGAGCCCCTTGATCGACCTCGCTGCTATGACGATTACCGGTCTGTATTTCTGACCAGCGAAGGTAGTCTTCGAAAAACCCTGGCCACCAAGGGAACCATTAACCGTGCGCCTGCTATTGCAGACATTCTGCAAAATGAAGCCGACCGGGTTTTGATGATTTCAGAGCAGCTCAAGCTGCTGGAAATTGCCAATAATACGTTGGCCCTGCTAACGATTACACAGGGCCTGTTACAATCGTTTGATGCGACCAAGCGTCGCCATGCCGTGCTGGATTATGATGACCTTATACTGGCGACCAGTCGCCTGCTGACCGCACCAGATGCGGCACCGTGGGTTTTGTACAAGCTGGACGGTGGCATCGATCACATCCTGATTGACGAGGCGCAGGATACCAATCCGGAGCAATGGCAGGTGGTCAGGGCATTGGCAGGGGAGTTTTTTGCAGGCGACAGCGCGCGCCAGAGATTACGCACGATGTTTGCTGTGGGCGATGTCAAACAGTCGATCTACAGTTTTCAGCGGGCAGACCCTATGGAGTTCGTGCGCCACCGCGAGCACTTTGCCGGACATGCGGGGCCTGTGGAGCATCCGTTCCGCAAGGTTGAACTATCGCTATCGTTCCGGTCAACGTCGGCTGTGCTGGATCTGGTGGATGAAACCTTCAGTACAGTTGCGGCAAAAACCGGCCTGAGTTTTGATGACGAGACACTGATCCGGCATGAAGCCGCCCGCAAGGGTCATGCGGGATGTGTGGAGTTGTGGCCAACGGAAATACCGGAAGAGCTGGATGAACCCAGAAACTGGACTCCGCCGGTTTCCCAGGAACAAAGCACGGCCCCTGCAGCCCGATTGGCGGTCAGGATAGCCGATCGGATAGCTGCGTGGATTTCAGAAGGCGAAATCCTGCAATCAAGGGGGCGGCCCATCCGGCCGTCGGATATTCTGGTTCTCGTGCGTCGTCGCAATGAATTTGTGCATTATCTGGTTCGGGCCCTGAAATTGCGGCATGTTGCGGTGGCGGGTATTGACCGTATGGTGCTGACCGATCAGCTGGGGGTCATGGACCTGATGGCGCTTGCACAATTTGTATTGTTGCCGGAAGACGACCTGACGCTTGCCACGGTTCTGAAAGGCCCGTTTGTTGGCTGGAATGACGATGATCTGTTTGCGCTGGTGTATAATCGCGGGACCAGAACGGTCTGGTCCGTTTTGAAAGAAAGATCGTCGCCCAAGGCAGAGAAGGCCTGTGACTGGCTTAAGGGTTTATTGGCCATGGCGGATTATGCGCCGCCGTTTGAGTTTTTTTCGGGCATTCTGGAGCGTCGGGTTCCGGTGCAGGATTTTACAGGCAGGCAGGCGCTGATTGCCCGTTTGGGGGATGATGCCAATGACCCGGTTGATGAGTTTCTGTCGCTGTCCATTGGATTTGAGCAGAATCACGTACCGTCACTGCAGGGCTTTCTGAGCTGGCTTGCGGCTGGTCAGGCTGAAGTCAAACGCGATATGGATCAGGGCCGGGACGAAGTCCGGATCATGACCATCCACGGGGCCAAGGGATTGCAGGCCCCGATTGTATTTATGCCCGATACAACGCAGATGCCTCGAAACACGGTAGGACTGTTGTGGTCGGATGATCAGGAGCAGGCGGATTTTGGGGCGAAAAATTTGTCACCACGCCTTATGTTCTGGCCATCGGGGGCCAAAAATGCAGCGGGTCTTTGCGCTGATATCATTACGGAGCAGAAACAAAAATCCGGGGAAGAACAGAAAAGACTGTTGTATGTGGCGCTGACCCGTGCGGAAGACCGTCTGTACATTACCGGCTGGGAGAATACCAAGGGCCGGGCCAGTGACTGCTGGTATGATCTGGTGGGGGAAGCTTTTGACCGGTTGCCGGGGGTTGAAGATATTGATGTGCCGGACTGGGGCCTTGTCCGGCGCTTCCAGACCGCGCAAACGGTCGCGCCCGCTGCGAAAGACGAGATAGACGAAGGTGTCAGGCAGGCGGAACATTTGCCCCAATGGGCCCGAAATATGGCCCCTGATGAGCCGACACCGCCGCGGCCGCTTATCCCGTCGCGGCCTTTGGATGAAGATCCGCCCGTTGCCAGTCCGTTGCGGGCGTCCGAAAACAAACGGCGTGATAATTTGCGTTTCAGACGCGGCAGACTGATCCACCGGTTGCTTGAGACCTTGCCCGACATCAGCCCGGATCAGCGGGCTGGCGCGGCCATGCGGTATTTGTCCCAGTCGGCTTTGGGGCTTGACGTGTCCGAGGTTGAGAATATTGCCGCTGAAGTTGAACGGGTTATGTCTCATCCTGAAATGGCAGCCTTGTTCGGTCCGTCGTCCCGGGCTGAGGTGCCCATTGCAGGGCTGGTGGGCAAGGCAGCAATGTCCGGGCAGGTTGACCGGCTGGCGATCACGGCCGACGACGTGCTGGTGGTTGATTACAAGACCAATCGTCCGCCACCTGATGATGTGCGGGGAACAGCCAACGCATATGTGCGCCAGATGGCGGCTTATCGACGGACTTTGGCGGCGATTTATCCCGACCATAATATCAGATGTGCGTTGCTGTGGACGGATGGGCCTGAGCTGATGGAGCTGCCGAAGGACATGCTGGATTCGGTATTATTTTAGCCTACATGAATCTGTGATGCGGAGTTGGCCTTGACGGGGCGGGGAACGCTTCCTAGATTAGCTCTATACGGACACGCCGGTTTGGCCATGCCGGTAAAATATTGATAAAGGAAAATATGATGGGCACGACTAAAGTTACCGATGACAGTTTCGAGCAGGATGTTCTGAAGTCAGACAAGCCTGTACTGGTGGATTTCTGGGCTGAATGGTGCGGCCCCTGTAAGCAGATCGGGCCGGTTCTGGAAGAATTATCCGGCGAAATGGGCGACAAGCTGACTATTGCCAAGGTTGACGTTGACAGTAATCCGAACACGGCCGGGCAGTTTGGTATTCGCAGCATTCCAACAATGATCATTTTCAAGAATGGCAAACCTCATGCCACGAAAATGGGGGCATTGCCAAAAAGCAAGCTTGTTGAGTGGATCAACGCTTCGGTGTGAAGCCTGAAATATTCTGATCAGAAAGGCGTCGGGTGTTCCCGGCGCCTTTTTTGTGACAAAAGACTCCAGGGTCAGGACCCTAAAGCGATTTCAACATATTCGGAGTCATTCCGGGGGTTCCCGTGCGGCTTGATCTGTGCTTCATTGTCTTCACAGGTCTTTAGTCATCTATATTGTCATGCTGAACTTGTTTCAGCATCTATGGGATTTGTGGATGCTGAAACAAGTTCAGCATGACACGGTGTGGGCAAGCCTGTTATATCTCCCGCCATACAGTCCGGAATTCAAGCCGCAGCGCGCACCATGGATGAAGTATGGGCAAGCGTCGCCAAAGCTATCGAGCAATTCCAGCCAAAAGAATCCATCAACTACTTTGCTGCAGCAGGATATGACCAGGATTAAATTGAATCTGCTCTAGTCTGGTAACAGATTGAATTTTGCCAGAGCATAACCAGCCAGATAAAGCGAACCACAGATCAAAATATCAAAGGGCTGATCATCTGAATTTTCAGACAGAATTTTCTGCAGGGCGTCGTCCAGATCATCGGCGGCCTGTGCGTCAAGACCTCCGCGTTTGCCGTATCCTGCCAGTTTTGCTGCCGGATGGCAATTCTCGCCCGGAATATCAATCGTATACAGGGCTGTGGCGCAGTTCTTCAGGGCCTTGAAGAAGTCGGCAGCGTCCTTGTTCGCCATCAGGCCAGAGACCAGATAGAGCGGGCGGTCCTTTTTCTCAAAGGCCTGGCCCAGAGCCTTGCCTGCCGATGGATTGTGCCCGCCGTCCAGCCATACACGCGTGTCTGTTGGCAAGGTCGGCAGGCCCGGGGCCTGTGTTATATCCTGAAGCCGGGCAGGCCAGCGGGCAGCTTGCAGGCCCTTGGCCATGTCACTGTGTGATAGCGGAAATGTGGATTGGACAAGAATACAGGCCACCGCAAGGCCCGCGTTCATGATCTGGTGCGGGCCGATCAGTGCCGGGTCAGGGAAAGAGAGAGATACCGGCTTGCCGTCCGGTGCAGTGGCCGTGAACAGAAAGCCGTTGTCTACCGGTGTGACCTGCCAATCAGGCCCTTGCGCGGAAACACTTGCGCCAGCTGTTTGTGCAACCTTTTTGATGCTGTCCAAGGCCGCCGGTTCCTGTGTGCCGACAACAAGGGGGGTGCCCTGCTTGGCAATACCCGCTTTCTCGGTGGCGATTCGTGCGATTGTCTGGCCGAGAAATTCTTCATGATCGATGGAAACAGGTGTAATCGCGGTTACCAGTGGATGATCAACAACATTTGTGGCGTCCAGTCGCCCGCCTAACCCAACCTCAAGAATGATGGCATCTGCAGGCGTGTTGGCAAAGGCCAGAATGGCGGCTGCTGTTGTGACTTCAAAAAATGTGACGGGTTCCGGGCCGTTTGCCTGTTCACAAAGTTCCAGCACTTCAACGAGCTTGTCTTCGTCAATGATCCGTCCCGCCAGCCGGATACGTTCGGCAAACCTGACCAGATGAGGGGATGTGTAAACATGCACCCGGTATCCACCTGCTTCCAGCATGGCGCGCAGATAGGCGCAGGTAGAGCCCTTGCCATTTGTGCCAGCCACATGAAACACCGGCGGCAATCGGCGTTCGGGGTTGTCGAGACGGTCCAGCAGGCGCTGCATACGTCCCAGCGACAGGTCAATTTTCTTGGGGTGCAGCGCCATCAGACGCGCAAGTATCCTGTCACTCTGGGGCAGCGGTCTGGCGATGGTCATTGACGTACCGGTGCTAGGCGCTGGCTGCAGGCGCAGGCCTTTTGGTCAGCATGGCGGTGACGTGGATCAATCGTTCGCGCAGGTCCTTGCGTTCAACGACCATATCAAGCATGCCATGCTCCAGCAGATATTCGGCGCGCTGGAAGCCATCAGGCAATTGCTCCCGGATGGTGCTTTCGATCACGCGGGCACCGGCAAAACCGATCAGGGCACCGGGCTCGGCAATAGCGATATCACCCAGCATGGCATAGGATGCAGTCACGCCGCCTGTCGTGGGATCGGTAAGGACCACGATATAGGGCAGTCCTGCTTCACGCAGCATTTCCACCGCAACGGTTGTGCGGGGCATCTGCATCAGGGACAGGATACCTTCCTGCATGCGGGCGCCACCGGCAGCGGTGAAAATGATAAAGGGCGCTTTCAGCTTTATGGCCTTTCGAATGCCGGCAATCATGGCCTCGCCCACGCCCATGCCCATAGACCCGCCCAGAAAGGCAAAATTCTGCACGGCGATAACCGCGTCATTGCCACCCAGCTTACCGGTTGCGACAATGAGTGCATCCTGATCGCCGGTTTTTGACCGTGCCGCTTTCAGTCTTTCAGTATATCTTTTCTGGTCCTTGAATTTCAGGGGGTCTTCCAGCACTTCCGGTTGCGGCAGGGTCTCGTATTTTTCACCGTCAAACAACAGTTTCATCCGCTCCACGGGGCCGATGCGCCCATGATGCCCGCAGCTTGGACAGACGGACAGATTCCTGGCAAATTCCTTTTGAAAAACCATCTGGGCGCAGCTGGGGCACTTGAACCAGAGATTGTCCGGTGTTTCCTTTTTCTTTTCAAGCACCGCCCGGATTTTGGGGCGTACATAGTTGGTAATCCAGTTCATATCAATTCCTAACCTGCGGTCCGTTCAGACACATTTTTAGAGGTTGCGGGCACTGCCGATACCGCATCACTCAACTCGGTGACAAAGCTCAGGACGCTGCTGACCAGCTTTGCGCCGGGCTTGCCGTCGGCATCCAGATTTGCCTTGACGATTTTAACCAGTGCCGACCCAACAACAACGGCGTCCGCTACTTTTGCCATTTCCGCGGCCTGTGCCGGGGTCGAGATTCCAAAACCAACAGCAACAGGCAAATCGGTATGCCTGCGCAGGCGTTCAAGCGCCCGCCCCACCATATTTGCGTCCGGCGCTGCCGTGCCGGTGATGCCTGCGATCGAGACATAATACACAAAGCCGGACGTGTTCGCCAAAACCTTTGGCAGGCGTGCGTCATCGGTGGTGGGGGTCGCAAGCCGGATAAAGCGCAGACCTGCCTTCATTGCGGGAATACACAATTCCCCGTCTTCTTCCGGTGGCGTATCAACTATAATCAGCCCGTCGACGCCCGCGGCAAGAGCGTCTTTCAAAAAGCGGTCAACGCCATGATTCAGGACAGGGTTAAAATAACCCATCAGGACAACAGGTGTTTCGGTGTCTTCCAGGCGGAACCGCCGCACCATATCCAGTAACCTGATCACTGTTGTGCCCGCAGCCAGTGCCCGAAGGCCAGCGTCCTGAATGGCCGGGCCATCTGCCATAGGGTCGCTGAACGGCATGCCGATTTCGATGATATCCGCGCCCGCGTCCGGCAGCCCCTTGAGAATGGAAAAAGATGTTTCAAGATCAGGGTCCCCGCCGGTGATGAAGGTCACTAGCCCGGGACGACCAGCCTTTTTCAGGGCTGCAAAGCGGGCTTCAAGTCGGCCGGCCTTTGTGGATAAAATCGGTGGTGTCATACTTGAGAATTCCTGCAATACCGTACTTTAAATTTCGACACCCAGGGCACGGGCAACGGTGAATATATCCTTGTCGCCCCGACCACACAGGTTGATAATCATAATATGGTCACTGGCAAGCGTGGGCGCTTTTTTCATGACGAACGCCAGCGCGTGGCTGGGTTCCAGCGCCGGAATGATGCCTTCCAGTCTGGTACAGAGCTGAAAAGCCTCCAGGGCTTCAACGTCTGTGATGCTGACATAATTGACCCGCCCGATATCGGCCAGCCAGGAATGTTCCGGACCGATGCCCGGATAATCAAGCCCGGCTGATATCGAATCCGCTTCAAGAATTTGTCCGTCATCATCCTGTAAAAGATAGGTCTTGTTGCCATGCAAAACACCGGGCCGTCCGCCTGCAATTGCGGCAGCGTGGAATTTGGTATCCAGTCCTTTGCCAGCTGCTTCCACGGCAAAAATCTCGACGCCTTCATCATCCAGAAACGGATGGAACAGGCCAATTGCGTTGGACCCGCCGCCCACAGAGGCGACCAGACTGTCTGGCAGTCGTCCTGTCATTTCCTGGATTTGCGCGCGGGCCTCTGTTCCGATCACGGACTGAAAATCACGGACCAGCTCGGGGAACGGGTGGGGACCGGCGGCTGTGCCAATAAGATAATATGTATCGTCAACGTTGGTGACCCAATCGCGCAGGGCTTCGTTCATGGCGTCTTTCAGGCTGCGGGACCCCGAAGTTACGGGAATGACTTCCGCGCCCAGCAACTTCATCCGAAAAACATTTGGCTGCTGCCGCTCAATGTCCTTGGCACCCATATAAACCACGCAGGGAATATTGAAGCGTGCAGCAACGGTGGCAGTGGCCACGCCGTGCTGCCCTGCGCCTGTTTCGGCAATAATACGGGTCTTGCCCATTTTTTTGGCCAGCAGAATCTGGCCGATACAATTGTTGATTTTATGCGCGCCAGTATGATTCAATTCGTCGCGCTTGAAGTAGATTCTCGCACCGCCAAGATGTTCGGTCAGACGTTCCGCAAAATAAAGCGGGCTGGGCCTGCCAACATAATGGGTCATCAGATCATCAAACTCGGCTTTAAAGGCCGGGTCCTGCTTGGCGTCATTATAGGCTTCTTCCAGTTCCAGAATAAGCGGCATGAGTGTTTCCGCGACGTATCTGCCCCCGAATATGCCAAAATGTCCATCGGCGTCCGGCCCTGCGCGTAATGAGTTGGGGCGCGCCGCGCCAGTCTTGTTCTGATACGCTGTGTTTTGATCTGTCATGGGTGGCCGGTCTGCTTTCTGTCCTGTTTTACGAGCTGCTTGCTGTCAATCCATTCACTATATCAAGGAATGTCTTGATCAGTGCGGGGTCTTTTACTCCTGGCTTGCGTTCGACCCCTGAAGATACATCGACAATACGCGCCTTTGCTATTCTGGTCGCGTCGGCAACCGTATCACTTGTCATGCCACCGGATAACATCCAGGGTTTTTTCCACTTGTGCGCGCCCAGAAGCTTCCAGTCAAAGACAAGTCCATTGCCGCCGGGCAGGGCGTTGGCCATAGATTTAGGCGGTTTTGCATCAAACAGCAAGAGGTCGGCTGCATCTTCATAGTGTGCAGCATTCAATACGTCACGTTCCTCAGATATCGGAAAGGCTTTCATGATTCTGATACCGAATTTTTCCCCTAGATGATCAAGGCGTTCAACCGGTTCAGTACCGTGAAGCTGGATGATATCAAGCGGGCATTTATCAAGCACAAGAGCCAGTTCAAGATCGGTAGGGTCGACAAACACACCGACCTTTTCAATATGCGCCGGGACCAGACTGGCCAGTTCGGCAGCTTTTGCGGGCTCCAGATTGCGGGGGGACGGCGGAAAAAAAACAAAGCCTGTATATGCGGCGTTGCCAGCCACTGCCGCTTCGACCGAGTGCGGATCGTTGAGGCCACATATTTTGGCCTTTATGCAGGGTTCGTCAGGCATGATATCAGAATGTAGCACTTTTCAGACTGGCTGCAATCTTTCGTGCTGCTGTCGCCGGATTTTTGGCAGTGGTTATCGGGCGGCCGATGACCAGATAACTGGCGCCGGCAGAGACGGCCTCGCCCGGGGTCATGACCCTTTTCTGATCGTTCAACTCGCTGCCAAGCGGCCTGATTCCCGGTACGACCAGCTTGAAATCACGGCCACAGGATTTTCGCAGGCTGATGATTTCGCGCGGGGAACAGACCACGCCATCAAGGCGAGCTTCAAGGGCGAGATCGGCCAGTTTTTCAACCTGCGCGCCTGTGCTGCGGTGGACGCCAACCCTTTTCAGGTCGTCACCGTCAAGGCTGGTCAGAACCGTGACGCCTACAATCATCGGCCGCGTGACGTTATGGGCCTCTGCGGCCTCATCAGCAGCGGCTACAGCCGCCTTTAGCATGGCAAGGCCACCACTTGTGTGTACGGTCATCATGAAGGGCTGCAGCGGGACCAGCGCCTTGACGGCCTTGGCAACTGTGTTGGGAATATCGTGAAGCTTGAGGTCCAGAAAAATCGGAACGCCCGTCTGCGCCACCTGCTCAAACCCCTTGCGTCCGCAAGCACTGAAGAATTCCAGCCCCAGCTTGACACCGCCAACAGAGTCACCCAGTTCACGGGTCAATCCGGTGGCATCATCAGCGTCGGTTGTATCCAGCGCACACAGGACCGGGCTGGTCATATCGGGATGTGATATCATTTTACGGGTCCTGGGAAGTCAGCCAAAAAGTCTTCTGGTCTGGGGGACCGTTTGGTGGGCGTCTTCATGGCTGTCATACAACTGGTCTTCCAGTTCGGTGATTCGCTTATTCAACTGCCTGATTTGCCGACGAGACCTGAGCTTGTTGATGGCCAGAAACAGGGCCCCTGACAGCAGACCAAAAAAGAAGCTGATAAAGACGATCCCGAAAACGGGCGTTTCAATGTCAAGGGGGAGTGGTTCCAGGCTGAAAGGCACAACCAGCGTATTTGCCAGAGCAACAAGGACACACAACCCTGTGGCAATGGCAACAATGGCCCATTTTATGATTTTCAGAAATATCACGGCAGGGTTTCTTTATCCCTTACCGTTCAGACGTTCACGCAGGTCTTTCCCGGTTTTGAAATAGGGCACATACTTTTCGTCCACACCGACACTTTCGCCTGTGCGTGGATTACGGCCCGTACGTGCTGCACGATGTTTGATCGAAAACGCGCCAAAACCCCGAAGTTCCACCCGGTCACCGCGAGAAAGGGCATCTGTAATTTCGTCAAAAATCGTATTGACGATGCGTTCCACATCTCTTTGATAAAGATGAGGATTGGCATCAACCAATTTGGCAATTAACTCGGATTTGATCATCGCTTTTTTTCCTCTCGAATGCCGCCGGTTTTGCCGAAAACAAGAATGAATGATCGCCGCACTGGCTCGGGGTCGAATATTATTACTTTACGTGTTGGGCGCAGAGCAGTGATCAGAGAATATCAAACAATTCCGGATAATGGAAGGCCTGACGTTTCAAGCACTTAAGGTCGAGGTTGCCAAACTGCCGTCATGCCGTCAAGTGGCATTGCGACTTTCCCGCCAACACCATTCCAGATTGAGTTGGCAAAATCCTCCAGAAACCGTTCCCTGGCGGTGCGGTCGACATCCACAATTGGCAAATCAGCGGATATTTCGTGGCTGGTATCCAGCCAGCTTCTGGCTTCTTCCATGCCACCCAGTTCATCAACCAGACCATTCGCCTTTGCCTGTCGCCCGGTATAGGGGCGGCCATCAGCCAAGGTTATAACGGTATCCAGTGGCAGGCCGCGACGTTCGGACACGAGGCCGACAAACCATTGATAACTATCATCAATCATGGATTGAAGGACTGTTCTTGCATCGTCGGACAGGGGTTTGTCAATAGAGGGTTCACCTTTCAAGGGCGCACTTTTGACTTCTTCCATATTGACACCAATTTTTTCAAACAGGCCCGACAGTTCCGCATATTGCATAATGACGCCAATTGACCCTGTGATGGTCGTTTCACGGGCAATAATATGATCGGCTGCAATGGCTGTAATATAACCGCCCGATGCGGCTAGCGTGCCCATGACCGCGACCACAGGTTTTTGGTCGGCAACCCTGCGAAGCGCGTGAAACAGGTCTTCAGAACCGGCTGTTGTGCCGCCGGGGCTATTGATTCGCACGACCAGTGCCCTGGCACCATCGTCTGCGGCAATTCTTCGCAAGGTGGCGATTGTCGCGTCGTCTTCTGTAATAATGCCATCAACGGAGATACGGGCGACATAATTGTCGATCGCAATGGGCGACAGACGGCCAAACAGGACGCCCGCCAGAATAATGATGGTAAGAATGGCTGCAACACGCCAGAATGACAGGCGACGTTTAAGCTTCCGTCTGTCAATAAGGGTATCAATATCCTGTGACATATCCGTCGTCCATCAGTTGCCGGTAATGTGTAAGAGATTGTTCCCCGAAGGGAATCGACGCGAAAGGCATCCTCTCGCGTCGATTATCAAGACAGATTACTTCTTGTCTGTGGTTTCGCGGGCCTTGTCCATGGCCGCGCCCAGAATATCACCCAGGCTGGCACCACTGTCGCTGGAACCATATTGTTCCACAGCAGCTTTCTCGTCCCGGATTTCCAGATGTTTGATCGACAGGCCGATTTTGCGGCTGGCGCGATCAATGCTGGTGACAATCGCATCAAGCTTGTCGCCCAGTGCGAAACGTTCCGGACGCTGATCACCACGATCACGTGCCAGATCACCACGACGGATAAAGGCTTTCATATCGGTGTCGCCGACGGTGACCTCGATGCCATTATCCTGAACCTGCGAAACTGTACAGGTGACGGTATCGTTCTTCTTGAGTTCAGCGGAAGCAATAGGATCACCGCCAAGCTGTTTAATGCCAAGGCTGATGCGTTCTTTTTCAACATCAACGTCCAGCACAACGGCTTTAACAACGTCGCCTTTGGAATAACCCTGAATGGCGTCCTCGCCGGACTTGTTCCAGTCGATGTCAGACATGTGAACCATGCCGTCAACGTCGCCTTCCAGACCAACAAACAGACCAAATTCAGTTGTATTCTTGATTTCGCCCTCGATTTCAGTGCCAATCGGATGAGACGCTGCAAATGCATCCCAGGGATTGTCTGCACACTGTTTCAGGCCAAGGCTGATCCGGCGTTTTTCAGGATCAACTTCCAGCACCATAACTTCGACTTCCTGGCTGGTTGCAACGATCTTGCCCGGATGAACGTTTTTCTTGACCCAGCTCATTTCAGAGACATGGACCAGACCTTCGACACCGGCTTCAAGTTCAACGAATGCGCCATAGTCAGTGATATTGGTCACGCGGCCGCTGAGTTTGGTGCTGATCGGATATTTCGCACCGATGCTGTCCCACGGATCAGCTTCCAGCTGTTTCATGCCAAGGCTGATGCGCTGTGTTTCGCTGTTCAGGCGGATAATCTGGACGTTTACAGTCTGGCCAACTTCCAGAACTTCTGACGGATTGTTGACGCGTTTCCAGGAAATATCCGTGACGTGCAGCAGGCCATCAATGCCACCAAGATCAACGAATGCACCATAATCGGTGATGTTCTTGACGACACCCTCAACAACCTGACCTTCTTTCAGTGTGGAGATCAGTTCATTGCGCTGCTCTGCCCGTGTCTCTTCCAGAATGGTCCGCCGGGACACAACAATGTTGCCGCGCTTGCGGTCCATTTTCAGAATCTGGAAAGGCTGTGGAATGTTCAAAAGCGGTGTGATATCGCGAACCGGACGAATATCGACCTGGCTGCCCGGCAAGAAAGCCACGGCACCGGAGAGGTCAACTGTAAAGCCGCCCTTGACCCGACCAAAGATAATACCTTCAACACGCTCACCTGCCTCGGACGCTTTTTCAAGCAATGTCCAGGCTTCTTCACGGCGCGCTTTCTCGCGGCTCAGGATTGCTTCGCCCGCAGCATTTTCGATGCGGTCAACGAATACTTCTACTGTATCGCCGACTTTCAGCTCGGATGGCTTGCCCGGTGTGCCGAATTCCTTCAGTTCAACCCGGCCTTCTGCTTTCAGTCCGATATCAATAATAGCGACGTCATTTTCAATGGCGATGATGGTGCCGGTAACGACCTTGCCTTCAAAGCGGCCCTGTTCGCCAAGGTTTTCGTCCAAAAGGGCCGCAAAATCTTCTTTAGTTGGTTGGGCAGCTTGTGCTGCCGCAGTTTGATTTGACATTGTGTCTCCTAAAAATCATTCTTCAATATTCGGGCCAGCCGGTTGTATCCGACGGTCTCTCTGCACATGCAGATGTTATTCGGTGCTTCAGAATATGCCGCCTGGCAGAAAAATATCGAGAAAAACCCCTGCGGGCCCCAACATCAGGTTCGATATCAGGCTATTTCGTCGGCATTTTGCTTGAAACAAGCTTCAGCGCAGTCTGAAACACGCTGTCTATATCGGAATTCGTTGTGTCTAGCAAGTGCGCGTCTTGGGCGCGGGTCAGGGGGGCTGCACTTCGCTTGCTGTCCCGGGCGTCGCGGGCAATCATCTCGTCCAGAACTGTCTGAAATCTGACATCCTGCCCGGCTGTTTCAAGTTCCTGAAATCGTCGGGTGGCACGGGCGGTTACATCCGCCGTGACAAATAATTTCAGATCCGCATCCGGGCAGACGACGGTTCCTGTATCACGGCCATCCAGTATGGATCCGCGGGCGCCGTCAACAGGTGGTGAAAGCGCAAAATTCCGCTGAAAACCTAGGAGTGCGGCCCGAACCTCGGGAAGAACAGCAACACCGGACGCCATGGCGGCCACGGCGTCATCGCGCAGGCTGGGGTCCTGAAGGTCTTCCGGTGTCAGCGTGCGAACGGCGTCCAGTGCTGCGGCCTGATCACTGGCTGACTTGTTCTGGCGCAACAGCTTCAGACCCACCGCCCGGTACAGTGAGCCGGTATCCAGATAGGCGAAGTTCAGATGTTTTGCCAGTCGTCGGGCCAGTGTACCTTTACCGGCTGCGGCCGGACCATCGATGGCAATAATCATATGTTTTTCCGTCAAGTGATTCGCGCGCCCAATGTGTTCATGGTATTGGCAAAACCGGGGAAGCTTGTATTGATCATGGTCCCGTCATCT
This sequence comes from Sphingomonadales bacterium, assembly GCA_965227345.1. Classification (GTDB taxonomy): domain Bacteria; phylum Pseudomonadota; class Alphaproteobacteria; order Sphingomonadales. Next base: position 2,477,636 of record OZ245755.1, read on the forward strand.
ATCGATACACCGTTTTCGGCAATCAGGCCAAGAATCAGAAATGACATGGCGATGCGATGGTCCATATCTGTTTCAATGGGCGTGGCAGGTGTTTTTACCGGCGCGCCTCCTGTTACAATCATGCCGTCGGGCAGTTCTTCGACATTGATGCCGCAGGCGGCAAGTCCCTTTGCCATGGCGGCCAGCCGATCGCTTTCCTTGACCCGTAATTCGGCCAGCCCCTTCATGACGGTCTTGCCCTGGGCCGCACTGGCCGCGACGGCCAGAACCGGATATTCGTCAATCATGGAAGGTGCGCGGCTTGCGGGAACCTCCACGCCGTGCAGATCACTCGATCGCACGACGATATCTGCTACCGGTTCGCCACAGGCAATCCGTTCATTGTTCATGGCTATATCGCCGCCCATCTCCCGCAGGGTCTCAAAAAGGCCGGTGCGTAACGGATTTACACCGACATTTTTTATGGTAACTTCGGCGTTGGGGGTGATCAGGGCCGCGACAATTAAAAAGGCGGCGGATGAAGGGTCTGCCGGTACATCAACTGTACAGGGCTTCAGTTCAGGATATCCGGTGATCGAAATAACACGCCCGCCATCCGGCCGGGAGACGGTTGTGATCTCCGCCCCGAAATACGCCAGCATCCGTTCTGTATGGTCGCGTGTAGGTTCCGGCTCGATGACGGTTGTGGTGCCGCGGGCATTCAGCCCGGCCAGCAATATGGCCGATTTGACCTGCGCAGAAGCGACCGGCAGCTCGTAGGTGACGGGCATGGGGTCAGGCAGACCTGTCACAGCAAGCGGCAGGCGCCCGCCTTCGCGGCTGACGAATGTGGCCCCCATCTGGCCCAGAGGGGTTGTGACCCGGGCCATGGGCCGCCGGCACAGGGACGCATCACCTGTAAAAAATGTTGTAAAGGAATGGCTGGCAACCGCCCCCATCAAAAGCCGGACAGCGGTGCCGGAATTGCCCATGTCAATTACACTGGCGGGCTCTGAAAAACCACCCACACCCACACCCCAAACATGCCATGTGCCATCGTCATTGCGGGTAATCTCCGCCCCCAGCTTGCGCAAGGCTTCAGCCGTGGCCAGCACGTCTTCGCCTTCAAGCAGCCCGGATATGGTGCTTTTGCCGACGGCCATGGCGCTGAATATAAGGGCGCGGTGAGAGATGGATTTGTCTCCCGGTACGGTAACGTCCCCCTTTAATTGCGAGGCGGCGGAAGAAATCATGTTTGGCAAGGTATGCGGCTTTCGTGATTCTGACATTATAATAGGGTGCAGTATTTCTGCACAGGCTCTTTATCATATAGACCTGTTGCAGAGAAAGGGGAAGTTCCTGAAGAGCTGGCGAGGTGTGCTGAAACCCGGCCAGATTTCAGAGTTGGAGCAGAAATAGCGCCTTTCCATGATTTAATTTTTGACAGGCGCGGCGGTTCATGGCAATGGGAGGGACGAATCCAGAGACCAATTGAACTGCAGGGAGTGAACCGTGGCAAAAGCCGAATGGGGAACCAAGCGTGTGTGTCCGAAGTGTGGCACCAAATTTTACGATATGAAGAACGAACCGATTGTCTGTGTCTCGTGCGGTCAGACGTTCGAACCTGAGTCGGTGCTGAAAAGCAAACAGTCGGCAGGTCATGCCGAAATTGTTGCCGCCAAGAACAAGGCTGACGCCAAGGCTGCTGCTGCAGCAGCAAAGGCGGCCAAGGAGGCCGAGGACGATGATGACGATCTGCTGGACGATGATGACATCGATCTGGAAGATATCGATGACGATGACATCGACGATGATCTGCTGGATGACGACGATGACGATGATGATGTCACCGCCGTGATCGACAAGCCCAAGGGCGGTAATGACGAATAATATTCGGGTGCGTTCTCTGTGTCGCGTGCAGCTTCTTTCGGGTTGTCTGGATGCCTTTTGCGGGTTTGTGCGGGAAAAAATGCATCATCGTGCAATGATGTCTTGATCTTGGGCAAAACGCGACATAGATTACGGGCCTTGTCGGCCCCCGGCCGCATGTGACCCTTTCGGGTCATACCTGCCGGGGAAGATATATGCCTGCTGAAACTGTTGATCAGCAGGGTGATATGGGGTCATAGCTCAGTTGGTAGAGCGCTTGGATGGCATTCAAGAGGTCGGCGGTTCGATTCCGCCTGGCTCCACCACTCATCTCATTGATATAGAACGATTTACCGGTTCTGGCTGTATGTCCCGCAGACCTGCGGGATTTGGCGCGCCGGGTTGGACCGGAGACCGGTAAAAGCGGTCAGGATCTGGCCATTTTGAGCCCTGGTCTCTGTTTGGCTTCTGGCGTCCAATCCGCTGGATTGGCGCGGGACTGGAAAAAGGGAACGCAACCGTGCTCTCGAACCGCAAATTCTTGAAGATAAAATATTAGACCCTTGTTTCCGGGGCGAGAGCCTTCAAGGATAAATGCATTATCCGGTTCACAACTCTTGAGGCTGACCCTCCCCTCAGGTCAGGTTGGCTGTGAGATAATCAGGAACACAGGTTCAGGCCCGTCGGTTCAGGAATACTGTTTCAGGAATGTCTGTTCAGGTGAAGCCGAGAAGCTCTCTCTGTGCCTGCCAGTCGAGAGGAAGGTCTTTGAGACGCTTGAGTTTCCAGGCGGTGAGATCGACAGGTTGGGTACCTTCCAGAATGGCGGTGACAATGTCGGGGGCCAGGAAGGCAAGCGGCAGGATGCGACTGACATCCGCTGGATACATCTTTTCTCTTCTGGCAATATCTTGGACTTTTGGGGTCTTGCCGCTTTTCAGTTCCTCGAACCAGCAATGGGCCCGGGCGACCAGTCTGGCGAGAGCCTCATCCGTTGGTTTGGGCTCGGTCTGCTGGCCGGCCATGACAATCCTCATCTCGACGCCCCGGCGTTTCAGTTGAACGGGGATGATGATCCGGGGCGTCGGGGCGTCAGGACCTCTATGCGGTATCAATGCCTTTGCCATACCATCAATCTCATCAATGTATTCTGCGAGAGCATGTTGCCCTGCTTTATGGTCAAGACTTTCATGCTCATGATCATTGTGCTCAAGACCTTCATGTCTCTGATCTTCATACCTGTGGCTTGTGTGTTTTGGGCCTCGGGTTTGGGAATTGTTCTGCGATCCCACCCACCCCAGCTGTTGCTGAAGCTGCACAGGGTCAAGGGTGATGTTGATCTCATACAGGCTGATATCTATCCGGTGGAGAAGAGGACAGAGGGTATCCTTGAAGGTATCTGCGTCATGCTGCTCCCGGGCTGTCTTCAGAAGGCCCGAGAGTCTGGTGCAGAAGCTGTTGGCCCTGTCCAGTCTGGTCGATGTCAGTGCGGTATCGCCAATCATCTTGAGCAGGCGAACCGGATCCTTCAGCAGATCAAGAATGCCGGTCAGGATAATATCCTCAACCTGTCGGGCGGGCAGGCGCCAGCCCTTGTGCGAGTCTGTCTTCCTGTCCCGGAGGGAGACAGAGATATAATAACGATATCGTCTGCCGCCCTTGCTGGTGTGGCTGGCAATCATCCGCTCACCCGTATCATCGTGAAGTAGCCCAGCGGCCCAGGACGGGGACGGTATTGTCTGGTGCCTGTTTTTGCCCGGACCATTTGCATCGAGCAGGCTTTGAACTTTCTCCCAGAGGTCAGGGCCGATGAGGGCGTCATGTTCTCCGTTATAGACCTTGTCCTTGTGCCGGACCTTACCGATATAGAGCGGATTCCTCAAGAGATAAGCCAGCTGTCCCCTGGAAAAGGGATGACCGCCTACTGTTCTGCCACTGGCCTGAACATAGCGTTTGCTGAACAGGCCTTGTTCCCGGGCGGCCTGGGCGAGGTGCTTGACGTTCTTGAGGTCGAGGTATGTCTCAAACAACCATTGAACTGTATTGGCTTCTGTCTGGTTGATATAAAGTCTTCTGTCCTTCAGGTCATAGCCGAGCGGCACAACCCCGCCCATCCACATGCCTTTCTTCTTTGAAGCGGCAATCTTGTCCCGGATCCGCTCGGCGGTAACCTCCCGCTCAAACTGGGCAAAGGACAGAAGCACGTTCAGGGTTAATCGGCCCATGGAGGATGTTGTATTGAAGGACTGGGTCACACTGACAAAGGACACATTCTGACTATCCAGCTTCTCAATGATCCGGGCGAAGTCCAGGAGGGACCGGGTCAACCGGTCAACCTTGTAGACCACAACCACATCAATCTGACCTCTGTCCAAATCCCCCAGCAGCTTCTGTAGCCCGGGCCGGTTCATGGACCCACCCGAGAATCCGCCATCGTCATAGCGACCCTCCAGACAGGTCCACCCTTCAGAGGCTTGTGACCTGATATAGGCTTCACAGGCCTCCCGCTGGGCATCCAGACTGTTGAAGGCCTGTTCCAACCCGTCTTCTGTGGACTTGCGGGTATAAACAGCACAGCGGAGCTTCATCATGAGGTGGTCTCCAGTCCGTGGGGATGGAGTGGCGTATCAGCCTCAACGGCTTCGTTGACAACCTCTGAACCAGCGGCTGCGGTGCCGACGTTATCCGGTGGCCCGGAGGCGGAGTTTTTGGCACCGATGTTGCGGGGTGGCTGAGAGATGTCACTTTTAGTGCTGGCTTTGTCTTGTATACTCGGGGGCTTTGGTTCCTCCGGTCCAGTTGAGCTTTCTCTCATAAGGTCCGAAGCGCTTGGGGTGTCAGCAGCAGCGCTCCTGATCCGATTGTTGGTAGCCATAGGCGGGGCATCTGACCTCTTTCGCAAGCCGAAGAACCGGTGTCCACTCCAGCGGGTGCCGGTGATGGTTCGGGCAATGGCCGAGAGGGACTTGAATAATCGTCCATTCCAGACCAGCCCGTCATCCGTGACATCGACGACATGGACCGTGCCCCGCCATTCCCGCATCAACCGTGTGCCGGGGGCAAGGGCTGTCCTTACGGGCAGCGATGAGATACCCACACCTGCCAGCTCCTGCAACTGCTGCCTGACGTGTGGTTTTAGCCGCCCCGACTGCTGGGCCTGCTGTTCATATGCCAGGGCATATATCATCAACCGTCGGCTCAGGCCTGCGGGAACAGTGACACCGAACATCTCTGCCCACCGTTCCTTAAGTGTCTGATGGGACAGGGAGGGAAGAGCAGCAAGGTCAAGAACAAGCCGGGCTGGTTTAACACTTTTCCGGTCTCGCTGAGCCCTTGATGAGGAAAGCCGGTTTGTTCGCACATTGACAGCTGCCATGACTTACCGCCTTTCCAGTTGGTAGACGGTGATACCACCCTGCTTCTCTCGCCGGGTATCAAAGCCCCGGGCCCGGAGCCGGCTCAATACCCCGCGTATTGTCGGGGCCTTCCAGCCGGTGAGGTGCGCCAGGTCATCAAGGGAAACCGCTCCAGGCGCTTCCAGGCACCGCACAATCTTACCCGACTTGCCAGAGGGGCGAGAAGGAGAATCTGTACCTCGTTTCACCTGCCTGCGCGCCACCCAGTCCCTGATCATATCTCGCATAAACCCTCCTGCAATTGCCGATTCAACGACACCATGCAGCCATGGCCTTACACAACAGGCCAGTGGTTTGTAGGGGACAGCACTGCTTTTCCGGCGAAGTGTCTCCAGACGGAGACAGTGCCTTGACTTGATCCAGCTGTTGCCAGCTTTTATTTTGACGCTGAAGCCTTTACTTGGGACCAGCTGTTCAATCACTTTAAATAGAGATGGATACCTTACCAAGGCCATTACTTTAAGACTTTCCGGTCTGCAGAGCAGCGACTTTGTCTACATGATATAATCTGCCCGCTTGGGATAAACTGAGACGCGTTCAGGTTATCCTGACGGCGTCGCTCACGGATTCTCAATAATCTGGTCAGCTGCAAAACGTCTCCGAGCCAAGCATCCCTTTGGCTTTGTTTTTGACAATCATAGTGACTTAAATTGCGTCCAGTGCCTGTGTCAGGTCGGCGATCAGGTCACTGGCGTCCTCGATACCGATGGAAAGACGCACCAGATTGGAGCCAATACCATAGGCTTTAATCATCCGGCTTGGCCGTAATGGTGTACGTCCGTTTCCCATCCTCGCTTCTGAGATTAAGAAACGCTGTATCCGCCACCGGCAATTCTCAAACTGGCGCTGGCACCTGGATGAAGTGTTTGTGAAAGTGGGCGGCGAGCGGCGCTATTGATGGCATGCCGTGGATCATGAAGGTGTCGTTCTGGATGCCGTAGTGACCAGGAAACGTGACAAGAAAGCCGCGTATAACTTAATCAAAAGATTGATGAAAAAGTATGGTAGGCCTGCTCAGATCGTCACGGACCGGTTGGCATCCTATACATACGCCCTGCGCCAATTGGGCCTGGCCCACATTCAGTCGATGGGCAGGTGGGAGAATAATCGAGCCGAGAATAGCCACCTGGTTTTCCGAGGAACGAAACGCAGTATGGACAAGTTCAGAAGCGATAAATCCTTACAAAAGTTCGCAGAAATTCGACGGCATCCACGACCAGATATTCAATCATTTTTACGGAGATCGCCACCTCGCCAAGCGTCATTATTTTAAGGACTTCCGATCCGCGCAGCTTGTTGAGTGGCGGTATCTGGCTGCATGACACGGCTCAGCTGTTTGGGGAAAACTGAGACCAGTTCCCGTTATTCTGACCGCACCTGCAAGTGCGCCACCTGCTGTACAAATCTGAAGCAGCCGTGTGTCCAGTCTCTTCAGCGTGTTGAAGTCTCCGCAACTTGTGTTGTTTCTCGCGTTGATCTTTGGTCATAAACGTCTCCTTTTTCCAAAACTGGGAGGTTAAAGGAAATGTCCCGCGAGTAACAATATATCTACAAATTTTACTTGACAAAAATGAAAGTGACTTCATATTTGTTTATTATCATAGGTATTGTTTTGCGATTAAAATTCAATGGTTATGAAATATGAGGGAGATAAAATGAAAAATATCATGGAGAAGAAAATGAAAAGTAATTTTAAGTACGCAATAATCGGAGCGACATCTATTATTGCCCTGACGCAAATGACAAGGTCCTTTGCTGAAGAAGAAAAAATGAATAATGATAATATAATTTCATTAGAGGAAATTTTTGTTACTGCACAAAAACGCTCACAGAGTCTACAAGATGTTGCCATGGGGATTACGGCATTTACGGGTGTGGACTTGGAGCGTGCTGGTGATGTTTCTTTTGAGGATTTTGCGGTAAGAGTACCTAATTTGACTTTTGCGGCTTCTAACGATGGCGGTCTTCGGTCGAGAAGCATTGCCATTCGAGGCATTTTTGGTATTGGTACTACAGGTTTCTATATAGATGATACTCCAATGGAAGAAAGCATGGCTCCAGTTGTGCTTGACCTTGAACGAGTAGAGGTATTGCGTGGACCGCAGGGTACTTTATATGGGGCACGTTCTATGGGAGGAACAGTTCGCTTCATTACGAAGCAGCCTAACCTGACTGAAATTGAAGTCAAAGGTCATGTGGGCGCATCTAATACCAAGGAGGGTGGCTTAAACTATCTGATGGATGCCGTGGTGAACTTGCCTGTTATTGCCGATAAAATGGCCATAAGACTTGTAGGTTATTATCAGTATGAAGAAGGTATTTTTGACCGTGAGCATAGTGACTATTCACCAGTTTCCCCTATTACTGGGCTGCCGACGACTTTTTCAACAGCTGATTTTGCTTCCACGGAGAATATTGATGATTACGATGTTAGGGGTGTGCAGGCGGCAGTTAAATTTCTGGCCAATGACTGGCTAACTCTTAATGGTCGTATCAATTACCAGAAAGCTGGTATCGATGGTTTGTCTCTTTCTGATAATGAACCTGGGAATTATGTTAACAGAAGGGCCTTTAATATTCAGGAGCGGTCGGACGATGAGTGGTACCACGCTTCGGTTGGTTTTGAGGCAGATACCGGATCAGGGGCTCTATTTGGTAGTTTTAGCCGTTGGGATAGAAACACACGTGATGTAGAAGATGTATCCGAACTAATGAGCTGGTTTGGCTTTTTTGCGGGTGCTCCATTTTTTGTAGCACCTGTTGCATCAGGCAGTGTAAGAGATGGTGAAGTTCAGGGAAATGTGGCTGAAATCAGGTTCGTGTCAGATTTTGATAGCCCGTTTCAGGTTGTCGTTGGCGGGTTTTATTCAGACACAAGCGTGAAAAATGATATACTGCAAAGAGGCGAAGGAATAACTGAAATTGTTAATACCCTGTTTGGATTGCCGTTAGGAACTGACTTTCTCGGTATCAATGATACCGGTTATTCCCAGATATATAGAGGCGACATTAAAGAAGTAGCCTTGTTTGGAGAGGCATCATACGAGCTTACTGAAAAGCTGAAAATAACTGCTGGTTTGCGTTGGTTTGAAACCAAAATTGATTCTAATGGTGAGATAGGTGGTTTTGTGGGATTAGATCCTACATCAGCCGTTGAGCCCAGTTTTGGTAAGAATAATGGATTTAATCCTAAGTTTGCCGCAGAGTATAGCTATTCAGATGATGGAATGGTTTATGCTTCTGCCTCTAAAGGGTTTCGTCGTGGTGGTGTAAATGCTGCTCCTATTAATTTTTGTAGAGACGCCTTGGAAGATGCCGGATTTCCGAATCCAGAAGACGGGAAATCCTTTAAATCGGATAGCATCTGGAGTTACGAAGTTGGCGCGAAGACAACTATGGCGGATAATCGGGTTCAGTTGAACGGGGCTGCTTACTGGGTTGACTGGAGTGATATTCAACAAAATATTACACTTGATTGTGGTTTTGGGTTTACAGTAAATAGTGGTACCGTCGTCAGCAAAGGTTTTGAAATTGAAACGTCTGTTGCTGTGACTGAAGGGTTTGTCGTGGCTGCGTCCGTGGGCTATACGGATGCTAAAATTACTGAGTCGGGCTTGAGTAATTCTCCAGTTTCAGTGCCTGGCACTCGCGTTCAGCATATTCCAAAATGGACTTTCTCAGCAACGGCTGAGTATGAATTTGCTATTGCCAATGGTGTAGACGGTAGGCTTCGCGCTGACTATAGTTATATTGGTGAAAGTATAAGTTTTAACAATCATGTTCCAGGAGAATCTACCCCGCCGAGGACACGTGAAGCTATAAATCTGTTCGATCTTCGGGCAACGGCCGTTCTGGAAAAGTGGGAGTTGTCGATCTTTGCCGATAATTTACTGAACGAAATCACTACCTTTGGGGACAGCCGTTCATTGTCCGTTGAAACACCTAATCGGCCACGCCTGCATCAAAATAGACCGCGTACTTTAGGTGTTGAAGCTCGGTTTTCTTATTAATTGAAATTTAGATAAAAGCCTCTTCCTTCTATAATGATAGATATATGAAGAGGCTTTTATTTCAAGCTTTACATCGGATTGTTTTCTGCTTGCCAGAGGACCTATTCGAATGTGACTAGTTTTATAGCAGTTGTTATATAGCCTATTTGAACATGAAGTCTTTATTGAGGTATTGTCTGGGAGTTTGATGGGGGAAGATATAGGCTCAATTTTGCTTAAAGTGGGTGAATTAAAGGCTTCTAAAAGATAAATTACGCAGATGGTTTTTTTATATAGTGAATAGACGAATAATAAGAAAAAATGCTCTCGCACAGGACGGATTCTTGTATATGAATTAGTGTTTACATATTATCCTGAAAATGAATTATCTATTGCGCTCATAGAAAATATCGGAATAGTTGCCATCTCTGATCTGGAGGCTAAGCGTCAAAAGAACTATCAGCGGTAAGACGTGAATTGATAGGCAAAATCCATTATATTACATAGGGCTGTGATAGCAGACTTAGGTGATTTTGAAATTGACTAAAAACAGATTGATTGGGCAGGAATTGCTATATGAATAAGCTTATGAGGTACGATATTTTCCTGAAAGAGAGAGAGGAGAAGCAGGGGAAAATAAGTAAGGGCGAAAAAACGAAAAATCGAATTAAGATTTCTATAGTTAAGCTGTTGGACAGGATAAGTTATAGGGATCTTCGTGTTGTTGATATTTGTGATCAGGCGGGTATTGCTCCTGGTACGTTTTATATTTACTTTGAAAATAGCTCAGTTGTTGTTGAGCAGGTTTTGTCAGAATTTATTGATATGTATTTTCAACATATTGCTCAAATTGATAATGACGATGCCTTTGAATCCATTAATTTAGCTAACTTGGCCTATTTAGATAATGCTCGAATAAATCCTGGGCTAATGCGGTGTGCTATCGGTATGAGGATTGAGAACCCAGAATTTTCAAATCTGCATCATGAAGCAAATAATAGAATATATCGGAGAATAGCTAAGGATGTTGTTAAGAATAGGCCAGAATTAGATTTTAGAACTGCCTTTATTGCTGTGCATGCTATGGGTTCAATGATGGATGATGTGGCGAGCAGTATTGCCTTTAATAAGTCGCTTTATCTAGAAGAAATAATTGGTATGGATGATTTTAGTAACGATGCCTATTGTGAATGTTTGTCTGTGATATGGTTTCGTACACTATATGGTAAATTTCCAGAGAATGTTAAATCAGATTTGGCGAAAGAGTTTATGAGATTAGGGGCGTAGATTGGTTTTTTGTCAGAGATAGTATTATAGATTATATAATACTATCTCTCGTGAATTTTTCTTTAGAATTATAAATGAATATGACGTCATTATTGTATAATTATTATGTCCTGAAAAATGACGACAAGGAAATATTTAATTCCAATAAAACGGTTAAATCCACCACTTTCGAAGTGACAAATTAAATCAAGAGAGCGTCGGATGCGTACCCTTAAGAAAGGAAGCTTCAGTTACCCCTACCGAACCCGCCGACTTTAGTCGGTGGTAGTTCAGTTGGGTAATAGGCCGAATAGAAAGTAAATAATTGGAATTTAGTATGAATAATGCGGTTAAATTTGAAATAGTTGATCAGGTTGGAATAATTACTTTAAACCGACCTAGCAAATTAAATGCAATAAATCAGGCCTTGGCATTGGGTTTGCTTAATGGTTTAAAAAAAATGAATGCAGATCCCGCATGTAAGCTGATCGTACTCTATGGAGAAGGCAACTCCTTTTGTGCGGGCGATGATTTGCAAGAGTTAAGTGGAAACTTGTTTGACCTTAAAACAATTACGCAAGGGGTTGAAGTTCTGCAGAATATTACTAGGGAAATAATGTTTAATGACAAGCTGGTGCTATGTGCAGTTCAGGGCTGGGCAATCGGGGCGGGGTTTTCTTGGGTATTAAATGCAGATATGAGTTTTTGGGCGTCAGATGCGGGGGTGTTCTTGCCAGAAATGGAATATGGATTATTTGCGACAGGTGCTGCGACCTTTATTTTACCTAATAGAATCGGACCTGAGAAGGCTATCGAGATGATGGCAAGTGGAAAGAAATATTCTGCGGATGATTTAAGAAAAATGGGGTTGTTAGGTGAAACTGTGCCGCCTGAAAAGCTTATTGAAGAAATATTTCGTGTAGCAGACGATTTAAAGAAATATTCAGAAAATGCATTGCGAGATATTAAGCATGGCTTGCTCCATTCTATACGACAAAATATTGAAGATGCGCTGTCTTTTGAGGCCAAAAAAGCCATTGAAAATATTAAGCTCATGATGGCTTCTGATGCAATTAAGAATAAAACTTTAAGGTTTAAATAGGAAGAAAGGTCAGAAGTGATGGATAATCCAATATTAAGTTGTCGTGGCCTATTTAAGACATTTCAAAGCGAGGGTGTCGGCGTTGATGTTGTTCGAGGCGTCGATCTTGAGGTTATGGCAGGCGACTTTACAGTTCTAATGGGATCGTCCGGATCGGGCAAATCAACTTTGCTCTATTTGATGAGTGGCCTGGAAGATATCTCAAGTGGAAAGGTCGTCTGTAGTGGCTATGAAATTTCCAAAATGAAAGAAAGGGAGCTGGCCTTATTAAGGCGCAGTGAAATGGGGTTTGTGTTTCAAGCTTTTAATCTTATCCCTAACCTAACCCTTTTGGAAAATATTATGGCGGCGGGCTTTCTGGGTAGTACGCCGAAGGCTGAATTGGAGAATAAATCTCTTCGTCTGTTAGACAGCTTGGGGCTTGGGGATTTGGGAAAGCGTCTTCCCTCGCAAGTGTCAGGGGGAGAGCAGCAGAGGGCTGCGATAGCCCGCGCTCTTATTAATTCGCCCAAAATACTTTTTGCGGATGAACCGACAGGGGCGCTCAATAGTGCATCCGGTATAAAGGTATTGGACTATTTTTCTAATCTTGCTGCAGAAGGGCAAACCATTTTCATGGTTACTCATGATCTCAAAGGGGCTTGTCGAGGTAATCGGATTATCTATTTAAAAGATGGCCAGGTTCATGGTGAATATCGTTTTGATGATCCTTCAACTTCTCTCGAAGATCGTGAAAAGCAACTGTTCTTATGGCTAGCAGAGCAGGGGTGGTAAGAGATGCCAAATCTGAATAATAATTGGACTGTATTTCAGGAGTTAAGAGGGCTCTTCCTAATTGCAGTCTGCAATATAAAGCGGAATAAATTGCGCAGCTGTATTGTGTTTCTTACTATTGCCTTATCAACAATGATGTTTATGACGGCACTCGTGTCATTAAAAGGATTTAGCAGTCCTATCGTTGATATGATGAACAAGTCAAACGCATCTCATATAATGCTTAGTTTTGATGCTCGAATATATAACTCAGATGACATCCATAAATGGTGGCAATCCAGTGACAAGGTTGAAAGTGTTGATGTACTGTTGCCGACATTACAAACCTCAAGCCGTCCTGTTCATAATGGCATAGCCTTAGGCTCATATTTAGTATTGACTGAAATGCCAAGGAACGGAATGAAGCATGATCATCTTGCTTTTCTGGAGGGGGAGCAGAAACCCTATCCTGGTGAGGGAGAAATTTGGCTAGCAAGTGCTACTGCACAATCTGCAAAATTACATGTGGGGGATATACTTGAAATGCCCTTGGAGGGCGGAGCAAAACCCTATAAAATTAGCGCTATTGTAGTAGATCCACAGTATTCAAGCGGATTTGTTAATCCAGAACGTGCTTGGGTAGGCCCTGATGAACTTATAAGTCTTGCCTCATTTGATTCATTAAACAATTATAGTCTTGGTATTCGTGTTAAAAATATTGAAGATGTTCAAGGCCTCTGGGAAGCATTTAATACTCATATGGGTGGCGGGTTTAGCGGCGGATATATTTCATATGATGATACGGTAAAGTCATATTCTTCAGTTGTGGATATGCTTGGCATTATGGTTTTAGTTTTTGGGGTAATTTCTTTATTTGTTGCCCTATTTATAATCTCTTCAACAATATCAGGCGAAATTATTGCTAATTACAGAACATTCGGTGTTTTGAAATCAATTGGTTATACTCCTCGTAATGTTGTATCCCTTTTTCAGGTGCAATTTATTTTTCTTGCCTTACTCGCATTACCCTTTGGTGCGTTTGCAAGTTATTATGTAAGTCAATTCCTCCTCGCAATGATGTTAAGATCCATAGGTACGTCTTCTACGGAACTGAATATTTTCGAACCTGGTTTAATCTCTTTCATTATTTTGATGACGCTGGTTGTTATCGTATCAGGATTGTCAGGACGGAAGGCAAGTTTAATAAAGCCAGCAACTTCAATTCGATTTGGAGCTCCAGAACCCAAAGCTGCTAAATACTTGGTATTACATATTCGTTCGGCTCGCTATATCTCGCTTCCAATTATATTGGGGGTTAAAAGCCTGCTAGAAGGTAAAAAAAGAGATTTATATGATCTGATCGGTGTTTCCATAACGGCCTTTGTATTTTTGTTCAGTATTAATGTTTTTAATTCAGTATTAAAGACAGGCGATAATATGCCCTTTTGGGGTCTGGACGGCAGTGACGTGAGCGTAAAACGTAGTGGCGGCAAATATTTTGGTATTCGTTATAATACATTAAAAAACTTCTTAATAGAACAGCCAGATGTTTTGGCAGCAGGAGGAAATTCTCTCCTTCAAGCAACTATTCCCTCCGGCAAGTTTGGAGTGACCAGGGATGTTTTTGGCAACATTGTCGACGGCAACCCGGATGATTTTGGCTATATAAACTTGAAGGGCCGTAATCCCCAAAATAAGGGCGAAATTAGCATCGGATATGCGTTAGCTAACAAATATGACCTAAGTCTGGATAGTGATTTTACCCTGATTATTAAGGGCCAGAAAAAGACTTTTCGTGTGACAGGAATTTTCCAGACTTCAAGCAATGCTGGCTTTTGGTATCGAACGACAATGGAAAATATATTAGCTATTGATCCTACTTATCAGCCGGAAGACTTGATTGTGACGCTTGCAAAAGATGTGGACAGGACTTCTTTTATGGACCGGATTGAGGCTGTTCTCGGATCAGCTGTGGATGTTGAACCACGGGAAAAATTTATCCAGTCCCAACTAAATTCCCTTACGATGAGTATTGGTATGGTGCTGGCTTTTCTGTCGCTGATGTTTCTTCTAGTGTCAGCAGTTAATGTCTTTAACTCTACGGTTATGGGCATTAACGAAGGGAAAAAACAGTTTGGGATATATAAGGCGATAGGCTTTGTTCATCAGCAAATTCGACTGGTGATGATTTCTAAAAACATTATTCTCGGGCTAGTCTCTGTTGTGATTGGATTGGGTCTCTATGTTTTGCTGACAGAGCCAACAATGAGTTACCTGACACGGCAGGTTGGCATTTCTGAATACCCCATGGTCTTTGATATATCAGGGTCATTGATGGTTATTCCTGTAATTATTATTTTAAATATTCTAAGTGTCTGGATACCCTCTCGACGTATAGCAAGAATCAAACCAAGAGAGTTAATTGAATAATGAGTAACTCATTGATAAATAATAAATTATTATTAGTTTTTGCTAGTTTACTTCTGTTTCAATTTTTATTAAAAGATGTGAGAGCAGAACAAACAGAACAATATTATATAGATCGATTGGATCAATTATTCAAAAACCATTTGGCACATATTGCCGCTCCAGGTTTTTCTGTTGCTGTAGTAAAAAATGGCAAGGTTATTATGGCCAAAGGTTATGGCAAGCGTATTATAAAGCAAGCCAAGCCAATGACAGAGGATACAATGCTCAGCATTGGATCATTGACCAAGTCATTTACAGCGATGGCAATACTGCAATTACAAGAGAAAGGCTTACTGAATATTGATGATCCCGTTATCAAATATCTTCCGTGGTTCAGGAGTAGTGATAAGGCAAAAAGCGATACCATTACATTACGTATGTTGTTGAACAATTCCTCTGGTTTATCACCGAGTTTTACCAACCTATCCCGAAACCTTTCCCAGAATGCAGATGCCTTAGAAAATGGTGTGCGCGCCATGAGTTCTTACGAGATTAAAAGAAAACCTGGTGAATCTTTTGAATATTTGAACGAAGGTTGGAATACGCTTGGACTTATAGTCGAAAAAACGACAGGAATGTCTTGGGAGCAATATTTACAGAAAAATATTCTAACGCCACTTCAGATGACTCACAGCTCTGCTGATCGCTCTGTTTTGGAGAATATGGACGTTGCCACAGGACATTATTCGGGGATTACACCAGTACCTGCTTCAATGATCCATATACAGGGAAGCTTACCCGCAGGCTCTGGTTTCTTTTCAACAGCGGACGATTTATCAAGATATTTAATGGCACTGGTTAACGGTGGAAAATGGGACGGCAAGAGATTATTGAGTTCAGAAAGTATGAGTGAACTTTGGACCCCAACTGTATCCTTAACAGGGTTATCATATGAAATGGGGGGAGATGGGAAACCCAGTCATTATGCGATGGGTTGGATTGTTTCTGAGTTTGATGGCGAGCCCTATATAAGTCATGGTGGAGAGACGACAACCTCGTCCAGTGAGGCAATGATTGATCCTGTTCATAAGTCAGCAGTCGTAATTTTATATAATACAGGTTCCTTGGATTTTTACACAAATGAGAGTGCAATTTACCTAACCTATAATGCGTTACGTATATTAAAAGGAAAAAGCTTGTCACAACTTGCCGTGCCAAGAGAGAAAGATCCGCTTCTTAATGACTATATTCCTGCAGGCAAAGACTTTGAACGTTACTATGGTATTTATCTTTCGGACTCGGGGCGACGGATGCGTATCGAGAGTGGCGGTTCTGAAGGTCTTAAAATGTATTTGCAAGAAGGTATCTATCCTTCTGATTATGATGTGGATTTTATTAACGACACCTCTTTTGCCATGCGTAATTTTGCAAAAATACAGCAGGGATATTTTAATTATAATGAGGATGGTACTGTTGTATCCATTAATTGGGAAGGCGAAGTATTTCGTAAAAAACAAGATATAGACCTGCAAAAGTTTACAAAGCATCAATCGAGTGATGCTCATTTTTCTTTTGCCCTACCGTCAGGTTGGGCTGTGTCTTTTCAGAAAAATGGGTTTGAAGCTTCTGGTGGTGACGAGCTCTCCATGAAAGGACAAGTTACAAGGCTTGGATTTGAGGATTGGGTACAGAAGTCCATAGGAGGGAGCAAAAAACCTGACAATTTACAACCTCTTAGTGCGCTAAAAAATGGTTACATTTTTCAGGGGCGGCTTGTTAAAGATACAGAATATGGTCGCAAAATAATCCTGCTATATACGGGGACGCAGGAATTTAAATATGGGTTTATTTTTAGCGTGCCAATGGGGCAATTAACGCATGAAATTATAGAAACCCTAAATCCATTTCTGGACTCTATCGACCTTCGCTAGTGGCATAGATATATAACATGCAGGCTTGGGAATAATATATCCTGAAATAATTCTATCAGTGAGTGAGGTCTGGATATTTAGCTTACCAAGTTAAAAGTCTTATTATTGCCGCATAGAATTTTAAAGGCCCGCTTATGGATAATTTCGTTGAGTATCGTAAAGACGATAATATTGCTATTATCACATTAAACTATCCCCCGGTTAATAGGCTGAATGCAGATGTTCGACTTGGTATATATAAAAATTTTGAACTAGCATCAGAGGATAGGTCTGTTGATGCAATTATCATCACTTCTGCAGCTAAGGTTTTTTGTTCTGGTGCAGATATTAGCGAGTTTAAGGATTCAGATAAAATCTTTGCCGAACCTTCTCTGCCGGACTTAAATTGTAGGCTAGAAGAATCAGAAAAGCCGATAATTGCGGCCCTTAACGGAACTGCATTGGGGGGGGGCTTGGAATTGGCTCTTGCCTGTGATTATCGTATTTCAATGGATAACATAAAGTTAGGGCTCCCAGAAGTAAAACTGGGCATTATACCCAGTGCTGGTGGTACGCAACGCTTGCCACGTTTAGTGGGCGTGGAACGGGCTTTAAATATGATTGTAACTGGTAATTCTATTGATGCCGCCCTCGCTCTGTCATTGGGATTAGTAGACCGCGTTCACAGCAACAAGGATACGTTCCTTGTTGCTGTAATTGACTATGCCAAGGAAATTATATCTGGCGGCTCATGTGTTCGTTCTTGTTTAGGTGTAAACGTAGATGTTCAGCATCTCCCAAAAAGTTTTTTTAATGATTACAGGTCGTCTCTTGCCAAGGGCTTTTTTGCGCCAGAAAGATGTATTCAAGCTGTTGAGGCATCTTGCTCATTACCACTTTATGAAGGTTTGAAAAAAGAACTTTCGCTGGCCTTGGAATGTCTCAATACGCCCCAGGCAAGGGCGCAGCAACATTTATTCTTTGCTGAGCGTGCATCCACTTATGTCCCAGACATTAATCCAAAAACACCACAAAAAAAAATCAATAAAATTGCGATTATTGGTTCTGGTACGATGGGCGGTGGCATTGCCATGAATTTCATCAATGTGGGTATTGAGACCATTATATTGGACGTTAACGGAGAAGCTTTGGAAAAAGGAATAGGTCATATCCGAAGAAATTATGAAATCAGCGTAAAAAAAGGCCGTATGACAGAAGCGCAAGTTGAACAGTGTCTGGGACTGCTCCATGGCACGACAAGTTATGATTCTCTTAAGAATGTAGACCTTGTTATTGAAGCCGTATTTGAAAATATGGACGTTAAAAAGGAAGTCTTTAAAAAGATTGATGGAATTTGTAAAGCGGGCGCAATATTGGCGACTAATACATCAACACTTGATGTAAATGAAATAGCAGAATCCACATCTCGTCCTCAGGACGTGATTGGGTTGCATTTCTTCAGCCCCGCCAATGTGATGCGATTATTGGAAGTAGTACGGGGTGATAAAACTGCAGATGACGTTATTGTAACGACTCTTAATATAGCTAAATTAATAAGGAAAACTCCTGTTGTCGTAGGGGTGTGTTTTGGTTTTGTTGGTAACCGAATGATAGAGCCTTATATAAGAGAAACTTCTCGTCTTATGCTCGAAGGCGCAACTCCAGAACAAATTGACAATGCTTTAACAAATTTTGGCATGGTGATGGGGCCTGCTGCTATGTCTGATATGGCAGGAATGGACGTGGGTTATTTGGTTCGCAAGGCCCAAAAAGGTAAATTTTTCCATGACCCTAGCTATCAGGCAATAGGGGACAAACTCTTTGAATTAGGCCGACTTGGTCAGAAAACTGGCCGAGGATTCTATATTTATGAGGGGCGTGAAAAGAAAAATGATCCAGAATTTATTGATCTCTGCCTTGAAGTTGCTAAAGAATATGGTATCGAGCAAAGGATAATATCTGATGAAGAGATTGTAGAGAGATGCATATTCCCGCTCATTAACGAAGGAATGCAAGTTCTTGATGAAGGCATTGCATATCGGTCCGGGGATTGTGATTTGATCTATACCAATGGTTATGGCTTTCCTGTCTGGCGGGGTGGCCCCATGCAATATGCTGATGAAATTGGCCTTGATAAAATTCTGAGCACGCTCAACCACTATCATAATGCTCTTGGGGATTACGGCAAAATATGGTTCAATCCTGCTCCTCTATTGCAGAAAATGGTAAAAGAAGGAAAGTCATTAAAGGACCTTAGCGTCAAGAGCTAACAGTTATTTTAGATAATATTTTTAAGTAAAATATCATTTAATAAGGAATAAAAGTGAGAAATGCCCTTATTCTATCAACCGTGCGCACTCCAATTGATAAGGCTATTTCACATGCCGTACCCAGTCTCGCATTGGGGGCGGTGAATGGCGGGCTTATTTGAAGTCCTTTAAGCTTCCAAGCATTATGATTTAAAAGAAATCTTCTGGTGCAATAGATATTGTTGATGCGGTATTGGACTTTATCTTCCGTGCCAACGAAGAAAACTCTGGCAATATATTCTCAAAGAAAAACTCTGCAGTCTTGATTTTATTTTGCATGAATGTGGTGTCTACATCACTATGAGATAACATCTCGTTCGCGATAACAATCATCTTCATCCAGAAAAAACCAAATGTGACTACCGCGAATAAATTCAGATAATAATGTGCATTTGCCCCTAAATTTTCAGGGTTTTCTTGTGCAGTAGCTAAGACGGTTTTGGTTTTATCCTGCAAGGCCTTGAAGGCTTCCTTAAAGTCTGGAATAAAATTTCTAAGGGCAGGGTTGTTTTCATTTTCGGTAATAAAAGCAGAAAAAATATTAAAGAACTTTTCTGCAGTAGCGCCATTCTTTGCGGTTAGTTTTCGGCCAACAAAATCCATAGCCTGAACGCCATTTGTTCCCTCATAAATAGGGGCAATACTGGCATCTCTTAGAAATTGTTCAAGACCAGTTTCATGAATATAACCATGACCTCCAAAACATTGCATTGCTCTTCTGCAGGAATCAACGCCTTGATCTGTCATATAGGATTTAATAACAGGTGTGATGAAGGCAAGGATATCATCAGACGTCTCTCTTTCGTCTGCATCTGGATGGTGCCGGGCAATATCTACCTGAATACCAGACCATAAGACGATGGCTCTTGCCCCCTCGATAAAGGCTCTGTTTGTCATTAACATGCGCCGAACGTCTGGATGATATATTATGGGATCAGCAAAACTGTCGCCGGTACTGTTATTGGAAAGTGCTTTACCCTGTAAACGTTCCTTTGTATAGGCAATGGCATTTTGTTGCGCAACTTCAGCCAATGCCAGCCCTTGAACGCCGCATGCAAGGCGTGCTTCATTCATCATGGTGAACATGGCACGCATGCCCTTATTTTCTTGCCCTAATAAATATCCAGTAGCACCATCATAATTCATTGTGCAGGTGGCGTTGGCGTGAATTCCCATTTTATGTTCGAGGGAAGAACAGTTTAACATATTTCGAGCACCGGTATCGCCGTTCTCGACAATGTGAAATTTAGGAACAATGAACAGGCTAATACCCGCAGTTCCTTTTGGGGCGCCCTCGATACGCGCCAAAACAAGATGAATAATATTCTCAGTCATGTCCTGGTCACCAGCAGATATAAATATCTTTGTACCAGATATTTTATAAGATCCATTATCTTGTAGTATAGCCTTTGTTCGCAACAAACCAAGGTCCGTACCACAGTGTGGTTCTGTCAAATTCATGGTGCCAGACCATTTTCCTTCATACATTTTAGGAAGAAACAGTTCTTTCTGCTTATCTGTTCCCCATGTCCGTATCGTTTCAGATGCAGGACGTGTTAACCCTGGATACATAGAAAGTGACCAATTTGCTGCGCCAAAAAACTCACTCATGATTAAACCGAAAACCCAAGGAAAATTCTGTCCACCATAGGCTTCATCTCCTACAATGCTGAGCCATCCGTCTTCGCAATATTGATCGTACGCCTCTTTAAATCCTTTCGGGGTAATAACAATGCCATCGTGAAGCCGGCATCCTTCTTTATCACCAGGTAAATTTAAAGGCTGGAAAACATTTTCTGCAAGTTTTGCAGCCTCTCCTAAAATGGCATTTATCAGATCTTGGTCTAGGTTGCCAAAACCGGGCAGATTTTGCATCTCATCAATTTTTAAAAAATCATTGAGCAAAAACTGGACATCTTTTACAGGGGCGCTATACGAGGGCATTCGTTGATCTCCAATGACTAATTACCATGTATCAATCATACCCTGCGTCGGTTGATTGTTTTTTTCCCAACCAGTGGCGGATCGAAGGCCCGATATTACCCACTTACGTGTTTCCATAGGGTCGATAACATTGTCAAATTCCATGTATGTTGCAACGCTCAAAGCCTTGCCTTTTTCATATTCTTGAGCAACTAAGGCATCAAATTTATCTTTTTTATCTTTTTCATCTTTAATGGCCTCAAGCTCTCTACGGTAGCTGAGGCGGACGCCACCTTCTAGGCCCATACCACCAAATTCTCCGGTTGGCCAAGAAACGCACATGATCGGAGCATGAAAACTTCCAGCCGTCATCGCAAGAGCCCCAAGGCCATAAGCTTTACGTAGAACTACACAGAAAAAAGGCACATTACAATTTGCAGCAGCAATGAACATTCTTGAAAAATGGCGTACTTGAGCGGTTTTTTCGGCCTCTGGCCCTACCATAAACCCTGGGGTGTCACACAGGCTTATTATTGGAATATTAAAGGTCTGACATAACCGTATGAAACGTGAAGATTTATCGGCACTAGGGCTATTAATAGCCCCCCCAAGAGAGCGATTGTTGTTGGCAATGACACCGAAGGGGTTTCCCTCAATTCTTATAAAGGATGTTATAATCCCCTCACCAAAATCTTTACGTAATTCAAGAACAGAATCTTTATCAGCCATAATTGTAATAACATCCCGAATGTCGTATGTTCTTACTCTGTTTTCGGGTATGATATGACGTAATAGCCTTTGATCGCTATTTTCCCACTTTTCAACCTTGCCTTGAAAATAGGACATATATTTTTTTGCAATCTCTACGGCTTCTTTTTCGTCTTCAACGACGATGTCAATAACGCCATTTGGGGCTTGAACATCAACAGGGCCAACATCGCTTGGCTTAAAGACCCCAAGTCCGCCTCCTTCGATCATGGCGGGACCAGCCATGCCGATACAAGAATTCCTTGTAGCTATAATAACATCACTGCACCCTAATAGGGCGGCATTTCCTGCAAAACAATAACCTGAAACAATACCGATTAAAGGAACAAGTCCGCTTAGCTTTGCATAACGAAGAAAACTTGGCGTTTCGACGATCATTGTGACGTCTGTATCTCCAGGGCGACCACCGCCACCTTCACTAAACAATATTACGGGCAAGCGCCATTTTCTTGCTAGATCGAACATTCTATCCTTTTTCTTATGTCCCATTGCGCCTTGCGTACCCGCAAAAACAGAATAGTCATAAGAGACAACCATACAGCGCGCTTTTTCCTCGTCAAAAAGATCGCCATTAATGGTGCCTGTTCCTGCTATTAATCCATCTGCGGGACTTTTCTCAATAAGGTCATTAACTGAATGTCGGGACCTTTGTGCCGCGAATACTAAGGAGCCGTATTCCGTAAAGCTGTCAGTATCCAACAGGTCATCTATATTTTCACGTGCAGTACGTTGCCCCGTTTTTCTTCTTTTTTCTACTGCCTGTGGACGGGATAAATCCCTTGTTGCCGCATGACGTTCGATTACTTCCTTAAGATCAGGCCTAATATGGTCAATATCAAATGTTGTCTTATTAGTTTGTTTGGTTTGGTTTGTTTCCGCCTCTTCAATCACCAAGATTAGCTGGCCTAAGCGAATAGTATCAATAGGTTTTGCATGAATACTCGTGACATAACCGCTTACGTCAGCTTTTATTTCATACTCCATCTTCATAGTTTCAACAAAAGCCAGCGTTTGTCCTTGTGAAACAGGATCCCCTACAGACACAGTGCAGCCAACCAAGACACCTTGCATTGGGCATAAAAGATTATAAAACCCTTCTCTTTCTTCAATGGTATCAACGACGGCATCGTCTGAAATTTCGCCTGCTTTTATTGAGTTCGAAAATAACTTCTTATGATGACGGGATGAATTTAAAACGAGATCATTTATATTTTCTTGTATAAAGTTGGTTGTGATTTTATTTTCTATAAATAGCTTGTGCGTAAGAATATTCTGTAGAAAGGAAATATTTGTTTCGACACCTGCAATTCTGAATTCTCGGATAACGCGATAGGCTTTATGTGCTAAATCTTCAAAATTCGAACTATGGGATGAAACAATAACCTTGGCCAATAATGAATCAAAATATGGGTTGGCTGTATATCCCTGATAACCAAATGTATCCACCCTTACGCTAGGCCCTGAGGGTATATCAAAAGTTATCAAGGTTCCTCCAGAAGGAGTGGTTGATCCATCCGCATTAAGTATTTCCATATTAACGCGAAGTTGCATTGCATAGCCCAAGGGTTGCCCTAAATCCTCTTGAGTGAAACCAATTTCTTCGAGTGTCGCGTTATTGGCGATGGAGATTTGAGCCTTAACAAGGTCAACACCAAAAATTTCTTCAGTAACTGTATGTTCAACCTGAATTCTTGGGTTTGTCTCAATAAAATAATAATTTTTTTTGTCGGTACTTTCATCAAGCAAAAATTCAAAGGTCCCCAACCCTTCATATTTGATTTTTTTTGCAATTTTGACCGCATCGGATATAATGTTTTCCCTCAGCTCATTAGACAAAGAAGGACTAGGGGCAACCTCAATTACTTTCTGATGGCGACGCTGAATAGTACATTCCCTATCCCCTAGATGGGCAATACCCCCTTTGCCATCACCAATAATTTGTATTTCTATATGACGCGGTTTTCTAATAAGTTGTTCGATATAAAGACCATTCTTGCCAAAGGCCGCCAATGCTTCAGATTGGCATCTGGTATAGGCTGCTTCTAAATCTTCTATATGCATCACGGCACGCATGCCGAGGCCACCCCCCCCTGACACGGCTTTAACCATAACAGCAGCATTATCGCCAAGCGCTTGAAAGAACGTTTTCATCTCTGCTAAAGATGTCGCCTTCTCAGTTCCCTGAATTAAATTAACACCGCACTCTTCTGCGATGTTGCGCGCTTTGCCTTTATCGCCAAACACGTCTAGAAGTTTACTGCTAGGCCCAATAAATTTTATACCATTGTCGGTACATCTCTTTGCAAATTGTGCATTCTCACTTAAAAATCCGTATCCTGGGTGGATAGCATCGCAACCATGTTGTTTAGCAACATTTATAATCTGTTCTATATCAAGGTAGGCTGCCGCACCAACCCCCTCAATTTTATAGGCATGATCCATTATGCAAACATGAAGAGAGTCCTTGTCATCCTGAGAGTGAATGGCAACCGTTTTCACGCCCATATCGGAAGCGGTTCTTGCTATGCGCACGGCAATTTCACCGCGGTTTGCTATTAAAATAGATTTAATCTTCATTTTGTTTTGGAATCCCAAAAATATTCAGTTTTCAATTTTGATTTATCAATTTTTCCAACTGGCAATAATGGCATCTGGTCCCTAAATATAATTAGTTTAGGAACTTTATAATTGGCAAGCATGTTGCAACAATGTTGGTGGATATCTTCTTGACTCAAGGTAGAGCGGGACTTTTTTTGTACATATGCAATCCCAATTTCACCATATAACTCGTCAGAAGCACTAATAACAGCCACGGCTTCAACGCCATCACACATTTCTATCGTTTGCTCAATCTCGCGGGGGTGAATATTGTAGCCTCCAGATTTAAACATTTCTCCCATGCGTCCCAGAAATTTCAAATTTCCGTCTGGTAATTTTAAAGCGAGATCACCCGTATGGAGCCACCCCTCCGGATCAATGGTTTTGGCCGTTGCTTCAGGTTTACCCCAATAGCCGGTCATGATGAAATCGCCTCTAATACATATCTCTCCCATTTCACCATCAGGGATATCTTGGTCACCTTTGTTTTTTATAGTGACTTCATAACCAGGCACAGGTTGGCCAATTGTATTTGTGAGGGTTTTTATATTATTCGTTGGGTTGATAAAAGTTACAGAGCCAACGGTTTCTGTTAAGCCATAACAACTGGTGAGGCGAGGGGTGATTTCTAATAACTTACTGATGAGGCTTTCAGAGGCGGGGCCCCCACCCCATGAAATGAGTTGTATAGAGCTTAAATCATACTTTGGAAAATTCTCGCTTGCTAAACATAATTGCAGTGTCGTCGGTATCCCACCCCATAATGTAATTTTTTCTTTTGAAATTTGAGCCAGTGAATTTTCAGGATCAAAATTTTCCATAAAAAATATTGTGCCGCCTGCAACTAATGCAAAACAAGAAATATCCCCGACACAAGCAACGTGATTGATAGGATAAAAGTTCTCTAATCGAACTGGGAAAACATCATAATACCCAAGCTGATTTCTGCTGCATCTTACCAATCCGCGGTGGGGCAGTAATGCGCCTTTTGGCTTTCCTGTACTACCTGATGTATATACAATAAGAGCGGGATCATTTGGCTTTACTTTCTTTCTTGCTCCGTATAGTTCCTCATTAGATACTTGACTTTCATATGAACAGAACTTTTCAAAAGTTTCAAAATCATCATTATCAGATTTGTCATCAAGCAAGACCAAGTGGGATAAGCTTTTATTTTGCGCCCTCAATAGCTTCAAATCAGACGCAAATATGCGATCAGCAACTTTATTGCACGAAAGAAGTATTTTAGGCAAAGAATCAGAAACAAGGTGCTGATATTCTTCTAACTTATATCTGGGGTTAAGGCCTTGCCAAATAGCACCGATAGATGCTGAAGCTAGAAATATTGACCAAAATTGTTGATTGGGCGGTGACAAGGTCGCAACTCTATCCCCTTTGCAAATTCCATGGGCGAGTAACGCCTTTGAAATAATATCTACATGCTTCTTAAGGTCCCGATAACTCCATCTAAGATCATCATAAACAACAGCTTCTTGATCTGGCATCTCTGCAGCGTAATAATCAACATAATCTGTTATTCTATCCAAAAATGGTAATTTATTAACTCTTTCTTCATTCATATTTCAATCCTTTTTTGACAACGTAGTTGAGCCATTAAAATATTGTTTTTTAATGCTTTTCCAGTTTGTCTATTTGTTGCTGGAATTGAAATAGAACATCAATGCCTTTCCGGTTCATCCACGCGGATACAAAATAATAATAAGCAACGCCTAATATTATAAAACTAGTGATTGTAATAACGAGGATGGGCCGTTCTATAGTCGTAAAAATAATAGAGAAACAAGAGATTAAAATAAGGACTATTGAAATAGGCGCTACACTCCAACGAGGAAGCATAAACGCAGAAAATTCGTACTTTTCTTTCATTTTTGTGGGTATTCTCCACATGCTGATAGCAAGAAATATTTGCTGTATCATAACAGCAATTACTGCAAAAATAGCTAGCTCTTCAACCCGGCTTTCCGCAGAAATAGCGATGCATGAAAGTGTAATTAGCAAAAGGATGGCATTGTGGGGTGTGGAAGAAGATTTTGAAACATATCCAAAGCATTTTGGCAATAACCCAGATTGTGCAATCACCATAATGTCTCTTGAGAATGCTAATATAAGACTATTAATAGATGTCGCCGCGGCAGCCAAAATGGCAAGAATAAAAAGATGTAACGTCCAAGCGGGCAAATTTTGTTTTACTATTGTTAATATTGCTGACTCGCCTGTTGGCACAGATAAAGATGTTCCTGCTATTGCTAAAGAAACAGTAATATAAATTGTTAGAACTATTCCAAAAGAAACCGCCAGTCCTTTGGGAATGTTCTTACTAGGGTTTTGGATTTCTCCCCCTAATTCCAGAAGGATCATAAACCCCCCAAAAGAAAAGTAGGCAGCAATCGCGGCAAGAAATGCTGCACTATAACCATAAGGCGCAAATGGAGTTATTTTATCTAGTTCAAATTGTGGCAGGCTCACAGAAAGAAAAATAACAATGGCAATTAAAAAGGAAAAAACTAAGAGCCCTTGAACGCGCAGAACGATTTTTGGTGAAAATATATTGAGAATACCAAAAGCGAATACCACAGAGATCGCTGTAATATATTCGTCTATTTGGGGTAAAAAGAACTTAAAATAATTGGCAAATCCATAAGCCATAAATGCAGTAGAAACGACTACTGCATTTAACAATATCCAAATTACCATAAAACCGAAAAATGGAGAAGTAAGCTTAGAAATGGCGACAAAGGAGCCGCCATTTGACGGTATTACAACCCCAACTTGTGCCGTTACAATACAGGTAAAAAAGGCAACGCTGCCAGCAATTAAATATGACAAAATTACAGCGGGGCCTGCTAATTCTATCAGCTGTCCAGGTAGAATAAATAAAGATACGCCAATAACAAAGCCAGTAATTGTAAGGATAACTCCGAACAATCCTATGCCTTTACTATTATTAGGCTGAATTGGCATGTCTTTCTCCTGGCGAACGGTAATTTATCTTGATATTCAAATTCCTTAAAGTGACCTTACGTTATATACACAAACCATTTGTTTAGTCAACAGTTCAATCGGTATGTTATTCAACTAACAGGGTGTATTTATAAACAATTTGCATTGCCCATATGGTGCGGGCTATAAAACATGATCAAATTAAGCAAACATGTCGTTATGAGAGTATGGGTAATGAAGAATAAAGGGTTGGATGTTTCTATTTTTGATCGCAGCGCACTGCATGAAGCAAGAAAAAAAGTTTTATTGCAGGTTGCGGGGAACCAGTTCACCCAAAATGGATTTGGGGGGACATCAATAGAGTCCGTTGCACAAGAATTAAACCTTACTAAGGCGGGGCTATACCATTACGTGAGCAGCAAGGAAGAATTGCTTTATCTTTGTTATAAAAATGCAATTGAATCAGCAGAAAGGTGTATGGAAAAGGCTGAAAATCTCAACTGTAGTGCCCCTGAAAAAATTACAGCTTACATAAAAGAACATCTGTTGACATTTGACCAAAACAGGGGGTCTTTCATTATATTGTCAGAATTTTATTCTCTGAATAAGGAGCACCAAAAGGAGCTTAAAGAAAGAGCTAAGCTTGTTGATCGCCATATGAAAAAACTACTAGAGGATGGAATTTCAGAAGGAAGCATTAATCCTTGTGATACGTCCCTGGTGGTTTTTGCGATTCAAGGGGCTTTAAATTGGATTCCTAAATGGTATTCCCCGGAGGGAAAATATGATGTTGCTAAAATAGCAACTAGTTTTAGCGATTTTTTTAAGACTGGATTGAATATTCGCTAAAAAATACGCATGCGCTTAGCAATATTATTTAGCATCATATTTGATGATCCGCCTATAATAGGCATAAGTAAAATATCCTGTACATAACGCTGCATGTCATATTCATGAGCGCAGCCGTATGCGCCCATAACCTTTTGGCATTCTAGTACAATTTCGGTAGCGGTTTCTGTTACAAATAATTTTGCCATAGAGGTTTCAATGGAACAAGGGCGATAATTATCCGCCAGCCATGCGGCATGGTACAACATATGACGGCAAGCGGCTAATTTTGTCTCAGCATTAGCGAGTGCGTGATTAATAGCTTGAAATTGTGCGATCGGCTTACCAAATTGCTCTCGGCCCTTGGCGTAAGCTACGGCATCTTCAACTGCGGCACCAGCAATGCCCAAAGCCATTGCTGTCAATTCTAACTTTTCAACGTCAAGTGCAGGGCCAGCTAACATAGGCCATCCATTATTCCATCCAGCATCTCCGCCGACTACGTATTCATAAGGAATGATGACATTGTCAAACGTCACATCAGTTGTATGGGCATATCCTAGTCCGATATGTTCTATACGCTCAATTGTTATGCCTGTCGCATTTGTTGGGATCAATACGAAGGACAAATTTTTATATTTTGGTGCCATCAAATCAGACTTAACCAAACAATATATATAGTCAGAAATTTCGGCTGCAGTACACCATCTTTTTACGCCATTTATTGTGACCGTTTTCCCATCTTCAGAAAGTACGGCCTTTGTTGTTATGCTGGGTAAATCGCCGCCGACATTCGGCTCGGACAGGCCATAAGAGAAAAGCATTTCTCCGTTAGCAAGTTTAGGCAAGAGCTCTTTTTTTTGCGCATCTGTCCCGCTTTCAGAGATATTAATTCCACCGTAAAACGCACAATGAATATAGGGCCCCCCTAAAGATGTTCCGCGTCGGCATAGCTCCTCAATGACCATAATGGCGGCGATCAAATCACGCCCAACACCCCCATATTCTTCGTTAACAGTTAAGCCGCATACGCCTAGAGCAGCTAATTTTTGGAAGACGTCTTTTGGAAAATGCCTTGCCTTGTCCCATGCGCGTACTTTTTCCCGAGGCATTTCTTTTTCAATAAACTTTCGAATTGTCGCACGCAACATGACAATATGTTCTGGCTCATCTGTATAATACATTTTTCAATTCCATTTAAGGCAAGGGCTTGGATATAATAGGTATCGATAACGAAGATGCATATATGGCATTCTTCTGTAGGGTTAGCGTTGGTTGCCCCTCATCTGGTATTCTAACGAATGTATCTTTATCATGGCCAGCAAGAGCCAATCTAAGGGCATATCCTTTTGGGATAAGAATGGATGTTGGTAATAACGAAAAAGATATTTTTTCGACTTTACCAATACGCATTGGCATAGCATCTTTTTTTTCAAAACTATGGTATGGCCCAAAGCTAGCGTAGGGCGGCACGTCATCTGATATTCTCCGATGAATAAACCTTAATGAACCTTCTGTTATCATTATAACAATTCCATCAGGTGTGATCATTTCTAAATAGGCAATGATGCCGCCATCTTTATGTGTGGAAGATAAATATAAGTCGACAACAGGGGTTCCTGTAATTTCTGTATCTTGGTCCAAAGGGGCAGTGTCATAGACAAGCAGACTTTTATCTGTATCTTTGCGGTCGCTGTAATAAACATCACCACCCTCCAATTGGGTTGACCAACGTGTTAAAGGTCCCGTGCCAACGTCATAATCTACAACATAATCATCCGCCCCAGATTTGTTCTTCTGCCTTTGATCAGATAGTTTGTGATTATCATTAAGATACAAAATTTTATGGTTGATCCCTAAAGGGGGCCATGTTTCGGTTGTTTTCCAGGCATTTTCCCCCATGGTAAAATATCTAAGTTCCCTGGATTTGTTGGAGACGGTACTATTGTTTTTCATATAAGGATCCAGAAAATCAATGATCTGTTGATACTGTTCCATAACGGGTGGTTGGACTGGCGCATTCTTTGGCTTAAAAGGGTTAATATCTTGCCTGGCCCCATGATTCCACGGTCCGATCGTATAAATGCCCGGAGCTGTGGAAGAAAAGAAACGGGCTAATACGCCAGCAGCTGTTCCTGAATCCCCCCATCCTGCCCAATGGTATGCAGGTACGGAAGCTTCCTCGGCAATTTTATTAAAAAGATATGGTGTGACAACTAAATTTGGATTGTCTTCCATGTGGGAAGCCATTTTTTTATCGTCTCTAAAATCAACTTCTTTAAGAGAGTCAGCAACATTTATATTGTTTTTGTGTTGTTCTATGGCTTCTTTTAACAGCTTTTTATCACCATCCTCATCAACGGGCCGTACGCCAAGAACGGCCGGTTTTTCAGGTGTTCCCCGTGGTGTTTCACTTACTCCAAATTGGTTTAGATCCATAGCCCAAACCATGTCCCCCCAATTACTGTTAATCAGATTATTCTTAAAACCACCTGGAAAAACCAAAGATCTATACCAATCATAATCTGCAAATCGTGGCACGATTGCTTTTAACGAGGGGTGTTTTAGAAAACTTGCATGCTCTGCAGTGTTGGCCGTATAAGAAATGCCAAGAGTGGCAATATTACGGTTCGACCATGGTTGTTTGACTACCCAGTCAAAAATATCGCCAAAATCTCTCGTTTCCTGCACCGTAAATTCACCCATACGATGACCAAAGGAAGCCCCCGTGCCGCGGACATCAACCACAACAACCGCATAACCGTTATCATTTAAAAACTGCACTACATAATTTCGTTCTGTTTTTTTTGGACTGAATTCTTTGTTGCGCCAATATCGGGTGAAAGAAATTATAACTGGAAGCTTCTCTTGGGGAGAGGCTTCCTTGGGAAGCCAAATATCGGCTGCCAATTTAACTCCATCGGATGTCTGAATATATTGCGCCCACTCACTTTTTTGTGGCGAGCCATTGATACCAGCATTTGAGCATGAAGGTATTAATACGCACAATAGAGCAATTATTAAATGGCAGAATCTGGTCATTGAAATTCTTTCATTTGATATAAAACTAATTTTTGGCCCACAGAAATTATTGTGTTGGCGAACCTTTAGTATATATCTGCCATATGGTTGGTTTATTAATCAAGTGGATTGTAAATTAAATATATGTTTGACTTTTTGAAATGGGGCGCCTTATTAATGAAATATATTTTTTACGGTAACTAAGAAGGCGGAGCAGATCATGGATTTTCAAGTTGAAACAGACGATGGTGTTGCTGAAATTATTATTAACGTACCTCCTGTCAATGCATTAACAGGTTTAGCAATGTCCGAACTTGCCGATACAATTGAGCAAACCAGCAAAAACGAGAATGTTAAAGTAATTCTTATATATGCAGAGGGGAGGGGATTTTGTGCTGGAATTGATATTAAAGAATTAGGAAAGGGCGGCCTTGCTGTTATTGAGGGGAATAAAGGAGCTTTTAGACTTTTTGAAGCCATTCATCATTGTCCAGTGCCTGTCATTAGTGCCATTCATGGGTATGCTCTTGGGGCTGGGGCTGCAATCGCCGGTGCAAGTGATGTTGTATTTGCGGCAGAGGGAACAAAATTAGGTGTTCCAGAAATAAACGTGGGAATGTTAGGTGGTGGCTCACATATGTTACGAATACTTCCCTTGCAAAAAGTAAGAAGTATGTATTTTACTGGTGATCCAATATTAGCGGAAGAAGCCATGAAGTATGGGGCATTTGAAAAAGTTGTGCCCCTTGATAGTTTGGTGCTTGAAGCTCGGGCTATGGCGCAAAGAATTGCAGAGAAAAGCCCTACGGCCCTGCGATATGCTAAGTTAGCACTTAATGGTATTGAGCCGGTTGATCTGGAAAAGAATTATCGTTTTGAACAAGGGTTCACTTACGCCATTTCACATCTTGATGAGGCTCAGAAAGCGCGTGATGCAGTATTAAAGAAAACTTCTGCTTAAAATAGAATGACAATAAAGAGAAGGCAGAAGATGATAAATAATGACCTGATGAATTTTAGCAAAAAAAAGATTTTGATTACTGGTGGCGTTAGTGGAATAGGCTTGGCCACAGCAAAATTATTTATTTCACTTGGTGCCTCTGTCGTTATTTGTGACCTGGATGAAAAAAAGTGCCAGGAAACTGCTTTATTGATTGGGGCAGTTATGGGCATTTCTTGTAATGTGGCAGATGAAAATTCAGTGAAGCAAGTTTTTAAGAAAGCATATTCAAAGCTCAACGGACTGGACATAGTTGTCAATTCTGCTGGGACAATTGAAAAAATTTGCTCAACTAAAAAACAAACTGTTGCTGATTGGGAACGAGTAATAGATGTAAATTTAAAAGGGTCCTTTATGATTGGCCGCGAATCCGCAAAAAATATGGATAATGGCGGTGTAATAATTTTCGTATCATCTATAGCAGGTGTCGACGCTATGGCGGCATCAAATGCCTATGGCGTAAGCAAGGCCGCCGTCATAATGATGACCAAAACAATGGCTTGTGATTTGGCGCGTTATGGTGTGCGGGTAA
The DNA here is from genome assembly GCA_965227345.1 of Sphingomonadales bacterium. Taxonomy (GTDB): domain Bacteria; phylum Pseudomonadota; class Alphaproteobacteria; order Sphingomonadales. The sequence goes on from OZ245755.1 coordinate 2,510,269, forward strand.
ATGCTGTTGCGCCCGGTTACGTAACAACCCCAATGACTGAGGACTTGTTTGAAAACCTTCCTTTTGAAAGAGCAGTCCTTTCGAACCGTACACTTTTAGGAAGGTTTGCAGCGCCAACGGAAATAGCGGAGCCAATAGCTTTTTTAGCATCTGATATGGCCTCTTATATTACGGGGATTACGCTTAACGTTGATGGTGGATGGACGGCCTTTGGTGGTGTCGGAGATGCGTCTAGATGATTAATAATTTTCCCTATTTTGGTCTTCTGAGATAAAGTTGCCGGCGAGAATTCACCATCCATAGCGATAATATGACCAGTTATATGGGTGAGATCTCCGCCATAGCCTGATATAGATGCATAACTTTGCCGTTAATTTTGACTAAATATTATTTAGAAAAAATGGGTAACGGTCTGCATCTCCTGTTACAGCGGAAATTAAGCTATGCGGCTTGTTTGATCATGCCTAAGCTGAAAGTGATGATAGGATACTATTTTTAAGCTTTCATAGCATACTGTGTCAGAAAGTAATGGTGATAAACCCAAGATGCTTCCTAGTTAGAGTATCTGATTTTATATACCATATTCAATCGGCACATTCAGGGTTACTTTGGGGCGCCCCATAACGACAGAGGTACGGAATCTTCGGACGTTTTTATTATCAAAAAATAGCCGTTGAGTTAAGGCTTCGAAATCAGCCATATCCCTTGCCAAGCAGACGAGACAAAAATCCGCTTCCCCTGTGACGTAATAACATTGTTGTACTTGCGATTCTTTTTTTATGACTCGGTGAAAGTTTTCCAGTTGATCCAGTCTTTCTCGTTCCATTTCCACCATGATAATAAAACTCATTGACTGGTTTAGTGCGGCCGGGTTCAGAACAGCGATTTCTTTTTCAATGATATTTTCTTCCCGTAGTTTTTTTAAGCGCCGCTGTACAGAGGGAACCGAAAGCCCAGTCTCTTCGGCCAGGACATAAAGTGAACTGCGCGCGTCTTGCTGTAAAAGAGAGAGGATTTTTTTATCTGAATGATCAGGAGAAAAAATCATAATGTTATCCAGTCAAAAAATATCATATATTCGATATATTTTATTATATTAATATAAATTATGATCAATATCTATCAAATATTTTTAGTACGTTATTCCTATGAAATATTCAGCGATAAATCCAGAGACGAAAAAATTCTCCCCTCTTCCTTCTATTCCGTTAGCAATGCTAGGAATAAATTCCGGCTATAAGCCCACGCCTTTGAAAGTGAGAACCCTGCCAAATGGTGCGGAAGTGTTTATCAAGGATGAAACGGAACGTTTAGGACTTACGTCATTTAAAGCATTGGGCGGAATTTACGCCTTAACACAGCTTATCGGGAAAAGCTGGCATGAGGAAAAGGGCTGCCATCTAACGCCCATAGAATATCAAAGTCCGGAAGTAAAAATGTTTGCCTCTCACATGACATTCGTTTGCGCAAGTGCGGGCAATCACGGTCTGGCCGTGGCGCGGGGCGCAGAAATATACGGGGCTCATGCACGCGTACATCTTTCTAAAACCGTACCAGAAGAATTTGTGGCAAGACTTAAAGCGCATGGGGCGGAAGTTAGGAGGTCCGGGGAAAATTACGAGGAAAGCGTGGCTGCCGCCATCAAGGATGGCGAAACAACTGGAGCGATATTACTCGCAGATGGATCATGGCAGGGTTATCTGGAGCCCCCTGCCTTGGTGATGGAAGGTTACACCGTAATAGCGGAAGAATTGCGTCAGAGTTTTGAAGCGTGTGGCCGGTGGCCTACATATGTATTTTTACAGGCTGGGGTTGGCGGTTTAGCCGCGGCCATGGCCTATATGATTCGTGAAAACTGGGCGGTGCAACCTATAATTATTATTGTTGAGCCTGATGCGGCGCCCAGCTTGAGAGACAGCCATGATCTGGGCTATGCCGTAAAAGTTGAAGGGCCAGTTTCTGCTATGGGCCGTCTGGATTGTAAAGAACCCTCCATACTGGCGCTAGAGGTTTTATCACGAACAGCAGACAGTTTTGTCACAGTTAGTGATGAAGAAGCTATTTTGGCTGCCAATTTAATGGCTGAAAAAGGCATTCATACAACGGCCTCTGGTGCTGCGGGTTATGCGGGGGCGTTAAAGCAAGAGTTTAATTTAGGCCCTCAGGACCGGTTGCTCGTTATTGCGACGGAAGCCGTCGTATAGTCAAGATGCTATGGAGAATGAGAATGTCCAATTTTGCCACGAAAGGTATATCTAGGCATTCTCAACCGATTGATGCCTTGCTGGGATCGACGCGGATGAAAGACTTGAGAAGTTTGAGCGAAAGTTTGATAGGCCCATTTCAAGCTCAGAGGGTCGACAATAAAGAACAAACTGTTCTGCGTAAGAAGGTACGTCGCTGGCAAGTACTGAAGTTGTTTGCTGTCTAATGTTCTTTTTGAGTTCTTTAATAAAATGATGAGTGAGATATTAAGGTGAAAATAAATACTACAAGACTATTGGACAGGATCGATGCCCTTGCTCAGATTGGTCGGACGGAACGGAATGGATCCTGTCGTATCGCGCTTACGGACGCGGACAGGGCCGGGCGTGATCTTGTTGTTGGCTGGATGAAAGAAATTGATCTTGATATTCAGGTTGATGAAGTTGGCAACATCTTTGGCAGTTTGGCCGGCGAAAAAAATGAGCGGCCCATCATGATGGGCTCACACATCGATACGGTTAAAGATGGCGGACATTTAGACGGTTGTTATGGTGTGATTGCGGCGCTTGAGGTTATTGCTGCTTATGTGGAGCATGGGAAGGTGCCTCTCCACAGTCTATGCGTGGCCATCTTCACCAATGAAGAAGGCGTTCGTTTTCAGCCCGATATGATGGGGTCGTTGGTTCATGCCGGTGGATTATCTGTGCAGGAGGCCCATAGAAGCCGGTCACCAGAGGGGGGGTCTTTGAAAGAGGAGCTGGAACGGACCGGCTATTTTGGTACCTTGAAATGCGGTTCTATTCGACCCCATGTTTTTTTGGAGCTTCATATTGAACAGGGGCCTCTGCTTGAAAGTAGGAATGTTGCCATTGGTGCGGTTCGAGATTTGCAGGGCATATCCTGGACCTCCGTGACCTTCAAAGGGCAGTCTAACCATGCAGGCACCACCCCTATGGAATTGAGGAGAGATGCCGGATATGCCGCCGCCCAGTTGACGATTGCAGCTCGGGAGATTACGAAACGTATTGGTAAAGGGCAGGTGGCAACCGTTGGAGAAATGCACGCCAGTCCAAATTTGATCAACGTGGTTCCTGGCAAGTTTCAAATGTCCGTGGACCTTCGGAACAGTGACGAAGATAAACTAAAGGCGGCCGAGGCACTGTTGCATGATGCAATTACAGACATATGTGCGGTGGAGGGCGTGACTGTAGAGACAGAGCGGCTTGTGCGGTTTCAGCCGGTAGAATTTGATCATCAAATTGCAGACCTCATCACTGAAGTATCGGAACAATTGGGACTGTCCTGTATGTCCATGACTTCGGGGGCTGGCCATGATGCGCAGATGATGGCTCGAATTTGCCCCTCAGCAATGATATTTGTGCCGTCCCGGGATGGTGTTAGTCACAATCCACGAGAATATACTTCGGCGGAGCATCTTTCGGACGGGGCAAAAGTATTGTTTGAAACTATAAGAAAATTGGATGAGGCCTGAAATGGCTTCTAATAGGTCTGTCACTTTAACTTTCTCAATGCGAATTAATTTCAATTGAGGTTGGGTTCGACTTTGTCAAAGTAAGCAGAAAAAACAATAAAATTACTTATTTTAACTCAAGCATTGCGTAACGAGTGGTTACCACTCAGTCAGAGCTTCTCAACGACATTTCTTAAAAATAGGAGCTTCGAATGAATATCTGCTGCTTGGGTTACGAGGACCGGCCATGAAAATATTTATTGCCTCGATGGTGCATGAATCTTGTTATTTTTCACCCATTCCAACAAACATGGATAGCTTTCAACATGGCGGCTTGTTATTCCGGCCGCCCCAAAAACAGAACGCTCAAGAAGCCTTCTCCACACCAGGATACGGCGATTTTCTTCGTCTGGCACACGAGCGTGGGGATGAGGTTATCCCGGGTTTGTTGGCTTGGGCGGAGCCAAGTGGAATTATTGATCGACACATCTATGAAGAATTAAGGGATGAATTGCTGGGGACGCTAAAAGAAGCCTTGCCAATCGATGCGGTCTTCTTGATGCTTCATGGCGCACAGGCGGCCTATGGTTACGATGACTGTGAAGGGGACCTTTTGGAAAAAATCCGCGAGATTGTCGGGCCAGATGTATCCATTGGGGTTGAACTCGATCTTCATACCAACCTAACCGATAGAATGGTGCAGAACAGCACCTTCCTTGTTGCCTGCCATGAATATCCTCACATAGATTTTCGTGAACGCGCCGAGCTGCTTTATTCATTGGTGGCTGATACAGTCAGCGGAAAATCAAATCCAACCAGCTGCTACCAAATTGTTCCTGTACTTGGCGTTTTTCCGACTACTCAGGGAGAGATGCAAAAATTTGTTAGTTCAATAAAATCATTGGAACGAGAGTTTGACGTACTAGCCATCTCATTGCTGCATGGTTTCCTTTGGTCAGACACCCCTCACACCTCGGCAAGTGTGGTTGTGACTACTGACAATAATCCGAAAAAAGCAATGGACCTCTGCAGACAACTATCAGAACGGTTTTTTCAGATTAAGGATCAGCCCTCCATAGATTTTTTACCAGTTAAAGAAACGATTGATCAGGCAATTGAGATTGAGACTGGTCCAATTGTGATTGCGGATATTGCAGACAACCCAGGAGGCGGGGCTGCGGGGGACTCTACATTCATCTTGGAAGAGCTTCTCAAGCGGAATATTTCAAATGCAACTGTAGGACTTCTTTATGATCCGGAAGTGGTCGAAGAGGCTCGAGGTCTGGGTGCAGGAGAGAAAATTTCCATACAACTTGGTGGAAAATTCGGCAAAACTTCAGGTCGAACACTCTCTCTTGAAGCGACAATTATTAAATTCTCTAGCGGGGTAGAGCAACATCCCTTTGAAGACCCGGTTGGAAAATCCATCGGCGATGCAGTGGCCCTTGATTTAGGGGGTATTTCTATTGTCGTTAATAATCTTCGTCAACAGACCTTCAGTATGGAATGTTTTACCGAGATGGGGATATGTTTGACCGATAAAAGGTTGGTAGTTGTCAAATCTTCCACCCATTTTCTAGCTTCATTTGGAAAAATTGCAACGGCAGTATTCTATTGCTCAACACCAAGTACTATGGATATTAATTTGTCTAAGCTGCCCTATCGTAATCTTAAACGCCCAATCTGGCCACTTGATAACATTACGACAATTCCGGTCCAAATCCACAAATCTTGATCGATATTCTACGGAGTATTAAACGTGCATTTATTAACTGAGCAAAACCCATTTATAATATGGGCCATTCTTCTGTCCTTGTCGGCATTCGCTTTTTGGTTTGAAACGACACGGGTCGGAAAACATATATCAGGGCCAGCTATCCTGATCGTAATGGCGTTCATTTTTTCAGAGCTCAGAATTCTCCCTAAATCATCTTCAATATATGAAACTATCTGGGGCTACTTCTTGCCAATCGCCATACCCCTCCTACTGTTTCAAGCAAACCTGAAAACCATCATTAAGGAATCGGGACGTCTTCTCCTGATATTTCTATTTGGTGCACTAGGCACACTTCTTGGGGCAATATTAGCCTACTACATTTTTGATTTAGGCGTATATTCCGCAGAGTTTACAGGTATATTTGCTGCAACCTATATTGGAGGATCGATGAATTTTGCGGCTGTTTCGCAGACTTTGGGTCTTGCAAACTCAAGCTTGTTATCTGCTGCCCTTACCGCCGATAATATAGCGGGTACAATTTATCTGTTATTGTTGGCAGTACTTCCTTCCATAACGGCTTTTACGCGGCATTTTCCCTCTTCAGATTCTCGGGTTCAGCATATGAATAGGCTGCCGGGGAAGGATCAGAGCGATCCTGGCAACAAGGAAGTACCCTTTACGGTTTTATATTTCGCGGGTGCTCTTGCCTTAAGCGTTGGAATTTGTGCTTTTGCTGATCTAGTATCAACAATGGTAGGTATGGCTTCGATAACTATGTTGTTAATAACATCCTTCACAGTTTTTCTGGCAACCTCAGCCCCTAAAAGCATGAAAAAGCTGGCCGGTGGTGACAGAAGCATTGGCATGCTAATCATGTATTTGTTTTTGGTGAGTGTGGGAGCTGGTGCTGATATCACTCAGCTTATTGATCTGGCCCCTATATTTTTATTTTTTGGAGCTACTATTATCTCGATTCACTTTCTGATAATTGTTTTGGCAGGCAGAATGCTACAATATCGGTTTGAGGAAGTCCTTATAGCTTCAAATGCCTGCGTATTAGGCCCCCCATCCGCTTCAGCCCTTGCCGCAGCGAGAGGGTGGGATCATCTCATTACGCCGGCCATTCTGATAGGGACATTGGGCTATACAATCGCCAATTTTATTGGAGTTATTTTATCAAAAACACTCCAATAATGAACATGATGTCATAATTAGAAATGAACATAGTAAAGGCTCATATAATGCAAAAATTGAAATCATTTATGCTGGTTGCTGCACTGACTTTTGGTTGTGCCAGTAGCACTGCCCCCTTGCATGCGGAACAAAAACAAAAGTTATCTTCCCTTGTCTCTATTGCTGAATTTGACAAGCAACACTTTTATCAAGACATTCAAAAAGGAATGAAACTTTGGAATATCCCCGGCATGGCTGTTTCAGTTGTAAGCGGAACAGAAATTTTATTTCAAAAAGGGTTTGGTAAAACCACCGTAACGAACGGAATAGATATTAACAATCATACTCTGTTTCCAATCGCTTCAACAACCAAAGCAATGGTTGCTGCGGGAATAATGATTTTAGTGGATGAAGGAAAAATCCACCTGGATGACCTCGTCATCAAGTATATTCCAGAACTCCACTTCGCAACACCTAGTCTGACGCAACAAATCACTATTCGGGACCTACTTGCACACAGGACAGGTTTGCCTGGAACGGACCTGTGGTTCTTTCTGGAGGAATTATCCTTAGAAAAACAAATTCCATTGCTAAGAACAGTCGTTCCAGAGGCTGATATTCGAACACGTTTTATTTATCAGAATACTATGTACGAACTAGTGGGACTTGTTATTGAAAGAGTGAGTGGCAAAAAATGGGAAGCGTTTCTTTCCGAGCGTTTATGGCACCCGATTGGCATGGAAGAAACCTATGCCACGCGTGGAGAAATTCCAAAAGCCATGTCACATGTCCTGCCCCATGAAAATATTGATGGTCAGCTAACCCAAGCGATCTGGGACATGAGTATTAACCATAGAAACGCCGCTGGCTCGGTCTGGTCTTCAATCAATGACATGAGTCTTTGGGCTCAATTTCTACTAAACGGAGCAAAAACATCCGCAGGAAAAAGATTAATATCTCCAGGCAGCTTTGCCCAGATGTTTGAGCCCAATCAACTCAGCGCACCAGAAGATTTCAATCCTACGGTGGAACTAACTAAACCCAATTGGCGCAGTTATAGTCTTGGCTGGTTTCAACAAGATTTCCTGGGGCGGAAGATTGAATATCACACAGGTGCTCTAACTGGTTCAGTGGCTTTAATTGGCCTGGACCTTAGACAAAAGAAAGCCGTTATTGTGCTCACCAACCGGGGTCATTCTCAATTCCGGCACGCACTCTTTTGGTCAGTCATGGACAATCGAACAGGCACAGAAAGACCTGACTGGGGTCAAGAGGTCTTTGACCTATATCAGCGAGGAATACTTAAATCCGAAAATGAGGCGGAAGAGTTAAGAAAACTTCGTATTCCTAATACAAAAACCAGTCTGGGACTGACTGAATATGTTGGCACTTATGAGAATAAAACAGTCGGAAAAATATTGATCAAAAAAATCGGTAACGACTTATACCTTATAACCAACAAAATCACATTTGCCCTGCCCCATTGGCATCTGGACACATTTCAAGTGATCAACAAAGAGAGGGAATACAGCGATTTTATATCTTTTGAAATAGGAGTTCGTGGACGAATAGAGACGGTCAAAGTCTTTGGATTTGATTTTATTCCTCAACAAATAGACACCGATTCAACCACGGTCGCTACTGGATGTGAGGCTTGTGAATAATGCTACAAAAAAATGACCAGAACGTAATTGAGAAGCATACAAAGGGATTTCCACATCTGGAGTGCTCTGTTCCCTTATCAAAAATCGGTTCAAAAAACTGGAACCTGCTCAAAGGGGACGTTCCTTTACCATGCGCAATTCTTAAACAATCGGCCATACAAAACAATAGTGACTGGATGCGGCGTTTTGCGGCAGAATCCGGTGTGCTTATCGCACCTCACGGAAAAACCACGATGAGTCCTGAATTGTTTATTAAACAACTCAGTGATGGTGCTTGGGGAATAACGGTTGCAACAGTCCAACAGGTAAAAGTTTGTCGGGAAAACGGCATTTCTCGAATATTGCTCGCTAATCAACTACTCCAGAAGATAGACATCGACTATATCGTTCATGAAATGAACAGTGATACCAATTTCGAATTTTTCTGTTTGGTTGACTCAATAGTGGGCGTACAGAACCTGGCCGCAGCGGCGAAAGAGTACACAGTCAATCGCCCTCTTTCAGTCCTGCTAGAAGTTGGGGTAATTGGCGGTCGAACAGGCTGCAGAGACAAGAAACAAGCCCTCGAAATAGCAGCAGAAATCCACAAGCATGCTGATACGTTGAACCTATGTGGCGTAGAAGGATTTGAAGGCTTAATAAAGGGGGCCTCGCCGAAAGATATTGAAACCAAGGTTATCGCCTTTCTGGATTTTGTCGTCGAAGTTACAGAAGAGCTGGTAAATCGTTCCTTTTTAACTGAACGCCCATTGATGCTAAGTGCTGGCGGCTCAAGTTATTTTGACCTTGTCGTGGACAGGTTCAAAAGAATTGATCCTAATATTCCAAGCATTATCGTATTGCGCAGCGGATGTTACATTGCCCACGATGCGAGAATGTTTAAAGATCTGTCAACTCAAATGTTTGAGCGGAACCCTGCCTTGGAGCGGTTTGGACAGGGATTGGAACCCGCGCTGGAAATATGGGCAATGGTTCAGTCCAGGCCAGAACCTGAAAAAATCATCTGCGCCATTGGCAAGCGCGATGTCGGTATCGATGCCCATTACCCCACATTGGAAAAATGGTTCCGATCCGGCAAACATCACTTACCTCAGACACAAGAGCTCATTGGTGAGACGATCGAAGTAAATGACCATCATTGCCATCTGAAGGTTCCGCCAAATTCTCCTCTTGCCGTTGGTGATTATGTCTGTTTTGGTATTTCTCACCCCTGCACGACTTTCGATCGATGGAACCTCATTTATATGGTTGATGATAGCTATCAAATAACGTCAGCCATCAAGACGTTTTTTTAGGGCATTACACAATGATTTTTATTGATGCACCTTCCATACAAAAGCTTCTTACACAACAACAATTGATTGATGTGGTTCGAGACGCTATGAAAGCAACCTCCGCAGGGCATGTAGAACAACCACTTCGTCAAATTTATACTATGCCCGACGGAAAGGGTGTGATGGGTTTGATGCCCGGTTTTATGCAACAGCCTCACGAATGTTTCGGCACTAAGGTGATGAGTGTTTTTCCCGACAATTTTGGCACGGCTTTTCGGTCTCATCAGGGTGCTTATCTTCTCTTTGAACCTGTTCACGGTAGCTTGGTAGCGGTTCTAGATGGGGGAGAATTAACGGCCATACGAACAGCGGCTGCATCTGCTGTCGCGACCGATGTCCTGGCAAGTCACGACGCCACCCACCTTGCAATTTTAGGTTACGGTGATCAAGCCGAGTATCATGTTAATTCCATATCCACTGTCAGAGCTATTACAACCATATCGGTCTGGGGGCGTTCACCTGAAAAAGCCTATAGATTTGTAGAACGCATGAAGAAAAAACTGAATGTTGAGTTTATTATCTGCAATTCCGCTCAACAGGCTGTTAAAGATGCAGGTATTATCTGCACGGTAACGTCGTCAAAAGATCCCTTCCTTAAGTATGACTGGATACAACCGGGATGCCATGTGAATGCGGTAGGCGCGAGTGTTCCAACGGATCAGGAAGTCGACTTGAAAACATTTTGTAATTCAAGGCTATTTGTTGATTATCGGCCCGGTATCAAAAAACAAACCAGAGAATATCTGGAAGCCAGCAATCAAGGGTTAATCGATGAAACCCATTTTATTGGCGAGGTTGGGGAAGTATTGTTAAATAGCGTCGTTGGCCGGCAGTCAGCTCAGCAAATCACCCTATATCGATCACTGGGCATCGCGGCACAAGACTTGGCAACGGCTTGGGCCTTATTCCAAAAAATATCGTCAAAGGAATTTGTTGTTTCGGGTTGATGATCTAGGGTCTGCACCCAATTCATTTTCTTGCTTTTCATAGCTGTTTTTGATTCAAAGCTCCCATACAGGGAGTTTTATATGGCACGATTTGATTTAAGCGACGCAGAATGGCTTATCATTGAACCTTTGTTGCCCAAACGGGGACGAGGTCCGGCCCGGCGGGACGGCCGGGTTATTCTGAACGGTATTTTCTATATCTTGCGAACGGGTGCTCCGTGGTGCGACCTGCCAGAGCGCTACGGGCCACCGACCACGGTCTGCAATCGGTATGTGCGCTGGGGAGAGCGCGGGGTGTGGCAGGCGATCTTTGAAGCGTTGGCTCAGGAGTGTGAAGACGCCCTGCTGTTTATCGATGGTTCTATCGTCAAGGCTCACCGCGCGGCGGCTGGGTCAAAAAGGGGGAACTTCAAGAGGGTATTGGCCGCTCACGCGGCGGTCGCACAAGTAAGGTTCACGCGGCTGTAGATGTCCGAGGGCGACCCGTCAGACTGGCGATCAGCGGCGGACAGCTCCATGACAGCAAGATGATGCATGCTTTCCTGAACTGGCAGGAACCACCTCTGGCCATCGTTGCCGATAAAGCCTATGGCAGTGCCAAAATCCGGCAGGCTATCGCCGAGGAAAGGGCACTTGCCGTCATCCCCTCAAAAAGCAATGCCAGACATCCCGTGCCGCATGATGCCAACCTCTATGCCATGCGCAACATTGTCGAGCGCTTCTTCTGTAAAATGAAGGACATGCGCCGACTGGCAATGCGTTTCGAGAAATCGGCGAAAAACTTCCTCAATCTGCTCTATATCTTTGCCATCAGATGCTGGTGCAATTGAGTCCACACCCTAATATTTTATCTTCCTGAATTGGTTTGATGTGTATGAACATTCCTTGAAATGCAAAGTTTTTTCTTAATAGCAGTATGGGGTTGTCGTCATGTATTAGAGCGGAGGATAGGCGCTCAATCACATTACAGGGCTTTTTGCTCGGTCAAACCTTGGGTTTGAACTATCCAGGGGCTATTCAGTTATCCTTTTTTGCCATCACATCATTTCACCATCGCAATTCCTATTGTAGTCATGCCAATCTCTCATCATAGCCCATATTACACGGGCCGTTCGCATCTTCGCCCGGACCATCGCATATCAGCCAATTCTTGATGAAGCACTGAACATTTCGCAGCACACGCCGGATATTTGTATCATGTATCAGCGCAAAGCATGCTTGGCAGATACGTCATCCAAGAAATATGGTGATTGGCATAAGATGTTTAAGGAAGCGGATAAGGCAGAATGTGTTCCTGTTCCTTCCGATCATCCGCTTTATATCCTGTATACTTCAGGAACTACAGGTGCTCCCAAAGGGGTTGTACGCGATACGGGGGGGCATGCTGTTGCTCTGGCCTGGAGTATGCGGGCCATCTATAATACCTTGCCGGGGGAAATATTCTGGGCCGCTTCGGATATCGGCTGGGTTGTGGGGCACAGCTATATTGTTTATGGGCCTCTCCTCAATGGATGTGCGACCGTGTTATACGAGGGTAAGCCCGTCGGCACACCCGATGCGGGTGCATTTTGGCGCGTTATTGAAGAATATAAGATAAGCACATTTTTCACGGCTCCGACAGCCATGCGGGCGATCAGGAAACAGGACCCGAAAGCGGAGCATTTGGCGGGTTATGATGTTTCCAGTCTGAAGACCCTGTTTCTTGCCGGAGAGCGTGCCGACCCGGATACCATTATCTGGGCAGAGGAATGCCTGAATATCCCGGTGATAGATCACTGGTGGCAAACGGAACTGGGGTGGCCTGCAATTGCGACATGCGTTGGGTTGGCTGACACGTCTATCCGCCGTGGCGCTGCGGGGCGACCAGTGCCCGGTTTCCAATTCAAGGCCGAGTCACGCGAAGGTGAAGCGGTTGGAAATGAAGTGGGGAATCTTCTGATCAAATTGCCGCTTCCACCCGGCGCCTTTCTGACGCTTTGGGAAAACGATGATGGGTACAAGCGAAGTTACTTTGATTTTCGGTCCGGTTATTATTTAACAGGAGATGCCAGCTTCATTGATGACGACGGTTATGTTTTGTTATGGGGCGTACAGACGACCTAATTAATGTCGCGGGCCACCGATTGTCTACTGGTGCCATGGAGGAGATAATAGCTTCTCATGCAGACGTTGCCGAATGTGCGGTTGTCGGAGCAGCGGATCAAATCAAAGGCATGATTCCAATTGGCTTTATTATTCTCAAGGAAGGGGCTCAACAGTCAGTTGATAAAATAATAGAAGAAGTCGTGGAAAAGGTCCGTACCGAAATTGGGGCGGTTGCCGCATTCAAAAAAGCCATCATTACTGAACAATTACCGAAGACCCGATCAGGTAAGGTCCTGAGAGGAGCAATAAAGAAAATCGCAAATGGTTCACCATTTGCGATTCCTCCTACTATCGAGAACCCTGGCGCACTGGATTCAATCCGTAAGGATCTGAGCGCTATAGGTTACCCCGTTACTATCAACAGTGATGAATGCGATTAAAAAATGGGGGTGATCAGTATTTGTCTTTCCCGTAAGCGTCCATTTCTGACACATGACAATCAGTTGACGGTGTTATGAGGTTTCCAGTTTCAGGGGAGGAGATCGTCGATCTGGACTTGTATTAGGTCATGTACCCATAAAAAGGATTCACAAGAGAGCGCCGATGTGATTCAAGCTTTCAAACAGTGGGAGCTTTCATATGGGCGGACGTTACGACCTGACCGACTTCGAATGGTCGGTGATCGAACCTCTTCTTCCCAACAAGCCGCGTGGCGTTCCGCGTGTTGACGACCGGCGGGTGTTGAACGGTATTTTCTGGGTCTTGCGCTCGGGCGCACCGTGGCGCGATTTGCCGGAGCGATACGGCCCCTATACAACCTGCTACAACCGCTGGCGCAAGGCAGGCGTCTGGGGCCGCATCATGGACGCGGTTTCCGAAGCATATGACGGTGATATCCAGATGATCGACAGTTCCGTGGTGCGCGTTCATCAGCATGCCGCCAACGTAAAAAAACGATCAAGTTCACTGTATGGGCCGTAGCCGAGGAGGACTGACCACCAAAGTCCATGCCCTCACCGACGCCCGTGGCCTCCCCATCAAGCTGACGCTGACGCCGGGACAATCCCACGACGTCAACGGTGCCGCCATGCTGTTGACCGACTTGCCGGATGGCGGTGTTCTGCTCGGCGACAAAGCCTACGACGCTGACTGGATCTGGGAGCAGATCGAGGCTCAGGGTGCGGCACTGAACATTCCCGACAAGGCTAACCGCAAGCAGCGCCACTGTTTCTCCAAGGCTCTTTACAAAGAGCGCAATCACGTCGAGCGCTTCTTCAACCGGATCAAGCATTTTCGCCGTGTCGCCACGCGATTCGAAAAGCTCGCCGCCAACTACCTTGCGATGATAAAGCTGGCGTCAATCCGGGTTTGGCTTCGCATCCAAAACCCGCCTTGGACAGCCACAGTCAAGGTCTGCTTTCAGGGCAAGAGCAGCCAAGATAGGCGCTGCCGCTGAACAGTCAGGTTTTAGCCAAGAGGAGACATTGTGGCGGCGCTTGCAGATGTCTGTCTGTTTTACCTCTCTGGCCACCAACCCGCCATTGGGTTGTTATCGCGCGTGTGCGTCGATGAGACGACGAGCAGCGGCTTTTGCATCTTGCGCGGCATTCTCAGTGTGTCCGAGGTGAGCCGTTACAATAGCTCCCTCTTTCAGCAACAATAGCTGCCGAGCGAGCAATTCTGGCTCGCACAAATCTGCTTGCCTTGCCAACCGGATCATATGGTCTTCAAGCATCCGCTTGTGATCGGCGGATTGCTTGTGAATGGGGTGAGTGGCGTCCTGGAACTCGGAGGATGCCTTGATGAACATACATCCCTTGTATCCAGGCTCCGAGAACCACTCCTCAAGCGCGTCGAACATGGTGATCAATTGTTCACGAGGCGTCGAACCAAGTTCTTCCATGCGTCGATAGAGCCAGTTGCGGAAGTTTTCATCCCGCAACCGGAGGACGGCGATGATCAGGTCTTCCTTGGTCCGGAAGTGCTTGTACATCGAAGTCTTGGATATGCCGCTTTCCCTGACAAGCATATCCATTCCCGTGGCGTTGAACCCATTCCGGTAGAACGTCTGTAACGCCTTCTGAACCACTTCATCTCGTTTTGTCGGTCTCATTTCATCCTCATTAGTGTACCGTTCAGTACATAAGCTTATGACGACCTCTCTGCAAGCGATTATTTTATTACATCATAAAAACAATGCTTTAGATCCTATCTTTGGGTGGTCAGAAGGACAGAACACAATTTTGTAGTTGACATAGTGTACCGTTCAGTACATTTATGCTTTCGAAAGCGTACAGATCGGTACACTTTCGCAATTACCCCAGCGCGAGGCGCTCACGAGACACAGGAGACCACCATGAAGACAGAGAAACACCACATCGAACAAGAGAACGCCAAAGACGAGATTGATCATTCACGCCGCAAGGTCATGACGGGTGCAGTCTCGGCCACCGTGGCCACCGCAGCGGCGGTGGCCGTCGGCAGCCAGGCGCTTGCCGCAACGGATGCTGCGAGGGCGACCTATGCTGATCCAACGAACCCTGCACTTCCAGATATGGACATTGAGATCGAACCCGGTCGCACAGCCCTGGTTGTCGTCGACCCGCAGGTCGACTTCCTCGATGAAGGTGGCGTTGCCTGGGGCGTTGTCGGTGAGAGCGTTCAGGAACAAGGCGTGGTCGACAACCTTGAACGCCTGTTTGTCGCTGCAAAGGCGTCCAGCATGCCGGTGTTCGTTTCGCCGCACTACTATTACCCGCACGATCACAAGTGGAAGTTCGAAGGCACGCTCGAACGCGTCATGCACGGAATCGGCATGTTTGATCGCAAGGACCCTCTGAACCTGGACGGCTTCGAGGGCTCCGGCGCGGACTGGATGCCGCAGTACAAGCCCTACATCGAGGACGGTGAGACAATCGTCTGCTCGCCGCACAAGGTCTACGGCCCGGAACAGAACGACCTGGTTCTCCAGCTCCGCAAGGTTGGCATCGACAAGGTCATCCTCGCCGGCATGTCGGCCAACCTCTGCGTCGAGAGCCATATGCGCGAGTTGCTTGAGACCGGCTTCGAGGTTGCCGTCGTTCGCGACGCAACCGCCGGTGCGAAGGTGCCGGAGGGCGATGGCTATCTCGCTGCACTGATCAACTACCGCATGATCGCCAATGCCGTCTGGTGGACCGACGAGGCTGTCGAGCGGATTTCACTGGCTACATAACAACCGACCCCCAAAGCGTCGCTGAATCCTGTCCCCGGATAACTGTGGCGGCGCTCAAGTCTCCGATCATCTCTGACAACAGAAAGGAACACTACCGATGAGCAAATTTGAAACCCACACGATCAACACCGCGCCCGGCGATGCCCGATCATTCCTATCAGCCGCCAAGGATGCGTACTCCTTTGTACCCAACCTGCTTGGAAACATGGCGACCGCACCAGCATTGCTGGAAGGTTACATGACCCTGGCGACCATCTTCGACAAGACGGCCCTGTCGGAAACCGAGCGTCAGATCATCCTGATGACGAACAACCGTCTGAACGGCTGTACCTATTGCATGGCAGCACACACGACCATTTCGCAGATGTCGAAGGTTCCGGTCGACGTGATTGAGGCCTTGCGCAATGGAACGCCGATCGCCGACACCAAACTCGAGGCGCTTCGTACCTTTGCCGCAATCGTCAATGAAAATCGCGGTTGGGTTGAACAACCCGAGATCGATGCTTTTCTCGCCGCCGGTTACTCGGAGCAGTCGGTCCTCGAGGTCATCCTCGGAACCAGCCTGAAGATCATGTCCAACTACACGAACCACATCGCGCGAACACCGCTTGATCAGGCGTTCGTCGCAAACGCGTGGACAGATCCGTTGCATCACGCTGCGTAAGGAACGCCTGGGTCACGCGGGATCATGCTTGCCCAGCTTAATCCATGCGCCGGGATGCTCCTCCCTCACTGGGCGCAAACTCGCCCCCGGTCAGTCGACTGACTCCTCTCCTCACCGACTGACCGGCGGCCCACTTCTCGATCAACTGAAAGGATCAAACCAATGAAAAACTCTATCGCCCTTGCCGCTCTTGTTCTGACAGCAACACTCGCCATCACCCCAGCCGCCTTCGCCGCGGACGAGTACAACGTCTCCAATGGCATCACCCTGACCGGAAATCCGCTTGGCATGCATGGCTTCGATCCAGTGTCTGTCATCGATACTGACTCGCCGGAAATCGGCGATGCCGTCTACAGCGCATCGCATGATGACGTGGACTACTACTTCGCAACCAAAGCGGCACAGCAGTTGTTTGAAGAAGATTCTGCCGCTTTCCTCCCACAGTTCGGTGGCTTTTGTGCTTACGGCGTCTTTGTCGGCAAGAAGCTCGATGGTGACGTGCGGTTCGCTGATGTCGTCGACGGCAAGCTCTACCTCTTTGTCAACGCCGCCGTCTTCGAAAAGTATCTTGAGAACCGTGACGAAGTACTCAGCGTTGCCTACGATAACTGGCCGAGCATCCGCACGACCGCGATAAGCAATCTTTGAGCCATAAATGGCTTCACTGTCCCGGGCACTGTTCGCCAGTACCGGGACAGTGAAGCCGATCAATTCAACCAAACTCACTAACTATTACGAAAGAGAAACATCGTGACGCATATACTGAGAATCGACGCAAGCGCGCGTGCTGAGAACTCGCTGTCCCGCCAACTTGGCGATCAGTTCATCGCGGATTGGTCCGCATTCAACAAACCGCCGGATGTTACCCTGCGCGACGTGGGCAAAACACCGCCACCGATCATTTCAGAAGACTGGATCGCCGCCGTCTTCAGTCCGGAGATGACCCCGGAGCAAAAAGCGCTCACCAAGATCTCGGACGAATTCATCGCTGAGGTTGCCAAGGCCGAAATGATCATCATCACGACGCCGATGTACAACTACGGCATGCCAGCCGCTCTGAAAGCCTGGTTTGATCAGGTCGTGCGGATCAAGAAGACGTTCACCTTCGATCTGGCGCGCGGCGACCGTCCGTTGGAGCCGATTCTTCCGGGCAAGCCGATCATCGCGCTGACATCCTGTGGAGAGTTCGGATTCGGTCCGGGCGATCTGAATGAAGGTGGTGACAACCTAGTGCCGCATCTGCGGTTCGCCTCGCGCTACCTCGGCGTATCCGAGTTTCACCACGTCGGCATTGAATATCAAGAGTTCGGAGATGCGCGCCATGAGCGCTCCAAGGCGGAAGCTAATCGTGCTGTGCGCGATCTCGCGGTGCGCCTGTCGCAACAGTACGCCCGCGCGGTGGCCTAAATACATAGGAGATAGACCATGTCCCGCCCACCTTTACCGCCATTCACCGAGAAAACCGCAAAACAGAAAGTACAGGTAGCCGAAGACGGCTGGAACTCCCGCAGTCCTGCTGCTGTCGCGCAGGCCTATACCAAGGACAGCCAATGGCGTAACAGAGCCAAGTTTCTGACCGGTCGCACCGAAATTGAAGCGTTTCTGACTCGCAAGTGGCAGCATGAGCACGAGTATCGCCTGATCAAGGAACTTTGGACTTATACCGAAAACCGGATTGCCGTTCGCTTTGCCTATGAGTGGCACGATGCCAACGGCCAGTGGTTCCGCTCCTATGGGAATGAGAACTGGGAGTTCGCCGTGGATAGCCTGATGCGGCGGCGAATCGCGAGCATCAACGATGTAGCGATCAGCGAGGATCAACGTAAGTTCCATTGGCCACTTGGCCGCCGGCCGGATTAACACCCCGGTCTCTCTGATCTCGGCCTATAGGAGATGGGCATCATGGAAAAACCAACCTCTGACATCGCCTTTTCGTCCAGTGTAAAAGCGATACAGTCACGCAAGGGATCGCGGGAAACCTACCGCCACATGGAGGAAAATGGATCATGGCAAAGTAAGATCAGCGATGATCTGGCCGCCTTTATCGCCGATCAGCGAAGCTTCTTCCTTGCATCCGCGTCGCAAGCGGGCATGCCCTACATCCAGCATCGCGGCGGCCCACGCGGGTTTCTACAAGTTATCGACCATTCGACGCTCGCTTTCGTTGATTTCAAGGGTAACCGCCAGTTCATCACCCAGGGAAATCTGGTCGAGAACCCGAATGCGTTCATATTTCTGATCGACTACGCACGACGCCAACGGATAAGGATCTGGGGCAGAGCCCATGTCGTCGAAGACGCGCCGGACCTGCTCGATCGCCTGACCATTAGGGATTACAAGGCTCGTCCCGAGCAGGTGATTGTCTTTGATGTTGACGCATGGGACATCAATTGCCCCCAGCATATACCTGTCCGCTTCGACGCCGAATATGTTGAAGAAGCTCTCGCACAGCGTGATGTTCGGATTGCAGATCTCGAAGCGGAACTCAATCGACAAAAGTTCTGACCCGCGATGCTGAATAGTTGCTGGTAACGTTTGCGTCCCCGGGGATGGATAAACCTTCAGTGAGTCTGCTCCGGGTCAGGCTCGGACTTAAACAGCCTCAGCAAATCCCGTCTACTTCTGGAGCATCAGCGGACAGATTTCGTGCATTACCCGTTTATGAGTCCATGACCTACAATATTGTGGTCGATCTTTCTGAAATGCCTGGTCGAATTCGGGGTTTTGGCCACATCAAGGAAAAATCCGTCGCGGCTGCCCGGACCAGGACAGCCGAACTGCTTCAACAGCTGGAGCAGGCTTGATCCGCATCTACCAGAATTTCGGATAACGCAGGCCGGGACGCAGATTATTAAACAGCACAGCCGTCAGGGCAATCGCAATAGATCCTGTGAGGGTCGGGAATGCCAAGAAAGACAAGGGCGGTGCCGATATCATGACAAGAAGGGGGTCTGCGCCTGCGGGAGGATGGCCGGTCCGGGTGATCAGCATCATAAGCACTGCAAGGCCGACCGCAAGCGCCATCGTCCACCAGGTGATGCCGAGCAGCGACATGACAGCAAGGCCCACTGCTGTGGAAATCAGATGCCCGAACACAATGTTGCGTGGCTGAGCAAGAGGGCTTTCCGGTACGGCGAAAGCGAGGAAACAGGATGCCCCGAAGGGTGCCATCAGCCATGGGGTATCAGTCACGCTGCTTAATCCGGCGGTGATTGCAATCGCCAGCGATGCGCCAAGGCCCGCGAGCAAGGCAGAAGTCGGCCGCGGGGCGTCGGGAACATTCGAGTTACCCATCATTTTGCCTATATAGATTGCAATCCGTTTCATGAAGATATCCTTTGTACTCAGGTGGTTAGGAACTTGGTCACAAGCTCTGTGAGGCGGATGTGGAGGAGGCCATGCGTTCTGCTATCTCGCTGTCGGTAAAGCGCGGGGTGATATGTTGGGGGCAGTTCCAGTCGAAGGCTTCGACTCTGAGGAGCACCCCGCGTTCGATGCGCGCCCGGTAGGTAGGTAGCGCCAATCGTTTCATCAGCTCAGGTAATTCCTCGTGATGAACGACACGGGTTCTTGCCCAGACCTTAAGCCGTCGTCGGTTTGCATAATCCATCAGAATAAGTGCGATACGGTTGTTGGCGTTAAGATTGCCCATGCTCAGATATTGTAGATTTCCCCGAAAATCAGCGTAACCGAGCGTGCGGTCGTCAAGAACCCGGAGGAAGCCTTTGGGTCCGCCCCGATATTGGACATAGGGCCAGCCATTCTCCGATATTGTGGCCTGGTAGAAACTGTCGCGCTCCTGAATGAACGCTGTTTCCCTCGCGCTGAGGTGGACCGGCGGTTCGTCGACCTGTTCAAGCTTTTCGTTGAACTGCCGGCTACCGTAGCGTTCCTGTACAGCCTTGACAGATGGTGTGAAGGTTATTTCTGAAAATTTGCGCGGCATAGTGCTTCTCCTGAAGAAATGGGACGAACATGCTGGAGCTGTCCGGGTGCAGTCCTCCCCACGAGCACACCTGAGTTGTCAGGCGGCCTCTAGCTGAAGGGAGACTTTGGGAAAGTCGATATCCACCAGGGATATTTTTCCAATCAGGTTGGTCAGGATGTTCATCCCCACATGGGTGATGATCTCGACAATTTCGGCGTCACTGTAGCCAGCGGCCCGCACTTCGTCGAATTCTGCCTGTGTGACATCGCCAAGGTGGGTGTTGATTGCGTGAGCGAAGGCGACGGCGGCAGCGGCACGGGCATCTTTCGAAGAGCCGTTCCGGTTTGCCCGTATTTCGTCACTGTCCAGTCCGGCCTTGCGGCCGATGGCGGAATGGGCGGAAAGACAGTATTCACAGGAATTGCCCTGAGCGACGGCAAGCGCGATGCGTTCCCGTGTTTGTGGATCAAGCTCGCCTGCTTCGGCAATCTGATGCAGCCCCAGGAAGGATTGCAGGGCATCCGGTGACTGGGCGAGGATACCCAGAAAATTTGGAACCATACCAAGCTTTTGGGCAATGGCTTTCAGAAGCTCCTTCTGTTTTTCGCTGGCGGTTTCCTGGGTAACGATATCAATACGGCTCATGTTTCTGTCCTTTTCATGTTGAATTTTAGAATTTACATTTCTCATAGTGTACCGATCAGTACACCATGGATCATAAGGTGAACAGATCGGTGCTGTTTGTCAATATAAAAAAGTAAAATTATTAAATTTAATTTACTATTTAATTTCTAAATAATTGTAATTTAAGGGATTTTATAGAATTTTCTTTATAGTTTAAGGTTAACCGTTCTGTTAATTATAAGGACTTGATATGCGGCCAACGAAGCGGGATGAGCTGGTTCAGAAAGCGCTGCCGGTGTTTTACCGCAACGGGTTTCACGCGACGGGCATGGATATGTTGATGGGGGAGACCGGGATCTCCAAGACATCCATGTATAAGCACTTTCGGACCAAGGAAGACCTGATTTTGGCCGTGTTGCGGTTGCGCTGCGAACAATTCAGGAACTGGTTGTTCCGGCGGATGGAAACCCTTGGAGATACACCCCGCGAACAGCTTCTGGCGATGTTCGATGCGCTTGGAGAATGGTTTGCCGAGGACAGTTTCCAGGGGTGTCTGTTCATAAAGGCCGCCGGCGAGTATCAGGATCGGGACCACCCCATTCACGCCCATTCAGCTGAACACAAGCGGCTGCTTTACAATCATTTAAAGCCTCTTGCGGAGCAAGCCGGAGCCCGCGCCCCCGGGTTACTGGCGGAGCAGCTTTTGCTTTTAAAAGAAGGCGCGGTTGTTACGGCTCATCTTGGTCATGCCAATGACCCGGCCGCAACTGCAAAACGGGCAGCCGAAGCCTTGATCAAAGGCGCCCTTTCATAAGGGGTATGCCTGCCTTTAACCCGATAAAATAGACGGATCGGCGGATGGCCGGTGCGGTGTGTTTGCTTGTGGTCAGGGCACCGGGGGCTGGTTTGTTTTCTCCTGCCGGTCTATTAGGGCTGTTCGGGACGTGCTTGACATTATGTTATTTGATTGCAATAAATGTTCGAAGATTATTGCAAATCACTAAAACAAGCAGAGTGAAAGAGAGGCCGAAAAATGGAATTAACGCGACGTCAGGTGATGAAAACGACAGCTGCGGCCGGATTGCTGGTGGCATGCGGCGGCATGACTGCTCGAAAAAGCGGGGACGTACAGGGATACTGTCACCCCGACTTCGATGTCCTTAGGGAAGCATATGCCGAGAGTTTTGTAGCGGGCGATGAGCTGGGTGGCGCGCTGTCCGTGATGATCGACGGGGAGACCGTGGTTGATCTGTGGGGCGGATACAAGGATGTTGAGCGGCAGGATCTGTGGCTGGAAGATACCCTTGTTTGCACCATGTCGGTCTCCAAGGGCATCACGGCAATCTGCGCGCATATGCTGATTGACCGCGGAAAAATTGATCTGGACGAAAAGGTCTCCACCTACTGGCCGGAATTCGGCCAGGCCGGGAAAGAGAATATCACGGTGCGGGACGTGCTCTCCCACAAGGCCGCTTTGCCTGTGGCAGACGCGGCGGCTCCGGGGGATGCGCTGAAATATGAACCACTGATCAAGGCGCTTGAAGTTCAGGAACCGATTTGGGAGCCAGGGACCAAAGGTACGTATCACGCTACGACCTATGGTCATCTTGTGGGTGAAATCGTACGGCGCGTATCCGGCAAGCGGATCGAGGATTTTATTCGCAGTGAACTGGCGGAGCCATTAGACGCAGAATTCATCATCGGCTGCAGGGATGATGAGTATGCCCGTGTCGCGCCGCCGATCCCCAATCCCAAGAATGAACTGACCAATCGTGGCCGGCATCCCGAGGAAATCTCGCAAAGGATTTACCGCCTGTTGGGGAGCCGCGAGGTTCTGGGCTCAAAGGAACTTTGCCGCTCGATCTTTCCTTCGGCCAGCGGTATCTCCAATGCACGTTCATTGGCGCGGATCTTTGGCGCGCTCGCTCGTGGTGGTACTTTGGACGGCTACAAGGTCATGGGGCCTAAGACCCTGGCAGAGGTAACCAA
Organism: Sphingomonadales bacterium; assembly: GCA_965227345.1. Taxonomy (GTDB): domain Bacteria; phylum Pseudomonadota; class Alphaproteobacteria; order Sphingomonadales. The sequence continues at coordinate 2,533,284 of OZ245755.1, forward strand.
AGTCCAGTGGGATTACAGTGACCCCATTCACCATGATCCGTTCAAGGTGTCTCTGGGTTATGTCCATAATGGAAAATTTTCCTATTACGGGCCGAATCCAAAGAGTTTTGGTACCATTGGGAGCGGTGGATACGGTGTTTTTGCTGATCCGGATCGGCGCATGAGTGTGGCTTACACACCTGTCCGGTTTACATCGGGCTATGGGATGGGGGAGCAGCCCCGGCGGCTCATTGATGTTCTTTATACTCTGGTGTAAATGTAAGCGACAGGAAGAGGTAATTTGACATTTCCGCAATAAAAAAAGGCTAGTTGAATGGATGCGCATCAGGGGCCCAGAGCCCGCAGCGGGTGGTCACAAGACAGCGGTCATACGGTTGACCGCGTGATGGGTTATATTCTCGAGCGCATCCATTCTGGTGAATATGGCCAAGGCCAACAGATTGTGGCTCGAACCATTGCCCAGAATCTTGATCTCAGCGTCGCGCCCGTGCGTGAGGCGCTGCATCGTTTGTCGGGTGAAGGGGTGATAGAGTTGTTCTCAAATCGCAGCGCCCGGGTCCGGCAGTTGTCCATAGAGGATATACTTGACGCACTTGAAGTGTGGGAGGTTCATGCCGGCTTGACCGCACGGCTGGTGGCAGAGAGGATTAAAATCAGGGATAACAGCATCAAGTTCCGAAAGGTTGCTGAAGCACTGCAAAAGTCTTCTGCTAGTGGGGACAAGAGAGGGTACTATCTTCATCTGGTGCGGTTTCAGGAGGTTATGTGTGAAATCGCCGACAATCCTTATGTTGACGCAGTCAGAAAGCGTTTGCATACAGAATTCTGGACGCAGCAGTTGAGTGCGCATTTGCCGCCAGAGCTCTGGCCCGAATATTTTGTTAGTTTTGAGCGCATTTTGCCGGCCATTTTATCCGGTGATCCCAAAAAAGCTGAAAAGGCTTACGCAAGCCATATCCATTGGGTTGCGGAAATTTTGCGGAACTCTGAATCTGGCTAAGTCAGTTGCGTGCCGGGCGTTCTTGGGCTGCCTTCTCAATACGATTTTTGTGTTCAGGTATTGTTGTGGGCTAGTTTTATTCAAATAAATGTTCGAACATTTTATATAATAAAATAATTTATTGACAATAATACGAATATATAATAAATATTCGAATATAATAATTCAGTTTCCTGAGTGGAGTAAGTATGAAAACTATAACACCTGAGCCGGAAGAGATGCTGCGGAGGGTCGCGCGCTTTAGCGGTTTGCAACCGATTGCAGTGCAAAGGGAAGGTCGTTATTCGCAGGGCGTTCTGGATCTTCTGTACGCTCGTAAATTGTTACCGGTTGTCGGGCTTGAAGGCGGCAAAGTGACGGCGGTCAGTGACGCAGCGCCAATCATTGGTGCTGGTGGTATGACAATCACTTATGCTGTTTGTCCGCCAGGGCAGGGTCCATCCCTGCATGCCCATAAGCTGACTTATGAGACATTCACAGTCTTGCGCGGCAGGTTTGAGTTTGCCTGGGGTGACAATGGTGAGCATACGCTGGTGCTGGACGAATTTGACGTCTTGTCAGTCCCGCCAGAGGTGTGCAGAGCTTTCAGGAATATAAGCAAAGAAGAAGGCGTCTTGCAGGTGATTATCACAGGGGGCGTGCACGATATGCAGGACATCGACATGAGTCCCGGGGCCGGCAGAAAGATCGAAGAGATGGATCCTGAGGCTTATGCCGAAATCGCCGACGAGCGGTTCACGTTCACTGCCGGAGAAGAATAGGCGAAATCGCGTCGCAAAATAATCAGAGCAATTTGATAATAACAGGAGGAGTATTCTAAAATGAAAAAGGGTGTTGTACTGAAATTTGGGCGAAGTGCCCTGATGGGTGCGTCAGGACTGGTCTCGGTTCTTGTGCTGACGTCTGTGGCCGGCGCTGCTGAGAAAGAGCGTGCTGCTTTTCTTGAAGAAGTTGTTGTTACTGCGACCCGGTCCGGTGAGACCCGGCTTCTTGATACGCCGATCGCGGTAACCGTGGTGTCGCAAAGTTACCTCGATGACATGGTGGCCTCGGATATCAGGGACCTGCGCATGATCACGCCGGGTCTTACCATTTCATCCAACGCCAACCTGGCTCAGATTTCGATCCGTGGTATTGGATCGTCCAACGTATTCGCTGGCGCGGATCCAAGCTCTACCATTCATCAGGATGGCGTCTATATTGCCCGTCCGCAGGCCGGTTTCGCCAATTTCCTTGATGTGGAGCGGGTTGAAGTTCTGCGGGGGCCCCAAGGTACGCTTTATGGCCGCAACTCTGTTGGTGGAACCATTAGCGTTATCTCAAAGCGTCCGTCTCTTGATGAGGTAAGTGGAAGAGTCCAGGGAACATGGGGAAACAGCGACTTCTGGCGTTTCGACGGTTATGTTACGGCGCCGATTGCCTTGGATAAACTCGCGGTCAGTGTCGCCGGGCAGTATAGCAGAAAAGATCCGATGCGGGAAAATGTTGCACCTGGCGGCCAGGATGTCGATGATGAGGATGTGCGTTCTGTCCGTGGTCAGATTCTGTGGCAGGCGTCGGAGAATGTGGAGTTCGTCGTACGCAGTGATTACTATCGCGACCAATCCAATTTGTTCGCCGGCAATACTCTGATTGGGCTGCCAAACAATGGTGCACCTGTTGCGACAGGCATTGTTGGGGATTTTGGAAAGGTTGCTCTTAATGCGCCGTCGACCAGTGACCGGGAACGCTATGGGATCAGCCTGGAAGCCAATGTTGATCTTGGTGATATCTGGTCCCTCAAGTATCTGGTTGCTTATCGAGATAACAGCATTGCAGTTACGGCAGACCCTGATGGAACAGAGATTGATGTGGTTCGCACATTGCTTTGGGAAGACCAGAACCAGTTCTCTAACGAATTAAACCTGGTTGGTAAATACGAGAACCTGAACCTCTTTTTTGGACTATTCCATTTTGAAGAAGACATTGATTCCAAGATCGAAGTTCAAGTAAGAGCTGCTGGAATTTCCAGCGTTTTTGCACCGCTTGTGGATGGGGATAGCTGGGCAGCTTTCGGACAGGCACAGTATTCCCTGACGGAGAAATTCTCTGTCACGCTTGGTGGGCGTTACACAGAGGAAACCAAGGACTGGGACAAGTTGAGCGGTGTTTTCCTGACGGGGACAGATACGCAGCTGACGGATACCTCTCCGCCTGACGAATCCGCGAAATACACAAATTTCACGCCAAAATTTGGCCTTGAGTTCAAACCCGACGATGACACAATGCTTTACGGTACAGTATCGAAAGGCTTTAAAAGCGGCGGCTTCAATATGGTTGGTGGGACGCCTGGCGGGTATGATCCTGAAACCATGTGGGCCTATGAAATCGGCCTGAAGAACCGTTTTGCCGATGGCCGTATTTCCACCAGCCTCAGCGCTTTCTATTACGATTACAAGGATCTCCAGGTCCTGTCCTTTATTACTCCTGGCGTAACCGACATTACAAATGCAGCTTCCGCCGAGGTGAAGGGTATTGAGCTTGAAGCATCGGGGCAATTGACCGAAGGCCTCATCATCCGTGCGACGCTTGCCTATCTGGATGCCGAATACAAAAACTATACCGGTGCGCCGGTCAGCGGCGGCAGTGGCGGAACGTTCGATGCGTCCGGCAATACGCTTGGCAATGCGCCCGAGTGGTCAGGTAGTCTTCTGGCCGAGTACAGCAAGGTATTTGACTGGGGATCAGTGCGTGTGACAGGCGAGTATGCCTACCAGTCCGAGGTATTCTTCTCTACCACCAACGTGGATTTGCTTAGTCAAGGCGGATACGGTGTTGCCAATGCCAATATTGGTTATACGACACCGAATGAAAGAGTTGATTTCATCTTGTGGGCCCGGAATTTGACAGACAAAGATTATCTCCTTTCAGCCTCCACGATTGTGAATACTACAGGAACGGCTGGGGCAGAGCGTAGCTACGGCATGCGGGTAAACTACAAATTTTAAGTCTTGTTGAATCTTGAGGCTGTTCAGAGGTCTTGCGGTGGCTGGACTGTATACCGAACTGACTTTTGTTCAGCTTTAGGGTTTCCAATTTCATATCGATCCTGACACCGAGAGAGGAATAAGGCAAGATGCATCATCAATTTACTCGAAAACTTTCGGCAATTCTGACGGTTGTTTTTACTCTGATTTGTGTAGGGGTCGGTTCAGGTTTTATGTCTGTACGGGCGGCTGAACATGACGTCGTCATAGAAAATGGCCGGGTTATTGATCCTGAAACCGGTTTTGACTCTGTTGCCAATGTGGGCATTCGGGACGGCATCATCAAGCGTATCTCCAAGGCGGCGCTGAAGGGTGGGAGGGTGATAGATGCTAAAGGTCTGGTCGTGGCCCCCGGATTTATTGATCTTCACGCCCACGGCCAAAACCTTATTGCGCAAGGGTTGCAGGTTCGTGACGGCGTCACCACCGCTTTGGAGCAGGAACAGGGAGCTTATCCCATTGCACCCTTTTATGCGGAGCGTGAGGGCAAATCCCGGATCAACTTTGGCGCCAGCGTCAGCCAGGCAGGGCTCCGCATCAAGGTCACAACAGGCATAGATGCAGGTCATCAGCCAACCTCCCGTGACGAGTCAGGGGGACTTTTTCACCAAAAGGAAGTCTGGGCTGAATCAGCAATATCAGAGGAAGATATCAACCGCGTACTCGAGCTGTTCAGAGCAGAGGTCGAGGCGGGCGGCCTGGGCCTGGGCCTGGCGCATGAATATCTGCCAGGGACGGATCGGCGCGAAGTCTATCTCTTGATGAAAGAAGCTGCGAAGATGCAAGCTCCTGTCTTCACCCATGTCCGTATGGCCCATCATCCAGATGTCGGCGGGCAGCTCGAGATGATGCAGGAAGTGATCGCAAATGCATCTGTGCTTGGAACGCCCCTGCATATCTGTCACGTCACCAGTAAAGGCCTGAATGATACCGCGCTTATTCTGGATGCTATCACGAATGCACAGAAAAACGGTCTGGATATTACGACTGAGGCCTATCCTTATACCGCTGGCAGCACAGCTATAGGTTCGGCGCTTTTCAATGAAGGTTGGCAGCAGCGCTGGGCATCAACCTATTCTGATATAGAATGGACCCCAACAGGAGAGCGTCTGACCGAAGAGACTTTCAACAAATATCGTAAGGAAAAACCGGGCGCAGCCGTGGTTTTCCACATGATTCCTGAAGAAGCCATGAATCTGGCCATTGCGCACCCGTCGGTCATGATTGCCTCTGACGGCATGACCTTTGCCGGCGGCAGCGGTCATCCGCGCGGCGCAGGGAGTTTTGCCCGTGTTCTGGGGCATTTTGTCCGCGAAAAACAGGCGCTGAGCCTGATGGACGCTCTTCGTAAAATGACCATCATGCCTGCCCGACGTATGGAGGGTATTGCACCAGTCATGAAGCGAAAGGGGCGTCTCCAGGAAGGAATGGACGCTGATATCACCGTGTTTGATGCGGACACAGTTATTGATCGGGCAACTTACAAGGACTCCATGCAGCCTTCCAGAGGAATCATGCATGTTCTGGTGGGGGGTGTTGCTGTTGTGTCTGATGCCGTTCTCCAGCCTGATGTGTTTCCTGGCAAAGCTGTCCGTGGTGGTCGTTTCACAGACCAATAAGCAATAACAGGGTATCGTGGTATGACGAATTATCCTCCACAGGAACAGAGGCTGCCAGCCGGGGCTGTTGCGGGGATCTGTGAAGCCGGTTTCGAGCTTGTCGAACAGGTGTTTCGACACAGCCTCAAGCAGGATCAGGGCGGCGGGGCTGTTTGCGTTTACCTGGATGGTCGCAAGGTTATAGACCTCTGGGGTGGATTTCGGGATGCATCAGGAACGAAGCCGTGGACAACGGATACTGTTTCATGCGTTATGTCGGTGACCAAGGCGGTGGTCGCGCTCGGGGTGTTGATGCTTGTTGAACGTGGCAAGATCGAGCTGGACAAGCCTGTGACATCATACTGGCCAGAGTTCGGTGCAAATGGAAAACAGGATATTACCGTCGAGCTTCTGATGGCGGGCAGAGCCGGACTGATATACGCAGACCAGTGTGCGCCCGGTGCGATTTACCGCTGGCCCGAAATGATCCAGGCGCTTGTCTTGCAGGAGCCAGCCTGGTCACCGGGGGAGCGGGGCGCATATCATTCCACGACCATCGGCTTTCTATTTGGTGAGCTGATCAAGCGCGTTGATGGCCGTAACGTTGCGACTTTCGTCAGGGAAGAGATCACGTCGCCTCTTGGAGTCGACTTTACTTTCGGTACGCCGAAAGATGGCGGCGCCAATTTTGCAGATATTATTCCGAGCACGAAAAACCAGACACTTAATGCGGCTGGTGATGGTGTCACGAAGTTGGCTCGAGCATGGAAAGTGATGCCTGAAAATCGCCACGACATGTTCAACAGCGAGGCTTGGCGGCATTCAGTCATGCCGTCAGGGAACGGTCACAGTAACGCTCGCAGCCTTGCGCGTATTTTTGCGCTTTTGGCCATGGGTGGCGAATTGCATGACGTCAGGCTCCTGTCCCCCGAGTTGATTGGAAAGGCCCGCGCCGTTCAGTGGGATAGCATGTGTGAACTGACGGATCGCCCCTATCGCTATGGCCTGGGCTTTTTCCTGAACGGGAGCACGCTTGTGCCTATGGGCCCCAATGCAGGGGCCTTCGGTCATCCGGGGCTTGGGGGTGTGCTGGCTTTTGCTGATCCGGAAGCCCGTCTTTCTTTCAGTTACACACCAAACAAGATGGCCGCCAGTGAGGGTGTGGGGAAGTCCTGTCAGGATTTGATTAATGCCTTGTACCACTCATTGCAAGTATCAGGATTCAACAAGGAGCCAAATATATGAGCGCTGTAGAAAGTAAACAGTCTGGTCGGGCGCTTGGTGTCCTCGCGGGGTCTATCGTTGGTCTTACACTCGGCTACAGCACATTTGTTGTTGTCGCATTTGGTCTATTTGTCAGACCACTTTCTGAAGAATTTGGATGGTCGCGAGCGGATATTTCCCTGGCACTTACGGTTTCAAGCATCATGATTGTAATATTGGGCCCCGTCGTTGGACGACTGACTGACAGGGTCGGCGCCAGGCGAGTGCTCCTGCCATCCATTATACTTTTTGGGATCGCAATCAGTGGATTTTCCCTTTTGACCGGCAGCTTGTGGCATTTCTACTTTATGTTTTTCATCATGGCGATTGCCGGCCTTGGGACGCTGCCCAGCGTCTATACCCGGTTCATTGTTGATTGGTTTACCAAGCGAAGAGGCATTGCGCTGGGGGCAACCTTGTCCGGGGTCGGCATCGGCCTGATCATAGGACCGCCTTTTATCCAGCATGCTATCGAGACAATGGGATGGCGGGGCGGATACCTGCTCATTTCCGGTTTGATCCTTTTCCTGAGCTGGCCCACGGCCTTTGTCTTGCTTCGCGACCGTAACTCTACGAAGACAAGTCATCAGGTGACCTCTTCCATGCAGCCCACAGGTCATATGACTTTTATTGCGCTTCTTCATGACAGGGTTTTTATTACCCTGTTGTCAGCTTTTTGTTTGCTTGGGGCCGTTTCCGTCGGCCTGACTGCACATTTGCCATCTTTTTTTATGGATATGGGCTACAGTGGCGAAGGTGCTGCTGGTTTCATGTCTTTGTTTGGTGCTGCCGTGATTGCAGGGCGGCTGGGGTGTGGCGCCTTGATAGACCGGTTTTTCGCGCCTCTCGTCATGTCGGTGTTTTTGACGGGTATGGTGACTGCTTTGGTTTTGCTAGGGTCTGTATCCAGTGATGTGGTCTACATGTTGGCCGCCATTCTACTGGGGCTTGGGTTTGGGGCTGAACTTGACGTGATGTCTTATCTGGTTAGCCGTTATTTTTCTTTTGAGCGGTATGCAGGTATTTATGCGTATGTTTATTCTGCCTTCACTGTGGGTGCGGCTATTGGCCCGGTTCTGATGGGGCTTTGTTACGATATCGCCGGGAATTACATCTATGGTTTCTGGGCTCTTGTCGTGATGGCTGCCTTGGCCATTGGGTTGGTACTTGTGCTTGGTCCCTATCGACAGCCACTTGTCTTGGAGGAGGCTGTAGATGAACTGGCCTGAGAGTATTTCATTTAATGTTTCCGACTTTTTCGGTGCCGATTTTTATCAGGCGCGAAATAAATTTCATGATGCTTGTAACAAGGCTGGCAGTAAGGTCCGATCGTTTTTGCATCCCTGCAAGGGGCCGTCAGATCGCGACCTGACCACGGATGTTGCGCTGTTCGGTCCGGAGGATGCCAAAAAACTGGTCATCGTAATTTCCGGAACACACGGGCCTGAGGGACTTGCAGGTTCCGGTTGCCAGATTGGATGGGTCAAGGAAGGAGGGGCTGGCGCGTTGCCGTCTGGTGTGGCCGTGCTCCTAGTCCATATGATCAACCCCTGGGGGTGTGCCTGGGGGCGCCGTCAGACCGAAAATAATGTGGACCTTAATCGCAACTTTGTGGATTTCGGGTCCACGTTACCCTCCAATTCCAACTATGATGCAATTCGAGAGGCGTTGACCTGTCCAGAGTGGACCGGACCTTTGCGCAAAGCAGCGCAGGAGCAGATCAGCGTATTTCGGCAAAATCGCGGAGAGCGGGCTTTTGCGTCTGCTCTTTTCCAGGGGCAGTATTCAGACCCCTCAGGGATTGGTTTTGGCGGGCATTCTCCTACATGGTCTAACCTGACTATGCACAAGATACTGGCGATTTATACAGCGTCCGCCAAGACCGTATCCGTTATCGATCTGCATACCGGATACGGGCCATTTGCATGGGGAACAGCGCTCTCCACAGTTGAAGGCGATAGTCGGGCAATGGATCTGGCCAGGAGATGGTTCGGGGATAGCCTTTTAGTGTTAAGAGCGCTGCCCGAAGGCTTGCCCTATGACCTTGTCGGTGATCTTGGCGCGGGTGTGGTCCGGGCCTTGCCCGGGGCTGAGGTCGTGCCGGTTGTCATTGAATTTGGAACCTACGATGTCGAGCGGTTGTTGAGGTTGCAAATCGAGGATTGCTGGCTTCACCATCATGGTGACCCCGATAGTGATCTTGGTCGCAAAATTCGCCGGGATCTGGCACAGTTTTTTTACCCCGGTGCTATAGACTGGCTTCAAATGCTTCATGCGCGGGCACAGCAGGTCATTGGACAGGCGGTTGCGGGGCCCACCGTTTAATATTTGTGCTCGTAAAAATGTCGAACGTTTGCACATGATAGACAAGATTGAGATATTGATCAGAGGAGGGTTTTGGTCTCATCGTGATGACCTGGAGAGTGAAATATTCTGTCCCTGTCCAGGTTGAGATCACCCGCCTGATGGAAGGGTTCCATTTCCCGGGGCACCGGAAAACGGGTCAGATCGACGTTTTTTCCGCCCCCTTTACCGAGGGTGCGACAAATACCTGCAGCCGCCGAGGGCCTAGGCCGCGACCTTCCAAAGATTTGAAGCAGCAATCCGGCGCGCATACTCTGAGAAGTCTATCGGTTCCCGACCTAACGCTCGTTGGACGCCATCACCCAAGTATGCGTTCCGACCGTCGAGCACGGTGGAAAACAGATAGTTCAACAACCATGCAATGTTTTCCGGCGCGCCAGATTCTGTAATGCCAGCAGAGAAGACCTCACGCGGAATTTCGATATATCGAATTTCACGTTCGCTGGCGCGAGAAATCTCGTCGACTACCTCGGCAAAGGTCAGGAGGCGGGGACCGGTAACCTCGTAGATATGGCCGGCATGACCGTCTTCGGTCAGGGCAGCAACGGCGACGTCGGCAATGTCGTTCACGTCCACAAATGGCTCCCCGATATCGCCAGCTGGCAACGCAATCTCGCCCGCCAGTACCATATTGAGAAACTCGCCTTCCGAGAAGTTCTGGTTGAACCAGCTGGCGCGTACAACAGTCCATTCGAGTCCTGAATTCTGTATGAGGCGTTCGCAGAGTTGCGCTTCCTCTTCTCCGCGGCCGGACAGAAGGACCAGCCGTCGGACTCCATTTTCCACGGCCTTTTCAACAAAATCGCGGATGGCGTCGGTCGCACCCGGGATGGCGAGGTCGGGTGCATAGCTCACATAGACCGCGGCAACGTCTTCGAGCGCGGCGTCCCAGGTGCTCCGATTTTCCCAGTCGAAGGATGGATCGCCAGCCCGGGATGCGACGCGCGTCGGTATGTCGCGATCCACGAGCTGGGCTACTACGCGGCGGCCGGTCTTGCCGGTTCCACCAAGAACGAGTGTGATTTGTTCTGATCGTGTGGCGCTGCTCAGTTCGTCTCTCATGGTTACTGCCCTTTCATTTGCTTGACACCGTGTAAAGTTGACATTGTGTTAAGTAATGTTAAGTTTACACCATGTCAAGTTCAGATATCGAAACCTCGGAAAAAATTCTGAAAGCTGCGTGGAAGCTGCTCGAAGCCGATCGGGCCAGGAGCGTCCGTATGAGCGATATTGCAAAGGAAGCCGGCATTAGTCGGCAAGCGCTCTATTTACATTTTCCAACACGTGCGAAGTTGCTGGTCGCGACTGCGCGCTATCTGGATGAAGTCAAAGGTATCGATAGCCGACTTGAGCCAAGCAGGATAGCTTCAACCGGCGTGGCGCGATTGAATGCGTTTATAGAAGCGTGGGGGAACTACATTCCGGAAATTTATGGTGTTGCCAAAGCATTCCTTGCAATGAAAGATACCGATGAGGCCGCTGCGATTGCCTGGAAGGACCGCATGCAAGCTGTTCGTGAGGGATGTGAAGCAGCAATCAAGGCGATAGAGAAGGATGGCGCGTTATCGTCTGCCTACTCCACGAAACAAGCAACCGACATTCTATGGACGTTGCTTTCCGTGCATCATTGGGAACAGTTGACGATCGAATGTGGTTGGTCTCAGAAACGCTATATTGAGGCGACAAAGACTCTGGCAGAATGCATTTTGATAATTGATGATACCCCACAATGTGTGTCTTCCGGTCAATCCATTGACAAGTTTAAATGACCGCCTGTGGGTCGAAGTAGGGTTGTCCAAATCCAATACCACTGGTACTCGGATGATACAGGGAAGCGATGTTGGTAGTCGTGGGCCGGGCGCAATTAGAGAAAGGCTCTGGGTTTTATTATTCTGGCGAGGTGAGTCAAAGCAGCATGGTATCTCATGCGGAAATTGTTCAAGGTAGAATGAGTAACAACACGTTGCGGTATATAAGCTGCAATCATATCGTGGTGCCTTTCTATTCTGGGGCTGACGACAGAATAGAATTTGACGGGATCGTCAGGGGGGCGCAAGACGTAATTTTTTACGAGCAATAAATTGTGCGCAGAGAAGCGCGGGTTGGGGAAAACGCTATATTCTGCCCAGTTTGGTTTGTGTTTCATTCTGTCCATTCGTTGGTAAGTTAAAGGAGAGGAGCGCGCGTATTTTGTGCCTGGCGAGGTGGGTATGCAGTGATGTGTCTTTCAGTCTCTACGCTTTTTCGTGACGACGAATTTCCTTATTTGGTGTATATAATTAAAAACAATACAATCTTATTGGGGCGTTCCTCTTTTAGACGGGGCGTGCATAATGTCACATCATTGGTTGGAATACATGCTGTAGTTAATGGTCTAAACTCTGTCACAAGTGGTGTTGATCAGGATTAGAAGGTTCTTCACGAACTGTTGAATGGTATGGCACCTGCCGAGTTTATGTCTTTCCCTGAACCCTTGATCCACGCTCCCTGTTCCCGGGTTGAACAGGGAAATTGAATTCCCTGTTAACGGTTTAGGGAATTTGAGGGTAAGGTACTGATATACAGTGTGTTTTGATGGTGAAAACTGACCTTCATGGCCCAATTTTCAATATTTTCCCTGTTATTGTAGGGTTATCAGGGAAAATTACCCTGTTACTGGTCATAGAACACCAGAGACCGGTTCGGGGGTGACTGGCAGCGCCACCACTCATCTCATTGATATAGAACGATGTACCGGTTCTGGCTGTATGTCCTGCAGAACTGCGGGATTTGGCGTGCCATCCAAAACGTATTGCCGTTTCATCCCTTGCAGGACTTGGAGACATGCCTCTCCACCTGCACCGAACCATGCACAACCGTCTGGCCGATTGATTACCAGTCAGGGGAGCGTTCCTGCTACCCCTGACAGCCCCATGACCAACCCTGCGCGTATTGGATGCGCGGTCTTAGGGGCCAGCCCCTCGGCGCACTCCAAGAAAAATAGGCGGTCTCCCGAGGCTCCGCGCCCTAAATGGCTTGTGCGCCCGCCGTCGATTTTTCTTTCCGCTTGCACACCCCGTTTTCGCCAAAGGGCAGGGTTGCATGGCAACCCTTTTTCTATGTAGTTTCAGCAACCTCCACAGAGACCTTGGTAATCGTGTAATTATCTATGGCGTTTGCTGTTGCATCAGATGGGTTGAAGAGAACCAAGTTTATACCCTCACTTACTGAACTTTTATAAACCACTCCACTAAAGCCACTTTTTTTGATAAACTCACATAAATATTGGCTTGGAATGTAATCTATGGCAGCCGCAGTTGGTGGAACAGGAGTAGCTAGCTCTTTTCCCAATTTTTCTAACAATTCGATGTCTCTCCTCAACAAGGCTATTTCATTTTCATCAGTTGAGAGAAAAGGGGAGATTGTTTTTCTAGGCTCTCTTAGATCAGCTATTTTCAAATCCTCTCGAAGGGTAAACTCTGCAACCCAAACAACTTGTCCGGAGTGAGGGCGAATTTCTGAAATAGCTGTTTTTGTGGTTGAGCCTACATACAAATAAGAAATTCCGGCAGGGTTAGCTCTACCATGAGATGCCTTCTTCTTTGGCGGTGCACTCATTTTTTCTATTGTAAAGCCTGTATCATCTTCTTGAATCCTTGCCCTGTACCATATAGCAGGCGTTTCATCAGTATCGAGAATCAACCTAGATAGACGATCTTCCAATCGATCAAAATCGATTTTAGTTTTTGGAAAAAATCTGTTTTCGTGCTTTAGCTCACTACGCAATTTCTCCCAGCGATCTAGACCATCTGTGTAGCAAGAGTCAGATGGTATAAAAAGTTTCCTGACTATCTCACCATCATTTAGAATTTCGGCCAACAGCACCTGCACGTGGGCATCATCCATATCAGCAAACAGGAGCCAATCCTCTTTAAGCAATTCAACAAGTGTTTTGCCATTGTCGTTAGGGCTATATATGCTTATTAAGGGGTCAAAATAGGCGGCTAGCTGGTCAGGATTGGTGAGTGGCTGATTTTCTAAGCCACACCTAGGACATTGGCCTGTTTCGTCGGAATGCTGTGGAATAATTTCCCTTTTTAATCCTCTGTCGCCAAAACAGTTCGGACAGCATTTCATTAGGAGGCGGGCCTATTCTCTTCAAAATATGCAGCCAACGTTTCTATGTGATGCTTCATAGATAGCTTCTTTACATATCCGAGTCCGGGAAAATGCCCTCTCTCATGGAGGCTGCGGCATTCTGTGATAGCAGAGGTTTCCTTTATTTTATTATTCGTCCTGCCCAGTTCATTGATTAGCTTATCTAAGGCTTCTGCAAATTTACCAGCAGGCTCCGTCAGTGCGCCATCGCCAGGATCGACAATCTCATCCGGCAAATTCCCACGCTTTATCAGGATTGGAAAATTAGTCACGTCACCAGCGACCTCATCGCTTTCGATGGTGATTGCGACTATCCGAGTATTTGCCATAAATAAAAAAGGCCCGCCGAAGCGAGCCGTCCAGGTTTGCAGGAGGGATGGACATAAAAAAAGGGCCGGACGCTACCCCGGCTGTTCTCTGGCGGCCTGCAACATGCGCTGACAGCAAAACCAGACAGCTAAGACATAAAAAAAGCCCGGCACCTTTCGGCCCGGACCCAAATTCTCTAATCTAGTAAAAAATAGCACTGACCGGTAACATTGGCAAGTGCTTTTTTTAGGATGACATTAATTTTGAAAATAGGGATAGTACATTCTATTGCGCCCACATCATTGCGTCTTTGACAGGTGTATCAATTGCATTTATCAGTCTTCCGTAATCTTGCTTCCTTATGGAAGTTGATAACGCAGCCGTTTCCTGTTCATTCAGTTCCCTGATTTTCTGATAACGGCCTGTGACCTTAAACCAGATACCTTTCAGGCCGGAGGGCAATCGCGCGGAACGAGCGGCGGTTTCCTGCCAGCGGTTGGCCTGTAATTCGCCAAGGTGCTCCCCTTCATTGCGGAGTTGTTCGCACATTGACAGCTGTCATGGCTTGCCGCCTTTCCAGTCGGTAGATCGTGATATCGTTCTGCTTCTCTCGACGGATATCATGGCCCCGCGCCCGCAGCCGGCTCAATACCCCGCGTAATGTCGGGGCCTTCCAGCCGGTGAGCTGCGCCAGGTCATCAAGGGAGACAGCTTTGGACACTTCCAGGCACCGTACAATCTCGCCCGACTTGCCAGAGGGGCGAAGAGGAGAAGCTGTAACTCGTTTCACCCGCCTGCGCGCCACCCGGCCCCTGATCATATCTCGCATAAACCCTCCTGCAATTGCCGATTCAACGACAAGATGCAGCCATGGCCTCGCACAACAGGCCAGTGGTTTATGGAAAGGAGGGACGCTTTTTCCAGAAGGTGTCTCCAGACGGAGACATAACGAGAATTTAAAGGCCAGTAGACATAAGATATTGTCATTGTTAGTGGCGGAGCACGAAGGGTCTTAATGATGCAGATATGGTGAGTTAATGCCAAAGTTCCAGAGTTAATTGAAGACCCGCGATCCGACTTTTAATCGTTTTTTCTACTGATTTTTGTGACGAATGTGGGCGAATTGGTTCAAATCAAGGTAGACTGCCTCATAACTGATATTGATAATTCATACCAGCAAGTCTTTAATTTTCAGGTATGGGCAATGCTAGTGTGTATTTTATTTCAGATAGCGCAATGGAAGAACGAACTTCCTGGACGCCGGGCAGTTGCGATAAATGACTGAAGAAAAAGCGTTCATAAGATTCGATATCCGGGGTAACGACTTTTAGCAGGAAATCCATATCGCCCAGCGTGACATAACATTCCAGAACTTCGGGGAAACCACGGACCATGCTGGCAAAATCGGGTAGTTGGGTTTTACCGTGGGTAGAAAGTTTGACATGGGCAAAGATCATTGTATCCAGCCCGACCTTCTTGCGGTCAACTATCACACTACGCTCCCGAATCACGCCCTCCTTTTCGAGTCGGTTGATTCGACGCCAACAGGGTGACTGCGACAGGCCAACCCTTTCGGCTATCCCTGCTGCCGATAATGTGCCGTCTTCTAACAGGACCTTGAGGATAGCCCTGTCCATTCTGTCCAGATCAACTTGCATTATTAAGTCCTAATTTTGATAAATATAAGATAAATCATGCATAATAATCAGATTACGTGCAATGTATAGAAATGACTATGTGTGCTTTCTGAATTAAAATCCAGGTATTAAATGGCCTTCACAGAACTGGATACGGCACAAAATGACCGTGGGAACCAAAAGGTACGATGTCAGCCTGAATGACAAATATGATGTTGCTGAAGGCACGGTTTTTATCACCGGCGTTCAGGCTCTGGTGCGTTTGCCGCTTGAGCGCAAGCGTCTTGATCTTGAAGCAGGGCTGAATACGGGGGGGTTCATTTCGGGCTATCGCGGCTCGCCTTTAGGCACTTATGACAGCCAATTGTGGAAAGCGCAGAAATATCTCGACAGCCATGATATCGTCTTCAAGCCTGGCGTGAATGAAGAATTGGGAGCAACGGCGGTATGGGGAAGCCAACAGGTAGGGCTCTACCCGGGTGCACGCTTCGACGGTGCCTTTGGCATCTGGTATGGTAAGGGACCAGGGGTCGATCGTTGTGGTGATGTGTTCAAGCATGCCAATTTAGCTGGAACCTCCAAGCTCGGCGGTGTGTTGGCTTTTGCCGGTGACGACCATGCTTGCAAATCCTCGACCCTTCCCAACCAGAGCGAATTCGCCTTCATTGATGCCGAAATGCCGGTGCTGAATCCCACGGGTGTGGAGGAATTGCTGGAATTTGGCCTCAAGGGTTTTGAGATGTCGCGCTATGCTGGTTGCTGGGTGGGCATGAAAACCATTGCTGATACTATGGACAGCACTGCAACCATTACCATCGACCGCGCGCGGTACCGCACGATACTACCTGCCAATGGCATTGTGCCGCCCGGCGAACGTAATATTCTGCTTCACGACACACCTCAGAATCTGGAGGCGTGTCACCGCCATTTACGGCTGCCGGCAGCGCAAGCTTTCGCACGGGCCAATGGCCTCGACCGCATTGTGCTGGAAAGCAAGAAGCCGCGACGCGGCATCATGGCGACGGGCAAGGCCTATCTTCATGTGCGGCAAGCCCTGCATGATTTGGGTATTGACGACAAAACTGGCGAAAAACTTGGGTTGCGTATCTACAAGGTTGGATTGACCTGGCCGCTTGACCCCGAAGGAGCGCTTCACTTTGCTGATGGTCTGGAAGAGGTTCTTGTGGTCGAGGAGCGACGTGATGTAATGGAACACCAGCTCCGGGCCATGCTCTACAATCTCCCCGATCGTCGCCGTCCTCGCATTGTCGGTAAGCGCGACGATCAGAACAAACCATTGTTGCGTGACACACTGGATCTGGATGCGGCTCAGGTAGCCAAGGCTATATACCGGCGGCTTGAGCCAAGCGATCGAAACGACCAGATGGATCGTTATATTTCCTGGATTTCTCAGGATGTCGGGGAGCCTGATAAAATTACACCACTCCATGTTCGGTCGCCCTTTTTCTGTTCCGGGTGTCCGCACAACACGTCTACCAACTTGCCAGAAGGAAGCCGGGCCACGGCGGGCATCGGTTGTCATTTTCTGGTCCAGTGGATGGACCGGGATAGCGAGGCTTGCACCCAGATGGGGGGCGAGGGCGTGCCGTGGATTGGGCAGGCGGGCTTTACTGATGAGAAACATATTTTCGCTAATCTCGGTGACGGCACCTACTTTCATTCCGGCATTCTGGCAATCCGGGCGGCCTTGGGGGCCGGGGTGAATATCACATACAAAATTCTCTATAACGATGCTGTCGCCATGACAGGTGGACAGTCGGTCGATGGCATATTGACGGTGCCACAGATGGCAATCCAACTGGTGGGCGAAGGTGTGAAGCGCATTGCTGTGGTCAGCGACGATCCGGATCGCTACCGGAACCACCCGGATATACCGAAACGGACGACCTTTGATCACCGTCACCGTCTTGATGCGGTTCAACAGGAGCTGCGCGAAGAGGCGGGTGTAAGTATTTTGATTTATGATCAGACTTGCGCTACCGAAAAGCGCCGCCGCCGGAAGCGTGGCCTCATGGAGACGCCCAGGAAAAGGGTCTTTATCAATGATCTGGTCTGCGAGGGTTGTGGTGATTGCACAGCCAAGTCAAACTGCCTGTCGGTTGAGCCGATTGAGACCGAATGGGGTCGCAAGCGGAGAATAGAACAATCTTCCTGTAATCAGGACTTTTCCTGCCTTCAAGGCTTTTGCCCGAGCTTTGTGAGCGTTGAGGGCGGCGCCCTCCGCAAAGCTCAGGCTAAGGCTGATACTTCCGTGTTTGCAAAGTTGCCTGAACCTGTCTTGCCTGAAATCGGCGAGGATGGCTTCAATATTCTGCTCACCGGCATTGGCGGGCAAGGGGTGACGGCTCTGGCTGCCATCATTGGCATGGCCGCGCATCTGGAAGGCAAGACGGTTGCGATGGTTGATATGCTGGGTATGGCCCAGAAAGGGGGTGGGGTTCATTCCAACATTCGCATCGGCAAACCGGGTCAGACATTGAATGGCCCCCGCATCGCAGTCGGCAGCGCCGATCTTATTCTGGCAGCTGATATTGTCGGTGCTGCAGGCAAGGTTACGTTGCCAGTGGCAGGCCGCCACCGTGCCCATGCCATTGTCAACGGCGACCTTATCCCCACTGCCGAATTTATCAAAAACAAGGATGTCACATTCCGCTACGACGGCATGAAGGAGATGCTGGGTGGCGAATGTAAAAGCCTTGAAGAAATTGAAGCGACAAGGCTCGCTACGGCCCTGATGGGCGACGCCATTTATACCAATATTCTGCTTTTAGGGTTTGCCTGGCAGAGAGGTCTGCTGGCCCTTACCGCTGCCGCTATCGAACAGGCAATCGGTCTGAACGGCGTGGAGGTCGACAAAAACCTGCAATCCTTCAATTGGGGACGGCTGTTGGCTCACGACGATGCGTTGATCCGTCATTATTTGCCGGACACACCACCGCTCTCAAAAACACTGGATGAGGTGATCGCACAACGCGTTTCATATCTGACGGATTATCAGAATACGGCTTATGCTGCCCGTTATAGTCGGATGATCGATCTGATCCGGAACAAGGGGCAGTCAAAATTGACGGAAGCCGTGGCGCGTTATGCTTTCAAGCTGATGGCCTACAAAGATGAGTATGAGGTTGCCCGGCTTTATACTGATGGTCGCTTTATGGCCAAACTCAAGGACCAGTTCGATGGTGATGTCGCACTCTCCTTCCATATGGCCCCGCCCCTGATTGGCAAATACGACAGCGACTCTGGCTTACTGGTCAAGCGCCAGTTTGGGCCGTGGATGCTGCGGGTTATGAAGATATTGGCCAAGGGCAAGCGGCTGCGTGGTACGGCCTTCGATCCCTTCGGTCGTACGGTCGAGCGAAAAATGGAACGTAAGCTTGTTGCTGACTATGAAGCTCTTGTCGGCGAAGTTGTAGCCTCTTTGACGCCCGCCCGTCTTGAGACAGCAATCAAGCTCTTGAACTTGCCCGACCAGATCAGAGGTTTTGGCCATGTGAAAGAAGCGTCCATCGCTAGGGCGAAAGAACAGGAAGCTGTTTTGCGGAAACAATGGGATCAGGATACCTTCTCCTCTATCGCTGCGGAATGATAAAACAACCATTTTAGGATAAAAGTTTGATGATATTGACTTCTCCTTTCTTTGGTGCTGACGATATCAAAAATTTTTTCCAGAAAATATTCTGTCTGTATATGTAATGAGTTGTGCGACGAGTGATGAGGGGAAGCTGCCCAAACAGGGCAGGATTGAGGCAAACGGATCGTCGCAGAATTTGATGAGAACCATGATAGGCGCTCCCAGTCGTTTGTGTCATAGCCAAGGATGGCTATATGTGCCATCCATCCTCGAAAGGGGCTTTATAGCTTGACGGGGCGCATAAGAGACGTCCACACATGACAAGTCCCCCTGCGGCCGGGGCGTTTATCTTCCGCCGGTAATGTCTATAAGGGCGCCATGCATATAAGACGAGCTGCCTCCCAGTAAAAACATGATTACTTCAGCAACCTCTTCGGTTGTGCCGGCGCGCCCCAGTGGAATTGATGGTGCAATGGCTGAAAGGGTGGTTTTGCCACCATGAACATCATGAAGAGTTGTATCAATGACGCCGGGTCGCACGGCATTTATACGGATACCGTGAGCAGGCAGTTCCTTGGCTAGTGCCACCGTCATGCTGTCTACGGCGCCTTTACTGGAAGCGTAATGTACTTCGTGCAACATTCCACCGTGGCGGGCGGCAGCTGAGGACATGTTAACAATTGAGCCGCCCCGGGCACCATGCTGGGTTGACATATGACGGACGGCCTCGGCGATACAATAAAATGTGCCGAAGACATTGGCGCTGAATACGTGCGATAAAAGCTCTTCATCCGCGTCAAGAATGGGGCGTGGTTCACCAACTACACCGGCATTGTTGACAACCCCGTCAATTTTACCAAACCGGGTCATGGTTTCCGCGAAGGCCATTTTCATATCGTTATGAGAAGATACGTCTGCGCGGATTGCCTGTGCTTCTCCTCCTGAAGCTTCCACCTCAGCGACGGCTGAGAGTGCTGCCTGCTGATCCGAATGGTAGGTGAAGGCAACTTTGTATCCTGTAGCCGTTGCCAGCCTGACAACGGAACGGCCTATTCCACGGCTACCGCCGGTTACAAATATCACTGGCGCCTGGGTCATTGAACTTTTCCCTCAGTATTTTTTAGCATACGGACAACTATCCTGTAACGCTGCGCCAGACAGAATCTAGCGTTCAGGAATGGCAAAAGAAAGAATAGATTTAAGGAGGATAAATGTCAATATATGAATGATATATCACATTGTGATAATTAAGAGGGCTATGGTAACAAGGTTAACTCTTACGATTGTTGCGGTTTAGTAGAATGTGGTGCCCTTGGGCGGGAATATCATGGTTAGCGGGATTGCCCGGACAGATCCGATACGATGCGGCGCACGACCTTAAGGTATTCATCGAAGTTCTGTTTGAAACGTTCTGCTGGTGCAGAAAGAGTGAGCGCGAACGGTGATATGCCGCCATCTAATGGTACAGCGACACAATGCAGGCCCAGGCTGTACTCTTCCTCGTCCAGGGCATAACCTTGCTGGCGGATCCGTTCAAATTCCTCGTAAAGCTGCGGTAGCTTTGTGATGGTATGGTTGGTGCGAGGAGTGAGAGGGTGTTCGGACAGGTAATGGGATCGGGTCTCTTCATCGGTGTATGCCAACAGTATTTTGCCGGATGCGCGGGCATGGGCGTCGGCATAGGAACCGTGAGTAACCTCGGAAGCCTGAACCGGGTTGGACCCGCGCCAAGTAGCCAGGTTGACGATTTCCCCGCCCCACCACCCCGTGGCGTAGGCGGTCTCTCCGGTTTGGCTGGTGATTTTGCGTACAATCGGTGTCAAATGTTGTGGCGGGGACAGATGGCGTCTGAAAGCTTCGGCCAAAGTGCCCACCCTTAGCCCCAAAACATACAGGCCTTGCTCGTTATGGGTGAGCATACCCGTGGTCATCAGGGTATGGACCAGATGATAAGTCGCTTGTTTTGGCAGGTTGGCGACCCTTGAAATTTCTATCGTCTTGAGACCGTTTTCGCTTTGGGCGATGGCCATCAGAATTTTTACGGCACGTGCAACCGACTGGACCCGGTGCTCCTGACTTTTCCCAGTGGAGACAGATCTGTCCCCACTGACTTTTGTCGTCTCGATCTTGGCCGTCGGATTGCTTTTGGGGGGCATGTGAATTCACCAGCGGTTCATGTTGAACCCATGTATGACGAACTATGAGTAATAATACAAGATAACTCTGTCAACATAAGATAGGTATTTTGAACTTTTCCCTCAAGGTCGTACTTCTTCAACCCTTCAATAATTCATGAGCAGTTCTGACCACGCTCTCTGCGTCTGGTACCAAAGAGGCTTGCAAAACCGGCGATGACGGCATACGGATATCGGGAGTGCCGATCCGTCTAACCATGGCGTCGGGGTGACGTTCATATATGCGTGCGGCAATCTCAGCGCCAACCCCGCCGGTGAGATTGGCTTCATGGAGCACGATCACGCGGCCCCCGCAACGTTCAACGGCTTGATCGATTGCGTCGTGATCCATCGGAGACAACCAGCGAAGGTCCAGAATGTGGACTGAAATATCGTCACCTGCCAGTGTGCTGGCTGCATCAAGCGCTTTTTGTACGCCGGTAGCCCATGTGATGATCGCGACATCGGAGCCTTCGTGACGGGTTCTCGCCCCGCCAACCGCCGACACTGTATTGCCGTAATGAACGGGGCCAGACATCTGGTAAAGTGACCGCGACTCGATGATCACAACGGGGTCCGGATCAGCTGTGGCGGCGCGTAGCATATCATAGGCGTCCTGAGGCGTTGCTGGCATGCCCAGCTTGATCCCGGGAATATGGAACAGAAGCGCTTCAAGTGACTGCGAATGTTGGGCGCAGGACCCGGGTGTTACCCCCTGTTGGGTTCGCACCACCATGGGCGCACTACATCGCCCTTCGGTCGTGTAACGGACATTGGCGGCCTGATTGATCAGCTGGTCCAGGGCAACAAGGAGAAAGTCAGCCCACATAATTTCAACAATCGGTTTCATGCCCTTGAGGGCGGCGCCCACGGCTGAGCCCAGAATGGCGCTTTCGGCGATCGGCGTATCGAATACGCGATCCGTGCCAAATTCCCGTTGGAGATAGCGCGCCGCGGCAAATATACCGCCGGATTTACCAACGTCCTCACCATAGACAAGCACCTCCGGCCGCGTTGCCAGTTCGCGGCGCAGTGCTTCATTTACTGCTTCTATGTAACGGACTTGTTGGGGGGGCTCGGAAGACGGTACAGAAGCTGTCTTTATGGGTAAGAGGGGAGCGATCACATGATCGCGCGCCGTTTCCTGTTTGGGAAAAGGCGCCTCAAGAACCTGTGCCTGAATAGCGTCAAGCTCTTTGTCTACCTCGTTTCGGATTTTCTCCAAGATAGTGTCATCTGCCATCTCCGAGGCGATAAGGCGATTGGCCATGGCTTCGATAGGGTCAGCGGCCATGGCTTGAGCCTTGTCGTCCTTGGGTCGATAATGTTCGATGTCGCGATTATAATGTCCCCCGAGACGCGGTGCGACGCATTCAATCAGGGAAGGTCCTTGACCCTGGCGGGCACGATCGGCAGCGACTAGAATGGTGTCGCGTACGATAAGGGGATCTGTTCCGTCTATGGTGGCGCCTGGTATGCCGTACCCTGCTGCACGCTTTGCCAGCCGGTCGATCTTAATGATTGAGGATGTTGGCGTCATTTCAGCCCAACCGTTATTTTCACACATGAAAATGACAGGTAGGTTGCGATAGGCGGCAAAGACCATACCTTCGTGCAGTGCCCCCTGGCTCATGGCGCCGTCGCCGAATGTGACCACGGTGACGCCGTCCTTGTTTTGGATGAGGGAAGCCATGGCGGTGCCGCAGGCTATGGGAACGCCGGCCCCGACGATGGAGTTTTCCCCTATAAATCCGAGCCATGGTGCCGTCATCATGGCTGATCCGGTGCGGCCGCCATTGACGCCTGTTTCCCGCTGACAGATTTCGGCCAAGACGTCACCTGCGGGAATCCCTGAAGCAATTGCCCAGCCATGCCCCCGGTAGGTCGCGACAATGTCGTCACCGGGGCGAAGGGCTGCCATGGTTCCAACCGGTGCGGCTTCCTGCCCTGTACTCAGATGGACCGACCCGGCAATTGGTGAGAGCTTCCGGTGACTCAGGTCATAGGTCCGCTGTTCAAGGCCTCTGATCAGATACATCTTCCGATAAAAATCCAATGCTGTTCCGGAGGCGTCGTTGGGCAGAGGCTTCGGGCCTGGTTGAAGTTCATTACGTGAGCTGCGCATGAATTTTCCTTTTTGTTGAAATTTCTTTTTGGTGATTGCGCTGAAACTATTTGCAGGATAAGAATGTGTCAATATAAAATATATATATCACTATATAATATTATTGGATTTATTTAAGCGTAATTTTCTAAGATAGATCAAAAAACTTAACTTTACTGGGATTTTTTTATATTTGCCGATGGAAATAAATTATCATAATATGATATTTAAATATAATGTTGACAATATTTATGGCTAAGGTTAGATTTAAACCATGAGCTGACCGGAGATGTGGCGCTTTGCTATGTCTTTAGCAGGCAAATGCATTGACTGATGACTTGGGTGCTAGCTGACGCTTTTGAATTTCGGCGCTGCCTGAATCGATAACATCAAGCTTGGAGAGGAACCTTATGAGCGACACAAATCTCGAGAAAGTGCGCCACATCCATATTCCCGCAGAAGGAGAGGATGGGCTTTTCCGGCAAAGCTGGTATCCGATTTGTCTTTCATCCGAAGTGGCTGAAGGTGAAGTCATTGGGCGCGGGTTTCTTGACGGGCGTGTTGTTATTTTCCGGGGTGATGACGGCGTTGCCCGTGTGATGAGCGCCTTTTGTCCGCATGTTGGTGCTGATCTGTCGATTGGTGCTGTTGTGGGCAAGCATCTGCAATGTGCGTTCCATCATTGGGAATATGATGGGGAGGGCGCTTGCGCAAAGACTGGCATTGGTGATCCGCCGCCCAGGAATGCTCGTCTGTTTAAATTTCCGACGCTTGAGCGCTGGGGGATCGTCTGGGTGTTCAATGGAGAAACTCCGTTGTTTGACTTGCCTGGCCTTCCTTACAGCGAAGATGAGTTACTGATCGGCACTTACAAGTATCCGAAGGCCTTTAACAGTGACCCCTGGGTGTTTGCTGCAAACACGCCCGATATGCAGCATCTCAAGGTGGTGCATAAGGTGAAGTTCTCGGTTCCGGACCCCCATGATCTTGTGGAATGGGATCAGTGGGGTCTTCAGTATACTGTCACAGGGATCCATCAGGGCGGGGTTGAAATTGAATGGCAAGCAGGCCTGCGCGGGACCGGATTCTTCTGGCGCGAAGGCACCACCGGGGGGCAATGGTCAGGGGCGGTTGCCGGCTTCGGGTTGCATGAGCAGGGCAGTCATCAGGTCTACGGCGCTTATATGGTCAAGAAGGGGCCTGACGCTGAGTCTCAGCTTGAGAATA
Organism: Sphingomonadales bacterium; assembly: GCA_965227345.1. GTDB lineage: Bacteria > Pseudomonadota > Alphaproteobacteria > Sphingomonadales. Next base: position 2,557,718 of record OZ245755.1, read on the forward strand.
TGCGTCTCCTTACGGAGCGTACAATCAATGAAGACAGCAATCTTCTGAATACAATTCACTACCGACAGGGCCTGCTAACGAAAGCAGACCGCACGCTGGCCAAATATCTGGCGTTGGTGCGCGACTATCCGCGCGCCCATCCTTCGGCAAAATATATCCGTTAACAATACATCCATTAGCAACAGAAAGGACGATTAATGAAAAAAGTTCATAACCCGAATGGTTTGCCGCCCACCTACAGTGACGGTATTGAAGTGGCAGCGGGAGGAAGGATGCTTTTCACCGCTGGTCAGGTTGCGTTTAGGGAAGACAAGTCGATTCCCGAAGGAATCGTAGAGCAGACCAGACAGACATTCGCCAATCTTGAATCCGTCCTTAAGGCAGGCGGTATGGGCTTGGGTAACATCGTCAAGCTGACGATCTTTCTGACCAATCCCGATGATTTCTCCGAATTCTCGAAGACACGGATCAGTATCATGGGGGACAACAAACCAGCCTCGACGCTTGTCTACATCAGCGGCTTAATCAAGCCGGAACTTCTGGTTGAGATCGAAGCAATCGCGGTCGCTCCGTAAAGGTCGGGGCGGTCAGACAGCAGTCAAACAAGGGCATGATCTGGTTTGAGTGGAAAATAATTACCATAAAACCAGGGAATAAGAGGAATCAAAAAATGAAGGTGGGAAAGAAAAAAATGATAACGAAATATCTATCGTGCGACATTGGGGAGCCGGGTTGCTACAAAGGCATGTCCCAATTTGCCGGGCGGTGCCTGTCCGGGGTGTGCCTGGCAGCGCTTGTGGTTGGTAGTATCAGTTCTCTGGTGCTATCACCGGAAGATGCCTTCGCTGAGCAGGCATCGTCATATGAGGGTGGAGTCTTCGAAGAAATCGTTGTGAACGCCCGTTTCCGGGATGAGAGGTTACAGGATGTTCCGGAAACGGTTCAGGCTTTCTCCTCCGAAGATGTTCGTAACGCTAATATCAATTCTATCGAAGATGTTGGTTCTCTAATTCCCAATTTTGCTTTGACAAAATCTCAGGACGCGGGTTTGGTTGCTATCAATATCCGGGGCATTGGCCAGGTACGTAATGGGGAGCCGCCGCTGGCTATTGTTATTGATGGGGTACAGCTCTCGCATCCAGATCAAATTCGTCAGCCTTTGTTTGATATTTCCAGTATCCAGGTACTTAAAGGGCCACAAGGGGCGCTTTACGGTCGGAATGCTATTGGCGGGGCTATGATCATTCAGACCAAAAAGCCGACAGATGAATTGCAGGGAACGCTTGAGGTGGGATATGGCAACGGCGACTATAAGACCGCTCAACTTGTTGCTTCAGGGCCGATTGTAAAGGATAAGCTCTATTTCCGGGTTTCGGGTGACTGGCACGATTCCAATGGTCTGATTAACAACGTGACCACGAATTCCAAGGCCGACCCTGAGAACGAATATAGTGTGCGCGGGCGACTGGATTTTCAACCGACCGAAGATCTGCGGTTTGATCTGCGTGTGTCTCATGGTCGGCTGAAATCAGGTGGGGCCTTTCTACCATTTCCGCCGGACGCTGATGCAAACGATACATCAATCCCCGTTCAGGCCGCGGTCAACACTGAAAGCTTGCGCCGTCTGACCGATGTGTCGCTGAAGGTCGACTATGATACCTCGGTTGGGACGATCAGTTCAGTTACCTCTTGGTCCAAGGTTTTCCTAACACTTTGGGAGCAGCTTGGTCACGGTATACCGGACCCTACTCTTGGTGCGGTTCAAGATCGTACGTCGAAGGCCATTAGCGAGGATTTACGAGTGACGTCTCGGTCAGATCAGCGTTTCCGTTACGTATTCGGTGCTTATTATCTTAAAAGCAAGCCCAGTATTTTGACCGATCTCTATTTGCTTGACCCGCAATTTGAGCCGACAGTGCAAATTCCGATCGCACTGACCAACAATACGAACGACGCTTATGCGGTTTACGGTCATATCAACTACGATATTCTCGACAATCTCGAACTGACGTTGGCGTTGCGTTACGACAAACAGGAAGTCACACAGATTGACTTGTTGAGGAATTCGAACAAAACCGACGTTTCTTACGATGCGTTCCAGCCCAAGGTATCACTGGCCTATAAAGTCACGCCGGATACGCTGCTTTACGCGACTTATTCGGAAGGCTTCCGGTCCGGGGGTATAAATGCGCCGCAGCCGTTGGTTCCATTGATTTATGAGGCGGAAGAGACGAAAAACATCGAGGGGGGTATTAAGACTACCTTGTTTGACGGCAAACTCCGTTTTAATGCCGCTGGTTTCTATACTGATGATACTAATCAGGCAGTTTTTATCTACGACAGCGGTCTTCAAGGTATCACCACGATTCCCTCAAGTGAATTCTACGGGGTGGAACTTGATGCTACTTTAGATGTGTCTGAAGAGTTGATGCTTATTGGTAGCTTTGGTTGGAATAACAGTAAAATTAAGGACTTTGATGGCACCAGTCTTTATGTGGGCAATAATATGCCCTTGACCTACAAATATTCGTATAATTTATCAGCCCAGTATGAATTACCGTTTGACAATTTCAGTGTTATAAGCCGGATCGATTATTCCCGCAGGCAAGGGCTATACTGGCATGCTGATAACGTTCACAAACAATCACCGGTTGATCTTGTGAATGCCCGTATAGCGGTGCAATTCGAAAGTTTTGAAATTGCAGCGTATATGCAGAATCTTTTTAATGAAAAATACATCGAAGAGTTTTGTGCAATAGCCTTCTGTGGGGGCACTACCCACCTTGGGTGGTCGAGTCAGCCCAGAGAATATGGGGTGACAGCCCGGTATTCATTCTAAATTCCGATAAGGAGGGTAAAATGGCCAACGCAAACCGTTCACTAAAAGGGAAGGGAGGCTTCATGCCTCCCTTCCCAAAGCAAGGCGAGGGGGGCTACGATCAGAGCTGGTTTCCGATGATGCTCTCCAGCCAACTGGGAAAAGGCGAAGTTGTCTCCCGGGATTTTTTGAGTGGACGTGTCATCGTCTTCCGGGGTGAAAACGGAAAGGCTGTCGTCCAAAGCGCCTATTGCAGCCATTTTGGCGCTGACCTTGCAGCAGGCACCGTCATCGGAAATGATATTCGCTGTCCTTTTCATCACTGGCAGTATGGTCAGGACGGGGTTTGCACTAAAATTCCAACCGGCGATCCTATTCCCAAAGCCGCCCGCCAGTTTGTTTTTCCGACAGAAGAAAAGCTTGGCGTTATCTGGGCCTTCAACGGTGAAGAACCCTTGTATGAGTTGCCTACCCTTGGCGTGAGTGATGAGACTCATACCATTCGTGTCAAGCAGTTGCGCAACCAGCCCCATGATCCGTCGGTATTCATGTGTAATACGCTTGACCTGCAACACATACGTTCTGTTCATGGTATTCGCTTTGAGAACGATAAGGAGCCCGAGGCCACATTCAATGCGTTCGAGGTCTTTTATCACGCAAAAGGGACCGCTCCGCAGGATTATTCCATTTCGTACCGGTTCGCAATTTACGGCAGCAGCATTCTGGGCTACCAGGGATATTTCGATGACCGTGAAGTAAAGGCGATCTATACAGGTGCCCCCCTTCCCAACGGTCATTCGACCAGCTACATGATTACGGCGACGCCGAAGGCGGATGGGGACAGCCAAGACGACAGTGTCGTGAGGTTTCTCGACAAAGTTACCGCCGCGCGCGAGAATGTGATTACGGAAGACTGGCCCATACTTAGCCGGATCGGACACCCACGGCGGAAGCTTTTCACCAAGTCGGATCGCCTGCTGGCCAAATTCATTACCTATCTCAACGAATATCCACGCGCGCATCCTTCCGGGCCCTACATAACCTGAATACCCAGGGAATGCGTTTTAAGTAAGGGATGCAACATGGAACGACAGACAGCGACTTTGTGGCCAGACCTTGAAACTGGCCTTGGGTTTACACAAGCTATCAGGCACGGTGATACCATCTATATTTCCGGCGCTGTCGGCATTGACGAAAATGGAAAAATTGTTAGCGATGTCAGCGTGGCCACCCAGATCAGGCAGGCGTACCGCAACATAAGCCGATCGCTGGAAGCCTTCGGGGTGTCGCTTAAGGATGTCATTGCCGAGACCGTCTATGTCACCGATATTGAGGACGCCCGCGCATCTGGCGAGATTAAAAAAGCCTATGACGGCTTGCAACCGCCCACCCGAACCATCGTGGAAGTCAGCAGGCTGGCGTCATCTGACCTGATGGTGGAAATAACCTGTATTGCCCGGGTCTGATCAGAATTATCCTGGCGAAGGCTAAAATGGCCGTGCTTTGGTGATTTAAAGCGATTTGGCTGGCGCCCTTGGTTAGTTATTTTACACATGAAAGGATTTCTTATTGTTGGTATATCAGCGCATTTTGCAAAAAATTCTGTCCTATCCGGCTTCGGAGATATGGAATGCCTGATGTCTCCAAGCGTCAAAGCTTGGAAACTATCCCGTGGCCAGACTCCGGTTATGCTTGGTATGTCGTTATTGTTCTTTCTCTAGCCTATCTGGTTTCATTTATTGATCGCCAGATATTGAATCTTCTGGTTCCCCTCATACAAGAAGATCTGCACATCAGCGATACCAAGATTAGTTTGTTGCAGGGCTTTTCATTTGCAATATTCTACTCTTTTCTGGGCATCCCGATAGGCATCGCTGTCGATCGGGGGCATCGAGTCCGAATAATTCTGATGGGCGTCGCAGTCTGGACTGTTATGACAGCCGCGTGTGGCCTTACCCGTGTGTATTGGCAGCTTTTTGCTGTGCGCGTCGGTGTGGGGGTGGGGGAAGCGACTCTGTCGCCAGCTGCGTACTCGCTAATTGCCGATTACATTCCTCCTCATAAGCGGGCATTGGCAATGGCGATCTATTTTATTGGTGCCACCGTCGGGATATCAATGGCCATGCTTGGTGGTGCTGCGGCGATCGGATGGGCCCAGAGTTTGGGTGAGGTTAAGATATCATTTTTTGGTGTTCTTAGACCATGGCAGATCACTTTTATTCTGGCAGCTGTACCCGGTTTTCTGGTCTTCTTGCTCATGCTGACCGTTCGGGAACCGGCACGGCGCTTGACCGCGCGGGAGCTATCCGTATCCCGTAAGTCAGGGGTGAAGCCAATTTCGCTTCGTGAAATGAAGCATTATTTGATGGAGCACCGTCGTATCTATATTGCGATTGTCGGCGGCTTTACTCTGTTTTCCCAGATAAGTTACGGCTATCTGGCATGGATACCCACTTATTTAGTACGCTTGCATGGTCTGGCCACGAGCGAGGTGGGGATGACCGTCGGTCTTGTATACTTGGCCGGTGGAATTGGCGGCACGCTGTTCGGGGGGTGGTTAAGCGACCGGATGTATGCGCGGGGCAAGTTGGATGCCCCTTTGCGTGTCGCTATTCTGGCAGCGGGGGCCGTTTCATTGCTGGCACCATTGGCAACATTGATGCCGACGCTCCATTTGACAGTGGTGCTTTTGTTTCTGGTGGTATTTTTCTTGTTAATGCCGTTGGGTCTGGCCGCTGTTGCATTGCAGAGCGTAACGCCAAATCAAATGCGTGGACAGGTCACTGCAATCTATTTTTTCTTTGTAACGATGATGGCCATGGGGCTTGGTCCCACGTCTGTTGCGCTATTTACTGATTATGTTTACCGGGACCCTTTAGCAATAGGAAAGGCACTGTCCACTGTGGCTGTAACAGCGACGCCTATCGCTCTGGTGTTGTTTTGGTTTGGCTTGTCGCCCTATCGCCGTCTATTGGAAGAGGACAATTTGTAAAGAGTATTGCAGCGGTTTCATATTCTCTGTTCAGATCAAAATATTTAGGGAAATCTGCACTTATGCCTTTATCTAAGAAAGCGATCATCAGTTGTGCGGTAACAGGAGCTATACATACGCCGTCCATGTCGTCGAATCTGCCGGTGACGCCTGCCGAAATTGCCCGACAGGCGCTGGAGGCCGCCGATGCCGGGGCCGCGATCCTTCACCTGCATGCCCGGGATCCTAACACCGGCCAGCCAACATCGGACCCCAATGTATTCATGAACTTCCTGCCGGACATCAAACAGCAGACCGATGCTATTGTGAACATTACCACAGGTGGTGGCCTCGGCATGACACTGGAAGATCGTCTTGCCGCCGCTAAACGGGCAGGTCCCGAGCTTGCCTCGCTCAATATGGGATCGGTCAATTTCGCTATTTTCCGGGCAGCGGAAAGAGTTGAAAATTTTAAGTACGATTGGGAGCGTCCCTATCTGGAAATGACCAGAGATTTCATTCTCAGCAATACCTTTGCGCAGATTGAAAAAATCATTCGCACGCTTGCTGCGGAGCATGGCACCCGGTTTGAGTATGAAATGTACGACATTGGGCATCTTTATAATCTGGCCTATTTTGCTGATGAGGGATTGTTAGAACCTCCGTTCTTCATCCAGGGAGTGTTCGGTATTATGGGAGGCATTGCAGCATCTCCGGAAAATCTCGTTTTTATGAAGCAGACCGCCGACCGTCTGTTCGGCAAGGACTATCTATTTTCCGCTTTGGGGGCAGGTCGCCATCAAATGAAAATGGTGGTGCAAAGTGCCTTGCTCGGCGGATCGGTCCGTGTGGGCTTGGAAGACAGTCTTTATCTGGGCAAAGGCGTCATGGCCACATCCAATGCCGAACAGGTAAAGCGTATTCGAGGGGTATTGGAAGCTTTGTCCATTGAAATCGCTACACCCGCCGAAGCTCGTAATATGCTCGCCTTGAAAGGTGCAGATCGCGTGTCCTTCTAGGAGAAAAAGTAATGGTGTTTTCTGTAGGGGATTATCGCAAGATGTCTCGTCGGCGTTTGCCGCACTTTCTGTTCGAGTATCTTGATGGCGGGGCTTTCGACGAGTTAACGGCACGCCAAAACCTCGCTGATCTGGAACATGTTGTGTTGCGTCAGCGGGTATTGAGAGATGTTTCGGACATCGATTTGTCGGCCGAATTGTTGGCGCAGCGATATTCTCTTCCGGTTGTGCTCGGACCAATTGGGCTCGCTGGAATGAATGCTAGGCGCGGCGAAGTCCTGGCGGCCTCAGCGGCCCAGAAGGCGGGCATCCCTTTCACTCTGTCAACCGTGTCGGTATGCCCACTGGCAGAGGTATCGCGTGCCGTAACCAAGCCGATCTGGTTTCAGCTCTATATGATCAAAGACCGGGGTTTAATGCGCGACTTGCTTGAACAAGCGCAAGTGGCAAAATGCAGTGCGCTTGTTTTTACCGTTGACATGCCAGTACCTGGAACGCGATATCGTGATTATCGCTCGGGGCTTGCTGGTGCCCCGGGGTTCCTGGGTGACCTGCGCCGCGTTTTTCAGGTGTTAGCTCGTCCGCGATGGGCTCTGGATGTGGGTATTCGGGGGCGGCCGCATAAGCTAGGTAATGTGGCACCTGTGCTGGGAGAGAACACAGGACTCGAGGATTTTTTTGCCTGGATGAGAGATAATTTCGATCCTACCGTCAGTTGGCGTGATCTCGATTTTATTCGCCAGATATGGAAGGGACCGTTGATTATCAAAGGCATTCTGGACCCCGAAGATGCCCGGCAAGCAGCAAGCTTGGGTGCCGATGGGATAGTTGTTTCCAACCACGGTGGTCGACAACTCGACGGCGTGCCTTCTACGGTGCATGCTCTGCCATGCATTAGAGATGCGGTAGGGGAACAACTCACGATTCTGGCGGATGGCGGAATTCGGTCAGGTCTTGATGTGGTCCGAATGTTGGCTTTGGGTGCTCAGGGCGTACTCCTCGGCCGTGCTTGGGCATACGCGTTGGCGGCAGGTGGAGAATCCGGAGTCTCGCAGCTGTTACAGCTTATTGAATCGGAGATCCGAGTGGCTATGGCGCTAACCGGCGTAACATCGATTGCGGAGATCAACCGTGACATCCTTGTAGAGGGATTGTGACATAAACTGTTTAGGAATGCTATGACACATGATCACAACATCTTATCATAGATATCGTTACCATCCGGATATAATTAGGCGGGTGTTGTCAAATTAAACTGATGTGGCCCAAGTGGCCAAGGCCATTTTCCAGCGGCTTGAGCCAAGCCATTGCAACGATCACATGGATCGTTATATTGCTTGGATTTATCAGGGTGGTCTTGTCAGATTAAAATTTTTGACGGCCGTTTCGTAGCGCTACGGCTTGGGTGTGAATTATCAGCAAGTCCCGGTCAATGCAGCCAAATGCCCGGTTATGAGCAACCACTGTGATAGCCAAGGGCGGATAGGCGATAATTTCGGCGGACTGCCGCACTACCAACCGAACAGCTTTGGCCAATGGATTGGTCAGCTTCAGCGGTTGCTCAACATAACGGTCCGAAATATCCTTAGCGTGCGCAATATCTTGGATCCTTCATCACTACGATAAAACCAAAGCACTCCTTAAATCACAACATCAATTTGGTGACATAGGTGCTGACGGGGAACACCTAGACGATTAGCGGCTTTCTGAGCGCTGGTTCCCTAGGGCTAAAGAAATTCTTTCAGAAACATTTTGCCAGGGTGCGTCGGTTTGCGGTGCATGTGCTTGCGGACGTGTCTCATTCTTAGCCTCTTCTCAAGCCCTTTCTGCAACACCGGGCAGTCTTCCAGGGCGTTTGGGTGTGCCTATACTATGCTCTTAACCTTGTCCATATTGGTGCTGTATGTATTTTGCAGGGTGTCGGCAAGAGAGAGCGTATCTGCCTCAGAATAGCATCCGACGGGATCGCCAGAGGGCCGCAAGACGTAATTTTTTACTTGCGGTTTTTTACGTGCAATAAATTGCGCGCAGATAATTACACGTTGGGGAACTGGTATATTATGCCTGGTCTGGTTTGTGTTTTATTCAATCCGTTCGGCGGAAGCTAACGAAGTGGTGCATACCTTTATTATCGATACGATTATATGGGGTATACTTCCTTTAAAGTGGGCGCTATGGGACATTGAAGTTTGGAATTCATGCGTTAAGTTGGCGGGCGCACCCGCTGTCAGGCGTATTGATCAGGTTTGGAATGTCCTTAATTCCCCGTTCAATGATTTTACGTATCGAGTATTTGTCTTTCCCTTTACTCTTGATTTACGCTCCCTGTTTTTAGGGGGTTATCAGGGAAATAGAATTCCCTGTTAATGGCTTAGGGAATTTGGTGAGAAGGCACTGATATATTTGGTGTTCTGGAGGTCGAAGTAGGCCCTCATGGCCTAATTTTCAATATTTTCCCTGTTTTTAGGGGGTTATCAGGGAAAATTACCCTGTTATGGGGTTGGCTCTAGCCAGAGACCGGTTCACTGCTGACTGCCAGCGCCACCACTTATCTCAATGATATGGAATGATGTACCGGTTCTGATTGTATGTCCCGCAGAACTGCGGGATTTGGCGTGCCATCCAAAACGTATTGCCGTTTCATCCCTCGCAGGACTTGGAGACATGCCTCTCCACCTGCACCGAACCATGCACAATCGTCTGGCCGATTGATTACCAGTCAGGGGAGCGTTCCTGCTACCCCTGACAGCCCCATGACCAACCCTGCGCGTATTGGATGCGCGGTCTTAGGGGCCAGCCCCTCGGCGCACTCCAAGAAAAATAGGCGGTCTCCCGAGGCTCCGCGCCCTAAATGGCTTGTGCGCCCGAGAGTGAATTTATACCCCTTTTTCGAGGGGTGGTTGCGCGACAACTAAAGCCTTGGATCTATATTGAGACACTTACTTATGTCTGGTGTGTGAGAGGGTCTGGTGAGTTGACTGAGTGTTGTTCGTTCGGCACACGCGATGGGCAACGATGTGGATACTTGCAAGGGCGATTGATCGTATATCATTTATCCGGTAATGAGTACATTATGACAGAGAAAAAACTAGCGCAGGCGAAAATAGACGCGGGAACTGGAAAAACAGGGCGTACCTGGTGCCGAACGCCTCCTCCTGAGCATACGCCCTCGACACAGGAATGGGTCGATATGGCAAGGCGTACGCTCATAGAGCAAGGCATTGTCGGCGTAAAGATAGATCGGCTTGCCAAAATAGCCGGAGTCACACGGGGCGGGTTCTACTGGCGCTTCAAGAATCGCATGGAACTTCTCGACAAGCTTCTTGAAGACTGGCGCGTTAGTAACACTCAGCCGATGCTGGATGTGCTCGCGGCGCCGGGGACGGTGTATGATCGACTTTGGCGGCTCGCGAATATCTATATCCTGGAGCAGGGGTTTAGTCCTGCTTATGACCGGGCGGTTCGGTCGTGGGCGAATATGTCCGCGGATGTCGAAGCAAAGGTGCATGAGGTTGATGCGATCCGCATAGATGCGATTCGGCAGGTTTTTATCGACGGTGGTTATGAAGAGTATGATGCCATGATCCGCGCCCGGCTTCTCTATTTTCATCAAGTCGGATATTTTGCGATCGGTCTTAAGGAATCGCGCGAACAACGCTTAACGCTCACTAAACACTATCTTGAGGTGTTCTTGGGGCACGATTGAGATGCCGTGGCGGCAATACCTGTTTTATTTGATCCACGCGTAATGCTCTTTGCTGAAATGGGCATCAATCCTTCCAACGGGCCAAACACGTACACTCCCAATCATTGACTTGACAGTTCCTGAATAATCAATGTAACACTTAAATACAGTACTGTATTTAACAATTGACGGATAGGTCCAGGATGACTGAGCGGCGTACGCTGTACCCACCGATAGAGCCCTACGAGACAGGAATGCTCGATGTGGGGGACGGTCACCGCATCGGCTACGAGCGCGTGGGCACGCCCGGTGGCAAGCCGGCGGTGTTTCTACATGGCGGTCCGGGCGGTGGCATATCGCCTTCGCATCGCCGCTTGTTTGATCCCCAGTGTTACGACGTCTTATTATTCGATCAGCGCGGCTGTGGAAAATCGACGCCGCAAGCCAGTCTTGACGCGAATACGACATGGCATCTGGTGTCTGACATCGAGCTGTTACGCCTGCATGTCGGGGTCGAAAAGTGGATGGTGTTCGGTGGGTCGTGGGGATCGGCGCTCGGTCTTGCCTATGCGGAAATGCATCCGCATCGTGTCAGCGAGTTGATCCTTCGCGGTATCTTTACCGTCACGAAAGAAGAGATCAATTGGTTCTACCAGTTCGGTGTCTCTGAGGTTTTTCCCGACAAGTGGGAGCGGTTTCAAGCCCAGATTCCGGAGGCGGAGCGCGGTGACATGGTTGCTGCCTATCGCCAGCGGTTGACCGCGACCGACGCAGCGGTGCAGATCAAGGCGGCGAAGGCCTGGACGCGTTGGGAATGCGAGACCTCGACCTTGCTGCCAGATGCCGGGCTAGCGGCTCTTTGGCGTGACGACGACTATGCATTGGCCTTTGCGCGGCTGGAGAACCATTATTTTACGCATGGGGCGTGGCTGGAAGATGGACAATTGTTGCGTGATGCCCGCCGGTTATGCGGTATACCGGGAGTCATTGTACAGGGGCGTTATGACCTGCCATGCCCTTCCAAATACGCCTATGCGCTCCACAAGGTCTGGCCGGAAGCAGAATTTCATCTGATCGAAGATGCCGGTCATGCTTATTCCGAGCCCGGCATCCTGGACCAGTTGATCCGGGCAACGGACTGTTATGCACAGCAAGTCTTGGTAAAATGAGCAGAAAGATGATGGCGTGACCATAGCGCGGACAGCTCCGAACAACGAACTTAAAGACCGTAGTTTTCTTGGGCATCCGAGGGGGCTGGCCTATCTCGCCTTCACGGAGGCATGGGAGCGATTTTCCTTCTACGGAATGTCGGGGCTGTTGCTGCTCTATATGATCCAGCATTTGCTGACCCCGGCCGTAGCGGGTGACGTTCTGGGGCTTGGGTCGCTCCGGTCTGCGCTCGAATCCCTGACGGGTCCGCTCTCCAATCAGGCTTTTGCAAGCCAACTTTTCAGTCTCTATACCGGACTTGTCTATTTTACCCCGATTTTAGGGGGATTGGTGGCCGATCGCCTGCTTGGACAACGCCGCACAGTGGTATTGGGCGCGATACTCATGACCGGGGGGCATGTTTTGATGGTATTCGAGGGGAGCTTCCTGATCGCGTTGTTGTTGCTTATCGCGGGAACCGGGTGCCTGAAGGGCAATATATCGGTGCAGGTCGGACATCTTTATCAGCCCAATGACGAGGGGCGTCGTACCCGCGCTTTTGCGATTTTCTCGGCATCCATCAACGTGGGGGCATTGCTTGGGCCGCTGGTATGCGGTGTCCTGGCTCAGCTCTACGGATGGCATATAGGATTCGGCGCAGCCGGTGTGTTGATGCTGATGGCGCTGAGCACTTATCTGGCTGGCTGGAAGCACCTTCCTCCTGACAGCAAGCGACAGCGCGGTCCGTCGACAAAGGCTGCGCTGACAAGCCGCGATTGGCAGACCGTCGGCGTACTGCTTTTGGTGAGCTCGATCAGCATCCTGCCGTGTGCTGCCTACTATCAGGAAATGAATGCCGGACTATTGTTCATCGATACATCAGTGGACCGCAGCCTGTTTGGATGGGTAGTTCCGACGGCCTCTTTCAACGCATTCGATGGCTTGTTCTGCATCCTGGCCGTGCCGATACTGATCGCGTTGTGGCGCTGGCAGGCAAGGCGCGGCCGCGAGGCGGGGGAGGTGAGCAAGATTGCGACCGGCTACCTTATCATTGCTATCTCGAACCTTATAATGACTCTCCCTGCCGGTTGGGCTGATCGCGGCGAGGTCGTGAGCGCGATCTGGCCTGTCCTGCTCTATGCCTTGAATGCACTTGGGTTCACTTTCTATTGGCCTACGCTGTTGGCGCTCTTCTCTCGTGCGGCGCCGGCACAGGTCAATTCGACAATGATGGGGGCCGTATTCCTCTCCGTTTTTCTCGGGAATCTGATTGTCGGTAGTCTCGCGACTTTATGGGAAGTTATGAACCATGCCGATTTCTTTGCGCTGCACGCTGCACTCGCATTTGGTGCTTTTCTTGTCATGCTGATCGTTGCCCGGCCGTTGAACCGGTTGCTTCATGCAGAAAAAGCGAAATTGCCGAAGTAAGGTGATTTTTGTCTGGTAACCGCACCTGGTCTTCGAGTGCTATCCTTTGTTTGGGGCAGATTGAACGCTCGTGAATAAAAAGAGGTGTTGGGTATCAAAAAAATTAACTAAAGCGTCTTCGCAATACATTTGTGTATTGACAATACATTTGTGTATTGTACAGTGGTGTAGACTTGATATGATTCAAGAAAAAGCGGTAAATATCGGGGTCTTCGATTTCCGTGGTGTCCGATCCGACTTCGATTTTGCATTCGCGCTGTTTCATAGCTCAAGTTTTTTGTTCCGGCGCGCTCGGGGTGAAATGATTTTAGCATCTAAGAACAATTTAGTTTGTCCAATCAAGAGGAGGATTATGTGGCACGAAAAGGTATAGCTGCGACGTTATTGGCAGGCGTTTCAACGCTTGGCTTGGGTGTCGGCGGGGCGATTGCAGAGGAGTCTGGTTCCGAGATCAGGTCGTTAGAAGAGGTTGTTGTAACGGCCCGCTTTCGTCAGGAAACGATTCAGGATATTGGCGGCAGCGTTTCGGCGCTTGATGGCAATGAAATCAGGCGTTCGGGTATTATCGATTTTGAGGATCTTGCGAACCGGGTTGCTGGCGTAGAGTTGCTTGATCGCGGTCCGAATACGAATGAAATAAACATTCGGGGCGTGACGAACAGTATCCAGGTTTCGGGCAACAATTTTCAGCCCCTGGTTTCTATTCTGGTCGACGATATTTCAGTGGCGTCATCGTCCGCTGCGCAACGCGACTTTAACTTCTTTGACTTTAATCGCGTGGAAATTCTTCGTGGGCCGCAGCCGACTTATTTCGGTGAAGGTGCGATGGGCGGTGTGATCCGTTATTTCTCTTCTGATCCCGACCTCGATGGCGACAAGGCAGTAGAAGGAACGTGGAGCGGGGGTGTCGCCATGACCAAAAGTGGCGGCTTCAACTATCGCGCCGAAAACGCTACGAGCTTTGTCCTTATCCCGGAAAAGCTTGGTGTTCGCGTGGTTGGTTTTTATCGTAAAGATGATGGATACATTGACAACATCGGTCTCGACAAAAATAATATGAACGACTTTGAATCGTACGGTGGTCGGGCTATTGTCCTGGTTCGCCCGACGGAAAACCTTACTGTGCGTCTTGCTGCGCATGTCGGTCGGGACGATATTGGTGAACTGAATTTCATTGAGCCGACGACGATCGGCAACAGCGTTGGGTCGGAAGATCTCATTGCGCCGTCATTGAGCCTCATTGACGGGTTGAACGAAGATGATTTCGAGCTCTACAGCGGCAAAATTTCCTACAATTCCGGTCCGATCACAGTCGAGTCCATTACGGGCCTCTACAAACGCCGGCGCGCAGCAGAGACTTTCAGTTCGGCCTATACTTACGGGTTCGAGGGATTCTTTAATGCGTTCCCGCCATTCGACACGGCAAGTAACCTGCTGTCTTCCGATCTGACGGCTATCGCCCAGACCAAGGGCAGGGAGAGGAGCCTCTCGCAGGAGTTCCGCTTCGTTTCCGACTTTGATTCCCCCCTGAACTTTGTCGCGGGAACATTCTATCAGGATACGAGATCGACGTCGACGGCGCTCGTCACGGGAAGTGGCTATGCGAATATCACGGAAAGCGGTACGACAGAGATTGAACGGAGCACCACAAGGGTTGATACAACCCAGTTTTCCGGCTTCCTGGAATTCAACTACGATGTCTCTGAACGGCTGCGGCTTTTCGCTGGAGCCCGCTATGTGAATGAGAAGGTGACCTCTACACTGGTTGAATCCTATGTGATCGGGATCTTTTCTCCTATCTTCACCGACCCCAACGACATTTTCGCGCCGATCTATTTTCCGGTGCCTAATGATGTCGAGTCGCTGACAGCGCCGGGCGGCCCGGGGACAAGCTTCGATTTCAAGCTCAGCACGTTCCTGCCACGTCTGGCAATCGAATATGATGTGAATGACGATGTGATGGTTTACGGTACGCTCGCTCGCGGCATACGCAACGGCGGGCTGAACAGCCCCTTCTCGGCGCTGGGCTTTGGCCCGGTTGGCTCGCAGGAGTTCAATGACGCGCTGACTTATGGCTCGGATGACATCGTTACGGGTGAAGTGGGCCTCAAGACGCGTTGGAAGGATGGCGCCGTCATGTTTAACGTCGCTGGTTTCTACTCCGATTTTGACAATCCGCAGATTGGTATCAGCAACCCCGGTGCCCTTACAGCGAACGGACCGCAGTTGCGCATTTACGGGCTGGAGGTTGAAAGTCTTTACAAGGTCAACAGCAACCTTTCCGTTTTCTTTAGTGGTAACCTGACGGAGGCGGAGTACACCAAAGGGATGTCGGTATTCGCTGTTGCTGGCGCGCCAGCAGACTATCAGGATCTTGCCAAGGGAAATCGTCCTCCAAATGTTCCGAAGATATCTTTCTCCACCGGCGCGGACGTCCGCTACCCGCTCGGTGGTGACGGGCTCGAACTCACGGGGCAAGTTGCCTTCCAATATATCGGCACGCGTGAAACCTTTCCACAGAACTTCCAGAGCGGTAAGCTGGGAAGTATGGAAATGTTGAACCTTCGCGTAGGCCTGGAGAGTGAATGGTGGTCGTTGACAGCCTATATGACTAATGTTCTGAATGATCTGGAATTGCAAGCCACGACCATTCCGACAAGTTCGGCGACGCTCGTCAATGGCGTGCTCGACGGACCTCTTTCCTCGGCCTTCATCAATCGGCCGCGGACGACCGGACTCACATTGACTGTTCGATACTAATAATGTCCGATATGACGGTGGCGTTCCTTTGCGATGCGCCGCCGTCACACCGTTACAAGGCTCAGGAGACAAGATGGTAGAGGCATTCATTCGGCGGGCGTTAACCGCAATACTCATGATGTTGAGCGCAGCATGTGCCAACACCGGGCCGGCAGAAACTGTTGAGCAGGATGCGGATCTCACTTATGCCGATTTCGAACGAGCGTCGCACTTCTACCCGCATAATATCCGTAAACTCGTGCGCAATGCCGCGCCGGTTCCAAACTGGATCCCGGGGACAGACCGTTTCTGGTATCGGCATGAAATTGATGGTGGGGTCCGATTTGTGACCGTTAATGCCGCGACGGGTCGTGCAGAACCCTCACTTGATCACAAGGCATTTGCCGCCATGCTTTCGCTGGAATTGGGCAAGGAGGTTTTGCCCGACCAATTACCTTTCTCTTCCATCGTATACACGAATGATCTGCAAAGGGTCTCTTTTTCAAGCGGCGATCAGGTTTTTGAATGCGGACGTGACGCTACGGATTGTAAGGTCCGGCCCGAGCCTGTTTTGGACCCCGCAACGGTTATCTCCCCCGACGGTAAACGCGCCATCCTCGAACGGAAAAGTAACTTGTGGCTCCGGGAGGTCGCGACCGGAGAGGAGCGGCCGCTGACGGCGGATGGCACTGCAGAATTTCCCTATCAATATACGGCGTTCAAAACGACCTATGTGGAGGAACGGCGCGGACAGGCGAAGCCGACTTCTCCCGGGGCAACCTGGTCGCCTGATGGGCGCTACATTCTTGCTGTCCGCTCCGACCGTCGTGGCGCGAAGATGGCGCCTTATGTGGTTGAATATCTCGCACCGGATTCGCCGCGCCCGATCGGTCACCAAGTCGCGATGGCGACGCCCGCCGACGCGCGGGAAAACTCATATTCTCTGGTGTTGATTGACCTTAAGGACGGTGGTGTAGTGCCGGTAGACGGTGGAGCGCTCGGCTTCAACGACTATGCACCCTATTGGGCGATTGTCGGCGAACCGGGGTGGGATGTCGATGATGGCGAGCTTTTCCTCGTGACCTCGACCCGAGATTCGCGCGCACTTGGGGTTGTTGCGGTTAACCTGAATACCGGGATCAGTCGCACAGTGCTTGAAGAGCATGACGATCAGTTCCTTAATCTCAATCCCTTCGACTATCATGTCCCAAATGTGCGCCTGCTGACTGACCGCAATGAACTGTTGTGGTGGTCCGAGCGTAGCGGTTGGGGGCATCTTTATCGGTATGACGCCATGACAGGCGCTTTGAAGAATATCGTGACCAAGGGCGAATGGACTGTTTTCGATATCGTTCGCGTCGATGAAGCGGCGGGCCTTGTCTATTTTACAGCCGGAGGAAGAGAAACAGGCCGCAATCCTTATTACCGTCATCTCTATCGCGTGGGCCTTGACGGAGGAACCCCGCAACTGTTGACGCCAGAAGACGCCGATCATGTGTATACGAACTTTCCCGGGCGTGGTCTCAACGGGCATGGCAACACGCTGACCGAGCGCTTTTCGCCAAGCGGAAAATATATTGTCGACACCTATTCAACGGTATCAAAGCCGCCAAGCACTGTCATCCGCTCGGCGGATGGCGCGTTGATCACGAGGCTTGTAGATGCTGACACAAGTGATTTGCTGGCAATTGGCTGGACGCCGCCCGAGCGGCTCGTGGCCAAAAGTGCCGACGGGAAGCATGACATCTATGGTGTTCTTCTGAAGCCGACGAATTTCAACGCGAACCAGCGCTATCCTGTGATCGAACAGATCTACGCAGGCCCACAGGTATCCTTTGCGCCGCAAAGCTTTACCGATGCGCTGGGTGGTCGAACAGCCTATATGCAGACGTTGGCGGAACTGGGCTTTATCATTGTCATTCAGGATGGGCGCGGTACGCCCAGACGGTCGAGAGACTTCCATATGAGCCCGATGGGTGACGAGGATGTCAACGCACTCGCCGATCATGTCGCTGGGATCAAGGCCGCGGCCAGAAGTCGGCCCTATATGGATATGGACCGTGTGGGTATTACCGGTATTTCGTTTGGCGGTTATGCTTCGGCGCGTGCTATCTTTCTGTTTCCTGAATTTTACAAGGCCGCGGTCTCGATCGCCGGGCCGCACGATTATCGAACGATGATTTCGTCAATTTCAGTTGAGCGCTTTTTCGGCGTGCCCGGAGAGGAAGGTGCTGACGACACGTATACACGTGTTGATAATCTGCACCTTGCCAACCGTCTGGAGGGTGAGCTGATGTTGGTTGCCGGTGAAATTGATCAGAATGTACCGTTTAATCAAACGGTCGCACTTTCGGACGCGCTAATCGCGGCGGGTAAGGAGTTTGATCTGGTCCTTGTGCCAAATGCCGCTCACGACGTCGGCTATCATCCTTACGCGGTGCGTCGGCTTGCGGGGTTCTTTTTGCGTCATTTGAAACAGCAGGACCCACCCTTACCATTTGCACAACCATTGAAGTAAACTTGGTCCCAGGAGAATGATTAATGACATCTGAGATAAATCGCCGCGGGTTGATGAAGCTTACTGGCGGGAGCATGCTTGCGGCTGCCTCTGCTGCAGGTGCTGGCATGGTGAGTTCCGCCGCAGCCGCGACGCCGTCGGTATCGCAATCGGCCACCCCAATTGTCGTGGATGGTTGCAGTCCAGCTGCGCCGACCAAAGAATATCTGGCGCTATTGAGAGAAGGAGGAGTGGATTGCTGGAGCATTAGCATGTTGCCGACACTTCTCCAAATGTCTCAGCTACTCGAATTCGTGGCGGAAAATTCAAAAGACGTGGCAATCGCAAAGACGGCTGCGGACATTCGTCGCCTCAAGCAGGAGGGCAAGATTTCCCTGACCATCGGCTGGCAGGAAGCAGATCTTTTCACCATGAAGGGCGAAAGCGATTGGTGGTCAAAACCGCCAAAGACAACGATGCGGCTTTTTTATGAGGCTGGTCTTCGGGTCGTTGGCCTTGTTTATAATCTCACCAATGCTTTTGCAGGTGGTTGCCTTGACCCGACAGTAGGCCTGACGAAGGCAGGGAGATCGATCGTCGGGGAGATGCAGTCGCTCGGCATTCTGGTTGATGTGGGTGGGCACACGGGCGAGCGATCTAGTCTCGACATCATTGCGATGGCGGAACGACCTGTCGTGTGCACGCATTCCAACGTAGCTGCGCTCAATCCTAATCCGCGCAACACGTCTGACCGTGTTATCGAAGGTATTGCCAAAACCGGGGGCCTTTTTGGTGTCAGCGCGATTGATCCGTTCATGAGCTGGAGCGGCAAGGACGTTGGCAAACGCGAACAACCAAAGAAGCGTGCGGATGTTAAGCGCTACGTCGATGAGCTTGATTATCTGAAAAAGCTGGTCGGGGTCGATCATATTGGTGTCGGGGGGGATTTTACAACCGGCTCGACATCTACCATCTATCCTGACGAATCCTTCGCCTTCCCGCCGGAAATGACCTATGTTCAGGATCCGATTCAATATGCAAAGGGGTTTGAAGACATTTCGAAGCTGCCGACAGTTCGTGCTGAAATGGTGCGCCGTGGTTGGAGCAAGACAGAAATTGACAAGGTAATGGGCGAGAACTGGATGCGTGTTTATGAGGCGAGTTTGGGGTCTTAGGCGGCGGCGCTTTCGGCCATGATTATCGTGGAGTAATACAGAAAACTACGTCAACGGAAGCTCGCAAGATCTCTCATATTTGACTGTCATTCCGGGATCTGCACTCATTTTTTGTTCGGTGTAGCTGAAATAATATATAGAAATGTACCTTACGGGGGAGGGCCGACTTGGCTGATACGAGAACCCATGCGCATTGGTCTTCGCGCGCTACCTTCCTCATGGCTGCTGTCGGAGCCGCCGTAGGCCTGGGCAATATATGGAAATTCCCTTACACGACCGGGGTGAACGGGGGAGGCGCCTTTGTGCTGGTGTATCTGGGCGCAGCTCTTTTTATCGTGGTGCCCATTCTGATAGCCGAGCTGGTAATCGGGCGCCGTGGCCAACAAAGCCCGCCCGGGGCCATGGCGAAACTGGCTCGCGAATCGAATTCGCATCCTGCCTGGCAAGGTCTCGGCTGGCTTGGCGTTGTGACCGCTTTCCTCATTCTCAGCTTATACAATGTAATTGGTGCCTGGATCATGGCCTATGTTCCGAAGCTTCTTTCGGGCGGTTTTGTGGAGGCGACCAGGACAGGGGCAGAGGCGGAATTTGCAGACCTTCTTTCGGACCCAATCACACTGATTAAATGGCAGACGCTGTTCATATTGCTGACCGCTTGCATTATTGCTCGCGGGTTGCGTCAGGGTATTGAACGGGCGATCAGCATTCTCATGCCAGCCCTGTTGATAATGTTGCTCGGCATGGTTCTTTATGCCGCGATTGCAGGAGACATGGGAGCTGCTATTACGTTTCTGTTCCAGCCTGATTTTTCCCGCATTACGCCAGAAATCATTCTCATAGCGGTAGGGCAGGCATTCTTCTCCATTGGCATCGGAATGGCGATTATGATGACCTATGGTTCATATTTGCCCCGAACTGTGTCGCTCACACGTTCAGCGTTGATCATTACTGTGGCGGATACGACAGTGGCACTTCTGGCCGGTCTCGCAATTTTTCCACTGGTCTTCGGGAACCAACTTGACCCCACGGAGGGCCCAGGGCTTATTCTGGTGACCTTGCCTATGGCTTTTGGCAACATGCCTGCGGGCGCCATTCTCGGGGGCATTTTCTTCCTGCTCATTGCGGTAGCGGCGCTGACTTCATCCATCTCAATTCTGGAGCCAATCGTTGCCTGGACAGTAGAACGCCGCGGCTTGCACCGTGTGACCGCGACTGTCTTCTGGGCGTTTCTGTCATGGCTGCTGGGGCTTGGAAGCGTGTTCTCCTTTAATCTTTGGGCCGATGTCCGGTTGCTGAGTTCGATCCCGGCCTATGCTGACAAGACTGTGTTCGATTTGATGGATCATTTCACCTCCAACCTGATGCTCCCGCTGGCCGGGCTTCTAACGTCACTCTTTGTCGGCTGGTGCATGCAGCGCAAGGCATTGGAGAGTGAATTACCGTTAATGCCACAGTTGGTCCTGAGCGCCTGGATCATTCTGCTGCGTTACGTCGTGCCTGTTTTTCTGGCGGTGCTGATCGTGGTCGGTATTGCTTGATTTTGCTGACTGAGGTGGGGATAGTTGAACCGTTAGGTGCTATGGGGAGTACCAATAAATTTCTTTGAGGGGGAACTTCTAAATGTGGTCATTTTATCAGCGATACTTGCTACCGGGTCTGGTGTTTCAGGGTATTGTTATTGGGGGCGGATATGCCACCGGCAGGGAACTGGTTGAATTTTTCCTGCCCAGTGGCCCGATTGGCGGGTTGATGGGCATGGGGGTTGCTGCATTGTTGTGGAGCCTGGTGATGGCGGTATCGTTTGAGCTGTGCCGGATGACCCGCAGCTATGATTACCGCCATTTTTTTCAACAGCTACTGGGGCGCGCCTGGTTCCTGTATGAAATTCTGCTTGTTCTTCTGATGATCATCATTCTTTCTGTCGTTGGTGCAGCCTCAGGAGAGATTTTACATAATATTCTGGGGCTTTCGCCTGCCCTGGGGACGATACCGTTGCTTGTTGCGATAGGGGTTCTGGTTTTTTATGGCAGCGGTTTGATTGAACGCTTCATGGGATTTTGGTCACTGCTTCTTTATGTCAGCTTTGCCGTCCTGGTGATATGGAGCCTTGTTGCATTTGGCTCTGATATTGAACATACCTTTTCAACTGAAGGGGAGGTGGGCAGTACCTGGCTATATGATGGTATTCGCTATGCCGGATATAATTTGGCGTCGGTGCCGCTGGCGTTCTTTTGTCTGGAACATATTACGCGCAGGCGCGAAGCTGTTACCGCAGGACTTCTGGGCGGGATAATTGCCATGTCGCCGGCCGTATTCTTGTTCGTGGCCATGATGGGGTCATATGATCAAATTGCGTCGGTGCCGATTCCGTCTGCCTTGCTATTGTCCAGGCTGGATGCCCGCTGGTTCGAGGTGGTTTTCCAGATCATTCTTTTGGGCACGCTCATTCAGACAGGAGTTGGCCTGATTCACAGCGTTAACCAGCGGATTGCCAAGGCACTGGAAGAAAAGGGAAAGGTCATGTCTGCGGCTGCTCGGCCGGTGATTGCCATAGTGCTGCTGGGGGTGGCGTTATTGCTGGCGTCGCAGTTTGGTCTCGTTACTTTGATCGCAAAGGGATATGGCTTGCTGACTTTTGGTTTCATCATCGTTTTTGTAATTCCGGTCCTGACAATTGGTTTTGCCAAAGCCTTTGTATTGAAAGCCAAATGACATAAGTAAAGCCGTATTTTGTTTTTATCTCAAGAGACGCAGGAGCTTTGTCATGTTAACCCTTCCCCGTGGCAGAAGTTTTAATGGAGGATATGATCACGCGGCTTCAGTCAGGAGCTTCCACTCTGACATTGCAATTGACTGTAATTCCCGGAGAGCTTTTCTTGATATTAAATGTCTTTGTGTTTTGAAAAAATTATAGATTGGGCCGTAGATAGCAAGAAATATTTGCGCTGATTTGCGGGACTTGAAACGCTGCATCTTTCGTTCCCGTCGTTGCATGGGGACATGTGAACTTTCCGCCCTGTTATTCAACCTGTTTGTAGTGTCGTGTAAATGCACCAGTTCTACATCCCGGAGTGACGCACCATAAGATATCAATTTATCAGTCACGATCCTTGTTGGTGCGATAGCTTGATTTTGCAGTAGTTTCCTGAGAAGTTACAGGGCCGTCCGCTTGTTCCTGCACTTCTGAACATGACATCTAAAACTTCGCCTTCGTCGTCAACGGCGCGCCAGAGGTGCACAGGTTTCTCGTCAATCTTGACAAATAATTCATTCAGAAACCATTCAGTATGGAGCAGGGGCATGCGTTCTTTGATACGCCGGGCATAGTCAATTCCGAACTTGTAAACCCACCTGCGAACCGTTTCATAACTGATATCAATACCGCGCTCGGCCATTAATTCCTCGACGTCCCGATAACTCATGGTAAAACGGAAATAACGTCATATGTCCTGTCTGATGATATCCGGTGGAAGCGATGACAATCTATTTGACACTTTTTCATGGAAATCGCATCACATAGAATTTGTCAAAAGTTGACCTGACAAGCCCCTGGCGACGTGTCGCAACCAGATACGGCCGCTGCGCCCACATCTTCCTCTCAGCTTCTACGGGCGGGATATTGCCGATGGTTCGATATTAGCTTTTTCCTTCAGGCTAATTCGGCTTGATAAAGCCGGGTAAAATGCGCTGATGTTGTTCTCCCAGATTGCTAATGCCTAGCCGAATTTTATCATGTGGCTCCAAATATTTTGATGGATATTGACCCAAGCCTACACCCGCTGGTGTTCCTGTGGAAATAATATCTCCGGGGTGGAGAGTCATAAACTGACTTAAATAGCTTATAAGAAAGGCAACGCCAAAGACCATATCTGCGGTGTTTCCATCCTGAAAACGTTGCCCGTTTACTTCAAGCCAAAGGTTAAGATTTTGGGGATCAGGGATTTCATCTTTGGTGACGAGCCAAGGTCCTAAGGGTCCAAAACCGTCAGCGCTTTTGCCTTTGACCCATTGACCGCTTCGCTCGAGTTGATATTCGCGCTCGCTAAGGTCGTTTACGACGGCATATCCGGCGACGTAGTTCAGTGCCTCACATTCACTGACATATTGCGCTCTGCTTCCGATTACAACCGCGAGTTCCACTTCCCAGTCTGTCTTGGTGGAACCGCGGGGCAGGACAATATCATCATTTGGCCCTGACAGTGAACTGGTTGCTTTCATAAAAATGACAGGTTCTACAGGAACTTCGGCGCCGGATTCCTTAATATGGTCTCGATAATTCAGGCCGATACATATAAATTTCCCAACGTTCCCGACGCAAGAGCCCAGTCGTGTCTGCTGGTCTATAATTGGCAATTCCGACAACTCCTGATGCGCTAACTTTTCGAGAGATTCAGGAGAAAGAGTGGTTTGGGAAATATCCTGTATTATGGTTGAAAGGTCTCGGATAATGCCATCTTTATCTAAAACCCCTGGTCGCTCTGAGCCAAAATTACCAAATCTGACAAGTCTCATGATTTTCTCTTTGTTGAATTTTTGTTGAATAAGTCCGGAAATGCTGAACGACATTTCGCTTATAAGGACATGCCGCCATCTATGATGAGAGATGTTCCTGTTAAATATGCTGCTTCTTCGGACGCCAGGTAAAGTGCCGCACCTGCAATCTCTTCGGCTGTACCTAACCGTCCCATGGGCTGCCTCGCTATAAAGTCTTTGCGGGCTTTTTCGGGGTTTTCTGCGTTATTAACGCGACCCTCCCACGAAGGCGTGTGAACAGTCCCCGGACATATGGCGTTGCAACGAATGCCATCTTTTATAAAATCTCGGGCGACAGATTTTGTCAATCCGATCACAGCCGCTTTTGTTGTGCCATATGCCAAGCGGTCTGGCGCAGCCTTAATATTTGAGACAACAGAAGCTACATTAATAATGCTGCCTCCACCATTTTGGAGCATTGAGGGAAGAAAGGCGCGGATCAGGCGATACATAGATGTAACATTCAGGTCCCAAGCGTGAGCCCAGTCTGCTTCACTACAATCCAGAATGGTGCCGTGATGTACATAGCCAACACAATTAACAAGGACGTCTATAGCCCCAAATTTGTTAGCAGTTTTGTGGATTTCTGTCCTGTCCAGCATGTCAAGAGAGTGAAGGGTAACGCCATCGATTCCCTGCAGTTCGGACAATTTCTCTGTGTTGATGTCGGCAGCGATTACGGTTGCCCCCCGCTTTGCAAAAGCCATAACGGTCGCAAGTCCTATGCCTTGCGCTGCTGCTGTGACGAAGGCCTTCTTTCCAATTAGATTTTTCACATACTTACCTGTTAAAGAGGAAAAGAAAGGTCATATTGACGGAAATAAAAATTTAGTTATTTCTGCCAAATAATAAGTTCAGATTCTTCGCTATATTATAATTTCTGTCAATATTGGGCAGTGTTCCCGCTTTGTGAGGAAACTCTTCGGAGTTTCAATATAAACAGATAAATTCAGTGAGCTGTGGCTGGCAGGGTATTGGCGCAACAACGCAGCTGGTAACTACCAAAAAGTAAATTCCCCACTTTGAAATCAGCTAAATATTATTGAGCATAGATCTGCTGTGCCGAGGTTCTTTTATCAGCGGAAAATTTGATGTCGCCTCCAGAAAGCGACCATGAATTCGGTTCAAATTCAGAGTACTGTGAGGGCAAAATATTCGCAAAATAGAAACCTATCAATCATTTGACATCATTGTTGTTTTTGGGCTGAACTAAAAGGCATCAAGTGCATTTTCACAAATAAATCATGGAGAAAGTGTGCTTGTTACTTTTTGTTTTTTGTTCAGAAATTATGTTCTGGCCCCTTCGAGTTAAATAGAGCTCGTTGTGCGGTACACGAAATTTGAGTGGTGGTTATGTTTAGAATTGGCGTGGATATCGGTGGAACATTTACGGATTTTGTTCTCCTTGAGGATAGCACCGGCATCGTGCAGCTGCACAAGCAATTGACGACACCCGAAGATCCTTCTAACGCGGTTATTGAAGGTATTGAACGGCTATTGAGCCAGAGCGATGTGGATATAAAAAGTGTTTCTCGTGTGGTGCACGGCACAACGCTAGTAACCAATGCACTTATCGAGCGCTGTGGCAGTCGAACAGGTATGCTGGTTACGACGGGAATGATGGATATTCTTGATATTGCTCAAGAGCGTCGCTACGACTTGTTTGATCTGCGCCTGCAATTTCCGGAACCGGTAGTTCCACGTAATTGTCGTCGCGAGATTGATGAGCGGGTCAGGTATGACGGTCATATTATTTCTCCTCTGACACTCAAATCGGTACGGAAAGCTGTTGACGATCTGATCAAGCAAGAGAACATCGAGGCGCTCGCAGTCTGTTTCCTGAATTCGTATGCAAATCCATCCCATGAACAGGAAGTTATGGAGTTGCTTGCTGCAGAATACCCCGATCTGAGAGTTTCAGGGTCATCGTCGGTTTTCCCATATATGCGTGAATACGAGCGTTGGACAACGACAACAATGAATGCTTACGTCCAGCCGGTTGTTGATCGATATATTGGGCGTATAGAAAGCAGGCTCAAAGGAATTGGCTTTAGTGGACAGTTCCATATCATGACTTCAAGTGGGGGAATGGTCACGGCAGATACTGCCCGAAAATTCCCTATTCGTCTCCTGGAATCCGGGCCGGCTGCAGGTGCGTTGATGGCATCGCGCGTTGGGGTCGAAATTAATGCAACACGAGTTCTGTCATTTGATATGGGAGGTACAACGGCCAAGGGTGCTCTGGTTAGAGACGGGCGGCCGCTAAAGAAATACGAGCTTGAAGTAGCGCGTGTGCATGAGTTTAAGGCTGGTAGCGGTTTGCCCGCCAAGGCACCAGTCGTGGACATGATTGAAATCGGTGCAGGTGGCGGTTCGATAGCGGGTCTGGATGACCGCGGTCTTATCCGCGTAGGGCCCAAGAGCGCAGGGGCTTTCCCGGGCCCGGCTTGTTATGGTAGAGGCGGTCGTTTGCCCACACTTACAGACGCAAACCTGGTGTTGGGGTACCTTGATGCTGATCGCTTTCTGGGAGGGCGGATGAAGCTCGACAAAGGTGCGGCGGAACGCGTGATAGAGGAAGCGATCAGCACTCCATTGGGTCTTGATATCGTTCGTGCAGCCTGGGGAATTCATGAAACTATTAACGAAGACGTGGCGAGGGCTTTTCGTGTACACGCTTCTGAACGTGCCTTCGATTATCGTCAGTCCAATATGGTTGGATTTGGCGGGTGTGGACCTATCCATGCAGCGCGAATTGCCAGAAAGCTTAATGTGCCGCAAGTGGTTCTGCCGCCGGGCGCAGGTGTTATGTCGGCGTTCGGTCTTCTAATAAGCCCATTCTCCTTTGAGGTGGCGCGCTCTCACCGGGTCCCGTTGAATGGGCTGGGTATTGATAAGTATAACAGCGTTTTCGAACCAATGATTGATGAAGTTCGTACAGTTCTTATACAGGCGGGAACAAGTGAAAGTTCCATTATCCTGTCAAAGATGTTGGATGTCAGGTACGAGGGGCAGGGATATGAAATCGAGGTCCCGGCTACTGGAACTCTGGGTGGTTTAACAGAAAGGTTTGTCGCAGCATACAACGAAGTATTTTCGTCAGTCTTACTTGACGAGGCTCTTGAAATTGTCAACTGGAAAGTAGAGGGAAGCAGTCCTTCGCCTTTGAAAGAAACTGGCGCCCGCTTCACGTTACGTTCACATAAACAAGGTGATCCAATATCAGGATACCGTAATGCCTATATCCCCGAGATTGGTAATATGGCGGATGTGCCGGTTTATGATCGTTACTGCCTTGCGCCGGGGACAAGTTTTTCGGGGCCGGCGGTCGTGGAAGAACAGGAATCCACTTTCATTGTTGGAACAGGGGATACCGTTCATGTCGATGAGAGACTCAATTTAATTATTACAGTCAATCAGGCGGAGGTTTCGCTATGAGTAGAATAGATCCGATTAGTTTAGGAATCATCTGGGATAGGTTGATCGCGATTACTGACGAAACCCTGAACACTTTAGTAAGAACGTCTTTCTCAACCAATGTACGTGAGAGCTATGATCTTTCATGTACATTGTTTGACGCTAATGCCCGTCTGATTGCTCAAGGGACCTATAGTGTTCCGTCCTTTACCGGCACCGCACCAGAAACTGCCAGGCTAATGCTGGAGCGCTTCCCGCCGGAGACCTTGCGACCTGGTGATGTTATTGCGACCAATGATCCATGGATCGGTACCGGACATTTGTATGATATAAATGTAATGCGGCCAATTTTCCGGAATGGCAAAATCATTGCCTACTCTATGAGTATCACACATCTGCCGGATATTGGGGGCCTGGGCTTTACAGCGTCAGCGCGCCAGATTTATGAAGAAGGCCTAAGAATACCAATATGCAAGCTGGTGGAGGCAGGAAAGCCAAACGCTCAGCTATTTGATATTATTAGAAACAATGTTCGTGTTCCAGATCAAACATTAGGGGATTTGCACGCTAATATCGCTTGCAATGAAGTTGCTGCACGTCTCTTGGTTGAGTTCATGGAAGAGTATGGGTTGTCGGATCTTGATGAAGTGGCTGATAACATCATCAAAAATTCTGAAGATTCTTTGCGCGCGGCAATTAATCGTATGCCGGATGGCAGTTACAGTCATTCAATTCAGATTGAGGGCCAGGATGCACCGTTAACACTGGCAGTAAAGCTGGATATCTTGGGAGATCGTATCCATGCTGACTTTTCGGGTTGCAGTCCTGAAATTGCTATGGGGATAAATGTTCCACTTAGCTATGCTAAAGCATTTGTTGTTTATACGGTCAAATGTGTGACAACACCCAATATTCCCAACAATCTAGGGTGTGTAACGCCGATAACTGTGAGTGCGCCAGATCAGTGTATTTTGAATGCGAAATCTCCCTCACCAACGGGCGGGCGGCACATTATTGGCCACTTTGTTACGCCATTGGTGATGGGGGCATTGGCCCAGGTGGTGCCAGAGCTTGTTCAGGCGGACTCGGGCATGCTCAGTTTGGTAAATATTCAGGGTCAGCGGCCTGATGGCAAAGGCATATCCAGCATTTATTTCTCTTCAGGTGGTTTCGGGGCACTTGATGGTCTTGATGGCGCCAATACAGTGCCGAGTCCGAGCAATATGACCGGGACATCCATCGAAGTGTGGGAAGACATTACAGGCATGACAATTTTGCGCAAGGCACTACGCCCGGACTCGGGCGGTAGCGGCCGCAACCGTGGCGGCCTTGGACAGGAAATAGAATTTCGAAATGACACGGGCTCGGAACTGACGATTTCCTGTCTGTCCGGCCGCACAGAATTTCCCGCTTTGGGATATGCTGGCGGCGGGCCTGGGGCTTTGCGCTCCTGCTTGATAAATGGGAAATCAGTACACTCCAAAGGACGCTATCACCTTGCTGTAAACGATACACTAACGTTAATAGAACCGGGCGGAGGTGGTTTTGGGCTGCCCGTAGAAAGGCCTCGACATTTAATTGAAAGGGATATCCAGATGGGGTTTGTGACTGCAGAACGAGTTTTGCAGGACTATGGGATTGATCTGAAGAAGGAAATGGAGATTCAATAGCATATTTACGTGTTTTCCGATTTGATATGGCATGTGAAGACCGAAGTAAACAGCAAGTGGAGCAAGAGGTGAATAGCATTGAGATTATTGATCTTAGAACTGACTTTGTCTCACCTGCCGGAAATGCCGTGCTGAAAGCAATGGAAGAGTCTACAGCATATCCGTCGGCCTTTGGCTGGAGAGAAGGCGAGCAGCTCCAAAAGCTGGAGAAACGGTTGGCTACCCTGTTAGGCAAGGAAGATTCTCTATTTTTCCCGACATGCACGATGGCAAACCTTGCGGCTATTATGCTGCAGGCGACAAGGGGCGATACGGTATTGGCTGAAAGTGAGAGCCATATTGCCACAACCGAGAGAACGGGTTTAGCCAGCGTGGCAGGAATCACCGTTCATGGACTGGCCGGGCGTGCAGGTGTCATGGGGCTTGATGCAATGGAAGAGGAAATTTCCACTCGCCTAACAAGCCAGAGACAAGGCATAGATTTGATTGCACTGGAAAATACGCACAATCGAGCAGGCGGAATGCCATTGCCTTTGAACTATGTAAAGGATATTGCGGTTTTGGCGTATAGGTATAAGGCATTAGTGCATCTCGACGGGTCTAGACTTTTTAATGCAGCCATTGCAGGAAACGTCGAATTGGTACAGCTTGCTGACGGGGCAGATACGGTTGCTGTAAGTCTGAATAAGGGGTTGGGGGCACCATATGGTGCTATACTGGCTGGATCAGCAGAACTTGTTCAGCGCGCAGTCATATTGCGTCAACAACTTGGGGGCGGCATGCGGCCTTTGGGCATGCTCGCCGCTGCAGCGGACATCGCCCTTGATCGGATGAATGACCTGGCTGGCGACCATTCCCTTGCCCGGAAAATTGCAGAAATTATTGCGGATATATCAGGATATGAAGTTGATGTGGAAATGACATTAACCAATATCGTGATGGTAAAGCTTTCCCTGGACCTTGCCGCGACGGAGATATTTGCCAAAAGAATGGCGGCGCACGGAATTCTGGTCATGGTCATGGGAGAAGGACGTATACGCCTTTGTGTTCATCGGGGCCTTACCGAAGGGATGCTGGGGCAAATTGAGCAGGCGTTCCGGTCAGTGGCTCAAAGTACGTTTTATGGTGATAATTATATGAGGTCTTCGGGGGCTAAAGCCCAGAATTATGGAGAGAGTAGAAAATGAGTAAATGGGGTCCACTGCCATCTGACCAAGCGGGTCCGTTACAAGTGGTAGTATCGCACAATGTAATGATTCCAATGCGGGACTCCGTAAGGCTGGCAGCAGATATTTATCGCCCGGCACTACCCGATGGGCAGCCATATATGGAACCAATGCCCGTCATTCTGACAAGAACACCCTATGACAAGTCAAATTTGGTTATGCAAGTGGATCCCGTGGGTCGCTTTTTTGCTGCCCACGGGTATGCTGTGGCTATACAGGATGTTCGGGGGAGAGGGGAATCCGAGGATGTTGGAAACTATCATCATATCGGTAATCCTCTGGAAGGGCAGGATGGCTACGATACAATTGAATGGCTTGCATCCCAGTCGTGGAGCAATGGCAAGGTAGGAATGGTTGGGACGTCATATGGGGCTCTGGTGCAAAACGCAGCTGCTCTTAAACGGCCGCCATCATTAAAAGCACTGTGGGTTGATTCTTCACCGACGAGCGGCCTTGACTGGGAATGTAGGCGCGGTGGAGCGATGGCCATGCAAATGTTCCCGGCGCTTTTTGTGCACGCCATGGATGCGCCCGAAATTCGTGATGATCCGGCTGCAATGGCGCGGGTTGAATGGGGGGGCAGGAATATCCGGAAATTGCTTAACTCCATGCCGTTCAAACCAGGTCATACGCCTTTAGCTGCCGTACCCAATTTGGAGCGCGTTTTGTTTCGGTATTATTATGATGGTTGCCACAATGACTGGTGGGCAATGGATGCAATTGAATTCAAGACACGCTTTGATCAGTTCTTAGACATTCCCTGTGTACATTCGACTGGTTGGTACGATTTGTTCACCGAAGAAATGACAGAAGAATTTGCTGAACTCAGTCGTCTGAAGTCCAGCCCTCAAAAGCTTATTGTTGGTCCCTGGAACCACACAGCGATGCGAAGTGGCCATTCTGTAATTGGCGAAGTTGAATTTGGACAAGCAGCATCTTGGGGATATCCGGTATATAACCGAGAACGCTTGCGCTGGTTCGACCGCTGGTTAAAAGATGTCCAAAACGGTGCAGAAGATGATCCTGCTGTTCGTCTGTTTGTTATGGGAGGAGGCTCAGGGAAGTTAACGCCCGATAATCATCTGGAACATGGAGGTCGCTGGCAGAATGAGAAATCCTGGCCGTTGCAGCGAGCTGTGCCCACGCCCTATTATCTTGCCTCCAATGGTGGATTAAGTCCTGAAGTTCCCGCGAAGGATTCTGCTGAGCGCAGTTGGACACATGACCCTGAACGGCCAGTGCCAACGTTAGGGGCGAGTGTGGCGCCATTCCTTGAATTTATTGAATTGCCGTCAGGAATGTCGCCAGATTATACGCCTCAAAGGGGCAGGATGCGGACGTTTGTTCATGATGGTCCCATGCACCAGCGCGAACGCCCTGATATGTTTGGGTCATCAGAACCGTATTCTCTTCTTGCTGAACGTCCTGATGTCCTTGTGTTCCAGAGTGAGCCACTTGACGATGATCTCGAAATAATAGGGCCGGTAAGGGTCAATTTGTGGATTAGTTCGGATTCAGTCGATACAGATTTTACGGCAAAATTACTGGATGTTTATCCACCAAGCGAAGCCATTCCGGAAGGGTTTCACATGAACATCATTGATTCAATTCTGAGGGCACGATTTAGGAACGGTTTTGAGCATGAGGAATTGATGGAGCCCGGAGAAATTTACCCTGTTACTATTGTGTTGCCGCCAACCTCAAACCGCTTCTGTAAGGGGCACCGGATCAGGGTGGATATTGCGTCAAGCAGTTTTCCACAGTTTGATGTCAATCCAAATACGGGTGAACCACTTGGACGGCACACATATACCAAACGCGCGCGCAACACGGTTTACCTTGATGCAAACAGGTCGTCACATATTTTGCTGCCGATTGTTCCTGCAAATGGATAAATTGCGTAGGATTAGTTTAGGGCTATTTGTATTGCGGGGAAAAACAATGACGAGACTTATGAAATATCTGGCTTGTATGGTGCTTGTTTTCGCTGGAAGTTTGAGCCCGGTTTCTGTCGGGATTGCCCAGACCAGGGGAGGCGATGCAATCGTTGCCCTTTATGCCAACACTAGCAGTATTGATCCCAATTTTTCTGCATCTCATATTAGTGGCAGTATTCTTTTCGGTGTTTATGAAGGCTTGGTCACCGTAGACGACAATACGAATGTCATTCCCATGATTGCGAGATCCTGGGCACTCTCGGATGATGGACTAATTTATACATTCAAGCTGCGGAGAGGAGTAAAGTTTCACAATGGTAAGGAGTTAACGTCAGAAGATGTAAAAGCCTCACTCGAAAGATATGCCAAAATCAGCCCTGAGCGCATTACTATGGACCTGGTTGACAGGATAGAAATTGTAGACCCTTATGAAATCAAAATTGTGCTGACGCACCCAAGCCCGACTTTCCTGTCCCGATTGGCTTCCCCAGCAAATCCTGCTTCGATTATCCCGGCTGAAGAGGCAGAAAAAGGGCTAAATAAAACGGCGAATATTGGCACTGGTCCTTTCAAGGTAGTGGAATGGATTCCCGACAGCCATGTGAAGCTCGAGCGTTTCGATGGCTATGTCGCGAATGAAGATTTTGAGCGTGCGACCGGATTTGGAGGCAAGAAGACCGCTTATCTGGACAGTGTAACTTTTCGCATTGTTACTGAAGCAAGTGCCCGGGTTGCTGCTCTGGAAGCCGGAGAAATTCATCTGGCTGAAGATATACCGGTTCCCTCGGCAACCAGACTTGAGAGAAATCCCAACGTTAGGATTCATCGTTTGAACAATTTTAACATGCCGGTTTTGTTCCTGAACCACTCAGCAGCTCCTACGAATAATTTGAAATTTCGACAGGCCATTCAGGCAGCACTTGATCTTGATCAGGTGATGGCAGGAGGTACAGACGGGTTATACCAGCTGGATCATTCGTGGCTTTGGCCAGGAAATTCCTTTTATTCAGAAGCAGGAAAGGAACTGTATGATATTAATAATGCCAAACGGGCCAAGGTGTTGCTGCAGGCTTCAGGTTACAAGCAGGAGCCTGTTCATTTTGTAATTTCCAATGTCAGTTTCCATATTAAGTTTGGAACGATTATCGTCGAACAACTTCGTGCAATTGGGCTCAACATAAAGCCTGTCATGGTGGACCTTGCAACTTTGGTAGCTGTTACCCAATCAGATCGGGGTTGGCATTTAGCCATTAACGGTTTTCGGTCTGCACCATTTCTCGGGGCCTATGCATACGAGCCAATTCTATCAGGGCCAAGCAACTGGGCCCGGATCAAGCATGATCCGGCAATGCAGAACGCATGGAATATTTTCAATACGTCTATGGATGAGAATATACGCAAAGAATCTTGGTCAGAAATTCAGATGTTGACCTATGCAAATGTTCAGACCGTCAAGCTGGGGAACCAGGGTTTTCTAATAGGGGCCAGCACTTCCCTTAAGGGTTATCGGCCCTATGTTGGGGGAGAAAGAATGTGGGACGTGTGGCTTGAGTAATGGTCTGAAAATGGGGTTGAAAGTATGATCGGGTTCATAATCAAACGCATCCTAAGCAGCATTCTCGTATTGATTATTGTCAGTATTCTGGCGTTCTTCATTATGGCACTCATTCCTGGTGACCCTGCTGCTGTTATGGCAGGAATTGGGGCATCAGGCGATGAAATTGCCGCAATTCGTGAGCAATTAGGACTGAATCAACCATTGCCAGTTCGGCTTGTAACCTGGCTTGGCGGAGTTGTCCAAGGTGATTTGGGCCAGTCAATGACTTTGGGGCGACCTGTGCTGCAGGCAATTGGCGAAAGGCTTCCTGCCACATTGAGTTTGGCAGGAATAGCTTTCCTCTGGACTTTGGTGCTTGGGATTGGCAGCGGCATTGTCGCCGCATTCAAGCACAATACCTGGATTGATCGTACAATCATGACTTTTACAGTCCTGGGTGTTTCACTTCCCAGTTTCTGGCTTGGGCTCATGTTGATTGTTGTTTTTGGAGTTAATCTGAATTGGCTACCTACAGGCGGATACGTGCCTATTAGTGAAGACCCTTGGGGTTGGATAAGATCACTTGTATTACCTTCATTCGCGCTTTCGTTATTGCAAATAGGATTGCTGGGGCGGATTACGCGGGGTGCTTTACTTGAAGTTTTAAGACAAGATTATATACGAACAGCAAAGGCCAAAGGACTTTCGCCTGCACGTATATATATCAAGCATGCTTTTCTGAATGCGACCATTCCTATCGCCACGGTTTTGGGGATTATTCTAAGTCTTATGCTTTCGGGTGCGGTGATTATTGAAACTGTTTTTTCAATTCCCGGAATAGGACGTCTGATGGCGACAACCATCACGTCACGAGATTATCCGGTGATTCAGGGTACGCTGATTGTAACTGCTGCCATATTTGTAACCATTAACTTATTGATTGATTTGCTTTATGTCTGGCTTGACCCAAGAATTAGATATTCCTAAATTGACGCGTTCACGCTTCTGGTGGATTTGGCAAAAGCCGACGCTTGTAGCCGGTGGCATTTTGGCTGGGGCGATGGTCTTGATTGCATTGCTGGCCGACATTATAGCTCCGGGCTCAACATCGCGTATTGATATTCCCAGTGCGTTTGCACCACCTTCTCTGCAGCATCTGTTTGGTGCCGACAATCTGGGACGAGATATTTTTAACCGTGTTATACACGGCACGAGAATTTCTTTGGGTATTGGCGCAAGCACAGTCTTCTTTACAGGTATTATTGGGACAACGGCGGGGTTGGCAGCGGGGTATTTCAGGCGTTTGGATGAACCTGTTATGAGATTGATGGATGCTTTGATGGCATTCCCTGGTGTGATGCTGGCGGTAGCCATCGCGGCGGCACTCGGACCGGGCGCTGCAAATATTGTTCTGGCGCTAACTGTCGTATACGTTCCAGCTACAGCAAGGATCGTGCGCTCTTCAACGTTACTCTTGCGTGAAGCGGATTATGTTGCAGCCTCCAGAGCATTAGGAGCAGGTAATATTCGTATTATCCTCAGACATATATTGCCTAACAGCATTACTCCCCTAATTGTGCAGCTTACATTTGTATTCGCTTACGCAATTCTTTCTGAAGCTGCATTGAGTTTTTTAGGGCTTGGGCCTCCGGCCCCGACACCAAGTTGGGGCAATGTGATTGCAGATGGGCGGGATTATCTTCGTGAAGCTCCGTGGATATGTTTGTTCCCAGGGCTGGCGCTTTCAGTCGCTGTTTTAGGCCTGAATTTACTGGGCGACGGCCTGCGCGACTGGCTTGACCCCCGACAAGGTTCCCCTTCTTAATGTGCATATAGTCTTTTTTGTTCGCAGTATCCTCTGCAAAATTTGCTGCTCTTGATGTTGACAGTCGTGGTGCGGAGGGACAGTTGTCTGCAAAATCAGGATAGACGCGGTTAACTTACAACGTCATAATAATATGGGCACATAGCCCATGCGTAAAGAACTGCTCAATTATGGCGGAGGGAGTAGCATGCTGAAGTCAGACGATCATTCCAACACAGAGTTTGGTGACGAGGTTTTTAGTGACCTGGAGTTTGCAATGATTGTTTCAATTAACGGCTTTTGGCGTTGGGTGGTACACTGTGCAGAGGCTGCCGGGGCGCGTGGTTTTAGTCCGCTGGATGTACTGGTGCTGCACATGGTTAACCACCGTGCCCGTAACAAGAAGCTCTCGGATATTTGTCTTGTGATGAATATTGAAGATTCGCACACGGTTGCATATTCATTAAAAAAGCTTGAAGAACAGGGGTACATTACCCACAAACATAATGGACGTGACAGAATATACCTTTCTTCAACAGACGGCGACGTCTTTTGTAGCAAGTACAGGAAAGTACGTCACAAAAGTCTGGTATCCAGTCTGAAAGATGATGATGTTAATTATAAGAACATCGATAATCTTGCAACGACCCTGAACAGGATGGCGCGATATTATTCGCATGCAAGTCGAGTGGCGCTTGTGAGTCCTGAAACGGAAGATTGAGCAGGAAGGTCAACCCGTTTTGGTATTGGCTTGCTGACGATTATAAAATGTCTGTACGAATACAGGAAACTGTATGTGCCGGGCCGACCGTGCGGGGTAAGGGGTTCGTTTGGCTGCATTCCTCTATGGCATAAGGGCACCGGGTTCGGAAAACACAACCACTAGGTGGATTGGTCGGGCTGGGTATATCGCCTTTCAGGACAATTTTGTTACCCTTAACATCGGGATCGGGGTTGGGGATAGCTGATAAGAGAGCTTCGGTGTAGGGATGCCTGGGTTTGGAAAAAAGACTTTCTGTTGGCCCGTTTTCGACAATGTGGCCAAGATACATTACCATTACCCGGTCACATATATATTCGACGACACCAAGATCGTGAGAAATAAATAAAACCGTCAGTCCCATTTTCTGCTGCAAATCATCCAGCAGATTAATGACTTGGGCCTGAATAGAGACGTCAAGTGCTGATACAGGTTCGTCAGCTACGAGAAATTTGGGGTTTACGGCCAAAGCACGAGCGATGCCAATCCGTTGGCGTTGTCCACCGGAAAATTCATGAGGATAGCGCCTTAGAATATCGGGTGACAGGCCAACAAGCTCAAGAATGTCGATGATGCGTTCCATTCGATCACCGGAATTACCAATTCTGTGAATCTTTAGTCCTTCTTCAAGAATATCTCTAATGCGCATGCGAGGATTAAGACTGGCAAAAGGGTCCTGAAAGACTATCTGCATATGCTTGCGATAGGGCTTGAATTGAGTACCTGTCAGTTTCGATATTTCATTACCATCAAATGTAATTTTACCGTTCGTTGGTTCAATGAGCTTTACAATCATTCGTCCGACGGTCGTCTTGCCAGATCCCGACTCTCCAACCAGACCAATAATTTCTTTGTGGTGAATGTCAAAATCTATTCCATCGACGGCACGCACGGTTTTATTTTTGCGGCCGACCGTTCCACCAAGCTGGAAATGTTTCTGGAGGCCGCGAACTGAAAGTATCGGGTTATTATCTGAACCGATCCCGCTCATAATGTTATTTCCTTCCAGCGTATGCAGCGGACTTGTCTTTCGGGTGTCGTTTGCTCAAGCTGCGGTTCGCGCTTTAGACAGGCTGGGGCAGCATATGCACATCGGGGTGAAAATTTGCAACCCACCGGGCGGTTAACGGGATCGGGAACAATGCCAGGGATGGGTGTTATGCGTTGCCGCAATGAGTTAGCCGGACAATTGTGATTGACACGCGGAATGCTATCAAGAAGCCCCTTTGTATATGGGTGCCGGGGCGATTTGAATACCTGTTGAACAGGGCCTGTTTCTATAACGCGGCCTGCATACATTATAATGACACGGTCGGCAATTTCAGCAACTATCCCCATATTATGGGTCACGAACAGGATGCTCATACCTTTGGCGCCTGATTGCAAGTTGGCGAGCAGGTCCAGAATTTGAGCCTGAATGGTAACATCCAGTGCTGTAGTTGCTTCGTCAGCTATTAGTAGTGCTGGTTGGCAAATCAATGCCATGGCGATCATGACCCGCTGCCGCATGCCGCCAGAGAGTTGATGTGGATATTGATGTAATCTGGTGTCTGGATCTGAAATCCCAACTTTTTCCAACATCCTGAGTGCCGTTTCGCGGGCTTCGGCTTTTGTTTTTTGCTGGTGTTTGTGGATGACTTCTGTAATTTGGTCTCCAATCCTCAGGACGGGATTCAGACTGGTCATGGGGTCTTGAGGGATCATGGCAATCTCATTGCCACGGATAGTGCGCAGAATATTTTCCGGTGTTTTTACCAGATCTATAATATCGCTATCCTTAGTCTGAAACCAGGCCTTCCCCGATACTATCGACGCCGGCTTTTCAATAAGTCCCATAAGTGAAAGGCAGGTAATTGATTTGCCGGAACCTGATTCTCCCACCAAAGCAACGGTTTCGCCCCTGCGAACAATTAAATTGATATCAGATATGGCTGCAAATTCGCCCCTTGGCGTTGAAATATGAGTTGTAATCCCGTCAAGGCAGAGTACATCTTCGCGGCCCCAGTTACTTTGTTTTTGCAGATTATCCACTTGGTTACTCAATCCTTATGTTCCGGATAATTGAATTATCTGTAGGGTAAAGTCCAGAGTGGCCAAAGATGGTAAAACATAGAAACACCATGAACATCAACAGCTTCGGTTAGCGATGCTTCCATGTCAATATTTCGTTGTATTTGTGGCGTGATTAGAAATTCATGCCAAATTCGTGACAAATTTGCACTGTCAGGATTGAGGCTGGAAGCCTGAAATATTTAGAAATACTACTGCGAGGGAACACTGGTTCCACCTTCCTGAACTAATTGGTTCAATTGTAAGTGCCGTTGCTCGTTTAAAGGCACTTTTTTCGGTAAAATTATGACGTCGCGGGATCGAGATTGAAATTGTTACGGAATTAACAGCAATTTACATCAATAGTAATCGGAGTTTCCATGGAAACTGATTGCATGCCCTCGTGTTGACGCTGATCGTCTTTTTGCCCTCTAATCGGGACAGATCAAGTTTGCAAATCTTCTTCTAAATCGAACAAACTTCGATGTCTTGAACAATGGTTTACATATTCAAATCAATTTTATGTTTAGTTATCTAATAAATGGAGGAAGCGATGGATGTTTCGAGCAAGAACAGGTCAGTTCTGCGTTTATCAACCAGTATTTTAATTGTGGCAGGGATTTCGCCATTAACTGCATTATCTGCGGATATGGGTGTTTTTGAAGAAATCATGGTAACTGCTCAAAGAAGAGAGCAGAGCTTGCAGGATGTGCCGGTGTCAGTTTCTGCGCTTACACAGGAATCAATCAAGGCCAAGGGCGTGACCCGACTGCAGGAGTATTTCTCCTCAATTCCTGGCCTTTCCTATCAGCAGATAGGTGCGGGCGAGAGGAACGGGCAAAGCGTAGCTGTTCGTGGGGTTGGGAATACCAGATTGTTTGCTGTTTCAGATGGTACAGCAGCTCAAACGGTAGGCTTTTATATCAACGATGTACCAATCCAGGCGGTGGATAACAAATTATTTGATGTAAGTCGAATTGAGGTGCTGAAAGGCCCGCAGGGAACGTTATATGGGCAAGCATCGCTTGGTGGCACAATAAAAATCGAAACGAATAAACCCGTCTTCAATGAATTTGAGGCACTGGTTGAAGCAACTGGCTCCTATACTGAAGGTGGCGAAGAGAATTTTGACATTAATGTGATGGTCAACGCCCCACTGGTGAAGGATAAGCTGTCTGCTCGTTTTGTCGCCTATCACAGGGATGAGGGCGGTTATATAGACTGGAGACCCGCAGATCCCGCCAATCCGTTTGCGCGAGCGCTTGACCTTGACGGTACCACACCTCAAGAAGATCAATTGCTGAGTAGTGTTGATAAAACAAATGTTCGAAAGAATGCCAATGATGAAACCACTACAGGCGGGCGCTTGGCGTTAAGGTTTGTGCCAACAGAAAATTTGGAAATATCTCCATTCGTGTGGTTTCAGGACAGACGATCTACGTTTGACAATGCATATGATCGTGATCTCGGGGGCGAATTGGTGCAGCGAAGATTCTTTGAATCTCCTCGCAAGGAAAGTTTCTTCCTGGCAGGCTTGCCTATTGAATATGACTTTGGGGCTGCCAGTTTTACATCGGTTACAAGTTACTACAATCGGAAGTCTGCCTGGGATCAGGATTTGTCGGTACTTGCCTTCAACCTGTTTGGCGGTGACGGGAGTGGTGGCTTGGCAGTTCCTACAATTCCAAGTGTGAGTAATGAATCTGAGTCAATCAGCCAGGAATTCCGGCTGGCATCAACAGATAATAGCGGCCCAGAATGGCTGGATTGGTTGATAGGTGGATCTTATTATCAAGAGAAGCGGAATTCCCCAATATTTTGGGCTGCGCCTGGTTTCAACGCCAATGCTGGTCCTGGTGCCGGTATCCCACGTGCAGATGAGCTTATTCAGGCAGCAAAGCAGGATTTTGATTTCGAGACATTTGGTGTTTTTGGTGATGTTACAGCACATTTGACTGAAGCACTCTCGGTATCTGCCGGTCTGCGTTGGTATGATATTGATCAATCGTTTGTGCGCTTTGACAACGGTGCTTTGGCTGGCTGTGACGCTTCAAACGGCTTTTGTCTGGCGTCCGATGTGGAGCAAGCAGAATCCGGCATTATTCCGCGCGTTAATGTTTCATATAAAGTTACGGAAGATAATATGGTTTATGCTTCCGCTGCGCAGGGCTTTCGTGCGGGTGGTTTTAATAATGTCTCGCAATTAAGTACACCATCATGTGCCGCGGCTGTTGCAGCGGCAAATATTGATCCAAGTAACCCCGGCTTTGATTCGGATAAAGTCTGGCAGTATGAAGTTGGGTCCAAGAACAGCTTTTCCAGTGGTCGGGTAAATTTGAATGCTGCCGCCTTCTGGATAGACTGGACAGATTTACAGCAAAGTGTGGCGCTGGTTGCTTTTGATCCGGCCTGTGCTTTTGCTGCTACATCGAACGTCGGGTCCGCAACAATTAAAGGCTTTGAGATTGAAACAAATTTCCGGCCTGTAGACAGCTTGGCAATAGGTGGGACTCTCTCCTATACCAGAGCTCGTGTGGGGGCTCCTCCTCCTGGTGCGGTCGATCGTGAAGGACAACCAATTCAGGGGGTGCCAGACTGGACAGCCAGTGCTTATGCCCAGTATGATTTTTCCGTTATGGATGAATATAATTCATATATTCGGGTTGACTGGCAATATGTTGATGGCCGAAAGGGTCCAGGTTTTGTGCCGGATAACCCATTCTTTGATGTGAAATCATATAACCTTACGAATATCCGGTTTGGGATTATGAAGAACAATATTGAAACTATTCTGTTCCTCGAAAATGCCTTCGATACAATTCCAGAATTCGGAGCTTTGCCTCTTGCCGGGGAGGCCTTTACCAATCAGGTTCTCATCGGACGCCCCAGAACTGTGGGCCTAACAGTGCGGGTTGGATTATGACAATAAGCCTGGCATAGGCTTGTAAGATTCAGGGTGGACCTGCGAGTGATGCTATTGCTCACCCGGTTCACCCTGAGTTATGCGTTTAATAATCAAAAGATTACCCAGCTTCACGAAATAACATCAATAAAAAATTTACCGTATTGCAGAGAGTACCGCATGAAAATCATGGATGTTGAGGCATTATATCTCAGGTTACCGAAAATTGAAGAACGAACGGATAGTTCGCAGGAAGCCTTGCTTGTAAAAATTACCACTGATGCAGGAATTGTTGGATGGGGTGAAGTTGACAGTAGCCCGTTGGTGACAAAAGCAATTATTGAAGCTCCTTATTCGCACACACTTGCATCTGGTCTAAAGCATTTGCTGGTTGGGGAGGACCCGCTCGATATAGCGCGATTATGGAATAAAATGTACGAAAATACATTATACGTTGGACGTTCAGGTGCCGTTATACATGCAATGGCTGGTATAGATCTCGCCTTATGGGATATTAAAGGAAAAGCGCTTGATCAACCTGTACATAAGCTCTTGGGAGGCGGGTTTAAAGAAAAACTGAGAGTTTATGCAAGTAACATGTTTCAATTCACCCCGGCGGCAACAGCCGATCGTGCTCGATCTGCTGTTGATAAAGGGTTTTCAGCTGTTAAATTTGGATGGGAGCCTTTCGGAGCTGACGTAGCCACTGATATCGCCTATCTAAAGGCGTTACGTGAGGCTGTGGGGGATGATGTCGATATCCTTTTGGATGTGGGACTGGCATGGGATGCAAAAACAACTATTCAAAGATGTAGAGCTTTTCGGGAATTTAATCTTCTCCTAATAGAAGAACCCCTTCACCCGGATAATATTGAAGGGTACGCCAAAGTGTCGTCTGTTGTAGACACACATATCGCAGCAGGTGAGGAAGAAGCGACGGTCCAAGGGTTTTTGAAGCTAATGGACCTTGGAAAAATTGATATTGCTCAGATTGACCTGACCAGATGTGGCCTGACCCAGTCAATACAAATAGCAAATTTAGCGCATGTTCGTGGGATACCCTGTATCAATCATAATTTTACAACTGATATTAACACGGCTGCATCACTTCACTTTTTGTCATCTATACCCAATTCTTTCATCATGGAATATTGCGTTGAACCCGGCGAGATTTCCCGGAGTCTTGTGAAAAATCCGGTTGAGATTGTCGACGGGTATGCGCGTGTTCCAGACGGCCCTGGATTGGGTGTTGAGCCAAATCCAGAAATTATTGAGAAATATCTGGTAAAAGCGTGATTTGGCTGTTGGCCAGAGTGCCAATTTTCTGATGAAAGTTTATTTAAAATGGTGCCTTCTTCTTTATGGAGGAGACACCCCGCATTATTTGCTGACACAATTTTTTGTTTCAATATATGGAAAACCCGAAGATGGTTAAAACCGGTATAACTTACGAAGAGCTGTGTTTAACGTTTCCGGAGTATGAGTTTTTGCCACCAGAGGTTGTGGCTCAAAGGGCTAT
The DNA here is from genome assembly GCA_965227345.1 of Sphingomonadales bacterium. GTDB lineage: Bacteria > Pseudomonadota > Alphaproteobacteria > Sphingomonadales. The sequence goes on from OZ245755.1 coordinate 2,600,553, forward strand.
CAGCTATTGGGATGCATCACCCACGAGCGCTGCGGCAATTTTTATGCCCAGGTCTGCCGAGGAGGTCAGCCTTTTTTTAAAGAAATGCAACGAGCGTCAGCAAAGAGTGGTTGTTCAAGGAGGTTTGACCGGATGCGCACAAGGTGCAAAGGCTGATCCGGATACGGTAATCCTTTCCTTGGAACGGATGAGGGAAATTGAGGATATTGATGGCCGGGAACGTGTAGCTATCGTTCAGGCCGGGTGTATTCTTCAGGTCTTGCAGAATGCTGTGGCGGAAAAAGGGCTGTACTTTCCTGTGGACCTTGGAGCAAGGGGGTCTTGCACTATAGGCGGGAACATAGCGACCAACGCTGGTGGCGTTAATGTTTTGCGTTATGGTATGATACGAAATCATATTTTGGGGATTGAGGCAGTACTTGCTGACGGTACTATTGTTTCTTCCATGAACCGCATGATGAAAAATAATGCGGGTTATGATCTGAAGCAGATGTTCATTGGGACCGAAGGCACTTTGGGGGTAGTGACAAGAGCAGTGCTAAGGCTTGAAGAAGAAACTTGTGGCCAAGAAACCGCACTCGTAGGGTTTCGAGATTTTTTCAACGTCCCTAAGTTTCTTCGCCACATGCAAAAGGCGGTTTCAGGTCAACTGATAGCTTTTGAAGCGATGTGGGGTGATTATTATCGCGCCGTTACCATTCCTGAAAATGGACACGTATCACCACTAGGACGCGACCATTCCCATTACGTGTTGCTTGAGGCGCCGGGGGAGCTAGCATCAGAGAGTGAGACCGGGTTCAGAGTGGGCCTGGAAGAGGCTTTTCAGGCTGGGCTTATTGAGGATGCTGTTATTGCCAAATCCGGAAGCGAAAGGGAGGCAATCTGGAAAACAAGAGAAGACTTTGAACTGATAATTGAGAATAAACCCTCGTTTCTTTTTGACGTTAGTCTCCCAATTGGAGATATGCCTGCCTATGTCGATGAGGTCGTTCGACGTGTCAAGAGGCGATGGCAGAATGGTCAATGTTATGTGCTTGGCCATGTTGCGGATGGCAACCTTCATCTCTTTGTCTGTCCGGGCGAAGGAGGAAATGAATTAAGAGAGATCGCGGATGCCATAGTTTATGAACCTTTAGCTTGCTATGGTGGCTCAATCTCTGCAGAACATGGAATCGGGCACGAAAAGAAGACTTGGCTTCATATTAGTCGAACTCGGACAGAAATTGATATTATGCGGCGTCTTAAAAAAGTGTTTGATCCGAAGACTATATTGAATCGTGGAGTAGTTTTTGATTGACGATTTGAGCAGCCTTGAAGAGCATGCTAAGGGATACGGTTTTGTCAGATTAAAATTTTGACGACTGCTTGTGTCCCATTTAGCATTGCGGGCTGAGCACATATTTTCGTTATTTTACGTCCTCAACTGAGATCACCCGCTTGGCCGTGATGATGTACGTCCGTTTCCCATTATCGCTTCGTAATGTTGAAGATTTACTGCGTGAGCGGGGAGTTGATGCTGTATGTATTTTGCAGGGGGTCGGCAAGAGAGAGCGTATCTGCCTCAGAATAGCATCCGACGGGATCGCCAGAGGGCCGCAAGACGTAATTTTTTACTTGCGGTTTTTTACGTGCAATAAATTGCGCGCAGATAATTACACGTTGGGGTACTGGTATATTACGCCTGGTCTGGTTTGTGTTTTATTCAATCCGTTCGGCGGAAGCTAACGAAGTGGTGCATACCTTTATTATCGATACGATTATATGGGGTATACTTCCTTTAAAGTGGGCGCTATGGGACATTGAAGTTTGGAATTCATGCGTTAAGTTGGCGGGCGCACCCGCTGTCAGGCGTATTGATCAGGTTTGGAATGTCCTTAATTCCCCGTTCAATGATTTTACGTATCGAGTATTTGTCTTTCCCTTTACTCTTGATTTACGCTCCCTGTTTTTAGGGGGTTATCAGGGAAAATTACCCTGTTATGGGGTTAGCTCTGGCCAGAGACCGGTTGTGGGGTGACTGCGTCCACCACCACTCATCTCATTGGTATAGATTGATTTACCGGTTCTGGCCCGTCGGTTCAGGAACGTTAATTCAGGTGAATCCGAGAAGCTCTCTCTGTTTTGCCAGTCGAGGGGAAGGTCTTTGAGGCGCTTGAGCTTTTGTGCTGTCAGATCGGCTGGTTGGGTGCCGTCCAGAATGGCGGTGACAATATCCGGCGCCAGGAAGGCAAGCGGCAGGATGCGACTGACGTCCGCTGGATACATGTTTTCTCTTCTGGCAATGTCCCTGACTTTTGGGGTCTTGCCGCTTTTCAGCTCCTCGAACCAGCAATGGGCCCGGGCCACCAGTCTGGCGAGAGCCTCGTCCGTTGGTTTGGGCTCAGCCCGCTGGCATATGAGAAATTAGCCGCCTAAAGAGCACGGTCCCGTCCACTTTATTAATACAAGTCCACACAGGATCAAGGGTGATGTTGATCTCATACAGGCTGGCATCAATCCGGTGGAGAAGAGGGCGCAAGGTATCCTTGAAGGTATCTGCGTCATGCTGTTCCCGGGCTGTCTTCAGAAGGCCTGATAGTCTGGTGCAGAAGCTGGTGGCCCTGTCCAGTCTGGCTGATGTCAGTGCGGTATCGCCAATCATCTTGAGCAGGCGGACCGGATCCTTCAGCAGATCAAGAATGCCGGTCCGGATAATATCCTCAACCTGTCGGGCGACACACTGCCAGGCCTTCTTCCTGTAACGCCGCATGCATACGGGGAGCCCCGTAGGTTTGGTTCGAAAGGGCGAAATGGCTGCGAATGTGGACCAACAGGGTCAAGTCGTCCAACTGGCGTTGGCTCGGCAAACGATGCTTCCAGACATAATATCCACTAACACTTACCTGTAACAATATGCACATCCTGTCTATCGGTAAGTTGGCCTTGTTCGTATCAATGAGCTGGAACCTCATCGACTTGTTGCCTTGACAGCTTGAATCTACAGTGGCCTTTTTTAACAAATCCCGCTCCTGACGTAAAAGGTCACTCTCTTTGCGAAGCCGCAAAAGCTCCTTACCCGTATCCTCATGCGGGCCGGAAAGAAGATCAGATTCCCGGTGATCACGTTGCCAGCGTATTATGGTCGATAGTCCAATGCCTAAATCATCCGCAATTTGTGCCGTCGCTGCTTGTGCCTTCGTTCAGCCGCTGGTTTAAGGGCAAGGTAAGTCCACTTAAAGTACAGGCTCTTTTCGTGTAGCAGGAAAAAACCGCGCGCAGTAAACAAACAAAATGCCAAGCATCAGGGCCACAGGCGTGTTCAAAATCATGGGTAGTGACATTTCCGTGTTCCCCACAATTGATACAGCTATATAGATCGCAGTACCTTCCTGCCGGATAATGTGCTCGACGCCGATTGCTATCTTTTCCTTTGCTCCCAGACTGAAAAACCGGCTCGCCAGCAAGGCCAGAGCCAGGGTGCCTGTGTTCAATGCAATCGTAATGCCGACCATGTCCTTGAAGTAAACCTTCAAGACTGAAATCTGGTCCGCCAATATCACGGCAAAAGCACAGACCAGAACAAGTGTGCCAAGGTTTTTCACATATCCCTTGATCTTCAGGAAAAGATTGTTTTTCCAGGCACGCAAAGCGACACCGAGTGCAGCAGGCACGAGGGTGATGCTGAATATCTTCCAGACAAACTGAAGCAGCGGCACATCAATTTCCTGATCAACCCCCATAAAGGCATTCAGGGCAAAATGAGCATAAAACGGCACCAAAACAATATAAACAAGGCTGACAATAATACTGAGTGACAGGGAGAGCGCAAGATCACCTTTTGCATAGTCCGTCAAAAGATTGGAAAGCATCCCCCCAGGACAGGTTGCAAGTAGAATAAAACCGACTGTTAATGCCGCTGTCGGCGCAAACAAGATAGCAAGAGTTGTCCCCACAAGTGGAGGAATAATGAGCATGCTGACCACACCAACCAGAAGGGCCCGGCGACTTCTGAAAACCCGGTATATATCAGCCAGAGTGAGACTGAGCCCCATTGACAGCATGATGAACCACAGCGATCCGGGCAGCAGGTAATTTCCAATAATTTCCATCATAGCACCTCTAACTCCGTACTCGAATTTAACTGACGATATTCATGGCTACGCTACAGGCACCGTTTCGCAGAATTGCCTTAATACTACCCCTTGCAGAATCAGTCTTTTCATCCATACCTCTCGCATATTATTCGTCTCAATCCACCCCAACGGTGTCAGAAGCCTTTCGTCCCCGGAAAGGATGCGTCCTTTCCGGGGGAATAACATTACGAAAAAGAATTATAACCATATTCGCGTGATTATGGTTATAATTTATAAAAGTATTTCAATTGTCAAACAGACTTATGAATCCTGGTCCTGGAAAAGTGTGAAACGTATCTATTTCGTTATTATCTGGCTTCGCCCCGACCGCTATTTGCGAAAATGGCAACAAAATACCTTGTTCATTGTAATTGGCGAACATTCATTCTGCAGCTAAAAATTATGGAAAGCATACAAATGCCGCAAGAGTTATTGCTCGTGGCAAACACTTTCCTGAAGCACAAAATTCAAAGAAAGGTTCCGTAGTGGACGGGAATGACATAGACTGGCGCGGGTATATTCCGGCAATTACGACGGCCTTTAACGATCAGAACGAATTCGATTCATCCATGCATGGCGAGCTCCTGGAATGGATGCTCCAGGAAGGCATGCATGGCATTGTTGTTGCGGGCACCACGGGCGAATGGTTCTCAATGACATTCGAAGAGAAAAAGCAACTTTACAAAACCACCGGAGAGGCTCTCGCCGGAAAGATTACCGTCATCGCAGGATGCAATGCTTTTACAGCCAGGGAGTCCATCGCGCTTTCAAAAGTCGCCAGTGAATACAGTTTCGATGGCATTCTTGTGACTCCCCCCCCTTACGTAAAACCTTCTCCTCGTGAAATATACACCTTCTATGCTGATATCAGCAATGAAAGCCCGCTACCGATTTGCGTATACAACTGGCCTCCGGGAACTGGCGTAGATATGGATCTGGAGCTTCTGGAAAAAATCTGCGATCTGGAGAAAGTCGTAGCCGTTAAGAATTCCACAGGCAGTGCAGAAAAATTTGTACAAGTCGCTGAAGCTCTCAAGGACCGTGTCAGAATTTATGGCGCGCCAACCAACGAATATGGTGCTGGCCTGATCACCAGCGGTCTTTCCCAGGGCCTGATGGGAAGTGGCGCCGTACTAGGCAGATACCAACCGGCCTTTTTTAACGAGGTCTGGGCAGGAAACCTCGAAAAAGCGCTTGAATACGGGCTTATGGACCGCCGTGTGATGGATGACTGGTTTGACATGCACTATATGGCCAAATTCGGCTCTGCCCAAGCCATCATGAAAGCAGCCCTGAACTTGCGAGGCCTGCCAGGCGGTCAGCCGCGTCGTCCTGTTTTACCCCTGAAGGAAAACGAGATTGACATCATTCATAAAACCCTCGCCGGCCTGAAATTACTATAATTCTTTTAATATCAGGATATTTACGGTGTAAGCTTGCCCTATGGTAACTACTGACGTTCTGATTATTGGGGGAGGACTCGTGGGCTGTGCAAGTGCTTGCGTTCTCGCCCGTGCCGGCGTCTCGGTGCTGTTACTCGAAAAGGGCGAAATCAATCGCCTTGCTTCCGGGCAAAATGCAGGCTCTCTACATTTTCAACTTGAGCATCGCCTGATCGAACACGGCGATGCGTTGGCAGATCAGTTTGCACAAGTCATTCCCTTAAACAAGCTTGCGGCGGAGATATGGGCTGGCCTTGAAGAGGACCTGGGCGCTGACCTTGAGGTTGTTATGAAAGGGGGCTTGATGACAGCGTTAACCGGGGAAGAGGTTGATCTGCTGGAAAAAAAACATGGCATGGAAAAAAAGTACGGAATGGAAACACAGCTACTCCTCCCCTCCGAAGCCATAAAGATTGCTCCCTATCTCAGTGACAAGATATTGGCAGCAGCATATTTTCCCCAGGAAGGACACGCCAATCCACGTCTGGTTACGCCTGCCTATGCCCACGCAGCAATCCGTGCAGGCGCGAAAATTATGACAGGCTCGGATGTCATATCCATTGTCCGGCAGAAAAGTAACTGGCTCGTCAGTTACAAAGACAATTCGAGCGGGTCGATCAGGTCAGTGCAAGCGGGGAAAGTCCTGAATGCGGCAGGCGCATGGGCAGGATACAGCGCATTGATGGCCAACATCCACCTGCCTGTTTTTCCCGTTCCCCTGATGATGAATGTTATCGAGCGCACAGTTCCTTTTATGCCGCATCTGCTTCAACGCGCCGGGGCCCGGCTTTCCATGAAACAGGTTGGGGCGGGCAATCTGTTAATCGGCGGTGGCTGGCCCTCCAGATTTCGCTATACAGCGGGATATCCTGATCTGAGCAAACGGCCCGAATTAATACCTCAAAATATACTGAAGAACCTGTCTTTGGCGACAGAATTGGTTCCTGCCGTGAAGAATCTTCATCTGCTAAGATGCTGGACGGGCACGGTTGGTATCACGTCCGATCAACTCCCTCTGCTTGGTGAAGTTCCCGGTTTTCCCGGCTATTATGTAGCCACCGGTGGGTCAGGTTTTACTCTCGGCCCGGTTTATGCCCGGATGATTGGTGAACTGATCACTGAGGGAAACACAAGCCATGACATTTCTTTATACAGCCCCGGCCGTTTCAGCCATATCAACGGATTTATGAAGGGAAATTAGGTCATGGCAAAGCGCCTGTCAGAAAATGTCGAGCGATTGAACAAGGTCACCCTGTCCCTGAATGGCCAACGGATTGTCGCATTTGCCGGAGAAACGCTGGTCACTGTAATTATGTTGTCAGGAAACCCGGTCTGTAAAAAAGACCGCTCAGGGTTGCCCCGTGCACCATTCTGCAATATGGGTGTTTGTTACGACTGCATGGTAGAAGTTTCGCAGGATGGGCAGCAAGCCCGGCAAGTCCGGGCCTGCATGACTTCCGTACGACAAGGCATGGTTGTCAGGACACAGGGTAAAACCGGGACCGAAGCCAATGACTTCTGAGAATAGCGGGACGGTTCATTGTGATGTTGCCATAATCGGTGCCGGCCCTGCAGGCCTTGCCGCGGCTTCCGCGTTGATTGAGTCTGGTGCCTCGGTTTGCATTTTTGATGAACAGCCCCGTCCAGGTGGTCAGATTACCCGGCAACCACCCAGGAATTTTCGGGTTAAAAACTGGCTCAAGGGTTCACTTTACCGGAGTTTGAAACAAAACCTTTCCCGGATGGAAGATCATCCGGCAATTGACTGGAAACTCTCCGTCACAGTTAGCGGCATTACCGGATCTCAGGAAGAATTCTTCCAGGTTTGGTATCAGGGCGCAAGCGGCCTGTCCTCGGTGACGGTGCGACGCATTCTGGTTGCCACGGGATGCTACGAACAGCCGCTTGTTTTTCCTGGTGCAACAACACCAGGTGTCATGGGTGCAGGTGCAATCCAGACACTCCTGAAGAGCCAGCAAATTCTGGCCGGTGATCGCTTTCTCTTTGCTGGCGTACACCCCTTGCAACTGCTTGTAGCCGACCAAATAGTTGCCGCAGGTGGAAAAGTAACGGCGGTAATCTTTGCCCAGCCGTTCTTCCGATGTTTGTCGCTTCTGAAACACCTTGACCTTCTCATTACTCATGCCTGGACTTTTCTGGCTGCAATGGGTGCATACCGACGTCTTGGAAAAGCCGGGGTGGATGTGCACTTTAGCCAGGCGGTAACCGCTGTTGAGGGTACGAACCGGATTAAGAAAGTTCACATATCGCCTCTTTCTTCCAATGGAGCAATTCTTAAACGAAAACCTGTAACCCGCGAGGTAGATTGTCTGGGACTTTGTTATGGTTTCCAGGCATCCTCTGAACTTGCACGACAAGCCGGGGCAGAGAGCCACTGGTCACCGCACCAGGGGGGCTGGTTAATTCGTCACAACAGATGGGGTGAGAGCAGTTCAAACGGATTGTATGTCGCCGGGGAAATCACAGGTATGACTGGTGCAAACGCCGGTGCCGCCGAAGGAAGAATTGCGGGTGCCGGCCTCGCTCTTTCTCTTGGGAAATTGACTGTATCGGAAGCAGAAAAGCAGGTAAAAAAATCCAGGAAGATACTAAAGAAGGAACTCCGGTTTGCTAATTTCCTGACCGAATATGCCCGTCTGCCGGACGAACTTGTTGGGCACCTTCAGCATGATGACAGTCTCTTGTGCAGATGCGAAAATATCAGGTGCCAGGACATCAGGCTCATTCTGCATCAAAACCCGCAGCTCGGCAAAGCAGATAGTATTAAATTGATTTCCCGGGTTGGGATGGGAATGTGTCAGGGGCGATTATGCTACGCCAGCTTTGCAGAACTTGTCTGTCGGGAAACAGGAAAATCAGCGGAAGAGATCGGACCTTTTCAGGTGCAGTGGCCAGTCAAGCCCTTACTCATCAGAGACCTGCCTGAAAATAAGCCCGACTCCGCCTGAGCTGGGAACAGATCTGTTTAGCCGTCAATCATGGCGGTGATTTCAACCTCGATCAGAAAACCGGGCATGGCCAGGGCTGCCACGCCAAGCAGGGTATTGGCGGCGGGCAGGTTGCTGCCGTAAAAGGCGGCGATGGCAGCGCCGATGATCTCAAGTTTATCCGGGCTGTAGTCCACCACATAGGTCCGCATGCGGACCACATCGGCAGGGCTCGCCCCGGCAGCAGTCAGCACCTCGGTCAGATTTTTGAATACCTGCTCGCACTGGGCGGCAAGGTCGTCTTCGCCGATCAGGTTATAGTCCTTGTCCCAGGCCACCTGGCCTGCGCAATGAATGGTCTTCCTGCACGTGCTCGTAGCAGCATGGGAAAAGCCGTAGTTTACGGTTTGATACATGGTTTCCGGATTGATGAGTTCTCTTGTCATGTAAGGATCCTTTCGTGATCAGACAGCCGTTTTTGTACCATAGGGGTAAATGCCGGTTTCAGCCATGAAGCCTTGCTCGCTATATTCCATCAGTTCCATATAGTTACCGAAAGGGTCACGCAGATACTGAGCCCGGGCACCGACGGTCGGGCCATCTTCCATAACAATGGGGCCGGCCATGGCAATACAGCCGTTTTCCACCAGATAATCTACCGCCTTTTCGATGTTTTCCACCTTGAAGGCCAGATGATGACCGCCGATGTCGCAGTTGCGCGGCGGATCGGCCTTCTGTTCTTCGCCCCGCTCATATTCGAACAACTCAATCATCAGGTTGGAGGCCAGTTTGAGCATACATAACGACAGACGGGCGTTCTTCACGTCCACATGGGCTTCGGTCCAATCCCGGCCATCCTCCATTTTTGGTATTTCACTGGCGTCAAACGGTCCCATGCGATAAGCCACCCTGGCTCCGAATACCCTGCCGTAAAATTCAATCGCCTTGTCCAGGTCGGCAACGGTAATGGAGACGTGATCTACATGGCAGTATCCAGGTAACATTCTTCCCTCCTCTCGGGTTAAATCAGGTTAATCAGGAACACCGAGCCGATCACGACTGGCACCAGATAGCGTATCAGAAACAACCACAGCCGGAATAACAGGCTGTCGCCGATCTGCAGTTCAGCCAGCAGGCTTGCCTTACCCAGACCCCATCCGGCAAGCACGGCAACGCATATCCCGCCAATCGGCATCAAGATATTGGAGACCAGGTAGTCGAGTAGGCCGAAAATGGTTTTGTCAGCGAAAATACTGATGAAGGACAGCGGATATACCTCTGCCCAGATATTATTGGAAAAAACTGTCAACAGACCGAGGGCCCAGAGAAGCAAGGCGGCAATGACGGTAAGTCTGACGCGACTGATTGACGTCAGGTCCTCAAGGCAAGCAACCACCGTTTCCAGCAAGGTAATGGCGGACGTAAGCGCCGCAATTGCCAGTAAAAGGAAAAACAAAGGCCCGACAATCATCCCGCCCTGCATCTGACCGAAGGCGACGGGAAGAGTAGCGAAAATCAGGCCTGGCCCCTCTGCGGGGGACAGGCCGTGAGCAAAAACGATCGGAAAAATGGTAAGACCGGCCAGCATCGCCACCCCGCCATCAGCAGCAGCAACAATGATCGCTGAACGGATCAGCGGTGTCTTTTTATCCATATAGGAGGCAATCGTCATCAGCACGCCAATCCCTACGCCGAGGGAAAAAAAGGCCTGGCCGAAAGCCATCAACACGATGGTCGGGGTCAGGGTCGAAAAATCCGGAAAAAACAGGAATCTGAGAGCCTGGCCCATATCGCCGTACAGGGTCGCATAGACCAGCAGAATTGCGAGGATGATAAACAGGCCTGGCGTCATCCAGCCGAGCATCCGTTCCAGTCCACCCTTGATACCGAAAGCCACAGTGAAGGCTGTGAGGGCGATGAAAACAGCCTGGAAAATTGTCATCCGGACCGGATCGGCAAGCATTTTTTCCAGCTTGGCGGTGGCCTGTCCGGCATCTGCAATCTGGCCGTCCGGGAAAAGAGAGGTGAAAAAATAGTCGACTGTCCAGCCGGCTACCACCGAATAGAAACTAAGGGCGATGAATACGGCAGTGACCGCCAGCCAGCCGTACCAGCGCCAGCGGGGAGAGACATTCTCGTTCTTTGCCAACAGCTCCATACTTCGGACAACACCCTGGCCGCCACGGCGACCGATGACAAATTCCGCAATCAGCGCAGGCAGGGCAATACAGGTCAGGGCAATAATATAGACCAGGATAAAGGCCCCGCCCCCGTTTTCCCCGGCCACATAGGTGAATTTCCAGATATTGGAAATTCCCACTGCACTGCCCACTGCTGCAGCCAGAAAGTAAAGTTTGGAAGTCCATTTACGCTGTTGCATATGGATGAGTCCTAAAGAAGTCAGGAAGCGGTGCGCTTGCCGGGTTCTGGCAAAGCCTACAGACAAAGAGTGTTTTGCCTCAATAACAGCCTTCAGGAGATATCATTGCAATTGACGCAACACTTTGTGGATGTCAGGGGCAGGACCCATTAATGTGACGGCCCTATACAAGCTGCTTGTTGAAGAAGAACTGTAAATTGAACAAAAACTCCTGAGACGCAACCGGAAGAAGACGGCCCAATCTGGTCACGATGTCAGCAGATGTGCGTGAAAGGCTTTTACTTTGCAGCGGTATGGAAATCAGTTGCCCTGATCTAAGCTCCCTGACCACCGCGATATCCGGCAATATAGTTACACCATCGGAAGTGGTCGCCATGCTTTTCAGCACCATCAGGGAATTGGAAGTTATCGTTGGCATCAGTGTTGTTTTTTCCTGAAAGGCAGCCCGGTCAATTATCTCTCTGATACGAAAACTCTTCTGTGGTAAAGCCAGACGCAATTCACTCAGTTCAGACAAGGTTAGAAACTCGCTCCCGGCCAAAGGGTGGTCTGCTGAAACCACTGCCTTCAATGGTTGACTGTAAACCTTCTGAATGTTTATTTTAGGGGAGGGTGGACAATCAAAAACCATTCCGATATGGGCGTCGTCTTCTTCGACCATTGTCAATACTTCGTTGGTGCCGGCCACCTTAACATCAAGATTTATTTCCTGATACTTCCTCAGAAAAGCATGTATGGCATCAGTGAGCAGATCGCTGATATAACCTTCTCCTATTGCGATAGTAACTTCGCCTCGCCGAAGTCCTCGAATATCGTTAAGATGAGAAGCCAGTGTTTCCTTGCGTGTTAAATCCTCACGATAATATTTTATCAGCAATTCGCCAGCCTGGGTAAGCCGGGCTTTTCCCCTGCCGCGTTCCAGAACCTCTGTACCGAGTTCTTCCTCCAGCGTAGCAATTTGGCGACTGACAGATGAAGGAGCCACGTTCATCTTTTCACTTGCGGCTCTCATTGATCCGCTGTGAATTATTTCATAGAGATAACGTAACCTGGAGAGATTAAAATTCATCTGCCCGAGACTCATTGGCATGACCGGTTTTGCAAGGCCATGACGGGTTCCATTTCCACTACAGAATCAACGAACTCTATCAACCTCATATAGATAAAACAAACTTTTTTGGAAGTTAAAAAACTTCAGTCAGAACCACACCACCTGTCAGGCCAGCGCGACTACATAATCGGTTTCAGATAATCATAGGCAATTTTTGCGCTTTTCAGTGGATGAGGTGTTGTATCATATTCCAGATAAAAATTTTCGACGCCTGCCTTGCGGGCTGCCTTTATAAAGGTAGCAAAATCAATCTCGCCGTGGCCGATATCCGTCATATTCCCATCCTTGTCTATATCCTTGATATGACACTGGCGGTAACGGTCAGGATATTTTCTGAAATAATCCAGTGGGTCAGCCTTCGCTTTATTTACCCAGTAGGCGTCCATCTGAAACTTCACAAAGTCCGGATCTGTCTTTTCCAGAAAAGTGTCATAGGGAACAATGCCGTCAACCGATTCAAACTCTATGGCATGGTTGTGGTAAAGGAATACCATACCCTCCTTCGCGCACATTTTCCCGGCGATATCGAAAGCTTCACAAATCTCCAGAACAGCCTGCTCGCTTTTGATATGTTCGGGAAATACAATAGGCCAGCACAGATATTTTTGTCCCAAGGCCTGTCCCCGCTCAATCCCCTCTGTGATCAATGCCTCGGTATTTTGTCGGGTGAACTGCTGCATATATTTAGCGATCAGTTCGTCCATGGTCACGGCATTACTGAAGCGCCCGAGAAATACATTATACAGGTTTGCAGGCGCCAGATGCTGTGAAGGACTGTACAGGCCGCTATCATCCAGCATCTGCCTCACATGTTTAGGGTCCCGCCCCATAGCCCCGATAGTCTCTACCTTGCGATAGCCCAGATCGGCTACTTTTTTCAACGTGCCTGCAAAATCCTTCTCCAGATCCTTCATGACAAGAAACAGTGAAATACCCGGCCCGTCCGTTGATGCGCATCCCTGGGTGGCCAGGGGCAAAATACCGGCAGCCACAATTGACGAGGTTGTCAGTTTTATAAAATTTCTGCGATTCATGCTTTCTGTCTCCATGTGATTAAAGTGTACCGTTTTGCAACTGATCAACAGCATAATTACTTGCCCTGGCTGTAAGCGCCATATAGGTCAGGGACGGGTTCTGGCAGGCTGAGCTGCTCATGCAGGACCCGTCCGTTATAAAGAGATTGGGAATATCATGCGCCTGGTTGAATTTGTTGAGAACGGAGGTGTTCGGATCATTCCCCATTCGAGCCGTCCCCATCTCATGAATGGTTAGCCCGCCGGGATTCATTTTGTCCGCACCACCAACTACGGTATGTGCTCCTGCTGCCTTAAGGGTTATCCTGGCTTCCTCTTGCATATCCTTCCACATCTTCTGCTCGTTTTCTTTCCACTCAAAACTCACTTTCAACTGTGGCAAGCCCCATTTGTCTTTCTTGTTTTCGTCAAGAACCACGCCATTTTCGTAGTAGGGCAGGCATTCTCCCATACCAGCCATCATCATGTACCAGTGTCCCGGTTTGCGCAGTGCCAGCTTCAGGTCTGCTCCCAGAGCCGGCAGGCTGGTACTCATTCCCCGTGACCACATGGCCCGACCACTAATGCCCTGAAAACCGAATCCACGATAATAATTCCGGTCGCGCGCCACCAAATTCTGGAACCGGGGGATATAAAACCCGTTTGGTCGGTTGCCCAGCGTATGCCTGTCTTCCATTCCTTCAAAAATACCCTGCATGAAGGGACCCATGATGTGATCCATCAGATATCGCCCGACCACACCACTGGAGTTGGCCAGGCCATTAGGAAATGCAGCGCTTCTGGAATTTAAAAGTATATGTGCCGTCCCAAGGGTGGACGCATTCAGGAAAACCAGCTTTGCCGTAAATTTTTCTGTTGCCCTTGTTTTGGCGTTTATGGTCTGTACACCTGTAACCCGTCCGGCTGTCTCGTCATATTCGACGCCGGCGACGATGCAATCTGTCCTGACAGTGAGATTGCCTGTTGCCTGCGCTGCCGGCAGGGTGGAACTCAGCGTACTGAAATAGGAACCCGTAGAACACCCCCTGTGGCAGGGGCCACAATAGTGACAGGCCGCTCGACCATTATGGTCCTTTGTCAGAATAGCCGATCTTGTGCTGGTTAACAGGCGACCCGCAATGTTCTTTTGCAGGTTTTCGCGCGCAAGTTTTTCGACACAGTTCATCTCCATGGGCGGGAGGAAGTCTCCGTCAGGAAGAACATCCAGCCCTTCCTTCCGACCGTTCACACCGATAAACTTTTCGACATGACTATACCAGTCTCTGATATCATCATAATTAACGGGCCAGGCAATGCCCTGGCCATCCCTGGCGCTTTCACCCAGATTCACATCACCAAGCCTGAAAGAAGCCCGCCCCCAGGTGATAGACCTGCCGCCCAGATGATAGCCTCTGATCCAGGAAAATTCCCCCTTGTCAACCTGGTAAGGGTGATCCCGATCATTCACAAAAAATTGCCGTGTTCCCTCTTCCAGCGCACCACATTGTTTCTGGACCGGATAGTCCCGATCATACAGCCTGCGGTCCCCGGCAGACTGGAAAGGAAATTCCCAGGGTGCCTTGTGTTCGCCTGTATAGTCCACACCATGTTCTATGTGCTTCCCCCGTTCAATCATAAGAACCTTCAGGCCTCTTTCGGTCAACTCCTTGGCTGCCCAGCCACCTGAAATACCGGAGCCAACAACAATCGCGTCAAACTGAGGCATATTTCTTCCCGATCGCAAATAAATTAAAAGACATTGAAGGAGACAATATTTGTTCTGGTGATAGCGGGTGCCCGCTCATCAGATTCCAGAACTGCGCAGGCATCAAGATATCCGGGGGCCAGATCAACATTCAACTCGGCATAGGCCCCTTCTTCCGATGTGTAATAGCCGTAAACTGTGAAGCCCTTGATCAAGCTGATAAACGGAGGGAATTTTGCTCCCTGCCTGGAGGAAGCTGCCTCTTTCTGCAGATCATAGAGATATGCCAGCCGCTTCTCGCCGGTCAGCTCGCCGAAGGTTGTTCCATATTTGGCCTGCACTTCTTTCCGGAAGTCTTCCAATCCGGCAAGAAATGCTTCTTTCTCCTCGGCGCTTGTCCAGCCCGAAAGCATCAATTCGATAAAATCAACCACTCCAACCTGGCTTGCGCCGGGCGTATCTGTCGGGGGGAGAATTGTATCCACAATCACGGTCAGAGCTGCTCTTGCATCCTGCGAAAGAATTGCCTGCCCGCTGCCCTCTCCGACAGAAGACACTTTCTCCGCCATACCCATCGCAATAGCTGGTGTAAATTGGGAAGCAATTGTCCAGAAAAGCCCTTGCTTCAGGATTGTCCGGCGCATTAACCCCGAATTTTTAAGGCCATCCATCGTCCTGTCCTTTCGATTGTCATTAATTTTTCTTAAGCTTAAGAGACTACGCCTGCAATCCTGGAACAGTCAATTTCCCCGTGACTCTTCCCTTGAAACCAGTATGGTTGACGAATTAAATGTAATCGATTACATAAAATATATATCCTGGACCTGAACAGGTCAAGATATTAATTCTGTCCCCGGATTTCACCGGTTCGAAGGCCTTTAGGACAAGCGATATACCCTGGAATACATCTGTACCTGAACAGCTTTTAACAGGTATAGTATGCCCCGGAGAGGAAGTCCTCCTTCACAAGATAACCTCCCGTGCCAGTCACCCAATCGAGCAGGTAAACCAACATGTCAAAATCAACTGATGCCCTTCTGGACAGCCTGAAATCCGACCTCGAAGAGTGCCTTGGAATTTCTGCAGAAACGCCACTGGTCAACGCCTACCAGCAAATGTCCTATCGCCTGCTCGGGAAAATGAAAGCTGGCCAGGTTACGTCAGACGACATATCCGGCATCGTTGATGAACTTGGCACTCAGGGACTTGTCAGCCGTGGACGCAGGGCTGCCTCGTATTTGCAGGAAACGGACCCGCAGACAAACAAACATATTCTGACAAGACTGTTTACCAGTCTTGGCCGGAACAAAACTTTCGCTGAATATCGTGATTTCGTGGAACGCGAGCTTGCCGGGATTGTTGTGACGGGTCATCCGACATTCGGCCTGAGCCATGAGCAGTATGATATTGTATCCGCACTGGTTGACAACAGCATTTCTGCAGATCGCGCAAGGGAACTGGCGCGGGATGTTAATTGGCGTGTTGATAAAGGGTTGACCCTTGAATATGAATTCAGTCGGTCGGAACATGCCCTGGTCAATTTGCAAAGCGCAATCCGGGTATTGTATGAAGCCGCTCTGGAAGCCGCCAGCCTCCTCTATCCGGAGGAATGGACAACCCTGAATCCCAAATTGCTTACAGCAGCCAGCTGGGTAGGGTTTGATGTAGATGGAAGGGATGATATTTCCTGGCTGACCAGTATCGGCTTCCGCTTCAGAATGGCTATCCGTCAATGTGACGAATTCCGAAAGTGGTGGTCAGAGGCTAACCCCGGACAAACGGGCCGTGTGCCAGAGCTTCTGGCAGACCTGTCCGGATTGTTTGACCGGGATCTCACCTGTTTTTCCAGGATTGACAATAGCCCGGAGTCTGTACGCAACTTCAGTCGTTACATTGTAAAGGACCGTCCTTCAGCACAAAAGCTGATTTCGGATATCAACCTGGAGCTTGACAAGCAGATTGCGGCCTCAACAGAAAAAGACATCACATGTCGGCTCATAACGTTCAAAGGCATGTTCAACAATTTCCGAACCGGGCTGTCCCATATTCATTTCCGCCTTAATTCAGTGCAGCTGCACAATGCAATCCGTCCCCTGGTGGCTCTGGGAAAGGATCCTGATGACCCTGCCGGAAGGCGTCGTTATCTCACCGCCGCCAGCAAGTTGCTGGATCATATAGAACCTGTCACTGCAGGCTTCGAAAATATTATTCATGAGCAGACTACCGCAAAGCGCCTGTTCATAATCATTGCCCAGATCTTCAAATATATTGATCCCGTAACCCCGATAAGGTTTCTGATTGCCGAATGCGACACGCCATTCACAGTATTGGCCGCCCTTTGTTATGCGCGCCTTTTCGGGGTTGAAGACAAAATCGATATTTCCCCGCTTTTTGAAACTGACCAGGCCTTGCTCAGGGGAGCAGAACTTATCGAGGAGTTGCTGGAGAATCCTCACTATCTTGCCTATGTCAGAAAACGGAAGCGGTTGTGTGTACAGGCCGGTTATTCGGACGCCGGAAGATACCTTGGCCAGATCGCTGCGGGGATGGCAATAGAACGTCTGCGTATAAAACTTGCCGAGCTCTGGACAAGGTTTAATCTTGAAGGGGTTGAACTTGTGATCTTTGACACGGGAGGAGAAAGCCTCGGCCGGGGTGCACATCCAAAAGGATTCGCTGGTCGGCTGGACTATATCCATACCCCGGAAGCCAGGCGGCAGATCGCCCGCAACAGGATCAACTACAAACAGGAAGTCAGCCTTCAGGGGGGTGATGGTTATTTGTGGCTGAGTACGCCAGAAATAGCACTGGCAACAGTGACAAGACTTTTTGAAAACCTGTTGCAGCCACTTGACCTTGAACCTGATCCTTTTTACAAGAATACCGACTGGTCACTGGATTTTTTCCTGACCGTCAAGGATTTTAACAAGCAGATTTCTGACAATCCGGATTTCATGAAACTGGTCTCCCTGCTTGGCGTGGATATTTCCTATCCGTCAGGTTCGCGCATGACCGTGCGGCGGGATGAAGGCGTCGCCAGACGCCCTCTCGAAAAGCTCAATCAGATCAGGGCTATACCCAACAACATGCTACTTCACCAGCTGGGCTGCCTGGCGAACAGCCTGGGCGGCATCGGCACGGCACTGCAACAGGACGGCTACGGTTTCTGGCGTATTTATGAACAGTCACCACGTTTGCGCCATCTTGCCCTGCTGGTCCGTTCTGCCCTTGATCTCAGCGACGAAGACTTCCTGGGGGCCTATACTTCTCTCTTTCGACCACGCTACTGGATGCATGCCGCGCGTTATGAAACAGAAAGTCAGGATCATGATCGTATGCTGCGTCTGGCAAAAATGCTTGGAAAGAGCGGTGTTTATGAAGGCCTGAACCGTGTTGAACTCACTCTTCGCGAAGATCTGATGTATTTGAGGGATGCGCTGGAGGGGAGGGAACTGACCGCTCTGCCCTTTCGACAAACCGGCGAAGAACGTACGGCCTATATGCTGCTACATATCGTCAGAATGGCATTGATCCAGAAGATTTTTTTGCTGGCAACACGCATCCCCCGGTTTCGCAATCATAAAGGGTTGAGTGTGGATGACATGATCCTTGGAATTCTACAGCTTCAGGTAGGACCAATGCTGGAACATTTACGCGAAATCTTTCCTCTTGAAGGCGAATACGACATTGATGAAGACAATCCCGAAGGCATTACCTACAAGGGAGACAATGCTCATGGTTACGAATATGAAAACCGGGTCATCTTTGATGAAATGGAAGAAGCCTATGATCAGGTGAGAAGGGTATCCCAGGCTCTGTCCGCTTTTATAGGAGCAGTCGGCTAATCCTGTGACGTTGCGTTAATAACAACGTCATCTCTCTTTATTTGCTAATCACTGGAATTTATGATCACTTTAGCGAAGTCGGGTGCGGCCAGACTTCAGATAAAGATCTGCGAGTACAAGAGAAAGATATCGCCCCGGATTTGGCGACTTTCCATGGACAAATAGCCTCTGCTTTTTGTTTCAGGGCATGCCAGACAGGTTTTTATGTAATCGTTTATAAAAAGCCTGCCATGAAATGTCGGCAATCAACAGGAACAAGACAGGAATACATGATGAGCGACATACGAATTGCAGTGGATATCGGCGGCACTTTTGTCGATGCTGTCGCCTTTGACGCAGCTGGTGGAGATATCCGCATTGCAAAGGCCCTCACAACACCGGGAGAACCAAGCCAGGGGGTATTGGATGCTATCAAAAAGCTTGATGTAGATCTTGCAGATGTTTCGGTCTTTGTGCATGGAACCACCCTGGGCCTTAATGCCATTATTGAGCGACGGGGGGCCAGAACAGGCCTGATCACAAACAAGGGTTTTCGCGACATATTTGAAATTGGACGCGGAAATCTTC
Source organism: Sphingomonadales bacterium (assembly GCA_965227345.1). Lineage (GTDB taxonomy): Bacteria > Pseudomonadota > Alphaproteobacteria > Sphingomonadales. The sequence goes on from OZ245755.1 coordinate 2,619,676, forward strand.
CCGATGCAGAAATGTACAACATTCATTATGAGCGTCCTTCTGCTCTTGTGCAGAGGCGGTTTATTGGCGGCGTTGAAGGGCGATTGAATACATATGGTGAAGAAGTTCTGCCTCTTGACGAACAGGGCCTCATAGAGACTGCAGACAACCTTGTAAAAGCAGGCAATCTGGAATCCCTGGCGGTTTCCTTCCTGTACTCCTTCCTTGAACCCGCCCATGAGAAACGCGCTGTTGATATTCTGAAACAGCACTTTCCGGGAATCGTCATCTCTGCAGCAAGCGACATTGTACGTGAATATCGCGAATACGAGCGGACCTGCACTGCAGTGCTCGAAGCCTATATTCGTCCCATCTTCGAACGTTACATTGATCAATTGCAGCTGGAGCTCTCAAGTTTTGGTTTTGCAGGAAAGTTCCTGACCATGCGCTCCAGTGGCGGGGCCATGACCGCTGATATTGCCAAGACTGCGCCCCTGCATTCTGTCCTGTCCGGCCCTGCAGGAGGCATTATTGGCGCAAGTCAGCTGGCGAACCAGCTTGATCGTGATCTGATCCTCACCCTTGACTATGGCGGCACCAGCCTGGACACCTGTGTCATCAAGAACGGTACCCCGGACATTGTTCACGAAACCATGCTCGACATATATCCTGCACTGATCCCGGTTTATGACATCCGCTGTATTGGCGCTGGCGGCGGGTCTATCGCCTGGACTGATGCCGGCTTATTGAAAGTTGGCCCCAGGAGTGCCGGTGCCGTGCCCGGACCCATTGCCTATAATCGTGGCGGTGAAGAGCCAACAACCACAGATGCGGCAGCCGTTCTCGGCTTTTTGCATCCAAAGAGTTTTGAGGGTAGCCAAATCGAATTTAATGTCGAAAAAGCGGCCAAAGGGATCAGGAAATATCTGGGGGATACCCTGTCACTTTCCGGGATTGAGGCCGCCAGCGGCATTTTCAGGGTCATTGCAGCCCAGACAATTGGAGCACTGCGGCAGCTTACTGTCGAACGGGGACTGGACCCGAAAGACTTCACCATTATTGGCTTTGGTGGCGCGGGACCCCTTATCGCTCCTCTGGTCGCCTATGAAATGGATATTTCCGAGGTTGTGATCCCCCGCTTCCCGTCAGTTTTCTCGGCCTGGGGGATGATGTCTTCCGATCTCATGACGGATATTTCCCGGACTTATATAGCAGACCTGACAGAAGAAGCACTCCCTCGTGTTGAGAGCCTGTTTCAGGAGCTGGAGAAGCAGGCTTCGCAAATTCTTGAAGCCCAGGGGATGCCGAAAAAGAACCGAAAACTTTTGCGCAAGGTTGACATGCGGTATGTCGGGCAGGAACATACACTCAGCATCGCTATCGGGGACGGGGCGTCGACCTCCGGCCTGACAGATGCTTTCAATCGCAGTCACCTTGAGCGATATGGTCACCAGATCAATGAGTCTCTGGAGATTGTCAACCTGCGTGTTGGCGGGGTCGGGCTGCTTGAAAAGCCCGAACTGAAAAAGATGGAACAACGGGTAGCCATGGGCACTATTGCAACACCGGCGGGTGATCGGGAGGCATTTTGTTTTGCCCGGAACCGGATGACCAGTTTCGGCATCTATCAGCGCGACCAATTATACGCGGGTCATTCTGTTACCGGACCGGCTATTATCGATGAGGGAACTTGCAGCACAGTCATCTACACCGGCCAGACTGTCACAGTCGATGACTATGGGTATCTTGTCATAAGGACTGTAAAATCATGATTGATGGACCAACTACAGAAATTATCCGGAAATACCTTCTGTCTGCTGCCGAGGAAATGCGCCGGACTCTCGTCAGGACGGCATTCAATCCCGTTATTTACGAGGTCTTCGACTTTGGTATCTCTGTCTATAACCGCAATCTGCAGTTGATGGCAGATGCCCCCGGCCTGGCCATGTTCCTGGGTGCAAACGATTATGCAATTGTCAAACTGCATGAATATATTGGCGAAGACAATTTCCAGGATGGTGACATCCTCATCATGAATTATCCTTATTGGAACTCTGCCCATGCTGCAGATGTCACGCTTGCTGCACCGGTCTTTATGCCGGGTGAGAAGAAACCGTTTGCCTTTACCTGTATTCGGGCACACTGGATGGATCTGGGGGCCAAGGATCCCGGATATGTTCTCGACTCTACAGATATGCATCAGGAAGGCCTTATTCTGCCGGGCCTGAAAGTTGTCAAGGCTGGTAAAACCGATAAGGAAATAATAGAGCTGATCCGGTTTAACTCGCGTATGCCCCGAAATGTGCTGGGCGATCTCGAGGCCCAGATTGCAGCTACCCGGACGGGACAGGCCAGATTTATATCAATTCGCGAAAAATTTGGTGCGGAAACCTTTGACGAGGCGGTTGAACAGATCATGGATTTCGGCGAGAAAGTCACTCGCCGGAATCTTGCCAAACTGCCCCGCGGTTCCTGGGAAGCCGAAGACTTTATTGACGATGACGGACTTGGGTCGGGTCCACTGTCGGTGAAAGTCAAGGTAACTTTAACCGACGATAAATTCATTGCTGACTTCAGTGAATCCGCCGATGCGACATTGGGTCCGGTCAACGTGCCGGTCGGACTGACGGAAACGTTGGGGAAAATCGCATTAAAATGTATTGCCTGCCCGCATGAATCCAGTAATGCCGGAAGTTTCCGTCCCCTTGAAGTGATTACACGCCCTGGCAGTATTTTCCATGCGGAATACCCCTCTGCAACCTACACGCAATGGAGTGCTATCGGGAGCGCCGAACTGATCTTCAAAGCGCTCGCCAAGGCAATTCCGGAAGAGCTGACAGCCTCCTCCGGTGGGGACATCCTGGGTTTCATGATGGTCGGGAAACATTACAAGACCAACCGTCCCTTTGCCCTGAGCAACAATGAGGGGGTTGGTTGGGGTGCTACAGCAAGGCACGATGGACTGAATGCTACAAACCATATCTCCTCAACTATGGTGCGAAATACGCCTGTAGAGGTACTTGAAGCCAACAGCAGTATGTTTATTGAAAGCATGGAGCTTGTTGAAGACAGTGGCGGAGCAGGGAAACAGCGAGGCGGTCTCGGACAATCCAGGCGTATCCGTTTTGAAGGTGCCGGGGAATTCCTGTCTATTACAAAAAAATCGAATTCCCGACCCTGGGGGCTTGACGGCGGTCATGATACAGATCCGTCCGGTGTCTATGTTTTCCCGGATAGTGACAAGTCACAACGCGTGGGGACCTGGAGAACCACTGTACAAAAAGATGAAATTATCGAGACACGTTCCGGTGGTGGCGGTGGTTATGGCAATCCGGAAGAAAGAGATGCAGAACAGGTTCTCGAAGATGTTCTGAATGGTTATGTTTCTGAACGTTTGGCTCTTGAAGTTTACAAGGTTGTTATAAACGATGGCGTGCCGGATATCCCTGCTACCAGGGCATTGAGAGGCAAATGAATATGACTGACGAGAAAGAGGTTATTGAGAACACTGTCTGTTCCGTCCCTTCAGCAAGAACCATCCTGGAGAAGATGTTTAACTGGTGGAACGGTGCCTATAAGGTACCTGGTGCCTATACAGCGGATGCTTTCTCGAAATATTTCACACCTGACGCTGTTATGATTATCGATGGTTCCGAACGTGCCAGAGGATATGAAGGGCTCGCGGAGAATTTCAACAGAATCCAGTCCAGTGTGGATTCAGTTGAAATTGTCATGCCGCCAATCGAGAGCTTTTCAACTGCCGACCGCATTTTCACCTTCCATCGGGAACTTGCCACAATTGAAGGCAAGGAAACGGTCGGTTACGTGATGGGATATGCAGAAATACAGGATAATAAAATTTTCAGGATAAACTTCATTAACATGGACGGAGAAGCTGCCAAAAGGCTTTCCCTCTCCACCGACGAAGTGTCCGACGGATAGCTTATTCCTCGCGCAGTACCGGATACACCATATGCCGACAGTCATTATATGGCGTATGGCTCATGAACCATGCCCGCCGGATTTCCGCATTTTCGGCAAACCTTTCCTCTTTCTTCATTTTCCGGGCGTATTCGGCGGCAAGAGCCGGACTGGCTGCCAGGATTTCCCGCGCCAGCGGATCCAGAACATAGGGTTCGCTGTAAGCCGTATTTTCCATTATGCCCAGAAAGAATCCCCATTGAAAAAAAGAATCCGGTGATTGTGGATCCAGCAGAACCATCACCAGATCTCCAAGCGGCTGATTTGTTTGGATACAATAACTCTTTGCCGGCATTTCAACTTCGATAATCTCCGGTACAGCCCTGCCCGCAGTAACGCGGACCCTGCCTTCAGAGACCCGGGATGCTGTCGTGCCTGTAATACCAAATTCCGGGCGCCCGCCCGTTACGCAGGCTTCGGGCAAACGCGTTCGCGTCAGCTTCAGCTTCTTTTTATCCTGTAATTGCTGCACCAGAACCCCGTGATATTCAAGACGCTGTACAATATCGGATAAATGCGGAGGAATATAATATGCCCTGGGTCGGCGGGCCGTAGCTACCGGCTTGTCCATCTTGACAACAGCAACAGGCTGGTTGTCGGGCTCCCCTGTCCAGTGCGGGATGTTTTCTTTGGCAATCCCGGAATAAACCTCTTCACATCGAATTCCTTTGAAAGGCTGCTTTTCTGATTTGACATTCGGGTCAACAGTCCACCCCAGAGAAACATTTTCCATGCGTCGTGACTTGTCTTTTTCCACGGCATCACGTAGCCCGGTCCGACCTTTGGCGAGACCCTCAATCAAGCTTTCCAGCAGGACATACATCCCCAGTACCCGCTGTTTAAACGTCTTGAGAGAATGATTCTCGACCAGTATTGCGGGCAAATGACGGAGATCAGACATGCCCGTTGAAAAACGTGCGTTTGCTGTAAATCCAATACGGCCATCCTGAAAATCCCGGTCGTTAACAGCGAGCGTTAATGGACCGGGCGTGTGCCCCTCTCTCATCAGGGCTTCACGGGCATCCGGAAGTAACGCATCTTCCAGCCATTGTGAAATATTTGGAGACCAGCCGTGAGCACCACTTGTGTGCCCAAATGTTACATCATATTGGTAATCGGCACCGTCAGTGACATGTGTATCCACGTAAAGGTCAGGTTGCCATTCATTAACAAGAGAAAGTACGGCGCGTGTCTCCGGCGCATCGAGTTTTCCAAAATCCCGGTTCAGATTCAGGTTCGAGTCATTTGTTGACCAGCCAACATTAACCGGCCCCCTTTGATTTATACGATTAAAGGGACCAAACCTTTCAAAACCATCCACATTCAGGATAGGAACAAACAATATAATGCAGTCATCCAGTAAATGTTTTCTGTCACCCAAGACCATATCACGGAGAAGCATAAGCATGGCATCCTTGCCATCTATTTCCCCGGGGTGAATGCCCGCCTGAACAAGGATTACGGCCTTGCCTGTTTGCCGAACCCTGTCGGGCGTCAGTTCACCATTGCCAACCACCGTATACCATATATCCCGCTGGCCGGCCGTTTGCCCCATGACTTTTAATTCAATGTTTTCACAGGCATTCGCGATATCCCGCAACCAGGCCAGGGTTTCTTTATAATCGGGTGTTTCTGTAAAATCGCTACGCTCTGCCCTTGTAACCCACTTGTGGTCTGCACCAACGACGAAACGTTCACTTGTTCCGTTCCAACTGGCAACAGGCGGAAGGCAAACCTTTACCTCATCAGAACTTTCTTCCAGTTTGAACCCGATATGCGGCTGGTTGTTTTCGATGGAAGTCATTCAGGCTCCATAAAATAACATTTGTAGCAAGGTATTGTTTCGACGTCATTTTTACCAACCGTCTGTATTTTCCGTCAACAACATCACCCGATGTCATTTGTTGCCAATTAAGCAACGAAGTAAACGGTACATAGCACCTTGCAAAATATACAATATTCTATTACAGCAAGCGCCGCCTTCGGTTTCCTGCCGTTCGAAACCCGGAAATGGAGAGTAACCCAAATGTCAGATTCCATTGAAGACAATAATTTCGAGCATACCCCGGTTGCCTCCTCGGCAACCATTAGCGGCTACCACATTGCACTCATTATTGTTGGTGGAACCATAGCTGTTCCGGGATTTCTTATGGCTACTCAGGTTAGCCAGCAGGCCGGGTTTTATCCGGCAGTTGCCGGTTTCGTTTTGGGATGTCTGATACTTGCAACACTGGGGGTTTTCACAGGCTTGACCGGGACCCGATCAAGATTGTCGACCTATTTGATAATGCGACATGCCTTTGGGTCTCAAGGCTTTAAAATCTGCGCCCTGATCACAGCAAGTATAAGTTTATTCTGGTTCGCGATCATTGGTAATCTTTTTGGCAGTGCAATGACCAGTGTTTTCGGTATGGTCTTCAATATTCATGTAGACCCCAGAATTTGCAGTGTTGCCGGCGGCCTGATTATGACCGGATTTGCTATTTACGGCATCAACACACTGGACCGCCTCGCACGAGTGGTCGTCCCGTTCATGGCGGCTCTATTACTTTATGGCGCCTATAAAGCATTGGGGACTTACGACCTTGCATTGCTGTCAGCACCCGGCACCGGGTCGCTGAGTGTGGGCGGGGCCGCTTCTGTCGTGATCGGTGCATATAGCGGCGGGATTGTTACATTGCCCGACTACACCAGGTTTGCACGCGGGCAGAAAGGGGCAGCGTTCGCAATCTTTTTTGCCCTTGGAATTTCTTTTCCCATCGTCATGACGATTACAGCAATCCCGACAATTCTGTCCGGAGAACAGGATCTTATCAACATAATGTTATTTCTGGGTATTGGCGCAGGCGCCCTGATTGTACTTGTTTTCTCGACGGTATCGAGTAACTCGCTCCTGCTTTACTCGGCAGGTTTGGGAATTTCTGCCTGTGGTGATCGCCTGCGCTTTTGGAAAGTCACCTCAGCTGTCGGCATAGGCGCCACCATTATTTCCACCTTTGATGTGGTAAATATATTTGTGCCTTACATAAGCCTGCTGGCAATCTCTGTACCCAGCCTTTGCGGCATATATGTATGTGACTTTTTCCTGATCAAACGTGGAAGCTACATTTCTGAAGACAAGGAAAACCTTGCCAATTATAACTGGCCCGCTTTTTTTGCCTGGTTTACCGGCATTGTCACCGGCCTCCTGAGTTTGATCAATGATTTTGGCATTTTCTCGGTTCCGGCTCTTGATTCAATGCTGCCAGCCTTTTTGACCTACTGGATTCTTGCCCGTTTGGCGCTAAAACCCCTCCCGGTGCGTTAAGTCAAGTCTGCCCGGGTTTCAAGGGCAGCAGCCATGCGTTTTTGTATCGCATGCCAGTTCCTGCTCTGTACAAGATTATCATCCACCATCCAGCTTCCACCAACGCAAACCACATTGGGCAGGTTGAGATAATCTTCCACCGTTGCTGCTGAAATACCCCCGGTAGGACAGAAGGATACATCAGAAAAGGGTCCCTTGAAGGCCTTCAGGGCAGGAATGCCGCCAGAGATTTCTGCCGGGAAGAATTTGAACAGGTTTAGACCGGCATCCAGGCCAGTCATAATCTCTGATGCCGTAGCAACACCGGGTAAAAAGGGAACAGCCTTTTCCTGTGCTGCTTGAGCCAGGGCAGAGGTGAGACCCGGTGAGACAATAAACTGCGAGCCGGCATCGACTGCCAAACCAAGAGTTAAGCCGTTAATCACTGTTCCTGCGCCAACCAGAGTATCAGGGAAACGTTGCCGCAACAGACTGATCATATCAAGGGCGCGAGGTGTTCGGAGGGTAATCTCGAGAGCTTTGGCTCCCCCAAGGACAAGGGCTTCCGCGATTGCGATGGTCTCGTCCTCTTCATTGAGCTTAAGGACCGGAATGACTCTGGACTCTTTCAGATATGCCTGAAAATCAATCACCTAATTGCTCCATTGTGTAAGTTTTAATCCCAAGAAGGCCGGGAAACCGGTGTGTTATTACACCGACCGGGAGCTGGGCAAGCTGGCTTGCAAATCGACCTTTGTCGGAAAAACTGTTTAGAAAAGGGCTATCTTCGAAATATTCGAGGAATCTGGGCACCATACCACCCGCGACAATAACTGCGTCGGCACCTACTGACAGGGCCAGGTCGCCGCCGAAACCGCCAAGTATCTTGCAGAACCGGGTCAATGCCCGCTGACACAGCGGATCGTTATCTTCCAGGGCCCGGCAGGTAATCTCGGTCGCGGATAGCGGTGGCAGGGAGTCCTGGTGGGCCAGAACAGAATACAGATTCTCAAGTCCAGGACCGGAGAGAAGACGTTCGTTCGAAACACGCCCAAAACGTTGCGTCAGGGTATCGAGGAGATATATCTCTTCTGCGTCCACAGGCGCAAAACTGGTATGGCCACCTTCCCCGGAAAGCAGGGCGTGATGTTTGCCGTCGAAATGCATTACACTAACGCCAAGGCCGGTGCCCGGCCCAAAGACAGCGACCGTGCCGGAAAATTCCTGTGCGCCTGGCTTGCTGCTGTTAAGCCAGTAAATCTGGTCTGTGCGTATCAGGTCCTGCAATGCATAACATATGGCAGAGAAGTCATTCACAACGACAAGCCGGCGGCTGTTTAGCTGGCTTTTGAGGGCTTCCTGACTGAAAGACCAGTTGCGGTTTGTGAGCTGGATAAAGTCGCCATCGACGGGACAAGCTACAGCCAGACCAACAGATGTTGGTGTCTGTCCGGCATTTTCCTGCTTTATATAAGCATCAATAGCGTCGTAAAGAGTCGGAAAATCGTCTCCGTTATACTGTCTGATGCGATCCAGTGTTGAATAACCATCGTCAGTCGTGATAACGCAGGCTAGGCGTATATTTGTACCGCCAACATCCCCTACAAGAACGTCTGTCACTCGTAATCTCCCATCAGGACAGAGGCTCCCGTTTCCGCTGAAGTAACATATTTCCGCATATTGGCGAAAAGCTCACGACCCATGCCGGTCACGGGTTCCGAACGGCCTCTGGACATTGGCCGGCTATCCAGTATGTCGGTCGCCAGCAATACGTTCAGTTCACCTGTCTGACAATTCAGTTGCAAGGGATCACCATCAACAAGCTTCAGAAGAACACCGTTCAGGCCATTCTCGGGCGTCAGGTGAATGGCGGCCGGAACTTTACCCGACGCACCGGACATCCTGCCGTCTGTGACAAGAGCTACCTTATATCCATCGTTCTGCAGAGAAGAGAGCGTTGGAGTCAGTTTGTGAAGCTCTGGCATGCCATTGGCTGACGGTCCCTGATGTCGGACTACGGCGATAAAATCCTTACAAAGTTTGCCGTCCTTGTAGGCTTTTAGCAAATCATTCTGGTCATCAAAAATCATCGCCGGGGCTTCAATAATACGGTGCTCCCGGGAGACTGCGGAGGTTTTGACCAGCGCGCGTCCCAGGTTCCCCTTCATCAGACGTATGCCACCGTTATGTTCAAACGGATTTCCGACCGGCCGGATAATCTCGTTATCTAGGCTGGCTTCAGGGGCGGCAGACCAGGTGAGATTCCCGTCCTCAAGCATGGGCTCCATGGTATAACTTTCAAGGGAAGAGCCATAGACGGTACCAACATCCTTATACAGGAGACCTGCTTCTATCAGCTCTCTGATAACCAGACCCAGCCCGCCAGCGGCGTGGAAATGATTTACATCGGCCCTGCCGTTCGGATAAACACGGCAAAGCAGGGGAACGGCGGAAGAAATATCATCAAAATCCTGCCAGTCAACCAGAATGCCGGCGGCTCGTGCAATCGCAATCAGATGTATGGTGTGGTTCGTCGAGCCGCCAGTGACCAGCAGCCCGGTAATGGCATTTACAATCGACTTTTCATTGATGATCTCGCCCAGAGGACGATAGTCATCGCCCAGGGCTGTGATCTCGCACACACGTCTGGCTGATGCCCCGGTCAGAGCATCCCGAAGCGGGGTGCCCGGGTTAATAAAAGCACTGCCCGGTATGTGCAGACCCATCACTTCCATCAGCATCTGATTGGAATTGGCAGTACCGTAGAAGGTACAGGTTCCCGCCCCGTGATACGATTGGGATTCGGCCTCCAGAAGTTCGTCCCGTCCCACTTTGCCCTGGGCATAAAGTTCGCGAATACGTGCTTTTTCCTTATTGGGAAGACCGGATGTCATCGGACCGGCGGGCGCAAAGATAACGGGCAGATGACCGAAAGACAGGGCACCGATCAGCAGGCCCGGGACAATCTTGTCACACACACCAAGGCAAAGAACGCCGTCAAACATGTTGTGTGACAAGGCAACGGCTGTTGCCATTGCGATCACGTCCCGGCTGAAGAGGGAAAGTTCCATGCCGTCCTGGCCCTGGGTGACACCGTCGCACATGGCCGGCACGCCACCGGCGAACTGGGCTGTGGCGTTTACTTCCCTGACGGCCTTGCGAATGATATCCGGGTAGTTTTCAAAAGGCTGATGTGCGGACAACATGTCATTATAGGCGGAGACGATCGCAATATTTGGCTTGCGGGATGTCCTGAGAAGCAGCTTGTCTCCCACCGATGAAGCCGCCAGGCCATGCGCCAGGTTTCCGCAACTCAGGCTTCCACGGAAGGGCTTGTCCCCTTTTGCCTGGTTGATCTTATCCAGGTAAGCAGACCGGGTCTCTGTGCTTCTTTCCTGAATGCGTTGCCTTACTTTTTCAATCGTCGGATTCATGGTCTTCGTCCTCACTTGATCCTGGGTCCGGATCCTAGGGGGCCCAGAGGATTTCCAGTTTATCACCCGCCGCTTCGATAACCTTGCGAACCGGAGGGTCAAAAGGAAAATTATCATCGAATGCCCGGTGCAGGGTTTCCAATTTGTCCTCGCCGAAAATCAGCAGATAGAGTTTATCCGATGCAGCAAGTGTGCTCAGGGAAAGAGACATTCTTGCAACCGGTGCCGCCGCAGGCATCGGATCCGGGGTGATTGCAGACACGGGAAGCGGGTTGCGAAGGTCGAGGGCATGTGACAGTTCCGGTGCGCCGGGAAAAAGAGAAGCGGCATGACCATCGGTGCCCATTCCGATCAATGTCACGTCGATCGGGAGTTTTAATTCATTCAGCCGATCGGAAATAAAGGGAACGGCTTCTGCCGGCGCAGGAGCGCCTGCATACAGGGGGATTATTTGCGCCCGGCTGGCGTTATTCTGCAGGAGAATTTTTTCAAGCATGCGGGCATTGCTGTAGGGGTGACTATAGGGCACCCAACGTTCATCTGTTGGAAGGATTGAAACCTTGTCCCAGGGCAGGACGCTGTGTGATAGGGCAGCATAAAGCGGTTTTGGGGTTTCTCCACCGGCGGCGGCGAAAAGGGCTGATCCCTTGCTGTCAATGGCGTTGATCAGCAGACCTTCTATTTGCTGCTTCGCATAGTCCAGAGCGGATTCCTGTGCAGGGAAACTTCTCCAGTATGGCTGCAGATAAGGATGAGGTGCTTTATTCATGCCATTTATGTCCATTTTTAGATAATAATTTGTCCGCGCTGGCCGGTCCATGACTGCCAGCGGGATAAATTTCAGGCCGTATATTCTCATTGCCAATGAGTGAGGTAATGATATCAATCCACTGCCAGGCCAGTTCGACTTCTTCACGTTTTACAAACAACGTAGCATCGTTTCTGAGAAGGGAATGTAAAATTCGCTCGTAGGCTGATTTGCCCGGCACCCCGCCAAATTTCTGCCCTGGATCAAGCACAAGGTCGGCCGCTTTCAGAGTATATTTTTCAGGCGAAGAGCCAGGTTCCTGAATCGTCAAACGCAGTTTGATGCTTTCTCCTGGCTGGAGTCGAATGATAAGTTTATTGGTTGGCAGTTTCTTCGGGTCTCCAAAGAGAGGATGCCTGACAGGTTTAAAACAGACGACAATTTCCGCGAGTCTTTCCGGCAGGCGTTTGCCTGTACGCAAGTAAAAGGGCACACCTCTCCAGCGATCACAATCCAGCTCTGCTTTGATCGCTACATAGGTTTCGGTGTTTGATGCCTTGTCACCAATGTCATTGCTATAGCTTTTAACTGTTTTTACAGTTTCGGAATCGCCATACTGACCGAGTGCAATATTTTCTTTTTTAACGGGCAGAAGCTTTTTCATCACTTCCAGTTTTTCATGGCGAATTGAATTTGCATCAAGCATTTCAGGAAGGTCCATGGCGACAAGGCAGAGCAGTTGCAAAATATGGTTTTGCACCATATCGCGTAAGGCACCATATTGATCGTAATAGGAAAAACGCTCCTCTACACCTACTGTTTCAGTGATGCTAATCTGAATATTATCAATGAAGTCCTTGTTCCACAGTGAATCGGAGAACATGCTGCCAAATCTCAGAGCGAGCAGATTTTGGACAGCTTCTTTCCCAAGATAATGATCAATGCGGAAAATACGGCTCTCGCTGAAACAGGCGCCGACAGCATTGTTTATGGCTTCACAGGAGGAAAAATCATGACCAACTGGTTTCTCAATGGCAATTCTGCTCCTGCTGCTGTTGAGCTTCGAACGAGAAAGACTTTCACAGATCGGACCATAAGAGGCCGGAGGAGTCGCCAGATAGAAAATGACTTCTTCGGAACCGGTTGCACGCAGCGTTTCGCCAAGGGCATCAAAGGTTTCCTGATGGTCTGTACTGGTATGAAGGTACTGAATTATGTCCAGGAAACCACTGAGCGCCTCATGGGATGGAACCTTCTTCTGTTCCGCCTTCAGAATAGCAGATACGCTATTGCGAAAGTCATCTGACGAGATTACGCTTCTTCCGGTGCCAATAATAGAAACAAGATTGGCTGAAGGGTCTGAAAGCCAAAGGGAAAACAGGCTGGGAACAAGCATTCTGCTGGCCAGGTCACCTGTGGCGCCGAACAATACAATTGTAATGCCCGTTGTCGGTCTGGATTTACTTGTTTGAGACATTATCGCTAATTCACGGGTTTATAATTGACATGCGCGCACTATAAACTTACATTTCAGAAATGTAAACGATTACATTTTTGAAATGTTGCGATAAAAAAAACAGGGAATACTAAAAATGACGACCGGGAAAAGTGAAGATTTACATGTAAGGCGACTGTATATCATTGCCATTTTGGCATTATTCACAGCAGGCGCGGCTCATTCTCTAAGGGCCGGAATCATTGGTGAAATGCAGCAATTATACTTTGTTCCCCTGGGTGCGCTTTATGCTACACAAATGTCGGGGGAGGTATTGGGCACGGCGTTTATCGGCTTTGCTGTAACATTGTTCTTTGCCAGCCCGCTCCTTGATTTTATCGGCATGAAAAGAATGATGATTCTGGCGGCGTCCTCTATTTCTGCCGGAGTAGGTCTGCTTTTGGTATCGGACATAGTGGCAGAAGGTGCAGATACCGTCACCGTCATTCGTATCGGCGTTCTTGTGATGGGTATTGGCTGGGGGTGTATTGAAGCCACCATTAATCCACTGGTTGCCGCCCTGTATCCTGATCAGAAAACAGGAAAGATCAACGCCCTGCATGCCTGGTGGCCGGGGGGGCTGATCGTTGGTGGGCTCGCGGCGCTTCTGCTGGCAACAGGTGAGCTTGGATGGAAAGTTAAAATATCCCTTCTGTTCCTTCCATCAATAGCCATTCTGCTGCTGGTGCGCGGGATGATTTTCCCGGCGACAGAAAGGGCAAGCGCAGGTATTCCCTGGGGCGACATGATGAAGGAAGTTTTTCGGTCCCCTGGTTTTATTGTCTGGATGGTTGCTATCTTGCTGGCGGCCGGATCGGAGCTGTCACCAGGGCAGTTTGTCGATGTTGTCCTGACGGAAACCGTTGGCATGAGAGGTATCTGGATACTGGTTTATGTCAGTGGATTGATGTTTGTTATGCGCCATTTTGCCGGTGCATTAATGCACAAGATTTCACCGGTAGCACTGATGTTCTATAGCAGCATTCTTACCATCATCGGCCTTTATGGGCTAAGTTTGGCCAATTCGCCTCTGACCGCTCTAGCCGCAGCAACGGTTTGGGGTACTGGAGTTTGCTTCCTCTGGCCAACAATTCTGGCCTCAGTTTCCGAACGTTTTCCTCGCGGGGGTGCTTTCTTTATCGGTCTGGTTGCTACAGCCGGGGCTGCGTCCAGCACTTTCTTTCTGCCCATGATGGGAAGGATTTTTGATCAGGCCAAACAGGAGTATGCGGGAGGAGCTGACGCTTTCATGCAGTTGACAGCGGAAGAACTTCACAAGGCGCTGGTTTATGCCGCATCAGAGACATTTCAGGCTATTGCAATGCTTCCCGCCGGACTTGTCATTATTTTTGCCCTGATCTGGTTATGGGACAGGTCTCGGGCGAAACTTTCCGCTTCTCCGGGGGGCAAGGAATAAATATAAAGTGAGCCGGTCCGGGAACCGGAGGCCTAGCCTCAGGATTTAACGGATGCTGTGGAACCCCGGATGATCAATTCATATTGCAGTATTTCCTGGCGTGGAAGTTCCATATTACCGCTTGAAATATCCAGCATCATTTTCATTGCTGTCTCGCCAATCTTGAGTTGGGGCTGGGAGATTGTCGTCAACGGGGGGTCTGTAAATTCTGAAAACCACACATTGTCGAAACCGACAATTGAGATGTCGTCGGGCAAGGACAATCCCCGCTCCTTGATCGCACGGATAGCGCCAAGTGCGGTCTCGTCATTGGCGCAGAATACTGATGTAACGTCCGGGGCGGCCTGAAAAATATGCTTCATGGCTTCATAGCCGGAACGAACAGCAAAATCAGAATGGGTTACAAGATTTTCGTCGAAAGGGATTTGTGCGGATTGAAGGGCATCCCGGTAGCCGCGCAGCCGATCCCGCGCAAGAGAATTGTCCATGGGGCCGGTAATTTTGGCAATCCGTTTGTGACCAAGATCGATCAGATGTTCCGTTGCTTTCCTGGCGGCCCCAATATTGTCAATTCTTACGTTTGGAAACTGATATTCCTCAAAATACTCGCAGGCAAGAACGAGAGGCAAGTTGCAATTTCCAGTCCGGGCAAGTTCTTCAGATGCCTCTCGGGGCAAAAGGGCCCCCAGGAGGATCAGGCCGTCAGCTTCCTTGGTCATGAGCATGTCGGCATAGCTGTCCAGTCTTTCCTGGTTGTTCTGGCTTTCCCCCAGCAGAACCTTGTAGCCATGGCTGTGTGCTACATTTTCAATACCCTGAACAATGCCTGAGAAAAAGGGGTTGTGTATAAAAGGGACGACCACAACAACACTGTCGCTTTTTTGCCGCCGCAGTCCCCGGGCCAGTGCGTTGGGTCTGTATTCGAGTTCGCTAATGGCCAGCAGAATAGTGTTTCTGGTGCTTTCCTTGACCAAATCCGGTTGTTTGAGAGCTCTTGAAACTGTGGCGACAGAAACGCCCGCTTTCTTTGCGATATCTTTGATGTTCGCCATTTTATCATCCCTGAGTTTAACGTCTTGTGCAGATTCGATAACTTTCGTTGCTCCGAATGAAGTTGATCTGTTTCAACGTTTTTTAGCTCTTTCCTGTTTGCCGGATACTGCCCGTTACGAAATCTGGTCATATATATCGCTGCAGTTAAGCTATACAAAATTACTTGATTAATATAGTTTTTTAGTTAAAATGAAAACGATTACATTTTGAGATGGGCCTCCTGATTTGCAAGTTTGTTTTTGTCGACGGGAGAGAACTCTGCTCCGTTTACCGGGGGGCGGGCTCATCCGGGGAAGTCCCCTAAATATAAATCGAACAGAAAAGAGTATGATGAAAACGATAAAAGGCCCGGCCATTTTTCTTGCTCAATTCATAAAAGAAGAGGCCCCTTACAATTCACTGGAAGGTCTTGCGGACTGGACGTCCGGGATGGGCTATAAGGGAATACAGATTCCAACACTTGATCCGGCATTTTTTGATTTGCAGCTTGCTGCAGACAGCCAAACCTATTGTGATGAATTATCAGGTATGCTGGCCGACCGGAATTTGGAAATTACCGAGTTGTCGACCCATTTGCAGGGGCAAATGCTTGCAGTACATCCTGCTTACAATTTATTGCAGGACTCCTTTGCGCCTGCCAGTGTAAGGGGGAAGCACGAGGCGCGGACAGAATGGGCTCGCAGCCAGTTACTTCTTGCTGCAAAAGCCTCACGGAATCTTGGACTCCCGACCCATGCCACATTTTCGGGATCACTTGCCTGGCCTTACTTCTACCCCTGGCCCCCTCGCCCGGACGGGCTGATAGAAGAGGCCTTTGAAGAGCTTGCAAGGCGATGGCACCCAATCCTGAATGCCTTTGA
This sequence comes from Sphingomonadales bacterium, assembly GCA_965227345.1. Classification (GTDB taxonomy): domain Bacteria; phylum Pseudomonadota; class Alphaproteobacteria; order Sphingomonadales. Next base: position 2,635,929 of record OZ245755.1, read on the forward strand.
CGAGGCCGGTGTTGATGTCTGTTATGAAATTCACCCCGGAGAAGATCTGTTTGACGGTGCGACCTTCGAAAAGTTCTTGTCGGCAGTGGACGACCATCCAAGATGTAATATTTTGTTTGATCCCAGTCACCTGTTGTTACAGGGTCTGGATTACCTCGAATTTCTTGATATTTACAAGGATCGCATTCGCGCATTCCATGTCAAGGACGCTGAATTTAATCCCACTGGACGGCAGGGAGTATATTCCGGTTATGCCAGCTGGAAAGATCGGGCGGCCAGATTTCGTTCCCCTGGAGACGGGCAGGTTGATTTCAGGGGCATTTTTTCAAAATTGGCAATGAATGGATATGACGGCTGGGCTGTTCTGGAATGGGAATGTTGCCTGAAGGATTCAGGGGCCGGAGCCCGTGAAGGCAAGCAGTTTATTGAGAATCATATCATTCAGGTCACAGAGCAGTCCTTTGACAACTTTGCGCGACGGAAACGGGATAGCGCCCTGAATAAAGTAATCCTGGGAGTTACGGATGCCTGAGAAGAGGAGCAGGAAACCAGGTAATCGCCGTCTGAGGCTTGGTATGATCGGGGGCGGCCAGAACTCTTTCTTTGGACCGGTTCACAGAGCGGCGGCCCGACTTGACGACCAGTATGAACTGGTAGCGGGCTGTTTCTCGACTTCCGGTGAAAATAACCGGACAACCGGACGGGAACTGTATCTGGATGACGACAGGATCTATGACAACTTCCGGGTCATGGCTGACAGGGAAGCTGCCCGGGAAGACGGCATTGATGTGGTTGCTATCGTAACGCCAAATCATCTTCATTTTGCTGCGGCCAGGGCTTTCCTGGATAATGGCATTCATGTGATATGCGACAAGCCGATGACGACTACGGTTGAGGAAGCGGAACAGTTGCAGGATTTGGTCAGGCGCAGCGGACTGGTGTTCGCGCTCGCACATACCTGTGCGGGCTATCCCATGGTGCGCGAAGCGAGAGAAATGATCATGGCCGGAAAGATCGGAACAATTCGTATGGTCCAGGTGGAATATCCACAGGGATGGCTGGCGGTTTCCGGCGAAGAAGAAAGATCAAAGCAGGCATCCTGGCGACTGGACCCGGACAAGGCAGGGCTCTCTGCATGTGTAGGTGATATTGGAACGCACGCCTATCATCTGGCTGGCTACATAAGCGGACTTGAAGTAGAGGAAATTTCAGCCGACCTCCAGAGTTTTGGAGAAAACCGGGTGCTTGATGATAACGCCCATATAATGTTGCGTTTCAAGGGTGGTGCCAGAGGCATGTTGTGGAGTAGCCAGATTGCTATCGGGCACCTCAATGATCTCGGGATCCGTATCTATGGTGAAGCCGGAAGCATCTTCTGGCAACAGGAAACGCCGGACAATCTTGTTCTGTGTCGTCCTGGCGATAAATGCGAGACCATTTCCAAGGGGAATTCCGGTGCAGCGCGGCTCCCGGCAGGTCATCCGGAAGGATATTTCGAGGCGCTTGGCCAGTTATATAAAGACACCGCCTTGCTTGTAAGGAATGAAACGGCGGACAGTCAACTGGTAAGGGCGCTTCTGCCCGGAGTGGATGATGGCCTGAAGGGCGTCAGGTTTATTGCGGCAGCCGTCAAATCGTCGCAGGAGAACGCCTGTTGGGTCAAGCCTTGAGAGTGGTGTGCCGTGAAGGGAACAGGACAAGCTGTATTTCAGTTGGTTAAATCATGCCTTTTCCGGAGCGATGTTGCGATAAGCGCAACAAGGTTGAATGATATTTGTAATTGCGTGAAGGGAAGGAGGTGTTTAGATTATGAGAATATAATCAGAAGAATAAATAATATATTGAGGGAGGATATGGTTTTTGCGCTTTGTAATCATCGGACCAGAGACGCTTTTAGTTTAAGAATAAATATCATCACCTGATTTATTAGAGTTTTGTGTAGAATTTCTATAATTACAAATGTAATCGATTACATATATAGCATTAATATTAACGACCTGTTTTAGTCGGTAAAAAGACTTGTCGAATTGAATTCACAATCCAGAATAGGAAGGAAGTGCCATGAAATATAAAGGTTTTTTAAAAACAGGTGTAGCAGCCGGAGTTCTGCTGGGTACGCTTGGGAATGCGCCGGCGTTTGCGCAATCCAGTCAGTTTGCTGCTCTTGAAGAAATTACGGTTACTGCCCAGAAGCGTGAGACCAGTCTGCAGGATACTGCTGTGGCCATATCGGTATTGAACAGTGATCAGCTGTCCAAGAACGGTATTAAGGATCTTCGTGACATGGCTACGCACATTCCTGGTATTAGTCTTTCTGCCGACGGGATTAGCACTGTTGTTACAATGCGCGGTGTGTCGAGCCGCGACACGACAGAAATTGGGGATCCGGCGGTGGCTATCAGCCTTGACGGGTTTTATTACCAGCGTGTGAAGGGGCTTAATGACGCCATGTTTGACCTGGAACGTGTGGAAGTTATGCGCGGGCCTCAGGGTACACTTTATGGTCGTAACGCGACGGCTGGCGCCATCAACTTTGTAACTGCCAAGCCAAAGGATGAGTTTGAAGCGAAAGCGTCCGTTGGATATGGTAACTATCAGGCCTTGACTACAGAAGGTATGATTAATGTCCCTGTCACCGACAAAATCAAGGTTCGTGCGGCATTCGCTACAAACAGCCGGAACGGCTATCGCACAAATGAAGCTCCCGCAGAACCCGGGGATGATGCAGGTTCTTCAGCTGCACGCCTGCAGGTTCTCTTTGACCCGACGGATGAGCTTTCTGTTTTGCTTACCGCAGGTTATTCCAAAATCAAGGCAGTTGGGCCAACCTATCTGGGCATTCCGATTGGACCAGGAGGTATCGTTAACGATGTGATGCCCGAGCTGGACAGTAAAGGTTCATTCCATGGTCTTCCCCAGCAGCGTCTGGACAGTGAAACAAAATATATCCAGTGGAATGTCAAATATGATTTCGGCATAGCCGAACTGTCTTATCTCGGTGGCAAGCGCGAGCAGGACATTAAACACCTGCGTGATCTTGATGGTACCGAAGCGGGATCATTCTACTTTGATACCGATGAAGTTGTTGATGATCTCATTCAGGAAGTTCGTCTGGCTTCCACAGGCGAAAGCCCTTTTGAATGGATGGTCGGAGGCTTCTACTTCAAGAGCAAGAATGATCTTGCCAGCCTTTTCCAGGACTGGAGTGTCGCTAATGCTCCTGCCAATCTTTTCCAGTTTATTTATCCTGATATTGAAGCAGAATCCAAGTCTGCTTTTGCCCAGATCGGCTACCAGTTGACGAATGAGTTCAAGGTAGAAGGCGGTATTCGTTATTCAGAAGATACCAAACATCGTCGCGGATATAACAACTATGGTGGAGGTGATCTACCTGTCGACGCATCATCCGAGAGCAACAAGACAACCTATCATTTTGCCATTAATTATGATTTGAATGAAGACAGCATGCTTTATGCCAAAATGGGCACGGGGTATAAGGCTGGTGGCTTTACGGATGTTGCACAATATGGTCCAGAGTCTATTACCGCTTACGAAATAGGATCTAAAAACCGTTTCCTGGATAACAAGCTGGAAGTAAACCTGACGGGTTTTTATTATGACTATAAAGATCAGCAGATTTCCCAGTTCAAGGATGGCGTGACAACAGTTTTCAATGCCGGCAAATCAGAAATTTACGGTGTTGAGCTGGAGTGGAAGGCGCTTGTTGCTGAAAACGGACGGTTTGATGGCTTTGTAAGTTACTTGCATGCTGAATTCACAGAGTTTTGTACAAGTGTTATAAATGACGCTTGTGCCGCCGGTTCAGATTTTGCAGGCAACAAACCGCCCCAGTCTCCGAGCTGGCAGCTTATGGCAGGTTATGAGCATGACTTTGAATTGCCGGGCGGTATCCTTACCGCGCGCGCGCAGAGTCGCTTTGAAAGCAGCTCATATCTGGCATACACGAACTTTGTCCGTGAACAGCAAGACTCCTATATTCGGTCTGATGTGATGCTGACCTACACCAACGGTAATGAAGACTGGAGCGTCCAGGCTTATATCCGGAATATTGAAGATACGGATGTTATCACCTATGCCAGTGCTTCCGGTTTGTGGGGTGCCTATAACTATACATTTGCTGCCCCAAGGACATATGGTGTGAACTTTACCGTCAACTGGTAGTTTGCAAGCGTAAATTTTCCTCCCCGCTGATGTGCCCGCGATAGAAATATCGCGGGTATTTTTTATGCGGTCGGTGATGGAAAACCTTGGCCTTGGCTTTAACTTTGGATAAATGACCCTGGATTCTGTTGACAAAAGGACTTGCCACATCAGCTGATTTCTAATCCAAGCTGTTCTGTGTAGAGAGCAGCTATGGATCGGGATGATTTATCGGATAGGGAATGATTTGTAACAGGTAAACTGCTGCCGCCTAAACGTGGACTTGCCCTGATTGAGTGGAGAGGCTTTCCCTCTGTGATGGCCATATTGGCCTCGAATGACACCGGCGATTTATACCCCAAAGCGGAATGTCGCCGACGTGGATTATAGAAGCCGTCGATGTATCGGCCAAGGGCCAATTCGGCTGCTGCGCGGGTTTGGAAACTGGTTCGCCACCCCAGTTCGTTCTTGATAGTCTTGAATACTGTTTCCACCATGGTCGCTGTCCGTTGTCTTCTTGTAGCGCCGTTTTTGTGAGGCGCTCATGCCGTTATCCCGCATCAGTCGGGCAACGCGATGCCTGCCAACATGTACATCGTCTTCACGCAGTTCGACATGCATGCGGGGTGATCCATAAGTCTCATGGGAAAGCTTAAACTGCGGCCGGATGTGCGCCAGTACGACAATGTCGCTCAACGGTCGTTGACTGGGTGCGCGGATTTTCCAGGCAAAGTATCCGCTTTCACTAACGTCCAGAACATTGCACAGGCGGTGCACGGGGAATTCATTCTTCGCGGCATCGATGAGCTTGAATCTCATCGACTTCCCTCCTTGGCGAAAAAAGTTGCGGCACGCTTCAGAATCTCTTGCTCCTGACGCAGGATTTCATTCTCTTTGCGTAACCGCGCCAATTCCTTCGTTACATCATCGTGTGGCCCTGACAACAAATCGGCTTCGCGATAAACCCGCTTCCAGCGCGTTAATGTTGAAAGGCCAATCCCAAGATCATCCGCAACTTGGGAAATTGTTCGTCCACTCGTTTCAACTAAGCGAACTGCTTCGTGCTTGAATTCTTCCGTAAATACGCGTCGTTCATGCTTGCTTGCTCATAAGAACCTCCTGAATGTGAAATACTATCAGAAAATCCCTCCACTTTTACGGGGCAAGTCCAGTCGTTGCATGATACGTTAAAACGCAGTATGCGAAATGAGGCAGGATGTGTTCGACTACATTGAGATGTTTTATAATCCGTAACGCAAACATGCTGGAAACGGAATGCGCGCTCCAATCCCCTTTATGCGAAGGCGACCCTAAAAAAAAGACAAATGGCCCTAAATCATGTAGCTGGAAGGCTTCCGAAATGGTGGTTACGCTCTTTTACCGGACAATCAGGTAAAGAGAGAGTAGATGAAATCACATTGTCGCGTAGCAGTTATAGGTGGCGGGGTCGTCGGGTGCAGTGTATTGTATCATTTGACCAAACTCGGTTGGTCAGACGTTGTACTTATCGAACGTAAAGAGCTGACAGCTGGCTCCAGTTGGCACGCCGCCGGAGGATTTCACGCTCTGAATAGCGATCCCGGTGTGGCACGCCTGCAGTCATATACAATCTCCTTATACGAAGAAATAGAAAGAATATCTGGACAGGACGTTGGGCTGCATATGACCGGCGGCCTTAATGTCGCGGCAACCAAAGAACGTTGGGAGTTTCTCAAGGCAGATCATGCACGGCACCGCACTATGGGCCTTGAAACAGAATTGGTTACGCCGAGTGACATTGCCAAACTATGCCCTATCATAGATGCAAGTGAATTATACGGCGCCCTTTACGACAAGCATGAAGGCCATGTTGATCCATCCGGTGCCACTCATGCTTATGCAAAAGCAGCCCGTATGCAGGGTGCGGAAATCTATCGTCACACGCGGGTAATCGACTTGCAGCCTACGGGGCGGGGAACGTGGCGCGTCATTACTGACCAAGGTGAAATTGAAGCCGAACATGTGGTTAATGCTGCCGGTTTGTGGGCGCGGGAAATGGGGGCCATGGTCGGTGTACAGCTGCCCCTCATTCCTTTGGAGCACCATTACCTTTTAACAGAAGATATTGCCGAAGTTGCGGCTCTTGAAACGGAATTGCCACTGGTTCTGGATCTGGACGCAGAAATTTATTTGCGGCAAGAGCGCCAGGGTGTCTTGCTGGGGGTTTATGAAAAGAATGCAACGCCTTGGGCCGTAGACGGCACACCTTGGGAATACGGCGAGAACGAACTACTGATTCCAGATTTGGAGCGCCTTAGTGACGCCTTGATGAAAGGGTTTCAGCGGTTTCCATCGGTCGCCGCAGCTGGCATTCGGCGCCAGATCAATGGGCCGTTTACATTTACGCCTGACGGCAATCCTTTGGTCGGGCCTGTTCGTGGTGTGCCAAACTATTGGTCTGCTTGCGGTGTAATGGCCGGCTTTGCACAAGGCGGTGGCGTTGGCCTGACCTTGGCGCAATGGATAATCGATGGTGAACCTGATGGCGATGTTTATGCCATGGATGTAGCTCGTTTTGGGGACTACGCCAGCCCAACCTACGTGATAGATAAAGCCCGCGAATTTTACGCAAAGCGGTTCCAAATTGCTTATCCCAATGAATACTGGCCAGCAGGACGCCCCGTGAAAACCGACGTGCTATACGATACCCTGGCTGAACAAAATGCCGTTTTCGGTGTGGGCTATGCCCTCGAACAGCCCCTGTATTTTGCACCTGACGGGTCCGTCCCGGAAGAAGCGGCTTCTCTCAAGCGTTCAAACGCATTTCCGAAGGTTGGACTAGAGTGCCTGGCTGTACAGAAAGGTGTCGGGGTGTTCGATTGTTCATCCTTTGCCAAGTATGAATTCTCAGGTCCCTCGGCTGAAGCGGCGCTCGACAGAATTGTTGCCAACAAACTACCGTCAGTTGGAGAAGTTCAAACCGCGCCCCTGTTGTCATCAGCGGGGCGCTTGATGGGCGAACTCACAATTATGCGTGTATCCAGCGACCGGTTTCTTTTAACCGGATCCGGGTATTTGCAGAACTGGCACATGCGTTGGTTTGAAGAGCATATGCCAACCAGCGGCGTAACGCTGACAAACTTGTCCGATGCCTATCAAGGCATTGCAATAACCGGCCCTCGATCACGTGAACTTTTGCAGCGTATGACAGCCAGCGATGTTAGTGCGGAAGCGTTGCCATATCTCCGGGTTGCAAAAATCGATATCGGATATACCTCAGCCATTGTCAGCCGCCATTCCATAAGTGGTGAACTTGGATATGAAATCTATGTCCCGGCATTGCATTTACGTTCAATTTACAAGTTGGCGATGCGGCTTGGAGAGGAACTTGGCGTAAGCAACTACGGCATTTACGCCCTGTTCTCCATGAGACTGGAGAAAAGCATTGGCATCTGGTCACATGAGTTCACCAGAGACTACACACCAAAAATGTGCGGCCTGGATGCTCACATAGATTATCACAAACCTGATTTTATTGGACGGGACGCTGCCTTGCATGACCGTGACACTGTTCCCCCCCACAAACTTGCTTGCTTTTTAGTAGATGCTGATGACGCCGATGCTTCTGCTAATGAAGCCATTTGGCATAATAATACCTACGCAGGTTATGTAACTTCAGGGGGCTATGGGCACCGGACGAATGCAAGTTTAGCCTTTGGTTACGTATCTACCGAACTCTTGACAGAAAAAGAAGGCTTCAAACTCAACATTTTGGGTCACTCGCGAGAAGCTCGGCTATTGTCCGAGCCTTTATATGATCCAGGCCGGGAATTGGTCCTGAAATAATCGATACAATTACAAGTTCGAAACAACAGATATTAACAAACGGAGTGAAACAATGAAAATAGTAACGCGGGCTGCCCTGGTGAGCTCAACAATAATTGGCTTATCTGCCGGTCATTCAGCATATGCCCAGAATTCGCCTTCCTCCTCTATTGACAAGATGGATGAAATTGTCGTGACGGCGCAAAGGCGTGAACAAAAAGTTCAGGATGTGCCTATCTCCCTGACAGCACTGTCAGGTAACCAGCTTGCAAACTACGGCATCACAAGTTCGGAACAATTGGATAAAATTGCCGCTGGTGTTGTCATCTCGCAATATGGTGCATCATCAACCATAACCTTGATCAATATACGTGGTGTTGCCCAGCTTGATTATGCCGATCATCAGGAGTCCCCAAACGCCGTATATCTTGATGGGGCCTATGTAAGCTTCCAGGGTGCGGCCGGCATGGCGATGTTTGATGTTGACCGGGTTGAAATTTTGCGGGGACCACAAGGCACCCTGTTTGGCCGGAATGCAACCGGTGGTCTTGTGCAGATCATCTCCCGCAAGCCAACCGATGAATTTTCAGGGTCAGTTCAGGCCCTGTATGGCAGCTTTAATCGCGTGCGGCTGGAAGGTGCCGTTGGCGGTGGCCTTACAGAAGAACTTTCTGCCCGGGCTGCCTTTTCCTTTAACCGTCATGACGGCTATATGCGCAATTCACTTGGGCCCGACAGTGGCGCAGATGAAACATATAACGGTCGCCTGCAATTGCTGTGGAAGCCTTCTGCGGACATAGAAAACCTTCTAACTTTCTTTGGGTCCAAAACCAGCAGCATTCCCGGCGGTGTATATGATACAATTCCTGCAGGTCCGAACCCTGGAAACCATTTGCTGACTGAAGCTGGCAAGGGCCCCCTGTTCATTGCCAATTGTCAGGCCCTTGGTTATGGAACACCGGCTGCAGGCGCTGACGACTGTCTGGGGAATATCAAACCCGATGACGGCCCCTACAGGGTAGATGCTGCGCAGGCGGGAACATTCGACAGAGAAATATGGAGCATCAGCAATACCCTGACGTGGGATATGGATGATACAACGCTCACTTCAATCTCCAACTATTCTCATATTGACAAATTATATCAGGAGGACAACGACTCAACACCCCAAAATATAATTACCTATAACTCAAATCAGGATGCATATCAGATATCCCAGGAATTGCGGCTGAATGGTGAGGTGCAGAATTTTCGCTGGACCGCAGGAGGGTATTTTTTAAAAATATCTGGCGATTATGACGTAAATATCGATCTTACAGATTCATTCGGAATCTCAGCCTTGGGGAATGCCTATTCTCAACGTGTGGAAACATATTCTGCGTTTGGTCAGATGGAGTATGATTTATCTGAAGCCGTCACACTGATCGCAGGAACCCGCTGGACACGCGATAAGAAAAGCCTCAACCTGACGTCCGTCTGCGGGCTTTCTGACGGGGATTGCACAGCTTTCGGTTTTGCGCCGACCGGCTATCAAATTATGGGGTCATACACGACTGAAGACTGGTCCGGCAAGCTTCAGCTCACCTGGAAACCGGCAGATGACGTTTTATTATACGCAGGCGTTAATCGCGGGACGAAAGGCAGCCTGCTTCTTGCGCCAGCACCACCGGGTCCGGGGGCGGAATTTTCTCCTCTTGCCGTAAAACCTGAAATACTGACGGCATATGAAGCCGGCATCAAGACGACTGTTCACGATCGTCTGATCCTGAATTTAAATACCTTCTATTACGACTATAAAGATTATCAGGCATATAATTTTGTGAATCTGGCATCCCAAATATTTAATGCTGATGCAAGATTCTATGGTGCAGAAGTGGAATTATCAGCTCGTTTGGATGACGCCCTTTTTCTTAATTTTGGCGGAGCCTACCTGAATACAAAGATTTATGATGTCGCGTTGCCTGACGGGAGTATCGCCGATCAGGAATCTGCTCAGGCACCGAAATTTTCGTTGAATGCCAGCCTTCGAAAGGAATTCAACGTGCGCGCCGGGACAGTTTATGCCCAGGCCAGTGCAAATTATAACAGCTCTCGCTACTTCAGCACTGTCAACGAACCAGTCCTCAAGGCACCGGGGTACGTTTCGGGAGATATATCCCTTGGTTTCCGAAATACCGACGATGTCTGGGATATCGTTCTGAACGTATCAAATGTCACAGACAAGGGTTATATCGTGTATCGTTCAAACTTGGCATCTATCGCAGGATATGCTGTTCAAAGCTATGCGCCACCGCGGCAGGTTTCACTACAGGTGAAATACAATTTCTAACAGGAGCGAAAGTTATGACCGCATATGATAAAATGAATAAGTGTCAGCACACTATTCACGCTGCGCACCATCACATGTCTTGGGATAATGCGCGCCCACCTGCGCAAATTATCGCCCCCGGGGATTCGATAGAATTTGACGTCATTGATGCGACATGCGGTCAGATAACACCGGAAACAACTGCCGATAAAATCGCTCATCTTGACTTTGGATTGATTAATCCGATTGCCGGGCCGATTTATATTGACGGAGCAGAACCCGGTGATGCTTTGAAAGTAACGCTTCTGGGCTTCAAATCCAGTGGGTGGGGCTGGACAGCCATAGTCCCCGGCTTTGGCTTGCTGGCCGAAGATTTTCCAGCCCCTTCCCTTCATATATGGACCTATGAAAAGAACTTTCTGTCTCCGGCTATTTACGGGCAAGACGCCCGGATACCTCTGAAGCCCTTTTGTGGAACAATTGGGGTCGCACCTGGCGCCCCCGGACCGCACAGCACGATCCCGCCATATTCAACGGGCGGCAATATGGATATCCGCGATCTGACCGCAGGGGTTGATCTTTATCTGCCTGTGCAGGTAAAGGGGGGCCTGTTTTCAATAGGTGATCCTCATGCCGCTCAGGGCGATGGAGAGGTATGTGGGACGGCCATTGAATCTCCTATGGGGGTTGCTGTAAAAATAGACCTTGTGAAAGCTGTCAACATGCGCTTTCCGCGCTTCAGGACTCACGGGCCAGTCAGCCGTCACCATGATGGTAAGGGTTACGACGTTACAACCGGCATTGGACCTGATCTTATGGTCGCGGCGCAGAATGCTGTTCGCGGGATGATTGATCTGTTGTGCGCCGAGCATCACATGCCGCCCGAGCGCGCTTATATGTTGTGCAGTGTGTCTGGCGACCTAAGAATTAGCGAAATTGTGGATCAACCTAATTGGGTTGTTTCATTCTATATGCCCAGAATGATCTTCGAATAACGCCTGATTCAAAGATCAAACGAGAGGTAACTTTTTCACATTCGGTTTCTCCTGCCTGGACCGCACTAATACTTTAGGCAAAAGGCCAAATTTCTCGCCAAAGGCTTTAGTGAAGGTACTCTGATGTGAGTAGCCGACGGCGAATGCAATCTGCCCCACCTGAAGATCAGTAGTCGCTAGCAGCTCATATGCACGTGACAATCTCACGTCTTTTATAAGCTCTTGAAAAGTGGTGGAGTGGCGCATTTTCAACCCCATACCAAGTTTCTTGGTATTGAGTCCAAGCTGCTTCGCCAGAGAAGGCATTGCGGGAGGTGCGCTGTATTCTCGCTCCAAAATATTTTTTGCTTCATCAATTTTCTCTATCTCACGCTCTGTAAAAAAGGGCATGAAAGAGTTGGTTTCAAGAGATGTTGATTTTAAAGAGGAAACGAGCAAGTCATATCCCCTTGCTTTCATATTGAAAAGTCTAAGGGCTCCATCTTCCTGATCACGAAGAATGGATTGAAGTGTACCTGCGACTTCTGGGCGGGGGCTAATGACATGATGTGTCGGGGTCTGAGCTGTGCCACCTAGAATATTGCCTAGATACTGAGAACTGTTACTGCACTCATTTCCGCACATCTCTCGAAGCCATTTTGAGTCAACGAAAAGCGTGACCGAGAGCTCGCGCTCTGACCCTCCTACCCCAAGTTCTTCCCAAACATCGTCGTGCCCAAAAGGTTGATGCCATAATAACATGGAGGGATGATGGGCCGTTACACTACCCCACTTGCCATTTAAGGATATTGAACCAGATAGCCTGTAATGAAATTCGACCAGATCCTCGCCGATCAGGCGCGTGCGGAAGCCCCTCGGTAAGGAAAAGTCCATTATGACAAGATATAATCCGGCCTCAAGGGAAATGAATTCGCAATAACCATTGGCATCGTCTCGCTCAAAATGAAAGCGTGTCGTCCGCATGCCAGGAACTTCCAGAACGCGACTTGCCGCGGAGGGGACCCTGCCAGACGCAGCCGCTGAAAACGCATCAAGAATGCGCCCGTTTTTTCTATGAATAGTAACGGATTGATTATCGGCGTGGTCCTGAAACATTGTCTCCCCGCTTCTGCTACAAATCAATGATGGCCAGTGTAATGGCTCCTATTCCCTGTGTCGCCTAAAAAGAGAGGGAGACCTTAAGCGCTCCCTGCAATGCGATGGCCGCGGGCACTATCAACGGAGTGTTGAAAATAGTCAGAGTAACTCCTGAACAGGCAGAACTTAAGCCATGAGAGAAATCCACTCAGCCAGGGCGTCTGAGCGAAATTGTTTAAATGTTGATCGGCTGGTGAGGTGTTATTCTCTGTAGAAGTGGTTGTATATCTGAGTGTGGACTGAAGTGAATATTTGGAGGATTTGTTCTTTGCGAAATTTCCTCATATCATATTTCCGTCGCCGAAAGGGCAGGTGCCTGTTTTCTGCCCGGTTTCTTTATGACAATAGATTCCAGGACTTCCTCTTCATGATCGACGGCCCTCCTCAGATAATGACGCCCACCTTTGATTTTCACAAAGACCTCATACAGATGCCATTTCCCGGAAGAATATTGTTGGGGAAAGCTTTTGCGTTTCTTATGGATTTGTGAAGCGAGGGGTGGGCCGCAACGGTTTCATTAAAGGCGGATTGTCTCACGACTGACCTCGAGACCTCGTTCAAACAATAAGTCTTTCTCTGGCAGCAAGGAGAGGGAATATTTCATGTCGAGCAGGATTGCGAGATGAGTGATCTCGGGGCATGTCTTGAAATGGGGATAGGATCTACTCATGTGCGGACGCTAAAACTTGCCGTCACAAACGGCAATACTTTGATTTGACAAAACCCTTCTGAAAAATGAAATCTATCATTAATAGTATTTTATAAAATTTTATACAATTGATGAAATCATAATAGCGGCAATGCAGGCTGGAGCAATTCCGCCAGCCAGAATTCGCCAGACCCAGAACCACGCCGGTCGCGTGATCTTTAATTCTTCCATCACCAGCACCTTCGGCATGCGCCAGGCAAAAAACAAAGCCATAAGGATTGCGCCTGCCGGCATCATGATATTTGACGTAATATAATCAATCGTTTCAAAAATCGTTTTGTCGCGGAATAAATCGAACCCGCCCAGAGGATAAAAGTCCTTTAAAATATTAAACGAGAAGGCCGATGCCATCCCCAAGACCCACGCCGTGATACTGGCCAAAACTGTGGCGCGTCCCGACGCCATCTCATAACGCTCCTCGAGAAAGGCTATGACAGCCTGAAGAAGCGCGATGACAGACGTCAGAGCCGCAATGACTAAAAGCGCAAAGAAAATTACACTGATAAGCCACGGCCACTGCATCCCCGAAAATGCTACAGGCAAGGTGACGAACACAAGTCCTGGCCCTTCACCGACTTGAAGACCGTACTGAAAGACAAAAGGGAATATCGCCAAGCCTGCCAGCAAGGCGACCATTGTGTCTGCAAAGGCAATGACGATAGTCACGCGTGGAATTGAAATGTTTTGCGGCAGATAGGCACCGTAAGCCATCATAAGCCTCATGGCAACGCCAATGGAGAAAAATGCCTGGCCAACAGCCACAAGAAACGTTTTGCCGGTCACTTGGGAAAAGTCCGGATTGAACAAATAATAGGTCGCTTTGCCAAAACCATCACCGGAAGATATTGCGGCATATATAACCAACCCAACCAGAAACAAAAACAGACCGGGGAGCAAAAACCTGACCGCGGTTTCAATGCCGTCTCGAAGGCCGCGGGACAAAATGAACGCACAGAGTGCAATGAACAGGCCCTGCCAAAAAATCATGCGATACGAGCTGTCGGACTGGCCTCGCTCTTCTCTTCGAAAAACCGTTGTCGAGCCGTAAATCCCTCTCCTCTATTGTCCGATTTTCCCGGCAACGTATGTTTTGGCTATGCGCCGCAGTTTAAGAATTGTGTAAAAATTCTGAAAAAAGTCCATTATATAGACATTATTAAAAAGTTAAATATTAAAATAAACATAATAATATCAATATACTATAACTATTTTAGGAAGCTTTTTAGGGTTCTTTTACTTTAAATATTATCAAATGGTGAAATATAATTCTTGCAATTTTTATGAGGCGGCATAATCATTAAATCAAGAAAATCATTCTTTGAAAATGATTACACACAAGCTTCGATATTTGGGAAAAATAGGAGGAGGGCTTTAATGTCTGACAGAGGTAAAAATTTGCCATCTAAATCTCGACTGTTGTCGGCAGTTGCTGTGGTGCCGCTTTTGACGCTGGGTGTTTTTGAGCCGGGTAACGTGGTCGCGGCAGAAGAACGACCATCTTATGCGTTGGAGGAAATTACGGTTACGGCTCGCAAGCGCACAGAAAGCTTGCAGGATGCGCCATTGGCCATAGTTGCTTTTAACGAAAACCTGATCAAGCAGCAGAATATTGTCAGACTTCATGATATTAACCATCTGGCGCCTAACCTGACTGTTGAGACGGGCGCGGGCGTGGCTGGCGCGGCGTCGGTTACGATACGCGGTATCGGGTCATATGATTATGAACTTTATGCGGATTCACCGGTCTCCTTTTACGTAGACGGTGTGTTGTGGGCGCGGCCCCATACGATCAATGGCGAGATGTTTGATCTGGAAAGGGTCGAGGTATTGTATGGCCCCCAGGGTACCCTGTTTGGGCGGAATACCACGGCAGGTGCCATCAGCTTGCACACAAAGCAGCCCGGTGAAGACTTTAGTCTGGAACAGAAGCTGGGGTACGGGTCTGATAGCGAAATCACTGCACGGACTATCGTAAATACCGGCGCATTTGGTGGTGACAAATTCAAGGCGAAGTTCGGCTATTTTCGCCATGAAATGGATGGCTGGCAGCGCGATTTGAATTCTTCCCCGAGCACAAGCCCGGGAGCGAGGAAGTCAGATTCCCTGATGGGGCAGTTGCACGGCGATCTGAGTGACAAGCTCTCTTTCGATATTCGGGCGGACTGGCGGACGATTGATTATATTCCAACAGCATATCAGTTGATTGATGTCACAGATGATGTGATTAACTATTTCAATATGTCCCCGGGTCTTGGTGGTGATCCGTTCCTGTATGTCACAGAGCCTAAAATTTTAGATGAGGTTTATCAGGATAACGCAGTCCCGGGTTCCAGGGAAGAAACATGGGGTGGCTCGTTAACAGTCAATTACAGTTTCAGTCCGGCAGCCAATCTTAAAAATATATTTGCCTATCGCGAGATGGACCAGTTTACAGATAATAACCCGGGGGGGCAGGGGTTTCTGTTGGGGCCTATTCTCGACCCCGTAACCTTTGCGCCGGCCGGGATTGCGCCAGTAACCCCACTTGCTGCGGTGACAAATAACAAGCAACACCAGATATCAAATGAACTTCAGCTCACGGGGGAAGCCGGCCGATTGAATTATGCTGTTGGTGTCTTCTATTTTGAAGAGTCTGCTGACGGATCCCAGTTTACGGATTTGACATTTGTGTTGCCTGGCGGCACGTCAGCACTGAACCTTCAGGCCGGGCGTGTTTATGCCCTGACGACAAAGTCAACCGCAGCCTATGGCCAGGTGTCTTACACTCCGCCAATACTGGACGACAAGCTGGAAATTACCGGCGGGCTTCGGTACACGCATGATAAAAAAGACTTCTTCCAGAATATTTTTAATGGCGGAGTTCCGACGGCGACCCAAAGTCTGGAAAAAAGCTGGAATGATGTTAGCGAAATTATTTCACTGAACTACTCATGGACCGACGAAGTGAACACGTATGCGCGCTATGCAACCGGTTATAAGGCGGGTGGTTTTAACCCTGGAACGATACAGGATCCTTATAATCCGGAAAATGTCGAAGCATTTGAAATTGGCTTAAAATCCTTTTTCTGGGATCGTCGGGTTAATCTGAACATAGCCGCGTTTCACACAAAATATGACGACCTTCAAACAACACAATTTATCTTCGCATCGGACGGCTCACAGTCAAATGCTGTTCTAAATGCGGCCAAGGCGACTTATACCGGCCTGGAAGTCGAGCTGGCTGTCGTTCCTGTTGAAAATTTGAGACTGGATTTTAACCTTGGTCTGGTTGACCCCAAGTACAAGAGCTTTTTGATTACCGATCCGGTGACTCTGATGCCCAAGGATATATCAGACACTGCTGAATTTCAGCTTATGTCAAAAACAAGCTTCAGGGTTGGCGCACAGTATGATTTCAGTTTTGTAACAGTGGGTGAGTTAACGGCAAGCGTGGATTATACCTACAAGAGCAAGCGTTACTGGTATGCCGTGAACGAATTCAACCCGCGTAACGAAATTATCAAGGGTAATCCGGCGAATATCATGACTGCGCACATAAACTGGGCGGAAATTCCCCTCTCCAATACAGGTGCCATGCTAAGAATTGACTTGCACGGCTATAACCTGCTGGACCAGGATCGGGTGGAAGCCGGTGCTGATTTGGGAGCGCTCGGATCCGGGTTTATCAACTTTGCCCGTCCAAGAAGCTTTATGGCTGAATTTACAGTGTCCTTGTAGGAGGATAAGTTACTCATGAATAAAGTTGCTTTCGTAACAGGCGCCGCCCGGGGAATCGGGCGCGCCATCGCCATTGATCTGGCTCATCATGGCTTTGATATTGTGGGTGTTGCCCGGTCGCTGGAAAAACCAACCTTCAGCAACAAACCGGGCACCCTTCTGGAAACAGCCGAACGTGTCGAAAAACTGGGCTGCAAGTTTTTACCGCTGAAAATGGACCTGCTTGAACAGGATCAAATTCGATCGGGCTTTCAGAAGGCCATGGATGAATTTGGTCGACTGGATGTGCTGGTCACCAGTGCCAATTATATGGAAACCGGTCCTGAAGGAACATATTCCAACAAGTTTGTCGATGTGCCCTGGGATGCGTTCGAGCGACATGTTCGTATTACCGGCTTATCGACCCTGTATCTTAACCAGCTTGCAGCGCAGGTGATGATCAGGCAGGGAGGTGGTGTGATCATCAACATCACACAGAATGCTACATGGCTGAATGATCCGGATGCAGTTGATAACTTTCCTTTGCCCGGCGAGGGCATGCCCGGGATGGCAATATCGGTTATGCGGGGAATTACAGACCGTATCCCCAAAAGCATCAAGCGGGAAATGGCACCCCACGGCGTCAGTGTCTTGACGCTTGACCCCGGCATGACGATATCTGTCGACAAGCAGCTTTGGGAAACCGTCGGAACTATTGGTTATAATCCTGAAATTGCCAATTCCGTAGCTGTGCCATCCAGAACAGTTGTCCATATTGCGACACATTCCAATCCCATGATGTTCAGCGGTCAGCTGGTTGTGGCTCCCGATCATGTCCGTCAATACGGATTGCTGACGGAAGCTGAAATGTACCCCGATCCGGAAAGTGGTATTCAGGAGGTGGACAAGCTGCCATTATTGAAAGCCGATAGCTGAATTTCGTCCAACGTTCGAAATAACGGAACAAGCCATGAATACCATGCAAAGACTTCAGGAGGTGATTGACAAGCGCCGTATTGAAGAAGTGGCCTATCGGTATTGCCGGGCAATTGATCGTTGTGATGAAGAGTTGCTTCTGTCTACCTTTCACGCGGACGGGGAAGTGGATATGGGGGTTTATGTTGGTCCGGTTAAGGAATTTGCCAGCTTTCTGATGCCCTATCTCCGCGAAAACCTGAATATTGCGATTCACCGGTTGACGAATGTTCTGATCGAGGTTGATGGTGACCGGGCAATTGCCGAGTCTTACATGCCAGGTTGTGCTATTGGCGAGACACCGGAAGGCATGACAGATTTTCCCGATGTGATGCGATATCTGGATGAGTTTGAGAAGCGTGATGGGGAATGGCGTATTTCATTCCGGCGGCTGGTTATGGACTGGAATGCCGGTTTCCCGGCGACGATGTCAGACAGCGATATTTTCGCGCAGATGAACCGTGGGCGTCGGGACAGACAGGATCCATCTTACGCCTGGCTTGGCAATCGTTCCTGAGCGGCAGTGAGGAGAATATATTTATGACTGATATGCCAACCCCCGAAGAAATTGAGGAATTCATTGCAAAGCAGGATTTGCATGAACTGACCGCTCGCTATTGCCGGGGAATTGACCGCGCTGATGAAGAGATACTGATGTCGGTCTGGCATGAAGATGCCACTGTCGATTACGGCTTTATGAAAGGGTCTGCACAGGAGTTCTCCCGCATGATGACCGCCATGAATGACGAGATAATCCGGACAATTCATTGCGTTTCAAATGAATTGTTTGAGGTGGATGGTGACGCGGCCGTTGGGGAAACATATCTGTTCAGTATTTCAACCCGACTTCTGGACGGCCAGGAAATAGATACGCTGGTTGGCGGGCGCTATCTTGACCGGTTTGAAAAACGCAATTCGGAATGGCGTCTGTCGCACCGGACGTTCATTATGGACTGGAATATGAACCAGCCGTCAACTGGCGAATGGGAAGAGGGCAGGTTTGGGGCGCTGACCAGTCATGGCAAGCGCGACCGGACTGATTTTGTCTATTCTCTTTTTAAAAAGAAATAGGGAAAAATGGTATGGGCGCTGATTTTGCCGGTAAGGTTGTTCTTGTTACAGGTTCAGCAGCAGGGCTGGGCCGGGCCATGGCTGAAGCCTTTGCGACGGAGGGGGCCCTGGTCATTGGTTCAGATCTGGATGAAGTTGGTGGTCAGGAGACAGTGAAGCGGATCGCCGATGCCGGAGGAAAATCCGGCTTTGTTGTCGCTGACATGTCCAGTGAAGACAGCATCGGCGCGTTATTTCAGGCCATCAGGCGTGAACACACGTGTCTGGATATTGCCATTAATAATGCTGGCGTTGAACTTGAGACGGGCGACAATCTGGGTAAATGGCATTCAGATATCATGCGTCGTGTGTGGGAAATCAACGTCATGGGCGTGTTTCACTGTATGCAGCATGAACTGAGCATCATGAAAGAACAGGGGCACGGCGCTATTGTCAACATGTCGTCTGTTGCCGGCGTGGCAGGGGCCGCGGGCAAGCCAGCGTATACAGCGGCCAAGCATGCGGTTATTGGTCTGACAAAATCTGCTGCTGCTCAATATGGTCCGGACAATATTCGGGTAAATGCGATTTGTCCAAGTGTAACCAGAACCAGAATGTTCGATGCACAGGATATTGATGAAAAAATCATGATAGATGCCCACCCTTTGCGCAGGATCGCAGATCCGGAAGATGTTGCAGATGCGGCCCTTTGGCTATGCTCCGGCAAGTCACGCAATGTTACAGGGCATTCCCTGCTGCTGGATGGTGGGTATATGGCCTATTGAGTATGGGCAGTTAATCACGTGCCGGGGAGGGCAATGAGACGCACTCTTTTAGCAGTTTTATGGATTATCAGTGCCGGCCTTCTTTCAGGACGGGATGCTGCCCCTGCGGCAGAAAAAGAATCATACTCGCCTGAATGGCCTGAAACAAAGCTGTTCTGGGGTGACACTCATCTCCATACCCGTCGCTCTGTAGACGCCTATAATTTCGGTAATAGAAGGCTGAGTGTTGAAGATGCCTACGCTTTTGCCAGGGGTCAAAAGGTGAAGGCTCACAATGGCATGATTGCCCAATTGCGCCGACCTATGGACTTTCTGGTTATTGCTGATCATGCCGAAAACATGAACATGATGGCAATGGTGGCAGAAAATAACCTGGCACTGGCAGCGCTTCCGGAAGGCCGAACATTGCGCAAGGAATGGCTGGAAGTTCTGGCTTCTGCCGGCAGCGGAGAAGAAGCAAGCACAAAATTCCGGTTCTTTTTAAATCTGCTTTCAGGCCGGAATGTTGGCGGTGAAAAACTGAAGCGGTCTGTTTGGGAACAGACTCTGGCGGCGGCAGATGAAAATAATGACCCGGGTAAATTCACAGCCTTCATCGGTTATGAATGGTCGTCTTCAGGCCGCACGCCGGGTGGCAATTTGCACCGTGTCGTCATCTTCCGGGATTCGGCCACGACGGTAGGCAAGACGCTGCCATTTTCTTCACTGGACAGCTCAGACCCGGAAGATTTGTGGCGCTATCTGAGAAATTATGAACAGCATACAGGTGGTGAAGTTTTTGCCATCCCTCACAATGGTAACGTTAGTAACGGGGAAATGTTTGGTCTGACTGATTTTACCGGTCGCCCGCTTGATGCCGGGTATGCGCGGTCTCGAAGCCGGTGGGAGCCTCTTTATGAGGTGACCCAGATCAAGGGAGACGGTGAAGCGCATCCGTTATTGTCACCAGCAGATGAATTTGCTGATTATGAAACATGGAATAGCTGGGCCGGGCGCGCATATGGAAATTTGCCTGCAACAAGCCGGAAACAGCGCAAGGAAGCGGAATATGCCCGTTCTGCCTTGAAGTTGGGGCTGGGTCAGTTCGAGGAACTGGGGGTCAATCCGTTCAAATTTGGTATGATTGGGAGTACAGACGCGCATACGTCGTTGACGACGCCGGAAGAGGATAATTTTTGGGGCAAGATGACAGCGTCAGAGCCCGGCCCGTCCAGAGTGACGGCGTCTTGGGTACCCGGCGCGCCGGGCACCGTTGGTGATATGGCATGGCAATTGACCGCATCGGGATATGCCGCTGTCTGGGCAGAAGAAAATACACGAGCCTCGTTGTTTGCGGCAATGAAACGCAAGGAGGTTTATGCCACGACGGGTTCACGCATTATGGTCCGGTTTTTCGGGGGCTGGAATTTTGAGCAGGATGATGCTTTCAGTCCGGATCTTGCAAATATCGGGTATCGCAGGGGTGTGCCGATGGGGGGCGACCTGACCAGACCTGGAGAGGATATCGCGCCGCGTTTCCTGCTCAGGGCGGTTAAGGACCCTGTGGGAGCTAATCTGGACCGAATACAGATCATTAAGGGTTGGCGTGGCAAAGATGGTGAGCTGCATGAGAAAATCTACAATGTTGTGCTGTCAGATGGCCGCCGTATTGACAGGGACGGCAAGGCGCCACCGGTCGGTTCGACGGTGAATGTTCAACAGGCAACTTATAGAAATACAATTGGAGACCCTGAGCTGGCGGTGGTTTGGCAAGACCCGGATTTTAATCCGGATGAGGTGGCTTTTTACTATGCCCGCGTGATTGAAATTCCGACGCCCAGATGGACAGCCTATGATGCCCGGTTTTTTCAAACAAAAGATCTGGTATCAGAGATTGAAATGACAACACAGGAGCGTGCCTATACATCGCCTGTCTGGTACACACCATAAGCGGAGGCTGTGCTGAAACATATTCTGAAAGAGCCACTGGTACACTTTCTTGTTGCCGGAATATGTTTGTTTCCGGTTTACAGTTACATAGACCGGGGCGGACCGGTTGATCAGCAAATTATTCGGGTAACGCGTGCCGGGCTGTTAACGTTCGTGCAGAATCAGGCGCGAATGTATGATGAGGTGCGCTTTGATGAAATGCTCGACCAGATGTCGGATGATGATTTTAGCAACCTTGTTGCTGAATATACAAGGGAGGAAGCGCTGTACCGCGCTGCCAGGGCACTGGATCTGGACAAAAATGACTATCTGTTACGCCGTCAGTTGATCCGCAAGCTGGAATTTGTCACCGAAAGCTATATTGCCGCAGATATAGTGCAGCCCGATCATCATGAGATCACACGTTATTATGAGGTCCATAAAGAGCAATTTTTTGCTGCTCCCCGGATTACCTTCGCACATGTTTTTTTCAAGTCAGGGGAACACTGGCCACAAGCTTTGGTTACCGCACAAAAAACACATCATTATTTAAACGAGAACCGGGTCCCCTTTACGCAGGCCGCTGCCTATGGCGACCGGTTTTATTACCATGTCAACTACGTCAATAAGGAAGCCGATCAGATCGCAAGTCATTTCGGAACGCTGATGCAGCAGAAACTGTTTTCGCTGGCTGTTAAGACAGGGCAATGGCAAGGGCCGTTTCGTTCCGAGCATGGTTATCATCTCGTGATGGTTCTGCGAAAAACAGATAAACGTGTATTGCCGTTGGCAGAGGTGAAAGACCAGATCATTCAGAACATCAAACTGGCTCAGCGCAAGGAAGCGCGGCAAAAGGCATTGGCGAGCATCGTGGGGGAGTATCGTGTTGAACAGGATGAAGGGCTTCGTGCGCCTGTGATAGCAGAGGCCTTTTAACAATGCCTGCAATGATCAGATATACAGGAACTTTGTTTCTTGTGCTGGTTGTGGCTTTGTTTGCAGGGAATGCAAAAGCCGATAACAGCCAGCCTTTATATATAGGGCTCACCGAAACCTTGCCGGGTGAGTACTCGCTTGGGTGGAAAATTCCACTGATCATACCTGTGGCATTTATGCCGGATATTGAATTGCCAACTCACTGTAAACTTAAGGGCCCGGTGGTCGCCGTTGCCCGTTCGGATGGTTACTGGCGAGAGGCTGAATACAGGTGCGCTGATGATATGGGGATAGAAAGAATTCATGTGCATTATCCGGCTGGCAATCCCGCGATGGCGACGGCATTGCGGGTGCAGCGGTTTGAAACTGCCGCAATGTTCTTCTGGTTTTTGCCAGAGGAAAAAATACTGGAAATATCGAGAATTGGCGATCGGAAAAGTATAGCAGGGGATTACACATGGTTTGGCGTTACCCATATCTGGGGAGGGCTTGACCATCTGTTATTTATTGGCTGCCTGCTTTGGATTTCAGGAAGCTGGAAAAAAATACTCCTGACTATCACGGGCTTTACAATAGCCCATTCGGCGACCCTGTCCCTGTCGATGTTTGAGGTTGTGCGCGTCCCTGTGCCGCCGGTTGAAGCTGCCATTGCTCTCAGCATTATATTTCTTGCTGTCGAACTGGCCAAAGGGCGTCGGAACAATCTTGTGTGGCGATACCCTGTTTTTGTTTCCAGCAGTTTTGGGCTGTTGCACGGCTTTGGGTTTGCCGCTGCCTTGAAAGATACCGGGTTGCCAAAAGCGGATATGCTGACAGGCCTGCTGTTCTTCAACCTTGGAGTTGAAGCTGGTCAGATTATCTTTGCCAGTGCAGTAATTTTTCTCCTGATTTTCCTGAAGTCCGTGTTCAGATATTTACCGTTCGATTATCGTGCCAGCCTAGTGCAACAGTCGGCAGGTTATCTGGTTGGAGCAATTTCTTCGGTCTGGTTTATTGAAAGATGTACTGCCTTTCTTCCCAATGCATGAAAATGGGAAGGTCTTTAATGGGTCAGCCGGTGTTTGACTAGAGGGTATTGATTTCGTCTCTGATCAGGCGGTGGAGCTGGTCAATCTTTTTCTTGGTAAATCTCTCTGCGCCCGCAGTGGAAATGTTGATTGCGTAAAGCACTTTGTCCTGAGCATTTTTTATAGACATACCGACGGAGCCGATACCAAAAGTATCTATATTTGCCGTTACCGCAAAACCCTGTTTTCGGGCGCGTTTAATGCGTTCCCAGATGAGTTCTCTCGTAAGCCTTGGATTGTTGTCGATGTCCTGCTGGTTTGTATCAAGGAGCGAGTTGACTTCTTCATCATCCATCTCTGCCATCAAGGCCAGACTTGCCGCCCCAAACCCCATCGGACGCCGCCCGCCCACGTCAAAAGTTCTTGCCTGCATGGGGAAATGTCCTTCGGCACGCATAAGGCACACAACTTCCGGGCCACTGCGCGCCATAAGGTATGCTGTATCGCCTGAAGATTGGGAGAGCCTTGATAAAATGGCTCCATATAACCGCTGGAAGCTCAAATCCTGGCGGGCTGCAAGGCCGAGTTCAAAATTAAGGGGGCCAAGAAGATACCTGGGGGATGTGCTGCTTTGTACAACAAATGATTCATCGATGAGGCATTTCAGAATTCTTCGTACCGTCGGGTGAGGTAATCCTGCTGCCTTGCTCAGATCTGTCAGGCGGACACCTTCGCTGCCTCGTCTTGCGATAAGGCGCAGCAATGTCGCTGCGCGCGAAATGGCCTGGGTCCCGCTCACAGTCTGCGTGTTTTCGGTCGTCTTGTTTGCTGCCTTTTTGGATTGTGATTTTGTCACGGTCATGAATCCACCTTTGTTATTGTCGTGTACGCTGTTCATGCATATTGTATATTATGCTAATGTTCATTTTATGAACATACTAAAAATTCAGAATATTTGAACGTTTTTTGGAAGTTTTCTGTGTCGAAGATTAAATTGAAGAATTTTGCCGCTTTGAAATGTTCTTGATGGCGGCTTGACCCCTTCGAGGTTGATGTACCGCTTTTTCCTGGCGGAACCTGTTCGGGAAGGGGATGTTCCCGATATTTCCACATTATAGCAAAGTGAGAAATCCTTTAAAACGCCACATGCTTTTTTGCTATGGTGTTTTTAGCTTGATGGCGGGGTTTTGATATCTGCTGTTGATTGAAGAATTGGCCGATACTCAATATATTTTCTTTGTTTTGGTCTGCGTGTTCTGGAATTTTGGCGCGGCTGTAAAGTTAAAATCATTTCCCCAAAAAGAAAAATCATGTCTATATATTGGACTAAAAAAACAGAAAATGGAAAAAATGGTTCATTAATATCTTGCTATAACGAGATTCTTTTTCGATACTTGCAAGCATGGAAAGCAGTACTGTTTTTATGATGATATCCATACAGGGATTGAACGAAAATTATACATGTACTGTGTCTGACCGGAGATTTTTTAAGGCTACATTCTTTAATATTGTAATATATATTTCACTATATGGCCAATTTACGAGCCTTGGACTTCTACCGGCAGCGTTATAAAATGTAAGGGTTATCTGTGAGTTTACGGGCCAATCAGGAAGTTCAGGAGAGCGATGACGCGGCTTGCAAAATGCGGGCGCGCAACTGGTTGGAGAAGAATTTTCCTCCTTTTTGGCGGCCTGAAAACCTTGATTACAAGGCGCCATTATTTGAAGAACAGCGAGACTGGGAGCGTAGATTGTACGAAGCCGGTTTTGCGGGGTTTTCGTGGCCTGAAAAGTATGGAGGGCAGGGGCTTACAATCAGGGAGCATCTGCTCTGTTATGAAGAGTTTGGACGCATTGGTGTGCCGGATAGCGTCAATGGCATCGGCAAGGATATGATTGGTGCCATTATCCTTGCGCTTGGCACGGAAGAACAGAAAACCCGGTTTTTGCCCCGTATTTTGTCCATGGAGGATATCTGGTGTCAGGGGTTCTCTGAGGTCGAGGCGGGGTCGGACCTTGCGGGTGTCAAAACCCGGGCAGTGCGCGACAGCGAAGACTGGGTGATCAATGGTACAAAAATATGGACCAGTTTTGCGCAACATGCTGACTGGTGCCTGGTTTTGGCGCGGACAGGTGATCCCGCAGAAAAGCATGCGAGTCTAAGCCTCTTCATGGTGCCAATGGGGGCTCGTGGTGTCGCGGTCAGCCAGATTGACCAGATTGATGGCCGGGCAAATTTCTGTGAAGTTCAGTTGGTGAATGTTCGGGTAGCTGACGCCATGGTGCTAGGGGGGATAAGCGAAGGATGGAAGGCGGTTGGTCGTGTACTGGGGGTCGAGCGGGCAATTAATCGCATGTATCGTGCGGCCATGTTTGAGAATGAGTTAAGACATCTGGCTGTGGCGTGTCAGTCGGACCCGCATCTTCAAATTTTGCTGGCGGACCCGTTTTATCGTCAAAGACTGGCGGGCTGCTATGAAGATGTTGAAATTCTCAGGCGTCTGGTTCGCTCAACGGTATTGTCGCTGCTGGATGGCGGGGAAATTGGTTCGATTGGTAGCCTAATCAAGCTTCACTGGAGTGAGACCCATCAGCGCATTGCAGGGCTTGCCCGGGAAATGCTGGCGGGTGCAAGCAGGCCAGTTTCTGATATTGTTGATCGAGCCATAAAACGGTTCAATATCTTGTATTTGCGCAGCCGTGCAGAGACCGTTCAGGCCGGGGCAAGCGAAGTCCAGCTTGATGTTATTGCGGGTCGCATTTTACATTTGCCCAAAGGATAGCTGTATGGAAAACCTTTCTCCTACAGAGAATCAGATTGCCTTTGCCGAAACGGCTCGCCGCTGTTCGCATGATTGCGCAGGAAAGGCACCTGATGTCATTGCCCGGAAGCTTGGTCAGGCAGGATTGATCGGTGCGCTGGCAAGGGAAGATACGGGCGGGCTTGGCCTGTCGCTGCGTGATGCTGTGCCGCTTGTGGTTGAAATGGCGCTCGGCGGGAGTTTGTTCCCGCTTGTGGACAGTATGATGGCGACCGCGTTGGTGGCGGATCAGGGGCTTGATGTTGCCCGGAATATTCTTGATGGGCAGGATATTGCAACAATTGCATGGGGTGGGGAACTGGAAGCGTCCGTACGGGGCGATTGTCATACGCTAAAGGGTGTCGCGACCCGTGTTAGTGGCGTCCGGGATGCCAAATGGGTTGTCGCCCGGGTGACAGGGCAATCGGGAGAGGCCGGGATGGCAGTCTTTCCCGGTGCTGCAACGGGCCTTGTTATGCGGCAGGCAAACAATCTGGATACTGATCGGCATGACGATGATCTTGTGCTGGATGACGTTGAGGTGGGCAGGGATCATATCGTGTGGGACTCCGGTAAAAGCCGGGACCGGGTCAATGTTGCAGGGCCAATCCTGCGATCAGCAGAGATGTACGGTTCTGCAAAAGCCTGCTTTGAGTTTGCCAGAGTCCATGTTGGGGAACGTCGGCAGTTTGGCAGGCCCTTGTCGGCCATGCAATCGGTCAGACACATGCTGGCGCGTGATTATTACGGTCTTGAGAGCGTTCGATACAGTCTTGAATATGCGGCGCTGGCTGCAGACGAAAACTCAGCCGAGGCTGTAATGGCGCAGGACGTATTGTGTGGCCTCGCCGCCGATATTTGTACGCGGGTAGCAGAGAATTCTATCCAGTTGCACGGCGCAATGGGCTACACGATGGAGATGCCCCTCCATCGTCATTTGCGGCGTATTCTTGCCTTGTCAGACATACGGCCAGGCAGGATGGCAAGAGAGCGCCTGGTGGCTGGTCTGCTTGAGCGCTGGCAGGAGGCGTCATGATGTCAGGTGCATTATCAGGAATACGTGTGCTTGACCTGGGCCGCATTTTATCAGGACCGTACGCCACGCAGCTTCTGGCTGATATGGGGGCAGAGGTTATCAAGGTGGAAAGGCCAAGTGGCTCCGGCGATGAAATGCGTGCCTATGGTCCACCGTTCCTGCGTGATGAAGAGGGTAAAGACACTTCTGAATCTGCTTTTTATATGTCCGCAAATCGAAACAAGCAGGCTATCTGTGTTGATATTTCAACGGCAGAAGGGCAAGAAATTATCAGGGGGCTGGCTGCCAAGTCGGACGTCATGCTTGAGAATTTCAAGGTAGGTAACCTTGAGCGCTATGGCCTTGATTATGCTTCAATCCGAAAAATTAACGAGAAGATTATTTATTGCTCTATCACCGGCTTTGGTCAGACCGGCCCCTTTGCCGCACAACCGGGCCAGGACCTGATGATTCAGGCGTTGAGTGGCGTTATGAGCCTGACGGGAGAGGAAGGTGGTGCGCCGCTGCGTGTTGGTATGGCGTTTGGCGATGTAATGGCGGGTATGATGGCGGCATATGCCATTATTGGAGCGCTTTACAGTCGTGATGCCCAGGGGGGCAAGGGGCAGTGGATTGATGTCAGTATACTGGATGCTACTGTTACATCTCTTTCTCATCGCGCCATGTCATATCTGCTCTCCGGTCAGCAGCCGGAAAGATTGGGCAACCGCACGGCTGCGGCGTTCCCGGCACAGGACTTTACCTGTGCGGACGGCAAAATCATGTTGCAGGCATCGCAGGATGAGCATTTTCGACGTTTCTGCGTGGCAATCGGGCGGGCAGACATTGCAGAAAATCCGCGGTACCGGAAACGCAAGGATCGGTTTGAAAACCGGGGAGATATTATTGGCGTATTTGAAGAGGTTCTTCTGACAAAGACGATCGGGGAGTGGCTGGAAATATTCGGGGATGCAAATGTCATGTGCGCCCCGATTAACGATATGGAGGATGTTTTTGTCCATCCGCAGGTAAGGCACCGTGATCTGGTGGTTGAAGTGCCCCACAGGTTGGCCGGGAAAGCGCAGATCCTGCGTAATCCGGTGAGAATGTCTGAAACACCTTTAGATGATTACGTAGCGCCGCCGCTTATGGGTGAACATACGAACAGGGTGCTGTCTGAATGGTTGGGTCTGGGCGCAGAGGCTATAGAAGAATTGCGTCGCACAGGAATAGTGGCATGACCCGAACTCACGATATTTCAGGAATGTTGTCAACATTGGCAGGTATACCATGACCAGTGTCTCTGGAACAAATTCGTCCTCATGGTTTTCTGCGGTTGAAACTGCGGCGACCCTTGATGAAGAGCAGGCTTTTGCCTGGGACGATGAGGCGGACCTGATTATTGTCGGGTATGGAGGCGCAGGTGTCTCTGCTGCGCTCGAAGGTGCAGAGCAGGGATTGGAAGTGCTGGCGATCGACCGTTACGAGGGGGGTGGATCGACAACGATCAACGGTGGCGTTTTTTACGCCGGTGGCGGAACGTCAATACAAAAGAAAGCCGGCATCCAGGACACCCCTGAAGAAATGTTCAAGTATCTGAAGCTGGAGACACAAGGTATGTTACGGATCGAACATTAAGGAAATTCTGTGAAGCGAGTCCCGGGACAATTGACTGGCTAATACGCCACGGGGTCAAGTTCAACGAGCGGCTTTATCTGAAGAAAACAGGCTATCCGGATCCGCGATATTATCTCTACTATTCGGATAATTGTCTTGTGCCCTCCCGTGCTTCGATTGCGCGACCGGCACCACGCGGACATCGTGTTTATGCGCCCCCCATGCGGAACGGCCAGTATGGACAGTTTATTTATAATCCGCTGCGTGCGGCGGCCTCGCGCGCGGGGGTCCGGTTTATGCCGCAAACGGAAGTCAGTCAATTGGTCAAGGACAAAGCCGGCAGGGTTCTGGGCGTGAAAATATTGCAAATTCCGCCGAATACGGCGGCATGGGCGAAGCGTCGGGATTGCCAGCGGAAAGCCAGCAAGTGGCAGCTTCTTTTGCCGCCTGGCTTTCCGGGAGCCCGATTGACATATTGGCTTGCAGCAAGGCAACTGGCCAGGGTCAGGGAACTGGAGGCTGAATATCGCATGGAGCGCCATGTCCGGGCGCGTTTCGGTGTGTGCCTGAGTGGGGGCGGATTCATTTATAACCGGGAACTGGTGCGGCATCTCGCCCCTCATCATGACAAGACAGCCCCGATGGGGAACCCGGGCGATGACGGCAGCAGTATCCGGCTGGGACAAACTGCGGGAGGTGCTGCAGATCTGATGGAGCGCATTTGCAGCTGGCGCTTTCTCAACCCGCCGAGTGCCTGGGTGCGCGGATTAATCGTCAACGGGAAGGGGCAGCGTTTTGTTGATGAATCAATGTATGCGGCGTCGGTCGGGTATCATCTGAACGAAGAACAGGATGGTACAGGCTATCTGATTTTTAACAGGGAAACAAACCGTCAGGCATGGTATGAATTGTTGTTTAGCCGAATGTTGGGGTATCAGCGTTATCCGGGCATTCTATCCATGCTTTTTGCCCGAAAGAAGGCCGGAACAATTGACGAGCTGGCAAAAAAATGCGGGCTTGATGCGGACGCGTTACGCAATACGGTAGCCTCATATAACCGTGCTTGCGCGGGGATCGAAGTGGACCCTTTTAAAAAGGATCAAAAGGAAATGCTGCCGCTTGTCGACGGGCCATTTTATGCTGTCGATATTTCCGCAACAAACACGCTTTTGCCGATGATGGCCATGACCCTTGGGGGGTTAAGGGTAGACGAAGGAACCGGACATGTTCTTCAACCCGACGGTTCGGTTGTTGAAGGGCTGTTTGCGGCGGGGCGTGCTGCGATCGGTATTTGTTCCAGCGTGTATATGAGCGGGCTGTCTTTGGCTGATTGCGTATTTTCAGGTCAACGGGTGGGGCGGCATATTGCCTTGCTCAAGGCGAAGGCCATTGAACAACAGGGGATACAGGTGAAATGATGCAACCTGTACCGGGGGATTTCATGAGTGGAAAATATTGCGTTGGGATTGTCACAGTTTGGTGGAGACATGAATATGACTGATAAAAAAATATCAAATGAACTTTCTGGTAACGGTCAGATGACCCGTCAGGAAATGGTTGATCGTGCTCGCGCAATGATCCCTGTTCTTGCAGAAAGGGCAGGCAAGCAAGATGAGAACAGACGCATTTTGCCTGAAACGATGAAAGAACTTCAGGAAGCCGGTTTTTTCCGGATATTGCAGCCCAGACGCTGGGGTGGCTACGAGATGGATCCGGGAACTTTTGCGGAAGTTCAGATGGCGCTGGCAGAAGGGGATGTTTCTGTAGGCTGGATGTTCGGGGTTGTCGGGGTTCACGCATGGCATCTGGCGCTATTTGATGACCGGGCGGCACAGGACGTTTGGGGAGACGATACTTCCGTTTTGCTGGGGTCGCCCTATTCACCAGGCAAGGCGACGCCTGTTGATGGCGGGTATCTTTTCTCGGGTCGATGGAAATTTTCAACCGGCAGTGAATATTGCGACTGGTCTCTGCTGGGCGGCATTGTCAATCCTGAGGATGCCAAAGGAAAGTCTTTTCTGGAAGCTGATTATCGCACTTTTCTCATTCCCCGCAAAGATTACGAGATTGTTGATACCTGGCATGTGCACGGGCTTAAAGGCACAGGCAGTCAGGACCTGGTGATCAAGGATATATTTGTGCCTGATTACCGAACACTGGATTTCCGCGATGTCTGGAAACTGGATGTGCCGGGTCATGCAGTTAACAATGCCCCCTTATATCATTTGCCATTTGTACAGGTGTTCCTGCGCACGGTCTCAAATGCCTCTATCGGGGGATTGCAGGGTATGCTGGATGCCGTGCTGGAATATGGAGCAAAGCGCGTTGGGGCTATGGGCCTCGCTACGGTTGACGACCCGGATGCCCTGATTGCGTGCGCCGAGGCTGCGGCAGGCATAGATGAAATGAAACTTGTTCTGCATCGCAACTTTGATCTTATGAGAGAGCGTGCTGAGCGCGGAGAGGGTATCAGCACGGCTGAAGCATTGCAGTTTCGCTATCAGGCATCATCCGTGGCAGATCGCTGTATAGATCTGGCGAGACCTTTGTACAAGGCAGCGGGCAGCGGTTCGGTTTATATGGAGCGGTCAATTGGTCGCTATTTCAACAACCTGATGGTGGCGGGACAACATGGCTCAAACGCCGGGCGCGGTTATGGCCGGGTCTGGGGCAAGAAATTGCTGGGGCAGGATGTTCAGGATGCAGGCGTTTAAACAATTTACGATATGGAGAGTGTGATGGAAATCAAGGAACTGGGCTATGCGTTAATCGGTGCG
The DNA here is from genome assembly GCA_965227345.1 of Sphingomonadales bacterium. Taxonomy (GTDB): domain Bacteria; phylum Pseudomonadota; class Alphaproteobacteria; order Sphingomonadales. The sequence goes on from OZ245755.1 coordinate 2,667,610, forward strand.
CCGGATCTTCAGAAATGGCGGGATTATGGAACACAGGTATTGGGTATGTCGGATCATGAAGGGCCCGACGGTGCCTTGTATCTGAAAATGGATGCACGTGATTTTCGGCTGGGTGTGATCCAGCAGGATGAAGATGATTTTTACTGTGCGGGCTGGGGTGTCGCAGACGAAGCCGCTTTTAACGGGCGTCGAGAGGTTTTGGTGAATGCGGGCGTCACTGTTACGGCAGGGACGGAAGCAGAAAAGAAGTTGCGACGGGTGCATGACTTTTTCTGGTTTACCGATCCGGCCGGGCAAAGACACGAGGTTTATTGGGGGGCTATTGCGGCCTATGAACCGTTTGTTTCGCCTGTCGGTGTTTCCGGCTTTGTAACAAACGATCTCGGCTTTGGCCATGTTGTAATGGCGACGCTTAAAATCGAGGAAACCGTTGAATTCTGGTTGTCCGTCATGGGTTTCAAAATTTCGGATATTATCAATTTTGACATGGGGCCTGAAAATCCACCCATTCGCATCTTTTTTCTGCACTGCGACAACGGGCGCCAGCACAGTCTTGCAATAGCTGAGCTGGAACACCCAACGGGCCTGCAACATTTAATGGTCGAAGTGAACACGATGGATGATGTCGGCTACGGCCTTGACAGGGTGGCCAGTACCGAGACGCCGCTTGCCTTGTCGCTGGGACGGCACGTCAACGACAATATGCTGTCTTTCTATATGGTAAGTCCTGGCGGATTTATGGTGGAATACGGCACCGAAGGCATGGTGATGGATTGGGACCGTCATAACGTATTTGAATCCACCAAAGGCAGCCATTGGGGGCACAAGTTTCAGGGGTAACCCCTTTTATCGCTGGCGGCCTTCCCAGCGTTCTGTATTTCCAGGGAGACTTCACGTATGACCAAAACACCAATTCCGGTTGGCCAGTTTCACACACTGAAAAATGGCTACAAAATTCACTATCATGAAGCGGGTGACTTTGACCCTGCAAGGCCCACCGTTGTTTTTCTTCATGGTGCGGGTCCGGGTGCCAGTGGGTATAGCAATTTCAAGCACAATTTCCCGTATTTTGCCGAGCATGGTTATCATTCATTGACACCGGACTTTCTGGGGTTTGGACTGTCGGACAAGCCCGCGGACCTTTGTTATAATTCTCCGACACTTGTTTCGATGTTGAAAGAGCTGATTGACGCAAAGGGAATTAAGAAAATTATTCCTGTCGGGAATTCTCTGGGGGGCGCCATTTCGCTGGATTTCTACATGACATATCCGGAGCGGGTCGACAAGCTGATCCTGATGGCACCCGGTGGTTTGCAGGACCCACGCGAATGGGTTGGTGATTCTGAAGGGTTGCAGAAAATGTGGGCCTGGACTGGCAATCGCCCGACCGACAAGGCCGAGGCAGAGCGGACATTTCGTGATTTGTTGGCGTTACTCGTCCATGACAAGGCGGATATTACAGACGATGCTATATCGGAACGGTTTTCGATCGCAATGGAACAACCGATGATCCTGTATCAGACACTGATATGTCCGTATTATCTGGTTAATCAGTTAAGGACCATTAAATGTCCTGTGATCGGGTTCTGGGGAACGCAGGACAAATATCTGCCATACCAGCAGCACAGGATTTTGCAGGAAGCTCTTCCAGACGCCAAAATCAGCCTGTCTGATGAGGCGGGCCACTGGTTCATGATTGAGGAAAAGGACCGGTTTAACGCAGAATGTATAGACTTTCTGCAAACAGCCTGAATGTTCAAGGGACGCAGACCATGACAGACAGAACGCTTGAGGAATATTCGACCCGGTACAGCCATGTGAAGTTCAAGCGGGAACATGGCATTCTCGAACTGACGCTTCATACTGATGATGGCCCGGTCATCTGGGGGGGCGGGCCACATGAAGAATTGTCTCGTCTTTGGCGTGATGTCGGGGATGATCGGGAAAATGAAGTTATCATTTTAACGGGAACTGGCGAATGGTTTACCGGCCCGCATGGCAAGGAATCCCAGCGCCACTTTACCGGGGTGCCCAAGCCTTCCGAGTGGGATGTCGGCATGCGGCGTGGCCGTTTTATGGAAATGGACATGCTGAACGTGGATATTCCAGTCATCGCGGCAGTAAATGGTCCGGTTATGCGCCATCTGGAGCTTGCGCTGTTGTCAGATATAGTGCTGGCATCAGAAACCGCATCGTTTGAAGATTCCGGCCACTATGACGGGGGGCATCTGGTGCCCGGGGACGGGGCGCATATCGCCTTGACAATGTTATTGGGCATTAACCGGGCGCGGTACATGGTGTTTACCGGTCAATCCTTGTCAGCGGCAGAAGCAAAAAACCTGGGTCTTGTCGGCGAGGTTTTGTCGCCGGATCAATTGTTGCCCCGGGCGTGGGAGCTGGCGCGCGAGATTACAGCAAAACCGAAACTGGTGACACGCTATACCCGGCAGGTCATGACACAATATATCAAACATCAGATGCACCAGTATCTGCATTCGGGTTTTGCGCTTGAGGCTCTGGCCGATATTGACCGGGCCATGGCGGCCGCTCCCAAACCGGACAAGGCTGATGACTGATGCTCGCCGCGATTTTTTGAAAGGCCAGTAATATGCAGGCTGCTGAAGAAACAGATATTTTGGTTGTCGGGTCCGGGGCGGGGGCCTTGACTGCGGCAATTGTGGCGGCTGATCATGGTTCAAAGGTTATCGTCATTGAAAAAAGCGATCTGTATGGCGGGACGGCGGCAACGTCAGGCGGGGTTATCTGGATTCCTGACAGCCCGCTGGTAACTGATCCTGAATTCAAGGATTCTCCGGAAGAAGCTTTTGAATACATCAGGGCACTTGCAGATGATCAGGTGTCGGACGATTTTATTCAGGCCTATGTCAGTCGTGCGCCTGAAATGCTGGCCTATATGAATGCAAGGACCAGCATTGAATATGCGGCTATTCCGTATACTGATTATCATGCAGAACTGCCGGGCGGCAAGCTTGGCTACAGGAGCCATCAACCCGCATCGCTGGATGGCCGGGAACTTGGCGAGGACCTGAAATATCTACGCCCGACACATGTCTCCAGCCTTTTGTTTGGCAAGATGAGCTGGACAGCACTTGAGGCTGCCCTTCTGATAACCCGGGTGAAGGGCTGGGTGAAAGCCCTGGCGCAGGTTTTGTGCCGGTATTATCTGGATGTAGGGCAACGTATCCGGTCTCCGCGGGATCGTTATCTGGCCGGTGGCAATGCCCTGATCGGGCGGCTGAAGCTGTCTTTGGATGAGCGGGGCGTCAAAATCCGGCGCAACGTAAAACTGGTTGAATTACTATGCGAAGGCCGCAATGTCGTCGGGGCCATTGTTGAGGAAAATGGCGAAAGGCAAAAAATTTCTACCCGGCAGGGTGTCATACTGGCGGCGGGTGGCTTTGAAAGAAGTCCGGAATTGCGGGCAGAGTATTTGAAAGGGTCGCCCAATCCGGACTGGAGTGCTTCCCAGCCCAATAATACAGGGGATGCTTTGCTTATCGCACAAAAGGTTGGTGCGCAAACATCCCGCCTGGGGTCAGGGTGGTGGGCACCGACTGTCCGGTTGCCGGAAGAAGAAAGCGCCCGCCCGCTATTTTTCGAGCGCGCGCTGCCGGGTTCAATCATTATCAATCAGGCTGGCCGGCGCTACATGAATGAGGCGGCGTCTTATCACCTGGTCGGGCAATGGATGATGGAGCGAAACAGTTCCGGTGCATCAACAACTCCTTCTTACACCCTGTTTGATAAAAGGTTCCGCTGGCGTTACCCGATGGGGCCGGTCATGCCGATATTACCTGATTTTATTCATCCGAAAGCTGTGCGAAAAATTCTGATCAAGGCGCAAACCTGGCAAGAGATGGCATGCAAGCTGGGGGTCGAAGAGGCGGTGCTACTTGAAGAAATTAACCGTTTTAATGACAATGCGCGGCGGGGAGAAGATCCTGACTTTGGACGGGGTCATCAACCTTATGATCGTTATTATGGTGATCCGAAGATTACACCAAACCCCAACCTCTTTCCTTTGGACAAGCCGCCTTTTTATGCGCTGCCAGTTTATCCGGGGGATATTGGTACAAACGGGGGGCTTGTCATCACTGGCGAGGGGCAGGTGGTTCACGGTGATGGTAACGTTATTCCAGGATTATATGCGACGGGTAACATTACAGCTTCGGTAATGGGGTCGTCTTATCCGGGAGCAGGGGCCACTCTGGGGCCGGCGATGACTTTCGGGTATCTGGCGGCTCTCCATGCTGCCGGTCAGAACAAGTAATCTCATCGGGTGCTTTGCCCGGATACGTAAGGGGAGTCAGGAATGGTTGGGGATGATATGTTGAGGAGCCAGACCAGGGGCGCGCTTCGCCGGCTAGCAAAATCCGTCGTTATTATTACATGCGGTTATGAAGGGCAGCGTCTGGCCATGACGGCTACCGCAGCAGATGCCCTGAGCATGGATCCGCCTTCAATGATGGTTGCGGTTAATCGTAATGCATCCATCCACAAGGCGCTGTCGTCTGGCGTCGGGTTTTGCGTCAATATACTTGGTGTCGAGCATCAAGCCATTGCTGAAAACTGTTATGGAAGCATCAAGGGTGAGAAACGGTTCTCACTGGGGCAATGGTCCATGACAGAAGGAGCTATACCGATGCTGGTCGGGGCACAGGCCAATATAGTGTGCAAGCACGACGGCGAATTCGAATATGGCTCTCACTCGGTGTTCATTGGAAAAGTGACCAGGGTGCTGGAGGCTGGCGGGGTGGACCCGCTTGTATATGTCGATGGCGTATTCGCTGCTTCTATTATGAACAGAAAGCAGACTGCTTCGTCTCCCGGACGCTGATCCTTGCCAGTTGCAGCATAAGATCATCAGGGCGTATCACCGGAAACATGCTCTCTATATTGTTTATTATACGGACATATATTGGCAATAAATAATAATTATCAATATTTTCCATTTATTTTATGTCTACAATAAGAACAAAAAAAGAAATTATTCCGAATAATGCTTTTGCATAACGGTTGGTGTTTGGGCAAGATGAAGGTGTAAAATTTTTGAAATATAATTATTGGTGAAAATGTGCCTCCTCCAAATACTGAATATACCAGCGTCGCCGATATGAAGCTGGAGTTATGGCAAAGTGGTGCAGGACAGCCTCTTTTGTTTTTGCACCCAGGTGACGGGCTTGATCCAAATTTGCCCGTGCTTGCAGGGTTGGCCGAAAAATATGAGGTGTTTGCGCCGTCACATCCTGGGTTTGGGGGTTCTGATCTGCCGCCGCATATCTCGACGGTCGATGATATCGCATATGTCTATCTCGATTTTCTGGCGCAGCATAATCTGAATAATGTTCTTTTGGTTGGAGTTTCGCTGGGGGCCTGGATTGCCGCTGAGGTTGCCACGAAATGCACGGACCGCCTGGCGGGGGTTGTGCTGGCTGGCGCAGTTGGGGCTAAATTCGGTGATCGTACCACGCGCGAGATTGCAGACCTGTTTGCTGTGCCACAATTCCAGCTAGGCAGGCTCCTTTATCATGACAGGCATTTGGTGGATTATTCTGGTCAGTCAGACGAAGAATTACTGCGCCTGGCACGAAACCACGAGACATTTTCATATCTTGCCTGGTCACCGACATTGCACAATCCCAAACTTCGTTATCGCCTGCCCCTGATTGATGTGCCTGCCCTTGTTTTGTGGGGAGCAGAAGACAGGGTGGTGTCGCCGGATTACGGACGAAAATTTGCCGCAGAGATCCCGGACTCCAGGTTCGAAATGATTCCTGAGGCGGGTCACTATGTTCATGAGGATCAGGCTGTAAAATTTGTAACGGCAATTCATGCATTTGCAGATCAGCTGGCGGGTGAAGGCAAGGCCGCTTCCGGAAATCGCAGAAAGTAAAGTTATGCAAACCTGGTATTTTTCCGAACAATCTTATTACCCCGCCTGGGACCAGGCAAAGGGTGATGTCAGAATTACCGTGCCCAGTGATGCTGTGGACCCGACAGTCGCGCATCAGTTGCTGCAGCGCTACATTGATGAGTGGGTGGTGGCTGATGAACTGGGTTTTGACATTATGGTCAATGAACATCATGCCACATACACCTGTATGGCTGTGTCTTGTATGCTTACCCTGTCTATTCTGGCGAATCGCACAAAAAAGGCCCGATTGCTGGCGCTTGGCGTGCCGCTGCTTAACCGGATGGACCCTTTCAGGATTGCCGAGGAAATCGCTTATGTGGATATGATGTCCGGGGGGCGTCTTGAGGTGGGGCTGATCAAGGGCACGCCATTTGAAATGTTTGTCTCAAATGCCAATCCGGCACATTGCATGAACCGCTATTGGGAAGCGCATGATCTGATAGACAAGGCCTTGACGCATCAGGGAGGCCCCTTCAGCTGGGAAGGCGATAATTTTCATTATCGCTATGTCAATGTGATTCCCCGCAGTTATCAGCAACCGCGCCCACCGATGTGGTTGACAACGTTAAGTGCGAGTACAGCCGCAGAAGCTGCGCGACGTGATATGGTGCTGGCGATAACGGCGAGCGCACCGGCAGCGCGGGGCGCCTATCCGATTTATAGGGAAGAATATCAAAAGAAATTCAACAAGCCCGCCGGGCTCGACAAGCTTGCGTTTCTTGGATATGTCGGCATTGGCAAAGATCGTGAGACAGGGTTGGCGCGGGGTCGGAAAGTATTGAAATTTGTCGAGGCAACGGAGAGAACATCGCCGAATTTTATTGTTCCTCCGGGGATCGTGCCGCCGGCAGGGGCAGCCAAAATGCTCAGGTCCGGCGCTGTCGCAAGTCACAGGACCCGTGTTCTGCCGGATGGTACGCCAATGTCAAACAAGCCCGTGCCGGAAGAATATATTCAGAACAGCGTTATGTTTGCGGGCTCCCCTGATGATGTGTTCAATCAGATCAAGGCGTTTTATGACAGTGTTGGCGGGTTTGGTCATTTCCTGATGCAAATGGGCGGGACGCTGGAGCCTGATGAGGCTGTTGACAGCCTGGAACTTTTCGCCAAAGAGGTGCAGCCGCGCCTGCGAGAGTTGACAAAGGGCAAGTTTAAGACGGCGGTTTGATTTTAAAGGCTTATTTTATACACCCGGGCGGCGGTGCCATAAAAAAGATCAGCCTTTTCAGTTCCGGACATGCCGTGGGTGATGCGCTTGAAAGTGTTCCAGAGGACGTTGTAGCTGCATGTTCCCTTGTCAGGCGGGAAGTTGCTTTCAAACATGGAGCGTTTGCACCCGAATAATTCAATGCAGGTTTCTATATAAGGTCTCCAGGCAACAGCAAGTTCCCGGGAGCAGGGAGGTGCGGGACGGTGATGAAAATCAAAACCGGCAAGCTGCATGCCAAGGCCGCCCAGCTTGACGGAAACGTTTTGGCATTGGGCAAGCTCGGCAAGGGCTGATTTCCACCGGGTAAAAACTTCCTTGCGCTGACAGGCGTAGGATCCTGTACCAATCGGGGAGCCCAGGTGATCAAGGATTATGTTTGCTTCGGGAAAGGTGCGGGCAAGAGCGGTTAAATCCGGTATTTGCGTATGATACATAAAGGCGTCAAAGCTCAGGCCTGCAGAAGCAAGGTGCTGAAAGCCTTTTTGGAAATTATTCTGCAGAAGCAGATCTTTGGGTTTTGTGGCTGCCGGGGAAATGACGTCAGGGTCCTTGTCCCAGGCGGAGGATTGTCGAATGCCGCATAGCCGACCCCTGCCGGCCTGAACAAGCCGGTCCAGAACCGGAAGGACGTCGTCCCCCAGAGCAAGATCGGCGTGTCCGATAATCTTTTCGCAGCTTTTTGTTCTTGCTGCCTTCGTGCCCCTGTCCTGTGCAACAAGATTTTCGACAAACTCGACTTCCCCCACGGGGCGCAGGGGCACAGGGCCGTCTGTATGGTACTTGGACCGGCACTCAACATAGATGGTGGCCTTTATATTGTGCCCGCTTGAAATATCCTGTGTAAACTCCTCCAGCATGTAGGGCTGCCGGGGATGTCCCCAGAGATGGTGGTGGGCGTCTATGATGGGCAGGTCGGGTTCCAGGGTTGCTTCGGTATACAGGCCAAGCCAGTCTTCCCGCCAGGCAACATAGGTATTCGTTTTGAATGGATTGACAGATGTGTTCCTGGACAAAGCGCCGCCTCATGAGTCTGAAGTTCTAGTCAGCCATTTCATTAGTTAATAATGTCCATAATATAGACTTATTATTTAGGTAATTCTGGAATGGAATGGTGTTTATATCATATATTTGTATTATAAATATAATGTTTTTATGGTTTGATGCATGTTCCTAATCCTTTTAATTGTTCATATATCAAACATATTTGGGTAATTTTTGAACTAATCAGTTAGCGAGGTAGCCCTATGACACCCGCTTATGCAGATATTCTTTACGAGACAATCGGTCCTGTCGTGAAAATATCACATAATCGACCTGCGGCAAGAAATGCTGAAAGCCAACGCCTGCTCCAGGAACTGGAGGATGCTGTTGATCAGGCTGGCCGCGATCCGGATGTGAGGGTTGTTATTCTGGCGGCAACCGGGGATCATTTTTCTGCCGGTCATGACCTGAAGGAGGCGCAGGCGTCCCGCGCGAATTTTTCTGTCGAGGAGCGATGGGAGTATGAAACTCGCCACTATTATGATTGTGCCCTTAAAATTCGGGATCTGCCCAAACCGACGATAGCCCAGGTGCAGGGGGCCTGTGTTGCTGGCGGCTTTATGGTCGCAAATATGTGTGACCTGATGGTGGCCTCGGAGGACGCTTTTTTTGCTGACCCGGTGACCCACAGTCTTGGAACGGCTTCAATTGAAGTGTTGGTCCATCCCTGGGTTATGGGATTGCGGCAGGCAAAGGACATGCTTTTTACGGGCCGCCGAATTTCAGCGCAAGAAGCGCTTGGTTTTGGAATGATAAACCGGCTTGTCACACGCGAAGAGCTGGAGGGCAAGACGATGGAGCTGGCAGAGCATATTGCGAAAGCCCCGCCATTTGCCCTGCGATTGATCAAAAGATCTCTTAACAGGTCACAGGATGTTCAGGGGTTTCATACTGCGATGGAGTCACATTTTGATACCCATCAGCTCTCGCACAACACCGATGAATTTCATGCGGTGCGGGACAAGGGGTTAAGTGGAGCGATTGCGAAAGGAAAGGCAACATGATGGGAGCCGACTCGTTACATAAAGTGCAAAGGATTGAGGATGAGAGGGCTTTCAACCTTCAGAAGTATTTTTCTGACCCCGCCCTGTATAACGGCGAGCTTGCAATTCTTTTTGATTCCACAGAGCGCGCCGGCAAGGGCCGGGGAATATTTCTGGTGTCAGCGATGGACACAACAGCAGATGATGCCTGTATCATGGCTATACAGGGACGTGGCGTCCTGACGGTTACACTGGACGCCAGTGATGCCTTAAGGTTGGGGCTGGGTGTGCAGGGCAGACGGCCCGCTGATACCCGGATGCCTTATTATGCACTGTCAGTCGAAGCGTTGTCCTGCAGTGAAACGGGTATTTCTGCCGCTGAACGGGCTTTGACAATGCGGGTTGTTGGCGCGCAGGAGACGAACTCGGACAACCTGACGAGTCCCGGTCACGTCATGGTGCAGGTCGTCCGTGACACGTTTCGCGAGATGGCTACTCTCCCGGAACTTGGGTATCGGTTGCTTTCGGTAAAAGGCCAAAGGAAAGCGGCAGGGTGGTGTGATATTCTCGGTGATGACGGGGATCACGCGGACTTTGCCTGTTGCCAGCGCCTTGCCAATGATTTTTCCCTTCCTTTATTCAATGCAAGAGACATTGATAAATATTCCAGACATCCATACAGAACCCTGGAACAGTTTTCATCCTTCACCTACAGCAGCTTCGGCTGAAGTGGAGATATATTTTCCGGATGACGGCTCGCTATAGATGAGGCGGACCTCCTTGGAGCATCACTATGTCAAAGTGAAATATTATGCCTGACCGGGAAAAACGGAGACGCGTTCGGGTTTTTCTGACAGTATCGTCAACCCTGCTGAAACGACAACATATACTGCAGCCATTCCTCATCGCTTGAGCTGCGATGCACTTCGGCCAGTTTCAGGGCATTGTCACCGATGAGATAGCGGAGTGGCGGATCGGATGTATGCAACAAATCTGTAATCGCCTCGAACACCGGCGTTGGATCATTGTCCAGACGTGCGGCCATTTTCCTGCTGACCGTCTCGACACCGGCCTGATACGCTGGCTCGGTCACTGCAATGTCGCCCTGCCAGACCTTGTTTGTGATTGACGTTCTGAAGCCGCTGGGTGAGACGATGGTGATATGAATGCCGAATTCGCGGACTTCAGCGGCCAGCGAAATGCTGATGGCATCCAGTGCGTGCTTGGTGGCCCCATAAATACCGAGATAGGGCAGGGGAATGATGCCAGACAGTGAGCTGACATTGACGATCCGGCCCCTTTTGCGGTTTCGCATATGGGGAAGAACGAGTTGAATCAGACGAACAGCCCCAAACAAATTGGTTTCCATAAGGTTTCGCATCTGGTCGATCGATGTCGCTTTGACGGCGGCGAATATGGAGGCGCCGGCATTGTTCACCAGCGCATCGAGCTCCCCGTTTTCAATGACCCGCGTCATCACATCCCGGGCGTTCTCAGCGTCCCGAATGTCCAGAGTCTCAATGGTGATCGGCAGACCGGACTTCTGTAATCCCCGAAGCTCTGTGGCTGTTGCGGGACTGCGTACGGTTGCAGACGATTACTCTGAAAGTTCAGTACGGTTGGTCCCGCCTCACCAATGGTGTGCCGGTTATCGGCATCCTTTCTCCTGCATTGATGCGCCGTTATGACGTGATTTCTGAAATTTGCGACGCCATGCTGGCGGTCTCTGACCGCATGACATAATCTGCCCGCTTGGGACAAACTGAGACCGGTTCGCGTTATTCTGACAGCACCCGTGAAAATGAGGAGACTATTCAATCTGCTGATAATCGGCATTTTTGACTTGTTTGGTGGAGGTGGTGGAGGTGTCCAGGTTTTGGGCCTATTCAGACATTCATTCGAGTTTAAAAAATTAAAGTGGCAGCCCCTCCGGGAACACCTTGCAGACTGTGCTAGACAAGTCTGGACTTTTCGAGGTGGATTAAGTGATCACCATTCATGGCGCGATAATGTGCAAGTGCCTGGGTGCGATTACGTGCATTCAGTTTGCGATAAATCTTGCGCAGATGAAACTTGATTGTCGCCTCGCTTAACCCCAGACGGTAAGCGGCAATCTTGTTAGGACTTCCTTCTTCAATTAATGTCAGAATTTCCAGTTCTCTGGGCGTCAGGTTAACAGGAGTGACCTGAAGCTCGTCGTCGGCCAACATTCGCGGCTGGTTTTTTCTTCCCAGAATCTGGTCAATTACGGCATGCACTGCTGCGTCAGTATTCGCCAGCGCCATAATTTTTAACAGTTTAAAAAGCGGAGCACCTTCCTCACGGAACAACGCTATTGGGGGGTGGGGCATTCCCTCTGACAAGGCACGGGAAAGATGTTTGCAGGCCTCGTTCTGCTGATTTTGTGCATCAAATAATAATGCCCGCATAATCGATAATTTTGACTTGATGCGTGGTAACGCGATAAGACACGCATCCTGCTCCAGAAACCGTATCCATTCATTTGCCCGGTCAACGTCATTCGTACGTATTGCAAGACGGATCAATATAATAATGAGCTGAAAATGTTCTTTCCAGCTCAGGTTTTCGGCCTTGTCTTTTCTTCTCAATACACTTTCAAACCCATACCTGTCCGCCCGTTCCCGAGCCTGTTTCAGGTTTCCGGATCGCGTCAATATTTCCACTTCGAGACAACACATTTGCCAGCGGAGACGAGGCATCTCCAGACGATCTGCAATAGCCATGCCCTGGGCGGTAATCAATAATGCCTCTTCGGCACCATGGCTCATATAAAGAGCGTTGGTGGCAGTATGGTGTGCAATACTATGGGCTTCAATCCAGCCCTCATGTTCACTAATATCATTCAACGTCATGGATATAAAATCAGAGGGATCATCAAGCTGGCCGAGCTCATATAAAATAAAATCCCGGAACAGACGACCCAGAGCGCGAAGACGAGTGTCGGCGGGATAGAACAGTTCCACCAGAGCCTCTGCAGCGACGCATTCACGATATGCTTCCGACAGACTGTTCTGCCAATACTGGGTGATAATCCGGTGGAAGTGCATAAAAAGGCTGCCATAAGGAGAATTGGATGTAACATACTCCGATATGGCTTTTTGGGCTGCAGCCTCTGCCCCCTTCATATCCGCCTTCTGGTAACGGATCCAGCATAACAGATTGCTGGCAAGCCCACGGAATATCTGTTCATCTCCGGGAAATACCGCAGTCATTGCATCTAGTTCGGCAATATTGCTGTCGTCGGGCAACCTGTCGATATAACCGGAGACCAGAGTGTCTGCGATAATATATTCACAATCAAGAATATTCCGTATTTGGCTTTGGGGTTTCTCGTAACGAGGTGTGCCTTCTTCACCCGTCTTGATTTTGGCAAGGATGTCTCCGGCCTCTGACAAATTTCCTTCCTGGGCCAAAAGCAATGCCTGGGACAACTGAAATATGGGTTGGTTCAATGTATCCGCAGAGGCCTTTTCCAATATGAATTTTAACAGGGGCAGGCCGTAACGCAGAATGATTCCTGATCCTCCAACCTGTTCAAAAAGTGACAGGGCAAGGTCGCTGTCCCCTGCAGACATGGCATGTGGCAGTGCTTCCAGATAATTTTGACGCTTCATATACCACTGGGCAGCGCTAAGATGGATGCTGCGGCGTTCATCCTCATCCAGCCACAAAAAGTCGTTGATCAGGAATTCCCTGAGCGTTTCGGGAAAATGAAACAGGTTGGTGCGGTCATCCCGAAGCAGCAATCCATCCGTACGGTAGAGCCTCTCGATCAACGGGGCCGCACTGACCCCTGAAACCGCTTTTGCCAAAGAAATGTCAAATGTCTCAAAAATTGCCAGCCGCCTCACAAAAGACTGTATTTCCGGCGGCAGCTTCTCAAGTATCTGTTCTCGATAAAAGTCATACAGAATATCGCGCCATGATGCAGCCGAAGCGGGAGGCCTGTGCCCAGATTTTGACTGCTGGGCAGCACGGTGGGCAAGGTGGATCGCAATTGGCATGCCATCCGTCTTTGCATGAAACAGTCCTGCGTAATCCTGGGGGACAGTATCCCAGAGTAAACGCCTTACTTCTTCAAGGTCAAAGTTCAATTCACCTGACTGAATAAGAACCAGCTCTCCAGCGGCTGTCAGCCACCCCTGCGCGAGGGTCGCGCGCTTTCTGGTCCCCAAAATAATATGCAGGTGGTCAATATGACGGATCAGGGATTCTATAATCCGGGCAACTAAAGGAACAGAGGTCGCATCAAAATCATCTATGATCAGGGTTATCCGGGAAGATGGCTGCGTGAGGGCAAGAAGCAGAAGGCGTATTGCCTGATCTTCCGATGATGCGAGAGAATCAAAAATCTGGCCCGCAAGATTTTCGTTAATCTTCAGTCCCGTATAAGAGAATGCATCAAGAAAAGCGCTCATAACCAGAGCAGCTGTACTGTCCGTATCATCCAAAGACAACCAGCCACAGGGCTTTGCCTCGCCCATTAATTGCCGGTGATACTGATTAAGCAGAACTGTCTTGCCTGATCCTGCCGGGCCCTGGACAATAATTAACCGGTGATGAGAGGCAGCTTCCAGTCGTTCCAGAAGCCGTCCGCGCTGGATTGTCGAGCATTGCTGACCAAAAGGCTTGAATTTGCCGGGCGGAGAAAGACTGTAATATCCAGTGCGGACCGCTTCTTCACCCGGTTTCATTTGCATGGCTGCTCTCACAACAGATCAATGTATGGGAAACATAGCACACATTGTGTCGATTCTTAGAATCTGTAGCTGGCTTCTACCCCATAGCGCCGATCAAGCCCCTTGATTCCGAAGGTGCCAAGGCCGGATGTGATAATTCCGCTGGCGATATCTGAATAATAGTTCGTGCCAAAAGCATTTTCCACATATCCTGTTAAGCTGAAGCTTTCATTCTGCACCGAAAGCCGGAAATTTGTCAGCCCGAATGCCTTCTGCTTAACATTGTTGAAATATTCGTAATACAACCCGCTCTGGCCATTGTGGTCTGCCCGCGCAATAACCTCCCAGTTGTTATCAATTTGCTCCGTCCATTGAACAGAAAGATTGTAGGTCAACTCTGGCGTATAGGGCGTTTTGTTGCCCAGAAACTGTGGCTGCCGGGGAAATTCGCGTATTGATGTATCAAGATAGCCTAACCCGGCGGCCAGTGTGAGCTGGCGCAGGGGCCTTGCCTGCATTTCAAACTCAAAACCTTTTACTCTTGCCTTTGGGATCGAGTCAGTCCCCTGGGCTCCACTGTTTAATACATCCACAAGGGTCACTTGCAGGTCATTTATATCAATAACGAAAGCAGCAAAATTGGCGGAGACCCTGCGGTCAAACAACATCGTCTTCAGACCGACTTCATAATTGGTTGCCTTTTCCGACGGTACCACACGCGGGAAGGTCGGCGATGGTGTATTGTAACGACCGCTGCGAAATCCTTTGCCAAATGTTGCATAGGCAGTCACATCGTCGTTCAGGATATAGCGCAGGGATGCCTTTGGCTGCCACGCATCAAAAGATGTGGGCGGGGGTACGTCGCCTGGGTCCAGTAAATTGGTCTGGCGGCGACTGTCCTTGTCGTAGCGCAGTGCAGCTGTCAGCTCCAGAGCGTTTGTCACATCATAATTGAGTTGCAGGAAACCTGCCCAGGCCTTGCTTTTGTTTCGAACGTCGGTCGGTGAAATGACAGCGGGTTCATCATTGGGCAAAGGGGGTGACAGACCCAAAAGGGCAGGATACAGAGCGACCACTGTCTCACGTTCCTGTTTGGTATGAAGATAATAAAATCCCCCGGTATAGCGAAGTCGCTGGTCATTGTCGGAGGTCAGCCTTATTTCCTCGCTCCAGGCCCGTGTTACCGTTGACTGAAGCTGAAGCTCCACCAGATTAATCGGCTGCTGGTCAAGGTCATATCCGGAGGCGTCGCGACTGTCGACATAGGCGGTAGTAGACGAAAATGTACCGACTTCCGTTTCATAGGAAATTTTTACCGAATATTCGTCAATTGTTCGCTCTCCAAATCCCACCGTCCCGGATGCCGGGCGCAAATCAAAAAATTCCGGGGTCAGTCTTACAGCCGCGTTGGTGGTATCCACAGGTAATGCTACAGCCTGGTACCCGGCGTTATTTGTTTTGGAAAAACTGGCCCGCATATCAATCGTTATGTTTTCGTCAGGGGTTGCCAGAATTTGGAACCGTCCTGACCTGTCTTTCAGCGGATTGGTCGTCTCGCCCGTCGTGACATTGCGGTAGGTGCCGTCAAAATCGGAATAATAACCTGCCACCTTGAAAAACAGCCGATCTTCAATCACCGGACCACTTACTACACCCTGAATTTTTTCTTCCGAACCGTTGGCATATCCTGCGCGGATCATACCCTCAAGTTCATTACCGGGCTGGCGGGTCGTCAGGACAATGGCGCCGCCAGCCGCGTTACGGCCATACAAGGCACCCTGCGGACCTTTAAGAACTTCAATCCTTTCCAGATCAAGCAGAGTCTGGTTGATGGCGGCCGGACTGGCAATCTGCACCCCGTCAACCACAACCGCCACCGGAGGTTCAGAGTTCAGTTGCTGTCCGATGCCACGAATATTAATCAATGCGATACCCGGTGACTGACTGGCATCTACCAGAGAAAGGCTGGGGGTCATCCGGAAAAAGTCATCTATGGTCTCAATCCCCGCCTGCTCAATCGTTTCCGCAGAAAAAATCGTAATGGCATCAGGGACATTCTGCGCTTGTTCAGGCCGTGCCCGCGCCGTTACAATCACTTCTTCCAGCGCCACAACCGACGCCCCTTCTGCGTCATTGGCCATCGCATATTGCATCAGTCCGGAGCCAGTCAGAAGTATCGCAGATGAACTGTAAAGAAGTGCTTTTCCAAGGCCACTACGTGCCTTGGACGATATCAGCTGTGCTGCTGCTCCGTTCGACGAGAATTCAGTCATGGAAAATCTCCCCCTGAGATGGATAATATTTATTTGACGAACTTAACCATACCCAAATTAGCATCGGACATAAGGCTATCTTTTGGCTAAGCCCAGGCGAGGGGGATAATTACTTTCTGATATTTTCCTATCCTTTTGGCTAGCTAGGCTGGAGGTTTGGGAAAATTTAACATCATTTTTGCATCCGCCAGAAACATGCCGGGAAACATGCTGACAGGATTTTTAGGGTGAGCAGAAACACAGACACCAGACTTCAGGCCATGCTGGACAAGTTCGAAATATATGAACTGCTTGCGCAATACTGTCGGGCACTGGACCGCTGCGACTGGGACCTTTTGCGATCCCTGTTTCACGATGATGCGACAGACCGGCATGGAGAAAAAGGCCATGTCAGCCCGGATGATTTTGTACAGATGGCGCGCACATTTGTTGAATCCATAGGCTCGACTGCACATTACCTGTCTTTTCCTCTGGTCGAAATTGATGGCGATAACGCTTGGGCCGAAACCTATGCCATTGCCTGGCATCGCCTGAAGCAAGGCGGTCAGGATTACGATTCCGTGTTTGGTGCACGTGTGCTGGATCATTTGCAGAAGCGCGACAGCGTATGGAAAATTCTGGAGCGCCAGGTTGTCTATGACTGGAATCGTGACACACCTTCGCGCGAGACATGGGCCCGCGGAGCTTTTGGGGAGGGCATGACATCAACCGGCAGAAAGGGTCCTGCGGATCCACTATACGCTTTTCTTGTCAGGAAATGAAGTCTGCTCCCGGATGAGCTCGAGGGAAAGCCCGCACATAGTCAAAGAACCGGGCCAAGCTCTTGTCTTCCCTGGTCAGGGTGCCGGGGCGAAAATGGATGGTTTCCATATTCAGGATATCTTCACTCACTACCTGTGTCTCCATGTCCAGGACCCAGTCCAGAAATTTGTCAATTTCTTCCGGCGTCCCCATGTCCCGCCGGGCGGCCACAATAAGGTAGGTGATCGTCGTGGCCGGGCGCGGCAAGCCAAACGCTGCCATGAATCCGAACCAGCGGCCCGCAAAGTCTGTATGCTGATAGTAAAGTGACGTTCCGTATATTCCCACCCGGTTCTTAACGGGGTCGCCCGTCGTATGGATGCCTGAAAATGAATAAAGCATGGAATGGTCGCTCCATTCCACCTGCTCATGGGGATCATCGCCGTCTATCTCTATGCCGTGAAGGTATTTGATATGCTGCATATCGGGTGTATTGGCGCAAACAATCCAGGGATCTACGGGAAGTGTTTGGCCAAACGGGCGAATTTTAAATACCAGTTCGTCGTCTGGAAAGGGCATGTCGGGCAGATTATAATGCGGGTCGATCCCGTTATAAGCCCATATAATGCCAAACCGCTCCTGTGATGGATAAACAAAGAGGCGGGCTGTCGCCGGTGCCTTTTTGCCGTTGGCCATGCGCTCGCAACGTCCGTCATTTCCATACTGCCAGTGATGAAAGACACAACGGATACGCCCGTCAACAACATCTCCGATCGACAGATCCGCACCCATATGGGGGCAATAGGCCGACATAACCTGTGCTGCCCCGTTTTGATTACGAAAGACAATAACCCTGCCATCCAGAAAATCAAATCCCCGAACATGGCGATCAGTCGCTGCGCTGGACAGGCAGATCGGATACCATGATCGGGTAAAAAGACCGTCGCTGCCTTCAAAAGGCACCTGACTGGAGAGATGGCGACGAAATCCGGCTGTTGCAGAAATTCCTGAACCGGTTTTCCTGGATGCTAACGTCATGCAATAAATTCCCTTCGTTTAATCAAGGGGTATCATTTTTCATTTCCATGTATTTGCCAAGCTATCCAAAAGGCTATTCTTCCCGCACCTTTGGAAATATAATGCAGAAGATGCTACCCGTTTGGATGGGTCGACAAACAGTCTGGTTCCGTAAATTCTTTGCAAACAGAAATTTGAATATGCTGAAGCAGGAGAACCATCCCGATGACCGAAAAAAACGTGGCATTCATTCTCACATCGCATGCAGAGCTTGGCTCAAGTGGGGCCCAAACGGGAAGTTGGCTGTCTGAAATAGCTGCGCCTTATTATGTCTTTGCCGAAGCGGGCGTGAAAGTAACACTTGCGTCTGTGGCAGGTGGCCCGGCTCCCCTTGAACCCGTTAGTCTGGAAGACCAATGGTGTACAGATGAGGCGGCACGCTTGCTGAAGGATGCAGATGCCATGGCGCAGGTCGAGAATACTGTAAAACTTGCTGATCTTGATCCAGACCAAATAGATGCTGTTTATCTTGTTGGAGGGGCAGGGACAGTGTGGGATTTTCCTGACGATGAGAAACTAAAAATGCTTGTCGAAAAAATATATGCTGACGGCGGCGTAGTTGCCGGTGTTTGCCATGGCGTCATCGGGCTCGCCCGATGCAAGGGAGGCGACGGCCACCCGCTGCTCCGCGGACGGCAGGTGACATGTATCAGTAATATGGAAGATGAAATGGCCGGCTACGACAAGATATTGCCTGCAATGCCGGAGAATGTTCTGCGCAAACTGGGCTCTTATTATTCGGCGGCTGCGCCGTTTGGGAAGCATGTTATCATAGACGGTCAAATAATGACCGGGCAAAATCCGGTATCAGCAGGGCCATTGGCAGAAGCTGTATTACGGCACATTTCGTAATCCTGTTTACGTGTTTCTTGTAATATTAAAGGTAATCTGATGCTTCAGCTTGAATATGCCCATCAATTTAATCATACCGCAGAACGGGTCTGGTCTGTGGTCGGTGATTTCGGGCATCCCAAACTGGGAGAGGGATTCGTCGATCGCGTGGAAACCGTCGGCACAGGTATTGGCATGGAACGAATATTTTATCTTCCGGATATTCTGGGGGGCGGGTCTGTCAGGGAACGTCTGGATCATTATGACCCCCGTCTGATGACTTACGGTTACAGTATTACTGATAACGGACCGTTACCCTGGACCGGCTATGAAGGTGTCATTACCATAATACCCTCCGGTCCCGTGAAATCTTCTCTTCAGGTTGTGATTAAGTTGCACCCGGTGACCGCGTCTGCTGAAGAATGCAAAGCCATTTCAGTCAGCAATATGAAAAAACTGTTTGAAAATATCGAGCAAATACTCGCCGTTTGAGATCCGGGCTTCAAGGAGTATGTAAGTGTCCGAAACTGCTTGTCTTGAAAATACAAAAGCTGAAATTCGCCGTCGTTCTGATCGTTTTGAAGCTTTCTTTCAGGCAGGGGATGCGGCCGGGCTCGTAGATGACTATTATGTCGAAGAGCCCGTTCTTTCGGCACCTGAGGTGCCCCTGCTGACTTCCCGCGCCCGCATCAAAGATTTATTCTCGGGCCTGATGCAACAATATTCAAAGTGCATGTTGTACAATGTTGATGTGCGCGTCTCGGGCAACCGGGCTTATGAACTGGGCAGCGGAATGATCACCCCAAAAGACCCGGACCAGCCGGTCCAAAATGCCCGCTACCTGATTGTCTGGCGACAGGTTCCTGATGGCTGGCGGGTTGAGACAGATTTCTTTGCTTTTGGTAAACTTGGTGTCTGACAAAACCTCTCATATGACAAAGCCAGGCATGAAAAGGAAGCCATGCCCAACACTTTGGGAGCAGACTGCAGAGGAACAAGTCACCGGGGAACTTCTTGAAGACGAGGTTTCTGTTGACGTTGCCATTGTCGGCGCCGGATCGTCGCATCATCTGTTCTCTGCCCCCGCCTTTGTAGCGCTCAAATGATCCGGACCGTGTCGCTGCCCCGTTTGTTGCAAAATATCATCGGCTTTTCCGGTCAAGGCATTGCACATGCCACTACAGCAGGATATGCAGCGGCATCCCTGTGGATGAACAGACATATGGATGATCCGGCTCATGCCTGTGACTTGCCTGTTGTGCCGCCGCAACCTTTGCCGTTTACCCGGGCGCGGCCCGCGGTCTTAAGAACTTGTGTCTTTCCCGGAATCAGAACAATTTCGCAATTCCTGCCCTGATATCTGAGCTGGCGATGGCGTACGGTGCACTGTAAACACTCAACAAGACACCAGAGCCATAATCAGGATAATGACTGCAGGGAGTATGCACTGCAGTGTTACCTGCTGCATCTTGGTGATAGATGAAGGCTTGTCTGCTTCGCATAATCAACAAAGATGAAAAAATCTGAAGCAGGAGGATGAGAGATGAAACAGAGGAAAAATGCAATGCGCAAGGTTCGACTGATTGGCAGTACGTGTCTGTGCCTTTGTCTGCCAGGACTGGTGCATGCACAGGCGGACGTTGCCGGATCTAATTCGGACACGGGATTTACAGGCGGCTTTCTGGAGGAGATAACTGTTACGGCGCGACGGGTTGAAGAAGGGTTGCAGGATACCCCGATCTCGATAACGGCAGTGACATCAAGCGACCTGAAGGCACGAAATATTGACCGGCTTGACGAGATCAGCAATTTCACGCCTAACGTTACGATCACGCCCGGCATGACTCTTTCCGGCAATAGTGCTTCTGCTTCCTTTTTTATTCGCGGCATTGGCCAGCCCGATTTTCTGCTGACCACCGATCCCGGAGTGGGCCTTTATGTGGACGGCGTGTATGTGCCGCGCTCCATTGGCTCGCTGCTTGATCTGGTTGATGTGGAGCAGGTTGAAATTCTGCGTGGGCCTCAGGGCACGCTTTTCGGCCGCAACACGATAGGTGGTGCCATCAGCGTTACGACAGCAAAGCCATCGTCGGAACTGGGCGGAAGCGCCTCTGTTTCCATCGGACGTTATGATCGTCGGGAAGTGAAGGCCAGCCTCAATCTGCCGGTAACCGATACCTTGTTTCTCAGGGTTTCCGGCGCACGGCAAAAGAAAGATGAATATGTCAAAAATCTGTTGCCCGGCGAGCCCGGCGGTGGTGATGTGGATGCCACATCCGGGCGACTGGCGCTCCGCTTTGTGCCCACCGACAGGCTGACCGTTGACCTGACAGCCGATTTTACACGGCGACGTGAGTTGCCGGCGCCGTATGTTCTGGCCGAGGTCAACGATATGGCTGCTTTCAACCTGGCCTGGAACGGCATGGTTGGGGGAACCTGTTCGCCGCCCCCGCCAGACACTACGAATCCGGCCTGCCAGTCTTCATACTATATAGCCGGCCCTTATACCACATACAGCGTTTACCGTTCACCAAGCGCCGTCGCGAATAATGCTGCTATTCCGTTCGAACCGGAAAGCAATACCGATGTTTACGGATTCAGTGGCACGATTGAATATGATTTCGGACCCTTTTCCGCAAAATATATCGGCGCCTATCGCGATGTAGAGGCGAGTTATCCCCGTGATGCCGGGCACTCACCCCATTTCGTTCTCAAATCGATGAATGCCTACAAGTATGACCAATCGTCCCACGAACTGCAATTGGGGGGCGCTGCTTTTGACGGGGCCATGCAATGGCTGCTGGGCGCTTACTATGCAACCGAGTCAGGCGAGCACAGAGATGTTACGTCCATGTTCCTGGTTGATTTCCTGAGTGGCGGGTTTGTTGACAACAAAAGCCTTGCCTTTTTCGGCCAGACAACCTTTGACGTGACCGACCGACTTAGCCTGACTGGCGGAATACGCTGGACCGAGGATGAAAAGAATTTCTCGCCGGATCAGTCTATACTTGAAGACCGGGGCCTTGGTCTGGCCCTTGTCGGTTTTCCGCTCCCGGCCGGCCTGCCCCTGATGCCACCTGGTGACTATCAGAGAAAATTCAGGGAATGGACGCCGCATTTGAGCGCCGCATACAATATTACCAATGATGTTATGGCCTATCTGTCCTATTCAAGGGGGTTCAAGTCAGGCGGTTTTCAGCAAAGGGCGTTTCCGCCGATCAATAATGTGCCGTCTTTCGAGCCTGAAACTGCTACAACATACGAAGCCGGGCTGAAGACCACGTTACTGGAGAACAGGTTGCGATTTAACGCGGCGATTTTCCAGACCGACTATGATGACCTTCAGGTGGATGCCTTTACCTCGGTTGGGGTGACAGTGACCCAGAATGCGGCAAAAGCCAGGATCCGGGGCGGGGAGGCAGAATTTGTTCTTGTGCCTGTTCAGGGGCTGACGTTGCAGGGATCGCTTGGCTACATTGACGCCAAGTATCTTGAAATAAGCCCCGAAGTTGAAGCCTTGGGGACGACTTTGGACAATATGTTCGCCAATACACCCAAGTGGTCCTGGTCGTTGTCTGCCGCCTATGAAGTCCTGCTCGGCTCATACGGAAGTCTGACACCGCGTGTGGACTTCTCCTACCGGTCAGAGATATTTACGAGAGCGCAAAACAATCCGGTATCTTATCAGGGGGGATTTGGCCTTGTTAATGCAGCTGTGACTTATGATACGCCTTATGAAGGGTTCAGTGTAACAGCGGGGGCAAAGAACCTGACCAACAAAACCTATCTTATCTCCGCTTATGATGCGACCGGTGGTGTGGTTGGTTCGGCTGAAGCCCTGTATTCCCGGCCCCGGGAATGGTTCCTGACCTTGAACGCCGAGTTTTAAGGCCGGGTATTCCGGGTGAGGGCCGGATCTCTGGCATCTGCCTGATCCGGCCTTTCTTTACTTGCGGAGGAATTTCTGAATGAATACGGATACCTGTGTCTTGTTGAAACTGTGTGATATTGCATCAATTCCGGAGGGTGGCATTTTACGTGTGGAACTTGCGGGCCATCCGCCCTTTGCCGTCTATCGGACAGGGGGCGATATTTATGTTTCTCATGATACCTGTACCCACGGGGAGGCCTCTCTTTCTGACGGGGACTTCGATGTCGACGAGGGGTTTGTCATTTGCCCCTTTCATCTGGGAGCTTTCGATGTGCGGACTGGAGAAGTTGTCGCGGCTCCCTGCACAGAACCCTTGAAAGTATTTCCGGTCGTTCTCCGGGATGGCGCTGTCTTCATTGAAGGGGCAGACTGAAACATGGCTGGAAATTTGTGAGATCCGTGGAATGTCATCAACACCATCATCAGCCCTGACACCCGCCCTGGAGTCAGGACTGGCCAGAAAGGAATGGGCCGCGCACTGGAAAGTGCCCGTGGTATCGGCTGTCATGCTGATGGTTGCCAACAGCCATTACTATTCCCTTGGCGTTCTGATACCCGCCATCGAGCAGGACCAGGGCTGGTCCCGATCGCAGATTTCGGCAGGAATGATATTCGCCAGCATCGGCGCCGTGCTGATCGCCCCTTTCATTGGCGCTTTCGTCGATCGCTTTGGCTCAAGGCGTGTGGCGCTGCCCGGGTCTGTCCTCTATTGTGCGGCGCTGGCATCAGCCGCTTTCGTGGGCTCTTCGATCGCTTACTGGTGGGCTGTCTGGATCATGATCGGCCTATGCATGCTACTCGTCTCGCCCCCTGTGATGACCGCAGCGGTTGTTTCCCATTTTGATCGCGGGCGTGGATTGGCCCTTGCCGTCACCCTTTGCGGCACCGGTCTGGCGAGCGCTTTCCTTCCCCTTGTCGCCGAATTGTTACAGTTTTCCTTCGGATGGCGCGGCGCTTATATTGCCCTTTCTCTGGGGGGCGGCATGCTGACATTCACCTTGATGTGGCTGTTCTTCTTTTCCGCGTCCGACCAGACCAGAAAGCAGCATAAGGGGGGCTCTGCCGCTGCCGCCGGGGTCCCCGGCAGGCGCCTTTTTCCCGGTCCGTCGCTTCGCAATGCCCTGTTTTCGAGCCGATATCTCAGGATGCTGCTTGCGGCCTTAATGATTTTGCTGGCCCTTGGTGCGGTGATTGTTCATTTTATCCCGATCATGCGTGAAAGCGGCATTGCATCGCGAAGTGCTGCCATTATTGCCGGTATCATTGGGGTTACCTCGCTGTTTGGCCGCGTTCTGGTCGGATGGCTGCTCGATCGGTATGATGGACCGAAAGTCGGGCTGCTTTTCTTCGCCCTGCCGTCCTTGCCCATCGCAATCATGCTGATGGAACCGGGCATGCCCGTATATGCCCTGTGCGCCGTTCTGATCGGCATGGCGCTTGGCGCTGAATTCGATATTCTTGCCTATCTGACCAGCCGTTATTTCGGCCTGCGTCATTATGGCGCCCTGTTTGGTGCGATCTGGGGGGTGACGGCGCTGGGCGTCGGCCTGGGCCCGCTGCTGGCGGGCGCGATATACGATTCGTCGGGAAGCTATTCCAGTCTCTTTCTGGTGTTGTTGCCGCTGCCGCTGCTGGCCGCGCTTCTGGTCAGGTCACTCGGGCCCTATCCGGACCTGGAAAAAGCCTGACGGGGTTCATGCGCCGGGGTTGTTGATTTAAAGGCTGGAAGATCATGCCTTGCTGTATTCGTCACGGAGCGTTGTTTTTAGAATTTTTCCAGCCCCGGACACGGGCATTGGCGTTGTTCTGAAGGAGATAGCGCGCGGGCACTTGTAGCCCGCGATCAGGGACTTGCAGTGCCGGATCAGATCATCCTCTGTCGTGCTTTCCCCCTGCTTCAGGATGACGATCGCATGCACGCGTTCTCCCCAGCGGTCATCGGGAAGGCCAATAACGGTACAGCTTTGCACTGCGGGGTGGGTATAGAGCGCGTTTTCAACCTCTGTTGTATAAACGTTCTCACCCCCGGATATGATCATGTCCTTAAGCCGGTCGCAGATGGTAATAAACCCGTCCTCGTCCATGATGGCCACATCTCCTGTATGCAGCCAGCCGTTCCGCAATGTTTCGGCTGTCTGGTCCGTCATGTTCCAGTAACCCTGCATGACGTGCGGGGCACGCGCCACCACCTCGCCGGCTATCCCGTACGGGGCCTCGTGCCCGGCTTCATCAACAATTTTCAGTTCAACATTATACATGGCACGGCCAGCGGATTTTAGCTTGCCTGCAAATGGCCCCTCCATGCAATGATAGCGGCCTTCCAGTACTGTCAGTACGGGTGCTGCTTCCGTCTGCCCGTAAAGCTGGATCGGCTGGCAATCGGGCAGGGCCTTCAGGACGCGTCGCATCAGGGCTTCAGGCATGGGGGAGGCACCGTAAAACAGGCGTTTGAGGCTGCCCAGATTGTATTTTCCAATATCGGGAAAGTCCATCAGCATGCTGATCATGGTCGGGACCAGTATGGTATCGGTCACGCCATGGCGTTCTATTGTCTCGCAAACTGATTTCGGATCAAACCCGGACAGAATTACATGGGTGCCCCCAACCAGAGAGACAGCATGCAGAAACATCGCGTCGGCGACGTGAAACATGGGTGCCGTGTGAAGATAGGTGACCTCTCCCGGTATGCCGGCGGTGGCAACCAGCGATGTACTGTGCATGACCTGGGCACCATGGCTCATCATGACACCCTTTGAGCGCCCGGTGGTGCCGCCGGTATACATGATGCTGGCCAGTGTCTTGTCGGCGGTTCGCAGGTCCGCTACGGGCTGGTCGGCAAGCATCCCAGCCTCCCAGCCAATACACCCGTCAGGGGCGGTGTCGTCACCCAGATAAAGACGGGCGGGGGCTTGCGGGACATTCCGGCAAAAGTCTGCGGCCATCGCTGAAAACTGACTGTCGATTGCCAGAAATGCAGGCTTGCAGTCTTCGAGGACATGGCTGATTTCAGGCGCGGACCAGCGTGTGTTGACGGGGACGATAACACCCCCTGCCCATTGCGTCGCAAACAGGCATTCCAGATAATAGTCCGAATTATGAGCCAGTATGGCGACACGATCACTACTTTCAAGTCCGTGCGATCTGAGGCCTGCGGCCAGTCGGGCGACGCGATTTTCAAGGCTGGCCCAGCTTTGTGTCCGATTACCGAACCGGGTTGCTGTTTGCTCCGGCCGGCATTGCAGATTCTGATGAAGGACCTGTGTCAGGTGCATTTGATGTTATCCTCTGCCTTGGGCTACCCTTCAGACAACCGCGTCGTTGGCCAGAAAGGCTGTTACGATGGAATTGAAGGCCTTTGCTCTTTCCCACTGGACCCAGTGCCCGCATTTGCTGAACGAGACCATGCGGGCGTTCGGTAACTGGTTCATCAGTATATCTGCTGTTGCCAGCGGATTAACACGATCTTCACGTCCCCAAAGGATGAGTGTTTCGTGTGGCAGGGTGGAAAGTCCGGCCTCCCGCCAGAGTTCTTCCAGAACGGGGATATTCCCCTTGCCGAGCGGCGGGTTTTCAAGAATGTCGGGCGCAATGCTGGCTTGATAACGGCCATCCACAAGCTCATCGGACACATTCTCGTCCTCATGCACCATAAGGCGGATAAATGCGTTCAGCTTTTCCCGTGACGGTCCGCTGCCTTCATAATAGTTGAAGATCATTCTCATCCCTTCGGTCGGCGACTTGCCGCATGCCGTAATCAGCCCTGCAGGCCCCATGAGAATGAGTTTTTTGATCCGGTCGGGGGCATCCAGCGCCAGTTTTAATGCCGTTCCCCCGCCCAGGGAATTCCCGATGAAATGAGCCTTTTCTATATTCAGGTTGTCAAGAAGCCTGGCCATTGCGCTGGCATAGGCGGTAAAGCGCGGACCCTGTATACTGGTCTTTGATGAATCGCCGTATCCTGGCAAATCGGGAATGATCACGCGATAACGCTCGCTTAACACTTCTACATTCCGGCTGTAATTGCTCCAGCCGCTCGCGCCGGGCCCGCCACCATGCAACAGGACCAGCGGGTCACCACTGCCCGTATCAATATAGTGTATGTCATGGCTGTTACAGCTGGAAAAGTGTCCTTCAGGTTGTTTCATATCTACCTCAATTACGGGTGTCTGGAATTATTACGGGCTTTAGGAGTCATGCCCCCATAGGCTGGTAGCGTCGAATTTTTTAATCTGCCAATCGTCCCCGATCTGTATGCCGTCACAGCCATATTCAATATCGAACCCGGCCGGTGTTTTAACATAGAAGGAGAGCATCCTGTCGTTGGTGTGACGCCCAAGATGGCGGGTCATGGAAAGTTTCGCTTGCCGGGCCCGGTAATAGGCCGTGATCACCTGATCAACAGACGTGACTTCCAGCATCAGATGATTAAGTTTTTGGGGCACCGGTACAGGCACCAGCGCCAGGGTGTGGTGTCTTTTATTGCAGTGCAGGAACGTGACTTCCACTTTAGTTCCCGCGAGGTCAAATTCAATATAGTCACTGACCTGAAACCCCAGAATATTATAGAAAGACATGCTTGCCTTCAGGTCAGACGTATAAAGAACGATGTGCCCCAGGCCCAGTTCACCGGTCACGAAGTTCGCCTGCCGGGGAGAGACAAAATCTGTTTCTCCACGTTCCGGACCATAGATAATTTCGATATCGAGTCCCTGTGGATCCTTCGTACGAATGCCCTCGCTGACATGTCGTTGACGAAGATTTTCGCCATTCATGGGCGCCCAGTCGACCCCCTTGTCACTCAGCTTTTTGGCCAGTTCTTGTAATGTCTCCCGGTCTGCCACAGAATATCCGGCAAAGATAATATCGTCATCTGCTGCCGGAAACAGACCCAGCCGCCAGGCCTGTGCATCCATGCGGAAGTGGCGGTTGCCAGTACTATCTGACGGCACCTCTTCAAGTCCGAGTATATCTTGTGCAAAGGCCGCCCAGTTATCGATGTCTGATATGCCAAGACCAACATAGGCGAGATTGAGAATCGACATTCAGATGTTACCCCTTGCTTTTAATGTCCCAGGTTTTCTTATCGCCGTGCGCCGCTGTCATGCGTTCTTCCTCAAATGAATTCGGGACATCCGGGCTTCCGCGATAAAGCTCTACGTGTGGCGCAACTTCTGCCAGCGAACAGGCCAGCTCAAAAAGTGTTTTATGGTCGTCGGGTAATGATCCCAGCGGGAAACTATCCACGGCTTTCAGAATGTCGGGCATTTGCGGCAGGATGGCATTGTAAAATGCCTTCATCTGATCCGCTGTTGCGGTTTTGCGGGCGATCTGCCGTTCATTCTGGGTGCTGACGGCCCATTTCTGGATGAAAGGAGACAGATCTTGATATTGGCTGGGAAGCGATTTCATTTACTTAACTCTCGGGTTATTTGGTGAGGTCCGTGGTGTGGCTGTTTACAGGACGCGCCTATGTTCCCGCGTTGCCAATTTCATCGGCATTGATTTGCGCGGCATCTATGGCACCAGGCCAGGACTCGCCCATTTTGGCCAGAAGTTTTGCATCCAGTACCAGATGAAAGATTTTCCATTTGTTTTCGCCGACCTTGCGCAATTTCGCATCGTAGGTGGCCCCGAACCATGTTTCTGTGACGTCACCATCGGGATGGCGTGCCTTCATCGGTTCCCACAGGTACCAGTGCGCCGTAGCAGACATGCAATCGGGTGCAATTTCAATGATGGGTGACACCATGAAATGCATTGACCATTGAATAACCTCCCTGCCGCCCCAGCTTGTGGCTTCGACGATCTTTTCCAGTCCGTCATAGCGGCCATATTGTGGTGACTCCCAGACAGCGTCCTCAGAGAAAACAAGCCGGGTAACATCCGGGTCGTTATGACGATCGGTGCCCCGGGCAAAGCGTGCGATCAGCGTCTTGATATCATCAATTGCTTCAAGTCTTGCAATCCGTTGTTCCAGCTGTGTCATGGGATGAACCTTTAACAATCTCGTGTAAACGGAGACAGAATACGGGCCAGACGGGGTGGCTGACTAACGAAGATACGCAGAAATTATCCATATCTTGCTTGAATTACCGAAGCGGGAGATGTCCTTTTATATAAAAATCGCAGCGAATGAACGATTATGGCAGGTTTAAGCGATATGGCTGCTGTTGTGCTATTGTTTTGGAGAATATCCTTGTTATGTTAAACTGGAGCGACTTTAAAAAACGGTTCGCCATGGAGCCCGGGTTTTGTGCTGATAGCCGTTGCAGGAGTTCAGGATGACCTTATTACAGTCCGATACAGAACCACCAATTTCACTGTTTGACACCAGCTTGCTGGATCGCCTTCTTGTTTTTGAAGCAGAGGATCTTGGGGAAGTTCAAAGATATGTGAGTTCGGTTTTTTGTCCTCACCGCCTTCTGTCAGGAAAGCGCAAGCTGCAGTTTCATCATTACAGCGCGCTGATGCGTGAGCTGGGGTTTAATTATCTCAGTTACGGGCATCTTGATTGCCCGATCGATATGGATGCGCCCAATCTTGGCGGGTCTTATATGATCCGCATGACAATTTCGGGGTTGTGTGAACTGCGGATCAAACGGCAATCCATTCTGCTTAAACCCGGCGCAATTATCGTTGTGAATCCCGACGGGCCGGTCAGGACGCGGATGCAGGGGGATT
Source organism: Sphingomonadales bacterium (assembly GCA_965227345.1). Classification (GTDB taxonomy): domain Bacteria; phylum Pseudomonadota; class Alphaproteobacteria; order Sphingomonadales. The sequence goes on from OZ245755.1 coordinate 2,697,013, forward strand.
ACAAGCATCTTACCATCAAGGTGCCGCATGCCGTTTTTCATCAGGTGCTGGCCATGGAACTGGGTTATATGCCAGTGGAGCCACTCGAATTTGACAACAAACCCTTGTATATGAACAATAACCTTGCGGGGGTCGTCGGCATTATCCGGATGATATGCGATGACTTGAATTCATCGCTTGGGTCTCTGGCGCATGGGCGGGTCAGCAAACATATCGAACGGGCGTTACTGTGCTCACTTATTTCTCTCATGCCCAACAATTACAGCTTGCGTCTGAACGGCAACGGCAGGCTGGTTATGCCTTATTATCTGCGGGCGGTTATCCGTTATATCGAGCGTAATGTCCGAACCCCGATAACGCTGGCGGAAATGGTAGAGGTTTCCGGTGTCAGCACCCGTTCACTGCATGCCAGTTTTCGCAAGTTTTTGAATACTACACCAATGGCGTATTTAAAAAACTATCGTCTTGATCTGGCCCGGGAAGAACTTGAAACAGCCGCACACGACGGTCGTTCGGTGACGGACGTTGCTTTTGACTGCGGCTTTTCCCATTTGAGCCAGTTCGCCCGTGATTTCCGGCAAAGATTTGACATCTTGCCATCACAGGTGCGTTTCGGCCTGAGTGAAAGTGTGCCTCGGGTTTCATTGACAGATATTGTTTAAGGCTCCTGTTTGAAAGCCTCGCGTCCCCGATACGATACATGTCGGGGAGTGGTGTATTTCATATATAGATCATGATGTTCCTGAGGGGCGCATCAATATTGACCAGATCGACCCGCTTCTGCTTTATCAGGGGCCTGCCTTCGACAAACTGAACCAGATATTCATACTGGCCGGCGAACAGGAACTGTTCTTCCCTGTGGTAAAGGACAGCGTGGAAGTTTGCGAGGGCCTGCCAGCTTCCGTCCCTTGCCCTGGCTGGCGTGACTGATTTTATTTCTATCAACCGGCATGATCGGACAGGGTGGGCCATGGCGGGAGACATGGGGTCTCCGAAATTTTCCGCCCGGATCTCCATCAGATGCCGGTCTTCATACAACAGGGATATTTCCTGATGCGGATCTGTCTGTCCGGGATGACTTGGCATCCAGTACACGCCGTCGGTACAAAAAAGCGACATCCAGCCTTTCAGATTGCTCTTGTCCAGACAGTCCCGTTCCTCTTTGACCAGTGTTATAATTGCGTCCCTGATCGCCGTATCGGCAGCATCGTTGTGATCTGTGGTCATTAATTATTTCCCTCGCCCGTCATGTAGGACTTCCAGGCCCGATACTGGTTCCTGAAAACAAGGTCGCTGGTGCCAAATGAAGTAACTGTCTCTTCATCGCGGTCGGTGATGCCGCGCCTGATATCTACCCAGTCATTGGGGCCTGAGGTCAGACCTTCCTGCATGCGGGTGTAGCATTCCCAGTCGTCAGGACCCACCATGGAACCGCTGGAGTTCACCAGCCTGGAATAAAGAAGCGTTCTGGACAATAATTCATCAGGCGCCCCCACAAGGCGCAAATGCCATGTTTCAATCAGCGTCCTGTTGACGGCAAGGGGCTTGATCACACGAATGGCCTGGACGGCATCCTTTGCGGTAAAGGATGGATAAATGATCGTATTATGTCTGTTTTGGCTTAAAATATTTCTTGTCTTTTCGGGACCCCAGTTTTCCAGCATGGCTTCCTCGTAGTCAGGAATATCGGTATATCCGGAATGAACGCTCTGTTTGCCTCCCATGTAGGAATGGCCATTGGGCAAGACAGTAATGCCAAAGGCATCAAAGGTCTGGTATGACGCTCCTGCCGGCGCCAGAATTTCTCCCGGACCGGAGGCTGGTGACCCTTCTCCTGCCCTGCGATTAACGGACTGCACGGCATTAATTACCGAAGCATGGGCGACCATCGGATGCATCGCATCGTTAAGGTTTTCAAGCCACATTTTCCAGTTGCAATCGTGCAGGTAGCGCAGGGGCCTGCCCACCACCTCCAGCTTACCAACCGGGGACCGGTCCGTCATATTGTCCAGCGTTGCGGCGGCGTCTCCCAGAAAAGTTTCCAGAGTGGGGCCCGTGCGCGAAAATCGCGCAAAGACGAACCCGCGATAAGAGGCCACATCCGGCACGGGTGCCATATGAAATCGTGCATCCGCCTTGTCAAAGCCGGTGCCTTTGTAATGCTGTGGGGAGGGGACATTTGCAAGGCTGCCGTCAAAGCGATAGGTCCAGCCGTGATAGGGACAGCGCAGCCGTTTCTTTACAGCCCCGCACCCTTCAGGAAGCACCTTTACGCCCTTGTGGGCACAACGATTGTTTATGACCTGAATTTTCCCCTGCTCGTCCCGGATAAGAATGACCGGAATTCTGCCGATCTGCGTTGCATAATAATCACCCGCATTTTTTATCTGACTTTCATGGCCGACAAAAACCCAGGCTGTTTCCCACAGGCGCTCCATTTCCAGTTCAAACAGGTCCGGGTCTACATAAACCGAGCGGTGAATACGATCTCGCTCCACCAGGTCACTTGTTTGTTTATTCAGGGTAATGCTCATTATCTTTTTATATCCTCCACCAATTGCAATTATCCGTGCACATTGCTGATGCTGGTGCCGCCGCACACATAAAGATTCTGGCCGGTAACCCAGTCGCAAGCCTGATCGGTAAAAAATCGTACGGCCCGGGCCACGTCAGCGGGAAGCCCCAGACGTAACAATGGAATCTGGCGGTTGATGCTTTCTTCCTGTTTTGACCCTGCCGGAATTTTTGCCCGCAACATGCGGGTTGCGATGGGCCCCGGCGACACCAGATTGACCGTGATGCCACGGGATGCCAGTTCCAGCGCCCACGTTCGAGTTAAACCGAACAGGGCAGATTTTGTAGCACTGTACGTGGTGCGCCCGGGCAAACCCAGCATCGCGCGTGAGCCAATAAGCACCACCCGCCCGTAATGCGCGGCATCCATGGCTGGCAGCATGGCCTGGACAAACCAGATTGCCGCACCGCCAGAAAGACGCCAGGCCGCATCCGGATCATCAGCGCGGACATCTTCCAGTGAAGCTTCAAAGATTTGCCCCGCACAGTGAACGAAAGTCAAAGGGGCAAATTTTTTGGCAATTTCGGCGGCACAGGCTTGCGTGGCAGCTGTATCGCAAAGATCAACCGTATAATGAATGTTGTCGCTTGCCGGGGTTACAGGCGGGCAGTGATCGACGCTGATCACTGTAAAACCTGCGTCTGTCAATTGCGCGGTGATCGCTTTGCCTATATCGCCGGATGCGCCGGTAAGCACTGCATAGCGGGTTTTCTGTTCATCGTCCATTCGACTTGCTGCTTCTTTATATGTCATGCCGCTATTTAAAAAGCAGATCAGGAACGGTGATAGCGTTGCAACGATGGAATTGACAAATGGCTGCATGGAATCATGGTTTTTCGGTCTGGAGCTGTCTTTTGCCTACATGCATGTCATTGCGCTAACGCGTTACTGGCTTCCATGCGGAATTAGAGGGAGCAGTTCAGGCTCTATATTGTGGGGGAGAAATCACATTAAGGAGAAGGTCATGGCAAAACATCGCTGGGCAGAAAAGTATCCATATCTTGGCACGGGAACTATCGAAACATCACCGGCCATTTCACCCGAGGTCTTTGCAGAGGAACGCGACAAAATATTTAAAAATACCTGGCTGATGGTCGGGCGGGTTGAAGAAATTGCCCAGCCCGGTGAATACAAGGTCCGGCGTCTCGACTTTGCGCAATGTTCAGCCATTGTTATCCGCGGAAAAGACGACAAGATTCGTGCTTTTTACAACGTCTGTTCGCACCGGTGTAACAAGGTCATCGTTGAAGATGGCTGCGAAACGTATGGCCGGCGGCCGGGGGCGATCATTTCATGTCGTTTTCATGGCTGGGCGTTTGATGCCACGGGCAAACTTGTACATGTGCCGGGTGAAGACGGGTTCTATGGTCTCGACAAGGACCGGAATGGCCTGACCCCCATCCATTGCGATATTTGGGCAGGATTTGTCTTTATCAATCTGGCAGCAGAGCCGAAACAGTCTCTTCCGGAGTTTCTGGGGGAATATGGTGACACCTTTGGGGACTTTCCGTTTGAAAAGATGCCACAGAAATATGCCTATTCGACAGAGCTTAACTGCAACTGGAAAATTGCGGTGGATGCCTTTTCCGAGGCTTATCATGTTGATACCATTCACGGCACCACCTTCCCGGGCGCAAAGGCCTTCTTCGAGGATATTCGTCTGTACCGGGATCACCGTGTGGCGGCCTTGTGCGCAAATTTCACCCAGTCGCCAAGCCCGGTGGCCGCCTTGTCTCACGGCATAGCCAAGGCGTCGGTTGCGGATACGGGGGACATATCAAAGCTGCCTGAAAAAGTGAACCCGGGAAAGCGGAAGGATTTTATCAACGAAATCGGTGTTCTGTTTCCAAGTCTGTTGCTGCACGTCACGGAAGGGATATGGTTCACACACCAGTTCTGGCCGATTAGCCATAACCGGACACGCTGGGAAGGTTATTATTATGTGGCAGAGCCCAATACCCATAGCGAGCTTTGGGCCATTGAGCATGCGCAGCTGTTGCAGCGAAACGCCTGGCTTGAAGATACTGCAACGATGGAAGCGACGCAGGAGGCTATGGAGTCTGGAGCAAAGTCGGAAATGCATTTACAGGATGACGAGATTCTCATTCGCCATGCTTATCACGTGCTTGACCGCCATCTGACAGCAACAAGATGACACTGGTGCCTGTCGTACAACGAAGATTCCGGGAAGGAGTGTAACGGTTTCATGGCCCATCATCATCTTCCATGTACGCCTCATACTGTCCGCTGGGGAAGCTTTGCGGCATCTTACCCTGCTGTTATCGAGATTGAGGATGGCGACAGCGTGACCATTGATACACTGTCGGGCGAACCTGAAAATTTACCACCCCCGCCTTTTACGGTGCTCCCCCAACACCGTAAAATTCTCGACCATTGCACACATGGACCGGGCCCGCATCTGGTCACCGGCCCGGTGTATGTTAAAGGAGCGACCGTTGGACAGGTGCTTGAGGTTCGGATCAAAGACGTGACGCTCCGCTCGGACTGGGGGTGGAACAGCATTAAAAGAAACAGGGGCGGATTGCCGGATGACTTTTCTCTCCACCGCCAGATAACAATCCCGATCAACAGGGAAACCCGGCGTGCGACCCTGCCCTGGGGCGGCGTCGTCGCCCTGCGGCCGTTCTTCGGCATAATGGCCGTCGCTCCGCCAAAATATATGGGGGAGGTCAGCACCATACCGCCAGGCGTGTTCGGCGGTAATATTGACAACAGGGAACTGGTGGCCGGTACAACTCTTTACCTTCCGGTCTGTAACGAAGGTGGGCTCTTTTCTGCCGGGGACGGGCACGCCGTTCAGGGGGATGGTGAGGTTTGCCTGACGGCCCTTGAGACTTCTCTGACAGGGACTTTCGAATTTCATTGTCGACCGGACCTTTCGTACACTCTGCCGCGTGCGGAATCCGGTGAGCATTACATTACTATGGGCTTTGACCCCAATCTGGATGAAGCCGCCCGGATTGCCTTGCGGCAGATGATCGAGTGGCTGACGGCCCTTTATGAAATCAGTTCAGAAAATGCCTACAGGCTTTGCAGCCTTATCGGCAACCTGCGGGTTACCCAGATCGTCAATGGTACCAAAGGTATTCACATGATCGTGGAGAAGAAACAGCTTCTCATGGCCTTGGGGTAAATGGCCGATTGTGATCGATCGGTTGAAATCCTCTTGAGATATTTTGAAAATAGTTGCACTATATTGCAAAATAACAAGTGTATTATAATGCATTAATTTTTAAAACAAGGTCAGGGGAAAACAGGAGTTGTGGAGAACAAGCTTTTTGCGCCGGTCAATATTGAACATGTGACTGCGACAGATGGCAGCTGCATTTTACGTGTGAGTTCGCCGCTTGGAGACTATCCATCATCGCTGACGAGCCATTTACTGCATTGGGCAGAGGTGGCATCGGATCGTATTTTTCTGGCTGAACGGGACCAGCATGGCGATTGGTACAGGCTTTCCTATTCTGATGTTTTGCGGCAGGTTCTATCCTTGTCAACGGCTTTGCTGGATATGGATCTGGGCACAGACCGGCCCATCGCCATTCTGTCCGGCAACAGTATCAATCATGCGCTGCTGACATTGGCAGCGCTTCATGTTGGTATTCCTGTTGTACCGATATCGCCAGCTTACAGTCTGGTATCGAAAGATTTTGCCAAGCTGAAATATATTATGTCGCTGGTGGAGCCGGGTCTGGTCTATGTGGAAAAGCGGGTGCCTTTTGCGCCAGCGATTGATGCCCTGGATAATGTGAAAATCCCTGTTTGGGCGGGCGACGGAGAGGGCGCAACATCTTTTCAGACGGCGCTGCAGACCCCGTCTGACAGTGCCCGTGTTGCTACTGCTTATGAAGAGGTGAGTGGTGACAGCGTGGCAAAGATTCTATTCACATCCGGCTCTACGGGTATGCCGAAGGGCGTTATCAATACACACCGGATGTTGTGTTCCAATCAGGAATCGCTGGCCCGCTGCTGGCCTTTTGTGGCACAGCGGCCGCCCGTTCTGGTCGACTGGCTACCCTGGAGCCATACATTTGGAAGCAATCATAATTTTAATCTGGTCTTGCGCAACGGCGGGACGCTTTACATCGATGCGGGTAAACCGGCACCTGCATTGATTGGTGAAAGCGTCAAAAACCTGAAAGATATTTCTCCGACAATATATTTTAATGTACCGGCAGGGTATAACGCCCTGTTGCCCTATCTCGAGAGCGACCCGTCGTTTGCCGAAAAATTCTTCCGTAATCTTGATTTGATATTCTATGCGGCCGCTGCCTTGCCGCAGATTACATGGGACAGGATGGTCGCCGTTTCAAAACGGACATTGGGGAAAGCCGTGCCCATGACATCCGCCTGGGGGGCAACGGAAACAGCGCCGCTGGCGACTTCAGCCTATTTTAGGCTTGACCGAAGCGGGGTGATCGGGGTGCCCATTCCCGGTACCGAGATCAAGCTTGCGCCCGTACAGGACAAGCTGGAAATACGTGTACGCGGGCCCAACGTGACGCCCGGTTATCTGAAGGATCCGCTTGCAACGCGCAAGGCCTTTGATGAAGAGGGCTTCTACTGTACAGGGGACGCAGTCGTGTTTCGGGATCCGGCAGACCCGTCATCAGGGCTGGTGTTCGATGGGCGCCTGACTGAAAATTTCAAGCTGACATCGGGGACATGGGTCAATGTTGGCATGGTACGGACCAACTTTGCTGACGCCCTGTCGCCGTATATTCAGGACGTCGTTATCGCGGGCGAAAACCGGGAAGCCCTTGGGGTGCTGGCCTTCCCCAATGTGGACGCCTGTCGGCAAGCGGCAGGTGACGAGGCGGGCAGTCTTTCCGTGCCCGCATTATTGCAATCTGATCAACTGCGGGATGTCATCCGCGAAAAGGTCGCAGCCTATAATCGCAAGTATCCGGCGAGTTCGACCCGGATTACACGGCTTCTGTTCCTGACCACACCGCCGGATATAGATGCTGGCGAGACAACGGATAAAGGGTATCTCAACCAGCGCATGATTATCCGCAGACGTGCTGAAGACGTTGTATCCCTCTTCTCTCATCATAGGGCTGTTATTGATTTCTCCTGACACATTGAAATTCCAGGCCCGGGAGGGCCTGATGCTGCATATCATCACTATTTCCCGATCATAAAAACCGCCCTGCCTCTATTCAATTCTGTATTTTACCATTGACACGAACTCAAAATAGAATAATACATTAATGTATATTAATGAGAGGTATCAAACCATGAGCAGATTTTCCGCGCTTTCCCTGCTCGGGCACGGATTAAGGGGACATAAAGGATGGCAGCCGTACTGGCGCTCCCCGGAGCCAAAGTCATCCTATGATGTTGTTATTGTCGGTGGTGGGGGGCATGGCCTCGCAACAGCTTATTATCTGGCCAAAAATCACGGTATTAAAAACATTGCTATTCTTGAAAAAGGCTGGCTGGGCGGCGGTAATACCGGGCGGAATACGACGGCGGTACGGTCCAATTATTTTTACCCCGAAAGCGTTGATTTTTTTGATTTTTCTGTACAGCTGTACGAGAAGTTAAGTGAAGAATTGAACATCAATGTAATGTTCAGTCAGCGGGGGGCTATCAATCTGGCACACAGTCGCCATGACCTTGAAACCTTCGCCCGTTGGGGAAATGCCCTGCAGCTGAATGGCGTTGACTCGGAGTTTTTGACACCGGAGCAGATTGCCAAAAAAGTGCCTTTGCTGAATATGGGCAAGGATGCCCGTTATCCGGTGCTGGGCGGCTTTACGCAGCGTCGTGCCGGGGTCGCGCGGCATGATGCGGTGGCCTGGGGATATGCCCGGGCGGCGGATGCGCTGGGCGTTGATATTATTCAGCAATGCGAGGTTGAAGATTTTGATGTGAAGGGTGGACGGGTTGTTGGGGTCCGGACCAGTCGCGGCAAAATAGGTGCCGGTACGGTTGCCGTCGCGGTGGCCGGGCATTCTTCGGTGATGGCGGCCAAAGCAGGTTTTCGATTACCTATCCAAAGTCGCGCACTGCAGGCGTTTGTGTCTGAACCAATTAAGCCCGTTCTGGATTCGGTGGTTATATCGCCGATTGTTCATTGCTATTTGAGCCAGTCCGACAAGGGAGAACTGGTCGTGGGCGGCGGGGCCGACGATTATTTTTCATATGCCCAGCGGGGTGCCTTCCCGACAATCGAGGGGGTTACGGCGGCTCTGGTGGAATTATTTCCCTCTTTCGGACGCTTGCGGCTGATGCGCCAGTGGGCCGGAATCGTTGATATTTCCCCTGATACCAGTCCGATTATTGACCGGTCGCCTGTCGACGGTTTGTTCATCAGTGGCGGTTGGGGCACGGGCGGCTTTAAGGCTATCCCGGCGGGGGGATGGGTGCTGGCCCATCACATTGCGACGGGCGCGCCCCATAAATTTGCCAAATCTTTCAGTCTGGGTCGTTTTGATAGCGGGGCGCTTCTGGATGAGGGTGCGGCTTCGGGTGTGGCGCATTAGGAGGTATACATGAAATATTCATGCCCCTGGTGCGGGGATCGCACCGAAACAGAATTTCACTGCGGTGGCGAAAGCCATATTCAGCGCCCCGGCCCGGCAGAAGACGTGGCCGATCATGTCTGGGCGGACTATCTGTTCTTTAATGACAATATCAAGGGATGGCATTACGAGCGCTGGTGCCATGTTGGCGGTTGCGGACAATGGTTCAATATGCTGCGTCATACGGTGACGCATGAAGTCCGGAAAATATACAAGATGACCGACAGAAAGCCGGAGATCAAAGAATGAAAAATGCTCCGTTTCGTTTTGGCTCGGGCGGTCTGATCAACCGCAACCGCGTTTTGAATTTTACCTTCGACGGTAAAAAATATACCGGTTTTGAGGGCGACACTCTGGCATCTGCCCTGTTGGCAAACGGGGTACGCCTTGTGGCACGCAGTTTCAAGTTGCACCGGCCTCGCGGCATAATGGCTGCCGGCGCCGAAGAGATGAACGCATTTGTATCTGTGGGGGAAGCTGCCCGGCTTGACACGAATGTTCGGGCGACGCAGGTGGATCTGTATGAAGGCCTTGTTGCGCGCAGCCTGAACAACTGGCCATCCGTTGGTTATGATATCGGCGGCGTTCTGGAAGTCTTTTCCCGTTTCCTGCCTGCCGGATTTTACTATAAGACCTTTATGTGGCCGCGCTGGGGCTTGTTTGAAGGGATTATTCGACGGGCTGCCGGTCTGGGCAAGCCGTCCGCGGAACCCGATCCCGATCGATATGAACATATGCATGCCGCTACCGACGTTCTGGTGGTGGGCAGCGGCCCTGCCGGGTTGATGGCGGCTCTGGGTGCCGCCAGCGCCGGTGCCCGGGTTATTCTGGCCGAGCAGGAGCCGGACCTTGGTGGATCGCTGCTATGGCAGCACGTTGAAATTGACGGGATGCCAGCCCTTGAATGGGTGGAAACCACTGTCAAAAAACTCAAACAGCTTGAGAATGTTACCCTTTTGCCCCGCACAACGGTAACAGGCTATTATGATAACAACAGTTTCATAGCACTTGAGCGGTTGCCGGACCAGATGCCGGGCGATGCGCCTTCGGTTCGCCAGCGTATGTGGAAGATGGAAGCAAGTCGGGTGGTGCTGGCCACAGGTGCCATGGAGCGACCTTTGACATTCCCCGACAATGACCGACCGGGGATCATGATGGTTTCCGGTGTCTTGCGCTATGTTTGCCAGTATGGCGTATTGCCGGGCCAAAAAATTGTCGCGTTTGTCAATAATGACGGTGCTTACAGTGATATTTCAGCAGTTTGTAAAGCGGGCGGCCCGGTGGGCGCAATTGTGGACAGCCGGAAAAAGCCCGGTCAGGAAGCAGTGGCGCTGGCTGACGCTGCAGGTGTGGAAATCATCACGGGTGCCTGCATTGCGTCGGTAAAAGGCTCGAATGGATTACGCAGCGTTCGCGTCAAGCCGATTGATGCGGCTGACACTGGTGCCGTTCGTGATCTGGACTGTGACCTTCTGGTGATGTCAGGTGGCTGGAATCCGGTTGTTCATCTTTTCTCGCAATCCGGTGGCAAACTTCGCTATGACGAGGAAAAAATATGCTTCCTGCCGGGTCATTCTGTTCAGGCAGAGCAGACAGTCGGTGCGGCAAATGGAAATTTTAGTCTGGCCGAGTGTCTGGAGGATGGGCTGAAAGCCGGACTGGCGGCTGCAAAGCATGTTGGCGCCAAACCTGTAAAGATTGGTGTGCCTGCTGTAACAGGGGCAACAGAAGTGCCTTTCTCGGTTGAGTCTTTCTGGATGGTGCCGGAGGAAGTGTCGAAAAGTCAGCGACAATGGATTGATTTCCACAATGATGTGACCGTCAAGGATGTGGCGCTGGCTGCCCGGGAAAACTTTATCGCTGTTGAGCACCTGAAGCGCTATACAACACTGGGCATGGCGCTGGATCAAGGTAAAACAAGTAACGTCAACGGTCTGGCTGTGATGGGGCAACTGACTGGTCGCAGCCCGGATGCAGTTGGAACGACGACCTTCCGCCCGCCCTATACGCCCGTTACCTTTGGGGCTATTGCCGGGGCGCGTCACGGGCGTTTGTATAGCCCCATTCGTCATTTGCCCACCCATGACCGGCTTGTCGAACTGGGCGGCAAAATGGAAGATTATGGTGGATGGGTGCGGCCCGCCTATTTCGCGCCCAATGGGGAAACTGAAGAGGTTGCCGTACGGCAGGAAGTGCTGGCCGTACGTAACAGTGTGGGCATTACTGACTATTCGCCCCTTGGAAAAATAGAACTTCGGGGCAAGGACGCCGCACGGTTCCTGAATCTGATGGTGTTGACCAATGTTGAAACCATCAAGATTGGCAAGGGGCGCTATACCCTTATGCTGAATGAGAATGGCATTGTCATTGATGACGGGATCATCACCCGACTGGCAGATGATCATTTTATTCTGGGCACGACCAGTGGCGGGGCGGCCCGCATGGCGGCCACGTGCGAGGAATGGCTGCAATGTGAATGGCCGGATATGGATGTTTACGTTGCCAACGTCACCACCGGCTGGGGTGTAATACTTGTGTCAGGACCAAAGGCGCGTGACCTGGTGTCACGCCTTGGCAGTAGCATTGACTTTTCCGCCGATGCCCTGCCGCATATGAGCTACGTCTCGGGGGCACTTGGGGACATTCCCCTGCGGGTGAACAGGGTCAGCTTTACCGGCGAGGTATCTTATGAAATTTCCCTGCCCGCTGGTTATGCACATGCTTTATGGAACCGCCTTATGGAACTGGGGCAGGATCTGAATGTTCAGCCCTTCGGTCTTGAAAGCCTGCTGATTATGCGGCTGGAGAAAGGGTTTATCCATGTGGGTTCTGATACGGATGGCACAACAATACCCGATGATATCGGCTTTGGGGTGCCTGCCCGCAAGAAGACGATAGAATATGTCGGGCGCCGCTCCCTGATGCGACCGGACGCTATGCGCGAAACCCGGTTCCAGCTTGTTGGACTGGAGGCGCTGGACAAGGCACGGGCGTTGCCGCTGGGCGCACATCTTTTGCCGGCAGATGTAAATGCCCTGCCTGCACGTACACATGGTTACGTTACATCCAGCGCCATGAGCCCGGCGTTGAACAAACCGGTTGCTCTTGGGCTTTTGCAGGCCGGGCGTGCGAGAACGGGAGAGGTCATCAACGTTTATGCTGACGGGTCATGGTGTCAGGCACGTGTCGTTTTGCCCGGTTTCTATGACAAGGAAGGAGTTCAGATCAATGGTTGATCTGCTGGAACGATCGCCGCTAGCGGCTGAGGGGGAATTGAGCAAACTCACGATGTCGGGTGAAGGCGTTACCGTATCGGCGTTGCCGCGTCCGGGACTGATCGTTTTACGCGGACCGGAAAGTGACAGTTTCGTCCATAGTGTTCGTGATGGTGCCGGGGTGGAATTATCCTTGCAGCCAAATTCATCTGTTGAAACGGGGGATGTGACAGGGATGTGGACCAGGCCGGGGGGGTGGATGATCCGCTGTCCGCATGACCAGGTTCAGATTGTCCAGACCAGACTGGACACCGCCTTGAAAGATATTCATTATCTGGCTTTGGATGTTTCTCATCAGTATGCCGCTTTTTCGCTATCCGGCCCGGGTACGCATCGCTTTCTGGCAAAGGATTGTGCCCTGACCCTTGACCAGATCGATCACAGTGCTGGCTGGTGTGCAAGAACCATGCTTGGAGATATTCCTGTATTTTTATTTGGAATGTCGCAAGGCACCAAAGGTAGTGAGCCGTCTTACGGGGTGATCGTCGACCAGAGTCTGGCCAGATTTGCCTGGTGGTGGCTAAAGAATATGTTTGTTTAGAGAATGATAATCAGTGGGGATTATGAATGGGATAGCCTCGCGACTGCCTTTACGTGTCCTGATTTCTTTCATATAGACCTTTGCTGGTATGGAAAGCTTTGGAGTTACCTTTAGATGGCCAAGACGACGCCCGCCCATAAATATGTTTTAACACTTTCGTGTCCGAACCGGACCGGTATCGTCTATGCGGTATCAAAGTTTTTGTTCGAGCATGGCTGCAACATCACGGACAGCGGCCAGTTTGATGACCTTGCGACAGGCCGGTTTTTTATGCGTGTGGCGTTTGACGCGCTTGACGGCAAACAGAGCTGTGACAGTTTGCGGGGCGAGTTTGAGGCGGTGGCGCAAGAGTTCGGTATGGACTGGCAGCTTCATGACGAAGCTGTTCAAAGCCGGGTGGTGATTATGGTCTCGAAGTTTGACCATTGCCTGATGGATTTGCTGTATCGTCACCGGATCGGGGAGCTCAAGGTGGATATCGTGGGGATCATCTCCAATCACCGGGACAGTTACCGCCTTGCTGCCGAGCATGACATCCCGTTTCACCACCTGCCGGTCACACGGGAAACCAAGGCGGAACAGGAACAAAAGCTTCTGGACCTTCTGGCGGAGATGAAGCCCGACCTTCTGGTGCTGGCGCGTTACATGCAGGTGTTGTCAGATGACCTGTGCGCAAGTCTGCCGTGCCCTGCGATTAATATTCATCACTCATTTTTGCCCAGCTTCAAGGGGGCCATGCCCTATCATCAGGCGCACAAGCGGGGGGTCAAACTGACCGGTGCGACGGCCCATTATGTGACCCCGGATCTGGATGAGGGCCCGATTATCGAACAGGATATTGCCCGTGTGACCCACGCACTATATCCGGATGATCTTGTGGCTTTGGGGCGCGATGTCGAAAAAATGGTCCTTGCCCGGGCCGTTCGCCGCCAGATCGAACACAGGGTTCTCCTCAACGACGGCAAAACAGTCGTTTTCGTATAAGGGATTTTAGTATCCGGCCTGTGTATAGGGGCCATGCCCCTGACGATAGATCAACAGTTTGCGTTCGAAGGCGCAAACCTGTTCGCCATGCTGGTTTATACCACGGGTTGCAATATGCAGAATGCCCTGATCCGGGCGTGACGCAGATTCTCTTTTGGTCAGAATTTCAGATTCAAAATAAAGCGTATCCCCGGCGTAAACCGGTTTCATTTCAAAGTCGATGATGCTCAGGTTGGCGACAACCTTGCCAAAGGTTTTGGTGGTCATGGCCAGCAGGCTCAATATATAGGTTTCCATCACGGGCACATTGTCCCCGTACAGGGCGCCCGCAAAGTGCCTGTCGGCGTGACGGGGGTTGAGGTCAAGCGAGCGCAGGGCATGAGACACGCAATCTTCTGCCAGCAGGGTCTTGCCCGGCCGGTGTTCAAATATCTGTCCGGGTTCAAAATCTTCAAAGTCAACGCCGTATGTTTCGATATAAGTGTTGCTGTCGATTTCGCGCAGGAAATGAAATGAGCTTTTCATAATTCAGTCCGGTTTCAATAGTTATATTTTGAAAATGGCAGGGAGGCTTTCTTGTAAACGAGTGCCTTATATTCCATTTCGCAGACCCGTTTACCATCCTGATTGACCCCTCTGGTTTGCACAACAATCAGCCCGCATTCGGGGTCGCTGCACTCACCGGATTTTGATACGATTTCGCTCTCTGCATATAATGTATCGCCCGCAAATACCGGCGAGACCATATTGATAAAAGACCATTTTTGAATAAACTTGCGCCGGTTAAACGTTTTCCATGTCATGCCAATCAGGCGCTGAACAATGGCGGTTGTCACCATCAGGGGTTTTTTAAACTCCGTCTTGTCTGCGTAATGGCTGTCATAGTGCAGCATGGCCTGATTTAATGTATCAAGACAGTCATCAATATTGTCCTGTTGTGTCAGCGTATAGCCGGGCCGGTGCCTGAACTTCTGCCCGGGCTGGAAATCTTCGAAATCAAGGCCAAAGCGTTCCCGGAACCTGTTCTGGGAGACCTCGATATAGGCAGGAAACTGCAATTCACTCATGTTTTTCTCCGGTCTCGCTCAGATAACACCTGCGGCCTGAAAAGCCTTTATTTCGTCCTGACTGTATCCGGCCTCGCGGAGCAACTCTGAAGTTTGTTCCCCAAGTGCAGGAGACGGTGTCAGCGCCAGTTCCTCATTGTCGCATCTTATCGGCGAGCGGATCAATTGAAGTGTGTTTCCGTCCTTGCATTCCATGGTCTGGACCTGGCCCATTTTTTTGACAAACGGATTGTTCATTGCTTCCTGAACATCATATATGGGTGCAGCCGGGACGTGACCATCAAAATGATCCAGCCATTCCTGCGTGGTTTTGTTGACAAACACAGCATCCAGCACACCGGTTAATTCGTCGCGCATCTCAAGCCGTTCCTTAAATGTCTTGTAACGGAGGTCTGAGGCCAGATCAGGGCGGTCAATCTTGTCGCACAGGACCTGCCAGAACTTTTCCTTGTTGCACATGATGTATATCCAGCCATCCTGCGTGGTATAAAGCTGGCACGGGGTCAGGGCAGCATGGGCAGAGCGCGGCAGGCGCTGCTGGTTGTGCCCGGCATTCAATTGCCAGTGCCCGATATAATTCAGGTTGTAAAGGGCGACATCAAACAGGCTGACATCAATGTCGCGACCTGTTCCTGTTTCCCGGGCGTTCATCAGGGCGGCAACCGTGGCATAGGCGAGAGCCAGACCCGTCATGAAGTCAACGATGGACAACCCAAAGCGGGCCGGGGGGCTGCCGGGTTCGCCGGTCAGGGAAAAGTATCCTGCTTCCGCCTGCATCATATAGTCATAGCCGGGCCAGTTTGCCCGCTCGCCTTCGCGCCCGTAAGCTGTCAGATGTCCGCAGACCAGCTTCGGGTTGATGTCTTTCAGATGCTTGTAGGTCAGCCCCAGCTTGGCTGGCACGTCGCCGCGCAGATTACAGACCAGACCATCAACTTTTTTTACCAGCTGATGCAGGATTTTCTGGCCTTCCGCACTGGACAGGTCCAGCGTGATGCTCTTTTTGTTATGATTCAGTCCCTGATAGAAAATGCTGCTATCAGACTTTTTCTCGTCATGCAGGAAATAGGGGCCAACAGAGCGTGACACATCGCCACCATCCTGCGGGTTTTCAATCTTGATGACCTCTGCGCCCATATCGACCAGATACTGAGTGCCCATGGGGCCAGCTCCATATTGCTCGACGGCGAGGATGCGCACACCTTCCAGCGGCAGCATGATATTTCTCCTTCAACTAAACTTTTGCAATCTCCCTAGCGGCCATAGACAAGCTCTGGCAGCCAGGTGGAAAGCTGTGGCACAAAGATCAAAACAAGAAGCAGCAGGGTCAGCAGGCCAATAAAGGGCAATACGCCCCTGATCACCTCACCAAGCGGGGCTTTGGATATGTTTGACAGGACGAACAGATTAAGCCCGACGGGCGGTGTCAGCAGGGCAAGTTCCATATTCACGGTCAGGATAATGGCAAAATGTATCGGGCTGATCTGAAACGCTTCAAGCAGGGGCAGGATAATGGGCAGCGTGATCAGGATTACAGAGATCACTTCCAGAAACATGCCCAGACCCAGCATCAGCAGATTAACCAGCAACAGAAACTGCCAGGGTTGCAGCCCCATATCGGCAATTTCGTTGACCAGCCGCTGCGGCAGGCCGGAATAGGTGATCCAGTGCCCCAGCGCCATGGCGAACGCTACAATGATAATAAGTGCAGTTGACTGGCGAATGGCGATCGCGGTGATGGGGATGATATCTTTCAGGGTACACTGGCGGTAAACGCAGGTGCTGAGAATAATTGACATAATGGCTGCCAGAATCGCCGCTTCCGAGATCGTGACGATGCCGCTATATATGCCGCCCAGCACAAAAACAGGCAGGCTCAGGGCAGGCAGGGCTTTCAGGTTGGCTTCCAGAAAACCGGCCATATTTACAGGTGCCGTCGGAATATAGGATTTCCGGCGGGCATAAAAATAGACCCAGATACCAAACAGGGCGGCCTGCATCAGTCCGGGAATGACGCCAGCCAGAAAAAGCTTTGGCACAGAAAGTTCCGCAACAATGCCATACACAATAAGGGCAAGGCTGGGCGGGATCAGAATGCCCAGCGTGCCGGACGCCCCGACAACCCCCAGCGCAAAGGGCCGGTCATATTTCTGGGCGAGCATTGACGGGATCAGGATCGTGCCCATCGCCATGGCTGTTGCCAGTGATGAACCGGATATAGCTGCAAATATGGTGGCGGCGAAAACGCAGATCAGGGCGGTTCCGCCATGAACCCTGCCCAGCCAGCTGTTGGCCGCGGTGATAAGTACCTGCGCAATATTGCCCTTTTCCATAAAGGTTGCGGCCATGACAAAAAATGGTACTGACATCAGTGCATTGCTGTTCAGGTGATCAACGATGATCTGTGCATATCCGCCAAGATTATGGCCGTCGCCAAGGAAAAGGGCAGTTGTGGTAACGCCGATTGCAAGATAGATCGGGCTTCCGATCGCCAGCAGAAAAAAGAACAGGATGACGAAAGGTATCATGATATGACCCCGTCGGAATTTTCCGCCGTATCAGCCTTGTCGCCCCTGATGCCGGTCCGGCATAATTGCAGATATCGCCATGCCATCAGCAACATGCCAGCCAGCAGGCTCATATCGTAAAAGGCGATTGGGAATTGCAATACGCTTTCGCTTTTTTCCCCAAGTTCGAAGGCAAGCATGACAACCTGCCAGGCGGCGTATGTCATG
This sequence comes from Sphingomonadales bacterium, assembly GCA_965227345.1. Lineage (GTDB taxonomy): Bacteria > Pseudomonadota > Alphaproteobacteria > Sphingomonadales. Next base: position 2,714,741 of record OZ245755.1, read on the forward strand.
ACGCAGCAAAAGACAAACCCCAGCAAACTGTTCAGAAAAGCGATTTTATGTTGCCACGCCCGGGGTAACTTGCTGACGATAATGTCGGCGTGAACGTGCGAGTTTTCCGCCACCAGACGCGATGCCGAGATCCAGATGGCCCACATCATCAGATACACCACCAGTTCATCAGCCCAGCCTGCGGCAATGTGTGGCAGGAAATAGCGAACCAGCATGGCGTAGGCGCCAATGGCCGTTGCAACAACACCAATGCTGCCGACAAGGATTGTTTCAAATTTATGCTGCCCGAATAACCTCATTCTGCTCCCCCCGCCCTGTAAGGCTCGTCTGAAAGGGGGTGATCTGCAAGATAGCTGTCAATTTCCTCGATGGCCTGATGGACGAGTGTACCATCCATGCCAAGCTGCCGGATGATGCGAGGGGTCGAAGACAACAGTTCCTGCCGCTTTTTCTCCAGCTCCATCTGGTCAGGCACAAAGACCTTGCCACCGTGATGAATGAATTCGGCCTTGGCTTTCTGCTGCTGTTCTTCGGCATATTCCTGGCCCTTCATTGCCGTCCGGGCCCAGGCGTTCAGAATGGCGTTGCGGATATGAGGAGAGGCCTGTTGCCAGAAAATATTGCTGACCACAGGAATGTATAGAAAATATGCAGCCCGGTCTTCAAAGGCATACAGCAGGCCGGTATCCCACAAGATGCCGCTTTTGACAGTTTCATAACTGCTGCTGATGCCATCCACACCCCCCTGACTAAGGGCCAGAGGCACATCGGCAAAGGGAATTGCAACGGGATTGGCGCCCAGAAGCTTGTATCGTTCGATATCGGCCGCCCCCCCGGGGACGCGCACTTTCATGCCCACATAGTCGGCCACTGAACGCACGGGCGTGCCGACCGAAAAGGTATCCAGATAGCCAAGCTCCAGATAGGGGCCGATGACCTTCACCGGCAGCTTTTGTTCGATCCGGTTGTTCAGCCTTGTGAAGGTTGGCCCGCTTGCCAGCTGGCGCATCACTGTATAGGGCAGCCCATAGAATGCAGGCAGCGTGAACAGGTTCAGGTTAGGTTCAAACCGCGACAGGCTGAGCACGCCGGGCACCGCCATCTGGATATTGCCCCACGCCAGTCCCTTTAATTCGTCGCGACCCTTGAAAAGCTGGCCGGAATGAAAAATCCGGATATCCAGTTCTGTACCTGTTATTTTTTTCAGTTCGTCGACAAAGTCTGAAACAATCCGGTTGCGGAAATGTCCGGGGTTCGTATCCAGAGCGATATAGAATTTTTCCGCTTCACCTGCCTGAGGCGTCGCGATCATGCAACTGTGCGCCAGTGCGCCAATAACAAGTAATCTGATCCAGTTCATATACGCCCGGCTTCCCTTGAAGAGTTGCTTCTGTTTCTATCAGGATTGAGCAACCAATCTCTACATAAATAGATCCGGTTCTTTTTTGTGTCAATGAATAATACCAGATCTATTTACTCATTTGTTGTGTATTGGATTATAATATGAAGAAATGAAGGATCATTGACGAGAGTCCTGGCTGATGTGTGCCCAAATTTAAATTATTAACCCTTTGGCCGATTCTATATGACTGTATTTATTAGACTATTGGTTTGTTGTATGTTTGATATAATCTGCGATTGTTCTCCAGCGGTTAAACTTGGAAAAGAATGAATGGAAAAACGGGAAAACCAGCGGATTCCACAAAAGGGTGTGCCACTATATCAGCAGGTGGCATCCTGGTTGCGAGACGATATTGCCAATGAAGTCTATCCTGTAGGATCATTGTTGCCAACAACACCGGAACTGGCAAAGTTATTTGGCGTTGGCAAGCATACAGTCCGCGAAGCGCTGGCCCAGCTCAAGAATGGCGGTATTATATCTATCCGGCGGCGGGGTGGCACACGGGTAGAGGCCAATCTGCCCGAGACCAGCGAATATGTTCTGGAAGCGTTTGATTCGATCACCCAGTATTCGGCGCAGGCACGTCTTCAGGTTTTAAACAAGGACCTGATTGTCGCGCGTCGGGAGGTTGCCGAGCTGCTGCAATGCCCCTCTGCCCAGGAATGGTTGCACATCGAGGGGTTTCGCGCCAGTGGCACGCCGGCTCAGGTGGTCGGGTATATGGAAGTTTATATCAACCGTGCTTTTCCCAAGGTATATGAGCGGATCAACCGGAACACAGTGATCGTCTTCAAGATGTTTGAAGAAATTTATGGCGAGAGCATTGTCGAAGTACGTCAGGAAATGCGCGCCGTGCGTATTGGCGGCCGGGCTGCCGAGGTGCTGAAAGTCACGGAAGGCGCGATCGGGATGAGATATATAACCCGATTCTTTAGTGCCAGGGGTGTTCAGCTTGAAGTCACAGTGAATATTCATCCGCTGGACAAATTAAGTTTTGCAAAACATATCGTGTATCCGCGTCCCATTCAGGGCAGTTCAGGCGGGTCCGACGTCGAGTGAGGCACGCTTGGCGCGCTCCAGTATACGTTCAGCCCATAAAATCACAGGGCGGTCCACCATCTGGCCCTCAACGGCGACTGCGCTGCCTTCAGTTTGCGCTACCGACACCATAATTTTTTGGGCGCGCTCTATTTCGGCGGTCGTAGGTGTAAAGGCTGCGTGAACCCCCCTGATCTGGGCGGGATGGATAACAACCCTGCCATCAAACCCAAGTGCGGGCAGGCGGCTGGTTTCTGCGACAAGGCCTTCCTCGTCTCTGAAGTCAAGCCAGGCACCGTCGAGGGCAAGAACACGGCCTCGTGCCGCTGCCTGAACCACGCGGCCGCGGCCATATACCAGCGAATCCCAATCCATGCTGCCGCCTGTTTCGGCTGTATAATCCGCTGAACCGAAACAAAGGCCCATGACATTTGAAGACATGGCAATCTGGCTGGCATTCTCAAGGCCTTCCGCAGATTCGATAATGGCCAGAACGGGGCAGTCGAGACCAGCTTCGGTCAACAGAATATTCAGGCATTCTATATCCCGTTGCGCACTTGTTTTTGGCAAGAGCAGTAAATCCGGACAAATGCCAGTTTCCCTGATCCATAACATATCCCGCAGGCCATCCAGTGTAGCAAGGCTGTTAATGCGCAGTGCCTTTGTTGTGTGCTCAGCGGCAGGTAAACCAAAGAATTGTACGGCCGTGTTTCTGGCTCTGGCCTTGTCGTTCATGGACACGGCGTCTTCCAGATCGACGCAGGTAATGTCAGCCCCGCTGTTCAAGGCCTTGCCAAAGCGATCAGGGCGGTTCGCCGGCACGAACAGCAAAGAGCGTGCGGTCAGTATATTCGGGGTTTTCAAGTCCGTTTCCTCGCGCTTTATTTCATATAATCAAGCGGCGGGCTCCGGTCGCCAATCAGGGGAACATAGGTATAATCCGGCCCTCTGCGCTGATCAAATTCCTGTTTGATGTCGTCCAGAAGGTCGGGCGACTGCATCAGTTCGACAGCCGTCAACGCCATTGTTTTGGCGGCAGCATGCATACCTTTAAGCCCGATCGACATATTGCTTGCCGCAGCAGATTGCCATGAATGGGCTGATGTGCCGGGCACATAGGCTGCGGTGCGTACCCAGTTCGTCGGCGTGACCCAGGATATATCGCCAACATCTGATGATCCGGTCCAGGCACCTGTCGGGTTAAGCTCAAGGGGCAGTATGTTGGTGGCGCGAGACAAATCAGCCGGAGGTGATTTAAAGCTTGTCATCAATTTCCGGGCATATGCCTTTTCCCTGTCATCATATTCAATGCCGCCGACATACTGTAAATTGTCATGGGTGAGCCGGGCCAGAGCCGTATTTGCCAGATACCCGTAATGTCCTGATATGATTTCATGATCGACCGAGGTGCCTGTGCCAAGGGCGGCCCCCTCGGCTGCCTTGACTATGCGTTCCCATAATTGTTTGGTTTTTTCAGCATCCGGATTGCGTACGAAATAAAACACTTCTGCAAAATCCGGAATAACATTGGGCGCCTTGTTTGTCCGGGTAATGGCGTAATGAATGCGTGATTTTTCTTCAATATGCTCGCGCATCATATTGGCCATCATGTTCATGGCCTCTATCCCGTCCAGTGCGGATCGGCCATTCTGGGGGAAAGCCGAGGCATGTGTCGAATAGCCGTGGAAACGGAATTTTCCTGCAATCATGGCAAGGTTGGATTTTGTGATGGATCCGTTATAGCTGTCCGGATGCCAGTTCATCACGGCATCCACATTATCAAGCAGGCCGTCGCGGGCAAAATAAACCTTGCCGCCGCCACCTTCCTCGGCAGGGGTGCCAAATACCTTGATCGTGCCCTTGATGTTGTTTCTGCTGATCCATTCCTTCGTGGCAACCGCAGCCAGAACAACACCTGAACCCAAAAGGTTATGGCCACATGCATGGCCGGCTGTCTGGCCTTCCACGGGAGTGGGTTCCGGGTCGCCGGTTTGGGAAAATCCTGCCAGTGCGTCATATTCTGCCAGAAAGCCAATAACGGGACCGCTATTTCCATAGGTCGCGACAAAGGCGGTTGGCATACCTGCAATGCCGGAAGTGACCTTAAAGCCTGCCTTCTTCAGACGCTGCTGTAACAGGTCGGAGCTTTTGAATTCCTGATAGCCGATCTCGGCCCACTTGCCAATTTTCAGGGCATTGGTATCGTCAATATTCTGCTGTTGTTCAACTTCTGCAACAACGCCCGCGCGCCAGTCTGCAGGTGCGCTATATCCGGCTGTTACACCTGATGCCGCTAATAATGCTGATGTTGCGATGATTATCCGTGAAAACATAATTGTACCCTTCGCTTGAGCTGCGCGCCCGCAGATGGACTGAGTTGATAAAAATCATTAATATAACCGGATGTATAAGTCAATAAAATTGGCTGAACAGGACTATGTCGACGATATTTGTTTTGGCAGGCATGAAGGAATTCCATCGCAAAAAGAGAATATACATTGATAATAAATAAAACCGGTTATATTATGGTTTGGAAATGTATTTTCATGATAATACGGGGGTAAGCATGTTCAAGCCTGGTTTGCAGATCGTTTCAGTTATCTGTGCAGCGTTTTTTCTTCTCTTTTCATTTGTGGGTTCGTCACAGGCCTCCGGCACCGATTTTGATCTTGTCATTGTGAATGGCAAGGTTATTGACCCTGCCAGCGGCCTTGAGGCGGTCAGAAATATCGGTATTGTGGGCGGCAGAATCGCAGTTGTATCAGGGAAGAAACTGAAGGGCGCTGAAACCATCAATGCAAAGGGACTGGTTGTCGCGCCCGGGTTTATTGACCTTCATAGCCATGCCCAGAATATTTTCGGGCAAACCTACCATGTTATGGACGGCGTTACGACGGCGCTTGAACTGGAAGCAGGGACACAGCTGGCACCATTTCTTGATATACTGGCGCAGCGGCAGGGAAAGTCCCTGATTAATTATGGTTATTCCGCCGGATATCGGGATATCAGGTTTCTGGTGAAGGTGGGGACAAGGTTTCAGACATCAATTCCGGGATTCAGGCGTGCAAATCACGAAGAAGCAACGCCGGAAGAACTGGACCGGATGATCTCCATGACTGAAACCGAGCTTAACGAAGGTGCGCTTGGTATCGGCATTCCGCTTGATTACATGTCCAGGGGCATGAAAAGCGCTGAAGTGGAAAGCCTGTTCCGTCTGGCGGCAAAACACAAGGTGCCTCTTTTTATTCACCAGCGTATGACAGACGATGCCACAGATCCGGCCGGACTGGTCGAATTGATTGACATGACCAGAAAAACAGGTGCCTCGCTACATGTGGTACATATCGGCAGTACCGGACTGGGGCGGGTGCCGTTATATCTGAAGATGATCACCGAAGCCCGGGCGGAAGGACTTGATATAACGACAGAAGTTTATCCCTATACCGCTGCCTCCGCATCCATTAATTCAGGGATTTTTGATCATGACTGGAAGCGGACATGGGGTATATCATACGAGGATGTGGAATGGCCGCCCACGGGAGAGCGGTTTACCGGCGAGCAGATGTGGAATGATTACCGGGCCCGGTATCCGGACGGGATCGTCATCATGCATGCCATGAAAGAAAAATGGGTGGAGGCTGCCCTGAAATATCCCGGTGTCATTGTCGCCTCGGATGCCATGAGGTTGAAGAGTCTCACACACCGCCAGCATCCTCGCGGCATGGGGACCTTCTCGCGTGTGCTGGGGTACTATGCACGGGACAAAAAGATACTTTCCCTGTCTGATGCGATTGCAAAAATGTCATACCTTCCAGCCAAAAGGCTTGAGGATTTTGCACCGGCATTTAAACACAAAGGTCGTTTGACGCCTGGTGCAGACGCGGACATAACCATATTCGATGCGGACACGGTCATAGACCGGGCCACGTTCGAAGAACCAAACCAGTATGCCAGAGGTATTATTCACGTCATCGTAGGGGGGGAAGTTGTCGTACGTGATGCAGCTCTTCAGGACCATGTTTTTCCGGGCCAGCCCATTACGACAAAAACAAACAACTTTAAAATCCCCAAATAACAAAGGGTCAATAGCCACGGGCCATACCAGGACAGGGGCCGCCATGCGCTGCGGGGCGGCCTGCGCCTGAATGTGTTATGATACAACCGGATGTAAGTATTTAATATTCAGGGGAAATTTTCGGCCTGCAAAGTTAATTAATCCTTGGAAATGGGTCCGTTCTCCGCGTTCGTCGGATGTTTTCCATGAAGAAGCGGGTGAAGTTATAAAAATATAGAACCGGATTTATATATTGACATATAATAACACCGGTTTTATTGTTCGGCATCGAAGCATATCTGAAGTGTTAAATCGGGAGGTTACCATGCGTAAATTATATTCTGGAACAGCTCTGTCGTTGCTGCTCTTGCAGGCTGTACCGGGCGCGTCTGTCGCACAGGCAGAGGAAAAGTCATTCGCTATTGAAGAAGTTATTGTTACGGCGCAGAAGAGAAGCGAAAATCTTCAAAAAGTGCCAATTTCCATTTATGCCCTCACCGGGGATACCATTGAAAAGGCAGGCATCACCGACGTTTACGATATGGCGACTTTTGCGCCAAGTTTTACAACGGATAACGTCGGGCCGGCTGATCCGACTTTTACCATTCGCGGTATCGGTTCCAATGACCGTGGCGCGGGCAGCGATCGCTCGGTAGTTGTTTTTCTGGATGATATTTATATCGGGCGCAGCAGTGGTACGGTTTTTGAACTGTATGATATTGAGCGTGTTGAAGTCTTGCGGGGCCCACAGGGTACATTGAGTGGCCGTAACGTTGTTGGCGGTGCCATCAACATTGTGACAAAAACACCCACGGAAGAATTTGAAGCGCGCGCCGAAGCGACACTGGGGAATTTTAACCTGCGGCAAGCCAAGGGCGCCATCAGCGGTGCTCTGGCAGAAAATGTTGCAGCCGGGTTTTCGTTCACAAGCCGGGACCGGGACGGATATTATACGTATAAACCGACAGGCCGTGACATTGACGGTATCAGCTCGACCAATATTCGGTCGAAGCTGGCGATAAAGGCAAATGATAATCTGAATATCGTGCTTTCCGGTGACGCATCCCGTTTTCGTCAGGATGGCATTTCGCGCAAGCCTTATCCGGTGGGCGCTTTTCTGACCGATACTTTGGGCTTTATACCGGACCCGGATCCATGGGTCATTGAAAGTGAGCGCCCTGGATATGCAGATATCGACGTATGGGGGCTTTCTGCCAAGGCAGACTGGACAACAGAGATTGGTATTGTAACGTCAATTACCGGGTTCAGGCATGTTCATGCGGATAGCGGACAGAACTCAATCGGGTTGCCTGAAGGATTTTTCCGGTCGTTCTATTTCGCTGACGAAAAGTCTGATTTCTTTTCGCAGGAATTGCGTCTGTCATCCTTGCCTGAAAACGACCGGTTTTCATGGGTGGTTGGCGCCTATTATCTGAACGAAGGTGTTAGGCGCGTTGAAGGGTATGATCGTGATCTGGGGGGCGCTACATCAAACCCTATTTATGATCAGGACCACACCACTGAAAGTTTTTCGGGCTTTGGTCAGGCAACTTACAAACTAACAGACAAACTGGGTATTACCGCCGGTGGCCGTTATACCCACGACAAGAAGAGTATGGATAACTCTTTGGTCGACGGGTCAAATGGTACAGCAACGAATGGTCTGGCTCCGGGTCTGGCGCCATTTGACATCTCGGTTAGCGAAACATTCAGCTCATTTACACCCAAGCTGACAATTGACTTTGCACCGACCGACGACACTTTGCTTTATGCGACTGTCTCCAAGGGCTTCAAGTCCGGTGGTTTTCAGGGGCTGGCACCAAACGGTGTCGCTGCACAGCTACCGTTCCGTCCCGAAGTCGCCTGGAACTATGAGATTGGGACTAAAACGCGCTGGCTGGATGACCGGTTGCAGATCAACCTTGCCGGTTTCTACATGGATTATACGGACCTTCAGATCAGCAACCGTATCCTGACAATTCCGGGGGACGAAGCTTCTGCGCTAAGGGTTCTGACAAACGCATCGGATGCCGAGATCAAGGGAATTGAGGCTGAAATTCTGGCGACACCGGTTCAGGGTCTGACCCTGTCGGGCAGCTATACATACCTGGATACCGAGGTTGTGAATTTCATTCTTGGAACGGACGGCACCGATCTTTCCGGCAATCGTCTGGCAAAATCTCCCAAGCATGCGTATACGGTGTCGGGCACCTATGTTGTCGATATTGATGAAGACTCAGACCTGACGCTATTTGTAAGCTATGCATACCGTGGCAACATGTACTTCTTCATTGAAAACCGCCCAGGGGGTCTGGAATCCAGCTATGGATTGCTGAATGCACGTGCGACATTCCGCAAGGATAACTGGTCCCTTAGTGTTTGGGGGCGCAATATTACGGATGAACTGTACAGGACCTCTGCCGTTGTTGTTGGCAACACCACATCCTTCTCGGATTTTGGAGACCCGGCGACATATGGCGTAACACTCGGGTATGACTTCTAGGCAGTAGAATATCTGCCTTACGGCTGAAATACGGGAGGGCGGGTCAATGAATATTGGCCCGCCTTTTTCCGTTGTGTCCGGATGTTGTCGTTGCCAAATCCGCAAGTTGCGTTCCCGCCTCACTTCTTTCCTTGTATTATTGATGCTTGGTCTCGAGGCAAATATTGTTGTACTTGTGTTTCATTTTCCAGTTACGCTGAAAAATATATACTGGTGTACGGATTCCAGAAGTTATTGACGTCATACAGGTTAGCGGCTCCTTGGAATGGTCACGAGACCAGCGAAAAGTTCGTAGGGAGCAAAGCTTAACCGGGAGGTCAGAATGAACAAGAGCAGGTTACGTGAGTCTTGCGGCATGACGATACGCAGGACTTTATTGTTGGCATCAGCTGCGATGATTTTGCCGTTTGGTGCATCAGCAGCGGATGAAGCCATCGAGATGGAAAATATCGTCACTATGGGGTCCAGGCTACCATCAGACTTAAATTCAATGCCTGGTTCCTTTCAGGTGCTGGATACACTGGAAATTGAAAAGTACACGGCAATTTCGTCGGATATAGGACAGCTTCTGGAACAAGCGGTTCCCGGGATGGCGCCTAATCAGGGTGATGCTTCCAATTTTACCAATGTGGTGCGTGGTCGAGAGCCATCTTACCTCATTGATGGTTTCCCCCAGACATTGCCTTTGCGTGGCGGCGGTCGGGATATGCGCATTATTGACACGAGTGCGATTGAACGCATTGAAATTATCCGGGGCTCGACGGCTCTCTATGGTCAGGGTGGTGCCGGTGGCTATGTTAACTATATTACCAAGCGGCCTGAAAAGGGCGAATGGAAGCTCATGAGTGAAGTTGGTTTGGGTGTCGGATTAACCAACCTTGATACTGATGGTTTTACCTATCAGGCTCGCCAGAATATCATGGGTGGCATGGACCGCTGGGACATACTCATCTCTGCCTTTTATGAGGATATAGGTATCTTTTATGATGGGGAAGGCGATGCCATTCCGCCAGATCCCTTCCAGCAGGGAGGTGTTTCTGAAGCAGAAACAAAAAGTCTGCTAACCAAGCTTGGCTTTGACATCACAGAAGAGCAGAGAATTGAAGCGACGTTAAGTTATTACAAAAAGGCGCAGGGTACTGATTTTGTGGCGGGGACAACGGGTTCCATTCCTGATATCAAAGCGCCGCGTGTGCCAAAAAATTCGCCAAATGCGACTGCTTTCGGTAATGGCCCAATTGATCCGTTTACCAGGAACGTTTTTGCTGCATTGAACTATTTGCATCAGGACGTGATGGGGAGTGCTGTTCGGTTGCAGGCAATGTTTCAGGATTATGACGGGTCATTCCCGTTTAACCCCAGATATTTCCCTGCAGGTGATTCAGCAGCAATCGTAGGCAAGAAATATTCGGTTCGTTTCGATGTAAATACGCCTATAGATCTGGGGAACAAGGGTTATATTCTCTGGGGTGGTGAATGGACCCAGGATGAAACCGGGCAGACAGGTGTTGAATCCGGTGCTCTGGTTATGCCGCTTATTACACTGGATTCTTATGCGGCTTTTGCACAGGTTCATCTGAATCCTGTGTCATGGCTGTCGTTGAATGGCGGTCTTCGTTATGAGGACGCGACACTGGATGTGCCCGATTATCAAACAGTGCGCCAGTACGTTGATCCGTCAAACCCTGCCGCTGGCTTCAGGTCTGACAATCTTCCCGTCTCCGGTGGTAAACTGTCTTACAATGAGCTGTTGTTCAACTTCGGTGCTGTTGTTGATGTCGTTGAGAACACGTCCGTCTTTGCAGCATTTTCACAAGGGTTTACGGTTGCTGATGTCGGTCGTGTGCTGCGGGGCTATTCCGGTGGGTCGATCTTCGATCGTATTAACGATGCCCGCCCACAAATCACCGACAGTTACGAACTGGGTGTCAGGACAAATGTTGGCAAGTTCAGCGGTTCTGTGGCCCTCTATTTCAACGAATCGAGCCTGGGTTCCAGTTATGACCCAATCACTCTTGAGATTGCAAGGGCCCCGGAACGTGTCTGGGGTGTCGAGGTAATGGGTGATGTCAATCTTGATGAAGTTCGTTTTGGCGGAACACTTGGCTGGGCCAATAGTGAAGTTGACGATGATAATGACGGAACCTATGAATCACGCCTGAACTATTGGCGTGTGCCGCCCGTCAAGCTGACGGCCTATGTGGAATATGATTTTTCCCAGGATTGGACGCTTCGTTTTCAGGGCCTGAAAATGTTCAGCGATAATCGCTTCCCTGAAATAACACCTTATACCAGTAGCGCCCGTTCTCCGATCAACGGCTATTTTGTGCTTGATATGTCGGTATCGGGCAAAGCCGGTCCGGGTACACTTAGCCTGGGTGTCAAGAATTTGCTGAATAACAAATATTTCTCTGTTCTTGCTCAAACATCTACCCGCCCGGATACCTATACTATGGCGCAGGGTGCGACGGCATTGCTTAAGTATCGTATCGAATACTAATAGAACGCTGATAACTGTGGCGGAGTTGTTTCCTGGGAAATACTCCGCCCTTCTTTTTACAGGGGAACATGATGAGACAATTCCTAAAACCGGTCCTGTTGGCGGTTGTTTCGCTAGGCTGTGCCTTTTCAGCTTTTGCGAACCCACCTATCGTGCCAACAAAAGAAGAAGAGGCGCGCGCTTTTTTCTATAGCCTGCCGAATGACTTTTTTAAAACCTTGCTGCAAGAGCCACAAATCAAAATTGATGGACAGGCCTTGCATCCGAAGTTTCAGTATTATCTGGAACAGCGTAAATCGGACATACCTGCCAAGGTAAAGCGGGCAGGGCAGAAAATACGGCTACTTGATCCGGAACAACGTGCCCGAATGCTGGCAGGAACGGACCGCAACTGGACCTACCGTACCAAGGTTACGGCGCCAATGAAATATACACAGGATCTGGAAATTCCGGGCCCCGGTGGCGTGATCACTGCACGGGCCTATGTGCCAGAGACCAGCAAAGTCGAAGTCCTGCCCGTGATTGTCTATTTTCATGGTGGTGGCTGGCTGTTTGCCAGTGTGGATGCTGCGGACCGTGCCATGCGGCTGCTGGCCAATGAAGCAGATGCCATTGTGATTTCTTCCAATTACCGAATGGGTCCTGTGCATAAGTTTCCGGCGGCACATGACGATGCCTATGCAGCGTATAAGTGGGCACGTGAAAATGCGGCTGTGTTTGGTGGAGATCCCAAACGTGTAGGTATTGGCGGTGATAGTGCTGGCGGCAACATGGCAGTTTCTGTTTCATATCAGTTGTTGCAGGAAGGGGCAGAGCCTCCCGCCATGCAGCTCTTGTATTATCCAGCGGTGGATCGCCGTAAGGGGAATTATAAATCAAACGATTTGTTTGGCGAAGGCTTTGGTCTGGACAAATGGTTTGGCATGATGATGGAAGAGCTGGTCTATAATTCGCCGGAAGACAAGAAAAGTATCAGATTGTCTCCGATGATGGCAGAATCTTTCAAGGGGATGCCGCCTGCCATTATTGCGACTGCCGGGTTTGATTATCTGCGGGATCAGGGCTCAAGCCTTTCCAAAAGATTTGAAAAGGATGGCGTCAAGACAAAATACGTGAATTATCCCTCCATGATCCATGGTTGGCTGCAATGGTCCGGCGTGATGGATGATGCTGAAAAAGCCTGTGAAGAAACCGCCCGCTGGGCAGGGGAAATGCTTCGCCAGTAGTTCAGGGCGGATAAGTTATGTAAAAGGGGCCTGTAAAGATAACAGGCCCCTTTTTTGTACCACGACTACGACTACTTTAGGGTCAGGGCCCCGGCTGCAGGTTATAAACCCGCGTACCACTGGAAGCCCTTGTCTTCCCAATAGCCGCCTTCGCCGCCACCGACATGCGCCAGACTGCTGGCGACCTCTATGCGTTTCAGGTATTTGGCATTCTTGTAGCCGATTTGCAATTCGACACGCAGGCGCAGGGGCGCACCGTTTCCAACCGGAACCGGCCCGCCATTCATGCCATAGGCCAAAATCGTCTGCGGGTGAAAGGCATCGAACAGGTCAATGCTTTCATAATACCAGGTGCCCCGAATATTGTCGGCGCAGTGGAAAATAATAAAACGGGCGTCCGGTTGCAATCGGGCCAGTTGTAGCACGTGGCCCAGCGGCACACCGGTCCATTGGCCAACAGCGGTCCAGCCTTCATCGCAATTATGTTGCGTGATTTGTGTGCGCGCCGGCATGGCTTTTAACTGGTCCAGCGACAGGGAGAGGGGCCTGTCGACAAGCCCGTCCACTTGCAGGCGCCAATCCCGAAAATCATTTTCCAGCCATTGCTTGTAGACGTCGCCTGCCGGCATGGCGGTGCCATTGGGCTGAAAATAGGCAGAAATCTGATCTGGCCTTAATTCGCGCACCAGCGGCTTGTGTTGCAGGATCAGTCTTTGGCCATGCATTGTCATGCTACGCCCCAGATCAAGCAGTTTGCGGAATGCGGGGGCGTTTTCGCGCTGGTCACAGGCCCCCAGCCACAGACCTGCTGTGACCAGTGGTGCCGCTGTTAAAAACTTTCTGCGGGTCAGGTTTTTCTTCACCTAATCCTTCTCCCTTAATATTTTAAAACGACCGGTGATCATCGAGCGCATTTCATTGAAAAACCCGGCAACAAACAACTGGATAATGTGGATAATGACGAACAGGACGAGCGCCGCCGCTGTCAGAAAATGGATGGTACGTGCCGACTGACGGCCCCCAAAAATATCGAAAAGCTGGGGAAATACGGCCGTAAAGGCATTGGACATGGTCAGGCCCGTTAACACCATCACGGGCAGCAGGATAAAAATCACAATGATATAAGTCAGCTTCTGCATCAGGTTATACCGGCGCATATCGTCGCCCCGGTGTGGTTTGAAGCGTATATGCAGCCACAGATCATGAAGAATGCTGCGACGGGAAAGTTGTGTTTTATCGGGGACCAGACTGCGTCGGAAATATCCTGAAACCACCCCGCCTGCAACATAGAAAAAGCCACTTATCACAAAGACCCATGCCATCAGAAAATGCCAGTCCCGCCCAAGTGCGAGGCTGCGTTCGGTGGGAAGTGTCAGGGCAGGGGGAATGGCAAAGGTTCTGACCCGTCCGTTCTGTTCGACGCGCACGCCCAGAATGCCGGTTACGTCCAGTTCAAATGAACCGATCTGGAGGATGCTGTCATCGGTCTCTGCGTCACGGGCAGGGCCTTTAATGGAAAGGAAGCTGGGCAGGCCGTAATAGCCGTCTTCCCCCCAGTAGAGTGCGGGATGATAGTTGAAGATCTGAAGGCCGCTCATCAGCAAAAGAACCAGGCTAAGCGCATTTATCCAGTGCCAGAGGCGGACAAACAAGGGGTGTCGTTTGATAACCTCTGCTTCGGCTTCTGTCCTGTCTGCATTACTTCCGTTGGTGGTCGCCATGCGCGTTTATCTCATCCCGGGCACACTCAGGCCTGACGTTGTCTGGCAGTCCTGACTTCGTCCGATTATCAAGTCGATTATATATACAGACGGAAAGGCGGGCAAATTACCGGACTGGACACTGGGCCGTCGCAGGGCGGTCGGCCAGACAGACACAAACCCAGGATATTTATAGAGCGGGATGCCGGTATTCTTGTTACCTTATAGCATCAGCCCGACATAATTTTCTGCAATTGAAGTCCGCATGGCCTCTGATTGGGCAATATAGTCAAGTTCGGCGATCTGCATCTGCCGGTCGAACGGCCCGTCTTCAGGAAATCTGTGTGTCAGCCGGGTTAGATACCAGCTGAAGCGTTCCGCTTTCCAGACACGGGCAATCGCCTTGGCGGCATACCCCTCGATCCCGTCTGTTTCATTCTTCCTGAAACAGGTCACAAGCGCGTCCGCAAGATATGAAACATCAGAGGCCGCGAGATTAAGTCCCTTTGCACCGGTGGGTGGTACGATATGGGCGGCATCGCCCGCAAGGAACAGATTACCGTATCGCATGGGCTCGAATACATAGGACCTGAGTGGTGCGATAGACTTTTCAAGCGCGGGGCCACGGGTAATATTTTTGGCAACATCAGGTCCCAGCCGCAAGGCAAGCTCGTCCCAAAGACGCTCATCAGGCCAGTCCTCAAGCTTTTCCGTTAATGGCACATCGATATAATACCGGCTTCGGGTTTTGGAGCGCATGCTGGCAAGGGCAAAGCCGCGTTCATGATTGGCATAGATCAACTCGTCGTGGCATGGAGGGACGTCTGCCAGAATGCCCAGCCAGCCGAAAGGATAGGCACGTTCAAACTCCTGGGCTTTGGAGGATGGGATAGCCATTCTGGAGGGGCCGTGAAAACCATCACACCCGGCGATGAAGCGCGTATCAATGCGGTGGGTTTGCCCGTCTGAATTATAGGTGACATATGGGCTGTCGCTTTTAATATCATGAAGGGCGACGCCTTCTGCCTCGAAAATGATTTCAAGGCCGCGGGCCGGGGCGGCATCCATCAGATCGCGGGTTAACTCTGTCTGCCCGTATACAACAACCTGCTTGCCGGTCAGGCCAGCAATATCAATGCGAATAAGTCGCCCGCCCTCCGCAAGATTGAAGCCATCTTCAGGCAAGCCCTCACGATTAAGCCTCTCGTTCAGTCCCAGACGGTCCATCAGGTCAGTTGTGGTGCGCTCCAGAACACCGGCGCGAATACGCGAGAGTATATGTTCGCGTGTTTGCCGTTCAATAATAATACAATCAATCCCGTCAGCACGCAGAAGATGGCCCAGCAGAAGGCCTGCAGGACCTGAACCGATAATTGTAACAGGGACAGATTTTGTACTCATGATTTTTGCAGTTGCTTTTCGAGCCGGTCGAGGACCCTGTAACAGGGCAGGACCTGAGCGACAGAGCTGTTGGGCTCGCGCTTTTCACGAATGGCCGCAATAAATTCCCGATCCTGAAGCTCTATACCGTTCAGCGAAACATCGACTTTGGACACGTCAACAGGTTCTTCTCGTCCTGTTACCAGATCATCATAGCGTGCGATGTAGGTCGCATTGTCGCAGATGTAGCGGAAGAATGTGCCAAGGGGGCCGTCGTTGTTAAAGGAAAGAGACAGGGTGCAAAGCGCCCCGGACGCCGCTTTCAGCTGGATTGACATATCCATGGAAATCCCAAGTTCAGGATGAACAGGACCTTCCATGACGTGGGCATCAATGATTTCACCGGCCTGATAAGAGAAAAGATCCACCGTGTGTGCAGCGTGATGCCATAACAGATGATCGGTCCAGCTGCGTGGCTCGCCTTTGGCGTTAATGTTCTTGCGGCGGAAAAAATAGGTCTGCACGTCCATCTGCTGGACATTCAGTTCACCGGCCTTAATTCTGTTGTGGATTAACTGATGGGACGGATTAAAACGACGGGTATGTCCAACCATGCAGACAAGGCCGGTTTCCTGTTGTTTCTTCAAAACAGCTTCGGCATCTTTCAAGCTGTCGGCGAGCGGAATTTCAATCTCTACATGCTTGCCCGCCTCCATGCACTGGATCGCCTGAGCGGCATGCATTTGGGTTGGTGTACACAGGATCACTGCATCCACATTGTCGCGCGCCAGCGTTTCAGATAATTCTGTGGTGACATGGCCAATACCATATTTGTCGGCTATGGCCCGGGTTTGCTCCAGCCGCCGGCCCACCAGTGATGTTACCTCAACACCTTCAATGGTTTTAAGGGCATCCAGATGTTTTTCGCCGAAGGCTCCGGCTCCTGCAAGGGCTATGCGCATGTTTGTCTCCGTTAACTTTCGGGTTTAGGGTCAGGACCCATTAATGTGATTGGTTCAGCAAGAGCAGATTTTATTGTGGAAAAGGAGGCCACGTGCTGGAATAGCAGGTCTATTTCGAATGTGGTCGACGCGTTCCATGATAAAATATGCCTTGCCCTTCGGGTCATTGGAGAAAGACAAATTGCATTGTCAAAAAGCCTCATAAAGGGGAACCACCCTGTATTTCGTCTTTCTCCTTGCACTTTGTCTTTCTCCAATGACTGATCCCAAACAGATTAATGAGCCCTGACCCTAAGAACCATATGTCCGACCGCTGTATTCGAAGCGGGGACATGGTAAAAACGATAAAGTTCCTCTACATTGGGTCCCAATGCACCGCGCATGATCAGCCACATCACAAGTTCAATGCCTTCCGAGCCGCTTTCCCGTAAATATTCGATATGCGGCATATAGCGAAGGCGCTCCGGATTTTGGACCATGTCGTCGAGAAATGCGGTGTCCCATTTCCTGTTGATGAGCCCGGCGCGTGGACCCTGCAACTGGTGGCTCATGCCGCCGGTTCCCCAGATCTGAACATTAAGGTCTTCGGGGAAACTTTTGACGGCACGCGCGATAGCCTCGCCCAGCAACCAGCAGCGGTTCCCGGTTGGCGGGGGATAGGTGACCACGTTGACCGCAAGTGGAATGATCCGGCATGGCCATGCGTCGGGCTGGCCAAACATCAGTGACAAGGGCACAGTCAATCCATGATCGACATCCATGCGGTTGACGATGGTAAGATCAAACTCGTCGAGTATGCAGCATTGGGCAATGTGCCAGGCAAGATCGGGGTGGCCTGTGACATCAGGTACGGGGCGTGGCCCCCAGCCTTCATCGGCAGGCTTGAATTCTTCGGCACAACCAATGGC
The DNA here is from genome assembly GCA_965227345.1 of Sphingomonadales bacterium. GTDB lineage: Bacteria > Pseudomonadota > Alphaproteobacteria > Sphingomonadales. The sequence goes on from OZ245755.1 coordinate 2,732,414, forward strand.
AAAAGTCGGAATAAAATCCATGGAGAAGGCCGAAGCATGGTCATTGTAAACCAGAATGACAACATCGGGTTTTTGACGGCGTTCCCATTCTTTCGTCCAGTCAAAACCTTTAAAAAAAGACTTCCAGTATGCGTCGTTCATTTTGCCGTTATCGACGGCAGCTCCTATTGCCGGGACATGGCTTGTGCTGACACCTGCTGTAATTCTTGCCATGTCAGAGCCCCTCTTTTTTGGAACGAAGGCCCTCGACAGAACGACCCCCGGCGACCATCATGGCCTGATAGTCTTCAGTTGTCATGCCGGTCATGGACCCCACGGCCTGAAGAAAACTCAGCCCGTCCGTGCTGAAGACCTTTGCCAGAAAATAGATATTGCCACCTTCATCAAGCGCTGCATTATAGTCGCGCTTTAGCACCGCCTGCTTCTGGGCTTCGGTCATGGGCCATTCGTCAAGATAGCCGCTCTCATCCGCCTTGAAACGTTCCCGGTTTTCAGCTTTCATCAGGCTCATGCAAAACTGGTTGAGCGCATACCCCTTGCGGGCCCGTGCCGCTGTAAAAACACGCGTGCCGGGAATATCGTCAAACTCTGCCAGATAGCTGTGAATATCACGTGGTTGGTTTTCGCTCACAAGCCCCTCTCCCTGAGTTGGGCATCAAGACGGGGGAAAACCCGTCTGGCATTGCCTTCGAAGATTTGGTGACGTTGGCTTTCGGTCAGATCAAGCGCGTCTATATAGCGCTTGGTATCATCAAAATAATGGCCGGTTTCAGGATCAATGCCGCGGACGGCCCCGACCATTTCCGACCCAAACAGAATATTGTCGAGATCAATGACGTCGAGCAACAGATCAATGCCGGGCTGATGGTAGACGCATGTGTCGAAATAAACGTTCTTCATCACATGTTCGGCCAGCGGCGGGCGCTTCAGCATGTCGGATAATCCGCGATATCGCCCCCAGTGATAAGGCACAGCGCCGCCACCATGGGGAATAATAAAGCGAAGGGTTGGGAAATCCCGAAACAGATCGCCCTGAATGAATTGCATGAATGCAACGGTATCTGCCGCGATATAATAGGCGCCGGTGGCATGGAAAGAGGGATTGCAGCTTCCTGATACGTGGATCATGGCCGGGACATCAAGCTCGACCAGCTTCTCGAAAAAGGGATACCAGTAGTGATCCGTCAGGGGTGGTGAGGTCCAGTGCCCGCCGCTTGGGTCGGGGTTGAGATTGCAGCCGACAAAACCAAGCTGGTTGACGCAACGGTCAAGCTCCTGAATACTGGATTGCAAAGACACCCCGGGTGATTGGGGAAGCTGGCACACCCCAATGAAAGTCTCCGGATAAAGATCAACCACCCGCTTGATCAGATTGTTACAATGTTCGGTCCAGACGCGGCTTGTGTTTTCGTCCCCGACGTGATGCTCCATGGCCGAGGCACGGGGCGAGAATATTGTCATGTCAGCACCGCGTTCCCGCAATAACCTTAGCTGATTTTCAACGATGGTCTCACGGATAATATCGTCAGAAATTTGCGGGTAAGGTGGCGGCAATTCACCCCGATCAAAAGCAGTTTTCTGATCATTTCGCCAGGTATTGTGAAGCGTCGGGGCTGTCGTGTAATGTCCATGACAATCAATAATCATGTTGTTTTCCCTCAGGCGTAAAAATCTGCCTTATCTTTTCTGTCAGATTTTTAAAAGGCGCCAGACCGCGCGACCCGATTGATTTCTGCCAGTGTATTGTCGCCGCTGTCATGTTGCTGTCGGTTCCAAGGCTGGCGAGCATTTTCACAACCTCTTCCATCTCGGCAGCCCGGCGCAGCCCGTGAAGCATCATGCGTTCCATGTTGTAGTCGGCCCTTGCTGCCCAGTCTGTTTCCGGCCAGCTTTTGTTCAGGGAGGCGACAACTTCCTCCCGGACACCGGCGGCCTCTGCCGCCAGAATGCATTCCGTGGTCAAGGCTTCCATGCCCTTGACCATGATGGACCGCACCATCTTGATCGCCGACGCCATGCCAATATCAGGGCCGACGTCCCGGACGTTTTTAAAGCCGATGTCTCTTAGTGCCTTTGACGCCTGCTCGGTGGCCGGGCCGCTTAACAAAAGTGCGACATCAAGACGGGCTGGCATGACCGGGGCCAGAATGGCGACATCAACATATCTGCCGCCAGCCGCTTCGATGATCTGAGCCGCGGCACGTTTGGTTTCGGGGGCGACGCTGTTCATGTCACAATACAGCGTATTGGGCTTGAGATAGCTGGCAGCGCTTTTAGCTGCCCCCAGCGTCTGGTCTGCCGTCACAAGCGATAATATGAAGGGGGTTTTGGAAATGGCTTCTTCAAGAGTGTCGTATCCTGTCACCCCGCTCGCCTTGTATTCAGCGATCTTTTCCTGTCGGCTGTTATCATCGTTTGTCTTGATATCAAAGGCATACGTATCAGCTGACCATCCGTCAGATGTGACAAATGTTTGCGCGGCTTCACCAAATCCTGTTAGAGCAACTTTACATGTGTGTCCCATAAACTTGTCCTACACCGGCGCGAGAAGATGAGGCCAATTCAAATCAGAACAGAGACTATTCAAATTATGGAAGTCTCAGTTCTGACGAGAATTTTCTCAGCGTTTCGATAAAAGTCTTTTGTGTTGCTGTCGGGCGCCATCCTGTTCGGGTTGTCAAGGCTATTGTGCGGACGGTGTCCGGAAGCGCGCGTCCCAAATGACGCAGAAGGCCAGCCTGTACTTCAATCTCTACCTGACCGGGAGACAAGAGGGTCAGGAAATCTCCCTCCAGTAACATACCTCTTAACGCCAGCACGGATCCGCATTCAATGCGAACAGGCGGCGGTGTTATATTCTCATTCTCAAACAAACGTTCAAACTGGGCCCGCAGCGGGGTTCCCCGGTGTGACATGATCCAGGGGTAAGTCGCCAGGTCGCCAATTGTCGGGGCAGGTATATTTGCCAAAGGGTGGCTCGGGCGGGCAACCACAACAAGGCTGTCACTGAAGAGCGGTTCCTGAACAATATCTTTGCCCGGCGATGGATTGCGTATGGCCCCAACCAGCATGTCGAGGTCACCGTCACGCAATGATTCAATCAGTTCTGAATAGGTCCCTTCACTGATGGCGACATCGACCATTTGATATTTTTTATAAAAATACGAGACAACCTTTGGCAGAAGTCGAATGCGTGAGAGAGGCATGGCCCCGATAGCAATGCGACCGCTGTCAATACCCCTCAGTGCTTCAAGTTCGCTGATTGCTGCTGCAAGCTCACCGGTCGCCAGTCGGAAGCTTCGTGCAAGCAACAGGCCTTCGGATGTAAGGGCGACACCCCGTCCGCGTCTTTCTACAAGCGGGATATTCAGGAGCTGTTCAATATCTCTTGTTGCATTGTGAATAGCGGGTTGGGATATGCCGGTGGCCTGGGCGGCCGAGACAAAACTGCCGGTTTGCGCGACGGCGATCAAGGCCCGGATTTGGGCCATGCTAAGCAGTCGCTCAAGCCGATCGAAACCGCCAGTTCGTTTGATCGTCCGGGATGCCGTTGCGATATGGTCCAAGGCCATGGATATCCGTGGCAGTAAAAAGTTGCCCGCCAGTGTTGGCTTCATGCCGCTGGGCTGGCGATCAAAAAGTGAGTGTCCAAAGGTCGCCTCCAGTCTTGCCAGGCCTTGTGTAATGGCAGGCTGGGACAGGTTTACATCGGCTGCTGCCGCGCTGATACTGCCCTTTTCACCAATGGCAAGGACAGCCCGCAAATGCCGAAAGTTAAGTGTATAAGGGGTCATGGTTCCAGCTTGCATTGAAACCGGGTCGCAAGCAAACTCATAATGATGTCGTATAATCAAATCTTATACCTTTTGTACAATTTGAAATTGTGAACGTCTGGCATTCGGCTCATAAATTTTAAGGGAAGAGGAGAAGCTATGGCAGGAATTGTCGTTCGTAATATTGAACGTGCAGACAGTAAGATTATCGACGGTCTTGCACATTGTGGCGTTGCAACTGTCCACGAGGCTCAGGGCCGGACAGGCCTTTTGGCAAGCTACATGAGGCCAATTTACGCCGGGGCGCGCATTGCCGGATCGGCAGTGACCATTTCAGCACCGCCCGGTGATAACTGGATGCTGCATGTGGCGATCGAGCAATTACAACCGGGGGATATTCTTGTGCTGGCTCCGACGTCTCCGTGTGAAGACGGGTATTTTGGAGACTTGCTGGCGACATCGGCCATGGCGCGCGGGTGTCGCGGGCTGATCATTGATGCAGGGGTGCGCGACAAGCGCGACCTGACGTCCATGTCCTTCCCGGTCTGGTCGAAGGCTGTTTACGCCCAGGGGACGGTGAAAGCGACACTGGGCTCGGTCAATGTTCCTGTTGTTTGTGCCAATGCGCTTGTACAGCCAGGTGATGTGATCGTTGCTGATGACGATGGCATTTGTGTGGTTGATTGCGCCCGTGCGACCGAGGTGCTTGAGAAGGCGCAGGCGCGTGAAGCAAATGAAGAAGCCAAACGCCGCCGGCTTGCCGCTGGGGAACTTGGCCTTGATATCTATGACATGCGCGGAAAACTTGAGGCAATGGGACTGAAATATGTCTGACGATACGGCCTGTTCATGCCCCGTTATGTGGATGCGTGGCGGCACATCCAAGGGCGGATATTTCCTGAAGCAGGATTTACCCGCCACCCCTGCCCGGCGGGACGCTTTTTTGCTGCGCGTCATGGGCTCTCCCGATCCCCGCCAGATTGACGGCATGGGGGGGGCTGACCCGCTCACCAGCAAGGTTGCGGTCATCTCAAAATCATCGCGGCCTGGTATTGATGTTGATTATCTGTTCCTTCAGGTGTTTGTTGATCAGGCGATTGTGTCGGATGCCCAGAATTGCGGGAATATTCTGGCAGGCGTGGCTCCCTTTGCCATTGAACGTGGTCTGGTTGCCGCCGGGAACGGCGAAACACGTGTCGCCATCTATATGGAGAATACGGGTCAGGTGGCTGTTGCAACGGTGAGCACCCCGGGACAGAAGATCACATACGCAGGCACTACCCGGATAGACGGTGTGCCGGGAACGGCTGCGCCTGTGCTGCTTGAGTTTCGCGATACGGCCGGGTCAACTTGTGGTGCCTTGTTACCAACCGGCAATGCGGTTGATGTGATTGACGGTGTTCAGGTGACACTGATCGATAACGGCATGCCTTGTATTGTCATGCAGGCCACCGACCTGAACGCCAGCGGCTATGAAAGCCGCGAGGAACTGGATGCGGCGGACAGTTTGAAAGAGCGCATGGAAGCTATCCGCCTGCAAGCTGGCCCCATGATGAATCTGGGGGATGTTGCTGACAAGTCGGTCCCCAAAATCATGCTGGTTGCGCCGTCGCGCCACGGGGGGGCCATCACAGTCAGAAGCTTTATTCCAAAGCGCGCCCATGCTTCAATCGGGGTGCTTGGGGCGGTTAGTGTGGCGACGGCATGTCTTGTGCCGGGCACGTCAGCCGCCCGGGTGGCATCGGTTGGAAAGGGCGAGCGCATAGAGCTGTCGGTTGAGCATCCAACGGGAGAGATGAGTTGCGTGATGGAATTTGACGCGGCGGGGCAGGTGAAGACGGCAGCGCTGGTACGCACGGCACGCAAATTAATGGATGGTATGGTGTTCGCATGACAGGACGGACGAAAAGCTGGACAGATACACCTTCAAAACCACGCTGGAGGCCACCCGCCGGTGCGGTTGACGCGCACGTACATGTGTTCGGGCCTGAAGCTGAATATCCTTTTTCACCAAAAGCGAAATATCATCCCGCTGATGCCACCCCGGAAATGCTGTTCGGGCTCCGCGATCATCTGGGGTTCTCACGCAATGTGATTGTACAGGCGAGTTGCCACGGTACAAATAACGAGGCGACGCTTGCAGCTATCGCCAAATCCAAAGGCAAGGCGCGGGGTGTGGCGGTTGTAGACCCTGATATTTCTGATGATGAGCTGGGTCGTCTTCACGAGGGCGGCATACGCGGCGTGCGGTTTAATTTTTTGAAGCGCCTTGTGGACCATGCCCCAAAAGACAGGTTTCTCGAACTGTCCCGCCGGGTTGCACCTCTTGGATGGCACGTAGTTGTCTATTTCGAGGCTGATCTTCTGGCGGAATTGACCCCCTTTTTACAGGCGATTCCAACGATTATTGTGATTGATCATCTTGGCCGTCCGTCTGTTTCACAGGGGCCCGAGGGGAAGGATATTACCGCCCTGAAGTCACTCCTTGATGCTCATCCCAATATATGGACGAAAGTCTCGGGCGCAGAGCGACTGTCAGAAGAGGGGCCGCCTTTTAACGACTTCATTCCGGTAGTGCGCCCGATCGTTGAACGTTATCCATCACGTGTGCTTTGGGGCACCGACTGGCCGCATCCGAACATGGAGGACCGGATACCGGATGATGGGTGTCTGGTTGATGTTATACCGGAGATAGCCGTTACCGAAGAGCTAAGGAAAAGTCTTTTGGTGGATAATCCAATGCGGCTTTACTGGCCGGAACAATGCTCCCGGCTGTAATGAAAAATGTTCTGAAACAGCAGGGATCCCAAACCGGTTGTTACAACCCCTGTACCACTGTCAGGGAATAACCAAAGATCCGGAACGCGCCTGCCTTCGTATAAAACCTTAAGCGGATTTATGCAAACAAGGCAGTAGCTGCATGGCGTTTCAAAGTGGCCTGAAATTAAAAAACGGCTTGGTGGGGGGTGTCCTCTGGCTTCTTGGCGCCTGTTCCCCCTTGTCATTGCTGAATGCCACAATCCCGACCTCGGAGCTTGTTCAGGTGCAGGATGTGGCCTATGGCAGTTTGCCCCGACAGAAACTGGATATATATCAGCCCAAATCCGCGCGCCAACCCCTGCCTGTGATTGTGTTTTTCTATGGGGGTGGCTGGGATTCCGGCGAAAAGGGTGATTATCTTTTTGCGGCAGAGGCACTGGCTGAAAAGGGGTTTCTTGTGGTTGTTCCGGATTACCGGATTTACCCCGAAGTTCAATTCCCTGCCTTTCTGGATGATTGTGCCAGGGCCGTGGCATGGACACTTGCTCACATTGCCGATTACGGTGGTGACCCGTCACGCCTGTTTCTCATGGGGCATTCTGCCGGGGCCTACAATGCTGTCATGCTGGCGCTTGACGAGGATTATCTGAAGGCTGCCGGTGCTACCCCTGCTGACATTCAGGGAGTTGTGGCCCTTTCCGGCCCGTATGACTTCCTGCCGTTGACATCAGATCGCCTCAGGCAAATCTTTTCTGCCGAGGATATGGCAGAAACACAGCCTGTCACTTTTGCCCGTGGCGATGCGCCGCCGATGTTGTTGCTGGCTGGAACAGCAGATGAAACCGTCCGGCCTGCCAATACCGAAAGGCTGGCCCGGAAAATTGCCGCCAAAGGGGGGCAGGCGGATATGAAACTGTATGATGGCCTTGGGCATGCGGGGGCAGTGCTGGCCTTGACGGCGCTTTTCGAAGGCAAGGCCCCCGTGCTCAAAGATTCGATCACCTTTCTTGACAATCGCCTGAAGGAAATTTCCAGATGAAGATTAAAGCCATATTTGCGGCCCGAATTTTATGCGCAACATTTTGCCTGTTTGGCATGTCACAAGCTGTTCATGCTTCTGTTTGTCCATCGTCCGGGGGGCCATCAGTCCAGCCCCGGCAGCTTTATGGCGACAGAATAGCGTTTGATATCTTTCGCAATGACCAGAAGGTTGGCGAGCATGTGACAACCTTCTCGCAGCAGGATGGCAGGCTTCTGGTCGACAGCGACATGTCGCTGAAGGTCAAGTTCCTGTTCTTCACGGCCTACCGGTATCATTACAAGTCAACGGAAACCTGGTGTGGTGACAGACTGGCAATTCTTGACAGTCAGGTAAATGACAACGGGGATAAACATGAGGTTTCGGCTGTCGCCACGCCGCAAGGGCTGGCGGTAACGGCACCTTCCGGTGAAATGATGGACAGCGCATTACTTATGCCCACAACTCACTGGAACGAAAATATTGTTGATGCCAGCAAGGTTCTGAACACCATTACCGGCAATGTAAACAAGGTCATAATAAAGGATATGGGGGAAGCGACCGTTTCCACACCCGACGGCCCGCGCGAGGCCCGACACTACGCCTATACCGGCGATCTTGACACCGAGGTCTGGTACGATCAACTTGGCCGATGGGTCAAGCTGCGCTTTAAGGCAAAAGATGGTTCCACCATTGAATATGTCTGTCACCAGTGCGGAACACAGGGCGGGGAGACGTCAAAATGAAAACAGGTATGCCAGGCAAGGTCTGGATTACGGGCGCCAGTAGCGGAATTGGAAAGGCGCTGGCCCTGCGTTATGCCAGCGAAGGCGCCGTTGTGGCAGTCAGTGCACGCAGCAAGGACACGCTGGACAAGATCAGCCGGGAAGCCGGAGAAATGCCGGGGAAAATAATACCGTTCCCGCTGGATATTACCGATGCTGACGCATGCATGAGCTGCTTCTCCGAGATAGAGCAAGCCTTCGGAATACCCGATCTTGTGATCCTGAGCGCGGGGACCTTTCAGCCTGTCGGTGCCGATGACTTTGATGCCAGGCTGGTCAATCGTCAAATGCAGGTCAATTTTGAAGGCACGGTGAACTGCCTTGGCCCCGTTATAAGGGCATTTATCAAACGCTCTGCCGGTCACATCGCTATTGTCTCGTCTGTTTCGGGTTATTGCGGTCTGCCCTATGCGGCACCTTATGGTGCGTCGAAAGCCGCCCTGATTAACCTGTGTGAGGCCCTGAAGCCAGAGCTTGATCGTGCCGGAGTATCCTTGACGGTCATTAATCCGGGCTTTGTCAAAACCCCACTCACCGACAAGAATGATTTTCCCATGCCGTTTCTGATGGATCTGGATGCTGCCGTGGAGCGTATTTACACGGGCTTGCAAAAAAGACCATTCGAACTGGCATTTCCCCGCCGCCTTGTCTGGGCCATGAAACTGCTGGCAACACTGCCTTATACCGCTTTCTTCGCGGTTACTCGGCGGATGCTGCGGCCACAGGTGTCTCGGGGTCGCTGATCTTCCGGAAAGAAAGAGTTAACGTACCGATTTCAAAGCCCAACTTGGTTACGGTTGCCCGGTTGATCATGACGCCGTCCTGTTGCAGGAACATCCAGTCGTCAAACCGGACATTCCATATGCTGTCGCCAACCTTCAGGGCATATTTGTAACTCCATTTCAGGACATGGCCATAAGCCTGTCCCTTGGCGATGCCGATCACACCTTCAGCGGTACCTTCATAATGATGGTTGTCAAGCTTCTGAATTTTCCAAAGCCGTTCTTCCTTTTCGCCATCAGTATAAACAAAATCCTCCTTTAGCGTCAGAACGCTACCGTCCCAGTGGCCATCAATATCAACTGTAAACTCGCGGCGCACATCACCGAACCTGTCCTGAAACAGACCCCAGGCACGGGTCTTTCCTGCAAAATATTCTTCCGGAAGAAACCGGGGTTCAGTATCGGCAAAATCTTGCGGTTTCATGGTGCTACATCCTGTTAATAAAACAAAACCAAGAAAAACAAACATTAGCTGCTGTTTCATGGGGTTACCTTTTCGGTTAGAGTAATTGGAAGATGGCGCTTCTTCAGGCGTCGCGCGATAATGGACTGTTGCCTTGCGCCAATGGGGAAGCGGGCGATGAGCAAGACCGCCGCCAGCTTCAGGGCGACGGGAAGTGCTGCATAAAGAAGGACCAGCATCAACAAGGCTTCCTTGCTGTTTTGCTCACCTGCCTGAAACCCGGCCATATCCAGCAACGGAAAGGCCAGCCCGACGGCTGCTGCCATGGCCAGCTTGGTCGCCATGCTCCAAAAGGCAAAATAGGTTCCGGCGCGGTCATGTCCAGTTTTAAGCCGGTCATAATCAATAACATCTGCCTGTATCGCAGGTGGCAGGGCCATATCAGCCCCCAGGGTCATGCCCGTGACAATGCATATCAGACTAAAGATCAGAATATCTCCGGCCCCGGCTGCAGGCACAAATGCGAAGGCGGCACAGGCGATCCCCATCGCGCCACACCAGACCTGCGTTTTGCCGAACTTGTTAGCCAGCCGGTTCCACAGCGGCATCGCTGCGGCGCCGGACAGGAAATAAACAAAAATCAGCATGTTCTGGGTCGTGTTGCTGGCGATCAGCACATAAGACAGAAAAAGCGGTAGCAGGACAGCGGGCAGACCATTGGCCAGGCCGTTCAGAAACCACGCCAGCATCAATCTTAAAAAGGGCCTGTTGCGGGCGATGCTCCTGAAATCTAATTGATTGGGGTTTTTGTTAGGCCGTGGCTCCGGACCTGAGGCATCCGGCACCATAACAAGGGCAGCGGTGACAAGCGGGGCCCCCAGCAGTATCGCCAGTGCGGCAACGGAGAACAGTTGGGTATCAGGTGCCAGTCCCAGCGTCCCTGCAACAACAGGAGTAGCAGCGGCCAGCAGAATACCAACAAGGAAAAGTCCTTCCCGGACCGACGTAATATGTGATCTTTCATGGTAATCGTCAGAAAGCTCAGCACCCCAGGCAGTGTATGGCACCATGATCAGCGTCCAGCCAAGATATAACAAGACGGTCCAGACGAGCAGATAGGGGGCACCTGCATCTGCAGGGGGGCTGAACAGCATGGCAAGCGAAAGTGCCGCGATAATGCTTCCCAGGGCAATAAACGGTTTTCGACGTCCGCCGGGCAGGCGAAGCCGGTCGCTCAGCCATCCGATCAGGGGATCACTGACAAGATCGAAAGCACGAGACACAAAAAGGACCGTGCCGATAACGGTAAGGCCCAGTCCCACAGTCCCTGCATAATAGCTTGGCAGATAAACATATACGGGGATGGTCGGGACAGCAAAAGCCAGACCAGGCAGGGCATAAATCCAGATGGTTTGGGTTTTCAAACCACGCATATCACTTCTTTTCCAGCCGGAAATGGCCGACATCGGTTGCGCCGGTCAAAAACCCGGCCTCGCAATAACTCAGGTAAAATGTCCACATCCGATAAAAGCGGCTATCAAAACCCAGCGGTGCAATGTCGGGCCAGTTGTTGCGGAAAGCCGTGTGCCAATGGCGCAGCGTGTGCGCATATCCTGCTCCGAACATTTTTTGCGCCGTTAGTGTCAGGGCGCTTTTGGCAATTTCTTCCTGCAATCGCCTGACAGAGGGCAGCATGCCGCCCGGGAAAATATATTGCTGTATAAAATCGGATGTATGCTGGTACGTCTCGAAACGCTTGTCATCAATTGTGATAACCTGAAGTGCGGCAATACCGCCCGGCTTTAAACGCGAGTTCAGAATATCAAAATACCGGGGCCAGTTTTCCTTGCCTACGGCTTCGAACATTTCAATCGAGGCAATGCGGTCAAACTGGCCTTCCACATCCCGGTAGTCTTGCAGCCTTATTTCCACCAGGTCGTCAAGTCCGGTCTTTGCAACGCGGGTGCGGGCATAATCAAGTTGTTCCCGACTAAGGGTAACGCCGACCACTCGGCAACCATACTTCCGGGCGGCAAATTCAGCGAACCCGCCCCAGCCACAGCCGATTTCCAGCACCGAATGTCCGGGTTGAAGGTCCAGCATATCCGCCAGCCGCTGGTATTTGTTCTGTTGCGCCTGTTCAAGGTCCTGCTCTTCGCTGGTAAACAGGGCGGCCGAATAGGTCATTGAGGCATCCAGCCAGCGTCGATAAAAATCGTTGCCCAGATCATAGTGAAAGGCGATGTTTCGTCGACTGCCGCGTTTGGTGTTGGCATTCAGCATATGCCGCAGGCTGTGCCACAGCTTCAGAGGCCATAGCCCTCCGACTTTGGTTCCAAGGGCAGCTTCATTAAGGCACCCCAGGGTTAAAAAGCTTGTCAGGTCGGGCGTGTCCCAGTCGCCGTCAATATAAGCTTCGGCCAGCCCCACGGTGCCACCCATCAACACCCGGCGGAAGACCCGGTTTTTATGGAGGCGAAGATCGGCATGTAACGAGGTCCTCTCGCCGGTTGAAGACACCCACTCTTGCCCCTTTTTGCCAATGGCCTCGTAACGCTCGCCGTTCGGCTGCAACACCGTTAGCTTGCCATGTTGCAGGCCCGCCAGAAATTTGACCAGCAGTCCCGGCTTTTTCTCAGGAGCAGACGCAAGATGGAGGCTGGAACGAGCGATTGCATTTTGTTGTTTCATAAAAAATCTCACTCTGGTCTTTGCAATAGTGTGCCGATGGTAATCCCGTGTGACGGAGCATCGGGACGCTGCCGGATTTTCAAGCCCTTTCGCCATAATTTCCAGGCTTCCCAGTGAATGCCGACAATCACTTTCACTGTCATGAGGGGGTGGCGGATAAAGGCCTGAATCAGGGTACGGTCGGTCAAATTCTCCCGCACGCCGGTAAAGGACGCGCGGAGCAGTGGCTCGCCTTCCCGGTCCATCTGGTTGATCACGATACTGACGGTTTCATCAGGCGGCACAATGTCGAAATTGTAGGTTCCTGATATATCGTTGAAGGGGGATACAAAGAATTGTTTGGCGCACTGCTGACGGATAACGCCGGCCTCTCTCTCAACCGGCAACACATAGCTGTGTCGTTCGTCAAAAGTGTTGCTGACTTCGTATATGATGGCCGCAAGGTGCCCGGCACGATGGTAGCAAAAATAAACCGACAGCGGATTAAACACATACCCCAGAATACGCGGATAGCATAAAATCAGGATCTTTCCACCCTTCAGATCGATATCCGCTTTTTGGAGCTGTGTCTCAATCCACGGGCGCAGGGGCTGGTCCAGCCCGGCGCCATGATCCCGGTCATGAAACGCAAACAGATTGAAGCGATTGTGTGACAGGTATTTCAAGGGCCCTGCAGGATTATCAACATCCAGCAACGCCGAAAAAACCCGGTAGCGCAACCGATGCACACGAGGTTTGTGGCGTGTATGCAAGACATCACCGAAATATATGGCTGGAATTGCGGTCGTCATTCGGCTGCACTCCGGTAGTCTGGAGATGAGGACATCATCCCGTGAGGTGCCAGACAAAGACGGTCAGACGGGTTTTCCAGCAGCCATGGGCGATCAGCTCCGCCCAGCGCTTCGGCAACGGCCAGGCCTGACTGCAAGCCGTCTTCATGAAAACCGGAGCCGAAATAGGCACCGCAAAACCAGGTATTGCGGCAACCTTGCATGCGCCAAAGGTTTTTCTGGGCCCCAATCGCGCCGGTATCGAAAACGGGATGGTCATAGTCGATACAGGTAATCACGCTGTCGTCCCGGGGCTTATCCGCCGGATTCAGGGTGACAAACAGATCCTTGCCGGGAATGGACTGCAACCGGTTCATCCAGTAAGTCACACACATGCCTTCATCGGCATGGCCGGCACGCCCAAGATAATTCCAGCTTGCCCAAGCCCGCCGACGCCGGGGCATCAGTCCGGGGTCATCGTGTAACCAGGCCGTGTTGGTTTGATAGCGGAAGGCGCCAAGAAGCGACTTCTCGTCGCTGGTTGCATCGTCAAGCAATCCCAGGCTTTGGTCTGCGTGGCCTGCCAGAACAACATGATCGAAACGGCGCATCTGGCCCGTGCTGTCTGTAATTGTGACATCTTGCGCGCCGCGGTTCACTTTAGCGGCTTTGGTACCGCATAAAACGGTCCCCGAAAAATCATCCATGAGGCGGCGAATATATTCCCTTGATCCGCCATCGACCGTTCGCCATTCCGGGCGCCCGGCAAGGCGCAAAAGGCCATGGTTCTCAAAAAATCGAATAAAGGCCATAGCCGGATATGACAGCATGTCTTCCTTGCTGCAGGACCATATGGCGGCACCCATGGGCAGGATATGATGATCAATAAACGATGAGGAATAATTGTGATCTTTCAAAAACTTTCCAAGCGTCAGATCAAGGGGCAGGTCCGTCCGGATGGCACAGGGGGCATCCCGGTAAAAGCGCACCAGATCAGAAAGCATGCGCCAGAAAGCAGGCCTGACAATATTGCGGCGCTGCGCTAACAGGCCATTAAGGTCGCTGCCTGCATATTCAAACCGGCCCTTGTCCAGCGAGACGGCAAAGGACATATCGCTTGGTTTTGTCGGGACGTTCAGATGATCAAAAAGGGCCATCAGATTGGGGTAGTTTAATGTATTGTATACGATAAAACCGGTATCCACAGGGATCTGGCCGCTTTCGTTTCCAACGACGATAGTATTGGCATGTCCGCCCAGTCTGTCATCCTGCTCATAAAGTGTGATATTATGATTCTTGCTCAGCAACCATGCCGCTCCCAGGCCAGCAATGCCGGAACCGATTACAGCTATTTCCAGACTGGGGGGACATTTTGTCATTAATCATTATACCAGTTGCCATTGGGGGGTCATCAATCAAAACTTGATACGCTGATTGCAGGACAACGGATCACCAGGGCATAATCAAGGGGTCCGGTCTTTATGGCTGATCCAATTGCGGTGAAGTGCCGTATTAATGGATATGAGGTTAAATGCAGAAACACAGACACTTAATTTGCAATCGTCGGCCGTTGTCATTCAGTTGGCTGCTATCGGGGGCAGCCGCATGAGTGACGGGGAACAGGGACAAGTGCCAAAGACAACCGGCGCAGAAACCAATAGCGCTGATGATATGGCGCTTCTTTTGTTACGTGTGGGCAGGCATCAGGACCGCGCTGCCTTTGCCAGACTTTACAGTTATTACGCGCCGCGTCTGAACTCATATCTGTGTCGACTGGGGACGAAAGACGGCGGGGCTGAGGAACTGGTGCAGGAAACAATGATGATAATCTGGCGTAAGGCGGCAATGTTTGATCCTGCGAAAGCTTCTGCGGGAACATGGATTTTTACGATTGCCCGGAACAAGCGTATCGACGCCCTTCGCCGCGAATACAGGCCGGAAATTGATCACAATGACCCGTTTTTTGAACCTGAGAATGAACTGTCTGCTGACCAGCATATTGAAAATGATGAACGGCGTGCCAAAATTCGGGCAGCATTGGACCACCTGCCCCCTGATCAGGCCCGGGTGGTGAGATTATCTTTTATTGAGGATGAACCCCATACGGTGATTTCTGAACGTCTTGGTATTCCGCTGGGAACAGTCAAGTCCCGAATTAGAATGGCTTTCCAGCGTCTTCGCGTGTCTCTTGGAGATGAGTTATGAGTGTAAAGCATCACCCGAAAGAAGAGTGGTTGCTGTCCTATGCAGCCGGTGCCATCGATGAATCTTATTCATTGCTGGTGGCAACTCATCTGGCTTATTGTGCGGAATGCCGGGCGGGTGTGGCAACGGCGGAAGACTTGGGCGGCATTCTTCTGAACGAATTGCCGTCGGCCCCGCTGACCGGATATTCGTTTGACGCATTGATGGCTCGTATTGACAAGGAAGAAACGGGCCCCGACCAGGTGCCCGCCCCCAAAGCGCCGAAACAAACCGGTAATATGGCTTTGCCCGAACCCCTGCGAAGCTATATTGGGGGCGACATTGAGAAACTGGGCTGGCGCTTTATCGCACCGGGCATGAAAAGTGTGCTCTTGCGGAAACGGTCTGACGGGACAAAATTATGGATGCTGCGGGCAAAACCGGGCATGAAAATTCCCAGCCACAGTCATAGCGGTACGGAAATGACACTGGTTCTGCAAGGGGCATTTTCCCATGAAGGAGGCCGCTTTGGCAGGGGGGATATGGAAAATGTCGACGATGACCTTGAACATCAACCTGTCATTGAGAAAGGTGAGGAGTGCATCTGCCTTGTTTTAACCGAAGGCCCGCTGCATTTTAACAGCCGCCTTGTCCGCTTGATACAGCCATTGATTGGTCTGTGAAGGGAGGGGCTGTCTATTGCGCCTTGCCTTGAGTACGGCACATTGTCATGGCCCGGGAACTCGCCTGAACAGATGTTTTGGAACTGAACTTTTCTGTGCCGTCGGCATAATAATCGGCGACCTTTTCGCCCACGCAACTGCAATAGTCGCTCCTTTCCGTTTCGCCCATATTGGGCAGATAAGCACGCATACATTGATCTTGCCCATTGGCGCGGATGGTCGCCAGATCGTAGCAAGCGGTTTCAAAAGCACCCGCTTTTACCGATAAGAGGTTAGGATTGCGATAGGTGTCTGCTGTATTGAGCAGCGTGCAAAGCCGGTCAAAGGCGCGTTGGGGATGATGCAACAGCTTGCCGCGATATTCGGCGGCGGCTGTCTTGTCTGCGCACAGCGTCGCGGCGGATTGGCGGTTTATGGCGTAAGGCGCCTGATAACTGGCTTGCGGCAAGGCGTTGTCGACCTGATCCCAGTAAGCATGTGCCCGCCGATAGGGATAGGCAGTAGCCTCGCAGGACTTGTTGATGTAACTGGCGTGATGCGGAATGCTGGTCAGATATTCCTCCTGCCATGCCGCCTCCTTGCCTTCTGCAAAGGGGATCAGCGTGACCGAGGTCAAGCCAGACGGCAGGTCGGAAACGGGATAGGGTTTCTGTGCCTCTTTCACGGGGGCGTCCTGCGCGGCCGATGCGGCAAGTGCCGGGGTTTTCTCTTCAGGGTTTGATGCGATAAATTCGGCGGGAAAAGTCATCGCAAACACGCCGGAAAAGACTGTATGGGTTTCGCCCTGTGCCTTGTTCCTGGCGGTGATGACAATGGTCTCTCCGGCATTAATGGCTTTTGCCAGACTTAAGGCATCATCATAATCGGGTAGTGGCACATTATAGCCGCCACGCCCGCCCCAACCGTTGGCATTTTTGGTGGCAAAGTCAATGCTGGGGGACTGAAACATGATCACAATGTCACCCCGGCCCGCTATGCTGGCATATTTGGCGACTTCCTGTGCATTCAAGCGGATCTGCGATTGCTGATTGTCGCACAAGGTGAATTTCGTATGTGCGTCAAACCCCCTGGAGTTTGCTATTTGATGGCATTTTGCCGATGCATGGCCTGCCCACAACGCCGTGCATACGGTTATCAGTGCCATTGAAAGCCGGATAACTGGTTGAAAACGCATCTGTCATCCTCGTGTTCGTTGTGCCTCTATCGGGTCATGTGCCCGGAAATGCGTTCCGGCACTATGGTGATAAAGGGTACCGAATCTGGCTGATCAATGAAAGACTAAATATATCATTGGCATTTCAGGGTGGAAAATTCAGTGTTATTACTCTCTCTTTGAAACGGTATATTTGCGTTTTCTCAACCAGATCATGATCCCGGTTACAGAGAAAATACAAACTGCCATGCCGGTTAAAAATATGGCTATTCTTCCTGCCCACCCAAATGCCTTGCCGGAGTGGAGGGGGAAGGGCCACGCGAGGATGACATTGCCGGTACTTTCTTCGGTAACATGCCTGTCTGACATTATCTTGCCGCTTGTCATATCAACATAGGTATAACGACGTCCCAGAAAATCAATATCGCGGGGATCAAATGAATGTATTCGATAAAGGCCTTTATCAACCAGAAATAATATCCTGTCGACGGGCGCGCCCAGGGTCGCTTTCTGGGTCGTTGCGATTGCCTGGTCAATCGAAACAGAAGGATTATACATAGGTGACGGCAGCCTGGTCACGGTCTGGTCGTATGGGAGTGACATAGTGGTTATGGTACCGACTGCGGCCTTGACGCTTTTTTTCCAGTGTAACGACATGCCGGTTATGGCAAGGGTGAGTGTAACCAGCAATACCCAAAGGCTGCCTGCCCGATGAAGATCAAAAATCCGCCTGTAGCCTTTTGTATTTCTTTTAATGCGAAAGCTCTGTCGCCATTTTTTGAGGGAAGGAAAAGCAATTCCCAGACTGGAAAGATGCTGCACAATCCAAAGGAGAGCCACAAATCCAAGCAGCCATTCCATCCATTCACCAAGATGCAAACTCATATGGAGTTCGTAAATAAACGGGACAATATGATGACGATCAAGCACAAAGCCCCCGAATATACGTTCGCCCTGTAATTCGCCGCTATAGGGATTGAAAAAAAGCTGCAAGCCTGTCGGGATAACGGCATTGCTGCCTTTCCGGGCCGCGACATAAACAATTGCCGTATCGTCCGCGTCTTGTGGCAGGCTGATTGCCGTAACGTATGACGAAGGGTAGTTTTTCGCAACGGAGTCTATCAGGCTTTCAACGGGAAGATGAAGGGTTGCGCCGGATCGGTCGGCTCTCCAAAGATCGGGATTCAGGGCACGGTCTATTTCATTATGGAAAACAAGCACGGAACCTGTAAACCCAAGAATAAAAAGCCAAGGTGCTATGCCCAAGCCTATCCAGCGGTGTATAACAAGAAAAAATGGCCGTGTTTTCACTATTTTCTTTTTCCGGCACGGGTAACAGGTATTTCTGTTGGATCGGGTTCGTCACTTACCAGTCCGCCCGGCGAATTCTCTGCGCACATCAGGTGTCGTCTCATCAGAACGGCCGCAAGCTCTTTATCATCCTGTTCCAGCGCATCGAGAATTTCGATATGTTCATCGATTGACTCATGTACGCGCTCGATCCCAAAATCCCAGTTATAATTCAGGAAGCGGCGCAGGTTGTTCTGCCGCTCCATTGACGCAGCGAAATATCTGTTGCCAGAGGCACTGGCAAGACCTTGATGAAAGTCAGCATTCATTTCGAAAAATTCGATGGCAAGGGTGTCATGCCAGGTAAGTTCGCGGAAGCTTTCATGTAGTTGCCGCATCTTCGATATCCATGGCCTTGGAAGCTTGAAGCTTTTCTGAAGAAGGGCTTCAGGTTCGATGGCAAGGCGGAACTGGTAGCTTTCCAGCTGGGTTTGGGCCGTGTCGATAGAGGGGAGGAATGACCATCCGTTCCCGGGCTTTCGCTCAACGAGGCCGAGTTCTGACAATTGTCTTAAAACACGCACCACGACACTGATGCCGGTATTAAACATACGTACCAGTTCTTGCTGGGTACATGTTTCCGGAATGCGCCTTTCCAGTCGCGCCTGGGCAATGGCAATGAAGAGAAGCTTGTCATCTTCTTCTTCAGGTGCTTCAAATATCTTGCTATTGACTGCGTTCAGGGGCCGGGAAATTGCGAAACCCCTGTTTGACCGGTGCTCAAGGAGCCCCTTTTCCGCCATGAGGTTAAGGGCACCACGAATAGGACTGCGGGAAACACTGAAATGTTTGCAAAGGTCAGTTTCCACAAGATGGTGCCCGACACCAAATCCACTGGTTTTGATATGCTGCAGGATTTTGCCCGCGAGCTCCAGTTGCAGGCGGCTGGGTGAGGAGCTTTCTTTATTGTTTCCATCAGACATTGAGTGGTTCCCCCTGATCATGCATTGGTGTTTAAATACACGCTAAGCACTTTTCTGTCACTGCTCCGATTTTGCCGCTGTTTCCAATAAATCCAAAGCTTTTACGCGGCAACGATTGTTTTGCTGATAAGTCTGGTCACAAGGTAGGCATCAAGGCCTTCCCTGCCGCCTTCACTTCCGTGGCCGCTTTCCTTAATTCCGCCAAAAGGTGTTTCAGGAATTGTGATGTTGAAACTGTTGATGCCCAGCATGCCCGCCTCTATTTCATGACCAAGGCGTGTGATGCGGGGCTGATCATGCGTAAACGCATAAGCTGCCAGCCCAAACGGTAACCGGTTTGCTTCTTCTATTGCCTTTGATGTATCGCTGAACTTGTTGATGATGGCCACAGGGCCAAAGGGTTCTTCATTCATGATCCGCGCAGAAACAGGGACGTCCACAAGTAAGGTGGGACGCATGAAATATCCCTGATTGGGAATCGTCATTTCCGGCGCTATCACCTGTCCGCCATGAGTGTTTGCATCCTGTATCAGGGTGTGAACGGCTTCGAGCCGCCGCTGATTGGCAAGTGGTCCCATCGTTGTTTTCGGGGCGTACCCGGGCCCAAGCGCAAAACGGGTTATGCGCAGCTTCATGGCCTCAACAAATTTGCTGTGCAGTTTTTCATGCACCAGAAAGCGTGTTGGCGAAATACACACCTGACCGGCGTTTCTGAATTTTGCTGCACTGGCAAGATCGGCTGTGCGCTCAATATCAGCATCATCAAAAACAAGAACCGGCGCATGACCGCCAAGTTCCATGGTTGTACGCTTGACATGTTGCGCGGCGATGGTTCCCAGCAGCTTGCCGACAGGTGTCGAGCCGGTCAGTGAAATTTTTCGGATGACGGGGCTTGCTATGAGGGAAGCGGAAATATGGGCCGGATCGCCGAACAGGACATTCACCGTTCCCGGGGGTAAACCGGAACGCTCAAGGGCGTCAACAATGGCCAGGGCCGTAGCGGGCGTTTCTTCGGATGGCTTTATGATGCAACTGCACCCTGCTGCAAGGGATGCCGCGATTTTCCGTGCCGGAGAAGTGGCGGGGAAATTCCAGGGCGTAAAGGCTGCCACAGGCCCCACCGGTTCCTGTATGACCTCATAACTGACGTCGCGGGTACGGCCAGGAACCGTTCTGCCGTGGATCCGGCGACCTTCTTCCGCAAACCATTCGAATATGGCGGCGGCGGCAGCAATCTCACCACGCGCTTCAGCTATTGGTTTTCCCTGTTCCAGACTCATGACATGGGCATGACTGTCTGCTTGTTCTCTTAGCCGTGCGGCTGCCTCGCGCAAGATAGCAGACCGGTCAAACGGCGACTTGTGCCGCCATGGCAGATAAGCTCGTCCAGCGGCTGTCAGGGCCCGGGCGATATCTGAATCACTGGCTTTGGGAAGTTGCCCCAGCATCTCGCCTGTTGCCGGATTTTCAACAGCAAGCATTGCCTGCCCGGACGCGCCGGTGCGCATACCATCTATATGAGAGGCGACCTCAGGGTAAAAAAAAGGGGAAGCGGAAGGAGCCACTAGTCGATCCTCTTCAGGGTTGACCTGATTGTTGAGACAATGCGATCAATCTGATCGGTGTTGATGGTAAGTGGTGGGGACAGCAAAAGTGTGTCTCCGGTACTTCGAATAAGAACACCATCTTCAAAACAGGCGTTGTTGCAGGCATTGCCCCGGAACCCGGGATTGCTTTCCAGCGGCTCAAGGTCAACTGCGGCGACAAGGCCTATCGAGCGAATATCAACAACGCGTTCTTCCCCCTTTAATGCGTGAACAGCATTGGCAAAGATGGGGCCGGTGTCTTTGGCACGGGTCCAGAGAGATTCCTGATCAAATATTTCAATCGTGGCCCTCGCAGCAGCGCAGGCAAGGGGGTGTCCTGAATAGGTGTATCCGTGGAACAAGCTGATTTTGTCTTCGGCACTATGTTCAAATGCCTCGCGTACTGAATCGCGAACCATCGTGGCACCCATCGGGACAGAGCCATTGGTCAGCCCTTTGGCGCAACAGATAATGTCTGGCGTGACGCCAAAAAAGTCTGCAGCAAAATTGCCGCCCAGTCGGCCAAATCCGGTGATAACTTCATCAAAGATTAAAAGAATGCCGTGTTGACTGCAGATTTCCCGCAATCGCTCCAGATAGCCGACGGGTGGCGGGAATACTCCTCCTGAGCCTGCCACGGGCTCGACAATAACGCCGGCGATTGTTGAGGGGTCGTGCAATGCGATCAGGTCAAGGAGGTCATTGGCGTAGTCAGCGCCTGCTTCCGGTTGCCCAACAGAATATGCCGATATGGCAGGGTCATATGTGTGGCGCATATGGTCAACACCCGGGAGCAGTGGACCAAAATCACGGCGATGCCGGCTTATGCCACCAACAGACAAACCACCCCAACCCATACCGTGATAGGCCTTGGCCCGGCCGATAAACCGAAACCGTGATGAATCGCCGCGAACACGATGATAGCCGCGCGCTATTTTTAATGCAGTATCAACAGCTTCAGAACCCGAGTTCGATAGAAATACATTATTGATTTCGGCAGGAGCGCGTTCCGCCAGAATATTTGTCAGGTCAAATGCACTGTTATGGCTCATGGAAAAAGATGAAATAAAATCAAGCCGCTCAGCAGCAGATTTGATGGCCTCGACGATGGGCTTCCGGTTATGCCCGGCGTTGACACACCAAAGACCCGCTATGCCATCAAGTATTTCGCGATTGTCGGGTGTATAATAATACATGCCGTCGGCGCGATCCAAAAGACGCGGCGATTGTCGGAAGGGCTCGGACGCCGTAAATGGCATCCAGTAAGTTGAAAAGGGATCATTTCTTGTTTTGGGGTTCGTCATTTAGGTCCTCGTTGGGTCGTATGATTTGTTCTGGGGGCATCAAGCATGTCCCGGAATTTTAGCCATGCACTGCCCGCACCGACATAGAGGCGGCGAAGGCTATGGAATGGAATAGGTTGTATTTGTGTGACGGGAAGCGGTAACGGGGCTGAGGTTGCATCTATAAATGCTTCTGCAAAGGCGGCACCGATTGCAGTACACCATGCAACACCCTTACCGTTGCAGCCCAGGTGAGCATAGGCATTGGGACCAAGCTCAACAATTCTGGGAAGTCGGTCTATGGTGATAGCCACCTGCCCTCCCCAGGCATATTCGATGGGGGTTTCAGCCAGCTCGGGATAAAGGCGCGCCAATGTCTTGTATTGAAAGTCGAAGTCTGTAGCTCTGAATGGCGCACGGGTGAGCCCCTTGCCGCCCAGTACGAGGCGACCTTGTGTATCTTTGCGAAAATAGCGCAGGACCCGACGAGTGTCGGACACGACTTCCATGCCGGGCAATATTCTCTTCTGTTGCTTTGCTGAAAGTGGGACCGTCGCAACCTGAAATGACCAGACCGGCAGGATGCTGCGCTGGAGTTGGGGCCAGAGGGCATCTGTTGTCGCATTGGTGGCAAGGAGCAGACAGCGCGCGGTGACATTTCCGTTTTGGGTTACGACATGCCAATCGCTCCCACGCCGCTCTATTGAAAGGGCGCGGCTGTTGGCAAAAATCCGGGCGCCGTGTCGTGCCGCTGCTGTGGCAAGGCCACGGGCAAGAGACAGGGGCTGCACCATACCGCCCCGTTCGTCTCGCCAGCCACCAAGATATACATCCGTGCCCAATGCGTCTGCAAGTGCGGGGGCGTCCAGATAAGTGACGGGCGCACCATATCGCTGCCAGGTTTCGAAGCGCCTTTTTGCGTCGGCCAGCCCGGTCCGGGAGTCTGCAACTTGTATTTTGCCCGATTGCCGGGCACCGCAATCAATTTTATGGCGGGCGATCAACTGAAATGTTTTATCTGAAGCTTCTGCTCCAAAGCGGTGAATGTTCAGGCCCTTGTCACGACCATATTTTGCCGTCAACTCGTCTGTAAAATGACGCAAGCCCGGCGTGACCTGCCCGCCTGATACGCCTGAAGCGCCGTTGCCGGGCTCCCCTGCTTCAAGAACGACAACGCTTTTGCCATGTTCTGCCAGTGACAGTGCAGTCGATAAGCCGGAAAATCCCGCGCCGACGATAATAACATCAGCCTCCAGTGGGCCGGTCAGTGTTGGAAAGGCCGGCTCGCGACAAGCCGTGGCACTCCACAGGGCATGCAGGCGCGGTTCATCGTTTCCGGTGTCCGGACGGATCTTACCTGTTTTTGACAAATCAGCCTGTTCCAACTCTTTCTTACCTTTTTTTATTTTGAATCTTGTATTATTGAAATAATAAATGCAATATTACCTCATTGTTTTGGAATTGCAAGCTTAGAGAACTAGAAATGCAGGCCGAATTATTAATTGATGTCTCAGGCTCCCCGGTTGAACGGTCAGAACGTTATGGTGAGCTGGCAGAAGACAAGATTCGCAAGGGGATAGCACACTACAAAGAGCAACTTCATGACGCTGGCGTGACGCCTGAGCGCCTTGATGAGCTGGTTGATCTGTATTTGCCGGTCATTAAAGGATTTGACGCAGGGTATGTGGATGAAATGCGTGCGATAGCGCGTGGTGCAGGCGTGAAATTCTCCGAAATTGTCCTGATTAACGCCCGTACGGAAATATTGAAACTTGCCGGGGACAAGGCGCTTGGTGCCAGACTGGCGCGTCAGGACCCGGACGGATGTACAGCAATTGTCGCGGGGTCGAACATAACGGCTTCCGGTGAAATAATACATGCGCATAACTGGGACTGGAAAGCGGATTGTGTCGAAACTTCTGTGGTGCTTCGTGTGCGCCGTGATGATGGCCCGGATTATCTGACTTTTACGGAAGCCGGCGCGCTTGCCCGATTTGGCCTTAACGAGTCCGGGCTTGCCATTTCTGCCAATTATCTTGAATGCAGCCGGGATTACTCTCGTGCAGGTGTGCCATTGGCCTTGATCCGGCGCAAGGTTCTGGACCAGACACATATGGCCATGGCGGTTCGTGCTGTTGTGACCACACCGAAATCAGGGTCTAATAATATAGTCCTGACAGACAGGGGGGGCATGATGCTTAATTTTGAATGTGCGCCTGATGAAGTTTTTCAGTTTGAGGGGCAGGACGGGCTTCTGGTTCATGCAAATCACTGGTTGAGTCCTGCCGCGCAGGTCAAACTGGTAAATACAGGCGGCAGTGCTTTCCCCTGCAGTTATCAGCGATATGCCCGTGGTATGCATATGCTGCTGCCAAAGGTCGGGCATATTACAATTGAAGATATGCGCGCCGTCATGCTGGATGATTACGGGAGCCCATGGTCGATATGTCGACCACCCCGACCTTCAGCTTTTAGTAATCTCAGTGCTACAGTAGCTTCGCTAATTATGGAGCCCGTACACGGCCGGATGGCAGTGGCCATGTTGCCGTCGCAGAATCCTGAATATCACATGTTCAGTCTCGCCTGACGGATGCCGCCAGCCAGATAAATACATACGCCATACAAACCGGGGAATTTTAGGGTTATGAAAATGAGATCAGGCTTTGTTGCAGCGGCAATCATTGTGTTGATGACAACACATGGACTTGCCCGGCATGCGTTTGCTGAAACGGTGCTGAAGACCAGGCTGAACGGCGATATTCTGTCAACTGAACCGGGCCGGAAACGCGACGAAAATACCGACGCTGTCCTGATGCAGATCGGGGAAGGGCTGGTTGCATTTAAGGAGAATAGCGGCGCAGGGCCCTTGCTGGCGGAAAGCATTGATGTATCGGAAGATGGTCTGACATATCTTTTTCATCTGCGTAAAGGTGTAAAATTCCATAATGGCGCACTGCTTACATCTGCAGAAGTGGTCTGGTCGCTAAAAAGATATCTTGATCCGGAAATGGGCTGGAGGTGTTTATCAGATCTTAGCCGTGGCGGTATTGCGCCGATTGTCAATATACAGGCGATTGATCCGGAGACCGTATCTGTGACGCTGGAAAAACCGGCCCCCTTGTTTTTAAAAACACTTGCCAGGATTGATTGTGCGGGAGCGGCCATTATGCACCCTGATTCCCTTGATGCAGATGGAGAATGGGTGAAGCCAATCGGGACTGGTCCGTTCCGCTTTGGCGAAAAGAGGTCTAATCAGTATATTGATCTTTTACGATATGAAGACTATTCGTCCCTGTCGGGCCCACGGGACGGGAATACCGGTGGCAAGAAAGCGCTGGTTGATCGCGTCCGCTTTGTCATTATCCCTGACAGTTCTGCAGCGCGTGCGGCACTCGCCAGTGGTGCTATCGATGTTCTGTATGGTGTAAGTCCAAGTGAAGTTGCAAATCTGAAAGGGCGGTCTGATGTGAAACTTCAGAGCGCCCCGACGATGGATATATATGCGTTGCTGCTGCAGACCACAGATCCGGTCCTTGCTGACCCGCGAATGCGGCGCGCAATTGCATTAAGCCTTGATCTTCCGTCCTTAACGGCGGCGGTATCAAATGAAACAGGCCGGCCCAACAGCTCTCCGGTCCCGACTGAAACCGAATTCCACAAGGGTATTCATACAAAAGTGCGCCAGCAGAATCTGGCCAAGGCCCGCAAGCTTGCAAGGGAGGCCGGTTATAAGGGGCAGGCAATACAGTTGATCGCGAACAAGCGGTACCCGATGATGTTCAATGGCGCTGTATTGGTGCAGGCTATGGCACAGCAGGCGGGCATCAATTTCAAGATTGAAACATTCGACTGGGCAACACAGCTTGATCGCTATATTACCGGAAATTATCAGTCCATGTCGTTCTCCTATTCAGCCCGACTTGATCCGTCGTTTGGTTTTGGTGCCTTTATGGGGGCGAAGGAGAAGGAACCGCGCAAGGTGTGGGATGACCCTGTCGCCGAGGAATTGTTGAACGAATCCATGGTCACGGCGGACCCGGTTCAGCGTCAAAAGGCATTTGATGCTTTACTGGTGCGATTGCTGGACCAGACGCCGCTGATCGTTCTTTACAATCCGTCTCATGTGATCGCAGCGCGAACCAGTATTTCGGGTGTGAAGGGCTGGCCTGCCGTGCAGCCAAGGCTTTGGGGTGTAGGTTTTAGGAAGTGATGAGGGGCGCGAGCTAAATGTTAAAGTATATTCTACGGCGCATATTATTAGCCTTGCCGACTCTTCTGATCGTCGCCATTGCTGTCTTTGCATTGGTTCGGCTGGTGCCGGGGGACCCTGCGCAGGTTCTGCTGGGTGATGCGGGTGATGAAGCTGCTTTGGCGGCGCTCAGAATACAGCTTGGTCTTGATCAGCCCATTGTTATCCAGTTCGGACGCTGGCTTGGCGGGGCGCTTGGCGGTGACCTTGGTACGTCAATCATGACAGGCGAACCTGTTGTGGAGACTGTTCTGAGCAGATTTTCAACAAGTGCCGTGATTGTTTTAGGCGCTATGATCATTGCGACGCTTGTTTCTATTGGTGGCGGGCTGCTGGCCGCGCGATATCAAAACCGTCCGCTGGATCTGGCTGTGGTTATTTTCTCAACGATCCTGTTGTCAATTCCGTCCTTTTGGCTTGGGTTGTTGCTGTTATTGTTCTTCGGGTTAAAGCTGGGATGGTTGCCCGTCGTTGGCTATGTGTCCTTTGCTGAAAATCCGGCCGAGGCGTTTCGGTATATCATTTTGCCCATCATGGCTCTGGCGCTTGTAGAGGCTGGTGTGCTGACCCGAATGATGCGGGCAACGTCACTGGAAGTGTTGCGGCTTGATTATGTCTTGCATGCCCGGGCAAAGGGGTTAACGGAAGGTCGTGTCCTGACCCGCCATGTCTTCCCGAATGCTTTCGCCCCGACATTGACGCTTGTTGGCCTCACAATCGGGAATCTTCTGGGTGGCATTGTTGTCATCGAAACGGTGTTTACAATTCCCGGGCTTGGCCGGCTGATGGTCGACGCTGTTCTGGCAAGAGATTATCCGGTGCTGCAGGGTTGTCTGCTCTTCAATTCCGTTATCTACATTCTTGTCAATCTGATTGTAGACCTTGTTTATCCAATATTTGATCCTCGCGTGGTGCACCAATGAAACCCATGGCATTCATTTTGCGGCGTTTGAATTTTACGCTCGGGATTTTCCTGATTGGTATTATTGTTCTTGGGGCTGCCCTTGGCCTGTCGCCAATGACGCCTGATCCCTTGATGATCAATATATCCGAGCGTCTGGCCCCGCCGTCTGCCAGTCATATATTAGGCGCTGACGAGTTTGGCCGCGATGTATTCTCCCGCGTGGCGACCGGGGCGCTCGTCAGTGGCGGTATTGCCTTTACGACTGTTTCCATTGTGACCATTCTGGGGACCATACTGGGACTTGTCGCTGGCTATTTGCGGGGGTGGACGGATAGAATCATGATGGCTATTATTGATGCGCTGCTTGCCTTTCCGGGCATTCTGTTGGCATTGGCTCTGGTCGCGGTTTTTGGGGCCAGTCGATGGGGTATTATTATCGCGCTTTCTGTCGCCTATCTGCCAATTGTGGTCAGGGTGGTGCGCGGAAATACCCTTTCGATACGTGAGCGGGAATTTATTGAGGCAGCCCGTCTGGGGACCAGCGGTCCAGGCTATATCGTCATACGTCACGTGCTTCCCAACGCTCTGGCACCCATTGCTGTATTGGCGACGAGTATGCTGGGCTGGGTCCTGTTATCAGAAAGCGCCCTCAGTTTTCTGGGGGTGGGTGTCTCTCCCCCAACGCCTACATGGGGCAACATGCTGTCGTCTTCCCGGCCATATCTTGAGGTTGCGCCGCATCTGGCGATTGTGCCCGGCCTTTGCATAATGATGACCATGCTTGGTCTTAATTTTTTGGGTGACTGGCTACGCGATCGGCTTGATCCCAGGGAGGATCGGGCATGAGTACGGGATCACCGTCTTCGGATCAGCACGTGCCGACGTTGAAGATGAATGACCTGACGATTGTTCGCAGCGATGGTGCCGAGATTGTGTCCGGTCTGTCCATATCTGTAGGCAAGGGGGAATTGCTGGCGGTTGTCGGTGAATCGGGCAGCGGTAAAACTATTGCGGCCCGTGCTGTCATGGGATTGTTGCCGGAAGGTATTCAACAGAAGTCCGGCACGATTGAACTGGAAGGGCAGAATATTAGCGCTTTGTCCCCCGGTGCGCTTCGCCGATTGCGCGGCTCGGAACTGGGCATGGTTTTTCAAGAGCCTCTCACTTCGCTCAATCCGGCAATACGGGTTGGCCCTCAACTGGTGGAAGCCCTGCTATGCCACCAGAAAATTGACAAAAATGAAGCCAGTCGGCGTGCAGTGGAGATGCTTGAACGGGTGCGGGTGCCCGGTGCGAAAAGCTTGCTCCGCTCTTATCCACACGAATTTTCCGGCGGCATGCGGCAACGTATTTTATTGGCGTCCGTGCTTCTGGGGTCTCCAAAGCTGATCATTGCAGATGAACCTACAACGGCTCTTGATACCCTAAGCCAGAAAGAGGTTCTTGACCTGATGGCCGAGCTTGGAAAAGAGCTTGACGTCAGTATCATGCTGATAACCCATAACCTGGCGCTTGCAGCAAGATACGCCAGCAAAGTAGCGGTAATGCAGACTGGACGATTGGTGGAATCAGGGGCCATTGAAAACGTACTTCGCTGCCCGCAACATGAATATACCCGGGCCCTGATCGGCGCGATTCCCAAGCTACAGCCGGACGAAAGTACAATCGCTGACATGCAGGTGCCGGTTTTGTCCGTTAAGGATTTAAGTGTTCAGTTTCAGAAGCGCGTCGGGCCATTTGCATCATCAGAAATTCATCTCGCCTTAAATTCCGTTTCTCTTGATATTGCTCGTGGCGAAATTGTCGCGGTCGTTGGGGGGTCCGGTTCTGGAAAGACCACGTTGGGTCGTGCCATTCTGGGGCTGACATCGCCCACGTCCGGAAAGGTATTCTTTGATGGTCGGGAATGTGCCTTGCCGCGAGATCGGGATTTCCGGTCCAGAACCCAGATGGTCTTTCAGGATCCGTTTTCATCTCTGGATCCGCGACTTCGCGTGCGGGCGCTGGTGGCCGAGTCATTGCGCCCTTTGGTGGATCTGACAAGGCAGGAAAAAGATGATCGGGTGGCGATGGCTCTTGCGGATGTCGGGTTATCTGATTTTGCCGAGCGCTTCCCCCACCAGCTTTCGGGGGGCCAGCGCCAGCGGGTGGCTATCGCCCGGGCAATTGTTGCCGATCCTGACTTTATTATTGCAGATGAGCCGATTTCTGCGCTGGATATGAGTATTCAGGCTCAGGTTCTGGACCTGTTTGCCCGACTGCAACGCGAAAGAGGTTTTGCGTGCCTGTTCATTTCCCACGATTTGGCGGCTGTTGGCAGAATCGCCGGTCGTCTGATTGTGATGGAGCAAGGCAAGATTGTTGAAGCTGGCACGGCAAAAAATATTCTGGAGCATCCGACACACCCGTACACGCGTGCCCTCGTTCACGCCGCACCGATATTATCGGACGAATTGAATAAACGGTTATAGTTTTTGGGGCGTTGAACCCCGAAAAACCAGCAGAGAAGTTATCTGTTTTTAATTTTGTACTATTAATTTTAAAAAAACAGAAATATACTATTGATATCAGTAATACATTATAGCATAGTTCTGATACTCAAAATTCTGGCAAATGACAAAAGGGAGAAAATGATGAAGTGGTGGCAAGGAGGATTGGCTGTAGTTGCTGTAGCTGCAGGTCCCGGCGGAGCAATGCAGGCCCAGGCAGCTGATGATGGTGTGCAGCTTGAGGAAATTGTTGTAACCGCCGATCGCAGAGGCAGCTATAGCGCAGATTATGTTCAGGCGGGAACGTTTCGGGATGCACGACAGCTTGATACACCTCTGACGATTAATGTTCTTACAGAGGAAATGCTAAATGCACAGCTTGCTATTTCAGTGAGCGACGCACTCAGGAACACAGCGGGTGTAAGTACGGCAGCCATCAGTACAACTGTTTACAGTAATTTGAGCATTCGCGGCATTCCGATTGAAAACCGTGGAAACTGGCGCCTCAACGGCAGTCTGCCTATTGTAAACCTGATCGATATTCCTCTGGAAAACAAGACCCGTGTAGAGGCCCTGAAAGGTGCTTCGGCACTTTATTATGGTTTCAGTGCGCCGTCCGGGATTATCAACCTGGTCAGCAAACGTGCGACTGAAGAGCCAATTAATTCATTGCGCATCTTTGGTAACAACCATGGCACCTACGGCGCGCATGTAGATTTTGCCCGCAGCTCCGAGAAAATTGGCATTCGCATCAACGCGTTGGCCTCTGATTTGGAAAATGGCGTTGATAATACAGAAGGTAAACGCGCATTTGCCTCGGCTGCTATTGATATTCGGCCAAATGACAATCTGACGGTCTTTATTGATGCCGAGTATATTTACAAGACGATCACTGAACCAACGACTTTGCGCCCGATTAATACACCAGATGGTCCGGTCTTGCCGGAACTGCTGGGCGCCAGCCGGAATTTGGGATCAGAGTGGTTTAAATCACCGGCAAAGGAATTTAATTTACAGACCCGGATACAATACAGGTTCTCCGATGCGTGGGCCTTGCGCGCTGACGCCGGTATTTCCTATTTGACTCGTGACCGGCGTTTCTCCTTGTTCAGCTTTACCGATGGTGTAACCGGTGACGGTAACCTTTCTGTTGAGCTTGCCAATGGTAATTCCTATCAGAATATTTTCCTGCGGACCGAGCTGGCTGGTGCCTTTGAGACGGGCCCCCTGAAGCATGAGCTTGTCGTTGGAATTGCCAGCAATACCCGTGATTCGAATAATCCGCAGCTCTCGTTCGCCAATTA
Source organism: Sphingomonadales bacterium (assembly GCA_965227345.1). GTDB lineage: Bacteria > Pseudomonadota > Alphaproteobacteria > Sphingomonadales. The sequence continues at coordinate 2,763,504 of OZ245755.1, forward strand.
CAGTCAGAATTATTTTAATCCGGTACTTGTTCCAGAGACACCCCTGCCGGACAGGGTGATACCAAATCCGTCCCAGATCAAGGACCTGGGTATTTATGCATTTGATCGTATTTCGTATCAGGACTGGTTACAGGTTACGCTGGGAATTCGTAAGACCGATTATGAAGATGTCAGCGCCTCTTCAACATTTGAGGCGAACCCGACATCCTTGTCTGGGGGTGTTCTTGTCAAGCCGCTGGAATGGTTGAGCGTATATGCGACCTATATTGAAGGCCTGGAAAATTCCCGGGTGGCACCTTCAACAACGGTGAACGCTGGCGAATCCCTGCCTGCTGCCATCAGTGAGCAGCTTGAATTTGGTATCAAGGGCGAACTTATGTCAGGGTTGCTGGCAACTGTGGCTTATTTTGATATTGACAGAGAGTCGTCATTTACGAATTCAAGTAATGTGTTCGTGCTTGACGGGCTTGCCAACTACAAGGGTCTTGAGTTTAGCCTGACAGGTGAAGTGACACCCGAGTTTTCAGTTTTTGCGTCGGCACTTATCCTTGATACAGAGCAGGTAAGTGGCAGCAGTAATCTGGGCAATGATATCCAGAATTCGCCAAAATTCAGTGGCTCGTTCTTTGTGGAATATCGCCCAGCAGCCCTTCCCGGGTTTGCTGTTTCCGGTGGCCTTTTCCGGGTTGGTGAACGCGCCGGGAATGCGGGTAACACCTTCTATGTTCCTGGGTACACAACCTTTGATGCCGGGGTCAGCTATGTAACCGATGAGCTGATCGGCAAGGACACAACTTTCCGGGTCTATTGGGATAATATTACAGCCAAAAGGTATTGGGCGGCAGCTGGCTCAACCCTGTTGGCGCAATCCCTGCCTTCAACAGTCCGCTTTTCTGTTGAAACATCATTCTAGGGCAATGTTTTACTATACGGAGAAGGTGAATGCTTAAGCGTAAACTTTGGATAACTATTGGTACTGCAGCTGTTATAGCGTCTGGAAACGTAGCCTATGGCTCGGATGAAGGCGGAGAAAGTGGCGAAGCCGGCTCTGAAGTTTCTGCGGCTGTTGCAGATGCGGAAAACTTTTATGGCAAGACGCTAAAGAGAGATGTTCCCTTTTCGAAAGCGCTTAACAAGGTATTGGCGGGCGAAGGCGGGGAAGGTGGCATTGGCTTCTCGACAGCGGGTGATAATTTCACCATTCCGTCCCTGACAACAAAGCAATTGAAAGCTGCTCTGGTTGGCCGGACAATTCGGAAAGATCAGGCTGTTGCAATTTATTTCTCGCCAGACGGCAATGTCGAGGGCTGGAAGCGAGACTGGTCAAAGGCGTCGTCAATGGACCTTTGTCCAACCGCGCTTGGCGATGATCATGAAGTCTATGAAGGCGAATGCTGGGTCGCTGCCAAAAGCCCGATTGTCGGTTCGTACACTTTTAAGAATAATGCCGTGTGTATGCCGGCCTATTCTGGTAAAAAGGAAGATGGAAGCGATTGTTATCACATCGGGTTTTTGCTGAAGTATGTTGTTATTGGAAATGGTAAACGCATGTTCGGCAGTGGCAAGGACCTGGTTGATGGCAAAGAACTCGCAGCCTTTATGCCACGTCTTAAATAACGTGCTTTACGTTTGCAAACCTGAATGTGACCCGACTGCATGATCCTGTGTATTGGTAATGTTCTTGATGATAATGCGCTCCGCCAGGTTGAAGATCTGGCGGAGCGCGGTCATTTTCTGGATGGCAAAAAGACGGCGGGCTGGGCCGCAGCAGGTGTGAAGAACAATTTGCAGCTTGCCGGTGATGACAAGGTCCATAAAAAAATCAACTCGATTGTTATGGATGCTCTTGGTGCGAATGAAGTGTTTGCTGCTGCGGCGCTCCCCCGGAGCATCTCGCGCCTTCTTGTCAGTCGCTGCGATGCCGGAATGGGGTATGGAACCCACGTGGACAATGCAATCATGGGGGCTCCCCCATTACGGACTGATCTGGCATTCACCCTCTTCATCAGTGACCCGTCAGATTATTCAGGTGGCGAACTGATTATAGAAGATCCTCAGGGTGAACAGGATATCAAGCTTGGTGCCGGTGATCTGGTGCTCTATCCGGCGACAACCAAACATCGTGTTGATGAGGTCAAGAAAGGGTCGCGTCTGGTTGCAGTGGGTTGGGTGCAAAGTCTTGTCAATGACCCTCGAATTAGAGAAATGCTCTTTGACCTGTATGGTGTTCGCCAGGAATTGTTTGCGGCGGATGGTAAAAGCCCTGCATTTGACACACTTTCCAAAGTTCATTCAAATTTATTGCGGTTCGCTGCCGAAATCTGATATTTGTCAGGATGTTTCTGCGGCTTAACGGCTCGGCGACGGTGACAAGGAATCCTGAGTGCCTGGTTATTGTGGCTTGTCTTTAGCTTCTGATGCAATTTGGTCCGCGAGTATTTCGCGGGCAATATTGAGAGTATCTATACCGGCAGGCACGCCGCAATAAATGATCGCCTGCATGATGACCTCCCTTATTTCATCTGCCGTGCAGCCATTGTTTACGGCCCCGTTCAGATGAATTTTGACCTCGTGCGGGCGGTTCAGGGCAGTTAGCATTGCGATATTCAGCAAGCTGCGGGTTTTGCGATCAAGCCCGGGTCGCGACCAGATGGATCCCCAGCAATATTCGGTCACCAGTTCCTGAATGGGCATGCTGAATGCATCAGCATTGGCCAACGCCCTGTCTACATATTCGTCCCCTAAAACCTCGCGGCGGATTTTTAGCCCATCTTCAAACAGGCTCTTGTTATTCTGACTCATGACCGGATGTGTCCCCTGTGGATATGGTTTCCAGAAAAAGGCTGACTGATTGCATGTCAGCAGGCGACAGTGCTGTTGAAATCATTCCCATGCTGCCGGTCGGGTCTTCCCGCTGACCGGATTTATATGCCTCAAGCTGGTGAATGAGGTAGCGGGTATGTTGGCCTGCAAGGGCTGGCGCTTCCATATCCGCGATGCCTTCACCATTCTGGCCGTGGCAGGAGACGCAGGCCCAGGCCGGTTCGTCGTCCGGGCCGTTATCATAGATCTGTTTGCCATTATTGTTTCGGTTGCCGGGTGAGGGAGAGACCCTTCGGTGTTCCTGGCGCGCATAATAAGCTGCCAGTTCTGACCGTTCGATAGCGGTCAGATTGGCTGCAATATTATACATCTGGGCACTTTCCGGACTGCGGCGGTATCCCTTATTTCCTTTCGCGAATTGTTCCAGCTGACCTGCCAGGTACGCTTCCTGCTGTCCTGCCAGTGCAGGCCAGAGAGGGTTTTGACTAACCCCTTCCCGACCATGACAAAACACGCAATCTGCTTCAACAAGGGAAAATAATTGGGCTTCCGGAATGTTGTTATCCTGCTGTCGGTCGACCATCACGAAACCGGTGCCCGCAGCCACAGCCATTCCGGCTGCCAGGGTAATCCAGGTGGCTAACTTCATACGGGTTCACCTCGCGCGTTCTGATCAAGCCCCCAGAAACTGAAGAAGCGTCCCTGAGGATCGTATTTGGCACGTAATTTTTTCAGCTTTTCCCAGTTTTCCGGCCCAAATGATTGCCGGGCATTTTCGGGAAAATAGTGCAGATTGGTCTCGCCTATGTAAAATCCGCTGGCATGAGCCTGGAAAATCCTTGATGCTTCCAAAAACCAGTCTTCATTTTGCCGGTCTGTCGCGTAGTCGTCCCATATGGCATACCAGAGCACAATCTCGCGTTCGTATTTGGACATCGCTGCGTCGGGCAAGGGGACGGCACCGGCGCCCGGGGCTGGATAAATAACCGAGTTTGCGAAGGACCGGTGTGATGGTGCTGCCGCCAGGTGACGGGCATATGCCGGGAAAAAGTCGGCAAGTGGAGCATTGGACCACATGCAATTTCCAAGATATCGGGCATGGGGCGGGAACAGCCTGGCAACGTCTTCCAGCAGGGTGTTCATGTTTGTTTTGGCGCCCACAGCCTGCATGACAGGTCGGGCAGGCAGGGCCCTGGACATAAACTCAAGTGCCGCATCAGCTTCTTTCTGTTGATTCGCGAATGTGATTCCTGAAACCACACATAACTTCCGGGCAGGGTTCAGATAGGGCGGCGGAGCACCTGCAGTGGCAAAGGAAAACTCGACATTGGCCGGGATATTCGTGGCAACGCTATCTGACCAGGAGGATATTTCGGCGGCACTCTCCAGAGGAAAGACATAAGTCGTTGCCTGAATAACGGATGGCAATTTGTAGACTTTCAGGTGGAACCTTACAACAGCCCCGAAAAAGCCGGGCCCGGCCCCCCGGGCGGCCCAGAAAAGGTCACTGTGTCGGGTGGGTGTCGCGTGTAACAGTTCGCCGTCTGCGGTCACAACATCAACGGCCAGAATGTTTGATGCTGCCGGTCCCCATATGCCGGTGTTCCATCCCAGGCCGCCGTTTAGCAGATAGCCGCTAAGGGGAACCGACGGGCAATGTGCGACCGGGAACGCCAGTCCGAATGCGGACAGGTGATGGACAAAAGCACCGCCTGAAACACCGGGGCCGACAATCGCTGTTTTGTTGGCGGCATTTATGGACAATTCGTCAAGTCCGGCAAGGTCAAGGAGAATACCACCGTCACGTATGGACGGGTAGACCCAGTTGTGTCCGCCTCCGCGAATGGCAACTTTCAGGTCATTTTTTTTGGCAAACCCTATAGCTTCAACAACATCTGATATGTTCGCCACACGCACAATGATGTCAGGGTAGCGCCTGGGAACCGCGCTGCTCCAGACTCTGGTTCGTGCCATTTCATAATCGGGGCTGGTCTGCAACAGAACCTGGCCGCGTATTCGGGCCTGCAACGCTTCCCCGGTTTTTGCAACGGCGGTGCCGGTAAATGCGTTGGCGGTATTCAGGGGGAGAAGCATTCCAGCCGCCATTCCCAGTACGTCGCGTCGATGCCAGTTGGTCAAATGCCTTCCTCCTTCTTACAGATCAAACGGGTAAAATTATGCGCTTTCGCCCCTGATCTGACGTTCGAAGCTTGCGCCGTCAAAATAGTCCCGCCAGACTTTTATTTTACCTTTTTCGATGATGAAAACGCCCATGACCGGCAAGGAAACCGGGTTACCATTCAGGTCAAAGTCGTCGATGCGTTCGGTTAATACTGTCTGGCCATTTTCTGCAATGTTCAGAATGCGCCAATCAGTGTTGGTAATGGTCCCTACGCTGTCAAAAAACGCCCTGACTTCCCCGATGCCATTCAGGGGTGGAAAGGGTATATTATGATAAAAAATGTCATCAGACAAAAAGCGCAGCGCCGCCTCTGTATCATTTTGATTCCACGCTGCGACAAAATTTTCAATAATCTTCGAGTTACTCGTCATTTCACTGGCTTCCAGTCTGTTGGTTGTGAAGATCAGTGGGGGCTGCCACTAAAATCCTGCGGCATGCGACATTCCGCCACATGAATATTTCTTGTCGGGGCTGGTGTGTTCCGGCTTTTGCCGACGAATCTGGGCATGCCTGCGGTGATCACACCGGCGACAGCGGCAGGGTCTCCGTGTTTCATTGCGGCCAGCGCGGTATCTTGCGTGCCGCCCAAAGGCGCGTCAAGAATCAGGATATCTGCATCCCGTCCCGGTTCAAGATACCCGCAATTCAGATTGTAGATATCCGCAACGTTGCCCGTGGACGCAGAGATAAACCATTCAGGCGGCATATCTGTAAGGGCTGACAGATTGATGATGGCATACATCATGCCCAGCGGCATCACGCCGCTACCGGTGGGGGTGTCTGTGGCAATTAAAAATCGGTCAAAAACATTATGTTTTTTTGCGACTTCGGCACACAGGATCATGGTGCGGGTATTACCGGCGATACAAACCTGCATGGCGATATCACTTTCGCATGCGATCCGCTCGAAGTCCCGGTCGGGAATGGCAACGGGGCCGCCGTTAATGTGGAAGGACACATGCGGGTTCATTGCCAGCAAATGGTCGCCGGTGATGGCGGCTGAACCGGGAATGGACGCCCCGCCGGTATGAACGGTCGTGATCATGCCCGACTGTCGCGCCGCTTCAATCATCGGGACATAATCGTAAGGTGTTTTGACGGCACCAAACCCTGCTTTGGCAAGCCACACACCCTTGTTGTGAATTTCCTGCAAATCGGCTTGTGTAATGCCGGGCTCCAGAATGACAGAACCCGCGTGAACACGCATGCCGCCCGGCCTGTAATGCTCAAAGCATTTATGCGCGGCAACGGCAAGTGCCTTGACGCCTTCGACGTCCTTGGGGCGACCGGGCACATGAACCTCGGACGCGCTGATGGCTGTCGTGGTGCCGCCGTGCAGGTAACTTTCCAGAAATCCCACGGTTTTCTGCCGGGGGGTATAGTCGCCGAATGTATTATGAATCTGACTGTCAATGAAGCCCGGACAGGCTGTGGCACCATCGGCATCAATCACAACATCTGCCGATGAAATCTGGTGATCGGAGACCTGACCAACGGCTGAAATCAGGCCATCCTCCATATAGATGGCGTCGCCGTCTATAAACGGGTTTTGCCAGCTGCCGCTGACAATCGACCCCAGATTTACAATTGCCGTTTTCATCCTGTCTTCCTCCAATAGCGCCTAGCGCAGACCATCCTTGCCTTCAATTTCGCCCGCTTTAATACCGCCGACACGGGCATTCAGCCGGCCCCGATTGGCAAAACAACAGATGACAGCAATCTCGTCTTCAAGGGGTGCGTCCGGCAGGGTGATATTCATCGCGTCATAATGTGAACGTACAAAAAGTGCGTCTTTATGGGCGAGGGGAATGTCTATGGTGGCGCCAGGACCTGCCCGTTTTGTCGCTGAAGAAATCCAGGCGAGGCCGCCGCCGACAGCATCCCGCAAGACATTGCCATAAACAGTCGTCAGCAATGCGACACCGTGTTCCTGCTCGCCGCGGCTGCCAACGATACATCCCTTGCCATAGCTTTCAATATTATAGGGCTCCATGGCTGTGGCACCCATTTCCGCGATTTTCTTGCCCAGCGGAATGCTGGCATCAATATGGGGTTGCAGGTCTTCGACATAACCTTGGCCTGCGAACCGGTTTTTAACGATGGCCACCACCGCAACTTTTCGCAAAGGCTGTTCCGTGCTGCGCCCGGCTTCAGAAAAAGTCTCTTCCGAGAAGGTGAATATTTTTCGTATTTCCATCATATAATTCCTCTAAATTCGTTTGGCGCGGTCGGCCTGTTATTGCTCAAGGCTGTACTGGTTGAGCAGCCGGTCCACCAGATGATCTGCCGCAGCCCAGTCATAAGTCCGGAAGCTGTGTCCACGGGTGACAAACTGTGCGCCCGCGTAAAACATTTCATATTGTGTGTGCCGACCGGCAAATTCCGATCCCAGTGCATCCCATGCCAGTTTCAGCATTTTGACCCTGTCCTTCGGGGTTCCAGCGCAGGAATACTGGGTAATATCCAGTATTTTTTGTATGTCCGGATTGCCGTAATCTTTCGCGGATGAGGGCAACATGATCAAGGCCCCGCCGGCCAGTTCGCGTATGGCATTAACGAAATGAGGGTATAGTTCCTGCGTATAAACCTGTGCGGCATACAGAAGGTGTTTATCAGGAATAAAGGCACCGGATACTTCCTGTCCCTTGGCTTCCATACCATATAGCAGGCCCTCTACCGTTGCGGCTTCGGACGCAAGCTTGCCCAGAATGCCCTGTACCGGGGGCATTTTGTCCGTACCGATGATCTGGGCAATTTTATGCGCTATGCCTGCCAGAAATCTGAGTTTTACGGTCAGCCGGATTTGGGCCTGATAGTTTTGAAAAACATGACCGGGGGTTTCGTGAAACTGAATGCGGCACATATCGACGTTCTGATTTACAAACACGCGGTCCCACGGCACCTTGACGTCATCGAAATAGACCAGCGCATCATTTTCATCAAAACGATGGGCGAGAGGATTATCGAACTGCGATGTGGCATGTGCCTCGTATGATTTGCGGGACAGGACACGCAACCCCCTGGTATTCATGGGCAAGGCGAAACATGTTGCATACTTTTCTTCGCCAGGGCGCAGGGGCTGCAGGTTTGCGACAAAAACCTCGTTCGCCATGATCGAACTGGTGCCCAGCATCTTGGCACCGCGTACGGTAAGACCAGAGCTGTCCTCGTCGACCACGCGCATGATCAGGTCATCATTGTCCTGATGTCCGGTCCCTTTGGAGCGATCGCCCTGGGGATTGATGATCACGTATGTTAGAAAAATATCATTATCACGGGCAAAATTATAATAGTCCTGATAATTCCGGGCGAAACGCTTGTCATAGGCTTCAAACTTTTCAATCCCGATGATCTGACCTGTTATGGCGGACGCCAGGTGATCGGGAGAGCGTCCCATATAGCCACCATGCATTTCAGCCCAGGCTGTCATGGCCTTGCGCTTGGTGGTTAAGTCTTCGTAGTTTTTCGGAATTTGCCAGGCGCGATTCACCCGTTGTCCTGTTGCAGGGGACGCAAAGGTCATAAGGTCCAGATTGTCCGGCTCTGCCTGCATGTCGTACAATGCCGCTGCCGACCTGACAACATTGCGGAACGCCCGATGGGTGGTGACGTCATTCACTACTTCGCCGTCCACATACACGGTGCGGTTATCCTGCAGACTCTTGATATGCGAGGCGCCGGTACGTGCCACAGACACAGGACGGGTGCCGGGCATTTCAACTTCAGGTTTTACTGACATGATCAAGCTGTCCTTAGATTTTAAAGAAACATTTGTAACAAAGATAAATGTATAATCTGATGCCTGTTAATTGCAACAGTTATGGTCCCGCTCCCGGACACGTGCCCGGAAGCGGGTATCTTTTAGAATTTGCGTCTGACGCTCAACGACCATTCGGCCTTGCGTGAATATACCACTTCCGATGTTCCAAGATTAACCGGGTCGGAAAAGCCTGAACGAATATAGCGTTCGCCGGTGAGGTTTTTACCAATCAGCGAGATCAGCCAGTTTTCGTCTGCGCTTTCGTAGGCGACACCTGCACTCAGGAGGTGATAGCCGGGTTGATATATCTGCGGAGAATTGACGGCGTCATAGTAGACGCCTGACCGGTAGGACCAGTCAACACGGGGGGTTATGGTGCCGCCATTTCCCATCAGGAACTGGTATGAAATGCCGCTGTTCAACGACCATTTCGGGGCCCGGACAAGTTTGTTGCCCGGCAGGACGCCTGTGCCGGGGTCAACTTCCGTAACCTTGTTGTCCAGATATCCGAGACCAGCTTCAATTGTCCATCCGTTTGCCGGCATGGCCATGAATTCCAGTTCAAAACCGTTGACTTCGGCAGCTCCGGCATTCCGGACGACCGGCGCAACGGTCACATCCTGCACAACAAACTGCAGGTCGGTATAATCGGTTTTAAAGACAGCGCCGTTCAACCGCATTCTGTTGTCAAATCCGGAAAACTTGAAACCGGCTTCCCAGACTTCGACAAATTCCGGTTTGAAACTGGGGGCTTCGGGCAGCGGCGGGAAGACCCGTTGCGTGAAGCCGCCGGACTTAAAGCCTTCGGAATAGGTGACGTAAGTCATGAAATCTTCGGTCCAGCGATAGGCAACATTGGCCATCGGTGTTACTTCTTCGACGTCAATTTCAGCTTCTGTCGGCGGGAGCAGGGGGACACCCGGCGGAATACCGATAAAGCTGGATTTTACAAACTGGTCGGGCGTAAATTTTTTGGTGTCTTTGGTATACCGCAAGCCGCCGGTTATGCTCAGTTTGTCAGTGACATCAAATGTGGTCTGGGTAAAGGCTGCCAGGCTGTCGTTGTCAACAGAGCCACCGCTTTGGAAATCCACGACAGAAAATGTCACAGATTCAAGGCTGTCTGCCTGTTCGGTGAAATAATACAACCCGACAATCCAGTTCAGCCGATCATTTATGGCGCGACCCTGCAACTGAAATTCCTGACTGAACTGTTCGTGTTCAAATATGGTCAGGACCTGTGCAATGGTGATCGGCGAATGGTCCTGATCAATGGAAAACTCACTTTCAGTGTTCCGGTAGGAGGTAATGGACTTAAGCGAGAGCCAGTCTGTTGCATCCCAGTCCATTGTGAGCGCAGCGCCCCAGATATCTGTGTCATCATAGGCCGGGGCTGAACCATAGCTTTGCGTTGGATCAGTCGGCACCCACTGGCTGTTGAAGCAGGCGGGATTTGTCAGGGATCCCGGGGGCGGCACGCAAGGTGGCCCCGCGATGGCACCATTGTGAAAGCTTGGAAAGGCTGCAGTCTCGACCGCTTCTACCAGGGTATAGGGAGCACCATTTTCACGACGGCGGGTGCCATCCAGTGCCAGATTGATCTCAAAATTTTCCGAGGCCAGCAGGCGGGCCGCGAAACGACCGGTCAGTGCATTTTCGTTGCCCAGGTCAATGCCGTCGGCGCGTTTGACATAACCGTCACGGTTCAGGCTCGCCATACTGAATTTGGTGAAGAGCTTGTCCGTTATCGGCAGATTGACGGACCCTTTTACATCAATACGCTGATCGTCACCGACGGTGCCGGAAACATAGCCTGAAAATTCTTCATCGGGTTTCTGGCTGGTGATGCTGATCGCGCCGCCAATGGTATTTCTGCCAAACAGCGTGCCCTGAGGGCCGCGCAAGACTTCCACACGCTCTATGTCGATCAGGTCGACGACGCCGCCCACCGCCCGGGCAAGGTAGACACCGTCAACATACAGGCCGACACCCAGATCGATTGTCGGAATGCCGGTATCCTGACCGATCCCCCTGATATAAACCACAGCAGAGGAATTGCTGCCCCCGACAGGCGATACCTTGTCAAAAACCAGATTGGGGGTGAATTCGCCGATCTGGTCAACACTGGTAATATTATGTGCCTCCAGACCGGAGGTCGTAAAGGCCGCAATTGAAATTGGTGTCGTCTGCAACCCTTCTTCGCGTTTCCGGGCCGTTACAGTAATCTCTTCCAGCGCCATCGTTTGTGTACCGGTCTGGGCTACTGATGCAGTCGTCGTCATGCTTAATGCAGCCAGCACACTGGCAACGCTGTATGTGGTTACCGTGCAGGCTTTCGCTAGATGTGATGTTATCAAATGTGACTCTTTGGCCATATGTCTTCTCCCTTTCCAGTATGACGTAATTTTGAAATATTCAGATAACCTGTGGTTTTGAATTGTTTGCCAGCCGGGCATATTGGCCTCCGTGAAACAACAGGGGATCCCCCGCCTGACTTTTAAAATTAAATACTTCACCAAGAAACAAAGTATGGTCGCCTGCCGCAATTTCCTGATAAAGCCTGCAACTGAGGTGCGCGACTGCACCCCTGATGACCGGCACGTCGCCAAGGCGTAAAAACTCAGGCTTGAACCCGGGCATGGGCCGCCCGGCAAAATGCTGGGAAATATGATGTTGATTGTCCGCCAGTACAGACAGGCTGAACCGGCCAGCTTTCCTGATTTCCCCTGATGCCCTGGCTTGCTGATGGAGGGAAACTAAAATCAATGGAGGCTCAAGTGATACAGAAACAAAAGAGTTGGCGGTCATGCCGTGAACCTGCTGCCGGTCTTCGATCAGCAAGACGGTAACACCCGTGGTGAAGCGGCCAAATGTGTTTCGTAGCAGTCGCTTTTCCAGCTCTGTTCCACTTGCTATGCCGGTTTGTGCATTCACTGATCATATCCTGACAGAAATTAAGAATTACGAATCTGATATTTGCCTTCTTATAATATCTTTGTTACAAAGGTTTTCAAGAGAAATATTTATGTGTTTGCGAAAAAAATTGTCGGCAAGGGTTCTGAAGGAAAATATTCTGCCTCTGCGAAAGCAGGCTGGACCGGGCTATCGCCTCTGTGGAGTGAATATGAAAAAGTATGATATACAGGGAAATGTTAAGGCTCATAAAGCGGGTCTTGCCAGTTTGAGTAAGCGGGAGAAGATCAAATGACGGATGGACTGACGCCACTTAAAAGACTTCCATTAAGCCAGAGAGCGTTTTTTGCGTCTCGAAATATAGACGATACTCAAGACATGGTGTCGCGGATATTCAAGACCCATGATCAGAAATGTCTCGGTGGCACAAACCTTTTTGATGCCAGACTGCATCGGCTTTCGTTCAAGGATACGTCACTTGTTTATATACAGTACGGATCCAATGTTGAGGTTGACCCGGGTCCCCTGTCTTCATTTTATCTGGTGCATATGCCCGTGAGTGGCAGCAGTCTGGTCAGTTTTGGTCGTGGAAATATTGAAACAACCAGTTCACGGGCGGTCGTTTGTTCTCCTGATATTCCATTCCGGTTTCGCTGGACTCCGGATTGTGGTGTTCTTGCCATTCGAATCAGAAGAGATGCGCTGGAAAGGCATTTTCAGAACTTGACCGGAAGGTCTTTCAGTGCCGATTTTCAGTTCAAGATCGATATGGACCTGACCCGGCCGGTCTATCAGTCCTGGCTGGGGTTGTTGCGATATGTTCTGGATGATGCAGAGCAACCTGTGCCCTTGTCTGCCCATCCGGCGTCAGCCGATCATTTTAGCGAAATGATTATGACGGCGCTGCTGACCTGCCACCCGCATAATGCGAGCGATCTTATGAGTATCGCAGCGTCTCCGGCGGCACCGGTATATGTGCGCCGGGCAGAAGACTATATGATGTCCCGGCTTGCTGAACAGATGACTGTTGATGAGTTGGTCAATGCAAGCGGCACCAGTGCCCGATCCTTGTTCAGCGGGTTCAGAAAATTCCGCGGGACAAGTCCGCTTGCCTACTTTATGGATTTAAAGCTTGCGCGTGCGCATGAGTCTTTGAAATTTGCCAAAGACAATCAAACGGTGTCGGAAATTGCAATGCACTGGGGCTTTTATCATCTGGGCAGTTTTGCCCAGAAATACAAGAAACGCTATGGTGAATTACCTTCGCAGACGCTGGCCCGGCGCATCATCTGACATCATAATAATGTCGGTGTTTCCAGGCCATCCATGCCATTGATCAGGACGATCCGCTTTTCTGCAATTCGCCAGCAATCCCGTTCAAATATCAGGCGGTGATCTGTTTTGCAGATATGCGTGACGAGAGGGTGTTGGGACCGGTATTCGAAAACGATCTGCCTTGACAGTACCCTGCGCACATTTGTGCCTGTTTCCCAGGCTTCAACATTTGAAACCTGATGATGCAGATAGCGATGGGGCATCTGGTTATGGGCATGGCCGGTGGTCAGCCTGATCACCCTGTCTTCAAGGCGTCGGCGGTCATCAAGCGTTATGTTTACTTTTTCGCGGGGATCAGCAAAATCGTCCGCCGGAATCCAGTAGGTGCATTCTTCTGCAAAAAGATCGAGCCATTCATCGAATCTTGCGTCATCAATCAGTCTGGCTTCGTGGAACAGGAAAGCTTCTGCTTCCTGCCGCACCTTCTGATCGACACTGGGGCCTGATGTGCGGGTCAGCTCGCGATCTTTAACCAGCCTGTCGTAATATGTGTCGTCAACATAATATGATTCTGTTGATGCCCTGAACTGATTATACCGCCGCAAGGTTCATCTCCTGTTTCATATACTCGCGGTATGCCTGAAGATAGCCCCTTAGTGGTGCTTCATCCGTACTTGTAACGGTTCGCACACCATGTTCATCCAGAATTTCGCTGTCCGGGCGATGCAGCCCGCGATGGGTGTTGATCCATTCAATTTCAGGGGTTTTCAGGCCTTCCCAACAGCGCTCGAACATTTCCAGATCATCAACTTCTCCGAAATTGGGGAAATCTTCGGCAATTCTGAGGCGCAACTTGTTCACTTCAGGTTCCGCACCGTCAAGGGTTGTCGCATACCAGGTCAGTTGTGTTTTGTCATACCCTTGCGGTTCGACCACCTGAATCTGATTGGCAATAATCATCAGATTGGGAAAAATATTGAGATTCATCCCAAACCCCGGCGCGCCTTCCAGTGCGTCCAGTGCGGCGTCTTCTCCCAGTCGATTTACAAGTTGGGTCTGATAGGCTTCTGTTCCCGGTGTGGGCCGTGCCCGGCTCCATATTTTTGGCCCCATTCCCGGGCGATGATGCAGCAGGGTATGGCCATGGGGAAACTGTTTGCAATACATGGGGGACAGATCGGGATCGTCTCCCATATAGGAAGCGCCGGCACTCTTGCCGCTGCGGATACGAGTCATTTCGACAAGCGACCGATGGGCAAATGTCACATGGTATCCATCAGCCGCATTATCCCATGCCAGCTTCCAGTTGCCATGAAAGACGCCACGATAAGCGCCCGCCCGAACGGTAATGCTTTTGTTCGGGGCGCGATCAATAAAGGCATCCAGATATTCTGTCGTTAAACCCAGATATGTTTTCAAGGGTGGCATGTCAGGGTTGAGCGTCCCAAAGATAAAACCGCGATAGCTTTCCACGCGGGGCACGCGTGACAGCGGATGTTTCCCCTTTTCGAAGTCGTCCCCGTACAGGTTTGCAAATGGCACGCCTACCAGTTTGCCCTGATTATTGTATGTCCAGCCATGATAAGGGCACATGAAACGGGCTGCCCTGCCCTGAGGTTCTGAGCATATAAGAGCAGCCCGGTGGGCGCATCTGTTGAACAGCGCATTAAACCCGCCGTCCCTGTCACGCGTGAGAATAAGGGGGCGGTATCCCATGCGCACCCGTTTAAATGCATCGGGCGTGGGCAGCTCGGATTCATGGCCCAGATAGGTCCAGACGCCGCCAAATAACTTAACCATTTCCAGTTCAAAAATATCGGCATCGGTGTAAACGCTCCGATGTACCTTTTCGGGCCGGATAAGATGATCCCAGTCGTACGAATTTTGTGGTGTATCGATACTCATTTGTTGAACTGGGCTCCCTGATCGTCGGTCAACGGCGTGCGCGCAACAATCTCTTCCGAAAGCCCCATGTCCTCGACAAGCAGTTTGGTCAGGTCATGGGTCTCTACGGGGGCAGCTGTCATGTCACCATTCGTGTTGACGGTGATCAGGCTGCCTCTGCCAAATGTCTTGATTTCGTCATCTACATTCCGGCGCACGTACAGCGATGTATTAAACAGGCTGAATTCTTTTGTTTTTTCATATCGATGTGCAAAATATGGATAGTCACGGTTGCGAAACTGTATCTCGACCTCGATTGGTTGTCGGGAATGGCCGGGCCGCCACCAGATATTTCCATCACCTTTTGACCATAACCCGAAAGCCTTGCTGGATGTGGCCGTTTCTTCTCCGGCGCGCAAGGGCAGCACTTCTTCGGCAACCATGCCGGTGTCGATATACAACTGCTCACCGTCAAGATAGACGATTGAGGATCCGTGGTTGGGTTTCATCGGATCATTACATTCCAGCATCTGGCCAGCGACCCGTTCAACACGATAACCGGTCAGGGTCAGGATGCCGAACAAGGCTTCCTGCGAGGGCCAGCAACTGCCGCTGGTGCCGTGACGCATCCAGGTGTTCAGGAAATCATTCGGGTCCATCACCGGAAACGGACCGGTCTGCTGTTCTGCAAAATAGATACGCTTCAGCACATTGTCATAGCCGATATTGCGACACCAGGCCTTGTACAGTTTGTCCAGATTAGAGCGATCAGGGACAGGCTGGTCAGAGAAGCCCATTCGCTCCAGAACCTTCTCGTACACGTCCCGCCGCAAATTTGTTGTCTGCTCTGCATATTCGGTACTGGTCTTGGCATTCATGGCTGGATCTCTGTGTTTGCAATAATTGGGATCTGGTGATCGTCCGTTGCAAACACTGTAAGGGGGATCATCTGTACCGCTCTATCGTGATATTGCGTCGGTTGTCGGGATAGTGCGGCAAACACCGTGTGACCGGCAGCCAGAGCTTGTCATGTCCATATCATATTGGCCAAAGTGAAAATCAGATGACCGGCAAGCACCGGTGCAAGTATCGGTATGGAGACAAAAATGGGTGTGGCGCAGTTAGGATATATTGGTCTGAATGTCAGCGATGCAGACAATTGGCGAGACGTACTGTCGAATATTCTCGGTCTGGAAATCCGTCAGGAAAGCCCGCTCTCAACGGAAGAGAATGCCCCCTTTTATGCCCGAATGGATGATCGTCATCATCGCCTTGCCCTGTCCCCCGGCAAGCAGGACGGTATTCGATACGCGGGCTGGGAGGCTTCATCCTGGTCTGAGTTTGAACAATTGTCCGACTGCCTGTCCAAAGGTGGAATCAAGACAATAGAAGGTTCCGCCCAGGACTGTTTACAGCGCAAGGTTCAGGCGCTCTTCAGATTTCAGGACCCGGAAGGCAATGCTGCGGAAATATTTGTCTGCCCCGAGGTTGATCACGTCCCCTTTGCACCCGGTCGCCCTACAGGCGGCTTCAAGACAGGAAGCCTTGGTATGGGCCATGTGGTTTATCATTGCGCCCATTACAGGGAAACGGTTGATTTTTACCAGCAGTGGCTGGGCTTCAAGGTATCAGATTATATTGTCTGGGCAGATGCTGATGCCACATTCATGCGGTGCAACCCGCGTCACCATAGTCTGGCGCTTTTGAACGAGTCGCTTGGCTTTAAGGGGGGCGATGCGAATCATATCATGCTGGAGGCGAACAGCCTGATAGATGTCGGTATCGCCTATGACATGGTTCGGGCACGTGGCTTGCCCATCATTATGGAGCTGGGTTGTCATTCCAATGATCGTGTGACGTCCTTCTATTTTGTTTCACCGTCGGGCATCGGCATTGAACTTGGCTGGGGCGGGCAGCTGGTCGATGATGACAGCTGGACAATTCGCAAATTCAATTCAACAAAGATCTGGGGCCATCAAATGAATCTGCCGCCCGATAACGCCGGTGCGTGACGGCGCACGGGTCACAAACTTTTCGTTCATTTCATTAAAAGAGAGGATATCAGACTATGTCAGACATTGTCATTGACAACCCTATTGAAGCAGCGAGGCCGGAAAGCCGGTATCTGGATGCGGGGGGGATAAGAACCCACTATGTCGAGATGGGGGAAGGAGTGCCAACCATCCTTATTCATGGCGGCGGTGCCGGCGCTGATTGTTGGGGGAACTGGAGGACCTGCCTGCCACTTTATGCCCAACAGGTGCGGGCCATCGCGATTGATCTTGTCGGCTTTGGTCGCAGTGACAAACCTGACCCGAAGACTTTTGTATATTCGCAGGATGCCAGAGATCAACAATTGGCTGATTTCATAGAGGCACTGGATTCCGGCCCTGTGAACCTGATTGGAAACTCGACCGGCGGTCTGACAGCCATCGGCGCGACCCTGTTAAAGCCGGACCTGGTGAACAAGGTTGTCCTGATGGGCAGTGCCGGCATTCGCACAGGGATTATCGAGCCTTTAAAGGCCTTGACCGAATATGATTTTACCGAGAAAGGCATGCGTCGTATCATTTCCAGTCTGGCCAATCCGGATTTTGAAATCAGTGATGATCTGGTGCATTATCGTCATCAGCTTTCCCTTGATCCGGGTGTTCGTCAGGGATACACGGCCTTTATGAACTGGATTGGTGAACAGCAGGGATTGCATCGCCCTGACGAGTTTATTGCCCAGTTGAAACACCCGACCCTTGTTGCACATGGCAAAGGCGACAGGGTCGTGCCGCTTGAGAGCGGTTTGCGACTTCTTGAGCTGATCGAAAACAGCTGGGGTTATATTATTCCCCATTGCGGGCATTGGGCGATGATGGAATATCCGGAAGATTTCACCAAACAGACCTTGCATTTTCTGCAGAACGACTGATCTGAATATATCCCGGGGCGGTCGCCGTCCCGGGCATTTGGAAATTCTGTAAAGCTATTTCCCTCCGCTGCTGAGCTTAATCCCCTTTTCAACCAGCGCGCTGTGTCGAAGCAGGGAGAGCGATCTGTCCGTACATTCAACAAGCTCGCGCATAATGCGCCGCAAATTGATAAAGTCTTCCCTGCTCAGGCATGCAAAATGTTCGTTGTTGACAACTTGCTGTATTTTGCTCAGCTCCCTCAGGCGCTCCAGCCCCTTGTCGGTCACTTGCAGGACCACTCGCCGCCCATCCACAGGGTGTCGCTGTTTGGCAATCAGTTTTTCTTTCACAAGCTTTCCGGTTTCGGTTGTGACGAACGTTCCGCTCAGGTTTAAATGAGTGGCTATTTCGCTAATTCCAGGCGCCTCTTCCCCCAGATGGGCAACGGATACCAGAATTGTATACTGGATGCCGGTCAGACCGATCAGTTCGCCATACCCTTCCCGGACAGCATGCAGCAGGGTCGTGAAGGCCAGGGAATTATGAACCAGTTCCCTGAATTCATTGTCTGAGCCGTTCACCAGCAGGTCTTCCCGCGTTACGGTCAGGGGAAAGTCAATTTTTGTCAGGGGCGTGGCGGCGTTGCCGGATTGTTTTTTGGCGTGTTTAGGCATTATCCTGTATTTCCATGTCATTCTCGAAACCCGCTTTATAAATAGCTCATTAGCAAAGCTATTAGCCAGAACTTTCTAGGGAAAGGAATGCATGAAGGCATATTCGGGGGAATGTTGGGTGAAACTGTTCAGCTTAGCCTCTTGCAAGATGCAGGAAGTGGGCATGGCGTTCGTACTGGGCCAGAACATCGGCAATGATCTGATCCGAAGTGTAGGCCATGACGTCATAATGCTGGCTGCCTTCGGGCAGAAACACTTCCGCACGGTAATAGTGGCGTTTTTCCTGTGTGCGGACACGCTTCTGTTCGATTATGAAGGACGGCATTTCGTGATCCTGCAGGCGGACTGAATAGTAAAAACCCCGTTCGTCGCCATGGTGGACCTCAATATAACAGCTTTCGCCTTCCTTTTCGTCCACGCTGGCGTTGTAGCCAAGCTTTTTAAACTCTGCTGCTGCCTGTTCAAGGGCAGGGCGCACGGTTTGAGTGAGAAAGTGTCGGGCCTCCTCCTTGTGAGGGTGATGCGCCATGGCACGCAGTCGCTTCTGCCAGGGAATGTTAACCCCCTGCACGCCGGCTGTCGTGGAGATGGTGAAGCTGTTTCGCCGCATGGCCTCTACCCTGAGCGCCTTCAGAAGGCCAACACAAATCAGCAGCATGATCAGTGAAAAGGGCAGCGCGGCAGCAATGGACGCAGTCTGGAGCGCGCTTAAGCCCCCGGCAAGCAACAACCCGCCTGCGACGAAACCTTCAGTAATGGCCCAGAAGCTGCGCTGCCAGACGGGGGCATCGTCATGACCGCCCGATGTCAGCATATCGATCACCAGAGACCCCGAATCCGACGATGTGACAAAAAATGTGATCACCAGAACCGTTGCCATTACCGACGTGATTGCAGACAGGGGCAGATATTCCAGGAACTTGAATATGGCGGTTGAAGTATCCGCCACGACCGCTGCCGCAATGGCCCCGTCAGCGACATTCATGTCGAGGAAGATGGCCGTGTTGCCGAAGACCGTCATCCAGGCAAATGTGAATCCTACCGGTACGAAAAGCACCCCCACCACAAACTGGCGGATCGTCCGGCCACGGGATATACGGGCGATGAACATGCCGACAAACGGGGACCATGCGATCCACCACGCCCAGTAGAAAAGAGTCCATCCACCAAGCCAGTCATTTTTTTCGTAGGCATACAGGTTGAACGTCTTGCTCACGACGCGTGACAGATAGGCGCCTACATTCTGTACATAAGCTTCGAACAGGAACAGTGTGGGACCGACAATCAGCGTGAAAATAACCATGACGACGGCAAGTCCGAGGTTGAATTCGGATAGTCGGCGAATGCCACCGTCGAGGCCCATTACCACAGAACCCAGCGCAATCAGGGTAATGACTGCAATAAGAATGATCTGAACCCACACCGATGGCCCGATCCCGAACAGATAGTCAAGGCCGGCATTGATCTGGGTGACCCCGAAACCGAGCGAGGTGGCAACGCCGAACATGGTCCCCAGCACTGCGAAAATATCTACGGCATGGCCGATGGGTCCGTGAATGCGGTCTCCGATCAGGGGATAAAGCGTGGAGCGGATGGTAAAAGGCAGGCCGTGACGAAACCCGAAATAGGCCAGGGACAACCCGATCACCGCATAAATTGCCCAGGCATGAATGCCCCAGTGGAAAAAGCTGATGACCATCGCTTCACGGGCGTCGGCTGCTTCCCCGCCGGCACCTGCGGGCGGGGAGACATAGTGCTGCACCGGTTCGGCGACGCCAAAGAACATGAGGCCGATTCCCATGCCGGCGCTAAACAGCATTGCGGTCCAGGACCAGAAACTGAATTCGGGCTCCGACCCGTCCGCACCAAGCTTGACGTTGCCGTGGGAACTGAACGCCAGCAACACTATGAATATCAGGAAAACCGCGACGGCAAAGATGTAGAACCAGCCGAACGTGGAGACGACCCATGCCTGAACGCTGGAGAAGACCACTCCCGCCTGTTCGGGAGCCGCAATCCCCCATGACACGAACAGCAGAATAAACAGGGCCGCGCCGATGAAAACCGGCGGATTGATCATAATCCATGGCTTTTCTTCAGGCGCGCGTTCCCCTGAAGCTGGCGAAGTGTCGTGATCCTGATCGGATGTTGTCATGGCTTGATCCTCCGGTTCTGTCGATGGCAGCGTCAGAAATAAAACCCGACATTCAGGTTGAGACGGTGCTCCCAGCCAGTGTCGGCTATTCCTGCGCCAAAGGCGTTCGTGTAATCAGGTCCTGCATACGCATGATTGCGCCCGCTTAGCAGGTCCAGGTAGAGCAAGGCGGGGCCCTTGAAGTTCAGCGATACTCCCAGCACATTCTGATGCGTGTCGCCGAAGGCACGCTCCCGTTTTCTCATATAGCTGTAATTGTTATAGAGTGTGAGCGTCTCCAGCCCGAGCGTATCCATCGTCCAGCTGCGGGCCACGCCGAGTGAGCCAACCACAACCTCTGCCGCCACCTGATAGGGAAAGTCGTATGCGCCCATGACGACAAGGCGGTTGTCCTCGCCTGCCGGATTCTCCAGTTTGACATCATGATAAACGCCCTGTGCAATAATATTCCAGGGACCAAAGTCGCCCACCCAGTGCAAACTGACACCCAGACGTCTCCCGGTTCGGCCGGTGGAGGCATTGGGTAATGCGCCATAAAGCACCGAAAGCCCGATTTCCCCGCTCCCCGCCTGCCCGTGATCAAGGTTGCAGGCGACCCGCCCGGCGACGTGATCACGTTCCGAGTTGTCTGTGCCCAGATCGGATACGATGTCATAGGAATAGCGCGCACTGTCATTGGAGCGGCCACTGAAACTGCCTTCGTCTTGCCGGAACCAGGCAAGGTCCAGATTCCATCGTCCACGCTGCGTGTGATAACGAAAACCGGCATCGTAATCATCTTCCAGCCCAAGGTAATACAGGACCGAGAAGAAATAGCTGTGAGAGGCAAAGGGCAGGGGGCCGAACGGAACCTTCTGCACGCCGGCACGAATGTAATCCGACTTGTTCAGACGATAACCGACCCAGCCGTGATGCAGAAAATGTGTGGTATAATCGCTGTCCGGGTATGGATAAAACCTGTATTGTGCCGAACCTTCCCAGTCCCCGTGTGTGAACCGGGCGTTAAGCATGATGGTGTCGATATCAACGTGATCGCCGACGCTTCCCTGACGCAGCCAGCTGCGCTCTGATATATTGGCCCGAACTGCGCCGCCCAGATTCAGGGGACCGAGAGCCAACCCGCCACTTGCCCGGGCGACTGGCCCTGGTATCACCGTCAATACCACGATGAGGCATGCTGTAATTACCGCGCGGCCCTTACCCTTATGGCTGCATGATATTGATAATAAGGCTGCCTTAAGGCGTGTGACGCAATATGCCCTGTGACATGGTTTCAACCTTTTCCCCCTGTTGACACAGAATTTGAGGTGTCCCGTTAGGAGGACTGTATCACGGAATGAGAGCTGACCCCAGGTATGAAGTCCTGAAAGGTTGTTCATATCCTCCCTGGGGGGGATATGAACAGGGCGGAACAGCAGTATACTGGTTACGAAGAGTCGGTCCAAATTTTTGCGCTTGATCATCTTATCGTGATGATGAAAGGCGATACAAAAGCTGACAGGGAAGGCCTGGCGACACTTGGCGGCATCGGAACACTTTAGGCTGACAACATTATTTAAAGAATCCTGAGATTATCACGAAAAGGTCTTTGAATGAACGAGATTGAAGTATTCCAAAGTAAAGTGGATGTTGCCGTTCATGGCAGGCTGGGAAATGAAATACTTTCTTTATTGGGGCGGGTCATTCCCATTGCCGGAAGCTGTTTCTACGAGGTGGACAATAATCTGGTTGCAACTCACCATTACATGCAGAATCTTGAGGAGAAATGGCTGGGCGCATACCGTGATTGTTTTTTTGAATACGATCCTTTGCACCCGTCTCGCTATGCTGAAGACTGTACGACAATTGCCAGACTTCATATGAATGCAGAAGGTTGCGATCGCAGGGCGAAGGAGTATCTGGCCAATTTCCTGATCCCGCAGGATACGCCCTACCAGCTTGAAATCTATTTCCGCAGCGCTGGCCGGATTGTGGCGGGTGCATCACTGGTACGGCGTCGGGAAATGGGGGGGTTTACCGATGAGGAGGTCAATCTTCTGGAACGGATCGTCCCGTTTATGGAGTTCTCGGTCCGCTGGATAAGCGATAACCTGCCCGAAGACAGGCTGGAGACATTTGGTCTTTCGCCGCGTGAATGCGAGATTGCCGGATTGGTGGTGCACGGCCTTTCCAACAAGGAAATTTGCCGGCATCTTGGGCTGGAACTGCCAACAGTTAAAACCTATATGTCCAGAATTTTTGCCAAAACCGGCGTTCGCACGCGGACAGCCCTGCTGAACCAGTTGTTCCTGGAACATTGAAACACCATCGGGGATTCTTTCAAGCCTCGTTACGGCAGCCTGAAATTATCATTCGTGCTCCTTCGGTAACGGCTGACAGTGTCATCCTTAAGACTGACTTTCCTGAAAGCCGGATCTGTGGGACTTTTGGGACGCACAAGGTTAAATAAAAAATTTCCAGGAGAGGAACCATGTTTCCCAAAACTATATTCACACCCGCAAAAATTCTGTCCGGCACAGCGCTGATAACATTGGCAGCGGTGCCGCCAATGTCTGTGAACGCGGCGGAGTCTATGGAAGTCTTTGCCCTGGAGGAAATCATAGTCACCTCTCAACGCCGAGCCGAACGGCTGCAGGATGTGCCGATTTCGATCACGGCTTTCAGCGCGAGCGAGATTGAAAAACGTGGTTTCAGGACGGCGCTTGATCTGGCTGGCACGACCCCGAATTTGCAGATCAAGGCACCACAAGGTTATGGCAAACCTACAATCTTCATACGGGGTATGGGATTTAATGATTTTAATGCCACTGCTGTTGGCGCGGTGGGTGTTTACAATGACGAAGTCTATATCGGCGGCGCATCCAACCAGCTTTTTCAGGCTTTTGATCTGGAGCGGATCGAGGTTTTGCGCGGGCCGCAAGGTACGCTTTACGGGCGAAACACAACCGGTGGGGCCATCAACTTTATCTCGAAGGCCCCGACAGACGAGGTTGAGGCCTCCGCCTCATTATCTTACGCCCGGTTCAATACGATAGACGCGGAAGGAGCTGTTTCGGGTCCGTTGATTGATGGCAAGTTAACCGCCCGCTTGTCGGGCATTTACGGTCGGACGGACGGTTACGAGCGGAATCTTTTTGATAACTCGGACATAGGGGAATACAACAAATGGGCTTCCCGTCTTCTGTTGAATTTCACACCAGCCGAGAATCTGGACTTCCTTTTGAATGTGCACGGCGGCAAAATTTCGGGCGATGGCAAGCCTATCCATAATGAAGGGCTGGGGCCAAACGGGTTTGATCTGTTTGGCTACAAGGAAGGTGACAATTTTTATGAGGGATCTTACAGCGCCGAACTGGACGGACGGGTCAAGTCATTTGGAACGTCGTTGCGCACCACGGTTTCTTTTGACGGATTTGACCTGATCTCGATTACGGCTTTTGAAACCGTAAAGTCCGATGGCGTCGCGGACGCGGATGCGAGCCCGATGGATTTCCTGACCCTGATCCGGGATGACAAACAAAGCCAGTTCAGTCAGGAACTGCGTCTTGGTTCAAACAGTGATGGTCCTCTCGACTGGATTGTTGGCGCCTATTACTATGACGAAAATCTGGAGGCCGAAAGCATTTATGATGTTGGGCAGTTTTTGCGCGATCTGGGCCAGATGCCGAATCCTGCCGATCCGAATGCCCCTCTTAGAATTGCGCAGCCTTTTGAACAGGATACACGCAGTTACGCGGCGTTTGGTCAGGCATCATATGGTCTTACCGATCAGCTCACCCTGAATGTGGGGCTGCGGTATACTTATGACAAGAAATCTTTTGATTTCCGGACATATGCTGATGAACCAACCCTTGGATTTGCAGAAATTATCCCTGCATTCTCGATTGACAGAAACTCGGATGCTGTCACCGGACGCGCGGGGCTGGATTATCAGATCACGTCTGACGCAATGGTATATGCCAGTTATAACCGGGGCTACAAAAGCGGGGGCTTTAATGGCGGTGCGCTGTTCGACCCCCGGGAAGCAGCACCTTTCGACCCTGAAAAGGTGAATGCCTACGAGGCAGGTTTTAAAACGGTCTGGCTGGATGGCAGACTGACTGTGAATGGGTCGCTTTTCTATAATAAATTCTCGGATCTTCAGGTGTTCCGGTTTGTGGAGAGCGGGGTAGGGTTGCCCATTACCCTGATTGACAATGCTGCATCGGCAACCATCAAGGGTGGTGAACTGGAAGCCTTGTTTATGCCTGTCGAGAGGATGAGGGTGGAGATGGGGCTTGGTATTCTTGATGCCACATACGACAGCTTTATAACTCTCTCTCCCGATTCCGGCGGTGGTTTTTCCGAGACCAACCTTTCGGGGAACCGGCTTGTCGCGGCCCCAAAGGTCACTTTCTCCGGTGCGGTTGAGTATGGCGTGCAAGTTTCCGGGGATTGGGTGATAACACCGCGAGCTGAATGGTCTTACAGATCAAGACAGTTCTTCGATACTTCCAACGATCCGGTTCTCAGTCAGGATGGCTATTGGCTGGCCAATGCATCCCTCCAGCTTGACTCGGACAGCAGCAACTGGAGCGTAATGTTCTGGGGGAAGAATATTTTTGGCAAAAAATACAATATGGACAAGATTGCGCTGGCAAACTTTGGGCTTAATCAGGTCTCGCGGGGGGAGCGCAGTTCCTACGGCATAACGTTGCGGGCAAAATATTAAACGGGGCCTGACCCTAAAGCCCGCTGTCCGGGCGTTAGGCAAATTGGTTCAAAGAGAGCCTCGGGGCTACAACAGGAGATTTATCTTGGCTGCACGTTATACAGGAAACATCTTCCACGGCATCGTTTTGGCAATATGTTTCATAATGGCCTTTGCCAGCGGGCAGTCAGAAGCCAACGAGAAACCGGCTGTTGATCAGGCGGAACATTCCCTGGTTGGAGCCTGGACGACCAGGGCGACCGGCGCACCGTTCGAGGCGCATGTTTTTACCTTCCATGGTGATGGCACCATGTTTATGTCCGGGCCTGCGGCCGGCAACAGGAAAATGAGTCTGAGCGTCGGAACAGGGCCGTGGGCAAAAACGGGTGACAACAACTATATCGCCAGATTTGTGGAAATTGCGGCCGATCCTGCCACAGGGGCTTATGCAGGCAGGGTCGTGGTAGACCTGACAATAGAGGTTACAGGCGCCACCTTTAATGCGGGGGCTGTAACGAATTATTACAAGGCTGATGGCAGCCATGGGGACGGCCCGTTCAAGGCCACGCTTGACGGCACGCGTATTCCCCTGCCACAGGCGGCGCAATAATCTTGAGGACAGGCACTATGAATATTTGGATGAAATGGGCCTCGGTCGCATGTGTATCAGCTTTTTTTGCCTGGGCACCACCTGCAAAGGCGGCCGGGAAAGCCGATCTTGTCTTGACCAACGGGCAGGTCTACACACCTGACGGATGGGCCGCTGCGGTTGCCGTAAACCGGGGTGTCATCGTGGCGGTGGGGGACGAAGAGACGATCAGGAGTTATAAGACGCCATCAACCCGGGTTATCGATCTGGAAGGGGATACGCTGCTGCCCGGTCTTCATGACATGCATGTTCATCCCTTTCTGACGGCTGTGTCCCGCACCGGCTGCATGTTCAGCCAAAACGCGTCCGTTGCCGAAATTAAGAAAGCTGTCAGCCAGTGCATAAAGAAACGTAAAAAGGGCGACTGGATTACCGGTGGTAGCTGGACACCTGCCATGCTGACCGGACAAGCCACAATCAATCGGCAAACGCTTGATGCCATCTCCCCCCATAATCCGGTGGCCCTGAATGACCTCTCTCATCACAGCTTATGGGTAAATTCAAAAGCCCTGGAGCTGGCGGGTATAACAGATGAAACGCCGGACCCCGCAGGCGGGCGCATAGAGCGCGACGCCAACGGGCAGGCTACGGGCCTGTTGCGCGAAAATGCCACCAAGCTTGTTCTTGGCGTAGTACCGCCCCTTTCAGCCGCGCAGAACAGCAAGGCGCTTAAAGGAATTCTGGATCATATCCTGTCGTATGGCATAACGTCTTTTACGGATGCGCTGGTCGACGAAGCCGGGCTTCAGGCCTATGCTGCGCTGGCAGATGCCGGCAAGATCAAGCAGCGCGCCAAATTGTGCATACGGTGGATGAAAGCGCCGGGTGAAAAGGCTGAGGGTGAAGATCTTATCGCCCGGCGTAATGAATTTGCACGGCCTGGCCTTGTCGTCAATTGTGTCAAGGTTCTGCTGGATGGCATTCCTTTCGATAGCCATACCGCCGTTTTGCTGGACCCTTATGAAGGGGCAGCACATGAAACAGATCGCGCAAAAAGCCACGGGCTTCCGATGGTTTCTCCGGAAGACATGTCCCGGGCAGTAACCAGATTCGATGCGGAAGGCCTGTCTATGGTCATTCATGCGACGGGGGACGGCGCTGTTCGCGAAGCTCTGGATGCCATCGAACATGCGCGCAAGGCAAACGGCTGGAGCGGGCAGTTGCATCAGATAGCCCATGCCAATTTTATTGATCCGGTTGATATTCCGCGCGCCCGGTCCTTCGGCGCTACGCTGGAGTTTTCGCCTTATGTCTGGTCTCCCGTGCCACCTGTTGATATTGATGTTCGCAAAGCAGTTGGGGATCAACGTCTGGCGCGTTTCAACCCTGTGCGCGACGCGATTGATGCCGGGGCGCTTGTAGTGGCCGGGTCAGACTGGGAAGTTGTCCCTTCTGTCAACCCCTGGCCCGCGATTGAGACCCTGGTGACGCGGGAATTACCGGGCGGCAGTGAAAAGACGATTGCGCCATCCCAGCGGATTTCCCTGAAGGAAGCCATAGATCTGTTCACGGTCAACGGGGCAACGCAAATGCAGAACCGGGACCGGACCGGCACCATAGAGCCCGGCATGATGGCTGATTTTGTTGTCCTTGATCGTAATCCTTTCAAAATACCGATCCGGGAGGTTGGTCGCACGCAAGTAAAGATGACGCTGATTGAAGGCGAGATTGTTTACCGCAAGCCCTGAGCGCAATACAGTGGCCGGTGGAGAAATCACAATGCATGCCCTGAGGCGCCTTGTATGGGTTATTACTCTTTTCCTGCCGGTCTCATTGGGCAGTACAAACAGTCTCGCCAGTGAACCTTGGTTTGACGGGGCAGAGGGCTCTGTTGTCAACTACAGTCATAAACCCCATGCAGCGACCCGCTCCTGTCCCGATATTGCAACGCTCGCCGCCAATGGTGTTACCTTGCAACCCAGGTCTGTGCCAGCCACAGAAAAGGTACCTGAATATTGCGAGCTTGTTGCCAATATTCCCGCAGAAACCGGCGTTCACATTGCCCTTCCCGTGAAATGGAATGGCCGTATATGGATGATCGGGAATGGCGGGTTTGCCGGTGGCCATGTGGGCCCGGGTAAAGCCGGCGCGAAGGATCACACCATAGCTTACCGGCTTGCCGCCACGGCCTCGGGCCTGCGCCATGGCTTTATGACGGTTTACACGAATGGCGGGCATTACAAAGGCGCGCCGTTTGACGGGTCGTTTGCCCACCAGCGTCCGGACCTCCTGGAAGATCTGGCACACCGGGCCATCCACGAAGGAGTCCAGCTCGCCAAGCAGGCTGCGAAATTTTATTATGGCATGGAGGCGCGTTACAGCTATTTTGAAGGCTGCTCCACAGGCGGTCGACAGGGACTTATGGCGGCTTATCGATACCCAGATGATTTTGATGGCATTGTTTCCAATGCGCCCGTGGTGCGCTGGAGCGACCTTATGGTCAAGGCGCGCTGGAATCACATTGCGCTCGCTTCTGCGCCCGGCCTTACGCAGCAGAAAATGTCGTTTGCCTTCAAGGCCGTTCTGGAAAAATGTGATGCTATTGACGGACTTCGGGATGGTTTGATCAGCGACCCTCGCCAGTGTGATTTTGATCCTGTCCGGGATCTTCCATCATGTGAGGGCGCGACCGATGAATATTGTTTCACAGCGGCGGAAAAGAAGGCGCTTGCTGCAATCCGGCAAGGACCGCCACTCCGGGGCGACACTCCCTTGCCGCAATATTGGGACACACTGGATTCCGCGACCACAGCCCGCTGGTTGGCCAACCTCGACGGATCGCCCCCGCTTTTAAGTGTGATGGCACAATCTTTTTTCAAATATACCGCATTCTTTCCTGAGCAGAACCCGGACTATGACTGGCAGGATTTCGATTTTGATCGCGATCCGCAAAGAATGAAGACATTCGATGAAATGATGAATCCACCACCGGAATTTGACGGATTTCGGAAGAGGGGTGGGAAAATAATGGGCGTCTGGGGCTGGTCGGATGCCTCCGTTAATCCCGCTATGGGCATGAGTTTTTATCAGTCTTTAATAGATGATCTGGGGATTGATAACGCCCGTGATTTCTACCGTCTGTTCTTTGTGCCGGGTGTTGGCAATTGCTCTGGTGGATATGGACCCGGTGAGATCGATGTCATGACGCCGCTCATTGAATGGGTCGAAGCCGCGCAGGTGCCGGACAGGCTGCCGGCACGGAAAACGGTGGACGGGGAACCTGTATATAACCGCGCCTACTGCCCGTTTCCGCAGGCAACTGTTTATCAGGGCGGAGACCCTGAACGTCCCGGAAACTGGGTCTGCGACGGCAATTAAGCCTCTGATTTGCCGTTGAATGGGATTCAGGGTGCTTGCTTGTCCGGGCCTTTGATCGTCATGCCGGTTTTCAAGCTGTGCTGCGTCATCTTGCGCCAGCCTAAAGTTCTCAATAACGCATCACTTTCCCCGGCTAAACTCGTGGGAATATTACAAGTTGTACAGGGTGCCCAAAATTGATCCAGATTCCCTCCATATATAACCCATGCATTAGAGTCTAAACAGCTCAACTGGTTTTTTGACACCTTTGTCTGCCTTCTTATGTTCCCGCCTATCTCGCGAAAAACAAAGGAGTATTTTATTCCGTGCCTCTTCAGGGCTAAAAAATTAGAACTCTATAAATACGAAATACAAATAATTTATTGACAAAATACATATAAAATATATTAATATTGTTTTTCAGGATGCTGTATTGCATCGAAATCCGGGCGTATTTCGCCCGGATTATACAAAGGAGAGTCTGAATGGATGCGTTGGCCCGGCAGTTTAAGGCTTTGTATGATGAGTGGGGGGCTGCGATTGCCAACAAACAATATGACTGGTTTGAGCGTCATTTTGCCGATGATTTTCTGGGGACAGCCCAGCCGTGGCCCTCGCTCTCGGTCAACAAGGACAAGATGATTGAACTCGACAAGGCGATCAAGAAAATGGACGTCAAATGGCAGAGGGTTGTTGCGCATCAAATGGGTGCAACTGTCGTAACGCTTGGAATTGTAAAATATTTTGATGAGCAGTTTGGTGAGAATTCGGAAATTGCGCAAGGCATGCCTTCAGGAGACGAGCTGAGCAAGCTGACGCATGGTAAATCCGTCGCCTATATCAACGGCTGGCGGCATAATGGGGATGTCTGGCAGATATTCGACCATCACATGGTGGGTATTGTGGATGATCCAGAGGAGTGAATTTGGCCTCCCGGGCCTTTACCGGGATTTATAAAACAGCTCCTGAAGGGAAGGAGCTTTAACAGGTGATGGAAACAGTCATGAAAAATCTCAAAAAAATGTTGCGTCAAAATTGCGGATATATGGCTCTTGTGGCTGGTCTTGGTATAGGTCTCGGTGCCATTACCGTGCAGGCGGCAGAGACGGCCTCAGTTGGGTTTACGGTTGATGAAATTATCGTTACGGCCCAGAAACGTGACGAGAGCCTGCAGGATGTGCCGATCTCGGTGCAGGTTGTCGGTGCGGACGCGATGGCCAGGCAGAATCTGACAACGATTGTTACATTGTCTGAACTCTATCCTTCCGTTCATGTGGCAGGCAGTGGCAGGGCGAGCACCTATTATATCCGTGGCACGGGGTCGGGGGAAAGTCAGTCCTTTGACCAGTCTGTCGGGACCTTTGTTGATAATATTTATCATGGTCGTTCGCGCAATTCGGCGGCGGCATTTCTGGACCTTGATCATGTCGAGATTTTGAAAGGTCCGCAAAGCACGTTCTTTGGCAATAGTGCAATTGCCGGCGCCTTTAATATTGTCACCAAAAAACCGACAGATGAATTTGAAGGATGGGTGCGCAGCCTGATCGGTCCGGGTGGTTCCAATGGCGGAAGCTATGCTCTTGAAGGGGCAGTGAATGTGCCCGTAAGTGATGAATTTGCGCTTAGGTTCGCGGGTACTGTGAACGGTCAAAAGGGTTACCTCAAGAATATTTTTACAGATAATCGCGCGCCGAACGAAGATAATTATGCCTTTCGTGCGACGGCCCTGTTTCAGCCAAGTGATGATCTGGAAGTTACGCTGAAAGGTGAGTTTGGCAAGAGCCTCAACAAAGGGGGGCTGATCTTGCGACAGGAAGATTGCCCGCCACCTGAACCATATTCAGCAGCGGGTTTCTGCGCGGTGAATCTGGCCGCTGGCGCCCCGATCGGACTTGATACGGATGAGTTTGTTGCGAATGATGGCGGGTTGATCCGGCTCAAGACCTATGAAGCATTACTTACACTGAATTATCAGGCCGGCGATCATACGCTGACTTCAACTACCGGCTATAATGGCTATAAATATAATCTTCTGCTCGACAATGATGGCACTGCGCAGACATTGCTGAATGTTGAGGCGCCTGAAGAATACAAGCAGTTCAGCCAGGAATTGCGTATTGCGTCGCCGACGGGCCAGGAAATCGAATACATGGCAGGTGTGTATTTCCAGCACTATGATCTGGATATTGAACAATCTGTCAGCTACTTTTTCCTGTCCGGACCATTCTCGGGCATTCCCTCGGTGGCTCCCTTTCTTCCGCTTGGTCAGCAAGTGAATGCGGCGCAGAAAGAAAATATCTATTCTGGCTTTGCATCCGCGACCTGGAACGTCAATGACAGTCTGAAATTGATCGCCGGTTTACGCGGTAGTATCGTCACCAAAGATTTTGACTGGCAGTTGATCTACGGCACATCCTCGGCAGAATATGGCGGGATTATTCCGGTCTCCGATGACTTTAATGCCGTTGTAACGGCGCTTGGTCTAGGCGTTGCTGCAGAGCTGCCCACCCAGAAGCGGACGGACAAGGCTCTCATGCCATCGGTCAAGCTGCAGTATCAGGTGGATGAGGATGTTATGGCCTATGCGTCCTACTCTCGCGGCTTCAAGTCCGGTGGCTTCAGTGTCGCGGATACTTCGGCTGTTCTGGATAATTATCCTTTTGATCCGGAATTTGTCGATGCCTATGAGGTAGGCTTGAAAGCTGATCTGTTTGACAGCGCCGTTAGAATGAACCTGTCCCTTTTCTGGAATGACTTCTCGGACCTGCAGGTATCTATCCAGGGAACCAACAGTGAAGGTGGTTTGATCAACATTGTGCGTAATGCGGCGGCCTCGCGTTCAAAGGGTGCGGAGTTGGAGCTGCAGTGGGTTGTGACCCCGGATTTCAAGATATCAGCAAATGGAACATATCTTAATTCCTTCTATCGCAGCTATCCTAATGCTGCGCCGACTTATGCACAGCAGTTTGCTGGTCAGACTGTTCAGGACCTTAGTGGTCGCCCGACACTCTATTCTCCGAAGTGGAGCGGCAATATCTCCGCGACCTACACCGTTAATCTGTCTGATGATTATATCTTGACGGCTGAGGTTATTGGCATTTTCTCAAGCAGTTATTACTCTTATTCAACGGACGACGAGCAGTCTATACAGGACAGTTATGAACGACTTGATGCTCGCCTCTCGCTTGACTTTGCGGATGGCAGCTGGGGCTTTGATGTCATTGGTAAAAACCTGACAGATACTACTGTGATCAATTTTACGGGGTATCAGCCGACATCTTTTGGCAGCCTGTTCCAGGGGCAGGAGCCCCCGCGTCAGGTCATGTTTCAGGCCCGATTTAACTTCTAGACCTGTTTTGTATCATGGGGCCGGGGGCAGCAAAAGCGGTTGCCCCCGGATCGCCTGAAGTGTTAAGCCGGACAAAGACGTCTGCGAATGATCGCAATAAAAGAGTGGGAGAGAGTTACATGAGAGTTTCATGGCGTGCCATTACCGCTGTCATCCCTTTTTTGGCCGCTCTTTCCATTGCCGTTCCACCATCCTGTGCCGACCCGAGTGGTCCCACGCGATATGGGGGGAATATTCCAGAGGGTGTCTGGGTGCTGAATCAGGAACGTTCCCGCAAATTTATCCCCGGGTCACATGTCCTGTGGATTGTGCAGGACGATGGCCACAAACTTGCGTGGGTTTCTGTTGAAAAAGATCTCGAAGGTAACGTACGGATCACGTCCTGGAACGGATTATACAACGGTGGACCATTCGAGGTGAAGGGTAGCGGCATGATGAGCGAGATTACATCGCCTGAAAAGGGCCAGATGCTTAATCACGGCGATATTCCGGGTTTGGGTAGCTATGCAGAGGATTGTCAGGTGATGGATGAAGGCAAGCGTATGCGCTGCGAATTTATTTTGACGACAGAAGACGGGACAAAAACCTATATTGATGATTTTGACTGGGTGTCAGAAGGTCCGCTTGTTTTTCTGTCGAGGGATGAAGGCCAATGATATAATTGGCCTTCCGGGGCAAACTTTGGCACAGCCGAACGCAGCAGGCATGTTCTGCTGCGTTTTTTGTTGTTTGGGACTACGCATAATCCCGGCGCCTGCCGGGCTATTTTCTGTCAGAAGGGCCTTTGGTCGACGCAGCAGTTCGGGCGGCCTGTTCATAGGCACTGGCATAAGCCCTGAGGACATTGTTCAGGGTTGGAAGATCGTAATCGGGATGGGAGATAAACCCAAGTGCCGGTTCAAGAAATTTTTTCCGGTCATTCTGGAAATCATTGTAGTGTTCCTTGCCCATTTCTGTCGCGCTGTAGAATACCTCCTTGCCCATTTTTTCGCTCGACGCCAGACCCAGACGAGCCAGCTTTTTCAGGGAGTAGGAAACCAGATGCATATCTTCAATTGAAAGTGCAAAAGCCAGATCAATGCCTCTGAGCTGTCTGTTTCTGTATACCAGCAGATGCAGCAGAAACACATCCATGTCGGAGAGGCCGGTAATGGAGCTGGAATTGCTGCGCTGGTTCATCCAGCGACGGACCGAGTTCCAGAGAACCGTCAAAGTAAGCTCCAGTTCTGAAAGTTGTTCGGAATCAATCTCGTTGGAAGACTTTTTGTCTTTGAAGGACATTCTTGATCTATTCCCGTTGTTATCAAACGAATATTCATTCCGTCCTATATGGTTTGAAAATACCTTAATTGTCAATGATTTGGTTTTATAATATCGGTGCTTTATCTCTGTTAATGCCAGTTTTAACATAGTTATTGATTATATTTTGACAATAAATTATCATTAAAACGTAGATAATATATTATTAAGAGCATGTGGGTGCAGCAGTGCATCCCTGGAAAGGTGCTCAATTCAAATAACGTGAGGTATTGTAATGGGTAAACCTGAATTTCCAAAGACAGATGGCTGGACCGAACTTGGTGTCTCTTCCCGTAACACGTACCGGGTGAGTGAGCGGATGGTCGATATGCGCCGACCTTTCCGTGAGGTCAAAACAGCAGAATTAACAGCATTGCCCCAAAATTTGCTATTTGACCTTGGCAGGACGGCGATCATTATTGTCGATATGCAGAATGATTTTTGCCATGAAGATGGATGGATTGCCGGTTTGGGCGTGGACACTGGGCAGGCAACAGCTCTCGCGACCCCGATTAATCGGGCGACGGAAGCCTTAAGGGATAAAGGGGTCCCCGTCATCTGGGTGACTTGGGGGGTACGGCCGGATAAGCTCAACCTGTCGCCAGGCACCCAGCATCCGTTTAATCCTGATGGCATGGGACCGGGGCTCTCGGGCGAACTTCGCGGAACACTCCGTACCTATAACGTACTGCAAAAAGGCAGTTGGGGAGCGAGCCTTATAGATGCCCTGCAGCAGAGGGAGGGCGATATCCATGTCAACAAACATCGGATCAGCGGCTTTTGGGATACGCCGCTGGATTCAATTTTAAGGAATATGGGGATTAGCACGCTTTTATTTGCAGGGGTGAATGCCGATCATTGTGTTCTGGGAACGCTGATGGATGCCAACTTCCATGGGTATGACACCATCCTGCTTGAGGATTGTACCGCGACATCTTCGCCGGATTTCTGTTTACAGGCAACTTATCATAATGTCCGGTTCTGTTTCGGCTTCACTGCAACGACAGATGATCTGGTTAAAAGCCTGGAGGCAGCATGAGCGAAGAGCCCGGGTACAGGGCGCGCTATTGGGTGCTGTTTTTGTTGTTTCTGGTCAGCGTCCTCAACCTTTTCGATCGGCATGTGATTAATATTCTGGCCCAGGACATCAAGACTGATCTTGGGATATCGGATACACAGCTTGGTCTGCTGACTGGAACAGCCTTCGGGGTTTTTTATTCAGTGCTTGGTATACCGCTTGGCCGACTTGCCGACCGTGTAAATCGTCCCCGCCTGATTGCCGGCGCCCTTGCACTGTGGAGCGGTTTTACGGTTCTCAGCGGATGTGCAAACAGTTTTATTCAGCTTTTTGTGGCGCGCATGGGGGTGGGAGTGGGCGAGGCCGGCTCTCATCCAGCCAGCACGACCCTTGTGCCGGACTATTTTTCGGAGCGGAGCCGCGGGGCGGCTATGTCAGTCCTTTTGCTCGGCGCCCCGATCGGTAGTTTTCTCGGGATGTTTCTGGGTGGGCTTGCGGGCTCTCTCTGGGGATGGAGAGCAGCCTTTATCGTTGCTGGTTTGCCCGGTCTGTTTCTTGCCATTGTCATTTTGCTGACTATGCGTGATCCGCGGGCGCTCTCTGGAAAAAGACCCGAACCGCCAGCATTTAAAGCGGCCTTATTGGCTCTGTGGCAGAATAAAAAGATGAGAGGTCTTGCCGTCTTTATTACCTGCGCAACCTTTGGTGTTTATGCCAGCAGCGCATGGCTGCCAGCTGTTCTGATCCGGCTGCATGGTATCCCAACCGGAGAGATTGGCATTTATACAGGAGCTGCAATTGGTGTTGGGGGTGGTGCCGGTGTTCTGGGTGGCGGTTTTGTATGTGACTTCTTCCGCGACAGAATACGCCATGTGGAAATTGTGGTCTTGATGACAATGGCCGTGCTGTGCCTGCCATGTCTGGCCCTCACTCTTTTTTCCGGCAATTTCCCGCTGGCAGTTACGGCTATGTTTTTCTTTAATATTTTTTCGTTTGGATATTTGAGCCCTGCGGTGACGCTTATCCAGCGTGAGGCGCAACCGGAAATTCGCTCCCTTGCCATTGCAACGAATGTCTCTCTGGCCAATATTGTGTCCCTGACGTTTGGTCTTCCGCTGGTTGGTTTGATTAGCGACAGCCTGACCACATCAGCTGGCCCTCACGCACTTGTCTACGCGCTTGCGATTTCCATTTTTACGACGACTTTGACCGGATTATTATTTTTGTGGCGATCTCTGGCGGCTTTCAGGCCGATAACCGCTCTTACGGAATAACTGGGAACATCGTTGGTGAAGGCAAAGGCGAGAGAGAAAACTTCGAACCGGACACGGTATTTTAGATTAGAATGACAGAAATAATAGAGTGAAAAGGGACGTGACAATGGAAGATCCATATATCATCGACAGCCTTGAGAAACTTCGAGAACATTATATTGAGCCTCATTCAATGGTGACGAAAGCCACGTTGACTTTTCTGCATGATCATATGATTGAGTTTATTCGCCGGGTGCCGTTGATTGTTCTGTCTTCTGAGACGGAAGAGGGACTGGACGCCTCGCCGCGTGGCGGTGAGCCGGGTTTTGTTAAAATTATAGATCGCAAAACAGTGGTTTTTGGCGACTGGCTTGGTAACAACAAGCTTGAAACCATCAGTAATATCATCCAGACCGGGCGCTGTGGCATGCTTCTTCTGGTGCCTAAACTGGATATGTTTCTGCGACTGAACGGTTCTGCAACGGTGACAAGGAGCCCTGAACTCCTGAAAGTAACGATGGAGATTAACAGGGAGCCCAAAAGTGTTGTCAAGGTTTCCGTTGAGCACGCCTATTTTCATTGTGGCAAGGCACTCAAGCGCTCTCGCGTCTGGGATCCGGAAAGCTGGGCTATGGGGGGTGATTTTCCCATGGTCGGCAAGATTATGAGCGATCTGGTGAAGCTGCCTGAATATACGCCGGAACAGCTTGAAGAGATGTATCAGCACGCTCTGAAGGAAGAGCTTTATTGATTGCACCGGATGTAATCGAAGCTATATCTAGTTGAGGCTTCTTTTCCTCATTTCGGGAGAAATCGTATAGATATGCCTGCGAGGGTTCGGGAGTGGGAAGGGAAGGGAAGGGAAGGGAAGGGAAGGGAAGGGAAGGGAAGGATCTGGACTTGCCCGGTAAAAGTGGCGGGACAAGACTTTCCATGTATCGGGCGGCTCTGTATCAATGAGATGCAAATGTCCAAAATCAGGTACCCGAAAAGAGGCTCACAGAGAAAAGTAGTGAAAGATGTGCAAAAGGTGCCTGAAAATGGGCCTTAATGCCATTCTCTGCAACAAGTATCCGGCTAACCCTCTATAAAACCTAACGAATACAGAGAACTCCAAAACACTCAAAATATCAGTCTATTGTTGGCGGTGCGGGCAGTCACCTGCGAACCGGTCTCTGCTATGCGCAGGCTCATAACAGGGTATTTTTCCCTGATACCCCCTAGAAACAGGGAATATATTGAAATTTGGATCATGAAGACCCATTCAGGCCATCAGAACACGTGTAATATCAGCGGCTTAATCTCAAATTCCCTAAGCCAGCTGGGTCACTATCCAAATGTGGGGATCGCTTTGCAGAATTGAGAATCGCTTGGCTTCTCCGTTTTCTTGACGGGTTGAGCTGGTCTTGGGACGAAGAGTTCTAGAATTTGCTTAAACTGTCTCTTCGGCTTTCAGCATGCTGGCGCAGATAATGTGATGCTTCGTTCGAGGTTGAAGAGTTGGTTAATCCCCCGATTTTGAGTTTAGGGTTAGCGCATTTTTGGTGGCATCAAGCAAGGAGCTGCTTCAGGAATAGTGGTGGCAATCGGCCAGTCCTGGTTCTAACCATAAAGCTCATGATGACCCTGCCCCATGATGATGAAACACATTTCATCATAGCCGCCTGAGCGCGGGTGCTGCAGGCTTAACAGAAGGTCAATACTTTCATAGTCGATA
This sequence comes from Sphingomonadales bacterium, assembly GCA_965227345.1. Classification (GTDB taxonomy): domain Bacteria; phylum Pseudomonadota; class Alphaproteobacteria; order Sphingomonadales. The sequence goes on from OZ245755.1 coordinate 2,801,342, forward strand.
TACGGATTACTGTTCCCGCCAAATATGGTGATCGGCGCTCCTTCGGTCTCGGCTACCTCTTTCTGGCGCTCGTCTTCAGAACGAATATCCATGGGGCAGGGATATGGAGAACCGTCTACCCCCGCCGGGTCAACAATTCAGGTATCTCAAACTTCCACGTGACCTTACTACCCTTCTAATATTCAAATTTCTTGCTACCACTTAGCAACGGGCATTTCGCGTGGAGCACGTTGCGACAATAGTTCGCAGCCGTCTTCCGTAATAACGAGATTTTCCTCTTGAACCATGACTTTGCCGTTGCCAAAATCAACACCGGGTTCAATAGTCATGATCATGCCTGGAAGCAGGATGGTTTGGTCATCAGGTTTGTTCGATGGCCACTCGGTGAGCGCTTTCCCAAGTCCATGGCCATAACGCCCCATGGTTGCAGGAATCGCGCCTTCAGCCTCAATAACACCCAGTTGCGCGTGATAGAGGTCAGATGCCTTGTTGCCGGGTGCAGCTGCTTTTATTCCGGCATCAGTTGCCTTGTACAGCACTTCATAAGCTTTTTTAGCTTCGTCAGAAGGTTCGTTTATTGCGATGGTCCTGTCAAAGTCACAAAGATAGCCGTTTACCTCTGCGCCCGTATCAATGGCAAGAATATCGCCAGAGCACAGGACTCGTTGTGTAGGCCGCCCGATAATGCTGGCATATCCTCCTGCCCCGGCGCCCATGGCGATGAATGGGACATTGTCAGCTCCACCTGACATCATTGTTGCCGAGAACCGGTTCGCAACCTGTTTTTCTGTGCAGCCCGGGGTGATCATGCCGGGAAGCTGGTCAAAGGCGTCCGACGCGACATGACAGGCGTGACGCACACAGGAAACTTCCGCTTCAGATTTTATGATCCTTAAATCACGACAAAGAGTGGAACAGTCAGCAATCTCAAGTGGTTTAAGTGCTTCAATCAAATGGAGGGCGTCGCCCAGGGGCATGCCAATTCGGGACTCGGGGCCCATTTCAATGCCCACACGGCCAAACTTGCCAGATATCTTTTTGAGTATGACTGCAAGTTCGGTAACACCTTCATCTTCCGGACGGGGTGATGGCCAGGTATCCAGGTTTTTTATCCATGATGAGTCAAGCCATGTTGCATTGCTTCCTTGCGGAATCAGCGCAAAAGGAGAACCTGTCCGTGGCAGGAGGGTATAAAAAGGTCGTGTTGGGCTGGCCCAAAGATTACTCATGAAGCCACTGAGATATTCGACGTTTTTCTGACTGCTGACAACGACCGCGTCGAGACGTGCTTCAGTCATCAGCGCGCGAGCACGTTCAGCACGTGCTTCAAACTCGCTGACTGTAAATTCAGTATAACCCATCTTGAAGCTCCTTACATATCATACAAATCTGATTGTCTTTCATTCACACCGAAACATTATTCTTTTTTCCAAATTGATAATTATCCCCTGCAAAACATTATTTTGCAAAAATCATGCATTAAAGGCTAATGGTCTTCCAAATATAATGAATCATTAAACATCGTTGTGAAAATATACCCTTGGTACCAAAAGAATGAGCTGAATTCTTGATCAGGGTAGTTTTCCGAACATATGCAATTTAACAGGAAGACTGGAATATCAAATGACCGACGAAGATAATTCTGCGGTGCCAACACTGGATGAAATTAGAGCGACTCATGGGCGGATAGCCCCCCATGTCGTACGGACGCCTGTGCAACGCTGGCATGGTCCAATGCTTGAACAAAGGTTGGGACTGAATACGGAAGCGCATCTGAAGCTGGAAATTTTCCAGCCAACAGGTACATTCAAGGCACGAGGGGCGATAAACAATGCGCTGGCAATGACCGAAGAGCAACGGCGGGCAGGTATCACTACCATTAGTGCCGGGAACCATGCAATCGCTGCATCTTATGCGGCGGCAAGTGTTGGGGCCAGTGCGAAAGTCCTCATGATGTCGGCAGCCAATTTGGCACGGATAGAGGCTGCCAGAAGATATGGAGCGGACGTCACGCTTGTTGACGATATTGATGATGGTTTTGCCAGAATAGACAGAATGCAGAAGGAAGAAGGGCGTACCTATATTCCTTCCTTTCCCAACAAGGGAGTCGTTTGTGGTACAGCTACAATCGCGCTGGAATTATTCGAACAGGTAGAGAACGTTGACGCTGTCATTGTGCCTGTTGGTGGTGGCGGGCTGATCTCGGGTATTTCCGCGTGTTTCAAGATGTTGAATCCTGCTTGCAAGGTATATGGAGTTGAGCCGTCGGGGGCCGGCGTTATGAGCAAAAGCATCAAGGCGGGCTCACTTCAGCAGATGGATAAAATGACCACAATTGCTGACAGTATATCGCCTCCGATTACAAATCAGTATGCGATGTCAATAGTTTCAAAATACGTAGATGATATTGTCCAGATCACAGACGACGAAATGTCTGCGGCTGCAGCACTTTTGTTCTACGAGATGAGTTTGAGCGTTGAGCCGGCAGGTGCCGCATCGACGGCAGCGCTGCTTGGGCCGTTGCGTGAAACATTGACGGGCAAAAAAGTGGCACTCATTATTTGCGGGAGTAATATTGATGCATCAAGCTATGCCGACTTTTTAGCAAGAGGTGTTAGAGCCCTCAATAATGGTAAATTGCCGCCCCGTTAGGGTTTATCAAACGCCATCCACTTTATTATTGGCCGAGCCAGTAACAACATCACAATACCTGCCCCAATACCGACAATTGCCATTTTCAGAAATTGGTGGGGCATATCTGACAAAGGAGCGGAGCTTATGCTCCCTCCAATCATGCCTGCGACAAGACTTCCCATAGCGGCGGCCAGAAACCACATACCCATCATCTGGCCGGCGAATTTGCCGGGAGACAGTCTTGATACATTCGACAGCCCAATCGGGCTAAGACAAAGTTCGCCAACTGTTTGTAGAAAATAAACACTGACCAGCCACGCGGGTGAAGCTTTCAGGCCTGTTGAGATTGTGAATTTTACAGCCAGTATCATAACGGCAAAGCTGGAGCCCAAAAGGATGAGTGACAGGCCAAATTTTACGGGTGCGGAAGGGTCACGGGACTTTCTGCCCAGAGATATCCACATCCAGGCAAAAAAAGGCGAAAGAATCAGAATAAAGCTTGGCGAGATAGACTGGTACCAGCTTGCGGGATGTGCGCCGGTGCTAAAATAATCACCAAGGAAAGAACGGTCGGTGAAATCGCGGGCAAAGAGATTCATTGTTGATCCAGCTTGTTCAAGCCCGGCCAGAAACAATGCTGCACACAGGCATAGAATAAGAATTACACTAATCCGTTTGCGTTCTGTATTAGACAGTCCCCCCAATAGCAGCACATAGCCAAAAAAGAACACAGTCAACGCGATCATGAGCGTTCCCAGCGCATTGGCCCATTGAAATACCGAAATGCTGGCTATTGTGTCTGAGGTAAACATGAATGCTGCCAGGACTAACAGGCCCAGAAGAACAAACCAGCTGGCTCGGCGCTCCTTGTGGGCAAGTTTGTGGACATGCAGGCCGACATCCCCCAGCCAGTGGCTGGTCATCCTGTATGTTATCAGGCCCAATACCATGGCAATGGCAGCAGAAAAGAAGCCCCAGCGATATCCTAACGTTTCTCCCAGTGTGCCAGCAATCAGAGGTGCGATAAATGCCCCAAGATAAATACCAAAATAGAAAATGGAGAATCCGGCATCCCGGCGCGCAGGCGGATCATTTTGATAGAGTGAGCCTACCATGACGCTGACGTTCGGTTTTAATAAACCGACGCCCAATGTAATGACAAGCAGACCGGAAAAGAATAGTGATATCTGTCCCGGGATCGAGATAATCAAATTACCAAGTATAATCAGGAGGGCACCCCAAAATACAGCTTTCCGGGGGCCAATAACCCTGTCTGCCAGCCAGCCGCCAGGCAGTGACAGCAGATACACTCCAGCCATATAAAGCCCGTATATAGCCCCTGCGGTTTCAGGTGCGAGGCCAAGGCCTCCAGTACTTATCGTGGCCGTCATAAACAGGATAAGCAATGCGCGCATTCCGTAGAATGTGAAGCGCTCCCATGCTTCTACCAGAAAAAGCGTGAACAGTCCTGCAGGATGACCGAAAATACTTTTGTGAACCTTTGCTTGTGAGGTGGCCAGCGTAATATTTGTCATATGTGTTAAGTCCAGCGCGTGTGTTCTACAATTCTTTTGTTTGGCCAACTGAATTAGGATCAGGGCATGTCTCTGCGGAGGCTCTTCCCCATTGTATGAAGTTTAACCTCGATCCGGGAAAACATTATTCGAAAATATCCCTTGTTTTTTTGATTTAAGAAAATTTATTCTACATAGACCATAAACTTTAGGATGATTTTCTATGATGGACCGTATTGATGGAGCTATACTTCGTGCGCTTGAAAAAGATGGCAGGCTTTCGTTTAGCAAACTCTCTGAACAAATTAATCTGTCAAAAACACCCTGCTGGAGCCGGGTTCAAAATCTCGAGCAGCAAAAAATCATTAAGGAATACCGGGCTGTTCTGGACCCGATTGCCCTGGGGCTCAATCTTCAGGCGTTTGTGCAGGCCAGGGTTTCATCCGATCGCCAGCACCAGTTTGAAGAAGCTGTTCAGCGTAACGGATCAATTCTTGGGTGTTACGCAACGACTGGCGAGGCCGATTACATGCTGCACGTTTTAGTGCCCGATATCACGGCGCTGGACGAACTGGTCCGAACGCAAATCGCATCAATGCCCGGGGTCAAGGGGACATTCACAACCATTGGGATGAAAATAATCAAGGACCATGGGTTGATTATGGATTGTGTGCGCTAGGGTCAGGACCTATTAATCTGCTCTTGCTGAACCAATCACATTAATGGGTCCTGACCCTAGGTATGCAGTCGAATGGACTGCCTGTGTTTTTTCAAAGATAAAGAACACCTGTCTTTAAAGTTACATAAATGTAGTCGTTTGTTTCTTTTCTCAATTTTTAAATCCATATTTTGAGGACAATGTTTTCCGCTGTCTGTCGCAGAATTAAGGCTCGGTATGAATGACAATGCGAGGCTTGATTTGTGCTTTTCAGACTTAAGTGCCGGTTACGTATCCGGGGGCGCTTAAAATAATATCTGCCTGACATGTCATTCTTTACGCAAGTAACGCTGCATTATACTGGATAGAAAAGGAGAGGAAATATGGCCAGGGCTGGAATTATGAATGTCGGGATCGCCACCTTTATGGCTGCTACGGCGCTGTCAACCGGGTGGGTTTGCGCTCAGGAAGCTTTCGACGAAATTATTGTGACAGCGCAAAAGCGCTCTCAATCACTGCAGGATGTCCCGCTTTCGGTTTCAGCCTTTTCTGGCTATGATGTGAGAAATGCCGGGTTTCAAAGTTTGGAAGATGTCGCAAATCGGGTGCCCAGTCTCCAGCTTCAGGATAATGGTATCGTTGCCCGTTTCAGTTTGCGGGGCATAAATCTCAATTCGATAACAGATGCTTCGGAATCTCCGGTTCAGGTTGTATTTGACGGTGTGCCACTTGGTTCCTCCTCAAATTTTTCATCCAGCTTATATGACCTGGAGCGTATAGAAGTTTTGCGTGGGCCGCAGGGAACGCTTTATGGGCGTAATGCAACCGGCGGCCTGGTGAACATATTTTCCAAGCGCCCGACGGACGAATATGAAGGTTATGCCAGCGCTCAATATGGTAATTTTGACAAGCGCGTGTTTGAGGGTGCCGCGGGTGGTCCCCTGACAGAAGGAGTTCGTTTTCGCGTATCTGCAAAGTCCAGTACAGACCGGGGCTTGCAGACGAACATCGTCAATAATGACAAATGGTGGAAAACCGATGTATTTTCCGGTCGCGCACAACTGGCTGTAGACCTTTCCGAAAAAGCAGAAATTCTTATACGCGCACACTATTCGGATATGGACGGTGTGGGCCCCGGTTATGGTCTTTTTGGTAATCGTGATCCGCAGGATCCCACATTTGCGACAGTGTGTTCCGACAGCGATACATTGGCGGGTAATTGTGTGACCAATGCCGGTGAAGCTGGAACGAATGACCCTGCAAAAATCATCAGTGGCAATACGCCGCCACCAGCAAGCCGCAAGGATTGGGGGTTTTCGGCTGATTTGCAGTGGGAAATAAATGATCAACTGAGCCTGGTTTCGGTTTCAGCCTATGAAGGGCTAAAAAAATCCAGACAGGAAGACGCTGATGGTTCTGTGACAGCAGGTAATACTATTGGTTCTTCCAATGATTATGATCAGTTTAGTCAGGAGATCAGGCTTCAGGGAGCTGGAGACAGGTTCAACTGGGTTGTGGGCGGATTTTATTTCTGGTCGGAAGCAAGTGTCTCGTCGAATTTTGGCTTTTTCCCAAACCCGCAAGGCTATCTCGGCGCATCTGATGTTTCCACAAAATCCTATGCGGCATTTGCGGACGGTACGTATGCTCTGACAGAAAGACTGAATATTTCGCTGGGGGCCAGATTTACCAAAGAAGACAAAAACCATAAGGGGACCAACCTTGCGCCGCTGGTATTCCCTTTTGTTAATCCAAGTGTTGCTGTGCCGTTTGATTTTGACTCCAGCAACGATGTGTTTACCTGGCGTGCCGCTCTGGATTACAGCCCAAATGAAGACATGATGTACTATGCCAGTGTGTCAACAGGATATAAGGCACCCGGGTTTAACGCACAGTTTTTGTTTAGTTCTGATCCGTTTGCAGCAGCGCCGTCTGACAAGGAAGAAGTAACAACGTTTGAGGCCGGCGTGAAAAGCACCTGGCTGGATAGAAGTCTGATTTTCAATGCGGCTGTCTATTATAGCGATTACAAAGGGCTGCAGCAGGTTCTGACGGTTCCCTCTCCCATCGGTGTTAATACCCCGGTCCTGACAAATGTGGACAAGGCGGAAATCTATGGCGTGGAAGCTGATTTTAGTGTCCGCCCCAGCCAGTATTTTGATCTGATCGGTGCGGTAAGCTATCTCCATACAGAAATCAAGGATCCGGCATCAGGGTTTGACGGCAATTCCGTTTCAGCAGCCCCGGACCTTAGTTTCTCGATCACGGGACAGGCCCATCTACCCTTGAGAGATGAAGGAGAAATAACTTTTCAGGCGAGTTATCGCTGGCAGGACAAGATGTATTTTAATCTTAGCCAGAATCCGCTGCAAGGGAGTGAATCTTATGGTGTTCTGGACTTGAGAATTATGGTTCAGCCTCCGAAACATTCAAGTATCACACTGGAAATCTTTGCCGATAATGTTCTGGACAAAGGCTACTGGGTGCATGCATTCGGCTCCGGTGCGATTGGCGGTGGAACTGTACCAATCTGGGGTACGCCACGTATGTACGGCGCTCGGGCCACGATCGATTTTTAACTTGGGCCTGCTGACGTGTTGCTGAAAGCAATTGCCGAACAGGCATGCGCTTCCTGATGAAACGGGGAGCGCACACTGGCTGGTCGCTGTGTGAGATGCGACTTTTCCGACAGACTTCGCATGATTTTCAGATGCGTGTGATGTGCCCGTCACATGTGTGTTGAAAGACAGAACAGAGAATACATTATGGAGCAGAAAGTGGACACACTTCGCATCAATGAGGGACGGTTATGGCAAGCCCATCAGGATATGGGGAAAATAGGAGCCTTGCCCAACGGAGGGTGTTGTCGGCTTGCGCTAAGCGATGAGGACCGCCTGGGACGTGACCTGTTTATCAAGTGGAGTAGGGAAGCAGGGTGTGAAGTTCGGATAGATGAAGCCGGCAATATTTTTACACGGCGTCCCGGGAATAATAATGCGTTGCCAGCTGTTGGAACGGGCAGCCATCTGGATACACAGCCACACGCAGGATTATATGATGGCATATATGGCGTGTTATCGGGGCTTGAAGTGTTCAGAACTTTGAATGATCATGGCATTGTGACAGAGGCGCCTTTGGAGAATATTGTGTGGACCAACGAGGAGTGCGTGCGCTTTTCACCTCCTACCAGTGGTTCGATGGTATTTTCAGACATGCTGTCTGCATCCGAGCTTCATGAGACCAGAACGGTGGATGGAACAACGGTCAAGGAAGATCTGATCAGATGCGGATATCTTGGGGATGCATTCACGATAGAAAGCCACCCGCTTGAGTGTTTTATTGAAGTACATATTGAGCAGGGGCCAATTCTCGAGAACGAGGAAAAGACAATCGGTGTCGTTACAGGCATTCAGGGCGCGAGGATGTTTGATGTTCAGGTAACCGGCCAGGACAATCATGCAGGGACAACACCCATGGGCCTGCGCCGTGATGCCTTGACGGGAGCGACCAAAATGGTGGTCGCGCTGAATGATCTGGCGACAGTGCAAGATCCGGCAATCCGGCTTACTGTGGGACGCTTTAATGTCAGCCCAAATGCGGCAAGTACAATCCCTGGTGGTGTCGCTTTCCAGATTGACCTGAGACACCCGGAAGAAAAAGTGCTGGAGCGGCTTGATGTTGAGCTTCGTATCCAGTTGTCAGAAATAGCAGAACGTTCGAATCTTGAACTGGAAATTAAAGATATTTGTATGATCCCACCGGTGATATTTGATCATGAACTCGTGCAGCTTGTCGAGAGGGAGGCCAATAAGCTTGGCCACACAAACAAGAAAATGTTGAGTGGGGCGGGGCATGATGCAGCCAATCTCGCAGAAGTTGTCCCCACGACCATGATATTTGTGCCTTGTGAAAATGGTATAAGTCACAATGAAGCAGAGAATGCTACGCCTTCGGATCTGGCGGCGGGTGCAAATGTGTTGATGCATGCGATGCTGGCTCGGGCCGGGACAGTTTAGGTGAGTGTGCAACAGTTCGAAGGCGGGAAATGTGGTCAGACTTAAGATTAAGAGGGATTTCGAAATGTATGGAATAAAGGAAAAAGGGATGCAGCGGTTAAGTGTTTTGAAGTGGGCAGGGCTGGTTGTGTTTTCCTTGTTCCTTTCAACAGGAGCAGCCTGTTCCGGTTCGAACACGTCTACAGGGCAGGTCAGTGAGGAAAAGGGCATTATTAAGCTAACTTTTTTGGGAACAGGCGCGCCGAGACCATCGTTACAGAGATCTGGTCCCGGGATACTGGTAGAAGCCGGCCCACATTTGTTTCTGATTGATGCAGGCTCAGGTGTACGTGAACAGATGTTTCGGGCAGGAGGGTGGGAATGGATTACCGGGTTGAGTACAATTTTGGTTACTCACCTTCATTATGATCATACTGTTGATATCACGGATTTGTCTCTCACGGGCTGGATGTACGGAAGACGCGTGCCAATGAAAGTGTATGGTCCGGCAGGTATGGAAGAAATGGCCCGCCATTTTGATGCCGCGTACAAATGGGACAAGGATATGCGCCGTCTTGTGGGTATTCCGATGAAAGGGTCAAATATTGTTGCTCATGATATTGCGCCCGGCGTGATTTTTGACAAAGACAGCCTGAAGATAACGGCCTTTGAAGTTGAGCACATGCCGATCAATGTCAAAACCGGCGAGAAGCTTGATTTTTACGGCCAGACTTTGGGGTACAGAATTGACTATAAGGGCCGTTCTGTAGTTTTCTCGGGTGATACCCGTTCAACACCTGCAAGCGAGCTTAATGTTTTTGGCAAGGATGTGGATGTTCTTGTCCATGAAGTGCAGGTGCCGTCTCCGGGCAATTCCAAAGAAGCCAAACTGGCAAACATGAGCCTGTCAGTTCATTCTACGCCCGCGCAGGCAGGGTATGTATTCCAGCAGACGAAGCCACGGATGGCCGTCTATTCACATATCATTCCGCCGGACACAACAGCCCGGCAACTGGCTGAAGAAACGAAGCCTTATTTTGATGGCCGTCTTGTTACAGCTGAGGATTTCATGACAATTACCATCAGTGATGAAATAGTGGTTGGTAAAAATACTGGCGAAGGCACCAGGAAATTCGAAAAGGCAAGGGTTGTGGAAGACTAATGCTATAACTTCGGTGCTTCACCGCAGCTTATGTAAATATTGTCCGTTAAACTTTTTCATAATTGACTGGACCAGTGTTCTGGACAGAGCGTTACTGTGTTTGTGAATCGGGGCTGATGGTGGTCTGGTTCCTGTCCTGACCGGATAATTGGCGGGAAGCCTCGATGAGGACGAGCAACTCACCTCTTATGATTTTTCAATATCAGGTATTACGCCAGTCTTGCGAAGAGATGTGATGTCTTTTGGTGTCAAGCCCCAGTCAATCAGGCATTTTTCTGTATCGGCGCCGGGTCTGGGTGGGCCGTTGCGCATAGATGAAGGCGTGCCGACAAAGCGGGGTGCAGGGGCCGGTTGCAATAGGTCATCATGGCGAATAAAGACATTTCTTGCCTTCATATGTGGATGATCAGGCGCTTCCTCAATACTGAGAACGGGCGCAAAACAGGCATCTGTATTTTCAAGAAGTTTACACCATTCTTCCCTTGTCCGAGTGGCGAAAACCTCCGCAAGTTTTTCGTGCAGTTCAGCGCTTCTTGCCTTGTCATACTGGTCTGGCAGATCATGGTGTTCCAAGCCAAGACGTTTTATCAGCTCTTGATAGAAACGGGCTTCAAGAGGAGAGACTGATATGAAATGACCATCCTTACATTTATAAACGTTATAATAGGGGGCGCCACCATCTACAAAATTTGACGCACGCTCAGGAGTCCAGCGGCCTTCCTGCCAGTAGGCGTATGTGCCAGCCATCAGACTGGCCACACCATCGCACATGGCTGCATCTACTATCTGTCCCTCGCCTGTTTTAAGGGCATGAATATGGGCGCCAAGCAGCCCCGATAGAAGATATAGCGCCCCGCCGCCATAATCACCGAGCAGATTAAGCGGCAGGACTGGCTTTTCCCGGGGGCCGATACTGTCCAGTGCCCCCGTGAGTGCGATATAATTCAAATCATGTCCGGCAGACCGGGCAAGGGGCCCATCGCGGCCCCATCCTGTGATCTGGCCATAAACAATGCGTGGATTGCGCGCCAGACAGGCGTCCGCGCCGATGCCGAGGCGATCCGTGACACCGGGCCGAAAGGGATCGATGATCATGTCAGCCACGTTTACAAGGTCGAGAAATGTATCTCTGCCGACATCTTTCTTGAGGTCAATCTGGACAGATCTTTTATTACGATTAAAGACGTCATACCGGTGGTCGGTATGACGCGGGCCGCTTCGTTCAATGACCGCCACTTCGGCACCCATGTCAGCCAGCATCATTCCGCAAAAAGGTCCTGGGCCAAGTCCACCCAGTTCAAGAACTTTCACCCCGTCCAAAACACCCATAGCTTGATGGCTTTCCTGTAATCAAATATTTCTGGCGGCTAAATGCCCTTCACGGATTGCGGTCTGAAGAAAACGGGGGCTCCTTGCATCACCAACTGGTATGACCTTGATTGAATCTTCGGCCAGGTCATCCTGAAGTTCCCGGTTTGCGGCATTCTGCGAGACAAAAACGACCGTATCCGCCTGTGTGGTAAATTCCTGTCCGCCAAATCGCTGCGTTACTTTAACCTGACCATTATCCTCAACACTTAGGAGCTTTGCATAGGTCACAAGTTTAAAGTCCCCTTTCGCCAGTCGCTCCAGGGCAGGTGTAGCGGAAAGGCTCGATTCCAGTTTAGGCGCAAAACTGGAAAAACTTGAAAGAAATGTAACAGCAATACCCTTTTCGGTCAGATATTCAGCTGCTGCAACAGCCTCATAATGTCCGGTATCATCAAAGACGACTGCCTGACGGCCCCAATCGCGGTTACTGCGGGCCATCAGCAATTCGTGACTGGAGATAACTTCAGGTTGCTGCATGCCTGTGGCAATATACCCCGGAGTTAAATGCTGGCGCCCATCCATGCGGGGCGAAGAACCTGTTGCGACAATGACGATATCTGGTTCCATTTCGCGTACATCAGAGGCGGTTACATAGGTTCCCAGCCTGACGTCTACTCCCAATCGAAAAATCTCGCGCTCCAGCCAGTCGGTGATATCACCAATTCCAACCCTTCGGGGCGCTCGTCTTGCGATACTGATGCACCCGCCAAGATCGCCGGTTGCCTCGGCGAGGATAACTTTATGTCCCCGTAGTGCGGCAACGCGAGCGGCTTCCATTCCGGCTGGCCCGCCCCCAACGACCAGAACCTTTTTGGGGTTGGCTGCTGTCTCGATCAGCTCTTCTGCCAGCGTCGCTTCGGCCCCGACAGCGACATTAACAGCGCAGCCTATAGCGCCATGATCAAGCAGGCCTCCAATACAGCCGTGATTGCACCCGATACAGGGGCGGATTTCATCTTCCCTGCCTTCCAGCGTTTTTTTGACGATATCGGGGTCCGCGATATGTGCTCTTGTCAGGGCGACCAGATCTGCCTCTCCGGCAGCAATGACCTGTTCGGCATCCTGCAGGGTTCGGAAACGACCGGTGACCAGCAGGGGAATGGTTGATGTAGCTTTTACCGGCGCTGCATTGGGCAGTTCGTACCCCATTGGCTCATGCATGGCGCCGATAATTTTATGCATGGCATAGTCGGTACCAACTGTAAGGTTGACGTAGTCCACAAGTCCTTTGTCAGATAAAAGGTTCGCGATGCGGGATATATCTTCAGCTATCAGGCCCCCTTCGATATTTTCCGGGCTCAGTCGAACCCCCAAGGCCATTGATTTGGGTAAAGCCTCCCGAACCGCCGTTGCAAGTTCAACGGCCAGGCGCGTTCTGTTTTCGAAGCTGCCACCATACTCGTCTGTACGGCGATTGTGAAGAGGAGACAGGAATTGTTGTACCAGATAGCCGTGCGCCATATGCAGTTCTACGCCGTGCAGGCCGCCTGCTGCACAATCGCGTGCTGCGGCGACATAACAATCGACAAGTTCGCTGATTTGCTGTTTTGTGATGGGTTCAGCCGGTATGCCGACGAATGCGCCGATTGAGTCTGATGCGGACCAGGGCGGGCTGCCGTCCGCCTGCGGTATTTCATTTCCAAGATGCCCAATCTGTTGAAATATGCGCATATCGTATGGTCGAACACGCTCCATAAGTTTGCGGTATCCTTCAACAATGCCCGGTGCGCCAGCGATGAGGAATGGATAGGCTGAGCTGTGTACCGAGAGTAATTCGATAATGGTCAGCCCGACACCTCCCTTTGCCCTGGCAGCGTGATATTCGATCAGGGTATCACTCATCGTGCCGCCCCCCAGCCCGGTTCCGTGCCCGGTGCGTACGATGCGGTTTTTAATCTCTACTGGACCAATGTTGACAGGGCTGGTCACATGCTTCAATCGCATGAGTTTTCTCCTTGGGGCTAGGGTCTTTAGCGGATTATCGAAAATACAGGCGTTTTGCCCGGTCAGGTCCCCAGCTCAAGCACGGGCAGGCGGCGCAGGGTATTGCCTCCTGACGGATGAATATTCTGCCCGGTCAGGAAAGCTTCGTCGGCGCTGAGCCATAAAACGGCGGCAGCCACATCTTCAGCCGTGTTCAGGCGCCCCAGGGGGATCTCGTTCTCAAATGCTTCCCGTATGCCCGGGGTTTCAAGAAATCCCTGGGTCATGGGTGTTTCTGTGAAGCCTGGTGAAACAGAATTAATTTTGATGCCTTTTGCGCCGTATTCGAAGGCAGCGACACGGACCAGATGATCTGTGCCGGCCTTGGCCCCCATGTAAGCTGCATGGTTCGGAAAGGTCAGGGTCGCGGTGATGGATGACAGTGTCACGATTGAGCCGCCGGATTGCATGTTCGCAGCCATGTGCTTGATGAAAAAGAATGGCCCAATGTAATGAAGGTCGGTTGCCTTGCGCAGGGCGGCTTCGTCGGTCGTTGCAATATATCCCATAATGGCTTCACCAACGCAGTTGACGGCGATATCCAGCCGGCCAAAACGATCAATGGCAAATTTTGCGAGGTCGGCCACTTGCTGTTCCGATGTAATGTCGCATGTGGTCGCTTCGGCGCCAATCTGGGCAGCAAGTGCGCTGATCTTTTCCTGCCGTCGTGCGGCAACGATGACTTTTGCACCTTCGTCAATGAGCCGTCGTGCAATGACGCCCCCCATCGAATCCGCTTCTGACGCCCCAAGGACAATTGCGACCCTGTTATCAAAGCGTGCCATGGCATGAGTCCTTTCTGAAATTGTTTCTGGGTAGTTTTCGGTTATTCTCTCACAATCAGCGTAGCCCGTCCCAAATGCCCTGTGCCGTAGGGTGCTTGATTTCACTCAGGATAACCCCGACCAGTCCAGCGGCACGGGAGACTATTGCCAAACCACGCCCGGCTTCGGAAGGCAGCCCCATATCGGCAACGATCGCTCCGGACAGGCCGGCGGCATTTACCGGCAGGTTGCGTCCGGATATATTGGAGAGTGCGGTGGCAATTTCGAATAAAAGCCTGCAATGATTGCCTGCAATACCTGTTTCTTCGGCGATTTCCATCAGCTTTGGTGTACGGGGATCGCCTTGCTTGTGTTCTGGATGACCAAGACCCGGCAGAATTTTCTTTTCTGCCTTGTACTGTTTGACAATTTCCGTTGCCAGACCAGGCAGGTCCGTTACCCGGCCTGAATCAGCTTCTGCTTGAAGAGCTGACGACAACAGGTCGCCAGTAAGCTGCATCGTACCCAGGTAACGGGAACCTGCGCCACACAAGCCTGCAGAAATGGCGGCCTGCATGGCTTCGGGCGCGCCAAGAAGCGTCAGACGTGTTGCCAGTGAGCTGGGCGTCACGCCATGATCAACAAAGGTTGTCAACAACACGTCAATCATGCGGGCCTGATTTGCGGTAGGCCGTTCTCCATCGGTGATCGCAGCAAACATGATTTCGGCAAAGCTCCATTTGCCCATAATATCCTTGACCAGATTATGGCCATATACATTGATCGTATCTTCAGTCATTGGGCCTGTGCTCCTGCTTTTGAGCGCACAAGAAGTTTCCAGACGCTTTCCATGACTGTTTCCCCGTTTTGGTTAACCGCATTCCGGTTCAGCGTTACAATGCCGCTCGTTCCCTTGCTGGTCAGTTTCAGGTCAGTCACGGTCAGTTGAACATGCAGGGTATCACCGATTTTTGTCGCTTTTTTCCACCGGCATTCAAGGCCGGCAAGGCCGATAATTGCGTCACCAATGGCCTGCATAACGGGAATACGAGTTGATAATCCGGAGAGAATGGAGAGTACCAGAAGACCGTGGGCAATTCGCCCCCCATGGGATGTTTCTCCTGCAAATTCACGATCGACATGTAGCTGGTTATAGTCCCCGGAAAGGCCCGCAAAGGCCACTATATCAGCCTCGGTTACGGTCCGGCCCGCACTGTGAAATTCCATGCCGACAGCGAGATCGTCGAAGAACAGGGCGGGAGTTTCCAGTTTGCTCATCACGGCTCTGGCATCATCAGAAACAGTCATGAATAGCGTCCTCCGGTTACATGCATTACATCGCCGGTGATATATCCGGCATTCTGGCTGGCAAGGAACAGCACGGCATCAGCAATCTCTGCAGGATAGCCAATCCTTTTTAAGGGTGACTTGGCTATCGATCGCTCGCGCAGCACATCATAATTTTCCAGTGTCAGCATGCCTTCAGTTTCGACAAACCCGGGCGCGATAGCGTTAACTGTGACGCCGAAACGACCACTTTCCAACGCAAGGGCGCGCGTAAAGCCGATAAGGCCAGCCTTGGCGGCGGAATAATTGGTTTGTCCCGGATTTCCCAGATGGGAACGTGAGGATATGTTGATCACGCGACCCCATTTTCTCTCATGCATGGCTGTAACCGTCGCACGGGCGCAATTGAAAGCGCCAACAAGGATAACATCAACAACCCTTCGCCAGTCTTCGACAGAAATTTTGGTAATAAAACCGTCCCTGGGAAAGCCCGCATTATTTACAAGTATATCGGGGCTGTGCCATTTTTCACTAATCCGGGCAACAGCGCGCATGACATCGTCGGTGTCGACAACGTCGGCTTTTATGCCGATAGCCCGGTCATCGCCAAGTTCGGCGGCAGACTTCATTGCCTCATCTTCATCAATGTCCAGTAAGGCGACGAGCGCCCCTTCCTTGTGTAACGCAGCGGCAGTTGCCTTGCCGATACCACGTGCGGCGCCGGTAATCAGAGCGACCTTTCCCTTAAGACCAAGATCCACAAAAACATCCTTTCACAATTTGGGTGCGCAGAGTAATCGCAGCACCATATATTTCTATTCAGCCTGCCCGGCAGGCTTCACCATTCTGACGGAGGCAAGGCCCTGAAACTGGACGTCATTGTCAATATCAAATGACGTGTCCATATTTTCGGCCTGACAGCCCTGAGTCACATAATCGGTGATGGCGCGTCCATCGTCGGAACCTGCGTCAACAGCATAAACCTGACCTTCCCGGTTCAACATACAGGGCAGGAAGCCCGCAGCCCTTATACTGCTGCCTTCGATTTGTACCCAGGCAAGGGCACTCATGCGGGCGTCACGGTGCCAGGGAAGAAGAGGCCAGCCCTTGCGGGGGGCCAGATCGTAGGACTCGTCTGTTTCAGGGTCCAATGGATCCCCATGGGTCACAATTTCCTTTGGGCCGCGGAAGGTTTCCAGATCAAAAACAAAGTGACCCAGACCGTAAAATATGGGGGCACCCTTGTACCACTCCATGCCCTTCAGGATATGATGATGGTGGGCGGCTATAATATTGGCCCCCATGTCGATGGCATAATGGGCAATCCGGATTTCATGATCGCTGAGAACGAATGGATGTTTGTAATCGCCGCCATGGAACTGAATCACGACAATGTCGGCGATCTTTTTGGCAGCAACGATATCCTCCCGCAGATTTTCCATATCTTCTTCGTGGGGTACAGTAGTGGTTATTGGCGGTGTGCCCGGAGACCAGACATTTGGGAGGCGATCACGATAGTGGTTATAAGCTCGTATGGGAGCAAGCCCTGGCCAGTCATCCAGTGCCTCGTAACCCCGGGGAAAGAAAGAGGCATAGGAGAGAACCGCAACTTTGGTGTTACCTGCCTTGAGAATGGCCGGTTTGCGGGCATCCCGCAAATTTCTTCCAGTGCCAGCATGAGCGATCCCTGCGGCTTCCAGATGTTTGTGCATTTCAAACATGCCCCGGTGCCCGGCATCCAGTGCATGGTTGTTTGCCAGTGAAACAAAGTCAAATCCGGCTTGGCCTATGGCGGGGACATTTTTTGGGTCAGCTGTTACAGGCACGGTGACGCCCGGAGAGTGTTCTACACTTGAAGAATAGGCGCATTCGCAATTCCCCATTAGCAGATCGGGCACGG
Organism: Sphingomonadales bacterium; assembly: GCA_965227345.1. Lineage (GTDB taxonomy): Bacteria > Pseudomonadota > Alphaproteobacteria > Sphingomonadales. The sequence goes on from OZ245755.1 coordinate 2,818,610, forward strand.
CCAGTGTCTCTCTGATGAGATCGAAGACCTCGTCAGGCCTTTCCCGGTCAACCAGAATATCTCCAACGAGGCCGAGTAATGCCTTGGGTTTAGTCATTTGAAAGCAGGTCCTTTGCTATATCACGCAGCTTGTGCTTCACGACCTTGTCGCCGTTTGCGCTTTTGGTCATGGGGAAAGAATGGACAATCTCGAGTAACCTTGGAACCTTGTACGATGCCATATGGTCGCGACAGAAGGTGCGCAAGCCCTGACTGTCGATGGTACCATCCTGTTTCAGAATCACGAAAGCCGCTGCCATATCTTCACCACTGCGGTCTGGCACACCAACGACTTGTGCGGCAGAAACCATGGGGTGAGACTGCAGCATATCCTCAATTTCTCCCGGTTTAACCAGAAATCCCTTTAGTCTTATGGCGTCATTGAGGCGGGCAGTATAATGAAAGCTCGTTCCGCTATCGTTGGTAACAGTCCCAAGATCCTGAGAGCGATACCATCCATCGCCGGTAAAGGCCGAGTTTGTGGCGTCCGGGTTTGATAAGTAACCTTTGGTAAGAACAGGTCCGCGGAATTGCAATTCACCCGGTGTATGTGCGGGAACGGCTTTGTCTTCAGAGTCAACAGCGCGTACCTGCATGCCGTCACTGACAAGATGGCCGCCGGCGGCACTGCGGGTCGATGTGTCAGAGGTCGCTGGCCAGAAGGCGGCAAGTGCCAGAATTTCCGAAGAACCGTATACATTGGTAATATGAAAGTCGAATTCCTGCTCGGCACGTTCCACGACGGGTTTCAGGGTGCCACCTGCTGAAAAGACAATCCGGAGTGACTGGAATGCCTTGCGACTGGCCTGCGGATGGTCAAGGAGCTTGCGAACCAGAGGCTCCGTCAGCGCCATTACAGTGACACCCTGACCGATGATCAGATTCATAACGTGATCAAGGTCAAATTCCTTGCATTGTATGGCCTTGGCACCACTTGCCAGTGAAGCAAGGATTAGCCCGTAACCATAAGCTCCGCACGGTGGTAAGGCGGCAAGGACAACGTCTGACGGTGTCATGCCCGCCTTTTTCACAATGGCTTTGGCATGGGAAAGGAGAGCCTGTTCACCATGAAGTGCCAGTTTTGGCAGGGATGTTGTGCCAGAAGTGGCGAAAGCAATCATGTTCTGATTTTCGGGAGCGAAATCAATACTGGCAGCCTTGCCAAGCTCCTGGATTTTACTCAGCGTTGTTTGTTTCGGTTGCGGTGTTGGAAGTTCAGAGATTCTCTCGTTCCCGGTATTTATGATCCATTTCAGGGGATTGTCTGCTACAGAATCCATATTGGCGATCGTTGCTGTGAGAATGGATTGGAAATCGATGCCACGGAATGTTGTATCCAGAACAATGGCCTGGCACTGGCCCAGACGAAGCAGGTGACTGACCTCGGAATCCCGGCACCAGGTGTTTATGGGGATTGTCAATAACCCCGCCCGGGCGGCAGCAAAATGTACAATTATCCATTGGGGGCTGTTAGAAAGCCATATGGCAATTGACTGACCGCGCTGCAGCCCGAGACTTTTAAACCCTGCAGCAAGCGTCGCGGTCAGACTTTCTATTTCGCGACAGGAAACAGTGCTATTGTCGCCACTTTCCGCGAGGGTAGGCTGATCGCCAAATTGTGTTGCGATCTCTTGCAACCATGTCGCCAGACTTTCTGGCATCTCTTGACGGTCGTACATTATTGTCTCGCGCTGTTTTTTCAGTCTTTCGAGGACTTTGCTTTTCTAGGCATCATCAAAGTCTGAAAGATCTCCAATAAATTCACCGAGCATTCTTGAGCGCTGGTCAAAATCAAAAATGTCCTCCGGCGCTGGTTTGATTACGGTAAAAGGAGCAAGCTGATAAACATCTTCGCCTATCAATTTGGCATCCTCGTTGTAGGGCCAGAACATGGCTAAAGGACACATCATGGCATAGTTGGCATCTGGATCATCAGCTTCGTATCCGTCATTCACAACCTGTGCTCCTGTCGCGAACTGGCCAAATGTTGAATATGACGCCAGCCCCCAATCATTAACAAACAATTGTTCGTCCTGCAGCCAGACGACGCGCTCGTTCAGGGCAGAATAGAAGCCTTTAACAGGTGCCAGCCCGTCGAATGTTTCTATACTTGGGTTGCCCAGATGAACCCTGTAATAGGGCTCATCTATCGTCATGGATTTCGTGAAAATGTGACGCCAGTTATCACTGAATTCCAGTGCGGCATGCCGGTTATAATTCAAGAGAATGGCGCGGCGGTGCGGATTGGGCTCTTCCATAGCCCGTTTCCGCCCGTTTCTCATGAACTCTTCGAATGCCAGTAGATACTTACTCATTTTTTTCTCCAAAGATGAAGCCGTTGATCGAGTCGGCATAAATCGGGTGCAGCTATTTTACATCAGAATCTCTGGGTGATCGAAGCGCCATAGGTGCGTGGAGGACGTGTTCCAACGAAAGTCCATAATCCAGGGTTGCTTGCACTTCTGCCGACATCCAGGCCGATCGTATAGCTGTCGTCCTTGGTCAGGTTTCTTCCGTAAAGAGAAAACGATGTATTTTTGTAGTCATAAGTGATTTGCGCATCCACGACATGGGCCCCGTCATTGCGGGCAGCAGGTGTATTCCAGAATGTGTGCTCATATGCGCTGACATAATGCCAGTCTGCTGAAATCGTTACTTCGCCTTCCAGAGCCAGGAAAGAATATGTTGGCGAAAGGGTAAAGTTGTACTTTGGAGCACGTCTTAGTTTGAGATACTCGAGGCTTGCGCCAGTTAGCGGGTCATCAAAATCAGTATATTCCGCATCAAGATAGCCGAACATCGCATTAAGAGTGAAGCCCTCGGCAAGCTGTGCGGTCAATTCGACTTCTATACCTTTTAATTCGGCGGTTGCCGCATTTACGAACAAGGTTTGCTGGCCGGTTCCGCCAACTGTGTCCACAGGAACGCTGAGCTCTTCCTGCTTGTCTTTATATTCCATATAATAAGCGGAAACGTTCAGGCGAAGTCTGTTATCAAGCCACTGTGATTTCACACCGATTTCGTAATTGTCGACTGTCTCAGGGTCATACGGAGTTATCACGCCCTCATAGGTGCCTGGACGACCACTGAAGCCCCCCGCCCGGAAGCCTCGACTGTATAAGCCATAAACCATAAAGTCGTCAGAGAAACGGTAGCGAAGACCCGCTTTAGGTGTGAATTCCTTCCAGGATTCATCTACAGGGTTGGCTAACCCGCCTGCAGTCGCCAATTCCGGGAACAGTACGTCTTCAACGCCCTGTGTTTTCTTGTCTTTGGTGTAACGTCCGCCCAATGTAAATGTTAAGGCATCAGTTAATTTGTAATCACCTTCAAAGAAAGCGGCGTAAGAATCAGTGCTTTGCTCTACCACCTGAAGAGGCATCAGCAATGTGCCCGAAGGTAGACCAAACGCCAGATCTCCGAACCCGATTGTGCTTAAATTATCAATTCTGTATTTTGAATTGAACGCATACAGGCCAACTGTGTAGCTTAGGCGGTTATCAGCATTGTAGCTAAGGCGAAGTTCGTGGCTCGTCTGTTTGTAAGTTTGTGGCCGGTCAGTATCATAAAGTGTAAGCGGCGTTCCGTCAAAATCCCAGTGGGCGTCTTCATTGGTTTTAAACAGGCCAAAAAGATAATCTACACTGTAGTTATCTGCGACATCCCAACTAGCGGTGAAGATATGCATGTCACTGTTGAAGAAGGCGTTGAAGCCGGGACTATTCTGTGTGGAAACATAGCGATCACCACTCTGTGGCAGATCAGGGCTTGCAGCGCACTGTTCGTAGAAGAAGCACCATGCCTGGTCGGGGGAGGCTACGTTGTGCATAACACTGGCGTCCTGATCAACCCACTGTTTGTCGAACCTGTAATATAATTCGACCTTTTCTGTGGGTTTCCATAACGCTGAAATATTCAGCATTTTGGTTTCTTCGGCGCCCTGATTCCGATCCAGTACAGAGTTATAGAAATAACCATCACGCTGGTTGAAGGCTCCTCCAATTTTTACGGCGAAGGTTTCGGCAAGGGGAATATTGACGTAGCCATCCAGTTTAACATTATCATAGTTGCCATAACCGGCACGAACTTCACCACCAAATTCCATTTCTGGCTTGCGTCGATCAAGCAGAAAGGCGCCGCCGATGGAGTTTCTGCCAAACAGCGTCCCTTGCGGGCCTCGCAGAATCTCTACTCTCTCAATATCCAGTGCCTTGATCATGGCGCCACCGACAGTACCAATGAAGACGCCATCGACTACAACGCCAATAGTGGGGTCGATACTACGTTCGTGATCGCTGGTGCCGATACCGCGGATACTCATTGAGGCCGGACTTCCCGGGCCTTCCTGCATATCCGTTATGATGACGTTAGGGGCGGCATTCGAGAAACTGGACAGATCAACATCTGGTCGGCGAGTTAAGTCTGTGCTGCCGAGCGCGCTGACTGCAAAGCCTGCATCCTGCAGGCTTTCTTCGCGCTTGCGGGCCGTAACTACAATTTCTTCAAGCCCAAATGAGCTGGACTCATTTTCTGCAGCCTGCGTCATTGAGGTTGGTTCCAAGACAGATGCCATGACCGCTATGGCACTGCCCAGCATTAAGTATGATCTGGTTGATTCTCTCTTCATTTCTCTCTCCCTTGTTTATTTGCGATGTCGTAGCAAATGTGTCGCCAACAAAAAAAATCCCTATATTGCCGTTTCGCGCCTCACTTTAAAAATGACGTTGCGCGAACTGCTGGAGCGGCCTGGTTTGTGGGCCGTAATCCTTTTATTGTCATTTGCCCCTTGTCCATTTCGAGTTGAGATGGCGACGCTTTTTTTAATGACCCTGTTCAAGCTTTTTTCACAAGAGAGTGTATCCTCTCTGCAGCTGTTCCGAATAATTATCGGTATTTCGAAATATTATTCATATATAAGAATTTAATTGTCAACCCTAAATCGTGAGATGTTTGGCCATGGTTCTCTGGTCAAGCGACAGGAAGGAACTCAGGTTATAAAAAGTAAAATTATATTTAATAGTTTGATATATATGATAAAATTATTAATCATAAATGATCTTGGAAAAAGCCTGACTGTTAAATCAGGTGTCTTTGATCTTATATTTACGGGGCTGAAAAGGCTTTGATATCTTGACAATAATTCGGTATTATGAAAAAATTATCGAAATATGGTGGTCGGATGTGTCTTCCTGTTTAGGCGCTTGTACTCGCTGATTAGCTAAATAATGCAGGCGCGTGGGGGCGAAATAAAAACAAGGAATCTACGATAAAGGTGGCATGATGAGTGAGGGAAAAGATCATAAGAGTGCAGAGCGCATTTTCTCTATTCTGGAAGTCTTTGAAAGAGAAAAGCGTCCTCTTTCTTTGAGGGAATTGTCTGACTATTGCCAAATTCCGGCGAGTACCTGCCATTCTTTGGTTCATACGCTCGTTAATTTATCATATCTCTATCAAACCGGGCGTCAGAAAAATCTGTATCCAACGCGAAGGCTTCTGGATATAGCGACAGAGATCGCGGCGCATGATCCGATTCTTCAGCGAATTGAACCAACACTTGAAAGTGTTCGTGATGAAACTCAGGAAACTGTGATTCTTGGCAAGCGCCAGAAGGACCAGGTGATTTATCTGGAGGTGCTTGAGAGCTTGCAGACAATCCGGTACAGCGCTCGCGTCGGTGATACAAAACCGCTTCATTCAACATGTATTGGCAAGACCATGTTGGGGGCGTTGCGGCCCGATGAGCTGCGGTTGTGGCTTGAAAATCATCCAATGGATCAGGTAACGGATAGCACAATCGTCAGCTATGCCCGGTTGATCGAGAATCTGACCGAGGCGAATCAATTGGGGTATTTTACCACGAGAGGCGAGAATGTGGCTGATGTGACTGCTATCGCAGTACCTGTAACCATAAATAATGAATTGCTTGGACTTGCTGTAGCGGGGCCAAGTCACCGTATGGAAAATAATTTCGAAAAATGTGTTGCAACATTGCGTAAAGCTCAAAAGCAGCTTGTAAGCTGGGGTGTTGCCGCGTGATAGGCGCGGCAATGCATCGCAAACTCGAGTTGTTTCCTTGTCTGTCACTTCAATAGCGTATTTCTGACAAATGACCATACGATTCAATCCTTCAAATGACGTCCGGGCCGTATGTGATGGTGCCATCCTGCGGGTCACGATCCATCGTCCCGAAAAGCGAAACCCTCTGTCGCTCGGCGTCCTTGATGAACTCCGGCAGGTATTTACTGATCATGCCAAAGATGAAAACATCTCTTTGGCGGTGCTATCAGCCAGTGGTGACAAAGCCTTTGCCTCAGGTGGTGATTTGGGGGAGTTGGCCGATTATAGGAGTGCGGAAGACGGTGCTGCTTTGTCGCGTCACGGGAAAGCGGCGCTTGACGCGATCCGATATTTTCCGGTTCCTGTTGTTGCGCGGGTGAACGGGGTGGCGCTTGGTGGTGGTGCCGAACTGGCGCTTGCCTGCGACATGAGGGTTGCTACTGCCAGTGCACGGATTGGTTTTATTCATAGCCGTTTGAAAATTGCGCCCTCCTGGGGCGGCGGGATAGATCTGGTAAGGCTGGTCGGCCCTGCGCGTGCAACAAGGATGATGGCCCGTGCCGAGATTCTGGGTGTTCATCAGGCTCATGATATGGGCCTGATTGATCTTTTCTCTGAGGATGACGAGAGTTTCGATAGCGTCTTTGACGATTATATAAACAGCATGAGTGAACAGTCGCCACAAGTCATGCGAGCCATCAAGTCATTGACAGCAGTAGAGCGAACAATCGGCAGATCAGATGCGGATCATCACGAGACAATGCACTTTGCAAAAGTGTGGGCGCATGATGACCACTGGAATGCAGTGGCTTCACTGGAAAGGCCAAAAACGTGACTAAAAAAGAAAATGACCAGACCACATCAATATCTGAGGAAAAGCGAACGCCGCCCGTTCCCAGACCGGTCACCAATTCCGGCATTGAGTTGCCAGCGTATCTTGTAGGTGAAGACGGCGGGGAAGAGCCGGGCAAGTTTCCCTATACGCGGGGTATTTTTCCAAACGGTTATCAGGGGCGTCTTTGGACATTCCGGCAATATTCCGGCTTTGGAACAGCGGAAGAGACCAACGAGCGTTACAAGTTTCTGCTCCAGAATGGCTCGACAGGATTGTCTGTCGCACTCGATCTGCCGACCCAGTGCGGATATGATCCGGATGATGTCATGTCATTGGGAGAGGTCGGGAAAGTTGGCGTGTCAATGTTCAGCCTTGCTGAAGCGGAGACCGTATTTGCTGGTATAGATCTTTCTAAAATATCAACGTCGTTTACCATTAATGGCACGGCGGCGATTATCTATGCCATGTATGTTGCCGTCGCAGACAAAACGGGTGTTCCTAGGTCCGCGCTCACAGGGACAATCCAGAATGACATTCTTAAAGAATACGTGGCTCGGGGCACATGGATATTCCCTGTGCGCCAGTCCATGCGTCTTATTGCGGATACTATTTTGTTTTCCAATAAGGAAACACCGCGGTTTAACCCGATCAGCATTGCCGGCGCCCATGTGCGTGATGCCGGGGCAACGGCTGTGGAAGAGATGGGATATACGCTTGCCAACGGGCTGGCCTATGTGGATGAGCTCCTGCGCCATGGCGCGGACGCAAACGATTTTGCAAAGCGCCTGAGTTTCTTTTTCTATGTTCATATGGATTTCTTCGAAGAAGTGGCAAAGTTCCGGGCCGGACGGCGGCTATGGGCCAAAATGTTGAAAGAACGTTACGGCATTACAGATCCCAAGGCATTGATGTTTCGGTTTGGTGTTGTCTGCGGAGGGTCTTCCTTGACCAGTTCTCAGCCCTATAACAATATCGCGCGTGTATCGATGGAGACAATGGCTGCTGTCATGGGGGGTGCTCAATCAATCTTTACATGCGCTTATGATGAGGCTTTCCAGATACCCACGGAATTCAGTGCTGAAATAGCGCTGCGTACGCAGCAGCTGGTTGCGTATGAAAGCGGGATTTCAAAAACAGTTGACCCGCTTGGGGGTAGCTATCACGTTGAATGGCTGACGGACCGGATGGAAGAAGAGGTCGCGCGCGTTATCCAGGAAATTGATGATTATGGCGGCATCGAAAAATCTATCGAAGACGGCTATATACAGATGCGCATCGCTGAAAGAGCGCTGGAGCGGAAGAAGAAGAAAGATAGCGGTGAGACCGTTGTTGTTGGGGAAAACTATTTTACCCAGGATGGCAACAAGGCAACTGACTATGGTGAGGTTTTTAAGTCCGATCCTGCTTCCGAAGCCTCCATTCGCAGTCGGCTTACGGCATTGCGTGAAAGCCGCTGCAACGAGACTGTGACCGCTGCGCTGGACCAGCTGGAGAATGCTGCCAACACTCCTGAGGTAAATGTGATGCCTTTCCTTGTCGATTGCTGTCATGCCTATGCAACGGTCGGAGAAATGGTAGCCAGGCTAAAATCATGCTGGGGCGAATTCCGCGAACCCATCAGACTTTGAAGGTGAATAGGATGCTACCATTGCAAGGTAAAAGAATTGTTGTCGCCAAACCCGGCCTTGATGGCCACGATGCGGGAGCGAAAATCATCACGTTGACGTTGCGTGATGCAGGCGCTGACGTTATCTACACAGGACTTCGCAAGACACCGGATTATATAGCGCGTGTGGCAATAGATGAAGATGCTGATGCGCTGGGCCTTAGTATTCTCTCTGGAAGCCATCAGGCGCTTGTTGGTGCAACGATGGAAAGTCTCCGAAGTATGGGGGGTGAGGATATTAAGGTATTTGTCGGCGGTACAATCCCGGTGCAGGATCACGAGAGTTTAAAGGCGCTGGGTGTGGCGGAGATATTCACGAGTGAGATGAAACTGCAGGATGTGGTTGCGTCACTCTCAAAGCAGTTAGTTTAATGACAACAGGCCCGCTCGCTGGAATTAGGATAATTGAGGTTTGTCATATGCTGGCAGGCCCTTATTGCGGGATGCTTCTTGCCGATCTTGGTGCCGAGGTGATCAAGGTTGAGACAGGTGACGGGGATATTGCCCGGCAAACGGGTAACAATTTTGTTGGCAATCATAATGTCTATTTTGCAAGCCTGAATCGGAACAAGAAGAGTGTCTCACTGGATCTGAAAAATGGGGTGGACCGCCAGGAGTTTAATCGGCTGGTGGCCGATGCTCATGGGTTGATTACCAACCTTCGTCCGCGCGCGATCAGGAGTCTCGGATTGACCTATGATGCCCTGCGTTCTGTGAATGAGCGTATTGTATGTGTGGCTCTGACGGGCTTTGGTCTGCATGGACCATATAGTGAATACCCGGCGTATGATTATATTATTCAGGCCATGACGGGCGTGATGATGCTAACGGGTAAGCCTGACAGTCCGCCGGCGCGCGCGGGATATTCTATCGTTGATAATACGGGTGGGATGATGGCAGCCATAGGCTTGCTTTCAAAAATTGTAGAAGGCAACGGTGGTCAGGTTGATATTGCTCTTTATGACACCATTCTCTCTCAACTCAATTATCTCGCAGGGATTTATCTGAATACGGACGAGGCCCCTGAACGCCGTCCGGATGGGGCTCATCCATTCTTTGTGCCTGCCCAGATATTCAGGACAGATGACGGACATATTGCGATTTTTATCACGCATGATTCATTCTGGCGTATCTTTGTTGAAAAGCTGGGGCGTCCGGACTGGCTGGAAGACCCGCGTTTTTCAAACATGGCAGCCCGGAGTAAAAACAGGGATATTGTTTTGGAGGCTATACAGGAGGAGTTGCTCAAGCGTTCGTCGCATGAGTGGGTGGAGTTGTTGCGCCCGGAAGGGGTTGTTGTCGCGGCAATTGGTACCATGGCAGAAGCGCTTCACCATGAAAATACGGTCTATCGTGATATGGTGGTGTCTATTCCGACATCGGCCGGTATGCTGAAACTGATTGGGAATCCTATTAAAATAGACGGCGTTGAACAAACATTTCATGTGCCCCCTTTGTTGGGTGAACACAATAATTCTGTGGCACGCGGGGACAAATGACACAGACGGATCGACTCTGGCGCCGAAATCTGGCACGTGCCCTGACGCAACAGGGACGGGCAACTGTTCAGGAAACGTTAGATCGTACTCCCAAAGTTACCGGAGCGTCTCACCGGATTGGTATCACGGGACCGCCCGGCGTAGGGAAAAGCAGCCTGATTGCCATGCTATCAAAATATCGTCTTGATAAGGGGCGCAAGATGGGCGTGCTCGCGGTTGATCCGACAAGCCCTGTGTCTGGCGGCTCTTTGCTGGGGGATCGGGTGCGCATGGATGCTACGGCGGAAAACCCCGATCTGTTTATCCGGTCTGTTCCCAGCGGGTCGTATTTTGATGGTCTGTGCCCGAATGTACTGGGCCTGCTTGATGTTTTTGATCAGGCCGAGTTTGATGACATCATACTCGAGACCGTGGGTGTGGGGCAGATCAATTACGTGGGCCGCGAGCTGGTGGATACCTTTATACTGGTTTTGGCCCCGGAATCGGGCGACACAATTCAGGCCATGAAGGCAGGGATTCTGGAAACCGCAGATATTTATGTCGTTAACAAGTCTGATTTATCTGCGGCCGAGAAACTGGCATCTGAATTACAATCCGTTGCAAGATGGCGCGCAAACAGCGATGGCTGGAGTCCGGAAATTGTTAAAACCTCAACCTATAAAGAGCTTGGTAGTCAGGCATTAAGTGAGTGTATCGATCGGCACCTCAAGACAACTAAAACACCTGAACGTACGGCCAGGCTTGCGCGCGCGCGTAGAGAATATCAGCTTCGCTCCCTTCTCTCGCAGCGGCTTGACGAAATCCTGGCATCAAACCCGATTGACTGGGACGCGGATTCATTAAGCCAGGCTCTTGACCTGATTGCAAAGCGAATGTCTTCCGGCTCGCTTTAACAAGGCTTTAACAGCATCGCATTGCGCACCCTGCGACATCAGCAAACTGCGGTGCGAGTGGCTGATTTCCGCCGATCAGGCCTGTTGCTCCAAACGCCGCAATAACTTACCCGGATAACAATATCCCCGGACCGGGGCGTGGGGTCATCGATTTTTTCAATCTTGAGTGGTTTGTCGAGCTCACTGTAACCCGCCGCCTTCAGCGGGCTTTCTCCACATAATACAATGAGATAGTTGTATTATTTATACATGGATGAGGAGCGGAATGAAAGCTAAACGGGTGGTGTTTTACGCTATAAGTGGCTCTTTAGGCAGGCAGGTACTCAATCCCCCGATAGCAAGTTTCTTCCACACGCTTAAAACTGAGTGAGTTTATCACTGTGCCTACGCAACCGGAGGGGAGGTAAAAGAGGACTTGTTTCAATACATCGAAGGCTTCTACAATCGTCAATGCATCCATTCCGCTCTCGGATATCTGACACTTGAGCAGATGGAGCTAAAAACCGCCTGACAACCTTCCACTTTTTTGCAGAAAGATGCGTGATGGATACATGATTGAATATCTTGGCCTCTTCATCTCTGCCCTCGCGGCGGCGACTATCTTTCCAATGCAATCAGAAGCGGTTTTGGTCGGACTCTTGGTGGCAGCTTCTCATCCAGCATCTATCCTGGTCATTGTTGCTACAATAGGCAACGTACTGGGAGCTGTAATCAACTGGTATCTTGGAGGATATTTGTTGGAGTTCAAAGAGAGGCGCTGGTTTCCAGGCTCGCAGCGCGAACTTGAGCGCGCCCAAAATTGGTACAGGCGCTATGGGCGGTGGTCGCTTTTGGGTAGTTGGCTACCTATTGTTGGCGATCCTCTGACCGTTGTTGCGGGTCTTATGCGTGAGCCTGTCATCTCGTTTCTTGTACTGGTCACGATTGCGAAAGGAACAAGGTATATTCTTCTTACAGCAGTAACAATGGCGTGGCTGTAAGTGCCGAAACTACTTTTTGTAGCTTTGATTTCACATCGGTCGTTTATCGCAAGATGATCAAGCGTCCGCAATATCATTTTCATAGACCAACAGGATATGTGTCTCTGTTTTTGCACACAGCCGAAAAACCCGCAGAACCGCGGCATTTTTGCTCGTCAGGTATGTAGCTTTGAATTAAAGGCGACTGGTTGGCTGTGCTGCCAGTCAGCAGTGAACCGGTCTCTGGCCAGAGTCAACCCCATAACAGGGTAATTTTCCCTGATAACCCCATAAAAACAGGGAATATTGCGAGCTTCATGGCTTGGCCCTGAAGCTATTCTGGAACTGGCGCGCCAAGCTTGGCGATGACGGATCGGTACCTAAAAGAAAGCTGCTCTACCGGACCCGCGGTGGTCTCGCCGGGTATATTCCCTCGGGCGTCCGGGTTCATATTGCCGCAGGTATCACCGATATGTGCAAGGGCCTATGAGAAATTGGTCGACTGAAGAGCACGGTCCTGTCCACTTTTTGAGACAAGTCCAAAGAGCCCTCAAGGGTACTTCCCTGTCACCTGCCGCGGACGGATATTGACGTGGAGTTTGAGCATGGGGCTTGTCCCGGGTGCGGCGGAGCCCTTCAACCCGCTGGCGAGACGGTCAGTGAGATGCTTGATTGGATATGACTTCTAATTTTTTATGTCTTTCTCGCGCCGCCTGGCCATTTTTGCAAGCAAATTTTTGGCCACTCCCGGACGGCTCCACGGGCAAACTGCAATACAGGCAGCGCATCCACGACCATGAGCAAAATAAGGGATACATTTATCAAAATCGACGTACCACTTTTCATCACCACGCACCATTTTCTTATGATCTTCTATGGCACCCGGCGGGCAGGCATCTGTACAAATCTGGCAGGACATACAAAAGTCATCGGCACCAAATACATCGGGCTGATCTGCGACAAGCGGCATATCTGTAGTCACTGCCGACAACCGAAAGGAAGAACCCAGTTCCCGATGAATTAGCGACCCGTGTTTGCCGAGTTCCCCCATACCGGCAGCGATTGCGGCCGGCGTCATCAGAAGAGCATCTGCCGTTGGGCCGGGATAGCATGAGGCGACGTGTCCCTGACTGTGAATAAAATTGAAAAGCTTTGTGGCAGCAACAGCGCCACGTGTGTATTGAACACCAACTTCGACTGCCGCCCTGTTATCCCCGGGCACAGAGGGTGCGTGCCTGATATTCTCATAATTGTGGGCAACACCAATGAGAATGACAAATTTCTCTTTTACTTCAAAACCTTCATAGACCCATTCAGGGCGCATTTGTGCAATACCCACAATGTCCCCATCATTTAAGGGCACAAATTTTTTGATCTCTGCGGCCCACTCTTCGGCTCTTTTTTCAACCTGGGTGGTCGCCAGATCAATCGGGTCCGGGCCGCGTTGTTTTATGGTGCCATCGGCCTGAAACCCAAAGGCTTCAATAATGTCTGCCGAGTCTTCCTGAGCATAAAATTTGGTTAGTACGTAAGCTTGTGTTGGGCCAAAATCATGGTACTCGGGCTTGTGCCAGAAAAAAGGGGACGGACGCCTTCCCGACATTTCATTGAGGCCATTGACATCATTTCCCGAGATGCCGCGTGGAAGAGCATCGTAAAATTCTTCAGGTGGTTGCCATATTTCGGTTTTTCTCGCCATTTCTTCCCTCCAAAACCTGAAGAATATTTTTGCCTTACTTCAAATCGCCTGTATCATAAACGGTCTTTCCGTCAACGATGGTACGCAACACATTAATTGACGGCATATCGTCAAGGTCGACGGTCAGGGGATTTTTGTCGACAATTACAAGGTCTGCAAAATTACCTGATTCAAGTGTCCCGATGCCTGGCCAGTCCAGCACTCTGGCCGCATCCTGCGTCCACATCAAAAGCGCCTCCTGGCGAGACAGAAGATGCCCCGGCAAGTGGTTGCAATGGCCACTTCCGGCAAATTCATGTGTTTGCGCCAGCTTGATCTGCTCGAATACATTTTTTGGGCCCCAGTCCGTACCACCACCAACGGTAACTCCGTGATCCCGCATACGCTTCAAGGGCACAAGGTCACGCCATATATGTTTACCTATACGTTCACCATACATATCACCCTTGCCCCAGGCAAAACCCACTGACGTGGTGATATTGATACCAAGTTCGGCTGCGCGCCGGATATGATTTTCACCAATCATGATACAATGCTGCATAATCCATTTGCGTGCCGCGATGTCATGATCCCTTGTGAAAGGTTCAAGGGATTCGAAAAACTCGTCATGATCGCGCAGGCTGCCCAGTACGCTGTTAAAACGCACGTTGTGATCCAGGCAATATTCGATGGCCAGTCGTTCAACTTCCTGCGGCATGAAAATCACGCCGTAACATTCTTCCCCATACGGCCCGACAAATGGTTCATATGTATTCAGAAATCCTGGAAAGCAGGGTCCGGAGCGGGCGCATGTAACCCCGTTCAATCGCAGCATGTCATCACTGACATCTGTAATGGATCTGCCAAGATCCAGCATTTTTCGAATATCATCCATCGTCGGCTGCAGATGCGGGTGGAAGGGCTGGTTGGCCAGCTCCAGAGAGGTCAGTACCCTCATGTTCAATTCATTTTTTTGCCGCAGGTTCTGATAGGCATTGATATGATCAATTTCCATACAATGGCCTTCATAAATGGTTGTTACCCCAAGACGGTGCGCCTGTTTTATGCCGTAAGTTGCCCCTTGTTCCCATATTTCTGGCGGAGGGGACGGCAGCTTGTCCCAGATCTGCAGCCAGAAGGGATCAAGTGTATAATAATTTGCGAGTGAACCGCGCAGGACGCCCGTCAGGTCGCCTTTCCGGTCCCGGTCAATCCAGGTATTGTGAACCCGCTGCGGGGTAATCCTGGATAGCCCCACTCTTTCGAGCCCCAGAGTATTGAAAGCACATATATTAGGTGTTTTGGGCGCCCAGGGCTGAACTAGGACCGGATGTTGTTGTGTCGCCCGGTCCAGAACGTGCCGGTCAGGCATGCGGCCTTCTTCAAGATCCCTGTATGACCGTCGAATGAAATAATGCGGCTCTCCAATCGGCGTGGTCATAATCCATTCACCCGGCGGGGTGACATCTGCCCTGGCGCGAATGCGGGCAACAATATCATCATGGCAGGTTGCGTCGCGCAAATCCACCACGCCACACATCAACGCGCCGAAATGGAGGGCATGGGGGTGAGTGTCGACAAGGCCGGGCATCACCGTGGCACCCTCAAGATCTATCGTTTTGGCACCGGTTCCGGCCAGGGCTGTCATGTCATCCCGGTTCCCCGTACCGATGATTTTATTGCCATCCAGAACCAGGGCTTCAGCACTCTGGACATTCCCGTCACATGGCAAGACATTCCCGCCAGTCAAAACTGTCTTCATCAACCGCTCCATTCACCATGGTACATGATCCTGATGTGAAGTCTGGTGCAATCCGGTGATCCTTGCCCGACCTGAAATAATTGCTTGTGATTTTTTAATGAATCCATCCAAAAGTATGGGTCTTCAGGCTCCATATACCTGCTAAATGTCATAGATTTACGAGCGGTCCATGTTAAGCTGCTCTCTGCAAGATCAACAGAAAGGCCGCAATGTGGCGGTAGACTTCAAGACTGATTTCGCGATTACAAAATTCGGGCCACCCAGTTCCTGGCGGTCACTGGTACGACGTCAGGATATACACCAGCGTCTTGCGGAAGGCTGGCAACGGAAACTTGTTCTGGTTTGTGCCCCGGCCGGTTTTGGCAAGACGACATTGCTGGCCCAGTGGTATTCGCATGTCAAGAAGAGCGGTACGAGTGCGTGCTGGCTTTCACTTGAAGGAAAAGATCGCGAGCCAACCCGTTTCCTTTTGGCAATGATCCGTGCCATTCAGTCAGTGCACCCGGATCTGGCCAAAACCGTTTCCGGGCTTGTTGAAATACGCCCTGACGCCGGGATTGACCGTCTGGTTGATGCCCTGATAAATAATGTTGCGGCTTTTGAAGGAACTATTACCCTCTTTCTTGATGATTATCATGAAGTCGATAATCGCGATGTTGCTGAATTGACCACCCGCCTCCTGACCTTTGCCCCGCGGAACCTCCATCTGTGTATTTCATGTCGCCATTCCCCTTCGTTCAGTCTGGTCGGGTTGCGCGTACGGGATGAGATTATTGAACTAAGGTCAACGGATTTACGCTTCAGCAACGCTGAGATACGGGAATTCATGTGCACCCTGCGGGGTCATGATCTTACTGAAGACCAGCTTCAAATACTGCAGGAACGCACCGAAGGCTGGATTGCCGCCTTGCAACTTACTTCCCTGTCGCTGGAAAAACCTGATCAGGGAGAGACGCTTATACCAAATCTGTCAGGGGGCCATCGGGAAATTACCGATTACCTGACCGCCGATCTCTTTATCCGGTTGCCGGAAGATATCAAGGAATTTCTGCTCGCCAGTTCAGTTCTTGAGAAGATGACGGCCAGCCTGTGTGATCATCTGACCGGTCGCCATGATAGCGCCGCAATGCTTCAAACCGTTGAGCAGGCCAATCTTTTTCTGATAGCACTCGACAGTCAAAAAGCCTGGTATCGCTATCATCACCTGTTCCGGAGTTTTCTGCGCAATAAACAGACACAAAATGATCCGGTCCATACAAAGCAGCTTTACAGGCTGGCAAGCGACTGGTTCTCGGATCGCGGGATCCCTGAGGAAGCGATAGATTACGCCCGCAAATCAGGCGACATAGCGCATATGGCGATGCTTGTGGAAAAATTCGCAGCAGAACATGTGCGACATGGCCGTATTCCCTTGCTCATTTCCTGGATCCGGGAATTGCCGCCGGTTATTATTGATCATCGGCCATGGCTCTCACTTTATCTGGCCTACGCTCTCTTTCATTTGCGGCGGCACGAGGAAGCGGAACGTGTGATCCAGCAGGGTATCGCCGCCCTTAAGCGCGGTCGCGAGGATGGCACCGGCTATACGGATAAGGAGCGCCAGGATTTCGATCTTAAACTTGAAGCTATCCGACTTTGTATATCGGGCACCAGCCGATACAATCCGGACGCCTGTGAACGTATTGTTCATTTGCTTGAGGTGCACCCGGATCTGGAAGATATTTATTATTGTACACTTTTCAATATTCTGGGCTATTTGCAGACAGGCAGCAGCAATTTCGAACAGGCCCGCACGACCTTGCGCCTTGGCCGTGATTATAATCAGCGGAACCAGTTTGTTTACGGCGTGGTTTATGCGGACTGTTTTATAGGTATGATTGAAGATATTCAGGGCCATGCAGGCAAGGCTGTCGAGCTTTATGTCCGTGCCGAAGCCGTGGCCGCTGCCCAAAGCGGCCCACATTCACTGGGCCATGATCTGGCGCGCCTGCTGCACGGGATAGCCTTGCTGGAACAGAACCGCATCGAAGAAGCCCGGCCCCTGATTGAAGGTAGTGGCCCTATTGCAGCAGATTTTGGACCCCTTGAAATTCACATTATGGCTTACATTGCCTTGTCCAGAATGGCGATTGCAGATGGCAACATGGCGGGTGCATTTGCCTGTCTTGAACACCCGTTGATAACCGGTTTGCCGGTATCGCATGTCGCCGCACGTATTACCCTGTGTGAACGACAAATTCGCCTCCTGCTTTTAAGCGGTCGAAAGGATGAGGCTGTTGAAATTGCCGAAAAAATAAAGGCCGAGGTCACCTGGCCAGACGGCATGCCCGAACACTGGGATGAAGCAGAATGTATGTATGCGGCCTTGCGGTGCCGGACAAATATTGCGCAAGGTTGTGACGAGGAGACACTCGAGCACATCCGGGGGCTCCAGTGTCTGGCGTCGGGTGCCGGGCGAAGGTATCGCCAGCTAGAGTTTATCCTGCTTGAAATAAAGGCGCTCATGGCGGGCGGTCGGCATGAGCTTGCTGAAAAGCGGCTCCTGGACGCTTTCCGTCTTGTCTTTCCTGAAAATTACAGCCGGATATTCCTTGAGGAAATTCCAGGGTTGCCAAACATGTTGAAAAGTCTCATTGGCAAGGATTCTGACAGTCGGGCCTGGATTCCGAAAGGCCTGATTCAGCATGAACAGGCGGAGCGGGTGGAGAAACCCTTCCCTGCCAAAAATGACGAGCGATATTTTTTGATTGAGCCGTTAAGTGATCGCGAACAGGCGGTGCTTGCCCATCTTGCCACAGGCCGTTCCAATCATCAGATTGCAGAGGATATGAATATTGCCGTGAATACCGTAAAATGGCATGTCCAGAACATTTTCAGCAAGCTTGGCGTAACGAATCGGACTGCAGCTACCCTGGCAGCACAGCAGCTTGACCTGATCTAGAACTTTTCGGCCATACTTTAGTGTGGATTGGATTCTGTCAGCCAGCCCATTCTTTTGGGCCGGGCCAGAAACAAGCCTTAGGCCATATTCTTCCCAAATCAACAAAGCGGCCAGTATCTGGCGCGAAGGAAATTGAGGGAGAGAAATCAAAATGAACAGACTTGGAAAACGGAACCGGCCATACATTTCTTTATTGGACAAGGTATCATGGCTGACGTTTGCAACCATCGTATCGCCCGCGCTGTACATGGGCTGTGGGCATGCAGAAGCACAAGATAATCCACCAGGATCACAATATTTTATGGCGATTGAGGAAGTTGTTGTCACCGCGCGGCGTCGGGCGGAAAGCTTGCAGGACAGCCCTGTTTCAATTACCGCCGTTACCGCGAATGATATTACCAATCGCTCTCTTAACACCATATCGGATATCGCCGAATTTACACCTAATCTGGAATTCAGCTCCTCGGCTCCTATTGGCGGGGCAGGCAATGCCGCAATCGTCTTTATTCGTGGCATCGGGCAGACCGATTTCATCGTTACAACGGACTCCGGTGTTGGCCTTTTTCTGGATGGTGTTTATTTGGGCCGTGCGGTTGGTGGTGTCTTTGATACCATGGACTTTGAACGCATTGAGGTCTTGCGAGGGCCTCAGGGGACCTTGTTCGGGAAAAATACTATCGGGGGCGCCATAAGCCTGGTTTCCCAAAAGCCGCAGGATGAATTTTCAGGCAACGCCCGAATCGTGACGGGCAGCCGGAACCGGATAGACGTAAATGGTGCCGTCAATCTGCCAATCGTGGACAACAAGCTGATGGCGCGCGTGGCATTTTCTTCAAATGATCAGGATGGTTACACCCGACGGTTGGGGGATGGCAAGTTGCTGGGCGACAGAAACTCCTCATCCGCTCGGGGAACGATCCGCTGGTTGCCTCGGGAGAACCTTGAAGTTCTGCTGTCTGGCGATGGCTATCGACAACGTATGAACGGCGCCCCGATTACACTTGGCTATGCTGACCCGTCAGCACAGCTTGCCGGACTTTACAATATACTGGTCGCGCCCGCATTCGGCACCCAGTATGACAGTCGCTGGATTACGGATGATCCCCATACAACAAATGCAACCGGCCCGGCATTCAGTGATACGGATGTTTGGGGTACATCTGCCACAATAACCTGGGAGACTGGCCCGGCCACCCTGAAATCAATTTCCGGCTATCGCCAGCTCACCTCGGAATTTGGCCGGGATGCTGACGGCTCCCCGTTGCCATATGTGGAAACGATCGACCGTGTGGAACAGGACCAGTTCAGTCAGGAACTTCAATTAAGCGGACTGGCGCTTGACAGCCGCCTGAACTGGCTGATCGGAGCTTACTATTTTCGTGAGGATGCAACCCAACGAACCAATGTGAACCTTGGTGTGGGCCTGTATGATGCGCTGGAATCCCTGCCTGGACCCCTGTTTCCGGGTGGCCCCGGTGGCGCAGGAAACCCGGCCAATGCGGGACTGGATCTGCAAATACTCAGCGATCTGGCCGTGAAGAATACGAGCTATGCGGCTTTTGGTCAGGCGTCCTATGCCTTGACGGAAAAATTCAGTATTACTGCGGGCTTGCGTTACACGTATGACAAAAAGAACCTTGTCAGTTCGTTATACCGCGAAAATGCCGGGGTATTCGCTTTTCCGCCAACGCTTCAGGAAGAAAACTGGGACAGTTTCTCGCCCAAAGCCAGCCTGGAATATAAATGGACTGACGCCTTGATGACATATGCTTCTGTGTCTCGCGGATTCAAGTCCGGTGGTTTCAACGGGCGCCCTGTTGCTGCTGAAGCCCTTCGTCCATTTGATCCTGAATTTGTCACATCTTACGAAGCAGGCTTGAAATCCGAATGGCTGGATCGCCGGTTGCGCCTCAATGCGGCCTATTACTACACGGATTACAAGGACATCCAGCTCACGATCGCGACGGCAGCGCAGGATGGAAGCTTTATTTTTGTAACCGAAAATGCCGCAAAGGGACGCGTTCAGGGGTTTGAGATTGAAATGCAGGCGCGCCCGGCTCAGGGTCTCGAAATTACAGGAGGGGTTGGCTACACTGATGCTCAATATACAGAGCTTGATCCGGGTGCCACGGTCACCCTGGATACCAAATTTCCCAAAGCCCCGAAATGGAGCCTGAACGGGGCCATTCAATACAGCGTCCCTGTAGATGATTTCGTGATTGTCACAATCCGGGGCGACTATGCCTATAAAAGCAAGCTTTTCCATGATCCTATAAATTCCCCTGGCGGGTCACAGGATGGCTATAGTCTGATAAATGCAAAGCTCTCGCTGAGCAATATGGATGAAACATGGCAACTGGCGCTGTTTGGCAAAAACCTGACCAACAAGAATTACATGACGAACGCTTACGGGGACGCGATCAACTTTGGATATACCGAAACATATTATGGTCCGCCACGTGAGTGGGGGCTCAGTCTTGAAGCACGCTTTTAGGAGTGAGTCTTGTGAAAATAGAAGAATATATGAGCCATGACGGTATTGGCCTTGCTTCGCTTGTCAGGAACAAAGATGTGACCAGTCAGGAACTGGTGGCCACGGCAACGTCTGCCGCCAATCAGGTTAATCCGGCCCTGAATGCTGTTGTGGAAATCTTTGCCGACGAACTGGAGCCGGAAACGGGCGAGGGGCCATTCGGGGGTGTGCCCTTTTTTATCAAAGACTTTGTGATTATGGCCAAAGGCCGGAAGCAGGAAATGGGTAGTCGTCTGATGGAAGGCTTTGTTGCGCCTTTTGACAGTCACCTGATGAAAAAGTTCAGGGCTGCCGGTCTGGTGCCGCTGGGCCGGACAGCAACCCCGGAATTCGCCTTTAATGTGACAACCGAGCCCCTTGCCGGTGGCGCCGTTCGCAATCCATGGAATCCCGAATACATGGCGGGCGGCTCAAGCGGTGGTGCCGCAGCATCGGTCGCTGCAGGTATTGTACCCCTTGCTCATGCAACGGATGGCGGAGGCTCAATACGCCTGCCTGCTTCATGTTGCGGTGTATTCGGTTTGAAACCGTCCCGTGGCAGGGTGTCTCCTGCCCCGTTTATGTCGGATCCATTGAATGGTCTTGGGGTTGAATTCGCGGTCTCACGTTCCGTAAGGGATAGTGCGGCACTGCTCGATTGTGTAGAAGGCCCGGCACCCGGAGACCGGTTCGAGATCGCGCGCCCTGAAAAATCCTATACAGAGGCCATAAAAACGCCGCCGACCCGGCTAAAAATCGGGATGATAGCGGAACCATTGGCCGGTCAAAGGATGGATGATGTCTGTGGGCTTGCCGTTCATGATACTGCTGGTCTCTGTCAATCAATAGGACATGAGGTAGAAGAAGTTAAATTATCCGTGGACTATGAAAAAATCCTGCAGGCAACCCTGACTGTATGGGCAAGTGAACTTGCCCATGGAATTACTGAAGGGTCGCGTATGACGGGACGCCCGCCGGATCATACCAGACTTGAGGCGACCACACTGGCTTGCCATGAATATGCGCAACGTCTGACAGCATTTGATTATCTTGACACGCTTGATACATTTAATGAGTTTTGCCGGTCTTCAGGCGATCTTTTTGCCCGCTATGATGTTTTGCTTTCCCCAACCTGCTCAAGGTTGCCTCAGGTTCTGGGGACTTTTGATGCAAATGATGCGACGCGCAGCCCGGAGGAATGGGTCGGGCATATTTTCGGGTTTGGATCATTCACATTGCCCTGGAACATTACAGGCCAGCCAGCAATGTCTGTGCCGCTCTACTGGAGTCCGGCAGGATTACCTGTCGGCTCTCAGTTTGTCGGTCGATTTGGTGACGAGACAACATTGCTGAAACTGGCGGCAGAACTGGAGGCGGCAAGGCCCTGGTTCGGCAAATGGCCTTCCGTGAATGCCCTGCACAGTCACTAACATGAAGCAAAAGGCACTTTTTACTTATGACTGACTTCAATCAGAATGTCATGGCCTTAACACAAAGGGAACGACAAATTCTGTCGCTCGTTTGCCGGGGATTGACCAATGTCGAAATTTCTAAAAGTCTTGGTATCCGTCCTGCAACGGCAAAAACACATCTGCAAAATATTTACCGGAAGCTGTCCGTTCACAACAGGACGGAGTTGCTGGTTAAAATGCTGCATAAGCAAGTTAGCCTGCAGAGTATTTTGAAACTGCCTCGGGCCTAGCTTTTATACCTCGTCTGTTTTCCAAGGCTGCCAAAGATGTGCTATATCTTCTATACTGTCAGCAGAATATATTGCACTTGGTCCAGACAAAAGTTTCTCATATAGCCGACAGGGCTAATCTGGACTTACCCTGATTTAGTGGAGAGGCTTTCCCTCTGTTGTGGCCATTATGGCCTCGAAAGCCATTGGGGATTTATATCCAATTGCAGAATGCCTTTGTCTGGGATTATAGAAGCCATCAATATAATGGCCAATTGCTTTCTCTGCTTCCTGCCTTGTCTGGTCACTTGTCCTCCACGCCAGCTCTGATTTGATTGTTTTGAATACTGTTTCAACCATCGCATTGTCGTATCAATTACCTTTACCACTCATAGACGGTACAATGTCATGATTTTTGAGAATCTTCTGATAGTCATCTGAACAATATTGGCTTCCCCTGTCAGAATGGTGAATGAGCCCGGGCAGCGGTTGACGCATGACAATTGCACGACGCAGAGCATTGGGAACCAAATCCTTCTTCAGGCGATCACTGACAGCCCGGCCCACAATACGGCGTGAATATAAGTCCAGTACGCTAGCAAGATATAGCCAACCCTCAGCGGTCCGGATAATATCCTCAACCTGTCGGGCGACACACTGCCAGGCCTTCTTCCTGTAACGCCGCATGCATACGGGGAGCCCCGTAGGTTTGGTTCGAAAGGGCGAAATGGCTGCGAATGTGGACCAACAGGGTCAAGTCGTCCAACTGGCGTTGGCTCGGCAAACGATGCTTCCAGGCATAATATCCACTAACACTTACCTGTAACAATATGCACATCCTGTCTATCGGTAAGTTGGCCTTGTTCGTATCAATGAGCTGGAACCTCATCGACTTGTTTCCTTGACGAAGAAGGCTGTTGTAGATTCAAGCTGTCAAGGCAACATGCTGTTGTATTGTCCATCTAAAATGAATCTTCAGGGCTTTTTTTTTAGGATGTCGCGCTCCTCGGTGACACGCGCCAGTTCCTGCTTCAATCGCCTGATCTCGACGGATTGATCGTCCTTTGCAGCACCGTCAGGAGGCGCAGCATACCGCTTCATCCAGCCATAAAGCGAATGTGTGCTGACCCCTAAACGCTTCGATACATCTGCAACAGCATACCCCCGTTCGGTGATCTGCTTGATTGCATCCCGCTTGAATGCTTCTGTAAAATTGGGCTTGCCCATAATCATCTCCTTGCCTCATTTCTAACGGACAAGGGGTCTACAAATCCAGGGGCTATTCAATGGAAAGGCGCGCCTCTGACATGATCCATCTGTTTAAGGTCCAACCAATGGGCCAGTTCCTCAGCAACATAGCTCGGGCCATTGCCTTTTTATAAGGTGGTCTGCAACATGACGTAGCCCACTTGGGGCCAAAGTCTGATGAGGGTAGACGATACTGCCAAAAGCGAGAGAGTAGGACCGTTGTGTAGCTTATGAACTGACGTGTATCGGGGGCGATCTTGTTAAATGGGAGATTTGTGTATTTTTAAGACACAATGGTGCACTTGTGATAATCTTCGCGTTTGAATAACTCCGTTTGTCCTCTGTTGAGGTGTTGTTTATGCTGTTTGAAGACGTAAGCTCTCACAGGAATGCAAGAGATCGATTCCGGCATTTTCAAGATGATTTTTGCCGCCGGGAGTTCGGAGTCACCGCACAGCCGCTAACACAAGGGGTGTTTTCGTGGCAGTCCCAACATGTCAATTTTGGGCAATTTCAGTTAACAGAACTAATATGTGATCCCTTGGAAATATCTCACTCAAATATTGATGTGGGAAGTGAGGAGTCCCAGAGTTATTTTGTAACGTTTCAGTTGTCAGGGCGGTCAATCGTTTCCCAGCAAGGTCGGGATTCAAATCTGGATCCGGGTGATTTCTCGATTGTTGATAGTCGCTTTCCCTACAGAATAAAATATGATGAACCTGTGCGACGGCTTATCCTTCGTCTGCCCCGAAATTCCATATACAGGCGTCTCAAATATTGTGGTAATCCCGTGGCCATGGCGTTCTCCGGAAGTTCGGGCATGAATGCTGTCTTTGTCAATTTTATAGATACTTTGCTGAAAGAAGGAAATGCTATCAGCAGGCATCATTTCGATATGCTGTTTGGTCGAGTATCTGATTTTCTGATCGCCTCATTTGAAACATCTAAATCTCTGGATTCAGGTCAAACATGCAGTTCAAGGCAGGATGAACAGTTGGCTTTTATCAGGGATTATATTGAGGCAAACTTGAGTGACCCGGAATTGTCGCCAGCGATTATCGCAAATGCGTTCAAAATGACCGACAGATCTTTGCACTATATGTTCAAATCAACGGAACAAACCGTGGGTAGCTGGATTTGGCAACGTCGACTTGAGCGAATTCGCGACGATCTGTCTAATCCCAAACTGGCGAAGCGAACAATATCGGAAATATGCTACGCATGGGGTTTCAATGACTCCGCCCATTTTAGCAGAAAATTCAAAGAGAGATTTGGCATTTCCCCCCGGTCCTATCGGAATTCCTTGAGCGCAGGTAAAATATACTGAAGCCGGTAACTTCTTTCGCTCCATTTCGCTACTAAACATATTATATTTCGGCTACGTGCAAGAGGCATTGCTTCCGGCATCATATAGTCAGGCCAGTCGATCTCAATCCATGATCCTTGTTCGTGAAGTGGATGGCAGGAAATTAAATGGCAAGATTATATGGTTTATGGAATAGACAGTCTTAAACAGGCAATTCGTGACAAGATGAGCAATCGGCAAGGGATATCACTTGCCGAACGTCGCAAAGGTACTGATAACATTGCCTCATTTGGGTGTTCCGGTGATCTGTCTCCCCTGAATTGGGAAACGATAGGTGGGGTAAAAACAGCAGTCTTCAACCCTGCTGAAATTTCCGGAACCGGTTTAACAATATATGCACATGGTGGTGCATTTGTGGCGGGGTCACCCTATTCCCATCAGGTTCTGACACGCAGTATAGCCCGATATAATGGCGCGCCCGTTTACTCGGTGGATTACAAGCTTGCACCGGAGTTTCCCCATCCTGCTGCAGTGGAAGACATTGTAAGTGTATTCAAGGCACTTGTCTCTGAAAAGCGAGCACCATCTTCCATTTCTATGGTAGGGGACTCTGCTGGAGCCACGCTCATTCTGGCGGCTGTCTGCCAGCTCAGAAACGCGGGTCACGATTTGCCGGCGGCCATTGCACTGTTAAGCCCACTTTATGATTTGACCTGCAGGTCAGGCACTTATCAGGAGAATGCGGGAGAGGACCCGTTTATTTCACGTGAAGGCCTGATAGAAGACATTCAGCAATACATTCCGACGGGGAATGCCGGCATTTTGGACGTGCAAAAAACGTTGGATGATTTGCGTGGACTGCCTCCGTTACTGATCCAGATTGCTTCAGGTGAGGTATTGATGGGGGATGCGCGGCTCCTGTTGAAAAAGGCAGCAACGGACAATGTTCGTGCCACTTTGGAAGTCTGGCCGGGGATGACGCACGTCTGGCATCTTTTTCCCGCATTTGTTGACGAGGCAGAAGAAGCCACTCGTTCGATTGTGCATTTTATCAAATCAGCTACAGGTGGGTGAAACCATGACGAAAAATATGGGTCGAATTACATAGGTCAGCTTGTTGATCATCAAAAATATTCAATATTGGTCATGTTTTTCTTCGGGGTCAGGCAAGACGCAATAGTCCGCATAAGGCAGTCTTTGAGGTTCAAAATGGCAAATAGAATATTGACGAGCCACGCGAAAAAAGGAACAGAGGAAATGACAAACATACGACAGAGTTACAGCGTTAAAAAGCTTCTTGCGTCAGCGGGTATGGCGACAGCCATTATGGCGATTTCTACTGGACAAATCGCCGTTGCAAATTCTGAAGAGTTATCAGCACAGAATATGGGGACGCTCGATGAGATTGTGGTTACCGCGCGCCGCAAACAGGAAAGCCTGCAGGACACGCCAGTTGCCGTTACGGCCATTAACGCAGCGGGTCTTGAGGCCCGAAACATAACGCTCGTCAACCAGATTGCTGAAGTGGCGCCCAACGTGGTTTTTGAACCGGTTGCTCCGTTGACGGGGTCGACTAACAATGGCTCTATCTTTATTCGAGGCATAGGGACAACTGAATTTTCGCTGGGCACGGAGCCTGGTGTGGGTGTTTATGTTGATGATGTGTATCTGGCCAGAATCAGCGGCAATGTAATGAGTGTTGTGGATATCGAATCTGTCGAAGTCTTGCGGGGCCCCCAGGGAACCCTTTTTGGCAGGAACAGTATTGGCGGTGCATTGATTGTGAGGTCCAAAAGGCCTGCGGATGAATTACAGGCATCCGCCAGCATTGATTACGGCACGGACAATCTGTTCATGGTCAATGGCTCGATTGATCTCCCGGTATCTGACAAAGTGAGGACCAAGTTTTCCGTTCAGCGCCGCACACAGGACGGCTATGTGGAAGATATCTATGATCGGGAAGATTTTGGAAAGCAAAGTAGCTGGTCAGGGCGGGGAACTCTGGAAATTGAACTGGGGGATAACTTGCTGGCGACGACCCATGCTGATTATTCCCGCGAGAATAATAGTGCTGCTCCCTATGTTCTGATTGATCTGTTTGATACTGATCCAATTAGTGGCGGCGATACTTTTGTGGCGTTGAGAAATATGGCGCTCGGATGTGCAGGGGGCTCGGCTGGAAACGCCGGCGGTTCATGCGTTGATCAGTTTTTCGTTTTGGGCCCTCACAAGACTGCTTTCGGGTATGAAATTGACAACACATATATAAACGATTTCAACAAGGAGCCATTCCAGTCCAAAGATTTTACGGAAGTCTTTGGTATCAGCCAGACGTTTGCACTGGACCTGGATGCTGTCACGATCAAGTCGGTTACGGCGTACAGGCAACTTGAAGCGAGAAATCCTCGTAACCCTGATCATACTCCCTATGAAATTCTCGAAGCCAATAGCGATCTGGAGCAGAAGCAGTTTTCACAGGAAATTCAGTTTTCAGGCACAGCATTCAACGACAGGCTGGACTGGATTGCAGGCTTTTTCTATCTGGATGAAAGCGGATATCAGCTGGATTCTGTCAATTTGTTCCCGGTTACTTTGCATTCCGGAGGATATTTTGAAAACAAAAGCTGGGCAGGGTTCGCGCAGGCATCCTACGAGGTCATCGATGACGTCGAATTTTCATTGGGTGTCCGATATACTGAAGAAGACAAAAACTATTCGCCTGTTAGCGATAATTTCATTAATGGCCGGACGCAATTGATTTACGAATTTGCGCCAATTGCACTTGGTGTTCCCGGTGCAACGCCCGGTGACCCAAAGCTTGTAATCGATCCTCCTATCCCGTTATTGAATAACGATACCCCGCTTAAATTTCAGGAGTGGACACCGCATGCGGATATTTCCTGGAAAGCGACAGATGATCTTATGTTGTATGCTTCATATTCGCGTGGATATAAAGCAGGTGGTTTTGAACAACGTATTGCAGTTCCTGTGGCGGAGGCAGGCACATTTGGTGTGGAAACCGTAGATTCATATGAAGTCGGCTTTAAATCCACGCTTGCCGGCAATACGCTTAGATTTAATGGTGCGACTTACTATACAGACTACAAGGACTTGCAATGTTCTGTTGTTATTGGCATCGCACCGACCTTTATCAATTGTGGCGACGCGACAATCAAAGGTTTTGAATTGGAAGGAAACTGGCTTCCAGACGAATCCTGGAGTGTCGATTTTGCTCTTGGGTACACAGATGCCAGCTGGGTTAAGGGGTCATTGACGCCACTTGCTGCGACAGTAGGCATTACAGATGACAAAAAATTTGCCATGGTGCCTGAATGGACCCTTAGCGGGGCTGTTTCCTATATCTTCAATTTTGGCAATAATGGTACAATCACGCCCAGAGTGGACTGGTCATACAAGAGCGATATCGAAAAAGATGCGCCAAATACAGCGGTGCTGATGCAAAATGGCTATCATATTGTTAATGTTGGCGTGACGTGGCTTTCGGAAAACGAAAAATATTCAATATCTGTTAAGGGGCGGAATATTACCGA
The DNA here is from genome assembly GCA_965227345.1 of Sphingomonadales bacterium. Taxonomy (GTDB): domain Bacteria; phylum Pseudomonadota; class Alphaproteobacteria; order Sphingomonadales. The sequence goes on from OZ245755.1 coordinate 2,847,237, forward strand.
TAAAGTCTATCTCCTTGCGGGCGTGCAGCAAAATGATGGAGGTTTTGCCGAGGGCATCTATGCAAGGGGAGCCGAATGGTCAATAGCCCTGAAAGCAAAGTATTGAGGTCCCGACGTTGAAATTATCCCCTATGAGCTTCGGAGAACGACTGGTTGCCCTGTTCAAACAGGAAGACGTTACCGCGATTTATTCGCAGGGCGACCTGAGTATGAAGGATATCCAGAAGCACGCTGAAATACAGGGGGTGAAAATAGTCGGCCCCAGACATGAAGCATCAGGCGTGTTTATGGCCATGGGGCATTATGCGATGGCAGGGAAACCCCAGGTAGCATTAGGGGCGATTGGTCCCGGGCAGGCAAATTTATTGCCTGCCGCTGTTACCGCTGCACAAGAACATATGCCGGTTATTTTAATGGGCGCGCGCAGGCATGCGAGTGTGGATGCGTCCGTTCGGCGGGGTAGGTGGCTTTACGCTCCGATGATGGACATGTTCAAGCCCGTCTGTAAATATACGGCCCGACTCGACAGCCTGGACATGCTTGATGAAGTTATGCAGGAGGCTTTTCGGCAGGCGTTGGCAGGCACGCCCGGGCCGGTTTATATCGAATATGATTACAAACTGAATGAGGAAAGTGGCAATTTTCCTCCCCTCGTTCATCCCTCGCGTTATCGTTCTTCACCTCAAGGTGCTCCGTCAGAAGCCATATCAAAAAGCGTTGATATGTTGCGAAAGTCAAAGTCAATCCTGTTGCTGGGTGGCGAAGGCATCCATCATAGCCGCGCTCACGAGAAGTTCGCACACCTGGCAGAGCAACTGGCATGCCCGGTAATCACCACTTTGGGCGGTAGCGGTGCGTTGCCGGAAACAGATGCAAAATGGCTCATGTATATGAGTAAGGCCGGCCAGCAAGCGATTGCAGAGGCAGATGTGATATTGGCAGTCGGGACTTGCTTTCCCGAAATGGCAAATTATGGGCGTCTGCGCCATTTTGACAAGAATGATGGTGATCGCAAGGTCATTGTCATCGAAAAAGACGAGGCGGCCATTGGTGTCAACCGTCCTGTGGATCTGGCGCTAATTGGGGCCATCGATAAGGTGCTGGATCAACTGACGGCAGAACTTGGCATTGGACCTGCTTTTGAGCCGCACCCAAAATTGACGTTCTGGCGTGAAGAATATGTTGCCGAACGCCAGGCGATGATCGACGAATTACCCCGAACGAACAAAATATACCCGGGAACGTTGATGGTGGAAGCTCGAAAAGCTGTGCCGGAAAATGCCGTAATCGTCGTCGACGGTGGTTTGACAATGCTATACCAGCATTCATGTTTCCAAAAAATGGCCACTGATTTTATTTATACGGCAAATTTCTCCCATTTGGGGACTGGCCTTGGTTTGGCAATTGGGGCCGCTACCGCGACAGATAAAAAGAAACCTGTTTGCCTGTTAAGCGGGGACGGTGCGTTGGGTTTCCATATCATGGATTTTGAAACGGCGGTAAGGCATGCACTTCCTCTTGTCGTGATCATTAATGATGATCAGGCGCTTGGCGCCGAGATGGCCCAGCACATGGAACATATTGGTCATCAAATTGAAGTTGCATTTGGGCCTGTCCGTTACAGCGATATTGCGATCGCCATGGGAGGACTTGGGTTTTATGTTGATAAGGTCCAGGATATCGAGCCTTCTATCAGAGAGGCTTTTGCATCCGGTCGGCCCGCAATCGTGCAGGTCGCTACAGATCAGGAGGCAAGTTATGCCTATGCACCACCCTATTTAGACGAATTAGTAAGCTGGCTTGAAGCTGATCCTCAAAACAGAAATCAGGTATGGAGCAAGTCGTTATAATTTTTGGGGAAGATGATGAGCAATAGCGAAGACATTATGGATAAACAACATGCCTGGATTGCTGAAATCCTTGGGACTCAAAAAGAATCATTTCTGTCTTCAGGTATTCCAGATCTGGCGATTCGCATAGACAGACTAAACCGACTTGAATGCCTTCTGCTTGAAAATCATGACGAGATTGTCGCAACGGAATCGGAAGATTTTGGGGGGCGGGCAGCAACCCTTACGCGAGCGGCTGATATTCTGGGTGGCGTTGGCGTTATACATTATAACCGTGATAATCTTGAGGAATGGATGAAGGCTCAGCCTGTTGTCCTGCCAGATGACGCACAGGTTGCTGGCATGCGGGCTGAAATTCAGTATCAACCATTAGGAGTGGTTGGGGTGATTATTCCATGGAATGGTCCCTTTTTGCTGTCAACCATCGCTGTTGCCAACATATTCGCAGCCGGGAACAGGGTTATGCTGAAGCCGTCCGAGCTTGCTCCCAAATCATCGGCATTGCTTGCCCGGTTGTTTTCTGAATATTTTGATCCTGCCGAGGTGGCGGTCATCGAAGGTGATGCTGAAGTTTCAAAAGCGTTCTCCCGCCAGCCATTTGATCATATGCTGTTTACCGGCTCCACCCGGGTCGGGCGGGAAATCATGAAAGTAGCAGCAGAAAATCTGGTCCCTGTTACGCTTGAGCTTGGTGGGAAGTGTCCTGTCATAATAGGAAGTGACGTTGATCAGGACGTGATGGCGGCCCGACTGTCGTATAGCAAACTTATCTTCGGGGGACAGGTCTGTGTTACGCCTGATTACGTCCTTGCGCCAAAGGGGCGCGGGCGCCAGATTGCCGATGCTATACTCCAGGCAGCCCGGAATCAGTATCCCGAGGTTTCCGGGAACGAGGATTATACAGCGATCATAAATGACAATCATTTTGCCCGGCTGAGTGCTCTGATAGATGATGCTCGCCATAAGGGGGCTCAAATACTGACGGCTTCAACGTCGTCACCTGATTCATCAAATGATCGCAGGATGCCGTTAACGATCGTCCTCAATGCGACAGATGATATGGAAGTGATGAAGGAGGAAATATTCGGGCCTGTCCTGCCGATTTTGGAATACAATGATATCGGTGAAGCGATCTCTTGTGTTAACCAGCGGAGCAAGCCGCTTTCTGCCTATTATTTTGGGCATGATATTGTAGAGCAGACGCTTGTGCAGAATAATATCTGGACCGGAAGTGTGGTCATTAATGACGCGCTTTGTCAGATTTTCCATGAAGCCCTGCCGTTTGGTGGCGTGGGGCCAAGCGGTATGGGACGTTACCGCGGATACGAAGGCTTCAAGACCTTTTCAAATCAGTTGTCTGTTGTGCACCAGGGGTTATCAGACGAGGCCTTGGCCGCGCAGAGGCCGCCATATTCAGCGCCGATGACAAGTTATATTTCAGATGCCATAGATGCCTTGAAAGCCAGCTGTAAGCCATCCAGTAATCGCCCCCAAAACCGGAAATAGCTGATTAGAGAAAGTATTCGTCATGACGCAAAATCAAATGACGGCAGGAGAACGCATTGTTCAGCACCTTGTTCAGGAGGATGTGAAAGTAATCTTCAGTCAGGGCGAATTGTCACTGATGGATATCCAGCAGCATGCTCTGAAGCAAGGTCTGAAAATGGTTGGCCCCCGATTTGAATCTTCGGGCATTTATATGGCCGCCGCCTATTATCGCATGACAGGCAAGCCGCAGGTTGCCATGGGGGCTCAGGGTCCTGGCGTTGCAAGTCTTCTGCCGGGTGCGGTAAATTGTCGTGAAGAACATATCCCAATCGTCATCATAGGGGCCTGTCGTCAGCATGAATCGACTACCGGTGTTCGGACCGGAAGGTTTCTGCATAGCGATACCCTGTTTCCAGCCTTTTCCCAGATATGTAAATGGTCGGGGAAAATTTTACATCCGCGCCAGGTTGATGAAATGATGCAACACGCCTTTCGCGAAGCCATGAGCGGGACGCCAGGGCCCGTTTACGTTGAAGTTGACTATGAAGGACATCAGCTGGCGTACAATTATGGAGAAATTGTAGCACCTGAAAGATACAGATTGATGAGCTGGGAGCCATCCCGGGAATCTATTCAAGAGGCGGTCCGTTTAATCAGGGCCGCGCGCGCGCCCATGATTCTGGCGGGAGAAGAGGTGCAAAGTACACGCACCTTCAAGGAGTTGGAAAAGCTTGCTCGTCTAATGAATTGTGCCGTTACCAACCCTATGACAGCCCGGGGTGTGATCAAGGAAACGGATGAGCATTTTATCTGCTACAGCAGTGATGTCATCAAGGAAGTAATTGCAGACTCTGATCTGGTACTGTCAATTGGTACGCGCATCCCGGAGCATGTGAATTATGGCCGTCTCAGGCATTGGGCCGAGGGTGATTCTGAACGCAAGTGGATTATGGCAAATCAGGATCCTGCAGCGGTCGGTATTAACCGGCCTATAGATCTGGCAATTATTGGTTCTTTGCCGGAAATTTTTTCTGCGTTGAATGCAGCTTTGGCTGAGAATGGTTCGCGTAAGGTCAATCCAAAGCTGGCAGGTTGGAGACGGTCTTTTCAGGAAGAGCGAACCGCCCGAATTGATGAAGCGAGAGGTCATAACCCCATACACCCTTATGAACTTATGGCGGTTGCCCGGGAAAACATTCCCAATGATGCTGTGATTGTGACAGAGTGTGGCCTGACAGGTGTGTATCTGAATGACGCATTTGAACAGCGCAGCAACGATTATCTGTGGAACGTAACATTTGGGTTGCTGGGCGCGGGGTTGCCTCATGCGATAGGCGCCAAACTTGCTGTTGGTGACAGGCCGGTGTGTCTGGTTACGGGCGATGGTGGCCTGGGCGTGCATATAATGGAACTGGAAACGGCTATTCGTCACAAGGTACCGATTATAGTCATTGTGAATGATGACCAGTCATTCGCTGCCGAGCTTGCTGCGCTAAATGCCAAAATGGGTGCCACGCCTGAGGCCAGATTTGCTTATACGCGTTTTGATCAACTGATTCAATCATTGGGGGGGCATGGTGAATATGTCGATGCCGTAGATCAGATCAGACCGGCAATTGAACGGGCGATCAGCTCGGGTAAAACGTCCCTTGTTCAGGTTCGGGTCGACCAGGACAGCGGCCTGAAATATCTGCCCCATGGTAATGCTGACCTGTTTAGCTGGGTTCATGAAGATGCGCATCAGTTACGCAAGCAATAAAGTTTTTAGTAGTTGGGATCTTCTAAAAAGTTCGCTCTCCGGACGAGTATTTGCGCATCTGAATGCCTGCCTTCATCTTGATTGTCCAAGCTGGGCCATGCCTGTCAATCCCCGTAGAATTGCTGGAAGATGTTGATGCTGGCAAGGTGGATCAGATTATCGTCTATAAGGTGGACCGTTGGACTGGATTGAAGGCCACTGTCTGCCTGCGGACCGGGATGAACAGCGCCAGCTGATGGCCAGGCTGTAAATCCAGCCATATTCTCCTGCACCCTTAAACACACAAACTCGTAGCCCGCAAATGGCCAACAGAGACGTCTCGCATTCTGGCCCATATATTGGGCCACAACATGTGTCTCTGTTTTTGCACACAGCCGGAAAACCCGCAGAACCGCGCCATTCTCGCGCGTCAGGTATGTAGCTTTGAATTAAAGGCGACTGGTTGGCTGTGCTGGCAGTCACTTGCGAACCGGTCTCTGGCAGTGTCGTTGAATGGAGTTCAGGGTGAGATGAGCCCTGCCAGTTTTTCCGCGTGGGTAAGGATAGCCATGTGCGTGCCGTCGATTTCTGTCACAGACCAGCCGCCTTGTCTCGCCCGGTCGGAAGAGTCGGCGAATGCCGGGAAGCCTGTAAACCGGATGTAATGTCGTTGGCAGGCAAGATTGGTCACGCTGAAACGGCAGGGTTCGCGGAAGACGGCAACTGGCATGGGCCGCATATGAGCGGACACCCAATCGTAGTCAATGCCTTCCGGCATGCCGACGAACGATGGTGGCGGCACTTGCATAATAGCGGGGGCTTCTGGCAGCACAAGTGGTGAGAACAAGTCCTCAAGCATGGGATAACTGTCCAGAATGGATTTCCCGGCTTCTGCCAGAAAGCCATCAAGGATAACGAGGCTTTGAATACGATCCGGGATGGTGCCCGCGACTTCCGAGGCGACAGCAGCACCGTAACTGTGTCCCACGATGATAATATTTTCCTGAGGGTTGTCGGCCAGAAGTCCAATGATCTCCTGTGTATGAGTATGAAGGCTGACCTCTGCCGTCATCTCACTAAACCGTTCGCCGCATCCGGCCAGCGTCGGCGCCAGTACTGTCAAACCGTGAGTGGACAACGCTGGTACCAGATTATGCCAGCAGAAGCCGCCCATCCAGGCGCCATGAAGCAGAACAATCAGAGGTTTTGGAGTTGTCATAAGCGCTTGCCTTTCGTTTCAGTATAGCTCTTCTCTAAGACCATGCTGATAAAGCGCTTCCAGCTGTTCGGGGCTATATTCTGCAATTTTTGTCAGGTCGGCAAGCACCTTACCCACGGTTGGGAAGCCCGATGCATCAACCCATTTGTCGGGAGTCCAAAGGTCTGACCGCCGGAACGCCTTGCCGCAATGGAAATAGGATTCCCTTACTGTTACCTTGACAGCCGATTTGGGTGGCTTGCCCTTTTCCCTGAGTTTCTCTGTTATAGCCGGGTCACGGGTGACCGTGGCGGGGCCATTGATTCGGAAAAACACATCCAGAGTTGGCACCAGAAACAAAAGTCCGCAACGTCCTGTCCTGATGATGTTGGACAGGGTTTCAACCTTGTTGTTGCCGGGCCAGTCACCAAAGGCAACGGTCTTGCGATCGAGCACCTTGACGAAGCCCGGCTCACCACCGCGTGGCGAGGCATCAAGCCCTTCTTCGGTTTCTGATGAAACACAAACGAAAGGCGCAAGGCTTATGAAATGCTTCATATGGTCTTCGAGAAAATCCAGTTTGGATTTCGTTATCAGAGGATTGGGCATTTCATAATATTCGCGCAATTCCTCAATGCTGGTGATGGCATGGGGGTCATCATGGCTCATGGTGCGGATACCTCAATTTTTATCGGTTAAAGGTCATCAAATGACAGAATAACTTTTGCTGTGAGAGGCCTGCTTTGGCAGGCCAGGACGAGGCCGTCTGCGCGTTCCAAGGCGTCAAGGGCAATTGCATCGCCCATAACGACTTCACCTTCAATCACACGGGCCTTGCAGGTGGAGCAGATACCTTCCAGACAGGCATAAGGAGCGTCTATATCGTTTTCCAGGGCTGCGACTATGATGTTGTCTTCGTCCGGGGGCATGGAAAAGGTTTGCTCTTCTCCGCCAATTCTCAGAACCATCTCACAAACTTCCGGGACGGGAAGGCTCTTTTGTTTGGTAGCTGATGTCATCGTATATTCCCGGCTAGTTTATAAAGTCGGCGGATGGGTGGGCACGTGGAAATGCACGCATCATGCGGAGAAATTTTGCCAGCGTTGCATCAGATTTCGTCAGGGAACCAACCCGGAAATGGATGGCTTGCGCAATCGGCATGTCTTCAGAGGCGATGGTGATTTCGTGATCCCGGGCCTCGTTCAGAAATCTGCGGACTTCTGCTTCGTCACCATTACCCCGCTCAGCGGCAAAGACTGAAAAAAGCGTTGTGCTACCGGCTTTGGGCATGCCCATTGCGGTCATAAAGCCGAACCAGCGACCATCCAGCGTGCCGGTCTGGAAGAAAATCGAGCTTCCTATGATTCCGGCCCGGACATTCATTTCGCGGCCCTGGGCCCGGGCATGAAGATTGTAGAACATGGAATGTTCCGTCCATTCCACGTTTCCAGCCGGGTTGGGCCCGATCAATTCGAACTTGTGAAGCTGAATGACGTGCTGGATATCCGGCGTCTGGGCACAGATGATCCAGGGATCTATCCGCATGTCGAGAGGAAATGGTTGCGTGTCGGTGATCAGGTCTTGCGCCGGGCGGGGCCACTCAGGCAGGTTGAAAAGCGGTGCCTCGCCATTGAAGGCCCAGATGAGACCATGCGCCTCTTGCGTGGGAAAGGAAAACAGGCCAGCCCTTGGCGGCGGTGGGTCGCCGGCACCTGTGCGCACGCAGTTGCCGTCTGCTGCATATTCCCAGAAATGGTAGGGGCATACGAGATTGTTGCCCTTCACACAGCCCCCGGCGGACAGGTCCGCCCCCAGATGGGCGCAATAGGCGCTTTTGACCTGTGCCACGCCGTCTTCCCCCCGAAATGCGACGACCCGCCCCCCCAAAAAGGGGTAACCCTTCACGGTGCCTGCCGGAATTTCTGCCGACATGCAGATCGGGAACCATGACTGGGTATAAAGCCCGTTCTCGCCCTCAAACGGCACTTGTTCACCCTGAAGACGTTCTTTTGCTGCCGAGGAGGAAGTTTCGGGTACAGGAGATTCTGAGGTGGTGGACAGGGAGTGCATGAGGAATTCCTTTCAGGCGATAGTTTGTATGCCCTGCTGCTGCGGTGCGCATGCAGGCGGGCTGAGATCAGGAGCGGCAGACGGCCACCAGTTCCACCTCGATCATCAATTCGGGAAACAGCAATTGTCGTACTTCCACGGCGGTTGCCGTTGGGAAGGGGCCGTCGCCATAAAAGCTTTTGCGAAGGGGCATGGCGGCCACCAGATTTTCCATGCTGGTGACATACATGACCTCCCGGACCACATCGCTGAAGCCAAGTGAAAAATGGGCCAGTGTCGCGCCAAGCCGTTCATAAACGAGGCGCGTCTGGGCATCGAAATCGCCGGGATGGGCTGGCGCGAAGTGCCCGTCGACCGCTGCCGTGCCGGATATATAGACGGTGCCGCCGGTCTTTATGGCCTGGCAGTATCCGAACTGGCGCTGGGTTGCGCCCCAATCATCAGGGAAAAAATCTGTTCGCATGATTATCCTTGTCTGGCATTAATCAACATGTAAGGCAGTCTGACAGGTTAAGGTGTGCGTGTCAATCGGTTTGATCGAACAGGTGGTAATGATCGCAGATTTTGCGATGAGGGTGAGGGTTGTTCCTGCCTTGCAGGAAAAGCCCCTTACGCCTTTCTGTCCATCTGAAGGCGCAAAAGGGCATCCAGTTCCCGCTGATCGCGGCGTACGGAGACAAGGGCCGCGTGAGCGTCCTGGCGCTCAATGGCATCAATCAGATCGTCATGAATTGATTGCACTGACGAAAGTGAGCGCTCTGAAGAGGGCGGGCCGGTAATTTCGATAACGGCGCGTGCAGCCTGCTCTATTCGGGGCCGGTGAGCGCGATAGACACTGGCAGCAAAGTGACAGTCGCCCGCCTCAAGGATGGTAATGTGGAAGTCGGTATCTGATATAGCGGTGGCTTCCGTATTTCCCCGTGCAATGGCTGTTTTTGTCCCGTTAAGCAGGTCTTTCATTTGTTGCAATTGCCCGGACGTGCGCTTTAAGGCAGCACGTTCGGCAGCTTCTATTTCCAGTGCATAACGGAAATCATATATGTCCTTGATTTCAGAAACTGTGATGGCGCCCTTGATCTGGGGTTCCGGCGGCTGATTTTCAGAGACGAAAGAACCCTTGCCTGCCCAGGTTTCCACCAGCCCCAGATGGGACAGCACGCGCAACGCCTCTCGAATTGTCGAGCGGCTGACGTTGTATTCGGTGGCTAGCCGGGATTCAGACGGCAGCCGTTCGCCCGGCGCATATATCTTTTTTCGAATGGCGTCTTGCAAGGCAGATAACACCTGATCAGCAAGATAGTTTGGCTGAACAGAAGTTGTTCGTGGCGGAGACATGTTGTTACCGTTTTGGGTCATGAAGAGTCTGTTGCCGATCTTTTCTTGTCTAGGCTTTGTGTTTGCAAGCCGGGATTATAAAACAGAAGTGTTGCATTTCTGATTCTAATCTGTCAAGCTGTCAGACAGCCAGACAAGAAAGGCGTAATTGCGGCTATACCAACCGGTTGGTCTCCTGTCGGGGTGCCTCACCGGATCAGAAACAATATCGGGCGAAAAGGCCCACAGAAGGGATGAAAACATGACGATCACGAAGCGACAAAAAAACTTCTGCTATTGCTGCGCTACCTCTCTGATGGCACTTTGCCTCCATAGTCCGGTTATTGCAAACCCGAGCGCCGTCAATGAGGGCGAGGGGGCTTATGTCCTGGAAGATATAGTGGTGACGGCACGGCGGCGCGATGAAAGCCTTCAGGATGTGCCGATTGCCATTACTGTTCTGACGATGCAGGATATCGATAATATTGGCATTGAAAGTGTTAGCGATTTCGTCAAGCTGGTCCCAAACGCTATTTTCGACAATGCGCTTAATCTGGGCACCAATTATCTGATGATCAGGGGGCAGACCCAGTCACAATATTCACCGCCACCCGTTGCCATCGTGGTGGATGGTGTTCTCACTATTTCTCCGCTCCAGTTCAATGTGGATGAATTTGATCTCCAGCAGGTGGAGGTCCTGAAAGGTCCTCAAGGGGCACTCTACGGGCGTAATGCCATTGCCGGTGTGATCAACCTGACGACCCGCAAGCCGGGGGACGAACTGGAAGGTCGCTTGCTGGCCGGCTACGGACGGGGGGAAGAGTACCGGCTGCGTGGTTCGATAAGCGGCCCTTTGGTCGCGGATCGCCTGTTTGCCTCGGTTGGGGCGGCCTTTACTGACAGGCGCGGACAGATACGCAATATCACCACTGGCGAATATTCGGATAAACATGAGGATTTTACAGGTCGGGCCCGTCTGGTTGCCCGTCCGTCGGAAGCTATCGAGATTGATCTCAAATATACCTATGCCGACACCAAGGGCCGGGACCCGGCGCACATTACTTCCAGCACCGGAGACCCCTCACAACTTGATGATCCCTTCGATTCGAACCGTGTTGGCAGCAACCCGCGTGAACTGCATGATCTTTCCATAAAGGCGGACTGGGATACAGGCATGGGTATCGCCTCGCTTATTCTGGCCTATGTCCATGTTGAGGAATCTGTCCTTTCTGACCTGGACTTTTCACCGACTGATATCCTCCGGGTGCAGCAAGATCAGAAGGAACGGGGGTTTTCGCAGGAATTTCGCTTTGCCTCAGACAATGGCGGGGATTTGCGCTGGCTGGTTGGCGCCTATCATGTGAAATCGAAACGGGATCTGGGGGCAGATATATTTGTCGACCCGTTCTTCTTCGGCCTCGTGCCTGATCCCATGGGGGCGGATTTCCTGTTTCAAAGCAGTTTCGACGTAAACCGGTATGAGAATTATTCCGGGTTCAGCCAGGTTGAATATGATCTGACATCGGCATTCGAGCTGGCGCTGGCGCTCCGTTATGATCATGATACGAACAGTCAGAACGCTGTCGAGAAGATCACCTTTAAAAAGTGGCAACCCAAGGCAACACTGACCTATAAGGCAGCGGGGGAGATCGTAATTTACAGCTCCGTGGGCAGGGGTTTTCGTGCTGGCGATTTCAACGCCAGCGGCGCAACTTTTGGCGAATCTGTTATTCTTGCTGAAACAGCTACGACTTACGAACTGGGCCTGAAAACCCGTTTTCTCTCTCGCCGGGTCACGGCCAATGCGGCGGTCTTCTATACTGATCTGGAAAATGGCCAGTTCAAGGTGTTTGATGGAAACGGGGCCACCAATGTGGGTATCAATATCGACAAGACCCGCATTCTGGGTTTTGAACTTGAGACAGCCGCAATTCTGACGGACAGTCTTTCCGTTCATGCTGCCTTCGGATATACGGATGCGGAAGTCAGAACCTTTACCCCGCCCACAGGTTATCCGGGCTCTACCGACAATTATATCGGAAACACGCCGGCCCGGGTGCCAGACTATACGTTGAATCTTGGTTTTTCCTATGATCGACCGGTGACGGACAGTCTCGGTATCTTCCTGCGCACGGATTACCGGCGGATCGGGCATATGTACTGGGATCTGGAGAATGATTATCGCCGCAAGCCGGTTGACTATCTTGACCTGCGGGCCGGAGTTCAGGGGGCGGACGAGCGCTGGTCAGTGACCGCCTGGGTGCAGAACGCCCTGAACGACAAGACAACGCCAAACTTCGAGCCTTTCACCAACACAGGCCATCCGCTTGGGATTGACGCATATTATCCGGCTGCTGGTGCAACATACGGGATTGAGATTCTCTACAAGTTCTGATTTCCAGAACCATAACATCGCGACAGGTGGCCCGGGCTTTGGCTGGGCTGCCTGTTCTGTTTTTTGCCTCTGTTCGGAGCATAAAAGTTGCCTAATGGTCAACCAGAGGGTATCAGAGGTAAAACCATGTCAAGGTGATCTCTGTTTCATGAAAGAAATGCCATCACATAACCCGGCGACTGAGAGCGTAACCGATCGTGCCAATACGGACGCCATGTCCTATCGGATCAGGTCCATTCGCCGTCAGAAAGGCCTGACGCTTGCCCAGGTCGCGTCTGAAACGTCACTTGACAAGGGCTATCTGTCGCGGATCGAGCGGGGCGAAAAAACACCATCGATTGCAACGCTGATCAAGATTGCGGAAGCCCTGGGAGTTCAGCTTGGCCATTTGTTTGGCGAGGCTGTCCAGTCGGATGCAATTACCGTGGTCCGGCGCGGTGAGCACAAGCCTTTTCCCGGGCACGAAAAGGCTTCAGAGCATGCTTATGAAGCCATTCTCTCCTCTGATACCAACCGGCGTATCGGTTTCTTTCTGGTATCTCCCGGCAATGACCCGGATTTTGAAACGGCCGACCATTCCGGCGAGGAACTGATCTATGTGTTGCGTGGCCGCGTCGAAGTCTCTTTCGTGGATCGCAGTGTGACTTTGGAAGAAGGGGACTGTGTACATTTCGATGGGCATATCCGCCACCGGATTCGCCGGATTGGTCGGAGTAAGGCCCAGCTTCTGGTGACTGTCGCCCAGGACCTTCCCGGGAGTGCCCGGAAATAGTCAGATATCAAGAACAATCCGACCTCCGGCACAGCCGGAGACACATGGTGTGATATAGGATTGGCGATCATCCGATGTCATAATAAGGTCCCTGTGCACAGGCGTGCCTGAAAGATACGGTGTTTTACAGGCAAGACAGACGCCCGCCTCGCACGAGGCTTCAACCTCGACACCCGCTGCCCGCAACGCCACCAGCATTGACTGCCCCCTGACAACGGGCACCACAACGCCGGAACGGCCAAGTTCCACCTCATAATCTGTCCCGGTTGGCCCGCAGGCAGCACTCCCGAAATATTCGAAATGTACAGTGTCTTCAGGCCAGTGCGCAGCAGCCCTGCGAACCGCTTCTATCAGTCCGCCAGGGCCACAACAGTAAACATGATCTCCCTCGTCCTGTCTTGCCAGAAGAGAGCCAATATCCAGACCACGCGCGGGATCTCCTCCGTCATGATAAACACGGCAGGAAGAGAGTTCTTTCAACTGGTTCAGGAAAGCGGTTTCATCAGCCGTCCGGGTACAATAATGCAGTTCCCATGGCGTGCCGCGGGCATCAAAATGCATGATCATGGGCAGGAACGGCGTAATTCCGATACCGCCGGCAATCAGAATATGCCGGCTGGCATCTGACGCAGGCGGGAAATGGTTTCGGGGCAGTGAGAGAGACAGTATGCTACCCACAGGGACGTGATCATGAACGAAGGCAGACCCGCCACGCCCTGCAATTTCACGTTGTATGGCAATCCGGTACTGTTTCCGGTCCCGGGGGTTGCCGCAAAGTGAATATTGACGCACCATGCCATTGGAGAGGCGTATATCCACATGTGCGCCCGGCGTAAAAGGCGGCAAATCCCATTTATCGGGGTCTTCAAGCGTCAGCACTCTCACACGATCGGTTTCATTGTGGGCATTTACAACCACAGTGGTCACATGGTGGATCAACTTTATCATGAAATTTATTCCGGCCTTACCTTGTCACCAATCCGAACGGTTCCGCCCTCAAGAATACGGGCATGCAGGCCGGATCGGTGGAGAAGTGGCGTAAAAATATCCAGCCCGGTTATCTGTTCGATATGTCGGCAGGGTGTACTGAGACGGGTTCCTTCCAGCAGGCAACTTCCAACACGAAACCGCATTCCGACCAGATGATTGAGCGGCACTCCCTGCACGGTGATGTTGCGTCTGTGTTCCGCCACATCAAGATCTATACCGTGATCCCGTTTCAGGGCCACCAGCGTCTCGATTTCAAAAAGGGTAACCTGTCGCCCATCTTCCGGCCGGTCTGAATAAAAGCCCCGCTCGCTCATATAACGATCACCTTCAATCCCCCGCCCGGCAACGAGGCTGATTTCCTGCATTGCTCCCATGGGAAGGAAGGCACGTGGTGTGATATGAAGATGTGTTATGTGTCCGGCCCACATTTCCTGCCGCTCCTGCATCAGACTAATACTGCCAGTTCAGAGTGAGCCCGTAGGTGCGCGGATCACCGAAGAAGCCTTCCGAAAAACCGAAACTGTCCAGGAAGGAAACGCCATTCATCACATATGTTTTGTTGGCAAGATTCTTGCCATACACGGCGATTTCCAGCGTATCATCCAGCAGATAGAGGGAGGCCCGGGCATTGAGTAGTCCGTAGCCGGATTGTGCAATTGATTCAGTATTCTGAGGGTCGTAATATACCTTGCTCCGATAGCTGTAATCAACACCAATGGCAGCTGTCATGCTATCGGATACCGGAATGTCATACCGACTTCCGACACTGAATGAAATCTCGGGTGTATTCACGAACTTCCGGAAAGACACATCTCCCAGTGCATCGTCAAAATATTCATCGTATTTGGCATCAATCACACCAAGATTACCGAATATGCTTAACCCGTCCAGAGGCACGATAACTGCTTCCAGTTCCAACCCCTGCATATGTGCTTTCCCGGCATTCTCGACGCTTTGTACGAGGTTGCCATTGATGGCCCGCATCACTTGAAGCTGAATATCCTTGTAGGATGTGTAAAAGGCGGCGGCATTCAATGTCACTCGCCGATCAAGCCATTGAGACTTGACGCCTGCCTCGTAGGTCCAGGCTGTTTCGGGCTCATAAAATTCCAGTTGCGCAGTACCTCCCGCACGACCATTGAAACCGCCACTTTTAAAGCCTTTTGAGATGGTGGCATAGGTGAACAAATCATCTGTCCATTTATAATCGAGACCGAATTTCGGGGACAGATCACTAAAATTGTCAGCAACGGAAAAGGGCCCGAAATAGACAATGCCGGTATTGAGCCGTCGCGATTTCGTATCCATTGTCTTTTTCTCATATGTGTAGCGCAAGCCCACATTGGCTGACAGTCGGTCGGTGATGTCGTAAATTCCGTTTACAAAGCCTGCGTAACTTTCGACGGACAGCTGGACATCAGGAATGGTGCCAATGTTCAAGCCAAACGGAATGAGACCCGGCACAAAATTGCCGTAGGTCACGAAATCAACCTTTTCCTTGAAATAGAACAGTCCGGTCAGCCAGTTGAAGCGTCCGTCAAGGGCATCACCCCCAAGCTGGAATTCCTGGCTGATCTGCCATTGGTCCAGTTCGTCACCGGCATTTATGATTGTGTGTGGACTCTGATCTATGTCAATCAGCCGCTCCCGCTCCAGCGACCGGTAAGATGAAATCGATTTGAAGGTCATGTCGCCAAAATCCCATGTGGCGCGCAGGGATGCCCCCCAAATATCTTCCATCGGGTCGAGATGAGAGAGTGCGGGGTCATCCTGCACATCATAAGGACTCTGCCAGACGTTCTCGCCTTTCTGCCAGACGTGCGGGAGGACGGAACCAATAAACGCTTCAGTCAGGCCGAAAAGCTGGGTGGGTGTTGTTGCCAGCAGGCGACCGTGAGCCGGCTTCGACCTGTCGCGCGATCCATCAAGCGAGAATAGAATATCAAGATTGTCAGCAGGCAAAAAGCGCAGCATCAAACGACCTGACGAAAGGTCGATATTATTGGTCTTCTCATTGTTGACGGTATTGAGCATGAAACCGTCATTGCGGGTACGCTCAACCGAAAGGCGCATGAAAAGCCGGTCTTCGACCAGCGGTTGGCTGACCATGCCCCGCAGGGACAGGTAATCATAATTTCCATAGGTTGCCGCGGCGCTATATTCCGGCTCTGTCCCTGGCAGGTTTGAGCTGATCTTGATTGCCCCGCCAATGGTATTCTTGCCGTAAAGCGTACCCTGTGGGCCCCGCAAAACCTCAATCGACTTGACGTCGTTCAGGTTCAGTAAACTGCCCTGTGCCCGCCCGATATAAACATCGTCCACATATTGGGCGACGCCGGGGTCTACCGAGGGATTATCATCGGCCTGCCCTATGCCGCGAATAAAAACAAAACCTACACTCCGACTGCCCCGGCCAGATGAAATAGACAGATTTGGCGCCAGTCTGCCAATTTCGGATACATTGAAAATGGATTTTTCCAGAATGGCCGAAGAGTTAAAAGCCGTAACTGCTACCGGCGTATCCTGCAGCCGCTCGTCACGGCGGCGCGCGGTGACCATGATTTCCTCGAAAGTGCCATAGGCAGCTGCCTCACCTTTCGATTCCTGTACTTGAGCAAAAGCCGTAACCGGTAGAAGTATGGATGAGCACAGCAGGCCTTTTGCCAGAGCCGTTAAGCCACTTCTTTTCAACAACGCCATGATATTTCCTTCCCTGCAATCACTTTTGATGATTTCAAATATGTTTGGACAACATGTTGTCTAATAGACATTAATAATTTATAGTGGACAATATGTCAAGCATCCACGACAATTCAAGACAACACATGCAGCAAGGCCAGGGAAATCAAGCGTATGACGAAGAAAACATCAAAGCCAAACAATCCATGGTATATTGTTGGCTTGCTGTCACTGTGCTTTATCCTGTCCCATTTGGATAAACAGATTCTTAGTCTTCTGGCGCACCCCATTCAGCAGAATCTGGACTTGAACGATACACAGATAGGCCTGCTGCAGGGTTTTGCCTTTGCCATGTGTTATGCACTGGCGGGCGTGCCTGTCGCCCGGTTTATTGATCAGGGGAACAGGAGCAGGATTGCCGCTCTTTCTGTCGCCCTGTGGAGCCTCGCCACATCACTTTGCGGGTTTGCTCAATCATTTTTTGCCCTTGCTGCTGCCCGGGCAGGCACGGCCAGTGCCGAAGCCGGGCTTCCTCCTGCCGCCTTTTCCATTTTTGGTGATATATTACCCGAACGCCAGATTGCCATGGCGACGGGCATTTTCATGCTGGCCCCCTACCTTGGTGGTGGCCTTGCATTTATTCTTGGTGGCTGGCTCCTGGATGTTTATTCCCTACCATCGGGCCTTGCAATCGCAACCGGACTTGAAGCATGGCAGCTGGTTTTCATCTCGCTTGGGATTCCGGGTCTCGTGCTTGCCATTATTCTGGCAAGAACAGTCAAAGAGCCCGTCCGTTTGGAAAAAGTTGCGAAAACCGGCGCGTATCGGGAAATGCCGGGCTTGCCTGTGGTGCTGCGTTTCATCTTTCTCGAATCAAGATTTCTTCTCTTTTACTATGCAGGAATAACCTTCTTTACGATTTTTCTTTATGCCTTTATCAGCTGGTATCCAATGCATGTGATCCGCAGTTACGGCTTGTCCGCCCAGACAGTTGGTCCGGCGATTGGGGTGTCATATCTGGTTGCCGGATTAGCTGGTACATTCATGTCTTTTGTCATCATGGCGCGAAAACCTGGTGCAAAGGTCATTCTCCGGATCATGCATATTTTTATTCTGTCGGGCAGTATCCTGCTGGCCTTTTCATTGATCGTTCTTTTTCAGGTTTCCTATATGAATGCGGTCATCCTTTATGCGGTCTATGCGTTTTTTAGCGCGACGATTGTCTGTCTTATGCCTGTGCCGTTGCAGCTTCTGGTGCCCAACAGGATGCGAGGGCGGGCGATTGCCCTGTTCTCGCTTTGCACCACGGCAGTTGGTGGTAGTCTGGGGCCACTTTTAGTAGGCTTGCTAGCCGACCACTACGAATCAATCTCAATTGCGCTTTGCCTGACGGGAAGTCTTTCCATGGCGGTAACCCTGGGCCTTCTCGCCATGGCCCGGCGGGCACTTGTCCACGATGAAACAGGCCGAGAAACACCTGTGCCGATTCAACAACAGGAGAGTCTTTCATGATTGAACTTTATGCAGCATACGGAAGCTGCTCGATCTGCGCGCATATATTGCTGGAGGAACTGGAACTTCCCTTCAGGGCAACCTATGTCACATTGCGTGACCCGGCCTCGCCCCTGGGCAAGGTCAATCCACTGGGCAAGGTGCCGACCCTGGCCCTTGCCGATGGCGTGGTTCTGACCCAGAGCATGGTCGTCCTGCCCTATCTGGCAGATTTGAAGCCGGAAAGTCGCTGGCTCGCACAGGATGATCAGAAATTGCGGCGTCATACGCTGGAATGGCTCGCCTTTTTCAATTCGGATGTGCATCCCGCCATGAAAATGCTGGCTGGGGCCGAGCGGTATTGTGCTGATCCGGATGGCTTGCGGCATGCTTTTCGACCTGTTCTGCAAGGTTATTTCAATATTGTAGAGAACCGGCTACGCGATCAGCTCTGGCTTACAGGCGACGAGCCAACAATTGCAGATATTTATGCTGCCGCCGCTTTCGGCTGGGGTATAAAACATAACGCGACCACGGCACCCTACACGCTTTATAAATCGCTGGCCGAGCGTGTAGAGGGACGGCCCGCAGCAAAGCGTGCCCGAGCCAGGGAAGCCCTGTACGCAGTCTGAAGGAGAAACCACATGCCCCCCGAGTGTATTAATCCGCCCACGCTGATGCCTCCCTTATATGGTCTGTATGCTCAGGTCACCGTCGCCCCGGCTGGGCGTACCGCCTATATCGCGGGGCAGGTGGCCTTTGACGAAAAAGGTATGTTTGTCGGCCACGGCGACCATATAGAACAAGCCTGTCAGGTCTTTCTGAATCTGAAGCATGCGCTGGACGCGGCAGGTGCAGCACCCCGACAGGTCGTCAGGATGACAATCAATGTCGTCGATCATCACTTTGATCTTGTCCCTGCCATTTTCGGTGCTGGACGGGATGTTTTCGGCGATGACTGGCCGGTATGTGCAAGCACATTTCTGGGGGTCCACTGCCTTGCTCATCCGGATTGGCTGATCGAGGTTGATGCCATTGCCATACTGGATTGAGAGGTAAATTACATGTCAGGGAATAAACCTGAATTGATCCTGATCCACGGCAGCTGGTTGGGCGGCTGGAGCTGGGATGCTGTTGGCAATTCCCTCACCCGTGCCGGATGCAGGATAGAGACACCAACCCTGAGCGGACTTTCAGACCGGAGTCATCTACTTTCCCGGCAAACCGGCTTATCCTCGCATATTGATGATATATGTGCCTCGTGCCTGTCAACCGCTCGTCACGGGATTACATTGGTGGGCCACAGCTATGGTGCTCTGGTTGCCGCCGGTGCTGCCAGCAGGTTTGGTACCATCGTGCAGCGTCTCATCATACTGGATGGCTTTTTGCCGGAAGCAAACAAATCCGCATTCGATTTGCACCCAGGGCTTCGGGGTATGATGGAAAGCCTTGCGTTACCTGAAAAGCCATGGCTGGCAGCGCCACCGCCGCCTGAAATGATCAATATCAAAGACGCAGGCCTTGCGTCTGATGTGGTCCGCAAAATGACGCCGATGCCGATCATGACCCACGAGCAGGCTTTAGTGCTGGATGAGAAAAAAATGAACCAGCTTGAGCGGCATTATATTCGCTGTACACGCTTTCCCGTCTTTGAAGAAAACACAGACATGGCGTCCGGCAGGGGCTGGCATACTATTGCGCTTGACGCTGGCCATATGGCCATGCTGACGGACCCCGAAATGGTGACCGAAGCTATCCTGAGCTGTGTACAGATATCTCCATAAGGCGGTTAGACCCAAGCCCCCTCCGCAAACTCGTAGCCCGGAAATGGTTGATAGAGACTTCTCGCATTCAGGCCCATATATCGGGCCAAAACATGCGTCTCTGTTTCTGCACACAAGTTAAAAACCCGCAGAACCGCGCCATTCTCGCAGCATAAACTCACAAGCTTGAATTAAAGGCGACTGGTTGGCAGGGCTAAGGTGAATAGCCCCTGGATTTGTAGACCCCTTGTCCGTTAGAAATGAGGCAAGGAGATGATTATGGGCAAGCCCAATTTTACAGAAGCATTCAAGCGGGATGCAATCAAGCAGATCACCGAACGGGGGTATGCTGTTGCTGATGTATCGAAGCGTTTAGGGGTCAGCACACATTCGCTTTATGGCTGGATGAAGCGGTATGCTGCGCCTCCTGACGGTGCTGCAAAGGACGATCAATCCGTCGAGATCAGGCGATTGAAGCAGGAACTGGCGCGTGTCACCGAGGAGCGCGACATCCTAAAAAAAGCCACCGCGTATTTCGCCAGGGATGCAAAATGAGATACGCGTTTATCAAGGTGCATCGTCCGGTATTCACTGTCCGTGCGATGTGCCGGATGCTTCGTGTTCATCCGAGTGGCTTCTATGCCTGGCTGAAGCGACCGTTCAGCAAGCGGGCTATCGAGGACAAACGTCAGACGGACCTGCTCAAGGATGCATGGCAGGACAGCGGCAGGGTCTATGGATATCGCAAACTGCACGATGACCTGAGAGATCAAGGTGAGACCTGCTGCCCGAACCGTGTGGCAAGACTGACCAGAATGGCAGGGATCAAGGCTCAGGTCATCTGAACAGCCAGCATTCCTTCGATACCGTCCCGGGGGGCGATCTGGCGCAACATTTCAATCGCAGCATTGATTTTTATGTTTTTTGTCTCTTCGGATATCCCTTCAGGGAGCCACATACTATTCACAATATCCGTTAGCAGAACGTTCATAAAATCAGGGTCATCGGACCCGACAAGTTTGCTGTCGGTGTCTCGCAAGGCGATATTGGTTTTGTCCTTTTTGTCTGCCATAGAATTTGTCCCCACATATTTCCTGTAGTGAGTATATGAGCACATTTGTGTCACATGTTGGGCTGTAATATATACTATATATAGGCTTGTTTTTATCATTCTAAATTAGCCCTCCCCTGTCTCTCACAATTGACTGGACTTCTGTTTTGAACGGAGCGTCACTGTGCGTGCTTTGGCGGGCTGGTCGTTCGCCGTATTCGGCGTGAAGATGGTGGCCCCTTTATCAGGTGGTCTTCGACAGAAGGTCGCCCGCGTTTGGTCAAAGACGGGTAGCCAAAGCCTGATGGGAGGAGGCGATGATGGACGGTGGGAAGACGTTTGCAGGGTCGGGCGTAGAAACGAGAGAGAACGATCTGGTTAAACCGGTGCCAGACTCGCCAATGTCCCGTTCAGACCGTAAAGCATATGACATGTGTGAGGAGACTGGTCTCGGTGAAACGGGACAGGGAGATCGCATTGAAGTGTTGCAGACAGCATTGCCTCAAGCGCATAATGCGCCCTTGCCGAAAGTGGGAGGGAATGCCCAGCGTGTGGCCGGTGATCTGGCGCGTATCGGGGGGATGGATCGTGCCGGCTGTCTCAAACAGTGGCAGGATATGTTCAGTGTGGCACCGCCTAAATATCTCTCGGTGACCTTCATGCAGAAGGTGCTGGCGTATGAAGCCCAGTGCAAGGCATATGGGGGATTGTCTTCATCCGTAAAGCAGGCTTTAAAGGCAGCGTTCAGAGACAACAGAAAATCGTCAGCAAAGTCTTTGCCGCCCCGGACCCTGTCTCCGGGCGCACATCTGGTGCGGGAATGGAATGGCCGGACCTGGCGGGTAGAAGTGTTGCCACAAGGCTTTCTGTGCAATGGACGACATTACCGGTCATTGTCCGCACTGGCTCGGGAGATCACCGGCGCCCACTGGTCCGGGCCCCGTTTCTTCGGATTGAAGGGAGGGAGATGAGTAAAACGCAGCGTTGTGCCATCTATACCCGCAAGTCCTCTGAAGAGGGATTGGAGCAGGACTTTAACTCCCTGCATGCGCAGCGTGAAGCCTGTGCTGCCTATATCACCAGCCAGAAGGGAGAGGGTTGGGTTCTGTTACCCAATCATTATGATGATGGGGGTATCTCCGGGGGTACCTTGCATCGGCCTGCACTCAAGCAATTGCTGGAAGATGTTGATGCGGGCAAGGTGGATCAGATCATTGTCTATAAGGTCGATCGCCTGACACGGTCTCTGACTGACTTTGCCAAACTGGTGGAACGTCTGGACAGGGCAGGAGCTTCCTTCGTCTCGGTAACCCAGTCCTTTAACACGACAACCAGTATGGGGCGTCTGACACTGAATATGCTGCTGTCCTTTGCCCAGTTTGAACGGGAGGTGACGGCGGAACGTATCCGGGACAAGATCGCGGCTTCAAAGAAGAAGGGCATGTGGATGGGTGGCACCGTTCCCATCGGTTATGAGGCAGATGGCAGAACACTGGCCATCGTTGAAGAGGATGCAAGGGTCGTCCGGACCATTTATGACTTGTATTTGGAGACCGGTTCTGTCCGAAAGCTGAAAGCAAGACTTGATGACCAGAACATTATAACTCCCGCCCGGACTCAACTCTCGGGTCGAAAGATAGGTGGTCACCTCTTCTGTCGGGGCCAGCTCTACAAAATCATCAACAACCCGATCTATGCGGGGGATATCTGCCATGGCAAGGAGGTTTATCGGGGCAGGCACCCCGCTATCATTGAGCGTGGTTTGTGAGATGAGGTACAGGCGAAGCTGGCCGCCCAATCGGTGCAGCGGAAATCTGCAGGCAATATCGCTCATCCCAGCTTACTGGCTGGTCTGGCCTTCGATCATACAGGAGACAGATTGGTGCCAAGCCATGCAGTGAAGAATGGTATCCGGTATCGTTACTATGTCAGCAGGTCCCTGATTACAGGCCTCAAGAACAACCACCGGCATGGCATGCGCATTCCGGCGGCTGATCTGGAAAATCTTGTGAGGGATCGTTTGTGTCAATTCCTCAGCCATCAGGCTCAATTGCTGGATGAACTGCAGCCCGGACCGCACAGCGATATTCAAAGTTTGTTGAATGAAGCGAAGCTTCTGGCAGGGCGCCTGAAAACCAGCACAAACACGTATACCATGATCCAGGGCCTGGTTCGGTCCCTGACAGTCCACGCTGATCACGTCACGCTGGAGATTGCACTGGACATACTGGCAGAAAAGCTGAGGCTTTCAGGCGCACACATTACGCCAACACTAACTCTCTCTGTCCCCGCCCGTCTGAAACGCAATGGCCGTGTGGTGCGATTACTGATCCAGCCGGATGGCAAGCAGCCTCAAAAACCACAGGTGGATCCTGCACTGGTCGCCAGCTTGCAACTGGCGCACCGATGGTGGAATTGTATCTCTGAAGAGGGCCTCAATGTTACAGCGCTGGCAATGCGGGAGAAACTAAGCACATCTTATGTCTCCCGTATGATCAGGCTTGCCTTTCTGGCGCCGGATATTACCACCGCCATTCTGTCTGGCACCCATCCTTGCGACATTACAGCCAAAAGATTGGCGGCACCTCATCAGATACCTGTCAGCTGGCAACAGCAACGCCAGGCTTTGGGCTTTGGCAGCTGATCACCAGTCAACTATCAGGTCCATAAAATATAATTTCCAGTGCTGGCAGCTTTTTCCCAATATTTAGAATTATTGTGCTGCCCAGCCATTTTGGCATCAAAGAGCCATCAACGTGCGACGGCCCAACATCATTGAGATGGAAACGCCCATAATCAGGTACCCCGAAAAGAGGCTGACAGAGAAAGGAGGGCATCGTTGCCTCAAAAGCCCTTGAAAATGGCCCTGAATGCCATTCTCTGCAACAAGTGTTTGGCTAACCCTCTATAAAACCTAACGAATACAGAGAACCTTAAAACACTCAAAATATCAGTCAATTGTTGGCTGGGGAACGTGGATTCGAACCACGGCTGCCGGAGTCAGAGTCCGGAGTTCTACCGCTAAACTATTCCCCAACAAGGTAGGCTAAACTGGAGCCTTTAGTCGCGCAAAACGGTATAAAAGTCAACAGCCATTTCCTCTTGATTTATTGAGGTTGATTAAGTTGGGCCGCATTGCGAATGTCCCGCAGCGCCAGCAGGTGAAATCGACCTGCCAGCAGCAGGGCAGAAACAATGCTGGCCCAGATGGTGGCTTCAAAAAGACCAATAACGTCCCGCCCTGCCGGAAAGGCAAGTGCCCAGCCTAGGGGAATCATGATCAGATAATAAGATACACCGTATAGAAGTGCGGGGACCCAGGTCTCGCCGCGACCTCGAAGGGCGCTTCCCATAACAACCTGGGCACCATCAACGAACAGCAGCCAGCCTGCCAGAATGAACAAGGGTGTTGCCATGGCGATCAGGGCGGGGTCTGATGTATAAAATTCGGTCAGCACATCAGGAATAAAGAAGAATATCAGCGAAAAGGGAACCATTAACAGCGTATTGATCCCCAATCCTGTCCATCCGGCCAGCGCCATGTCGGGATAGTCCCGACGGCCATCGGCGATGCCGACGCGAACGGAGGTTGCGCCGCCAATGCCCGAAGCCATCATGAAGACAATGGCAAACATGCTGAATGTGATGGAAAAGGCCCCGAGTGCCAACACGCCGAGCCAGCCCGCAAAAATGTTCAGCGCGGTGAAAGCACTGACTTCCAGTCCCATGCTGACACTGGCAGCATAGCCAATATGACGCTGGCGCCGCCAGTCTGCCCAGGCCCCTGTGATTTTGTCACGAATGCCAAAGACAACATGATCCCGCATATTCCAGACATAGATCAGCATCACGATTGCCAGAAAAATGCGGACCAGTGTTGTGGCCCAGGCCGAGCCCGTGGCCCCCATGGCGTCAAAGCCTAAATGTCCAAACACCAGTACCCAGTTTACTGCAATATTGACAATATTGGCGAAAAACATGGCAATCATACCGGCAATGGGTCGACCGATGCCTTCCAGAAAGTAGGTGCAGGCCAGATAAGCCATGAAGGCGGGCATGCCGAAGCCGATAATTCTGATAACCGCACCGCCGCCTTTGGCAAGATCCGGGGTTTGCCCGAGAAGGATCAGCCAGAATTCCCCGGGATAACAAAGGGCGGTTCCCACCACACCAATAACAAGGCCATAAAACAATGACCGCCGCCAGCTAAGACCGCAGTCTTTCCAGCGTTCTGCGCCAAAGGCATTGGAAACCGTGACCAGTGTTCCCATCATCAGTCCGATGGACACAACGAGAATGGTGCTGACAGGGGCGTTGCCAAGACTTTGATAAGCAAGTTCGGTGCTGCTGAAATGGCCAACCATAGCCGTATCGACAAGGGCCATGGTCATAATACCCGCGCGTGATATCATAATCGGCAGCGCCAGTCTGAGGAGCTCGTGAATATGTCGTTTCAGGCGCGCACGAAACCATTCGCGGCCACTATGTGTAACAGGCGATTTCATTTGTACTGCCAAATCAGTCAGGAACAGTAAACCTGCTTATACAAAGCTAGTCTCACAAGCAAGCTGATATTGGGCCGTTGTTGGACTTTACTCTGCATCATGATGCGGGCTGGTGCAGATGGTTCTGCGTTAAAAGCATTTGAAAAAGGGTGAGGATCGGATACCATGATTTAAATTTGTTGAAATTTGTATATTCCGGGCCGAAGAGTACCATGGCGGTTCAAATGATAAATACAGGGGGTGCTGACAAGCCCCCGGCCCACAAGATTCGGAGAGGTCCATCTTCTTCTTATCCCCGGGGTGAAGATGCCGGGGTTTACAGTGCTCTGGATCTGGGGACGAACAATTGTCGGTTGCTGGTTGCGCGGCCAACTCGAAACGCATTTCGGGTGGTTGATGCCTTTTCACGCATTGTGAGATTGGGCGAAGGGGTGTCCAAAAGCGGCGAGCTGTCGGACGAGGCCGTCGAACGCACAATTGAAGCCTTGAAAATTTGTGCCGAGAAAATGCGCAGGCGTGGTGTGACACATATGAGAAATGTTGCCACCCAGGCCTGTCGTGCGGCAAATAATTGTGACATTTTTGTCAAAAGGGTGTCGGAAGAAACCGGCATTACACTGGATATCATACCAGCAGCAGAGGAAGCCCGGCTGGCCGTGCTCGGGTGTCAGGCCCTGTTGGATGAAGGCGTGAAGAATGCCATTGTGTTTGATATCGGGGGTGGCAGTACCGAGCTTATCTGGGTGTCCATTGACACCCGCCGCCGTCCGCGCATTCTGGGCTGGACATCCATGCCGCTTGGAGTGGTCAATCTGTCCGAAATGTTCCCGGCAGATGGCAAGGCCAATCTTGATGGCTATGGCCAGATGATTGAAATGGTGCGCAGTCATCTGGAGCCGTTCGAAGCCTTGTATCAAATGAGGGCCCTGGTTGACAAGGGTGAGGTGCAGATGCTGGGAACGTCAGGCACCGTCACCACGTTGACAAGCCTTCATCTGAATTTGCCGCGGTATGACAGGGCGCGGGTCGATGGTGCCGTGATCAATACAGATGACATGAAGTCATTATGTGCGGGTTTGTCGGGTATGGATTATGAGGCGCGCTCTGCCCATCAGTGTATTGGGACTGACAGGGCTGAGTTGATCGTTGCCGGGTGTGCTATACTGGATGCCATTGTGGATTTATGGCCAGCGTCAAGGATAAGAGTGGCAGATCGGGGCATTCGTGAAGGCATGTTGCTGGATTTGATGAGCACAAATCGTGCTCGCCAAAAGCGTCAACATTACAACAGATATGCGAAGGGGCGTCGTCGCGCCGGTGGCAAGGGATCGAAAGCAGCCGCTGCCGCAAACAGTCAGAACAGTCAGGAAATACCCAGCGCCAATGAGTAAGTCAGACGGATCATCAAAAGGGGGCGGGACATCGCGACTTGACCCTCGTGGTGTGGCGCGGGGAGGCAAGGTTCGGGTAAAGACAGCCCGACGGCGCAAAACATCATCAACCCGCTGGCTGCAACGCCAGTTGAACGATCCTTACGTGGCGGCCGCACGGCGGGAAGGTTATCGGTCGCGGGCGGCGTTCAAGCTGCTGGAACTGAATGAACGGTTCGGTTTTCTGAAAGGCGCGCGCCGTATTGTAGATCTGGGCGCGGCACCGGGAGGCTGGACACAGGTTGTACGCGAAATTTCCGGATCTGGTGTTCAGGTTGTGGGAATCGACTTGCTGGAGGTTCAACCCATTACCGGGGCTGAATTCATCCAGCTCGACTTTATGGCAGACCATGCGGAACAGGAACTGATATCACGGCTGGGCGGCGAAGCTGATGTGGTGTTGAGTGACATGGCCGCTTCGAGCACCGGGCACAAGCAGACCGATCATCTTCGGACGATGGGGCTTTGCGAGGCCGCCTTTGACTTTGCCATCAGGATATTGCGCCCGGACGGTGCCTTTGTTGCCAAGGTGTTGCGCGGTGGCGCAGAAGACAATTTATTGCAGGGCATAAAACTGCATTTTAAGACGGTCAAACACGCAAAACCTCCCGCCAGCAGGGCTGAATCGACTGAAACATATATCGTGGCGACCGGTTTCAAAGGTCGTCCAGACGGTGAAAACAGCAAGGACTAAAGCGCGCAGGGCCTTCTTTGGTGGCCTGCCGGGAGTTGAAAAAGCCTGTATTTTTCAGCTTACAGGTGCCTTTTCACAAATCCTGACATCTGCTATGGCATTCTGCTATAACCCATGGCATATTCCGCGCCAAATGTGGCGCCCTGTGCCCTGGGGCCATTGGAAAAGCAGGAGGAACCCATGAACATTCGCGATGCACTTACCTTTGATGATGTATTGCTGGTGCCTGCTTCTTCTTCCGTTATGCCGGCGCAGGTGAATGTCAAAACCCGGATCACATCTGGTATCGAGCTCAATATTCCGCTGATGTCTGCGGCGATGGATACCGTAACTGAAGGGAAGCTGGCGATAGCCATGGCACAGGCCGGTGGCATCGGCATCATTCATCGCAACATGTCCCCGCAGCTTCAGGCTGAAGAGGTGCGTATGGTCAAGAAGTTTGAATCCGGGATGGTGGTCAACCCTGTCACGATTTATCCCGAGCAGACATTGCGTGATGCACTGGATCTGATGTCCATGCACAGGATATCCGGAATTCCGGTGGTGGAACGCGGGACGGGTCGCCAGGACGGCAAGCTTGTCGGCATCCTGACCAACCGTGATGTGCGTTTTGCAGACAAGATGGATCAGCCTGTCAGCGAACTGATGACCCGCGAGAAGCTGGTAACCGTGCGCGACGGCGTTGCCATGGAAGAAGCCAAGCGGCTGCTGCATCAACACCGGATTGAAAAGCTGCTTGTCGTTGATGAAGGCTATCGCTGTGTTGGTCTTATTACGGTCAAGGATATTGAAAAGGCCCAGCTGAACCCCAACGCCTGCAAGGACGAGGTTGGCAGGTTGCGCGTGGGTGCCGCAACAACGGTTGGTGAGGAAGGCGTGACCCGGGCAGGAATGCTGAATGACATGGGGTGTGACCTGATTGTGCTGGACACTGCGCACGGTCACTCGCAAAGAGTTCTGGATACGGTCAGCCAGATCAAGAAAATGAGCAATCAGATTCAGCTGGTGGCAGGCAATGTTGCGACAGCAGACGGCGCAGCAGCGTTAATTGATGCCGGGGCTGACGCTGTAAAGGTTGGCATCGGGCCGGGATCCATATGTACAACCCGTATTGTGGCAGGTGTTGGCGTGCCGCAGTTAACGGCGATTATGGATGCAGTCAGTGTATGTCGTGCGCGCAATATACCGGTTATCGCTGATGGCGGCTTGCGGACCTCGGGCGATGTGGCCAAGGCCATTGCTGCCGGTGCCAGTTGTGTGATGGTCGGCTCTTTGCTGGCCGGCACGGAAGAGGCGCCGGGCGAAGTATTCCTGTATCAGGGGCGATCATACAAGGCCTACAGGGGCATGGGCTCCGTAGGGGCCATGGCGCGCGGTTCTGCTGACAGGTATTTTCAGGAAGAAGTCAAAGACACGCTGAAGCTGGTACCGGAAGGTGTAGAAGGTCAGGTGCCTTTCAAGGGATCTGCGTCCAACATGCTGCATCAGCTGGTGGGTGGGCTGCGCGCGGCCATGGGTTACACCGGCAGCGCCACTATTTCTGACTTCCATACCCGCGCCGAATTTGTCAAAATCAGTAACGCTGGCCTGCGCGAAAGCCATGTTCACGATGTGTCGATCACGCGGGAATCCCCGAATTATCCTTCTTGATGTAAGGCACCCATACGCATGAGGCATCCGGCACGTATTCAGGCAGCGATTGAGCTGTTGAATGCGATTGAACAGTCATTAGCTGAAGGTGGTGCGTCCGCTGATGTTATTATCAAGGCATATTTCCGTGCCCGTCGCTATGCCGGGTCCAAGGATCGGGCGGCCGTTGCGGAGCTTGTCTATGGTGTATTACGCCAGCGGGCCGAGCTTTTGTGGTGCCTGCAAGACGGAGTTGAGCCCGGCACCGCCTTGAACGGGCGAGCCATGATGATTGTTTGGCTGACCCGTAAAAGCGCAATGACTATCGACAGGCTGGGCGAGATTTTTGATGGCAGCGCCTATGCCCCTGAACCGCTTGATGCCGAAGAACGGGCTTTGGTCGCCTCATTGCCCGCGGCAGCGATGCTGCCGGAGTGGGTGACCTGTCAGTGCCCGGCCTGGCTGATCGGGAAACTGCAGGCCAGATTCGGGACGGGAATAGCAGCAGAATTTGCGGCCATGAATGACAGGGCGCCTTTGGATATTCGCGTGAATACACAAATCGCGGCTGTGGCAGAGGTTGCAGAGGGGCTGGCACAGGCAGGATTCACTGCCGAGCGTCTGAAATATGCGCCAGCGGGCTTTCGCTTGCCGAATGGTACACCTGTAACGCAGTTACCGGTCATGTTGAGTGGCCAGATCGAAATACAGGATGAAGCGGCGCAGGTGGCTTCTGCCCTGAGCATGGCACGGTCACCCAACACCGTAGTTGATTTGTGCGCCGGCGCGGGCGGGAAGGCCCTTGCTATGGCGTCCTTGATGACGGGCGATGGACAGGTCTATGCCTTTGATACGGTTGAACGTCGCCTGTTTGAGCTGATCGCACGGGCAAAGCGGGCCCGGGCGGCAAATATTCAGACCCTGTGCCTGCCGGAAGCGGGGCCGGATCGCGCAGCTCTTGTTGAAGAATTTAAAGGCGAAACAGACCTTGTTGTGCTTGATGTGCCGTGCAGCGGTACAGGCACATGGCGACGCAATCCGGAAGCCCGATGGCGACTGACGCCCGCCCGGCTGGATAAATATCTGGAAATTCAGGCCGGATTGCTGGAGGAAGGTGCTGCGCTGGTGCAAAAAAATGGCATGCTTGCCTATATGACCTGTTCGTTGCTAAGGGAAGAAAATGAGGCGCAGATATTGGCCTTTTTGACCGCGCATAAGGAATTCCAGGTGGTGCCTTACAGGGACCTGTGGCCCGAAGAGGGGGCACAAGCTGCGCCTGAAACACTTTCCAGTCAGCCTGAATGCCTGTGCCTGTCGCCTGGAAGCCACGGCACGGATGGTTTCTTTATGGCTTTCATGCAGAGAATATAGTGGATGAATTATCCGGTCTTTGCTAGACAGACCATCATTCATAAGGTGGGACGGAAATGACCGATAATATTCTGATTATAGATTTTGGGTCGCAGGTAACGCAATTGATTGCGCGCCGCGTCCGTGAAGCCGGTGTGTACAGCGAAATCGTGCCGTTTAACAAGGCCGACGAGATGCTGGATGCATTCAATCCCAGCGCTGTTATCCTGTCTGGCGGGCCTGCCTCGGTCGCAGACGCGGGAACACCGAGGGCGCCTGAGCGCCTTTTTGACCTTGGGGTGCCGGTCTTGGGCATCTGCTACGGTGAACAGACGATGGTCGAACAACTGGGCGGCAAGGTCACAGGCTCCGATGATCAGGAATTTGGCCGGGCCTTTCTGGATGTGGTGGGCGAAAGCCCGCTTTTTGAAGGTGTCTGGAACAAGGGGGATAAGCCCCAGGTCTGGATGAGCCATGGTGACCACGTGCAGGCCCTGCCGGAAGGCTTTCGGGTGATCGGGACATCTTCCGCCGCTCCTTACGCGGCAATTGCCGACGAGACCCGTCAGTTTTATGGTGTGCAGTTTCACCCGGAAGTTGTGCATACGCCGGATGGTGCCAGAATTTTGAGCAACTTTGTGCACAAGATTGCAGGCTGTGCCGGTGACTGGACCATGGCCGCTTTTCGCGAGATAGAGATTGCGAAAATTCGCGCGCAGGTGGGCAAGGGCCGTGTGATTTGTGGTCTGTCAGGTGGTGTTGATTCTTCTGTTGTTGCGGTTTTGTTGCATGAAGCCATTGGTGACCAGCTGACATGTGTGTTCGTTGATCATGGGTTGATGCGGCAGGCCGAAGCAGATCAGGTGGTGACGCTTTTCCGTGAACATTATAATATTTCGCTGGTGCATCGGGATGCGAGCGAGCTGTTTCTGGGCGCACTTGCCGGGGTCGATGACCCCGAGAAGAAGCGCAAGATCATTGGCGGTTTGTTTATTGACGTTTTTGAGGAAGAAGCACGTAATGTAGGCGGTGCAGACTTTCTGGCGCAAGGCACATTATACCCGGATGTTATCGAATCTGTTTCCTTTACCGGCGGGCCCAGTGTGACGATAAAATCCCATCATAATGTCGGGGGTTTGCCCGAGCGTATGAATATGGCGCTTGTTGAGCCGCTACGCGAGCTTTTCAAGGATGAGGTTCGTGCCCTGGGGCGCGAGTTGGGGCTGCCGAAAGACTTTATCGGGCGTCACCCGTTTCCGGGTCCGGGGCTGGCGATTCGCATTCCGGGCGAAGTCACCTTTGAAAAATGCGAAATTTTGCGCAAGGCGGATGCGATATATCTGGACGAAATCCGCAAGGCAGACCTTTATGACGAGATATGGCAGGCCTTTGCTGTTCTGCTGCCTGTCCGTACCGTAGGCGTGATGGGAGACAGCAGGACGTATGATTTTGTGTGTGCCCTGCGGGCAGTCACCTCAACCGATGGCATGACGGCCGATTATTACCCCTTTGAACACGAGTTTCTGGGACGGGTGGCGACGCGCATTATCAACAGCGTGCGCGGGATTAATCGCGTGGTCTATGATATAACATCCAAACCCCCCGGCACCATTGAGTGGGAATAAGTGTCACGAAGCTTTTCCCTGGAATATTGGAAAGGAATACCCATGAAAACAGTACTGATCAGATTCCCCTTTAGCCTTTTCATGGTAATGATGTTCTCTGGCACGGTGGCGCAGGCAAAACACTGTCCGTTTGAAAGCCATGGCATAACCCTTCCCCAGTCACCCGCAGCGATCGGTGAAATACTGGAGCGGGATTACGGCCTGTCATTGCACAATAAAATACTGTCCAGAAATAATAAGACCACCTATGTTTATTCAAACCAGCCAGCCCCGGAAGCTGATGCCAGGCCAAAGGGTTCAGGAGGCCGCCAGCCCCCTGCGAAGAAGGTCGCTCCTCAGTTTCCCTTGCTGAAGGTTACTGTCGGGACGCGCTCCGCTGCCCCGGGGCAAAATTCAGCCCATATCAACACAGATGAGATTGTGGAAATTATTTGGAAATATCAGGTAAGTCGCGAAAACCGGAATATATACGATATCTGGGGCAAGACAGAAACCGGTCAGTATATGGAAGCGCGATGGAAGGAATATTGCACCGGGATTGAAAGCCGGAAAATGAATGAATCGGGCACATTTCTTGCCATACAGGAAGTGAATGCGGAAAATGGTTTCACATGCAATATGTCAAGTCATGGAAAAGGCATGAGTATCCACACGCCTATGCGTCGCTACGGCTGCCTGGTCAGAGTTCAGGCAAATGCAACAGAATATAATGAAACTATGGGCCTGATTGACTGGCCGGACTATGGAAAAAAATAGTATTAACTGTGCGTGTATAATTTCCGGGAAACAGGAGATCAGGCTTTGTCTATTCAAAAAGCGATTCGACGCATAACGGTCCCGCAAATTACGGCCCGAAAGGGTGGCGAACCTGTTGTTGTGCTGACCAGTTATACGGCACCAATGGCAAAATTGCTGGACAGCCACGTTGATGTGCTTTTGGTGGGCGACAGTCTGGGGACGGCTCTTTATGGCATGGAGACCACCCTTGAGGTCACCGTGGACATGATGATCAACCATGGCAAGGCCGTGATGCGCGGGTCGAACAGGGCTTGTGTGGTGATTGACATGCCGTTTGGCAGTTATGAAGAATCGCCCGAGGTGGCGTTTCGCAATGCCGCCCGGATTATGGCCGAAACGGGGGCTGCTGCTGTCAAGCTGGAAGGCGGCGTGACCATGGGCCCGACCATTGAATTCCTGACGGCGCGTGGTGTTCCGGTGATGGGGCATGTCGGCTTGCGGCCGCAATCAGTCAATACAATGGGCGGATACAAGGCACAGGGACGGACCCGGGCTGAATGGGGTGCTATTATTGATGATGCCAAAGCCGTTGAAAATGCGGGCGCTTTTTCTGTGGTGCTGGAAGGCGTTGCGGAACCTTTAGGGGTCAAGATCACGGAGACACTCAATATTGTCACCATTGGAATCGGGGCTTCGGCAGCATGTGACGGGCAGGTGCTTGTGACAGAGGATATGCTGGGATATTTTGATTTTCAGCCCAGGTTCGTCCGCCGTTTTGCCGATCTGGATAAAACCATTGATCAGGCCGTTAAAGCCTATTCCGACTCGGTACGCGACAGGTCTTTTCCGGCTGCGGAACAGACCTATTCCATGAAAGATTAATACAGGCCAAGGATCGTTTGCGATTTGCGTGCTGAGCGGCTATCTTATGGCACATTTTGTAACAGTTATTGATAATGACGACAGGAGGGCCGGTTGGCCGATATTTTCCGCGAAGTAGACGAGGATCTGAGGCACGAGCAAATGCACTCGTTGTGGCGCAAGTATGGAAAATACCTGATCGCCTGTGTCGTGTTTATTGTGCTGGCCGTTGCAGGCACCAACGGCTGGGATGCGTATAAAAAGTCGAAGGCCGAAAAAGACAGCAAACAGTTCGCGGCGGCTATTGACCTGCTGAAAGATGACAAGGCTGAACAGGCCGCCGCCGCCTTTGCAGAATTAAGCGCCAATGCCGGTACAGCTGGTTATGCCTATGTGGCCGGGCTGCAGGCAGCCGGGGCGGAAATCAGGCTGGGGCGCAAGGATAAGGCCGTTGAAATATACTGGTCGCTGGCGGGCAAGGATATACCGGACCCGTTTTTGGCTGACTATGCCGCCCTGATGGCAGTTATGCACAGCCTTGACAGTGGCCTGACGCCTGAAATGGCTGATCGGCTGAATGCCATGGCGGCGGATGGCGCCAACTGGTCAATGGCGGCCAGGCAGCTTCAGGCTTTACTGGCCTATAGTGAAGGGCGTACCGCTGACGCGAAAAATATGCTGATGGCCTTGGCAGAGAATGTTGAGGCCCCCCAAAGCGTCCGTGACCGGGCACGACAACTTGCAGCTGTAATGGATGATCAGAAATGATGGCGGATAACGGAAATCAAAAAAGCCGCACGTCCTGGCCGATGATTGTCAGGGGCGGTTTCGTTGCATTGCTTGCCCTGGGGCTGGTTGCTTGCGGGTCTTCAAAGAAGAACAAGGACCGTCTGACGGGAGACCGCATATCCGTTCTGACGTTTGAGCAGCGGCTGGAAGCCGATCCGAGAATTTCAGATATTCAGGTGCAACTGCCCAAACCTGTCGTAAACCAGAGCTGGAAGCAGGCTGGCGGCAATGTTTATCATGCCATGCACCATCTTTCCCTGTCCGACAATCCGAAGAAGGTCTGGAGTTCCAGCATCGGTAAAGGGTCCAGCAAACGTGCGCGTTTGACATCGGCTCCGGTTTCGGCTGACGATCGTATTTTTACGATTGATACGGATGCGCGGGTCAGTGCTTTCAGAACGGATAATGGCAAGCGTTTGTGGTCGGTAGACCTTGACAAGAAGGGCGAATCCGATAATGCCGCCTTTGGCGGGGGCATCGCCCTTGATGGCGACCGGGTTTATGCCAATACGGGCTATGGCTTTGTTGCCGCAATGGATGCGTCCACAGGGCGTGAGGTCTGGCGTGAAGATATCGGTGTGCCGTTGCGCGGTGCGCCGACCGTGACGGATGGTCGGGTTTTTTCGATCACTTATGACAATCAGATTTATGCGCTGAACGCAAATGATGGCAGCATTATCTGGAATGAGGTGGGAATTGCGGAAACAGCCAGTATTTTGGGCTCTGCGAGCCCTGCCGTTGATGGAAATACGCTGGTTGCCGCTTATTCCTCTGGCGAGATTTATGCCATGCGTGTTGAAAACGGTCGGACCGCCTGGACCGATGCGCTGACTCGCACGGGACGTCTGACGGCGCTTGCTACATTGAGCGATATTGATGGCGAACCGGTTATCGATCGCGGCAGGATATATGCGGCCAGCCATAGTGGCAGGATGGTTGCGATTGATTTGCGCAGCGGCGAGCGGGTCTGGGAGCGTAACATCGGGTCTGCGGGCACGCCGTGGATTGTGGGTGAATTTATTTATGTCGTTACCGTTGACAGTGAAGTGGCTTGCCTGTCGCGTCGCGATGGTCGTATCCGGTGGGTGCACCAATTGCAGCGCTACAAAAAGCAGAACAAGCGCAAGGGCCTTCTTGACTGGGCCGGGCCTGTTGTTGCGGGAGATCGCGTGATCGTTGCGTCGTCCCATGGCTATGCCCTGTCAATCTCGCCCTATACCGGCGAATTGATCAGTGGTATGAAGCTACCTGATGACGTGCACATTAGCCCCATTGTGGTTGACAATACGCTGTATGTCCTGACGGACGATGGCAAGCTTGTCGCCATGAGATAGCCTTCGGCTTTATTACCTATGTCCTTTACAGTTGCTATCATTGGCCGACCGAATGTCGGAAAGTCGACCCTGTTCAATCGTCTGGTGGGCAAGCGGCTTGCTCTTGTTGACGACACCCCGGGCGTGACACGCGATCGGCGTGAAGCGGATGCGTCGCTTGGCCCGTTGAAATTTCGAATTATCGATACGGCAGGGCTGGAAGAAGATGACGAGTCTGTTCTGTCCAATCGGATGCGCCTTCAGACATTAAGGGCTCTGGCAGATGCTGATATTGCGCTGTTCGTTGTGGACGCTCGTGCCGGGATCACGCCGATTGACAAGCACTTTGCCGATATTCTGCGCCGGGAAGACAAGCCGGTCATCCTGCTGGCCAACAAAGCCGAGGGCCAGACGGGCAAGACGGGTATGTTTGAGTCTTATTCCCTGGGGCTTGGCGATCCGATTGCCTTTTCCGCAGAGCATGGCGAAGGCATTGGCGTTCTTTTTGATATTATGGAAGAGAAGGTTCAGGCGCTGGGGCTGGATATCAAGCATGCCCGAAAGAAAGGCGAGTTTGAAGAAGAACCGGAAGAAACAGAGCCGGAGAATCTGAAACCCTTGCAGATGGCCATCGTCGGGCGCCCGAATGCGGGAAAATCAACACTGGTCAATCAGATGATCGGTGAGGATCGGCAAATTACAGGGCCTGAGGCCGGGCTCACTCGCGATACGATCGCTGTTGAATGGGAATACAAGGGCCGCGAGATCAAGCTTTTTGACACGGCTGGCTTGCGCCGGAAATCCCGGGTTCAGCAAAAACTCGAGAAACTGTCTGTCGCCGATACCATGCGGGCTGTTACATTTGCTGAAATCGTTGTTCTGATCGTTGACGGCGAAACCCTGATGGACAAACAAGACTTGCAAATCGCCAGTCTGGTTGTACAGGAAGGGCGGGGGCTTGTGATTGCCGTGAACAAGGCGGATCTTATTACGGATCAGTCGGCGGCCCTGCGAACGATCAATGACAGGCTGGAACGGTCCCTGCCGCAGGTCAAGGGGGTGCCACTGGTGCCCATATCGGCCCTCACGGGGAAAGGTATTCCCCGCCTTATGACCGAGGTCATGAAAATCAACGAGCTTTGGAACCAGCGGATCAGCACCGGCAGATTGAACAGGTGGCTTGAAGATGTAATGGCGCGTCATCCTGCCCCGTCTGTAGCCGGGCGCAGGGTAAAAATTCGCTATATGAGCCAGATTAAAAGCCGGCCACCGACATTTACACTGTTCTGTAATCGTCCCTCTGATTTGCCGTCCAGCTATTTGCGGTATCTGGAAAATGAACTCAGGATGATGTTTAAAATGCCGGGTGTGCCGTTGCGGCTTTTATTACGCAAAGGGGAAAACCCTTACGCCAAGTGACGGTTTTTCGCCCATTCCCGGTAATTAACAATCTCGCCATGCAGACTGGATTGTTCCGAGCACAATTCCGCCAGTAACGCTGCCACATCGTCAGGTGACGGCAGGGCAGACGCGTCTTCTCCCGGCATGGCCGCCGCGCGCATGGCCGTTCGGGTGCCGCCGGGATTGACGATATTGACCTTCAGGCTGGATGATTTAACCTCCAGAGCATAGGTTTTGGCCATGGCTTCCAGCGCTGCCTTTGATACAGCGTATCCTCCCCAGTAAGCCCTGAAGTTTTGCGCTACACTGGAACTTAAGAATAATGCCCGTCCGGCCGATGATGCCCGTAACAACATGTCCAGTGAGCGTATCAGTCGCCAGTTGGCCGTTACATTGATGGCCATCAGGTCATCCCAGACCTTCGGAGACAAGTGGGTC
Organism: Sphingomonadales bacterium; assembly: GCA_965227345.1. GTDB lineage: Bacteria > Pseudomonadota > Alphaproteobacteria > Sphingomonadales. The sequence continues at coordinate 2,884,809 of OZ245755.1, forward strand.
AACGGCGTGAGGTTCCCTAAAATTCCGGCATTTGCCACCAGAATATCCAGCTTTTCCCAGCGTTGGAAAATGCTTGCCCCAAGGCGGTCAATGGCTTCGAAATCTTTCAGGTCAAGCGGGACAAGTGTGGTTGTTCCTCCCGCAGCCTGTATCATGTCGTCAATTTCTTCCAGACCACCCACGGTGCGTGCGACCATAATGACATGCGCCCCCCTTGCAGCCAGTGCACGGGCTGTGGCTGCGCCTATGCCGCGTGACGCACCGGTTACGAGTGCAATCTTGCCGGAAAGTTCCAGGGACATGATTTTTTCCTGTTGGCTTTAGTTCTGCTCGGAGAGGAGGGAAAGCTGGGCCGGAGCGTCGCCTTCCTTTTCGTCTGTCAGGCTGATGGGATAATCGCCGGTAAAGCAGGCATCGCAATATTGCGGGCTGTCACTAATGCGTCCTGCTTCGCCTACAGCGCGGTACAGGCCATCAATGGAGATGAATGCCAGGCTGTCGGCCCCAATAAACTTTGCCATTTGTTCAACGTCCATCTGGGACGCCAGCAGCTTTGACCGTTCAGGGGTGTCTACGCCATAAAAGCAGGAATTGGTGGTGGGTGGGCTGGCAATCCGCATGTGAACTTCTGCGGCCCCGGCATTGCGCACCATATCGACAATTTTTATCGACGTTGTGCCGCGGACAATACTGTCATCTACCAGAATAACCTTTTTACCGGCAATTTCCCAGCGGTTGGCATTGTGTTTCAGCTTGACCCCAAGGTGCCTGATCTGGTCTGACGGTTCAATAAAGGTACGCCCGACATAATGATTGCGGATGATCCCCAGTTCAAACGGAATGCCGGCCTCATGTGAATAGCCAATGGCGGCCGGCGTGCCGGAATCGGGCACGGGAATAACAAGGTCGGCGGCTACAGCACTTTCCCGGGCCAGTTCCATGCCGATCTGTTTGCGCATCTGGTAGACCGAAGCGTTATTCACGTAGCTGTCAGGACGCGAGAAGTAGATATGTTCAAATATGCAGGGGCGCGGTTTTGCGACCGGAAACGGCTTGATGCTTTGCAAACCCTGGTCGGTAATGGTCACAATCTCGCCGGGTTCAATGTCCCGAATGAAACTGGCGCCTATAATATCAAGTGCACAGGTTTCCGAGGCCAGAATATATGCACCATCCGTAAGGCGTCCCATAACAAGCGGGCGCACGCCTAATGGGTCCCGGGCACCAATGAGCCCATCTTTGGTGAGCATGACCAGTGAATAGGCGCCTTCCACCTTGCGCAGGCTGTCAATCAGACGGTCAATCTCGTTCAGGTAGGTGCTGGTGGCGATCAGATGGATGATGACTTCTGTATCGGATGTCGACTGAAAAATGGACCCGGCCTGTACCAGTTGTTTACGCAGGGTCCAGGCATTGGTCAGATTGCCATTGTGGGCGATGGCAAAGCCGCCGGTTGCCAGATCCGCATACAGGGGCTGGACATTTCGCAAAATTGTCTCGCCAGAGGTGGAGTACCGGTTATGTCCGATGGCGGAGTTGCCGGGAAGGCCTCCGATTATTTTTTCAGAGTTAAAGTTGTCAGATACCAGACCCATGCAGCGGTGAGAATTAAACCGGCGGCCTTCAAAGGCTACAATGCCTGCTGCTTCCTGTCCCCGGTGTTGCAGGGCGTGTAGTCCCAGCACCGTATGGGCCGCTGCATCCGGATGACCGTATATTCCAAAGACACCACACTCTTCGTGTAACTTGTCATCGTCAAACGGGTTTGTCAGCATGGGGGCCTCAATTAAAAAGTCTGTCATATTGTCCCTGGCCTGATGGTCTTGCTCATCAGGAATTCAGATGTAAGCATTTCGTGTCATGCTCTTAAATATCTTTCAGCAATTTGTCCATGCCGTCGCGAACTTTCTGGTCGTAACCTTTCTTGCCCGGCTCGTTATTCTGTTGCGGGGCAGGCATATTTCTCTGCATGTCCTTCAGAATATCGCGAATTTCCTCGTCGCTGTCATAGGGCGCAATATCCCGTGCAATATCGCTGGGCATCAGGTCTCGTAATATGCCGGAACCAAATTCAATCAGGGGCCGGGATTTTGATTGCCGTATCCAGTCGGGTTGATCAGGCCTTGGAATCACCCATGAAATCACGATATAGGCAATACAGACGATCAAAAGCCCGCGCAGGAGACCAAACAGAACACCAAGTGCCCGATCCAGCGCGCCAATATGACTTTGGCGTACCCTGTCGCCAATAAAGCGCGCGAGTATTTTCAGCAGGATCAGGCTGATGATGGCCAGTGCCACCAGCACAATCACATCTGCCAGTGCCTCAGGCTTAATATGGGTGCGGGCCCAGGGCTGGAAAAGGGGCAGACCATATAAAGTGGCAAGTGCTGCACCGCCCCAGGCAAAAATGCTCAGAACCTCGGTCACAAACCCACGAGAGAAAGCGAGCAGTCCGGAGACGGCAATAACAATGATAACCAGAATATCAAAAGGTGTGAGGGGCATGCTTTCCATTAACTTTTGATCTCAAACATAATGATGAAAGTCCTGATCCTAATGCGCGATCTCGCCGATCAGGTCAACCAGTTCCTGAATTGACGAGAATTCCTGACACTTTATACCCTTGGCCTTTTCTTTCACATTCGCCGGAATCAGGGCCTGCGCAAAACCAAGCTTGGCTGATTCTTTTAAGCGCGCCGGAATTTGGGCGACCGGACGAATTTCTCCGGACAGGCTTATTTCGCCCATCACAACGGTATCCGCCGCAATGGGGCGATCGGTAAATGAACTGACCAGAGCTGCGGCCACGGCGAGATCCGCCGCAGGTTCGCCAATGCGTAACCCCCCGGCCACATTGAGATATATGTCCTGACCGCCTAGTCCAAGCCCGCAGCGGGCGTCAAGAACCGCCAGAATCATGGCCAGTCTGCTCGAGTCCCACCCCACGACGGCGCGGCGCGGCGTGCCCAAAGATGTTGGGGCGACCAGCGCCTGTATTTCCACCAGCATGGGTCGGGACCCTTCTATGCCGGCAAAGACGGCCGAGCCGCTGGTGGGAGATGAGCGGTTGGACAGGAAAAGCGATGATGGATTGGTGACCTCTTTCAGACCGCCGCCGGTCATCTCGAAGACGCCTATTTCATCGGCAGGTCCGAATCGATTTTTGACGGCGCGCAATATGCGGAACTGATGGCCGCGTTCGCCTTCGAAATACAAAACAGTATCAACCATATGTTCCAGCACGCGGGGGCCGGCAATCTGGCCGTCCTTGGTAACATGCCCCACCAGAATCATACAGATGTTGCGTCTTTTGGCAAATCGGATCAGCTCCTGCGCACAGGCCCTGACCTGTGCGACCGTACCGGGGGCAGAGTCCAGATTGTCAGCAAACATGGTCTGAATTGAATCAATAACTACAACCTGCGGTTTGTTGGCTCCTTCAAGCGTCGCCAGAATATCGCGCAAATTGGTTTCGGATCCGATTTTTAGGGGTGCATTCTCAAGCCCCAGCCTTTGGGCCCGCATCTGGACCTGCGCAACGGCTTCTTCGCCCGATATATAAACGCAACTGGCATTGTTTTCTGCCAGCCGGGCGGCGGCCTGCAACAGGATGGTTGATTTGCCGATACCGGGATCACCCCCGATCAATATTGCCGAGCCCGGCACAAGCCCGCCGCCACAGGCGCGATCAAGCTCGTTGATGCCGGTTTTTAGCCGCGGGAAATGCTGGACTTCACCTTTGAGTTCAGAAAGCTCGAATTTTCGCCCCCGGGCAAGCCCTGCACCCCGACCCAGACCACTGGGCAATGTTTCCGGGGCGGCTTCTTCTGTAATGCTGTTCCATTCCTGGCATGCTTCGCACTGCCCCATCCATTTTGAATAGGTGGCACCGCAGGACTGGCAGACAAAATGTTTTGCTGGTTTTGCCAATGATCAGGCTTTCAGGATTTCCATCTGGATAGGACCTTCGGCCCTGCCATGTATAAACTGGTCAACATATTCGTTGTCGCTGTGATCTATCTGGTCCCGTGGACCATTCCAGATAATCTGGCCTTTATAAAGCATGGCGACCCGATCCGCAATTTTTCGCACACTTGCCATGTCATGGGTGATGGACAGGGTTGTCGCGCCCAGCTCCTGCACCAGTTCGACAATCAGTTCATTGATCACGTCGGCCATAATCGGGTCCAGGCCGGTCGTCGGTTCGTCAAAGAATATAATTTCCGGCTGCGTCGCAATCGCGCGCGCCAGCCCGACACGCTTTTGCATACCGCCTGAAAGTTCGGACGGGTTCAGGTCGGCCACATCGGGCGACAGTCCTACACGGCGTAATTTCTCGATAGCCACTTCGCGGGCGTCGTGACGGGTGACAGATTTGTTCGCCAGCAGACCAAAGGCAACATTGCGCCACACCGGCAAACTGTCAAACAGGGCCGCTCCCTGAAAAAGCATCCCGAACTTTTTTAAAAGCGCGTAACGGTCCTGCCCGGACATGCCAATGGTTTCCTCGCCATCAACCTCTATATGGCCCTGATCCGGTCGCATGATGCCCAAAATACATTTCAGCAACACCGATTTTCCCGTGCCGGACCCACCGATTATAACCATGGATTCGCCCTGCTTTACATCCAGGTTAATACCGTCCAGCACTATCTTGGGGCCAAAGCTTTTGCGGACATCCTGAACGCTTATTTTCGGCTGACTGTTTTTTGTTTGTCCGGTCATGACGTGAAAAACATCTCCGTGACAATATAGTTGAAAAACAGAATCAGAATGGAGGCCGAGACAACAGCATTGGTGGTCGCGACGCCCACGCCCTGTGCGCCACCACGGCTGTTATAACCATGATAGCAGCCCATCAGGGCGATGATGAAGCCGAACACGGCAGCCTTGACCAACCCGGAAACCACGTCCATGGTCTCCAGAAAATCCACTGTCGTCTTGAGATAGCTTCCGGCGTTGAAGCCCAGCTTGTTTACTGCCAGCAAAAAAGCGCCGGCCACGCCAATAATATCGGCGATCAGCACCAGACAAGGCATCATCAATGTTGCGGCAATCAGTCGGGGGGCGATCAGATATTTAAATGGTTCTGTCGCCAGCGTGGTCAGCGCATCAATTTGTTCAGTAACGCGCATGGTGCCAATTTCGGCGGCCATTGCGGCACTGACGCGGCCCGCGACCATCAGTCCGGCCAGAACAGGACCCAGTTCCCGCACAAAGCCAATCACAACAATGCCGGCCACGGCGCTTTCCGCATTAAAGCGCGAGCTGCCCTCATAAATTTGCAGGGCAAGTACGGCACCGGTGAAGACGGCGGTCAGGCCCACGACCGGCAGGGAATAATAGCCGATGTTCAGCATCTGGCTGCCAATAGAGCCAAAATAAAAGGGGGGCCGAACACAATGGCTCAGGCTCTTGCCTGTAAAGACCCCTATTTTGCCCGCAGCACTCAGGAAGGCAAGGGCGACCCGTCCGATAATGGCAAAAAAGTTCATGCGCGATCCGCTGTAATGTCAGCCATTTCTGGCGAGGGTACATATATGCGTTTATAGCGATCACCCAGCAGGGTTAGCAACTCATAACAGCTAAGGCCTGAAATTCTGGCCGGGGCATCAAGCGGTACAGCGCCGCCCAAAAGGCTGACAGGAGTGCCGGGGCGCACAGCATTTTCCGGCAGATCCGTCACATCCACGCCCAGCATATCCATCGAGACCCGGCCGACAAGTGGCGCTTCAACCCCGTCAATATAAGCGCTCGCCTTGTTGCTGAAGGCGCGTAAATAACCGTCGGCATATCCAACATCCAGCGTTGCGATACGACGGGGGGAAGGGGCTCGCCATGTACAATTGTAACCTACCCCCTCACTGGCTTCGAGATGACGTATCTGCAAAACCCTGCCCTGAAGGTGGATGACGGTTTTCATCGGATTGGGGCGATTCTCAAAAGGATTACCGCCATAGAGCGCCACACCGGGTCGGACCAGATCAAAATGATATTTGGAGCCGGTCAGGGTCCCTGCTGAATTGGCAAGGCTGCCGGGAACGGGTGTGGCCGAGGGCTGGCTTTGCCGAAAATCCCGCAACAATTCAGCAAAAAGTGTCTGCTGCTGGCGGTTCATCGGGTCGTCAGGGACATCAGCCGATGCCAGATGGCTCATGACCAGAGAAACCTGAAAACCGGTGACTCTGTCCGGCGTGGCAATCAGGCTGCGGGCTTCTTTTGGGGAAAGCCCCAGCCTGTTGATGCCGGTGTCGAAATGGATGGCTGCGGGCGAGGCTTCCTGCGCACGTGTGCGCGCAAAATCTGACCATGCGTCAATTTGTGACAGGTCATTGAGCACGGGCTGCAGTTTATATTTTGCAAATACCGCTTCAGTTCCGTGCATAAGGCCGTTCAGGACATAGATGGTGGATTGGGGCAGTATGCTGCGAAGCTCTAGCCCTTCATGGAGGGTTGCCACAAAGAAAGTATCGCACCCGGCCTGTGCCAGAACCGGCGCCACTTTGCCAACGCCAGTGCCATAGGCGTTGGCTTTTACAGCGGCGGCACAGATCGAGCGGCCTGCCTGCTTTTTTAACAGGCGGTAATTATCCGCAATAGCACCCAGATCAATCGTTAATTCTGCACCGACATGAGACGTCATGTCAGTCTTGTCCTGTATTCTGTCGTTCATTCAGCCGCGAGCCTCGGGCAGGTAGGCGTTGTCAGCCAGATCGGAGAAGCGTGTGGTTTCACGCGTGAATTGCAGGCGGACAGTGCCGGTGGGGCCATGGCGCTGCTTACCGATAATCACCTCTGCCAGCCCGTGAATTTCCTCCCCCTTGGCCTGCCATATTTCATGCTCGCCAGTGCCCATGGCTGGCTCCTTCATCTGGTGGTAATATTCATCACGATAAACGAAACAGACCATATCAGCATCCTGCTCGATAGACCCGGATTCGCGCAAATCCGAAAGCTGCGGCCTCTTGTCTTCGCGTTGTTCAACAGTTCTGCTCAGCTGCGACAGGGCAAGTACCGGAATGCTTAACTCTTTCGCCACGCCCTTCAGGCCCCGCGTGATTTCCGAGATTTCCTGCACGCGGTTTTCAGGCCCCTTGCCACCGGAGCCCGAGCCACGCAGCAGTTGCAGGTAATCGACGATCAGCAGCCCCAGATTATGCTGGCGTTTCAGGCGTCGTGCCCGTGTCCGCAGGGAGGCGATGGTCAACTGTGGTGTATCATCAATAAAGAAGGGCAGCGCTTCCAGTTCCTGCGCGGCGCGGGTCAGGTCCCTGAACTGATCCTTGTTCAGCTTGCCGCGCCGCAAGTCTTCGGATGGCACCCCGGATTGTTCTGCCAGAATACGGGTCGCCAGCTGTTCAGCAGACATTTCCAGCGAGAAGAAGCCGGTGACGGCACCCGGCGATTCTGAAGGATCAAGACCTTCAAGCTTGGTCTGCATATAGGCCCTGGCCGCATTGAAGCCTATATTGGTTGCCAGGGCCGTTTTCCCCATTGCGGGGCGCCCGGCAAGGATCACAAGATCAGAACGGTGCAGACCGCCCAGCTTTTCGTCCAGCGCCCTTAGGCCACTTGTAACACCGCTGAGTTTGCCGTCCCGTTTGTAGGCCGCTTCAATCGTTAATATGGCCCCGGTCGTGGAACGGGCAAAGGTCTTGAAACCGCCCTCATGCTGACCTTTTTCAGCCAGTGAGAAAAGCTGTTGTTCCGCCCCTTCAATTTGCCCGGTCGCGGGGGCATCTATGGGCGAATCATAGGCGGTGAGAACCATTTCCTCACCAATTTGTATCAGCTCACGTCGCAGTGCCAGATCATAAATCGTGCGACCGTAATCTTCAGCATTGATGATTGTCACTGCTGAACCGGCAAGGCGCGCCAGATACTGGGCCCCGCCAATGTCGGTCAGGGCCTCATCTTTCTCAAAATAGGGCTTTAACGTTACCGGTGTGGCAAGCTGCCCGCGTTCGATCAGGGTTGTTGCCGCGTCATAGATTCGCTGGTGAACCGGCTCGTAAAAATGCTCTCCTAACAGAAAATCACTGACCCTGCTTGCTGCTTCGTTGTTGACAAGGACCGCGCCCAGAAGCGCTTGTTCCGCTTCCAGATTGTTGGGCAATACCCGATAGGATAATGAATCGTCATGACCTTCATTGTCGGGGGCATAAAGCGATATGTTTGTGGGAGGCTGATTCATGGCCATAACTTATCACAACAGATGGTCGCGTGAACCACTAAGTTTTGATCAATGAGGACAGATCGGGTGATATGGACAGAAAAAAGGCGGCTCCATAAATAAAGCCGCCTTTTAATACAGAGTTTTTCGAGAGAAGAATGACCTTATTTGTCGGTGTCTTCATCGGAAGATGTTTCATCATCTGTAGCGGTGTCTTCATCCGCAGATGTGTCTTCATCATCCTGTTCCGGTGCCAGTTCCGGCTTCTCAAAATAATCTTCAGGTGATGGTGCCGCCTCTTCTTCTGCAGCAGCAGTAACCTGATTTTCCGCTTCCTGTGCCGAACGGGCAACGTTGATCGTTACGGAGACTTTGACTTCAGGGTGCAGGGATACAAAAACGGTGTGCATACCCAAAGACTTGATCGGTGCGGAAAGAACGATCTGCTGACGGTTCACCTTGTAACCGGCTTCAGTCAGAATTTCTGCAATGTCGCGAGAATTTACAGAACCATACAACTGCCCCGATTCGCCAGCCTGGCGGATCAGAATGCAGCTCGTGCCATCCATTTTCACGGCGACTGATTCGGCTTCCTTGCGCTGTTCAAGATTCTGCGCTTCAATTTCCTTGCGGCGCGAATCAAAATAATCGCGATTCCGCGTCGTTGCCCTTAAGGCTTTTTTCCGTGGCAACAGGAAGTTACGGGCATAGCCGTTCTTCACATTGACGACGTCGCCCATCTGACCCAGATTTTCGACGCGTTCCAGAAGAATAATTTCCATGGTCCGCCTCCTTATTTCACAATGTAGGGCAGCAATGCAAGATTGCGTGCGCGTTTGATGGCGCGAGCAAGTTCACGCTGTTTTTTTGCGGATACCGATGTAATACGGCTTGGAACGATCTTGCCACGCTCGGACATGAAGCGCCCCAAAAGCCGGGCGTCCTTGTAATCAATGGCAGGTGCGTTGTTGCCCGAAAACGGACAGGATTTACGGCGACGGAAAAAAGGACGCCGGGTTGCGGCAGCGCCACCCTTTGCGTCTTTGCTGTCGCGGCCTTCTCTAGAATCACTCATTGCCTGATCCCCCTGTTGCTTCAGAGTCGTTATCTGAATCGCGTCCTCTGCGCGGGGCGCTGTCACGATCACGGCCACCGCCGCCGCCATCACGTCTTGGCGGGCGTTCGTCGCGGGCTGGCTTCATCATGACCGACGGGCCTTCTTCCAGCTCGTCAACGCGAATGCTCATATAGCGCAGAACATCTTCGTTCAGGCGGGCATTACGCTCCAGTTCGGCCAGCGCTGCGGCAGGGGCATCAATATTCAGCAGAACATAGTGACCCTTGCGGTTCTTCTTGATCTTGTATGTCAATGCGCGAAGGCCCCAATATTCCTGCTTGGGAATCTGGCCACCGGCATCTTCAATGATTTTCTTGAATTCGTCTGTAAGGGCATCGACCTGTGAGGTCTGAATGTCCTGACGTGCTATAAACACGTGCTCGTAAAGAGGCATCGCTTTTCTTCTCCTTGTGGATATTCATGGATCCCTGCCTCGTTCGCCATCTGGCGGGTTCGAAGCTCACCACAAATACCGCATGATCAATTGCCATGCGGAAGTGTTATGTTCCTTCAAAGACAGATATTCCGTCTCCGAAGGCGCGCAATATACATGGTTTACCAAGCGAAACAAGGCAAAATAACGAATTCTGACAGGTTCTGGCGCAAGGTCGACTGCAACAATAACATCAAACACCGCTTGACAGCGAGTCGCAGCAGGTTATTTGTTATCCATGAAAAAAAACGCCTCCGAAACACAAGGGGGGTGGTGAGGCTAAATAATGCAGGAATATGAATAAATGACGCTTGCTTTCACGTTTCCCGGCCAGGGAAGCCAGTTTGTCGGGATGGGACAGGAACTTGTTGACGCATTTCCAGCCGCACGCCTTGTTTTTGAAGAGGTTGACGACGCCCTGAATGAAAAGCTTTCGGCGATCATGCTGAAAGGTCCGGCGGAAGACCTGACATTGACACGAAACACCCAGCCGGCACTGATGGCGGTGAGCCTTGGTGTCATTCGTGCGCTGGAAGCCGAGTTTGGCCTGAAGATTTCAGACAAGGCCGAATTTGTTGCCGGTCATTCGCTGGGAGAATATTCAGCGCTGGCTGCTGCGGGATCTTTGACGATATCGGATACGGCCCGTCTGTTGCGACGTCGGGGGCTCGCGATGCAAAAGGCTGTGCCTGTTGGAGAAGGGGCCATGGCGGCCCTGCTGGGACTGGACATGGATGTTGCGCAAACGGTGGCTGATGAAGCGGCGCAAGGGGATGTTTGCAGTGTTGCCAACGATAATGCGCCGGGTCAGGTCGTGATCAGCGGTGCGCAGGCCGCCGTTGAGCGGGCAATTGTCATTGCAAGGGAAAAGGGTGCAAAACGGGGCATATTGCTGCCAGTCAGCGCACCTTTTCATTGTTCGCTGATGCAACCGGCCGCCGATGAAATGGCTGAAGCGCTCGGCACTGTTGATATCAAGGCGCCCTCTGTACCGGTCGTGACCAACGTCACGGCATCTGCTGTTTCTGATCCGGCAGAAATCAGACGGTTGCTTGTTGAACAGGTGACAGGGGTGGTACGCTGGCGCGAATCTGTGCTTTATATGGTGCAGGAAGGTGTGGATCGCCTGTGTGAAGCCGGGGCCGGAAAAGTATTGACCGGGCTTGCGAAGCGCATTCATGGCGACGTTACAGGTGTTTCGCTGCAAACCCCGGGTGATCTGGAAGAGTTCGCCAAAAATCTGTAATATTCCCTGCGCCTGCGGGCCGAAATTCCGTAATCGGAGATGATCATGTTTGAATTGGACGAAAAATGCGCACTTGTTACCGGGGCGTCCGGCGGCATCGGTCAGGATATTGCCCGGGCGCTGCATGCCCAGGGCGCAACGGTCGCCATATCCGGCACCAGGCTGGAGCCACTGCAGGCGCTGGCAGATGAACTTGGTCAGCGGGTTCATATCGTGCCCTGCAACCTGTCGGATGCCGAGGCCCTGAAAGAATTGCCAAAGGTTGCCGAAGCGGCCATGGGGCAGGTCGACATACTGGTCAATAATGCGGGCATTACCCGGGACAATCTGGCGCTTCGACTGAAAGATGAAGACTGGACTGATGTGTTGAATGTGAACCTGATCGCCGCCTTTAAGCTGTCGCGTGATCTGATGCGCGGCATGATGAAGCGCCGTTGGGGGCGTATTGTCAATATTACGTCAATTGTCGGTGTGACGGGTAATCCGGGGCAGGCAAACTATGCGGCATCAAAGGCCGGGCTGATCGGCATGTCAAAATCGCTGGCGCAGGAAGTGGCAACACGTGGTATTACCGTCAATTGCGTAGCGCCCGGTTTTATTGAAACGCCGATGACAGACGTACTTGACGAGAAGCAGAAAGAACGACTAATCAACGGTGTTCCGGTCGGGCGGCTTGGCACAGGTGCTGAAGTGGCTGCAGGCGTTGCTTTTCTGGCAAGTGATGCGGCAGGATACATCACGGGTCAGACGCTGCATGTCAATGGCGGTATGGCTATGATATAACCCTGAGATGGTGTTGTGTCGCTTAAGATGGAAAATAGCGGTTGCCTTTGCTGGTCAAATGAAAAAAACTGTGATACCAACCGCTCGCAAAGTAAAATATGAACAAAGTCCGTGGTGGCACGATAACCAAAGTAGAATGTCTCTTTATTGTGTATGATGGCGACGACCATACCGGAATGCACAAGAGTATAAGTTAACCAACAAGCAAGGAACTGAGAATGGCGACAGATGATATCGAAGCACGCGTAAAGAAAATTGTTATTGAGCATCTTGGTGTTGATGAAGAAAAAGTGACGAACGACGCCAGCTTCATTGATGATTTGGGCGCAGACAGCCTCGACACAGTCGAGCTGGTCATGGCTTTCGAGGAAGAATTCGGTGTGGAAATTCCGGATGATGCTGCCGAAAAAATTCAAACCATGCAGCATGCAATCGATTATATCCGGAAAAACGCCAGCGAATAAGGCTGGCGATCCGTCATCATTGCTCGTATCGGTTTCTGTAATGTCCCTTCGGGGCTTTACAGGCCGGTGCCGGGCCGGGGGTAATTTGTTGCTCATCGGATGTGAAATATGAGACGTGTCGTTATTACTGGGCTTGGGCTGCTGACACCACTTGCATGTGGTGTGCAGTTGACATGGGATCGCCTGCTTGCGGGCAAGTCAGGTGCTGGCCCCATTACAAGATTTGATGCTTCTGATCTGACCGCACGCATTGCCTGCGAGGTCAAGAACGGGGACGGTACAGACGGGACGTTCAACCCCGATGACTGGATGAGCGCGAAAGAGCGCCGTCGCGTTGATGACTTTATCCTGTTTGGCATGGCGGCTGCCCGGCAGGCTGTTGAAGATTCTGGCTGGATGCCGGGTGAAGACGAACAGGAAGCGCGCGAGCGCACCGGGGTCATGATTGGCTCCGGTATTGGTGGCTTGCCAGGCATCGAATCTGCATCAATCAAGATGCATGAACAGGGCCCGCGCTCTGTCAGCCCGTTCTTTATTCCCGGGCGACTGATTAATCTGGTCTCTGGTCAGGTCTCCATCCGTTACGGCTTCAAAGGCCCGAACCATGCTGTTGTGACAGCCTGTTCCACGGGCGCCCACGCCATTGGGGATGCCGCGCGGCTTATCATGCTGGATGATGCCGATGTGATGGTTGCCGGCGGGGCGGAAGCCGCCATCTGCAAAATCGGCGTTGCCGGATTTGCGCAGGCCAAGGCCCTGAGCACAGCCTACAATGATACACCGGAACGCGCTTCACGTCCGTGGGACAAGGGCCGCGACGGTTTTGTCATCGGCGAAGGGGCTGGCGTGGTTGTGCTGGAAGAATATGAGCATGCCAAAAAGCGTGGTGCCAATATCTATGCTGAAGTGATCGGCTATGGCATGTCGGGCGACGCCTATCATGTGACGGCACCTGCATCAGATGGCAATGGCGGTTATCGGGCCATGCAGGCGGCCATGAAGCGTTCGGGCCTGAGCATGTCTGATATTGATTATGTCAATGCCCACGGGACCTCCACCCCGCTGGGTGACGAGATCGAGGCCGGTGCGGTACGGCGGTTGTTCGGGGCGGACGTTGACACCATGTCCATGTCATCGACAAAATCGGCGATCGGGCATTTGCTGGGCGCTGCCGGTGCGGCAGAAGCGATCTTCAGTGTTCTGGCAATTAAAAACGGTATTGTGCCGCCCACGTTAAATCTTGAAGACCCTGAAGAATCCTGTGCGGGACTTGATCTTGTGCCGCTGGTGGCGAAGGAACGAAAGGTTCGGGCGGCTCTGTCCAACTCGTTCGGATTTGGCGGCACCAATGCGTCGCTGGTTTTTGCGGCTGTATAGGGGCTGACACCTCCTGGGAAGGGCTGGTTTGACCGGTTGATGAACCGTTCTCGAAAATGGCTTATGGTCGCGTCTGCAATCTTGCTGATTGCGGCGTTTACCGTGGCCGGCAGTGCCTGGTACCTTAAAATTCAGTATACTGCCCCCGGTCCCCACGAAACGGATCTGGTGCTTGTTGTGCCCGAAGGTGCGGGGGTGCGCGGTGTTGCACGCCAGCTGACGCGTGAAGGGGTTATGCACCAGCCTGATCTGTTTGTCCTCATGACCCGGCTGACCGGGGCGGACCGGTCGCTGCAGGCGGGCGAGTTTTTGTTTCCGCGCCGGGCCAGCATGAAAGATGTCGTCGAGATATTGCGCGCCGGCAAGGTCGTGTTGCGCAAGCTGACCATTCCTGAAGGCCTGACAAGCCTTGAGATCGTCCGATTGCTGGAGGCCACCGATGGCATGACCGGCGACATTACCGAGGTTCCGCCAGAGGGCACATTGCTGCCGGAAACCTATTATTTTGTTTATGGGGATGACAGAAACGACACGCTTCAGCGCATGTCGGATGCCATGAGCAGCCAGCTGGAACTGCTTTGGCCCTTTCGGGCGGATAATCTGCCGATTGCCACACCCCGTGAAGCGGTCATTCTGGCCTCAATCGTCGAGCGCGAAACGGCATTGCCGTCGGAGCGCACCCATGTGGCAGGGGTCTATATCAACCGTCTGAACCGGAACATGCGCCTGCAGGCAGACCCGACCGTGGCTTACGGGCTGGGGGACGGGCTGCCGCTGGAGCGGCCCCTGACCTACAAGGACCTGCGCACGAAAACACCCTATAATACATATGTCATCAGGGGGTTGCCGCCGCACCCGATTGCAAACCCCGGTGTGGATTCACTGGCAGCGGTGCTTAATCCACTGGAAACACAAGACCTTTACTTTGTGGCAGACGGCACCGGCGGACATGTGTTTGCCCGCACACTGGCAGAACACAACAGGAATGTGGCCAGGTGGCGCAAACTCAACCGGGAAAAGAAAACAGCTCAGTGAATTGAGGCACCTTCTTAAACTGAAGGCTGTATTTCCCATTGATAATATTGGATAAAAAATTTTATGGAGAATACAAAAAGATACAAACAATTAAAAGTTTATCATTGCATAATTTTTATTTTATACCCAAAGTAGAATAATCGTGAAATAAAATCTTTTGGGGATAAAAATTGATCAAGAAAATTATTTTGCTGGCCGCAGGGCTGGCCATGTCGGGTTGCGCGTCAATTATAGATGGCACCAGTCAGGATATTGCGTTTGATACCAATCCGCCGGGTGGTGTTTGTGAACTGGAGCGGAATGGCGAGATTTTAGGCCGTGTGAGCACTCCGGGGACCATCCACGTTAAAAAGACCAAGCATGATATTAATGTTACCTGTACCAAAGAGGGCTATTTACCTTCAACTGCCTATGTGAATTCAGATATTCAGGATGCGACATGGGGAAACATTATTCTGGGGGGCGGCATAGGCTGGGCAGTTGATTCTGCGCGTGGCGCTGACAACAAGTATGAAGGGCATATTACTGTAACGCTTAATCCTGATTTGGGTAAAGTATTGGGTGCTGAAGCCGAAACGGCTGCTGATGGCGTTGCTGCGGTCGGAAATGTACCGGAAACGGTTGCTAATGATGGAATAACTGAAGAACCGACCGATAGTACAGAGGTTGTTGGGGGTATTGTTGAGGAAGCATCGGGACAAGAAGATGAAGCCAAAGAGACTGCCGATGAAATGGTGCCTTCAGAACCATTACCTGTCGAAGGGGATGAGAATGTCGAAACGCCGGCTGCCATGTATTAATTAAAGCGATTATTGACCGCTCTCTGCCTCTCAGTTTTTGCGGGGGGCAGAGGCGAGCAGGTGTTGCAGCCAGCTTTCCGGCAATAGCCCAAGCAGCCGGACCGCCGCGATCATGGGCCATGGAAAGGCGATGCGCGGCCGGTTGGCGGCCAGCCCGCGCCGGATAATCCGGGCGGCCTTGTCGCTTGAGACCATAAAGGGCATGGGAAAGTTATTGCGCGCCGTCATCTCGCTGGTGACAAAGCCCGGACATATCACATTTATACGGATACCCTGATGCGCGTACACACCGCGCAGGGCTTCGCCGTAGGCCTTGACCGTGGCCTTGCTGACCGAATAGGCAGGCGCACTGGGCAACCCGTGAAACCCCGCAAGCGAACTCATGATGGCGATCTGTCCATGCCCGCGTTTTATCATCAGGTCCAGCGCAGGCTGCACCGTGTGGAAAACACCATCAATATTGGTCCGGCATGTTTTCAACATATGCTCCGCCAGCGGTTCATCTGGCTCAAACCCATACGATACACCTGCATTTGCAATGACCAGATCAAGCGGGGCGGCATTGTGTCGTTGCATGATCCAGTGTTCCATGGCGGCCTTGTCTGCGACATCCAGTGTGCTGGTCTTAACCTGGGCTCCAAGCTTTCGGCAGGTCTCGGCCACGCCAGCGAGGCGATCTTCTCGTCGCGCACAAAGGGCAAGCGTCACACCGGGGTTGGCATATATCCGGGCAAGGGCCGCCCCAATGCCGCTGGATGCGCCGGTGATCAGGATGGATTTGGGAGTGTTCATGGTGGCTGTGACCTGTATCTGTGTTGTCGAATGCTTGTCGGTCTGAAAAACCATGACTATAGTGACCTGAATTTAAGAGGTAAAAGCAGTTATGACAATCTCCAGTATGACCGGGTTTGCCCGGACCGCGGGCAAGGGGGCGGATCTTGCCTGGATTTGGGAAGTGAAGGCGGTCAACGGGCGTAATCTGGATATTCGGTGTCGCCTGCCTTCGGGACTGGAGGCACTGGAGGTGCCGGCCCGGCGAAAAGTAGGTGAGCATCTCTCACGTGGCAGTGTCACTGTGTCCCTGAACATCCGCAGTGAAGCCCGCGATACCGCCTTGAAGGTGAACCGGGTGCTTTTGGATGAATTGATCAAGCTGGCGGGTAGTATACCACCGGGCAAAGGGGTGGAAGCTGCGCGACTGGACGGGCTGTTGCGGGTCAGCGGGGTGATCACGCAGGAAGACGATCAGTTAAGCGAAGATGACATGGCGGCCCGGGACGCCGTCCTGCTGGCGGATCTGGACGTGGCGCTGGATATGTTGCAAAGCTCCAGAAGTGATGAAGGCCGTCATCTGGCCGATATTCTGGCGGATCGGGTGGCTCATATCGAGAAGCTGACGGCACAGGCGCGCGCCTGTGACGCCGCCAGCCCCGAGGCTATCCATCAGAAATATGCGGCCCGCATCGCCGACTTTACTGCCAATCTGGAGGCGATTGACCCGGCACGGCTGGCGCAGGAGGCGGCGGTGCTGGCGACCAAGGCCGATATACGCGAAGAGCTGGACCGGCTGGACGCCCATGTGCAGGCGGCGCAAAGCCTGCTGGGTGAAAAGAAACCGGTCGGACGACGGCTGGATTTTCTGGCGCAGGAATTTAATCGCGAGGCCAATACCCTGTGTTCGAAATCTTCTGATTCCGAACTGACAGGGATTGGGCTGGAACTGAAGGCAACAATCGACCAGTTCAGGGAACAGGTTCAAAATGTGGAATAGCAGAATATGAGAGTGAAGAAGGGCTTGGCATGACAGGGCACCGGATAAAAAGGCGCGGCGCCATGATGGTCTTGTCCTCTCCTTCGGGGGCTGGGAAATCGACATTGTCGCGGATGTTGCTGGATGCCGATCCGGATATTGTCATGTCGGTGTCGTCCACCACGCGCAATCCGCGTCCGGGCGAAGTGGACGGCAAGGATTATAATTTCGTCGATATGGCCAGCTTTCAGGCAATGGTCGATCGGGATGAATTGCTGGAACATGCCCGCGTATTTGACAATTATTACGGGACGCCTGCGGCCCCGGTGGAAGCGGCCCTTTCTGCGGGTCGTGATGTGCTGTTCGATATTGACTGGCAGGGTACGCAACAGTTAGCGCAGAAAAGCCCCAAAGATCTTGTGCGGGTTTTTATTCTGCCGCCGTCGACAGCGGAACTGGGGCGGCGTCTGAACAATCGGGCGCAGGATTCGGCCGAGGTTGTAGCAAAACGCATGTCCAAGGCATCGGAGGAAATCAGCCACTGGGCCGAATATGACTATGTGATTGTGAATGTTGATCTGGCGGCCAGCCTGGATCAGATACAATCTATCCTGAAAGCAGAGCGCTTGAAGCGGGACCGCCAGACCGGACTGGTCAATTTTGTCAACGAGCTGAGGAAAGAGGCGATCTAGCCCTTGCCGCGAGGGCTATTTTCTTCGATGGCTTTAGCAATCCGGCAGAAGTCATCTACCGATAAATTCTCTGCCCGCGCCGTCGGGTCAATCTGTACGCTTTCCAGCAGGGCCTGCGGGTTCGGGATCAGGCTTTTCAGGCTGGCGCGCAGCATCTTGCGCCGTTGCCCGAACGCCGCTGCCGTTACCTGTTCTATGGAACGCAGGGCCGGGGCATTCGCTGGTGGCGATTTGGGGACCAGCCCCACAACACAGGAGGTGACCTTGGGGGCCGGGATGAAGGCCCGTGGCGGCAGGTCAAAATGGATATGGGTGTCGCAGCAAAACTGGCTCAGCACAGACAGGCGACCATAGGTGCGGCTGCCGGGTGCTGCAACAATACGTTCGCCCACTTCCTTCTGAAACATCAGGGTCAGGCTTTTAAACAAGGGGGTGCCCAACGGTGCGGCCATGTTTGCCGTCAGCCATTTTATCAGCAGGGCGGTGCCAATATTGTAGGGCAGGTTTGCTACAATACGAATATCAGACCCGGCGGTATCACCGATTAATTCAAGCTCATCGACCTTCAGTGCATCTGCCTTGATGACCTCAAGGCGCCCGGGACAGGCGGCGATCAGCGGCTGCAAGGCATCGATACAGCGCCGGTCCTGTTCGACCGCGACAATACGTTTTGCGCCGCCCGCCAGCAGCGCCCGGGTCAGGCCGCCGGGGCCGGGGCCCACTTCATACACAATGGTATTGGACAGGTCACCGGCGGCACGGGCGATTTTGGCTGTCAGGTTCAGGTCCAGCAAAAAATTCTGGCCCAGAGATTTCAACGCCGACAGACCGTGGGCGGCTATGACCTCACGCAGGGGCGGCAGGTCTGGCTGTGCCTTGTCCGTCATAATGTCTGTAACGCCCGCCGTCTGGCAATCTCGCCTGCGGTTCGAATAGCCTCGATCAGGCTGGCCGCACTGGCCTTGCCGGTGCCCGCGATATCAAAGGCGGTGCCATGGTCCGGCGATGTGCGAACGATGGGCAAACCAAGGGTGATATTGACCCCGCGATCAAAGTCTATGGTCTTGAGCGGGATCAGGGCCTGATCATGATACATGCACAGAACAGCGTCATGTTTTGCGCGCGCGCTTTTATGGAAAAGACTGTCAGCCGGCCAGGGGCCTGTGGCATTCAGTCCCAGTTCACGGGCCACTTTAACGGCAGGGGCGATCACCTGTTTTTCTTCGTTCCCGATGGTGCCTTCTTCCCCGGCATGGGGGTTCAACCCAGCAACCGCAATACGCGGCTGTTTGATGCCAAAGTCAGCTGACAAGGCGGCATGCATCGCTTGCAGGGTGGATGTAATCGCATCAGATGTAACCAGTTGCGGGACCTGTGCAAACGCGACATGAACCGTCAAGGGGACAACCCGCAGGCCCGGGACCGCCAGCATCATCACCGGGTTTCCCCATTGTCCGTAATGTCTGTGGCACAAATGGCCCAGATATTCCGTATGGCCGGGATGACTAAAACCGGCGCTGTACAGGCTGGCCTTGTGAACGGGATTGGTGACAACGGCCTGCGCCAGCCCCTGATGGACGTGCTCCACGGCCAGATCAATCGAGCGGATGACTGCCCCGGCCGCATCCGGTTGGGGCAGGCCAAACGAGAGGTCAACGGCCTGTCCAACATCCAGCACCGGCAAACCCTGATTAAATACAGCCAGCGCCTCGGCCGGGTCACTGATTTTAATCACAGGTACCTGCCGGTCCAGTTTGGCAGCAACAGCCTGCATATGCAGCGGGTCGGCAATAACATAGAAGGCTTGTGACGATTCAGCCGGGGCCCGCGCCCAGGCCTCAAGCGTTATTTCAGGCCCAATGCCTGCAGGTTCGCCCATGGTCACAGCAAGAATCTGTTTGCTGCTCATTTCACCTGTCACCTGTAGTCGATGATCGCGTCACGCCGGAGGTCACGCAAATAGCGACGGGCCATCATGGAGAGGCGCTGCTGGCTGAGAGAGTTCATCACAGCGTCGGCGGTGGGCATATTCACTTCGGGCTCTTCCCGGCTGCAAATGACCAGAAGCCGATATCCATCCTTGGCGTCAATCGGGCGGGTGACCTGCCCGGGTTCCATATCCTTCACCACATCCTGCAGCGTGGGAGAAAGGTCGCCAAGGCGCAGTACGCCCATGTCGCCCTTGTCATCTGCACCCATTGCTTCAGCCTGGCTGTCGAGATTTTCACACGATGTAATGCTTGCAGCGCTGGTTTCCACCGATGTATTCAGTGCTTTCATTTTTCCGGGTGTCGCTTCCCCGTCAACCTTGAAATACATCTGGTAAACGCCCAGCAGGGTATCCATCGGGTTGGCGGTTAATATCTGCCTCTTTTCCCGCAGTTCAAGCACGTAATATCCGCCTGCCGTTCTTAGCGGTTCGGAAATATCATTCGGCCGCATGGATTGCAGCGCCTGATCAATGCTTGGGGACAGCTGGCCTTCGGCAATCCAGCCCATGTCACCGCCAACAGCGGCCGTGGCCGCGTCCGAGAACTGGCGGGCCACCTGCACAAAGGATGCGCCGGCTCTTAACTGTTCTGTCAGCTGGGTTGCTGTGCGCCGGACTTCCGGTTCCTGGTCCGGGCTTTCCACAATCAGGAATATTTCAGATACCAGATACTCATTTTCGCCCGCACTGTCTTCAAGCCGCTTTAAAACAGCCTCAACTTCTTCGTCGCCGATTGTAATTTGCGACCGAAGGCGGCCACGAACCAGCTTTGACCACGCCAGTTCCGCCTTGATCTGGTGAACAAGTGCTGCTTTCGTTGTGCCCAGGCTTTGCAGATAGGCTTCAAACTGTGCCGGTGCAAAATTATATTGTTGGCCAATACGCGCAAAGGTGTCGTCGATTTCATCGTCGCCTACCGGAACTTCAAACTCGGCCGCTTCCTGGAGCTGAAGTTTCTCATCAATCAGGTTTTGCAATGCCTGTTTCTGGAGTGCCTGACGCTGTTCAGGGCTGACACGTCCACCGGTAGCTGCCAGAACGAGGCTCACACGCTTTTCCAGATCGTAATCGGAAACCATCTCGTCATTGACAACAGCTACTATGCTTTGAAGGTCGCGAGGGGCTGCTTCAGCCACGGCACCCAAAGACACTCCCAGTGTCAGAAACCCAAAACCTGCATAGCCGAACATTCTTATGGCAGAAATTGCCAAAGCACCAGTAATCATATGTTCCCCAAACCCCTTTGAACGCGCGGCTGCGCCAGTTTTACTCTCGTCATGTTCCGCATTACTCATTACTTACCATTTAATACGTCCTGACCCTAGCCCAGATGTTTAAGTACGAACCCAAAATTTATAGATGTTGAAGGTTCGATGTCACGATCCCGAATAAAGCGTTTTCGGAAAGTGACTTTGAACTGTACACATTCATTCTGATATAACACACCTGCGTCAGCGTAAATGCTTTTCCCCCCGTCTTTCAGGTTACGGGTATAGCTGCTGTAGGTGCTCCAGTTCTCATTGATATCATATCGTGCAGATGTCCTGACTTCCCGCCGGTCTTCAAGGTCGTTGCTGTCTTCATTCGGGTCATCAAGATTGCGGTTTATATCAAGGTAACCTACCGACAATTTAAATGATTTTGGCCCGAAAGTCGTGACCAGTTCATTGCGTCGAACAGTGAAGCTGTCCTTATCCAGACGAAGCTTATGAATATAGTCGAAATACGGCGAAAAGGTGACATTCAGGGCAAGTACATAGTCTGACCAGTTGCCGGTCAGTCCCGATGCCTCGCCAAAAACATCATTTTTATCGAGTTGATAGCTTTGGGCGATCGTAATACGTGCCTGCGTTTCCCGGCCATAAATACCATACCTCATGCCGTAGGCAACGCGGGAACCTCCGTCCCAGCGGTCAAGGCCGGTAAACCGGTTGGCGGCAAAAATGTTCAGATCATCCAGCTCAAAGCTGCGGCTGTCCTCGTTCGGAATTTCATCCGGGTTGCCGCCGTCAGGAGAGGCAACAATGGTGACAAGCGGTTCTATAATCTGGTGGGTGGTCTTGCCGTATTTTACCATAGGTCTGCGCCAGTCAAATTTCAACTGGGGCATAACGCGTCCTGTGAAACCGTTTTCACCTGCATTGGCCGCACTGTCGGGGTTGCTGCTGTCTTCCACATCATAGGCGTCGCCGCGCAGACTGGCTTTGAAGTTTAGCACATCGCCTGCGCTGGTGATGAAGGGCACCTGCCATGCACCCTGCAGGGATATTCTGCGGGTGTCCATGCCGTCTGTCCGGGTAATCGCGAGCGCATTGGCGTCCATTGTCACCTTGGAGCCAAAAAAGCCCGGTGCGCCAATATAATGATATTCCAGCATCGGCAATACAATTGGTGTCAGGCCGGCCTTGTCTTCAACCCGCAGGCCTCGGAAATGATAGGTGCTAAGGGCGCCGTAGCTGCGATCCTTGAATCTTTCAAGGACCAGATCGCTCGTCAGAGTATCCGTTTCGCTGATGTTATACCGTTTAAGATAGGTATCATCACTCACCGCCTGCGCATCATAGCGCCACTGCCAATCGCCACCCAGGTTGGCAAAGTCATCAAGTTTGAACCGGCCCCTGGTGAAAAAATGACCCCGGAACACTTCATCCCCGGTTTTAAGGCCCAGATCATCGCGCTGGTCAACATAGGTGACGCTGCCGTTTGCATCAAATTGGCCAAATCCGACATTCTGGCGATATTCGCCAAACAGGACCGGGCCTTCTGCCGATGTTATAACCGGTTCAATCGTCAGGTCCTTGTCGCGGGATATCGAAATATAATAGGGCGCGCGCAAAATGGCACCCAGTTCAGATGTGCGGCCAATATTGGGTGCCAGAAAGCCGCTGGCCGCATGAACCGTCGGGTCCGGATGAGAAATATAGGGCGTATAGGCAATAGGCACGCCGAACAGTTCCAGATAGGCGTGTCGATATGTGATTCGCCGCTTTTTGCCATCGTGGACCACTTTTACAGCCTTGATCTGCCACAAGGGGGCTTCGCCTTCCGCCAGCCCGCACACGTCGCAGGGTGAATAAACGGCCCGCTTGAAAATGGTCGTGTCCCCATTTTCGTGGCGGCCTTCCCGGGCTGCAATTCTGGTATCGTCGCTGAGGAGCGCCTTGACGTTATTGATGAAGCCGTTTTTCAGATCGTCTTTAATGTCCAGTTCTTCGGCAAACAGAACATTCCCCTGATCGTCGGTAAACCGAATATTGCCTGTCGCGTGCACAACGCCTGTCAGCTGATTATAGGTGACGGAGTCCGCATATATTGTTCTGGGGCCCTGCGAGAGGACAACGTTTCCTTCAACAATCAGCAAATTGTTTCGGGAATCATAGGTCAGTCGATCAGCGGCAAATTCGACGTTGTCGGACGCCAGATCATTCAAAGTATCACTTCGGGGAGCTGCGTTTTCACCATCAAGGGACTGGGCAAGCGCAGGTGCGCCGGATGCCAGTCCGTAAGACAGGCCCGACAGAATACCAAAGGCGACAAGAGATCTTTTCATGGCCAGATGTTTTATAGCGATTTTATGCTTGTGACCAATGTTTTGTCATTCCCGCTCAGAATCCCCTTTTATTTCAGAGGACAGTGCGTAGAATGCCGCTTAGCTGACGGAGATTATTCTCCAAGAGTCGCATGAAAAAATAACGAGGTAAAGTCATGAAAATCGGATTTTCAAAAATTTCAACGGATGCCAAGGGCACCCTGGTCCTGTTTACCCTGTCGGACCGGAAGTTATCCGGTGCGGCGCGTGAAATTGATGAGAAATCCGGTGGTCTGTTAACCAGGGCCTTGTCCACAGCAAAATACAAGGGGAATGTCGGGGACCTGCTGGAGGTTGTGGCCCCGTCGAGCCTTAATGCCCACCGAATTGTACTTGCGGGTCTGGGCAAGGCATCAGACATTTCGCCGCTCGCTGCCGAAAAGGCCGGTGCTGCCATTATTGCGAAGTTTTTGAAATCGGGCGACAAGGCGCTGTCACTGATTGTCGAGCCTGTTAAGCAGGCCAAAATTGAAACGGCGCATATGGCGGCCGGCATCGCGACCGGTATTCGGCTCAGAAGTTTCCATTTCGATCGTTACTTTACCAAAAAGACTGCCGACCAGAAGCCCTCTGTCGAAAAAGTAGACGTCATGCTGGATGACAGTGCGGCGGCGAAAAAGCTGTTTGTGGCAATGGATGCGGTTTCTGAAGGTGTGTTTCAGGCCCGTACCCTGGTGTCGGAGCCCGCAAACGTCATTTACCCCAAAAGCTATGTGGACGAGATCAGGAAGCTTGACGCATTGGGCCTGAAAATTACGGTGCTGAACGAAGCAGCCATGCGCAAACTTGGTATGAACGCCCTTGTTGGTGTCGGGCAGGGCAGCGACCATGACTCGTATCTCGTTGTCATGGAATGGAAAGGTGGCAGCAAGGGCTCGAATGAAGCGCCTGTTGCCTTTGTGGGCAAAGGGGTGACCTTTGACAGTGGGGGCATATCCCTTAAACCCGGTGCCGGCATGCACGATATGAAATTTGACATGGGGGGATCTGCCACCGTGGTTGGCCTGATGAAGGCACTGGCCGGTCGCAAGGCGCGGGTCAATGCAATCGGTGTCGTCGGGCTGGTCGAGAATATGCCTTCCGGCAACGCGCAACGCCCCGGTGATGTTGTCACATCCATGTCAGGCCAGACCATTGAAATCCAGAATACAGATGCCGAGGGTCGTCTGGTGCTGGCAGATGCGCTTTGGTACACGCAGGACAAGTACAAGCCAAAATTCATGATTGATCTGGCAACGTTGACCGGGGCCATGATTGTCGCTCTGGGCTATGAGAATGCCGGGGTGTTTTCGAATGATGACAAGCTGAGCAAACAGCTGGCCGAGGCTGCGCCCAAGGTTGGCGAAGGGGTCTGGCGCATGCCGCTCAGCGATAATTACGAAAAAGACATCGAGTCTGACATAGCCGATATGAAAAATCTTGGGGCACCCGGGTCGGCTGGTAGCATATCAGCGGCGCAGTTTTTGCAAAAATTTGTCAATAAGACGCCCTGGGCACATATTGATATTGCCGGGACCGCCTGGAGCAGAAAGAACCTGCCGTTGAGCGAAAAGGGGGCCACCGGATATGGTGTCAGGCTGCTCAATCAGCTCGTGGTTGATTATTATGAGGAAAAATAGCAGGGACGAGCCTGTTATTACTGACGGATAGAACTGGCGGATAGAAAATGACAGATATCAGCTTCTATCACTTGCAGCGACAGCCGCTGACCCAGGCGTTGCCAAAGCTTCTGGAGCGAGTGCTGTCATCAGGGATGCAGGCTGTTATTCTGTGCGGGTCAACCGAGCGTGTCGCGGCGCTGGACGCGATTCTGTGGACCTATGACCCGGATTCTTTTTTGCCCCATGGCACATTAGCGACGGGGTTTGCTGACAAGCAACCGGTTTATCTGACAACAGAAGAAGAAAACCCCAACGACGCCAGTGTTCTGGTGCTTGTGGACGGGGGTGCGCCGGCCTTTGTAAAAGACTTCACCCGGTGTCTGGACATGTTTGATGGTAATGATGCCCAGGCTGTTGAAGACGCGCGTATCCGCTGGAAGCATTACAAGGAAGGCGGGCACAGCCTGAAATACTGGCAACAGACATCGCAAGGCGGTTGGGAAAACAAGGCTTAATAGTCTTGTTTTTTATCTGTTTATTAAAATTATAATTATTTTTTATTCAAATAAATTAAATAATGATTTTATGTATATTTTATATACGTGTGTCATTACTTAAATTTATAATCTCAATTTCTTTATATTAACCACCCGTTAACTTTTTTGATCAAAATTGTACTCGTACACGTGCGTCCTTGAAAGGACCTGGTTTGAGTAAAAGTGTTGATTATGAAGGTGGCGTTGTGATGACATTCCGGCCACGCGGGCCTGGAAAGATTATCCGTGACCAGCGTGGTGTGACCGCGATTGAATTTTCGCTTATTTCTCCCGTTCTTTTTCTGATGGTTATGGGAACGGTCGAGATGGGGCTGGCTCTTTTCGCCCAAAGCGTTCTGGAAGGGGGGACTTTTACGGCCTCCAGACTGGGTAAAACCGGTTACGTTGCCGAGGAAGAAACCCAGGAAGAGACGATCCGCAATATTCTCTCGCAGAAGGTTGGCTCGCTGCTCAATATGGATGATGTCGCGATCAGCTACACGGTTTATTCGCAGTTCGACCAGATTGGTCAACCCGAACCCTTTATCGACAATAACGGGAACGGGGTCCGTGATGTTGGTGAAAACTATACGGATTCCAACGGCAACGGTGTGTATGACAATGATGTGGGCGCGATTGGTCTGGGCAATCCCGGAGAAGTGGTGGTCTATACCGTCTCGTATCCGTGGAAAATATTTACACCTATCGTTTCCAACGTGCTGGGGAAGGACGGGGTGATCAATCTGGAAGCCCGTACAGTTATTCAGAACGAGCCTTATTGATGGTGAGGATGAAAATGCCCTTTCTGCACAGATTATGGAAAGACAACAACGGTATTGCCAATGTTGAATTTGCCTTTGTATTGCCCGTGCTGATTACGCTTCTTTTTGGCAGTTTTGAGCTCTCGCGATATGTGCTGCTGAACCTGAAGCTTGAGAAAGCAACCTACACCGTGTCTGATCTGGTCACACAGGAAACATCCATTTCCAACAGCCAGCTCAACCAGATCATGCTGGCGGCAACCGAAATTATGACGCCTTATTCGATCGGTCCGAAGGGGACTATTATTGTGACGTCGGTGTATCAGCAAAATGACGTTGATCCCCCGGTCATTCGCTGGCAGTACACGGGCGGTGGTTCACTGCCCAAAACCAGCACGGTTGGCGAGGTCAATGAATGGGCAACGCTCCCTGAAGGTTTGACACTGGCAGACAAGGACAATCTGATTGTTGCGGAAATCTTTTACGAATTTACGCCGTTCTTCTCAAATGACACCATTGGTTCAGCAAACCTGCACAAAATGGCCTTCTTCAAGCCACGCCTTGGTGCGCTGACTACAGCTCCTAACTAGTGAGGCCGTTATGACGGGCCATGGAAGCGCGAAAGTCAGGCAATTTTTCAGTCAACTCGGGCAGGCGCGCGAAGGCTCGGTGCTGGCCATTACGGCTGTGACTATTATTGTGCTGATCGGCACGACGGGCCTGGCGATTGACATTGGGCGCGGCCAGCTTGTGCAGGCCAAACTGTCCAGTTCTCTGGACGCAGCCGGATTGGCGGCAGGGTCGAATATCAGTGCCGGGAATGCCGTGTCGGATGTCCAGAAATACATGGACGTTAACTTTAGTGATTATATGGGCGCGGAAATTACCGAGTTGAATGTCGCGACTGACGCGAGCAATACGGTGATTACCCTGTCGGCCAAGGCAAAGCTGAACACCAGTTTCATGCGGATTTTTGCCAAGGAGACCATGTCTGTCTACGCGTCTTCGGAAATTACCCGGGCAATCAGTGGTCTGGAACTGGCAATTGTGCTGGATAACACCGGGTCGATGAGTGGTTCCAAGCTGAGCCAGCTAAAAACAGCGGCGCTGAATCTGGTGGATATACTGTATGGTGAAAATACGAGCGCTGATGACCTGTTTATCGGGCTGGTGCCCTTTGCGCACACCGTGAATGTGGGCACATCACGCACAGACTGGCTTGATAGCTCGTATTTTTCCAGCCTGAACTGGGGGTCAACCAGCTGGGAAGGCTGTGTAGATGCCCGTTTGGGGGGAGAAGACGTAACCGACACCCCGCCCACGATCGAACCCTTTGATGCCTTTTACTGGGCGGATCATAACTCCTATAATGACTGGATCAGGTATCATTCCTATTACGGTTGGTATTATGATATTAACAGCAATCGAGGGCCCAATACCTACTGCAGTAGAGAAGTTACGCCCTTGACGTCTGACCGGACGACGATAGAGAGCGGAATTAACGGTATGGTCGCGAATGGGGGGACGCATATCAATGTCGGTGCTGTGTGGGGCTGGCGTATGTTGTCGCCCCGGTGGCGCGGGCTTTGGGGTGGCGAGATGAACGCGAAGGACCTGCCGCTTGATTACAACACGCCAAAAATGAACAAGGCCGCGATCATCATGACGGATGGTGAAAACACGATTTATAACAACGTTGACTCCGCTCACGG
Organism: Sphingomonadales bacterium; assembly: GCA_965227345.1. Lineage (GTDB taxonomy): Bacteria > Pseudomonadota > Alphaproteobacteria > Sphingomonadales. The sequence continues at coordinate 2,912,871 of OZ245755.1, forward strand.
ATATTTGAACGAGGGCAGACTCGGGACGACTAATTACAATGCCGCAGTAGATGAAATGGACGACAGATTGCTCGAAATCTGTACATCGATGAAAGACAATAATATTACGGTCTATACAGTTTCTTTTGGTAGCCTCGGCTGGAGCACGAGAAACATGATGAGGGACTGTGCGACCCAGCCGGATTATTATTTTGACTCGCCCAGTAACACAGAATTGCAGGCAGCCTTTCGGGCAATCGGTGATTCGCTGTCTAACCTGAGAATCAGTAAATAACAGATTATGCCGCGTTGGCAGATTCTGCGGCTTCGAGTGCAGCTTCGGCCTTGATCCAGGCATCTTCCTGATGCTGGATTTCAAGGTCCAGCTCGCCCACCCGTTGGGTAAAGACTGCCAGTGCCTTTGTGGCCTCTGCATCCCTCGTATCATAAAGCTTTGGATTGGCGAGCGCTTTCTTGTATTTTTCGCGCTCACGCATCAGTTCGTTCAATTCTTTCTCGGCATTCTCTGCCGCCACCTTCAGGGGAGCGATTTGCTTGCGTGCTTCGGCGGCTTTCCGTCGGGCTTCCTTTGCTGAAACCTGCGGTTCGAAGGGTTTTGAAAAATCATTGTCGGCTTTTGGGGAAAACAGTATCTTGCGATAATCGTCAATATCGCCGTCAAAGGTTTGAACGCGCCCGTTGCCGATGATCAGCAAACGGTCCACGCAGGCGTCAAGCAGGTGCCGGTCATGGCTGATCAGGATAACGGCACCCGAATATTCATTTATCGCCTGGGCCAGCGCCTGTCGGCTGTCAATATCCAGATGATTTGTCGGCTCATCGAGAATCATCAGCTGTGGTGCAGAAAAGCTCATCAGGGCAAATAACAATCGCGCTTTTTCACCCCCTGACAATGTATCGACCTTGTTGTCAGCCTTGTCGGCCCCGAAGCCGAAAGCGCCAAGACGTGCCCGAACTTTCATCGGCGGCGCGTCTGGCATCATCTCGGCCAGATGTTCAAAAGGTGTTTCGCCTCCTTTTAATTCATCCAGCTGATGCTGCGCAAAGTATCCGACCCGAAGTTTGCGGGATTGCGAGATGCTTCCTTTCATGGGGGCCAGTCGTTTGGCCAGCAGCTTTGCAAATGTGGATTTTCCGTTTCCGTTTGATCCCAGCAGCGCGATCCGGTCGTCCATGTCGATCCGCATGTCGATATCATGCAGGATGGGCTTGCCTTCTTCATAGCCCACAGCGGCATCATCCAGCGCAATCAGCGGCGGGGCCAGTTCTTCCGGCTGTGGAAAATGAAAGGGGACCGTATATTCTTCCACCACGCCGGCAATAGGTTCCATCCGGGCCAATGCTTTCATGCGGCTTTGGGCCTGGCGGGCCTTGCTGGCCTTGGCGCGAAACCGGTCGATGAATGACTGGATATGCTTGCGTTCTGCATCCTGCTTTGTTTTCAGGGCAACCTGTTGCTCCAGCCGCTCACGCCGCATCCGCTCGAAGGTGTCATAATTACCTTGATAGAATGTCAGTTTTCCCTGATCAGCATGCAGGATGCCGTTCACGGCTGTATTCAGCAAGTCGCGGTCATGACTGACAATCAGAACGGTGTAGGGATAATTCTTAAGCGTGCTTTCAAGCCACAACACACCTTCCAGATCAAGATAGTTGGTAGGCTCATCCAGCAGCAGGAAATCGGGCTGGTTGAACAGCGCACTGGCAAGGGCCACACGCATACGCCAGCCGCCCGAAAATGATGAGCACGGGCGCTGTTGTGCTGCATCGTCAAACCCCAGCCCGGCCAGAATTTCAGCGGCCCGCGCGGGGGCGGTGTGCGCACCAATATCCGCCAGACGGATATGAATTTCGGCGATGCGATGAGGGTCGGTTGCCGTCAGTGCTTCGGCTTCAAGCGAAGACATTTCCAGATTCGAGGCCAGAACTGTATCTATCAGGGTTTCCGGCCCGCCGGGTGCTTCCTGCGACACCATGGTGAGCTTGGCGCGGGTCTGTATGCTGACAGACCCTGATTCGGGGCTGATCTCACCGGTAATCAGTTTCAGAAGGGTTGATTTTCCAACGCCGTTTCTGCCGATCAGGCCGACTTTGTGACCTGCGGGAACGACTGCAGTGGCATCATCAAACAGCAGACGTGCGCCGATCCGGTATGTAAGGTTGTTAATGTGTAGCATTTTTACTCAAGTCTAATCGGGAATTGAAAGCTGGACGTGCTTACCACAAGCAGGTGTTTGTGCCAAATGATGATCGGGTGTTGCAGTGCGAAGGTGAAGTCACTATAACCGCGCGCAAACCAGCGACTGAACAAACGGATAGCCGTTGGTAGTGATTATATGACTGTTTGCCAATAAAAAGGATGATACCATGACTGTTCAACGTACTTTTTCGATTATTAAACCGGACGCGACACGTCGCAATCTGACCGGTGCCATCAATGCCAAGCTCGAAGACGCAGGCCTGCGGATTGTTGCGCAAAAGCGTATTCAGCTGACCCGTGAACAGGCGGAAGGTTTTTACGCTGTTCATAGCGAGCGCCCGTTTTTCGGCTCCCTGTGCGACTTTATGACCTCCGGCCCTGTTGTTGTGCAGGTTCTTGAAGGCGAGAACGCTGTCGCGAAAAATCGTGAAGTCATGGGCGCTACAAATCCTGCTGACGCCGCTGAAGGGACGATCCGTAAAACCTTTGCTGAATCGATTGAAGCCAATTCAGCGCATGGGTCCGACTCGGCGGAAAATGCCGCGATTGAAATCAGCTATTTCTTCAGCGATATCGAGATCGTTGGCTGATTTTACGCTAAAATCAGAAAGATCGGGCCGATGACAGGGTAAAAGCTGGTCGGCCCTTTTTTTATTCGTCTGCAGGTTCGGGGTTGACCAGGCACTGGTTTTGAAAGGTGGCATCCCTGATCTCGACCAGGGCACCTCTGACCCGTACATGCCCAAGAGCAATCAGGCGGACAGCTTCGGGATAAATGATGTGTTCCTGCGTCAGGATTCTGTCGGCCAGCGTCTCGGCGGTATCCGCAGGCAGGACCGGGACAGCAGCCTGAATGATGATTGGTCCGTCATCCATTTCAGGGCGCACAAAATGGACTGTGCAGCCGGTCATGCGGACACCGGCCTCCAATGCCCGCTCATGGGTATGCAACCCCTTGAATGACGGCAACAGGGACGGATGAATGTTGATCATCCGGTCACGCCACCGGCCCACGAAATGGGGGTCGAGAATGCGCATGAAGCCCGCCAGACAGATAAGCTGTGCCTTTGCTTCCTTTAAGGCCACGTCCAGTGCTTCGTCGAAATCTTCCCGTGCCTCAAACGTCTTGTGATCGATAACCCGGGTCGGAATGCCGGCGCGCTCGGCACGTTCAAGCCCCTGCACGCCGGGCTTGTTGGAGATAACGGCAACGATGCGGGCCGGAAACGAATTGTGTGCGCAGGCATCAATCAGCGCCTGAAGGTTGCTGCCGCGGCCGGATATCAGCACCGCAATCATCAATTTTTTCATTGGTTAAGCCTGTTTTCCGGTCATGGCGGTCCAGGGGGTTTCTGCTCCCCAGACGCCTTTGTCCCCCTTGACGTGACAGGCGGCGTCGCCTTGACCTGCAGAGATGACGCCAATGGAATAGACTGTTTCACCGGCACGGGTCAGGGCTGCGATCGTCGTCTCGGCGTCCGTTGCTGCCACAACAGCAACCATGCCGATTCCACAATTAAAGGTACGAGCCATTTCTGCCGGGGTGATTCGCCCAAGGTTTGCCAGCCAGTCAAAGATCGGGGGCTGGGGCCATGTGGATGCGTCTATTTCTGCGATGGTCCCGTGGGGCAGACAGCGGGGGACATTCTCGGTAAAGCCGCCACCGGTGATATGGGCAAGGGCCTTGATCCGACCGGCGCGGATTTCGGCAAGGCAGCTGTTCACGTAAATTCGCGTAGGCGCCAGCAGCGCCCGACCAAGAGGTTGCGTGGCGTCGAACGGGGCAGGAGCATTGTAGTCCAGCTTGTGATCACCAACCAGACGGCGCACCAGAGAATAGCCATTGGAATGAATGCCACTGGAGGCCAACCCCAGCAAAACATCGCCGGGTGCAACGTTGTCGTTGGTTAAAATCCTGTCGCGTTCGACAGCACCCACGGTAAAGCCGGCCAGATCATAATCGCCATCCGCATACATCCCCGGCATTTCAGCGGTTTCCCCGCCAACCAGAGCGCAACCTGCCTGTGTGCAGCCTTCGGCAATGCCTGAAATAATGGCGCGGCCAGCCTCGACAGAAAGGTGACCCGTGGCAAAATAGTCCAGAAAGAACAGGGGTTCGGCACCCTGCACGACCAGATCATTGACGCACATGGCCACCAGATCAATGCCCACTGTGTCGTGAATTCCGGTGTCTATCGCTATTTTAAGCTTTGTGCCCACACCATCGGTGGACGAGACCAGAATGGGATCATTGAAGCCGGCTGCTTTCAGGTCGAATAATGCCCCAAAGCCACCGAGTGAGGGGCTGGAGCCCGGTCGGGATGTTGCTTTTGCCAGAGGCTTTATCGCATCGACCAGAGCTTCGCCTGCATCAATGTCAACGCCAGAGTCTTTATAAGTATAGGATTTTCTGTTATCCGAAGTCACGGTCGGTGGTCACTTTCATCTTGATATTATTTTGCCACATTTAATTGTCACAATCAGGGGACATGTGCGAGACGGCGCCACCATAATGCATTAGAGTCTGTTTGAGAAGTTCGCTAAGATCATAGATATAGAAAAATCACCAATTTGGGAAAAGTAATTCAGACGAATGATGGCGCGATTTAAAAAAAACTGCTGGATATCAGGGTGTCAGATAGCATTTATGGCGATTGGGCTGGCTTTTACCCTGCCTTTTATGCCCGGCGCAAGTGCTGCCACGCCGCATGAGGTCTTCACTGTTGACCGGATCCCGGTCGATGTGACGGCAAAAACCGCGTCGGCGGCGAAAACAATTGCCATTCAAAGCGGTCAGCGCGCGGCGCTGGACAAGCTGATGATGAAAATTGTCCGGGCGCAGGACGTACCGATGATCCCCAGGCTTGAGGATTACTGGATCAACGAGATTGTCAGCGGTCTGGAATTTTATAACGAGCGCAGTTCATCTGTGCGGTATTTGGCCAATCTGACGGTCAGTTTTGACAAGCAGGGCATATATAACCTTCTCCAGCGGCTGGAAATTCCGTTTTCAGAAACCCCGGCCAAACCAATGCTGTTATTGCCGGTTCAGCGGTATGGCGGGACCACAACGCTGTGGAGTGATCAAAACTGGTGGGCACAGGCCTGGGAAAAGGCAGATCTTCACAACCAGCTTGTGGAATTCGTCCTGCCAAAGGGCGAGCTGGGGGACAGGCTGGTCATTAACGCGCAGCAGGCTGTTCGGGTGAATGCACCCAGCCTTGAAGCTGTGACGGCAAAATATGGCGTGGATGAGGCGCTGATTGCCACAGCAACCATCGGGCAGGATTTCGGGTCGGGCGAATACAAGGTCCGGCTTGAAGCGGTAAAGTGGCCGCAGGGCTCGGTTGTTGCCAACATTGAAATGTCGGGCGGGGTGGATGCCGGGGGGGCTTCGCAAACAAGTATGGGCGAATATCCTTTGGAAAGTGCCGCAAATAACGAAGAAGATGCGCTTGAAGGCCTGCTGGCCCGGGCGACGGCTAAACTGGTCGCTGCGGTGGCGGAAGGCTGGAAACAGCAGACGATGATTTATTTTGGCGAAACACGCCAGTTGGCAGCAAAGGTTCCGTTACGGTCACTGGAAGAATGGGTTAGGATATCGGGCCGCTTGAAATCGGTAAGCGCAATTCGACATGCCGAAATTGTCTCGCTCTCTGTGACAAATGCTGATGTTTTGCTCAGGTATGCGGGACAGACAGAGCAACTGAAACTGGCGCTGTCGCAAGCGAATATAGATATTTTGCAGTCAGAGGATGGCTGGTTGATCCAGTTGACGGAAAATGATGCAAAACGCCAGCCCTGAAATCTTGCCCATGCAATTGTCTCTTGAATTGCCACACCGGACCGCCCTTGGTTCAGGCGACCTGTTTGTTTCGTCCAGCAATGAGCTTGCTGTTGACTGGATTGATCGCTGGCCGTCGTGGCCATCGCACGGTCTGCTTGTGATTGGTCCTGCAGGATGTGGAAAATCTCATCTGACGAATGTCTGGCAGGCCAGAACCGAGGCACCGCGCCTGACATATGCGGATTTGCCGTCGTCAGAACGTATTATTGCGGCTCATCTGAACCTGGCAATTGAGGATATTGATGTTTCCCTGCAGGACAAGGCGTGCGAAGAAGCGTTGTTTCATGCATATAACTGGACGAAAGAGCGGGGCGGATCTCTGTTGATGACGGCGCACAGTGCCCCTGCGGGATGGGATTTTTGTCTACCCGATCTGGCGTCCCGGATGAAATCGGTCCTGATGACAGAAATTCTGTTGCCGGATGACAGTTTGCTTGCTGCGCTGATGCTGAAGCTGTTTAATGACAGGCAGTTGAAGGTTGGCAGCGATGTCCTGTTATTTTTACTAACGCGTATGGAACGATCATTTTCAAGTGCGCACCGGCTCGTCGAGGTCCTGGATAAAGCTTCTCTTGCGCATCGCAAAAACCTTACGCTGCCTTTTGTTCGTCGGGTTTTGAAGCAAGGTAAATCGTCATAAAACTTTCATTTTGCGCCGCTAGGGTCAGGGCCTAATTTACAGATCGGTTATCAAATCATGAAAATTTCGAAAGCAGTTGCAAATTCCAATAAAAAAGCGCCTGCAGCAATTGACCGGGCGTCCCCTGGTCGATTTATCAATCGTGAATTGTCATGGCTGGCCTTCAATAATCGAGTCCTTGAAGAAGCGGGTAACATGGAGCATCCGCTTCTTGAGCGTTTAAGGTTCCTGTCGATTAGCGGCAGCAATCTGGATGAATTTTACATGGTGAGGGTTGCCGGGTTGCGGGGGCAGGTCAACGCCGGTATCGAAGTGGTGACACCGGATGGAATGACACCGTCGCAGCAAGTGGCAAAAGTGAATGATACGGCGGAAATTCTGATCCGGGGTCAGGAAGCATGCTGGATCAAATTGCATGAAGAAATGCGCCGTGCGGGCATTGAGGTGTTAAACCCGGACGAGACGACAGAAACGGAACGGGTCTGGCTTGAAGATTATTTCCTGAATAATATTTTCCCCGTTCTGACCCCGCTGGCTATTGATCCGGCGCACCCTTTTCCGTTTATGCCCAATCTGGGCTTCTCGCTGGCTTTGCAGCTGATTCGGGAAAGCGATAACAGCACGCTGAACGCTCTTATTCCGATCCCCCGGCTTATTCGGCGGTTTGTGCGTATCCCGGGTGAAGGCACACGCTATATCTCGGCTGAAAATATTGTCAGTTTGTTTCTAAGCCAGTTGTTCCCCGGCTACACAGTTGCGGGACAGGGGGTTTTCCGCATTATTCGGGATAGCGATATCGAGGTCGAAGAAGAGGCGGAAGATCTGGTTCGTTCATTTGAATCCGCCTTGAAGCGCCGCCGCAGGGGGAATGTTATCCGGCTGAAGATCAATGCTGATATGCCAAAAGGCCTGCGTGATCTGGTAGTTCGCGAGCTTCATGTTGATGAACGTGAGGTCGTTGCTGTTGACGGTGTTCTGGGCATTGCTGATACCAGCCAGTTGATTGATGACGATCACCCGGAGCTGAAGTTTCCGCCCTATAATCCGCGCTTTCCCGAACGTATTCGCGAGCATGGCGGTGATTGCTTTGCAGCCATTCGACAGAAGGACATTGTTGTCCATCACCCCTACGAAAGCTTTGATGTTGTTTTGCGCTTTATTGCCCAGGCGGCTGCTGACCCGGACGTTGTAGCCATAAAACAGACCCTGTACCGGACCAGCGACGACAGCCCGATTGTCCGGGCACTCATTGAAGCGGCGGACAAGGGCAAGTCTGTAACGGCTCTGGTCGAGTTGAAGGCACGATTTGACGAAGAGCGCAATATCAAGTGGGCGCGTGATCTTGAACGGGCAGGCGTTCAGGTGGTTTATGGCTTTATTGAACTGAAAACCCATGCCAAGGTTTCACTTGTGGTGCGGCGTGAAGGCGGGCAACTGCGGACCTATGTGCATTTTGGCACGGGAAATTATCATCCGACCAACGCACGTATTTATACAGACCTTTCCTTCTTTACGGCTGATCCTGCTCTTGGGCAGGATGCATCTCATATTTTTAATTTTCTGACGGGTTACGTGAAACCCAGGGCACTGGAACGGGCTGTTATTTCACCTGATAACCTGCGCGCAACCCTTGTAAAACTGATCTCTGAAGAAATTGATCATGCAAAGGCCGGTCGGCCTGCCGGTATCTGGGCAAAAATGAATTCTCTGGTCGACCCCGAGATTATAGATGCCTTGTATGAAGCGTCTTCCAGCGGTGTGCAGGTTGATCTGATTGTTCGGGGTATCTGCTGCTTGCGTCCGGGCGTGCCGGGATTATCGGAAAATATCCGGGTCAAGAGCATCGTCGGGCGTTTTCTGGAACATAGCCGAATCGTATGTTTTGCGGCAGGGCATAAATTGCCGTCCCGGAATGCCAGGGTTTTTATCTCGTCGGCAGACTGGATGCCGCGTAACTTTGATCGCCGCGTTGAAACCCTGATCCCAATCGAAAATCCGACGGTGCATGCGCAGATACTGGATCAGGTGATGGCGGCCAACCTTAAGGATGTTGCCCAGAGCTGGGACTTGATGCCGGATGGGCACTTTATCCGCCGCAAGTTTGAACCCGGTTCTTTCAATCTGCACCATTACTTTATGACCAATCCAAGCCTGTCGGGTATGGGCAAGGCTCTGCGTACAGATGATTTGCCGCGTATTGTCCTGGGCTCTGATTCGGATGAGCAATAGCCGATCATGCCATTGTAATATAACGTGACAGGATCATAGACCTTTTATCCTTAATGGTTTATGCTTCAAATCAACGTGTTACGATGGCAAGAACATGAGCGGGCTGATAATTCTCTCTTGTTCTTGATCTGATGCGGGGGCCGGCAGATGGTTATGTCCAGGCTTGAGAGCCGGTAAAAAAAATGCTGATTTCTATAATCGCTTTTGGGCTATTGTTATTCAGGGATAGACAACAGGAGAGCTAATATGATTTTCGAAAAATCTTTACTGCGTGCGGGCTTGTATCTGATGGTTAGTGGTGCTGCTGCCTTTGGTCTGGCAGCCTGCGACGACGGCGACAAGGTTAATTCATCTGCAGAATCTGCAGGCGAAGCTATGGATGACGCTGCGGATGGCACCCAGGATATGATGGATGATGCCGCAGATGCGACTGAAGATGCGTATGACGACATGAAAGACGCTGCAGAAGACGCAAAGGATTCAATGGACGATGCTGCTGATGACGCTGCTGATTCCATGAGCGATGCTATGGACGATGCCAAAGATAAAATGCCTGAATAATTCAGTGGGATAATTGAAAGGTAGCGGACAGCATCAATAGCTGTTGGTGAGACGGCCTGACAGGCTTTGGGTGTCTAACCCCCTTCAATAATTACTCTTTATTCTGACAACGATGAATGAACGGCAGTCATTTATATGGCTGCCGTTTTTCAATGGGCTTTGCGCCCCCGTTCAGCCGCCGGATTTTCTGCTTTTTCCCAAAACCACACTGGCCAGCGGGCCTCTTTTGAGGCATAATACTGCCAAATTACATTTCCTTTATGGCACCCTCTTTTAAGTGAGGGCGCGGGTGGTTTTCTCGCCCGACATCTGTTCCATGTGCGGCATTCATGACGTCTGGTGAAGACTGTTGAGGGCGTGTGCGCGCCGTTCGCGAAAAGGCGTGGATTCTGAATAAATACGGATGTTAACGAAAAATTCAGAATAGCTGACGCAACATCAAATTCTCGACCCGATGCAAGAATGCGTCGGAGAGGTTGGAACGTAGAATTACGGAGACGCAGGAGAATAAAATGGGACAAGTTGAACATTATTTTACTGACCGCTTATCCGCGGCTGAGTTGGGCGAACCCGATGCGTTGTATGAATTGGGTCTGTATTATGCGACAGGTAACGGTGTAGACATTAATTATGTCGAAGCCCACAAGTGGTTTAACCTGGCAGCCACACGCGGCGTCCGCCGGGCAGTTGAAGACCGGGCTGAACTCGCCCGCGACATGAGTACGCTGGAAGTGGCAGAAGCCCAGCGACAAGCACGTGAATGGCTTGCTCATCATTGAGTGGAATTGCTCAGTTGCTTTCTGACTTTATCTAGACAGTCTGAAGTTCAAAATTTTTCTGCCGGGGGCGCCGCGTATTTGGCGCCTTTTGTATTTCTGCTTCCTCTATGCCCCTCTGACCCTTGCCGGGTGAAAATATACCCGGTCTCGTGATTGACATGTTTCGGTCATAGAAAATGCTCGACACGCCAATTCTTGCCATCGGCATTTATTTTTCAAAATCATCAAAAAGTTGCTTTCAAGACTCATAAAGTGATATTTATATTGCGGAGTTGAGAAACATTATTGCTTGTGCGGTCGAATGGTCTCGGACCGGGTTTGCAAACATCTGCCTACGGGCTGGCCTGGAGATATCTGATGCATCGAGTAAAGCTTGACGACGTGGACTGGAGCATTCTAAATGCGCTTCAGGAAGATGGTCGTATCACCAATGTGGAATTGGCAGCCCGCGCCGGTATCACCGCTCCACCGTGTCTGCGCCGCATGCGTGCATTGGAAGAAGCCGGTTTTATTAAAGGGTATCACGCGGAGCTTGATCAGGATGCTTTGGGATATGGCATAACCGTTTTTGCCATGGTAGGGTTGCACCGGCAAGCAGAAGCGGATTTGCAGGCGTTTGAGCAAAGAGTTGCGGGATGGCCTATGGTCCGTGAGTGTCATATGCTGAATGGAGAGATTGACTTTATCCTGAAGATCGTGGCAAAGGATCTGGCTCAGTTTCAAAGGTTTTTAACAAGCGAGCTGACGCCCGCGCCAAATGTGGACAGTGTTAAAACGTCGTTGACCATCAGATGTTCTAAAAAACTGCCCGGAGTTCCCATGGGAAATAGCGGGGACAACAAGAGTCTCGCAGGGTAGCGACAATACTAATTGTAAAATCAGAGGTAATATGACCAGAAGAAATGTACTTTTGTTAGGCCTCGTGCTGGCCCTGGCTCTGATATTCTATAAAACCCAAAGACCTCGAATAGATTCCGCTATTGAAGCAGCGACGCAAGTGATCGAAGGGGATGTTGCTGTGCCGGTCGGCAAGTTGTCGCGGGAAGTGGTTCCCACGAATTACGACCTTGCGCTGACCATTATTCCTGAACGGGATTATTTTGAAGGTCAGACCAGCATTCAGGTTCTGGTCTCGAAGCCGCTGTCGCGTATTTGGCTGCATGGCGACCAGCTTGACGTGCAGGAAGCATATATCACAGATTCGACAGGCCGCCGGATAGGGGCGACATACGAGCAGGTTGACAAGACGGGTGTGGCGAAACTGACGCTGGCTGAGCAACTGCCTGCTGGCGAGGCCACCTTGTATTTTCAGTACAAGGCACCTTTCAACCGTGCGCTTGAGGGGCTTTACAAGGTTGTTGAGAACGGGACCCCCTATGCCTTTACCCAGTTTCAGGCAACCTCTGCCCGGTTGGCTTTTCCCGGGTTTGATGAACCGGCTTTCAAGGTGCCCTTTGATATAGCACTTACAGTACCGCAAGAAAGCGTGGCAGTGACCAATACACCGCTCATCCGTGTGAAAAAGCTTGATGCCGGGCTGAAGCAAATAAGATTTGCGCGGACCAAGCCTTTGCCGACATATCTTCTGGCATTCGTTGTGGGGGATCTGGATGTTGTGGAATGGGCGCCGATCCCCGCCACAGAAGAGCGCGGCCGGACAATTCCTCTACGCGGCATTACTGCCAGGGGCAAGGGCGATCAGATCAGGTATGCGCTGGAACACACAGCCGATATGGTTCTGTCTCAGGAAAACTATTTCAACAAGCCATATCCGTACGCGAAGCTGGATATTATTGCGGCCCCGGACTTTGCCGCCGGCGCTATGGAGAATGCTGGCGCGATCATCTATCGTGAACAGCTGATGTTGTTTAATGAAAACCCGTCTCTGGCACAGAAACGCCGATACGCCGTTGTTCATGCCCACGAGCTGGCGCATCAGTGGTTTGGTGATCTGGTAACGCCGGTCTGGTGGGATGACCTTTGGCTGAATGAGTCCTTTGCGTCCTGGATGGAGTCCAAGACAATCCACGAATTGCGCCCCAATGAACAATATGGCCGAAATACGCTGCGGGACGCTTTGGGGGCAATGTCGACCGATAGCCTGATCAGTGCCCGCCAAATTCAGCAGCCCATCAATTCAAATCGGGATATTGGATCAGCATTCGATGCCATCACCTATGAAAAGGGTGGAGGGGTGCTGGCCATGTTTGAAAGTTTTGTCGGGGAAGAGGCGTTCCGCGAAGGCAATCGTCTTCACATGAAACGCCATGCCTTTGGTGTGGCGACGGCTGACGATTATTTGCAGTCTCTGGCAGACGGATCAGGGAAGGCTCAGGTTGTTCCGGCGTTTAAATCATTCCTCCAGCAACCTGGCGTCCCTCTGGTCAATGTCGATTGGTCCTGTAGCCGGGCGGAGGACAAGACGGCAAGGATCGATGTGCAACTTCTCCAGAAACGGTATCTGCCGTTGGGTTCTTCCGGATCTGCCGACCGGTTGTGGCAAATTCCGGTTTGTCTGGTCTCTGTCGCCGATGGTGAAAGGGCGCGGGAATGTGCGCTGGTTACACGCAAAAGCCAGACCGTTACACTGAAGGCGCAGGCATGTCCGGCAGCGGTTATGCCGAATGCTGATGGTGCCGGATATTTCCGCTGGACTATGCCAAAGGCCAAGTGGCAGGCGCTGCTGGGGCAGATGGAAGCCTTGAACGCGAGCGAGGCGCTGTCTCTGGAAGACAGTTTGTGGGCGGCCGTGTTGTCAGGCGAAGCGCAGGCAGAAACATATTTCAAGGCAGCGGCCATGCTGGCCCAACGGGATGCCTGGGATGTAGCCGCGTCTCCTATGGGCGGCCTGTCGTACAGTATGGACAAGTGGTTGAAGGAGGATGCCCGGGCAGCGGCCAGATCGTATTTCTCCGATATTTACAAGCCTCTGTTTGCGCGGCTGGGCCTGTCTGGTGATGGTGAACTTGATCAGGCAGACCCGGTTTCAGCTGCTTTGCTGCGCCGCCCTGTCGTGTGGTTTTTGGCCTTTGAGGCCCGTGATGCGGATGTGCGGCAATCGCTGACCGGCCTAGGCAAGGCATATATTGGTTTTGATGGCGATAACAGGCTGCACGCTGGCAGCGTTAATCCTGATATTGTTGGCGAAGCTTTATCTGTCAGTGTTCAGGAACTTGGGGCTCCTTATATTGATGCCCTGATGAAAATATTTGACGGCTCCACAGACGCTGTTCTTCGCGAGAATATTTTAAGGGCATTGACCTACACACAAGACCCGGAAACAATCACACGTGTACAGGGTCTGATGCTGTCGCCAGAGCTGCGGGACAACGAAGTTGTGCGCATTTTGTACGGATTGGCCTCTCATGAAGAAACGCGGGCGCCGGTTTGGGAATGGCTGAAGCAGAACATTGATCAGCTTTTGCCGCGCATACCAAAGTGGCGTCAGGGCGACTTGCCCGGTGTCGCGGCTGGCTTTTGTTCCAAAGAGCGCAAGGCGGAAGTGAGCCGCTTCTTTGAGTCTCGTGTCGCGGCGCTGGATGGGGGCAAGCGGAGCCTGGAAAATACTCTTGAACAGATTGATCTTTGCATAGCGGCAAAAACCGCGCATGCCGGGAAAGCAAATGACTGGTTTCTGTCGCGGCAGGTACCGGTGCAGCCTGAATCCCGGCCATCGGAAAGTAATTTGTAATGCGTAAGTTTGCCAAATTCGCCATTGAGATGGGGCCGTTGCTGATATTTTTCCTGTTTAACAGCCAGCTGGGGATAATCCCGGCTACGGGTGCTTTCATTGTGGCCACCGTGGCGTCCATGATTGCCTCTTATCTCCTGTTTAAAAAGATCGCGATTATGTTATGGGTTTCTGGCATTGTCGTTGCCATTTTTGGCGGCGCGACGATTTATTTCAATGACGAGACCTTTATCAAACTGAAGCCGACAATCGTTTATATGCTTTTCGCGGGCGTCCTTTTTACCGGGATCTTATTAAAGAGATCCTTTTTGAAAGTGGTAATGGATGCGGCTTTTCCGCCGCTTTCAGATGAAGGCTGGCGGATCATGACGGTTCGATGGGCGTGGTTTTTTGTCGCCATGGCCATATTAAACGAGATTGTCTGGCGCAATTTCGATACAGATATCTGGGTGAATTTCAAGGTGTTTGGGGCGTTGCCCATCAGCTTTATTTTTGCCATGTGTCAGATGCCGGTTATTAACCGGCATATGCTGGACGCGGAACCTGTGACAGAAACAGACAATATCTAGAAGCAAGACCTTCCTAAATGGAAATATCGACGAATTGGCCCATCCGAATAAAGCGGGGCTTTTCTTCCGCAACCGGCGCCTCGCGGTAATGTGCAGGGGCGCCACCATTGCCGGATGATGCAAGGCTGCTTCCCGTTCCTCCGGTTTGCTCGGCAGCCTTCGACTTCTGAAGAAATTCTGCCATGGCCTGCTTGCGCAATTGATCACGGGTCTTTTCGATAGCTTCCCGGTTTTGGCGGATGGCTTCCTGGCGGGCAACGTCACGGGCCTCGGTCGCGCTCCCTGTGCCTGCATTCTGACCTTCTGCGGTCCGTTGGCCGGGCGCAGGTGTGATCGATTCACGACCCACTTTCGGGAAGTTTGAGAGCGCCTGAAAAACAGATGAGTCCGGTGTGATTTTCATCGAGAACCAAGTCCATATACAGCTTGAGCCATTTGGCATCACTATGATCGGGTGATCTTAATGAATTGTTAATTTGCTGAAAAGTTTCCTAAATTTTTATCTAATATTGTATTGGGCTGTGAAAGTTTTTATCATGAGACAGGTTGCTCCCCCTGTACATGACAGGTTAATAGTTGTCAGGCTGGAAAATTTTCCTGGAAATCGGTATGAATGTAGAGTTGTTTAACGTTATAGTTCCCGTTCTTGTTTGTATCGGTATCGGCTATGTATGGGTGCGTCTAAATATTGAGTTCCCGACCGACTTTGTTTCCCGGATTGTCATTAATGTCGGGGCCCCCTGTCTGGTGTTCAATGGTCTGACTTCGGTTGATTCTTCGGCTGACCAGTTCGTTCAGATGGTCTTTGCGGCACTTCTCTTGATGGGTAGCACGCTGTTTGTGAACGTTCTGGCGGTGAAGGCGTCCGGCCGACCGCTGTTACCGCTGGCGCACAGTCTGACATTTTCGAACTGGGGCAATTTGTCTTTGCCCTTGAGCCTGTTTGCTTTCGGGCAAGAAGGGCTGGCGTTATCTCTAGGCTTTTTTGTAGTTGCATCTGTGGTGCAGAATTCGATCGGCATGATGTTTCTGTCAGGCACTTTTTCGCCACGAGCGTTAATCCGCTTGCCCATCATACATGCGGTGCTGGCGGCATTGATTTTCATGTTTTTAGACCTTGATCCCCCGAAATGGCTAACGGACACTACAGGGCTATTGGGAAATGTGCTGATCCCGCTGATGCTGCTGTCGTTGGGTGTATCACTGGCCAGTTTACGTGTAACACGGCTCTGGAAAGCAGCCGGGCTTGTTATTTACCGCCTGGTTCTTGGGATAACCCTGGGGTTTGGCGTGGTCTGGTTGATGGGCCTGGAAGGCGTTGCGCGTAATGTGGTGATCCTGACCTCGGCGATGCCACTGGCAATTCTGAATTATTTGTATGCGTCGCGGTTTGGAAAAACGCCGGATCAGGTCGCCGGCATCGTATTCCTGTCAACGATCCTGTCGCTGGTTACCTTGCCACTTGTTCTGGCCTATCTTATGTGACTGTTTTATTCGGAAACTTCTGCGGGCGCCTGTAATTTAAGGGCAAGCGCGTGGACCGGTCCGGCCAGTTCTTCCGCCAGAATTTTATAGACCATACGCTGACGGGCAACCCTGTTCTGGCCATCGAACATTTCAGATACGATTGTCACATGGAAATGGGTTTCGCCTTCCGGCCGGTGACCGGCATGGCCCGCGTGTTTGTGTGACTCGTCGACAATGTCAAGAGATACAGGTTGAAGCTCGCTGGCAAGTTTGGCATGTATTCTGTCGCAGACACGCATCATGGTAACAACTCCTTTTAACGGGCAATGAGGTTACCTATATGCTGTGTGGACGATTTTGGAAAGAGCTGAGAGGGATAGCGCATTGAGCAAGGCGGGCAAACGTGGCGGATTTGCAAAATGGGAAGAAGGCTGGAAAGCTGATGCTGGCGTTCGCGTATGTGATCATGGCGATTGTGAACTTGAGGCCGGTCACCGGGCACCCAGATCACGCGACCACCTGGGAGAATATTACTGGTTCTGTCTGGAACATGTGCGCGAGTACAACGCCCGCTGGAACTATTTTGAAGGCATGAAGGCAGAGGACATCAACCAGTTTCAGTATCGCAATGCATTCTGGCATCGCCCGACATGGCGGGTATCGCCTGGCCGGGGTGCTGCGGACCGGGCCACGGCGGACAATCGCTTTTCGGGTTGGCGTTGTGCTGACAGGGGGGATGATCTGAATGATCCGTTTGGCTTGTTTGATGATCTGGCAGGACGCTCTGGCAGGATGGCGTGCCGTGAAACCCGGGATGGCAGGTTGCATCAGCTGGACCCGCAGGACCGGCGCGCGTTTCAGACGCTGGAACTGGATATTCAGGCTTCTGCCAGCCAGATAAAGGATGCGTTCAAGCGACTGGCAAAGGCCTGCCATCCTGACATGACCGGGGGGAACAAGAGGCTTGAAGACCGGTTCCGGGCGATTAACGATGCCTATCAGCATTGTGTGAAATCCGGCTTTTGCTAGCATGACAGGCACAGGCTGGTGATTTATCTGGACACTGGCTCTGGAATTATTCCAGACGAGCCTGTATACGTTACTTCTGATATCTGCGGCACCTTGTCGCAGCGCATGTCTTTTCTACAGGATGTATATTGATGACCCAAAGTGCCTCTCCCGCAATTCATGCTGTGCCGAACGTACCAATTTCTGTGGCAGAATGTTTCGGTATCGACAGCAAAATGAAGGTCATGGGCTTTGCCGAACGCAGCGAGCATGTGCCTGAGGTTGATGAAGCCTATGTCTTTGACCGGGATACCACACTCGCCATTCTGGCAGGCTTTGCCTTTAACCGCCGGGTTATGGTGCAGGGGTACCACGGGACCGGAAAGTCGACGCATATTGAACAGGTTGCGGCCCGCCTGAACTGGCCGTGTATCCGGGTTAATCTGGACAGTCATATCAGTCGTGTGGATCTGGTGGGCAAGGATGCCATCGTGTTGATGGAAGGTCAGCAGGTTACTGAATTTAAAGAAGGTATTTTGCCCTGGGCCCTGCAAACGCCAACAGCACTGGTTTTTGATGAATATGACGCCGGGCGGCCGGATGTGATGTTCGTGATCCAGAGGGTACTGGAGGTTGAAGGCAAGCTGACGCTGCTGGATCAGAATCGGGTGATCCGGCCCAATCCGTATTTCCGCCTGTTCTCGACGGCAAATACGGTTGGTCTTGGCGATACCAGCGGGCTGTACCACGGGACCCAGCAGATCAATCAGGGCCAGATGGATCGCTGGAATATCGTGACGACCCTGAATTACCTGCCCCTTGAGCAGGAAAGCCGTATCGTGCTGGCCAAGGTGCCCTCCTACGACACGGAAGAAGGGCGCGAGACCATCCGGGCCATGATCATGACCGCCGACCTGAGCAGAAACGGGTTCATCAACGGGGATATTTCAACCGTCATGTCACCAAGGACGGTCATCACATGGGCGCAGAACGCTGAAATATTCCAGGATATTTCCTTTGGATTTCGGGTGACGTTCCTGAATAAATGTGACGAGGAAGAACGGTCTATCGTGGCGGAATATTACCAGCGTGCCTTCGGGACTGAATTGCCGGAATCTGCGTTGAAAGCAGCCGTCTGACGGAGACCCAATTGGCAAAATCGCAAGATAGTCTGGAGCCGTTTAAAAAGGCTGTCGGTTCTGCGCTTCGGGCGGTTGCCCGCACTCCTGAGATGGAGGTGTCTTTTGGGGCGGATACCCCGAATGCTGCCGCGCCCAAGGCCCGGTTGCCGCTGCCGTCGGGTAACCTGTCCAGCCGCGAAGCCTCTGAAATCAGGGGGTATGCCGATGCCTTTGCCCTGCGTCGCCGCTATCATGATGACAAGACCCATGCCGAACTGCGCCCCGCGGGTGAGATGGCCGCGAATATTTTTGATGCGGTTGAACAGGTACGGGTTGAAGCTCTGGGCGTGCGTGACCTGAAGGGGTGTGAAGACAATCTTGACGCTTCACTGACACACAAATTCCTGACGGCGCCGGTTAAACCTTCCAGCAATGTGGAAGAGGCCGCGTTTGGACCCATTATGCAGCTGCTGGTTCGCGAGCGCCTGACAGGTAAGGCGCCGCCTGAAGCTGCGCGTGTTGCCGTGGACCAGATGCGGGAATGGATTGAGGAAAAGGCGGGCGCGGATATTGACGCACTGGCGCAAAATCTGTCTGATCAGCCAGCATTTGCCCGAAAATTGCGCGACGTCATCACCGATCTGGGCTTTGGCGATGAGTGGCAGGATTCGAACGGCGAATCTGAGTCCGCAAATGACGAACCGGATAGTGACAGCGGCGAAGATCAGGAAAGCGAAGGCGACGAGGGCGCAGATGCTGAAGGTTCTGCCGATGAAGCAGATTCTCAGGACGGTGGCGATGACGAGGGTGACGAACAGGCCGTCGATATTGCTGCCGAGATGGCCGAAGCGGGCTCGGGCGATGAGACAAGCGACGGCGCAACCCCGTGGCGGCCTGAATATGCGGATGCCAAACACAATCAACGACTTTTCTATCAGGCTTATGCCACAGAATTTGATGAAACCGTTGCGGCAGAAGACCTGTGCGATCAGGAAGAACTCGAGCGGTTGCGTAAAAATCTGGACCAGCAGCTGGTCACCCTGCAGGGTGCGGTCACCAAGCTGGCCAATCGCCTGCAGCGCCTTTTGATGGCGAAGCAGACCCGGAGTTGGGACTTTGATCTGGAAGAAGGGTTGCTGGACGCCGCACGCCTGAGCCGGGTGGTGGTGAACCCGATGCATCCCCTGTCGTTCAAGATGGAAAAAGATACCAATTTCCGCGATACGGTGGTGACATTGTTATTGGATAATTCCGGCTCGATGCGGGGACGCCCGATCAGTATTGCGGCTATTTCTGCCGATATTCTGGCGCGCACCCTGGAGCGCTGCAATGTGAAGGTGGAAATTCTGGGCTTTACCACCCGGGCATGGAAGGGGGGGCAATCCCGCGAAAAGTGGGTGGCCGATGGCAAACCCAACCAGCCGGGCCGGTTGAATGATTTGCGCCATATCATCTACAAGGCGGCGGACGCACCCTGGCGCCGGACCCGGCGAAATCTGGGATTAATGATGCGTGAAGGGCTGCTGAAAGAAAATATCGATGGCGAGGCGCTGATGTGGGCGCATAACCGGTTGATTGCGCGTCCGGAAGACCGGCGAATATTAATGGTCATTTCTGACGGTGCCCCGGTGGATGACAGCACACTGTCGACCAATCCCGGCAATTATCTGGAGCGTCACTTGCGACAGGTGATCAACTGGATTGAAGCAAAGTCACCTGTCGATCTGGTGGCGATCGGGATTGGCCATGACGTGACGCGTTATTATAAGCGCGCGGTCACTATCATGGATGCGGAGCAATTGGGCGGCACTCTGGTCGACCAGCTTGCCAGCCTGTTTGATGAAGACGCGGCTGTGCGTCAGTCTCGTAGAAGGCGTTAGTGCATGTTTTAATAGTGGGGTGGCAGAGGTTCTTTGCCGCCCGCCGATTTGCCTGCATGTTCCAGTTCGGCCATCTGTTCGGTAAGATTGCCCAGCTGGCGCTCAAGACGATCAATGATCTTCCATTGGCGAGTCACCATTTCATTCAACTCGTCAAACGCCTGTTGCTGGTGGGCTAGCTTCAATTCCAGCTCGATCATGCGTTCTTGCGTGGTGTTGTCTGTTGCGGAATTGCTCATATCCTTGCTCATTTCTGATCATCATCCTTTTTGCGTCTGCCTTCCAGACGCGCGATCAGGCTTGATGTATCCCACCGTTCGCCGCCCATAGACTGTATTTCACTATAAAACTGGTCGACAAGAGCTGTCACAGGCAGATGAGCGCCATTGCGGCGCGCTTCCCCCAGGGCAATGCCCAGATCCTTGCGCATCCAGTCGACGGCGAAGCCATAATCAAATTTACCTTCAATCATCGTTTTGTGCCGGTTTTCCATCTGCCATGATTGGGCGGCACCTTTGGAAATAGCCTCGACGACGGCCATGGGATCAAGTCCGGCGGCGTTGGCAAAATGAAGGCCTTCTGACAGGCCCTGCACCAGCCCGGCGATGCAGATCTGGTTGACCATCTTGGCCAGTTGCCCGTTACCTGCGGGTCCCAGCAGTTTGACCATTTTCGCGTAGCATTCAATGAAGGGCAAAGCCTTGTTATAGGAGCCTTCGTCGCCGCCAACCATGACGGTCAGGGCCCCGTTCTCGGCACCGGCCTGCCCGCCAGACACCGGCGCATCCAGAAAACCCAGATCGCGCTCATGGGCCGCACGGCTCAGGTCGCGGGCAATTTCCGCAGACGCTGTGGTGTGGTCGACAAAAACAGCGCCGGGTTTCATTGCGCCGAACGCCCCGTCTTTTCCCAAGGTGATGTCGCGCAGGTGTTTGTCGTTTCCAACGCAGGCAAAAACAAGGTCGGCGTCTTCTGCGGCTTCAGCCGGTGTGCGGGCGGCATGGCCCTGAAACTCCACGGCCCAATGGTCTGCCTTGGCCAAAGTACGGTTGAACACGGCGACCTGATGCCCGGCTTTGGCCAGATGCCCTGCCATTGGGTAGCCCATGACGCCCAGTCCGATAAACGAGATTTTCTTTGTCATTCTGATATACTCTAAACATCATTCAGTCCGGATGAACCATAACATGCCCTGTGTTGCCGGTGATTGGCAAGAGGGCGATCCGAAATCTTTATTCCGGATAAATTGATACAATTAGACTTTGCGATCGAGGCCCGGTACTGGTACTTCTGTTCGTTGAAAAGAGAGGGCGAAGATCGTCAAACCAGAGGAGCTTATCTTGACCAAGTCTGAAATGCTGCGTGTCCAGAAATACATGAATGAATTGTTTGGCACCGACCGCATAAACCTGAAGCCTGGCAAACAAAAGGACGGTGCCGTCGAAGTGAATGTCGGTAGCGAATTTATTGGTGTGATCTATCGCGATGAAGATGAAGGCGAAGTCAGCTATGATTTTAACATGGCGATACTGGAACTGGATCTGCCAGTTGCCGCGCCGGTGCCGGATAACAGCTGACGTTACTGGCCTGCCTGCTCAGCCTTTGGGCAATCTTAACCTGATCAGCCCTTTGGCTTTTTCAGGGTCTATGGCTTCGCCGTTGCGTATAATCTGAATTTTACCTTCGCGGGCAAGCCTTTTGGCTTGCTGGCGGACAGCCAGCATGTACTTCCGCCAAAGGTCGGGGCCATCCTTGTCGCGGCGGCGGGTTTCGGCAAGCTTCATGGCGATGTCGCGCGGCAGGGCTTCGCTGCCAACTGCGAGCATGTCCAATATAAATAACGCAACCGGATCTTCCTTTTTCAAAGGCTTCTCTTTTGTTACGTCGTGCTGTTTATCGGATGAAATATTGTCTGTCATGTGCAGCCTTTACCATGACCGGGTGGGCCTGTCATCTTAAGATCGCAAGTTATCGTTGACGGCAAACAAAAAAAGGCCATTTTTAGTAGATATTGCCCTGTGTGTTTTTGTTGGCTCCCTTCAGGAAATAAGGTCCGAGTATGATCGACGTCATTAATCTGAGTATTCTGATCGGCGCCGGACTTTTTGCGGCCAGCGTGATGACCAGTTTGATCTCGTTTCGGATCGGGGCGCCGTTGCTGTTGATTTTTCTGGGTGTCGGGCTTCTGGCCGGTGAAGACGGGTTGTTGGGGATACAGTTCAGTAACGCACCGGTGGCGTTCTTTATCGGCAGTATTGCACTGGCGGTCATTCTGTTCGACAGCGGCTTCGAAACGCCATTTCATTCTTTCAAAATGGCCGCCTGGCCCGCCCTGACACTGGCAACTGTTGGTGTTGTCATTACGACGGGTCTCGTGGGTATTGTTGCGGCGGTTCTGTTGCCCCTGTCCTTTACGGAAGGTCTGTTGATGGGGGCGATCATATCTTCAACAGATGCCGCAGCAGTTTTCTTCCTGATGCGGGTTGGCGGGATTACCATTCGGGATCGTGTCCGGTCTACGCTGGAAATTGAATCGGGCAGCAATGACCCGATGGCCATTTTTCTCACCATTGCGCTGGTGCAGGTGGTTGCCGGAGACATGGTCGGCGATCATCCGTTCTATGAAATGATGCAGCTATTGGGGCGTCAGCTCGGGCTGGGTCTGTTGCTGGGTGCTGCGGGTGGCTGGGGGATAGTGGCGCTGGTCAACCGGCTGAAGCTGGAACCGGGCCTGTATCCGATTGTTGTGATCAGTCTGGCGCTTGTGTTGTTTGCCATTGTCAGCCTGTTGGGCGGGAGCGGATTTTTGGCTGTTTATGTAGCGGGCCTGATGGTCGGTAACCTGAAGCTTCGGGCCGCGACAACGGTGCGGAAATTTCAGGGCGGTATGACCTGGCTTTGTCAGATTGGTATGTTTCTGACACTCGGCCTTCTGGCGACGCCATCGGCATTTCCGGAGGTGATTATTCCGGCTATTGGTATTGCGGTTGCCCTGATTTTCTTCGCCCGGCCAATCGCTGTCTGGCTGTGCATGCTGCCGTTTGGTTTTGGCCGCGATGAAACGGCTTTTGTTTCCTGGGTTGGGTTGCGCGGGGCGGTTTCAATTATGCTGGCGATCACGCCAATTTTATGGGGCCTGCCGAACGGGCAGATATTCTTTAATGTGGCGTTTATTATTGTACTGGTCTCGCTTTTGGTTCAAGGCTGGACTATTGCGCCGGTTGCTCGCTGGCTTGGTTTGATTGTGCCCCCGCGTATGGGGCCGCTCGAACGTATGGAGCTTGACCTGCCCGGTGACGCTGATCACGAACTGGTGGTCTACCATTTGTCGGCGCACAGTCCGGTTGTAGAAGGGGGCAGAATCCCCCGCTGGGCACGCCCTTCCATGATTGTTCGTGACGGAAAAGCGTATAATATTCACAATGCCGGGCTGCTGAAAACAGGTGACTATGTTTACATGTTTGCGCCGCCGCAACAGGTGCGATTGCTGGACAAGCTGTTTGCGAGCCGGATTGAGATTGATGACCGGGATTTCTATGGTGACTTCAGGTTGAAGCCGGATGCGCGTCTCTCTGATGTGGCGACGCTGTATGGCTTTGCGATTGCAGAAAAGCAAAAGAACTGGACGGTCGAGGCCCTGTTTTCCAGGGAATTTGACGGAAGGTACGAGATTGGTGATCGACTGGCGCTGGGCGAGGTCGAGCTGGTTATTCGCAGTCTTGACGAAGATGACAGGATTACCGAGGTTGGACTTGTACTGGAGCATACGGGGCTGGCCGAAGATCGTTTGCAGTTTCTGCCGTCCATAAGGGAGACGATGGGCCGTTTTGCCCGTTCCCTGAGGCGGCATTCAAGCCCGGAGACTGACAAGGGGCAAAAGCATGACGAAAATGCCTGACAGGCCGGTTTCTGTTGTCTGGTTCCGGAATGATTTGAGGCTTGCCGATAACCCGGCACTGGATGCGGCCGTAAAATCCGGGTTGCCCGTAATCCCTGTTTTTATTCAGGAAGAGGGTGAGGGCGGGGCATGGCCTTGTGGCGGGGCCAGTAAATGGTGGCTTCACCATTCCCTGGGCAGGCTTTCTGAAAGTTTGGCAAAAGCGGGGAGTAAACTGCTGCTCAAAAAGGGGTCGGCCAGCCGTGTTATGCAAAGCCTGACCGAAGAATATGACGTTTCGGCGGTGTTCTGGAACCGGCGTTATACCCCGCAGGAAATTAAAACAGACAAGAGCATCAAGCAGCTTCTGGGGGGTGAGGGGGTAACGGTAAAAAGCTTTAATGCAGCATTGTTGTGGGAGCCCTGGCAGATCGAGACCCGGAACGGTACGCCCTACAATGTATTTACACCCTTCTGGAAGACCATTCTTGCCCGTGGGGCACCGGATGCACCTCTGCCTGCTCCAGAGGTGCTGATGTCTCCTGACCGCTGGCCAGCTTCTGATAATTTGGATAACTGGGGGTTTTTGCCCCGTCACCCGGATTGGGCGTCGGGACTTCGGGAAAACTGGCAGCCGGGAGAAGCCGGGGCATGGAGCAGGCTGGAAGAATTTCTGGACGCCGCAATAGTGCAGTATGAGACTGCCCGGAATATACCTGCCGCGCCGGGTACATCAAAGCTTTCGCCGCATTTGCATTTCGGGGAAATCAGCCCGCGGCAGATATGGCAGAAGGTTCAGCGTTCTATGGACGAGGACCCGTCAATCGGGTCCGGTTGTATGGCCTGGTTACGCGAAATCGGTTGGCGGGAGTTCTGTTTCAGCCTGCTGTATTATAACCCTGAGCTTCCTGACAAAAATCTGAAAGCCGAATTTGACAAATTTCAGTGGCGTGATGATAGTGCCGGACTGACAGCATGGCAAAAAGGGCTGACAGGGTTTCCCATCGTTGACGCCGGTATGCGAGAGCTTTGGCAGACCGGATGGATGCATAACCGTGTGCGCATGATTGTGGCGTCTTTCCTGATCAAGGACCTGCTGGTGAACTGGCGTCACGGCGAAGCCTGGTTCCGGGATACGCTGGTGGATGCCGATTTGGCAAATAATGCGGCTGGCTGGCAATGGGTTGCCGGATCGGGTGCTGACGCCTCGCCCTTTTTCAGGATTTTTAACCCGGTGCTGCAGGGACAAAAATTTGATGACAATGGCGCATATGTCAGGCGGTGGATTCCTGAATTGAAGAGATTGCCTGACAAGTATATCCATATACCTCATATGGCACCGGACGATGTATTGGCAGCGGCGGGCGTCACGTTGGGCGAGACGTATCCGTGGCCGATTGTTGATCATTCGGTTGCGCGTGATCGTGCGCTTGGAGCATATAAAGATATCAGGAAATCTTGAGTTATGATCTGTTGAACGGATAGAATTAAATGGCCAGCAAGCAGGAAACACGTGCAGTTCCACTGATCGTACTCTGTCTGATCGCGCTGGTGATCGGGATCGTCACGGGGTACGGCGCTGTTGGCTTTCGGTATATTATTGCCTTTGTTCACAATCTGTCTTTTTACGGTGTCCTGAGTTTTGCCTATGAGGCGAATGAGTTTCCTGCGCCCAGTCGCTGGGGGCCGCTGGTTATTCTGGTCCCGGTCATTGGTGGTTTGGGGGTGGTGTATCTGGTGAAGAATTTCGCGCCGGAGGCCAAGGGGCCGGGCGTTGGCAATGTCATTGACACCATATATTACCGCGAAGGCAAAATGCGCCCGGTGGTCGCCCTGGTCAAGTCACTTGCCGCCGCCCTGTCGATAGGGACAGGAGCATCTGTGGGCCGAGAGGGCCCAATTGTCCAGATCGGGTCGTCCATTGGCTCAACTTTGGCGCAACTGACGGTTCTGCCGCCATCCCAGCGGATTACAATGGTTGCAGCCGGAGCTGGCGCAGGCATTGCGGCGACATTCAACACCCCGCTTGGGGCGGTAATGTTCGCCGTGGAACTGATGTTGCCGGAATTCAGTACCCGGACCTTCCTGCCTGTGGTGATTGCCACAGGTGCGGCGACCTATATCGGTCGATTGTTTTTTGGCCTCCAGCCCGCATTTTTTGTACCGGTTGTCGAAAGTGCCGCGCTGCAATCCCTTGATCTGCCATCCCTGATCGCCTTTGTTTTGCTTGGCCTGCTGTGCGGGCTGGTGTGCTGGGTGTTCATACGCCTGCTGGGGTATCTGGAAGACCGGTTTGACGCGATGCCTGGCGGGCCATATGTGGCGCACGGTGTTGGAATGTTGCTGGTGGGCATCTGCATGTATCTTGTGATGATCAATACGGGGCATTATCATGTAAACGGGGCTGGTTATGCCGGTATACAGGCCGTTCTCTCGGGCCATTACACCTCCTTTTCCCTGTTAGCCTTGCTGTTCGTTGCCAAATTATTTGCCACCAGTGTGAGTATAGGGTCAGGTGCTGTGGGCGGTGTTTTTGCCCCCTCCCTGTTTCTGGGGGCCATGCTGGGCGGAGCATTCGGCGCCCTTATGCCGCTGCTTGGTCTGGCCGGGCCGTTTTCAGTTGCTGAATTTGCCATGATCGGGATGGCTGCCGTGGTTGGCGGGGCTACCGGAGCGGCACTTACGGCGATATTCATGATATTCGAGCTGACCCGGGATTATAATATCATTGTGCCGATGATTTTGACGGTGGCAGTTTCGATTGGTGTTCGGCGCATGTTCATGGTCGAGAATGTTTATACCTTCCGATTGGCCAAAAAGGGTCATCCAATACCACAACACCGTCACAACAACATGTTCATGGTCCGCCATGCCACTGACGTGATGGATAAAAACATCGTCCATCTTTCTGCCGGATTGACATTGGCTGAAGGTCTTGCCCATTTACGGGCAACGCCGCCGGGAGATCGCCCCGATTTTATTGTTTTAAACAAGAGCGACCGGATTGTCGGGGTTATTCAGGTGGATGCTGGCCTGCTAAGCCTTGAAGACGTGAGGGCCAGTATTACCCTTGACGAGGTGGCGGATCATAAATTCATGATTGCGCTGGAAAGGCAAACCATGTTTGACATGCTGAAACGCCTGACGCGACATAAAATAAACCACGTGCTGGTGGTGCGGGGCGGCGGCATTCCTCGTGCAGAGAACGTTCTTGGCGTGATATCAAAGAAGCATATTGCTGATTCCGTGATTGATGGCGTTAAACCCTTCAGCGGATAGATATAAGGCATCTTATACGGCAAGGCAGCTTCCCCTGTTGCCAGCTGCAGTTCACAAAAAATTCCAAATGATGATCCATTCAGAAAAAAAGCGCGTAAGAAGTGTTGTAATATAGCTTGCCTGGGTGTTGCTCATTAGGCACACCTTCTTCTAAAGCGGGGATGGGCAGGCTTGTTATTACCGTCTTGTGTTGACGGTCGGCTCGTATTCGTGTGACTGTTGAATCGTTGAATAAGAACAAGAATAAAAAAATATAATAGTAACTGTGGGGTTTCAGGGGTTGTTAACAATCTTGGGAGACTTTTCATGCAAAGATATCTGCTGCGTTCTTCAACCGCACTAACCTCTTTATGTGTTGTTTTATTGCCACTATATGGAGCTTCGGTTCAGGCCGCCGAGGAACGTGTGGCCGAAGAAATAACAATTACCGGCTCTTATATCAAACGGAAGTCCCAGCTGGATTCACCGTCGCCGCTGAATGTAATCGGGGGCTCGGATATAGAGGCTCAAGGGCTGAACAATCTGGGTGATCTGGCCCGGAACATGACTTTCAACTCCGGTGCAGAGGTCAACACAGATGCCTTTACGCAGAACTTTTCCACGGGGACGGCAAATATAAATCTTCGCGGGCTGGGCCTGAATTCTACCCTTGTTCTGGTTAATGGTCGGCGTCAGACCCTGTCCGGCGCTTATGCCGATGACGGGACCACTTTTGTTGATACCAATTCCCTGATGCCGCTGATTATGGTGGATCGGGTAGAGACCCTGAAAGATGGTGCGGCGGCACTTTATGGCACCGATGCCGTGGCGGGTGTGGTGAATTTCATCACACGCGATAATTTTGAGGGAGTAGAACTGCAGGCGGATTACCAGACAACCACAGCAGACAGCCAGGAAGACATGTCTGTCAGTGGCATATTTGGTGCGGCGAATGATCGCGGCAATATTGTGCTCTCTTTCAGCTATTTACGCAGAACACCTTTAAGTGCCGGGGACCGTGAATTTACCGATGGTACGGGTGTGTCAGCTTCCGGTCAGCCGGGGTCGTTTATTGGATTGCTGCCGGACCCGACCTTGCCTGTCCCGGATCCTTTCTGTGAGCAGGCAACCAACAGCTTTGTCAATGTGCTGGCGCAGGTCGGCCCGACCGTTATTGGTACCTGTAATTTCCAGTTTGATTCCTATTATGATCTGGTGCCGCGCGAGCGCCGTTTGCAAACATATGCAACGGCAAATTATGATCTGGCGGACAGTATCAATGCCTTTGCTGAAATCGGCTATACCCGAAACCGGGCAGATCGTAATAATGCGCCATCCTTCCCGATTGCAGTTCCTGTCCCGGTCTCCGCAGCCCATCCTGGCAACCCCTTTGGGCAGGATGTTGGTTTTATAGGCCGATTGCTGGGGGGCACGGCAGGCCCTTCTCCCTCGACCCATGATTCCGACACCTTGCGCATGGTGGGCGGGCTGGAAGGCGACTTTGGCAGTAACTGGAGCTGGCAGGCAGCTGTAACCTACAGCCGGAACGAGTTTACGCTTACGGTAGAAGATATTAAGACCGATCGATATCTGGCGGCCCTTGCCGGTGTCGGCGGGCCGAATAATGATCAGTATTTCAACCCCTTTGGTACATCGCTGAGTGCGACACCGGATCAGGTCGGTATTTACAATGATCCGGCAGTTATCCGGGATATTATTGGTATCGCCAGTTCTGATGCCGAAACCAACCTGACCACATTTGATGCCCATGTGACCGGTGATCTGTTTAACATGCCTGCCGGGCCGGTGGGGATTGCCATTGGTGGTCAGTTCCGGCATGAAAAAATGGCCTACGACTGGGACGCAAATTATAACGCCGAAAATTACCTGTTTCTTCTGGGTGGGCCTGATTTTGCTGCCAGCAGGGACGTTGGTGCGGTTTTTGCCGAACTTGCCATCCCGTTGCTGGAAACACTGGAATTGCAACTGGCGGCCCGGTACGAGGATTACGGATCAGGCATAAATTCCTTTGATCCCAAGGCGGCTCTTTTATGGCGCCCGAATAACAGGTTGGCGTTCAGGGCGTCTGCCGGTACTTCTTTTCAGGCGCCATCATTGTTCCAGACAAATGGGTCGCTGACGTCGCTCTCCAACATTCGGGTCGGGGGCCGGGATATTTTCCGGGCGGTCCGTACGGATGGCAATGCGCTGGTGCCACAAAGTGCGGACGTCTACAATGTTGGTGTAACAATAGAGCCGGTTGACGGGTTGTCAGCCAGTCTGGATTACTGGCGTTTTGAATATAGTAACCTGATCACCCGAGAAGATGCGCAGGGTATTGTGGACGCCGCCCTGATGGGTAGTCCGGCGGCCCTTGCCAAGATCGATTTTACCATGACGGGTGATATACGCCTGGTGAGGGCGGCATTCATTAACGCGCCCACGGTAACCACGGACGGGATTGATGTGACAGCCAGCTATACCTGGGATTACGGCGCGTCCGGTATGTTCCGGCTTGGTGGCGAGGCAACCTATGTCAACAAATACAAGGCGATTGATCAAAATGGTGATGCTTTCGATGGTGCGGGTAGTCGGAACTTTGGCACCTTTGCCCGGTCTATCCCCGAATGGCGGGGCAATGTGAACTTTTCCTGGAGCTGGGGCGGGCACGGCTTTAATGCCTTCGTCCGGTATATTGATTCCTACGCGAATAACGAAAATGATACGACTGTGGGCAGCCATACTACGCTTGACCTGCAATATACCCTTTCGTTCGAAGAAGTGTTCAACGGGTCGACAGGAACCGCTCTCACCATTGGGGCCATCAATGTGCTGAACAATGATATCCCCGAACTGGATACCTTTGGCGGGTTTGACTCAAAGGTTCACGATCCGCGCGGACGGCTGGTCTATGTCAGTCTGAAGCAGGGCTTCTGAGCACAATTGATTTGGGAGTGAAGAAGGGGCGGGCTTTTCTGCCCCTTCCGGTATCAGAAAAGGTTCTTTCTCCGGAATAGCCACATCTCTATCAGACCAAGGACCACCATCAGCCCGCATACAACCCAGAAAGCCCAGGGGGAATCCACGCCGGGCATGCCACCTACGTTTATGCCGAGAAGGCCCGTTAAAAGCCCGAGAGGCAGGAAGATTGTCGCAACAATCGACAGGACATACATGGTTCTGTTCATCTGTTCTGACAGGCGAACACCCATTTCCTCGTGGATAACGGCAGCACGCTCTCTTGCGGAATCAAGGTCTTCAATGTAACGGGTTACACGGTCTGCAATTTCGCGAAGCCGGGCCCGGTGGCGTGTGTGAATCCAGGGCACCATATCGCTGGCCATTACAGACATGGCTTCCCGCTGAGGGGCAATGTAACGACGAAGGGCGATAGCCTGACGGCGCACTTCGGCGATGCGTCCGCGGACGTCGCTGGCGCTTTCAGAGATGATATCCTCTTCCAGATTATCCACAGTTTCATCTATTTCTGTAATAACACCTTCCAGACGCATGACCATGCCATCGGCCAGATCAACCAGAAAATCCTCAAGTGCGCGCGGTCCCGAATTGCTTTCCAGCCGGGTGCGAATATCGTTTATGGCCAGGATTTTGTATAGCCGGGTTGTGATCACCAGTCCGGGCTCCATCCAGGCACGGATAGAAATCAGGTCTTTGGGGTTGGCTTCCAGATTGTGGTTGACCCCGCGCAGGTTAATGATCAGGCCATTGGCATAAGAGGTGCAACGCGGTCGGGTTTCTTCTGCCAGAAGGGCTTCGCAGACAAGTGGCTCAAGTTTGCTTTCCTGACGGAGCCAGGTCTGTGCCTGCGGGTCAGTCCGTTTCAGATGAATCCAGATATAACCTTCTTCGGGTGGAACTCTGGTATCCAGTTCATCCCACCCGAGTAATTCTGTGGTGCCATCCAGCCCCACTTTATAAGCGGCAATAAGTCCGTCGTGTTTTGAAGTCTTATTGGTCATTACCGCTTCCTGTTTGTTTTATTGTTTCGTTATTTTGACGGGTCCTCGATTTTCAGGGCCTCGCCTATAATGTGAATATCACGTTGAGGGAACGGAATACTGATATCCTCCTGATCAAAACGTAACTTGACCTGTTTGGTAGTCTTCCAGATCAGGTCCCAGTAATCCTCGCGTTTTCCCCAGAAACGCATGCCCAGATTAACGGAGCTGTCCCCCAAAGACTTTACCATGACGACAGGTTCAGGGTCACTCAATACGCGATCATCGCCCGCAATAATATCTTTCATGACATCGAACGCCTTGTCTATGTCGTCGCCGTAGCCAATACCAATGGTCAGATCAACGCGGCGGGTAGGAAAGTGGCTGAAATTCTTGATCGTGCTGCCCCAAACCTGACTATTGGGCATCGAGATAAACACCCCGTCAAAAGTCTTTAATTGTGTTGTGAAAAGGCCGATTTCCATAACTGTTCCGTCTGTGCCACCCACATCAACGGCATCGCTTACCTTAATGGGGCGCAATACAAGCAGCACCACGCCAGCGGCAATATTGGAAAGCGTGCCCTGAAGAGCCAGTCCAACAGCCAGGCCCGCGGCACCAAGCACGGCGATGATGCTGGCGGTTTGCACGCCAAACTGGGCCAGAACCGCGATGATGACAAATATGAGAATGGTATAACGGACAATACGGCTGAACAGGGGTTTGAGCGTATCGTCGAAAACCTGCGACCGGCCAACCATGCGTGCCGTAACGCGCTCTGCCCAGCCCGCGATAAGCCAGCCGATAATCAGCAGGATGATCGCACCCACCAGATCCAGACCATAGGCCAGGATCATTGTTTTGGACTCGTCCAGCAATTCCAGAATTTTTTCTTCACTCACGCTTTCATTCCTTGATTTGTGTAATCCGGTACGGTCTGGTTGTTACCATAGATTGATCGTACCGTTAAGCCGATCTGTCAAAAAGATTAACATGCGTGGACGCGAAGCGTGCTTCGCGCTGGTTATTGTGTGCCTGTTTTGCCCATGGCCGGATCCGTGCAAACGGGGTAGCGAGGGTCGGTGCGGCTGCCGTCGGGACATATGTAAGAGCAATTCCGATCGGCTTCGCAGGCATTGCGAGACATTTGATCCAAGGAAAGGGTATCGCATCCCGTCAGGGCAAAGATGAACAGGAACGATATTGCCATATGCACTATTACCCTACCCATATTCAGTCACCATTTTCTTCATAGGCAAGGATATCGCCGGGTTGGCAGTCCAGTACGACGCATATTTTTTCCAGTGTCGCAAAGCGCATACCTTTGACCTTTCCGGTCTTGATCAGGGATAAATTCTGTTCGCTGATTTGGATTGCAGCGGCAAGATCTTTCAGACGCATTTTACGGCGTGCCAGCATGATATCCAGATTTACGACTATCGACATGCGGGTTTACAAAAAAGAGGCGTTATCATCGGCGATGTTTTTTCCTTCTGCCAGTATATGACTGATGACAACAAGCAGGAGCCCGACAAAAAGTGCATACAGTTGATGACTGCTGATTGAGACGACCAACTGCTTCTGGCCTGCTGGCTGATGATAGGTAAGAATGACGCTGACTAGCGAAGACTGGCAAATAACGGCAAAGACCTGTACGAATGCGACCCAGGAGAATTTCCTGAAGCTGTTGACGGACAAGGCCGAAAAATACCTCTCCCCGGCACATTCAGCAAACATATGGCGCAAGTGAAACAACCCGTACATCCATAAACCGCCGGGAATCATGGATGCCAAAAACCCCCAAATCCTTGTCGCATAGTCAATCCGGTCAGGATCATAAACAAGGTTGAGTTGGGCAAATACCATGGGGCCAATCAGGTCAAAATTGATCCAGAGAAAAGCCGTCGCCAAGGGGATAACAAAGAGCAGAATATAACACAGCCGGGCCATGAAAACACTGAGTACTTGCACGCGTGATATTTGAGTCATAATAACCGATTCATCATGTCTTTGATTTGATAATTAATGTAAAATATGTTTTTTTATTGTAAAGATAGAATTTTTTTGGGAAGGGTTGTGTGTGGGAAAGGCCCTGCTGTCAGAGGTGATCGATACAGGCGCCGGTCTCAATTTGTATCGTGGCATGATCAACATTATATTGCCGGACCAGCAGTGTCCTGATCTCAATCAGTATGCGCGCCTGTTCTGCCGAATCTGTAATGCGGGCATGAAGGGTAATAATAGGCCGGTTTTCCGTTAGGGCCCACGCGTGAATGTGATGGACGTCCTCGATGCCGTTGACCGCATCAAGCAATGCCTGTCTTATTTCTTCGGGGTTGATGCCTGCGGGGGTACCTTCCAGAAGGATGTGGCTTGAATCCCGCAGGATGCCCCAGGCACTTCGCAGAATCAAAAGCGCGATAATAATCGATATGATCGGATCGGCGGCATTCCAGCCTGTCAGCAGGATAACTCCCGCTGCTATTATGGCCCCGGCAGAGCCCAGCAGATCACCCAGCACATGCACCATGGCACCGCGCATGTTCAGGTTCTCCCGGTCACCGCCATGCAGTATATACGCGGCCAGAATATTGATAACCAGGCCCAGGGCGGCAATGGCAATCATCAATTGACCCTGAATGGGTTCAGGGGTGAAGAACCTGCTTGCCGCCTCGATAACGATCCATACGACAATGGCAACCAGTGTAACGCCGTTCAGGAAAGCGGCAAGGACCTGAAGCCGATGGTAGCCATATGACCTTTGCCGATCTGCAGGCTTTGAACTGAACTGAAAGGCGAACCAGGCAAGACCTAATGCCATGGTGTCGGCCAGCATGTGACCTGCATCAGCCAGCAGTGCCAGAGAGCCCGACAGAATGCCGCCAATCACTTCTGCTACCATGAAAAACCCGGTCAGGGCCATCGCCAGCAACACCCGGCGCTGGTTGTCAGATGTGACATCGGCGTGGTGATGATGGCCGCCTGTGTGGCTGTGTCCGTGGCCGTGATGATCCGGATGTGTGTTCATTGTGAGGGAACTGTAAAGGCATTTCCGGACAAGCGCAATATCCGCCTGTTTCCACTTTACGGGCTGGACAGAAAATTTTAATGATTTTTAATAAAGGAAAAAAATAACCCAAATATTAGTAATTAAAGGCAGATAATTTTAATATATTGAATATTATGACATAAGATAGAAAGGACCTGCCT
Source organism: Sphingomonadales bacterium (assembly GCA_965227345.1). GTDB lineage: Bacteria > Pseudomonadota > Alphaproteobacteria > Sphingomonadales. The sequence continues at coordinate 2,947,167 of OZ245755.1, forward strand.
CGCAAAATGACGGTATAATTCCCCTTGAAAACTTAACAGAAACAGTTTGGAAAGCGGGATTGAATGATGTCGGTGAGTGCGCAGCGTAAACAGAATCAACAAAATCGTGTGAATCCGGACTTTGACTGGCAGAAAATAGCCTATCTTCTGAATTTGTCCCGTGGCATGGACAACCTTGAAGAAACCCGGCTGGTGCCTGAGAAAAAGGTTCTGTATCAGTTTTCTGCCCGTGGTCATGATATGGCGCAGATTATTCTGGGCTCCCTGATAGATCATCCCCGGGACGGGGTAAGTGGATATTACCGCTCGCGTCCAATGATGCTGGCGCTGGGGGTGCCCATGCTGGACGCCATGCGCTCGCCGATGGCCAAATCAGGTGGATACAGTGACGGGCGTGATATCGGGGTTGTGTTCAACATGCCGAACCTGTCCGGTCCATGTGCGCTGCCGATGAGCGGCGGCGTTGGTGCGCAATATACACCAATCGCGGGCTGGGCGCAGGCCATTGAATATCGCCGCAAGGTGCTGGAGGATGAAAGTTACGAAGGGTCAATCGGTCTGGTCCTTGGCGGAGACGCATCTGTTGCCACCAATGGCTTCTGGTCGGCACTAACCATGGCGACGACGCTTGACCTGCCCATGCTGTTTTATATTGAGGATAACGGATACGGTATTTCTGTAACGTCGGAAAAACAAACGCCGGGCCGTAATATCGCAGCCAATCTGGCTTCCTTCCAGAACTTGCGTATTTTCGACGGCGACGGGACAGACCCGGCAGAAGCGGCCCGTTTGTCGAGCGAGGCGGTGGCCCACGTGCGCAGTGGTGGGGGTGCCACCCTTTTGCGGCTGACCGTGCCACGCCTTTCAGGCCATTCTTTTCAGGATACGCAAACCTATAAAGGTGCCGATGTGGTGGCGGCCGAGGTTGCCCGCGACCCTTACCCCAAATTACGAGACTATCTGGTGCCGGAATTCATGGGCGAAAATGACTGGCAGGCGCTGGAAGAGAAGGCAAAGGCAGATATAGAGAATTCGCTGGAAGAGGCACTGGCTTTACCATTGCCCTCTGTCGAAACCATCACGCGCCATGTTTTTTCTGAAGTCAGGGACGATGGCGAGATAGATGTGCAGGCACAGGGTGGCCTGTTGCCGGAAGGTCATGAATTTCCTGAAAGTTCGGATAAGCCCGAATCTGAGCCGACGCGTATCAATATGGTGACGGCGATACGCCGGACTTTGGATCATGAACTGGCCACCAATAAAAAACTTGTTGTGTTTGGTGAGGATGTCGGCCCGAAAGGCGGTGTTCATGCAGTAACCATGGGCTTGCAGAAAAAATATGGCGAAGAACGGGTGTTTGATACCTCGTTGTCAGAGGAAGGTATCATTGGCCGGGCTGTTGGCATGGCCATGGCGGGTCTGATGCCTGTGCCGGAAATCCAGTTTCGCAAATATGCCGACCCTGCGGAAGAGCAGTTGAATGATTGTGGCACCATGCGCTGGCGTACGGCCAATCGATTTGCCGCACCAATGGTTGTTCGTATTCCCGGCGGATATTTCAAATGCGGTGATCCATGGCACAGTCAGTCGAATGAAGTGAAATGGGTACATGCTATTGGATGGCATGTTGTTATGCCATCCAATGCAGAGGATGCTGTGGGCCTGTTGCGCACGGCCATGCGAGCCAATAACCCCACAATCTTTTTCGAACACCGGGCCATGCTGGATGAACCCTGGGCGCGTCGGCCCTATCCTGGCGACAGGTATGTTGTCCCCTTTGGCAAGGCCCGCAAGGTCATGGAAGGTGAACGCATGACGGTCGTGACCTGGGGTGCCATGGTTGAGCGCTGTGAAGAGGCGGCAACAAAGGCGGGCGGGGATATGGACGTTCTGGATCTCAGAACCCTGTCGCCCTGGGACAGGGATGCGGTACTGGCTTCTGTGAAGCGGACCCATCGTTGTCTGATCGTTCATGAAGATAATTTTACGGCAGGATTTGGGGCTGAAATTTCTGCCACACTGGCTAAAGATGCTTTCTTTGAACTGGATGCGCCAGTTGAAAGGTTGACCATGCCGGATATTCCAAGTCCGCATAATCCTGTGCTGCTGAATGCGGTTGTGCCAAGCGTCGAGCGCATTGCCGGGGCTATGATAGACTGTATGGAAGTGTAATGAGTGAGGCGGATACCATGAGCAAACTGTATGATATCGTTGCCCCGGACGGACAGCAGGAGGGGACACGTTCCCTGATTACGCGCTGGTTGAAAAAGCCGGGAGAGGCTGTCAGCGAGCATGAGCCCCTGGTCGAGCTGGAGACCGACAAGGTTGCTGTTGAAATTGCCGCCCCCGCCAGCGGGCAACTGGCAGAAATATTGATGTCTGAAGATACGGAGGTTTCTCCCGGTGATCTGCTGGGCCGGATAGATACTGAAGTGTCCCGGACGCCGGAACCCGGGCATGCAGACGTGCCAGCACAAGAGGTTTCTGTTAAGGCTGAAAAGAAAGTGGCCGGGCGTGCATCCGGCCAGCCCCTGAAACTGAGCCCGCTGGTAAAACGGCTGTTACGCCAGCATGATCTGGACCCGGTTGATATTCCGGGCACCGGGCGGCGCGGGCGCATCACGCGGGATGATGTGATCGGATATATCGAGCAGAGGGAAGCCCCGGCGGCAAAGCCGCAACCTGAGAAGCCCGCCGCTGCGAGAACTGCTGCAGGCCCTGTGCCCAGCCACCGCATTCCTCACGATAACATGCGCAAGCGCATAGCGGCCCACATGCTGGAAAGCGTTACACACGCGCCGCACGTGACCTCGGTCTTTGAAGCGGACCTGACGCGTGTTATGGCGCATCGTGCGGCAAACAAGGCGGATTTCGCGTCTCGTGGTGTTAATCTGACCTATACGGCCTATTTCGTTGCGGCCTGTGTTACGGCCATTCGGGATGTGCCGACGGTTAACAGTCGCTTTCACGACGACGCACTTGAAATATGGGAAGACTTTAATATCGGTGTCGGGACGGCTCTTGAAGACAAGGGTCTGATCGTGCCGGTGATACACAAGGCTCAGGACCTGAGCCTGTTTGGCATTGCCAGCCGTTTGCATGAACTGACGCAAAAGGCGCGGGATGGCAAACTGACCGGCGGGGATGTTCAGAACGGCACATTTACGATTTCCAATCATGGGGTCAGCGGCAGCCTGGTGGCAACGCCCATCATTATTAATCAGCCACAATCTGCCATACTTGGTATCGGCAAACTTGAAAAGCGTGTGACAGTGATTGATGTGGATGGTCAGGATACCATTCAGATCCGTCCAAAATGCTATGTTACATTGACAATTGATCATCGCGTTCTGGATGGCCATCAGACCAATAAATTTCTGTCATCGCTGGTTGACGTGATGAATAATTGGCCTCTTTCGTAAAATTTTTGTGACCAATTAGTAACAGCAAAGACGTTTGGGGAATGCGTCACAAATCCGCCATATTTCAAACCTATCTTTCCGGGAAAGCTAATTCCGCAATTTATAGTTGTATTTTTGCAACAGGGTAATTTCAAATTATAACAATATGTTAGATGCCCTTGAATTGCCATAATCTGGCGCTATTTATACTCCCGAGTGTGAAAGCATTCGAGTAAAAGTAGTATTCAAGAGGAAAATTAAAATGCCCAAAAAGTTAATCCTAAGTGTTGCTGTAACATCACTGTTGGCTGTTGCTGGTGCAGCACATGCACAGTCTGCCTTTGACGGTGCCTATGCCGGTGCCCAGGTCGGATATGACAATTATGATTTTGGCCCAGGTGACAATGCCAAGGATATCGCAGGCGGTATCTTCGTTGGTTATAATTACAATGTGGCTGACAAAATCATCGTTGGTGCCGAAGCCAATTTTGGTCTGACGGCTGCTGATGAAGCTGGTGTGGATGTTGATGAAAGTTATGGCCTGAGCGCCCGTGCCGGTTTTCTCGCGTCTGAAACTGTCATGTTTTATGGTCGCGGTGGCTGGACACGCAGCAACGTAGATTTTGTTGTTGGCAGCAAAACATTTGACGGCTGGAATGTAGGTGGCGGCGTTGAAGCTTTCATGGCCGACAATGTCAGCGTTCGTGGCGAGTTTGTTTATACAAACTACGAAACAGCGCTTGGTGTTGAGCCGAGCCAGAAGCAGTTCAATATTGGTGTTGCTTACCACTATTAATTTTCACGTGAGGTGAAAACAGGGCCCCGCAGCGCAAGCTGCGGGGCCCTTCTTGTACGTAGTCCATACAAGTTACTTGATGTAATCGGAAGAACTGTGCGATCATAATTTCGCATGAGTGAATTTCTAAGTATCGATTTTGAAACGGCATCAAACAGGCAGGATAGTGCCTGTGCAATTGGTATTGTCCGGGTATCGGATGGTGAAATCGTCCATCAGGAAAGCCATCTGATCCGCCCGCCGTCTCCCCGGTTCATGTTTACGCATATTCATGGCATTACCTGGACAGATGTTGAGTGGGAGGCCGATTTTTTCGGCGTCTGGCACCGGATCGCAGACTATTTCAGGGATGTTGATTTCATTTCGGCCCATAATGCAGGCTTTGACAGGGGTGTGATGAATGCCTGTTGTCGGGCCTTCGGCATCAAGGCACCTGAGCTGCCCTATCAGTGTACGGTCAAACTGGCGCGTGAAATGTGGTCAATTCGGCCTACAAAATTACCGGATGTCAGCCGGTATCTTGGTATTTCGCTCAACCACCATGAAGCCTTGTCTGATTCACTGGCATGCGCGCAGATTGTGATCGCAGCCGAACAGGATGGCTGGCAGCATGAAAGTGTCAGAATGGTCGGCTTCTGACGTTCAGGCGACTTCTTCCTGATATGTATCTAAGGCAATAGGGAGTTTAACCGAAACAGTCGTCCCGACTCCTTGCTGGCTGAAAAGCTTCAGCTCTCCGCCGTGCGCGTGGGTAATGGCCTGTACCAGCGGGAGGCCAAGGCCTGAGCCATCAAAACGCCGGGTCATCGGATTTTCGACCTGATGAAATGGCTTGAGCACATTTTCGATCTCATGTGCCGGGATACCTATTCCGTTATCCTGTACCGACAGACAGAGGCACTGATCTCCACAGGTTGAAATCGCGATGGTGATTTTACCTCCGGCCGGTGTGAACTTGATTGCATTTGATAACAGATTCATGAGAATTTGCCTGATCATTCGTTCATCGGCATTCAGATCGGGCAAGTTTTCTTTCATATTAATTTCGATGGCCAGATCCGCTTTTAGTATGTTGGCCTGAAGCATGCGAATGGTCGATCGTACCATGCTTTCCGCATCGAAAATTTCCCGATCCAGTTCCAGCTTGCCAGCTTCAATGCGTGACATATCAAGAATGTCATTAATCAGTTTCAGAAGATGTGATCCACTCGATTTGATGTTGCCTACATAATCCGCGTAGACAGGTGGATTTATTGCGCCCTCGGGTTCCATCAATATCAGGTCAGCAAACCCGATAATCGCATTCAGGGGTGTTCGAAGCTCATGGCTGATATTTGCAAGAAAGCCGGATTTGGCTTTACTGGCTTCTTCTGATTTCCGGGATGCAATTTCAAGTTCTTCCGTTCGCCGCTCAAGTCCGGCAACGTTGGCCTGGAGAAGGGACAGGGCTGTCACGACACCAGCATATGTTCCGCCGTCAGCCAGGATAAAGCCGGTCAGCAGGGCCGCCGGATTTTCTGCGACAATAAACTGACTGACTTCATCGACCGAGCGATCCTGCTCGATGACAAGCGGGTTCGTGTCCATCAGGAACGATACCGGTTTTCTGGCATATAAATCCCGGCCAAAACGGTCGGCCAGACGGACCAGGAAATCCTGCCGGTTCACCAACCCAACAGGTCTCGTCCCCTTGATGACAGGCAACAGCAAAAGGTCCGGGTCAGATGAAAAAATCTCATATGCCCTTTGGCACGCCATTTCCTCCGTTATGGGGGAAATGTTCAGTGCGAAGTCGCCGATATTATGTGCTGTCATTTTTACGCCTGCATCTACCAACCTTGCTTGCCCACATTGGTAGGTAAACAAGATTGATGATTTCCTAATGGCGTATAATTGTCACGAAAAGTTCACGTAATCCCGGAGCTTGCGCAATTGTTTCTCCGGGATATCCCTACAGACCTATTCGTCAGGTGCAACGGTGACTTTCAGGCCATCCATCTGGTCTGTGAATTCAACCTGGCAGCTCAGGCGGGAATTATCTTTATGATATTCAAGTTCGTTTACAAGCTCTGCTTCGTCACCTTCGGCGGCAGGGATCTTGTCTGCCCATTCCGGTGCAACGTATATATGGCATGTCGCACACGAGCAACAACCGCCACAGATCGCCGCGACACCCATGTCTGCGTCTCTAAGAACTTCCATCACGGTGAGACCTGCGTCTCCCTGGATTGTATGCTCTGCACCTTCGCGGTCTGTTACGATAATCTTTGGCATCAGTCTTGTACTTTCCTAAATCAGGTTCTAACGGAACCGGGTCTATTACATCCCGGACGTATGCTTTTTGTATGAGACTCGAATCTACGGGATCAGTGTCTTAACGGAAACTTCAGTGTCTGCCAACTGTGAAGGATCAACTTTTGCATGGGCAGCAATCAATTTCTTCGCCGGCAGGAACTCTCTCATGTTGTTGATCAGGTTGACAGCCACCACTGCGCCATCTCTTAAATAATAGACTGAGAATTTCCGGGTTGAGACGTCGCCGCGCAGAACCACCGTGTCTGTCGGTTCCCACAGGCCTGCAATTTGCAGCTTCAGATCATACTGGTCGGACCAGAACCACGGCACCTCGGCATATGGGGAAGGGTTGCCGCACATGGCATCCGCCACGGTTTTTCCCTGAGACATGGCATTTTGAACTGATTCGAGGCGAATGCGCTGGCCCAGGATCGCGTTGGGATGATTTGTAACGTCGCCTGCAGCCCAGATGTTCGGATCAGAGGTCTGGCCGAATTCGTCAACAACAATGCCATTCTCAACTTCAAGGCCGGCAGCAGATGCAAGCTCGGTATCGGGCATAATGCCGATACCAACCACAATCAGATCAGCCGGAACAATCGATCCATCTTCAAGCTGGACGCCCGTGACGTGATCATCGCCCGTAAACGCGGAAATGCGCACATTCTTGCGCAAGTCAACACCGGCGGTCAGGTGGACGTTTTCGTAAAAGTCCGATACTTCAGGGGCCGCTACACGTGCCATCACGCGGTCCAGTGCCTCAAGAACGGTCACCTTGCATCCGGCCTCGATACCAACAGCCGCAACTTCCAGCCCGATATAGCCTGCGCCGACCAGGACCAGATTTGCCCCGGCCTTCATTGTTTGCTGTATGGCCAGTGTGTCGGCAATCGTGCGCACGTAGAAAACGCCGCGCTTGTCGGCACCGGGCAGGCTTATATGGCGGACTTTCGATCCTGTCGCGATCACCAGCTTGTCATAGTTCAGGCTCTTGCCATTTTCCAGATGCACTGTTTTGCTGTCGCGGTCGATTGAGCTTACCCGGGTATCCAGCATAAGTTCTATATTCCTGGTCTCGTAGAATTCTGCATTGCGCAGATAGGTCTTTTCAATAGGCGTTTCGCCAGACAGCAGTCCCTTCGAAAGAGGGGGGCGCTCGTAGGGAATGTAAGTTTCTTCCCCGATCAGGATGATGCGACCCTCAAATCCGCCGGCGCGCAGGCAACCCGCTGTTTGGCCGCCGGCCTGACCGCCACCGATAATGATATATGTTTCGTTGCTCATGGGAGATGCTCCTCACTTACCAGGCTGTATTCAAGATTTAATGCCAACAAGACGTTCAGTCTTCCTGTACCAGATTTTCGCGAAAGCGTCTGGCGTTTCCGACATAATGCTTCCAGCTGAACTGAATCAGTTCCAGATCTTTTGCTGTTGCTTCCCGTACGATTTTTCCCGGCGATCCCATAACGACAACACCATCAGGAATTACCTTGTCTGGTGGAATCAGGGTATTGGCTGCAATGATAACATTTTTACCGATGCGGGCACGATCCAGCACCATGGCGCCATTGCCGATCAGGGAATCGTCTCCTACATGGCAGCTGTGCAACATGACCATATGACCAACTGTCACCCGGTTCCCGAGAATCGCCGGGGAGTCGGGTTCTACGTGAATGACGCAACCATCCTGCACATTGGTGTTTTCACCCAGTTCGATCAGATCGTGGTCTGCGCGCAGGGTGCAGCCAAACCAGACGCTGGCATTCTTCCGGAGCCGGACGGACCCGATGATTGCCGCCGTCGGTGCAATGAAATAATCATCGCCATCAGTTTCCAGTTTTCTGTCTTCCAGTGAAAAAATCATTTTCAATCTGCCGTCAGGAAATTATTTCTCGCGGGCAAGATAAGGGAATTTTCATGCAAGACAAGTTGATTATTATAATTGGGGCCCAAGATTTCACAGTAATTTGATTGTCAAACAGGAGAAATTTCCGCCAGTATCCGGGGATCAGAATATCAACAGGAGGCTTCTTGATGAAAACCAATACGCATAAAATGACCGGTGTTGCCATGGCTATGGCCGCGGCGGGCTTTTTTGCAGCGGCACCAACAATTGCCAGTGCAGGAGATGAGGCAAAGGTTCATTGTTATGGCGTGAACAGCTGCAAGGGCCAGAATGACTGCGCCACGGCGGAAAATGCCTGCAAGGGGCAGGGCGCGTGCAAGGGCCATGGTTTCCTCGTGATGAGCCAGGCGGATTGTGACGAAAAGGGCGGTACTGTCGAAGAATAATTTACCAATCAGAATTGGGGTGTGGCGGCTTTTCGTGATGGCGAAGGCCGCCATATTCATTTATCAGGGTAGAGATGATATCAACCGCTGCAAAAACATCAGACGCTGACCAGCCGTATCCGGCCCCTGACCATTTTATGGGATACGGGCTGGGACTTCGGAAAGATCATTATCAGGCGATTCTCGACGAGCAGCCTGATGTGGACTGGTTCGAGATCCTGACCGAAAACTATATGGTGGGCGGCGGCAAACCGCTTCACTTTCTTGACAGGATTCGGGCTGACTATCCCGTTGTTATGCACGGTGTGTCTCTTTCTATCGGCAGTACGGATCCGCTGAACCTCCAGTATCTGAAAAATCTGAAAGACCTTGCGGCACGTGTGCAACCAGGGTGGATATCAGATCATTTGTGCTGGACCGGCTATGCCGGGCACAATCTGCATGACCTTTTGCCAATGCCCTATACGGAAGAAGCGATCAACCATGTGGTAGATCGTATTTGCCGTGTGCAAGATTATCTGGGACGGCAGATTCTTATCGAGAATGTTTCAACCTATCTGACCTATTCTTCAGACATGATGCCGGAATGGGATTTTCTTTCTGAAATTGCCAGCCGGGCCGATTGCCATATTCTGCTGGATATCAACAATATTTATGTCAGCTCGGTGAATCACGGATTTGATCCGCTTGATTATCTGAAGGGCGTGCCCGGGCACCGGGTTCGCCAGTTCCATCTTGCCGGCCATGCTGATTACGGGGACTATGTTATAGATACGCATGATCATGACGTCGCAGACCCTGTATGGGCGCTTTTCGAAAAGGCGCTGACGCTTGTGGGGCCGGTCTCAACCATGATCGAACGGGATGATCGCATCCCTCCGCTTGAAGATATGCTGAAAGAGCTGGACAAGGCGCGGCAGATTGGCGCAAGGATTTTTGAATGAGCAGCCTTGAAGTTATTCAGCGCCGGTTCAAGGCCCATATTCTGGGGGAGCTTGAGGGACTGGACGCTGATATATGTGAGACAGCCAATCTGTCGCGAGAGGTGCGGCTGAATATCTATGCAAATGCCTATCAGGCCCGTTTGCTGGAAGCCTTGCAGACGGATTACCCGGTTCTGCGCTCTCTGCTTGGGGATGCAAAATTTACGGATATGGCGCGTGCCTATATCAGGGCGCATCCTTCCACATCGCCGTCCTTGCGCCAGTTCGGCCAGCATGTAGCTTTCTGGCTGAAAGAGGCTGTCCCCTGGTCAGAGCACAACATTCTATCTGAACTGGCGGGATTTGAATGGGGATTACTGTCCGCCTTTGACGCCCGCGACGCTGCCAGTGCGGGAATCAGCGACGCGGCCGCCCTGAGACCGGAAGACTGGGCCGGATTGACCCTTCAGTTTCACCCGTCTGTGGGCTGGGCCGATTTTCAGTACAATATTCCCGTTATCTGGAATGATCTTGTAAAAGACCCCGAAACGAAGCCAGATCAGAAAAGGCTTGCCACGCCCGTCCGGGTCATGTTCTGGCGGGCTGACTTGCGAACCTGCTTCCGGACATTGGAGATGGATGAGGCGTTTGTGCTGCCCTTCATGATGGAAGGCGGGACTTTCGCCGAGCTGTGCGGATCCTTAACGGAATGGCATGCGCCGGGTGACGCCCCGCAAAGGGCGGCTTCTTTGTTAAAAACATGGCTGCAAGAAGGCCTGATTACAAAACTTGTTTCCTGATATTTTGGCGTATGATTCTCAGGGCCCTGCATTTTTTGCGCTGCAGCATCTTGCAGTCGGCGTTCATTTCCTTATAGTCTCGAAACTGAAAATAAACGAATAAGCCCTTGAGGAGAGCAATATGCCCGCATCCGCACGCCCACGCCGCAGTTCGCTTTATATGCCGGGGTCCAACACCCGGGCGCTTGAAAAGGCAAAGGGACTGGCCGCAGACCAATTGATTCTGGATCTGGAGGATGCCGTTAACCCGGATGCGAAACAGGAGGCGCGCGGCAATGTCTGTCAAGCTATTCGCGACGGCGGTTACGGCGCGCGCGAACTTCTGATCCGGACCAACAGTTTCGATACGCCCTGGGGGCGTGAAGATGTGTTGCAGGCTGCACTGGTGGGGCCGGATGGCATTCTTTTGCCCAAGGTTGAGAGTGCCGAAACGGTTCTGGAAGCCGAACGGATTCTAATCGAGGCAGACGCACCTGCCAACACCACGATCTGGTGTATGATGGAAACCCCCCGGGGCATTCTGCACGCCGAAGAAATTGCCAACGCGACCAGCCGGCTGGGCGGCTTTGTCATGGGGACATCCGATCTTGCCAAGGATCTTCATGCGCATCACACACCAATGCGTTTGCCGATGCTGACAAGTCTGTCGATATGTTTGCTGGCGGCACGCGCGGCAGGCCTTGCCATCGTCGACGGGGTGTATCTGGACCTGAATGACGAGGACGGCTTCAGGGCGTCATGCCAGCAGGGGCTTGAGCTGGGGTTTGATGGTAAAACACTTATTCATCCGAAACAGCTTGCCGCGGCCAATGAAGTGTTTGCGCCGTCTGAAGTCGAAATAGAATTCTCGCGTAAAATCATTGCCGCTTTCGAGGAAGCCACGGCACAAGGCCAGGGTGTGGTTGTTGTGGATGGCAAGCTGGTGGAAAATTTGCACGTCGAAAACGCGAAGCGTCTGGTGGCGCTGGCGGAGGCGATCAGGACACTGGAAGCTGATGCGGGGGCCAATGGATGACAAAAACAGCAACAGGTAATTTTTTCGAAGATTTCAGGATAGGGCAGGAAATCCGCCATGCCACACCGCGTACAGTGCTGGAAGGGGATTTCAGTCTCTATACGGCCTTTTACGGATCCCGGTTTGCGGTAAATTCATCCAGTGATTTTGCCATGTCGCTTGGCTTCCCCGATTCACCGGCAGATGATTTCCTCACCTTTCATCTGGTGTTTGGCAAAACAGTTCCGGACATTTCGCTGAATGCTGTCGCCAATCTGGGCTATGCGGATTGCCGTTTTCTGGCCCCTGTATTTGCTGGCGACACAATTTCCGCGACCAGCAAGGTTATTGGTCTGAAAGAAAATTCCAGCGGCAAAACCGGCGTTGTTTACGTGCGCTCGACAGGGACGAACCAGAGCGGTGAAGTAGTTCTGGAATATGTTCGCTGGGTCATGGTCAAGAAGCGCGACGCGGCTAACCCCGCCCCGGCAGCTGTTGTGCCGGACCTGCCGGACCATGTGCTGCCGGATGATCTGGTCGTGCCGGCGGGCGTGGACTTTGGTACGTATGACGCCACGCTGGGCGGGGCTGAACATCTGTGGGATGATTATGCGCCGGGTGAAAAAATAGATCATGTTGACGGTATCACGATAGAGGCGGCCGATCATATGATGGCGACGCGCCTTTATCAGAACACCGCCCGGGTGCATTTTAACCTGCATCAGGAAAAGGACGGTCGTTTGGGTGAGCGGATTGTATATGGTGGCCATGTTATCAGTCTGGCGCGCTGTATCAGTTTTAACGGACTGGCAAATGCCGCCCTTGTTGCGGCGATCAATGGCGGACGGCACGTTGCGCCCTGTATTGCCGGCGATACGGTCTTTGCCTGGAGCGAAGTCATCGATAAGGCTGAAGTGCCCGGGCGGCCAGATATCGGGGCGCTCCGGCTTCGGCTGGTGGCGACAAAAAACCAGCCTTGCGGTGCATTTCCAGACAAGGAGGGTAACGGTAAATATGATCCATCCGTGGTGCTGGATCTTGATTACTGGGTGTTTATGCCGCGCCGTTAAGGCTTCTTTTAGTGGTAATTTGTCGTAAGGGTTGTGATTAATCACAGGAACATACTTGCTCTATCGCGTCGAAATGTTTAAAGAAGTCACAGTTGATTATCGCATGAAATATCCTTGCTGTTGGTCTCCGGCAGTCTCTTTTCCAGGGGGAGCAGTCTAAATGTCACAGGTTCAACGTCCTCTTTCACCGCATTTGCAGGTGTATCGGTGGGGGCTGCATATGGTGCTGTCAATCCTGCACAGGGCAACCGGAGTTGCGCTTGGGGTCGGCACCCTGATCCTTGCCTGGTGGTTGCTGGCGGCAGCGGCGGGTGATGAGCCCTTTGCCATTGTCCAGTCCTATATGAATGGCTGGTTCGGTCGCCTGGTCATGTTTGGATTTACATGGGCGCTGATGTTGCACCTGTGCAATGGTATTCGCCATCTGTTCTGGGACATGGGCCGGGGCTTTGCGCTGGATACGGTGGTGATGACCAATCGTCTGGTATTTGCCGGGTCTGTCATACTGACCCTGCTGGTCTGGGCCTTTGGATACGGATTGATAGGAGATATGGGCAAATGAGCCTGAGAACACCATTAGGTCGGGTCAGAGGTCTGGGGTCAGCCAGGGGTGGCACTCATCACTGGTGGTTGCAGCGCCTGACGGCGATTGCCCTGGTTCCGCTGACAGTCTGGTTTCTGGCGTCCATCGTCGCGCTGGCCAGTGCGGATCGGCTGGTTGTGCTGATGTGGCTTGGTACGCCGGTTGTCGCGGTTCTGATGATCCTGTTTATTGGCACCTGTTTTTATCACCTGAAGCTTGGACTTCAGGTCGTCATTGAAGATTATGTTCATGATGGCGGCTTGAAAATGGCAAGCCTGATTTTGAACAGTTTTGTATGCATTTTGCTGGCGGTTGCCTGCATTTTTGCTGTCCTTAAAATCGCATTTGGAGGCTGAGGCCGGGATGAGTGCTGCATATCCGATAACAGATCATACATATGATGTCGTCGTTGTGGGGGCCGGTGGGTCTGGCTTGCGCGCGACCATGGGCATGGCCGAACAGGGCCTGAAAACAGCTTGTATCAGCAAGGTGTTCCCGACCCGCAGTCACACGGTGGCGGCGCAGGGCGGTATCGCGGCTTCGCTTGGCAATATGGGCGAGGATCACTGGCAGTGGCATATGTACGACACCGTCAAGGGGTCAGACTGGCTGGGCGATCAGGATGCCATTGAATATATGTGTCGGGAAGCGCCAGCAGCGGTTTACGAACTGGAGCATTATGGTCTCCCGTTTTCACGGACCGAGGCGGGGAAAATTTATCAGCGTGCATTTGGCGGGATGACCACCAAATTTGGGGAAGGCCCTGCTGCGCAGCGAACTTGCGCGGCTGCGGATCGCACCGGTCACGCCATGTTGCATGCGCTTTACCAGCAATCCCTGAAGCATGACGCTGATTTTTATATTGAATATTTTGCCATTGATCTGATCATGGACGATGACGGCGCCTGCCGCGGCGTCATGGCGCTGGATATGGCGACGGGGCAAATACACCGGTTCCGTGCCCATATGGTTGTTCTGGCAACGGGTGGATACGGGCGGTCATATTTTTCATGTACGTCGGCACACACCTGCACAGGTGACGGTGGCGGCATGGTGATGCGCGCCGGGTTGCCACTGCAGGATATGGAGTTTGTCCAGTTCCATCCGACCGGCATTTACGGTGCCGGTGTTCTGATTACCGAGGGTGTGCGCGGTGAAGGCGGCTATCTGGTGAATTCCGAAGGCGAGCGCTTTATGGAGCGCTATGCGCCAAGCGCCAAGGATCTGGCATCCCGTGATGTGGTCAGTCGCTCCATGGCGATGGAAATTCGTGAAGGTCGCGGTGTGGGCCCGAAAAAGGATCATATTTATTTGCACCTTGATCATCTTGATCCGGCCATTATTCACGAACGGCTGCCCGGTATTTCAGAATCGGCCAGTGTGTTTGCCGGTGTGGATGTGACCAAGCAACCGATCCCTGTGATCCCGACCGTTCACTACAACATGGGCGGCATCCCAACCAATTATCGGGCTGAAGTGGTTACCGTTAAAGACGGCGATCCGGATAGTGTCGTGCCGGGGCTGATGGCTGTTGGCGAAGCAGCGTGTGTCTCTGTGCACGGGGCCAATCGTCTTGGGTCTAATTCACTGATTGATCTGGTTGTGTTCGGTCGGTCTGCTGCAAATCGGGCCGCGGAAGTGATTGGCAAGGACCGCACACACAAGCCTTTGCCTGCGAATGCGGGGGATTATGCGCTATCTCGTCTTGATGCAATCCGTAACGCCGACGGCGGGACGACGACCGCTCAAATCCGGGCCGAAATGCAGCATGTGATGCAGACTAATTGTGCCGTGTTCCGGACAGGCGAAACGCTGATCGAAGGCAAAAAGCTGATCGACGAAGTTGCCGCCAAAATGCCGGATGTGAAGATTACGGATCGGAGCATGGTCTGGAACAGTGACCTGATCGAGACGCTGGAGTTGGACAACCTTCTGGGGCAGGCCGTCGTGACCATGTATGGCGCGGAAAATCGCAAGGAAAGTCGCGGCGCACATAAACGCGAGGACTTTGAAGACAGGCTGGATGATGACTGGATGAAACATACCATCATGTGGTTTGATGACAAGGGCAAGACAACTTTGGATTATCGGCCGGTGCATACATATACATTGACCGATGAAGTTGAGTATATCAAACCAAAAGCCCGGGTATATTAAGGGATTTACCTGACTTTAAGTTTGATAGATTAGTGAATGACTGACAGTTAACAGGACGACAGGCACATGGCTGAGTTCCGACTTCCGAAAAACTCAAAAATCGGCAAGGGTAAAACCCACAAGGCTGAAGGCGCAAAACGGGTAAAGACATTTAATGTCTATCGGTGGAATCCCGATGATGGCCTGAACCCGCGCATGGACAGCTTTGAAGTGGATCTTGACGAGTGCGGGCCCATGGTGCTGGATGCCCTGATCAAGATCAAGAATGATGTTGATTCAACCGTGACCTTCCGGCGTTCATGCCGGGAAGGCGTTTGTGGCTCGTGTGCCATGAATATTGACGGCCAGAACACGTTGGCCTGCACCATGTCGATCGCGGATTGCAAGGGGGATGTCAGTATCACGCCGCTGCCGCATATGGACGTGGTAAAGGATCTGGTGCCGGACATGACGCATTTTTATGCGCAATATGCATCGATTCAGCCGTGGCTGCAAAGCAAGACCCCGACGCCATCTGATGGGGAGCGTCTGCAGTCGAAAGAAGACCGAGAAAAAATCGATGGTCTTTACGAGTGCATATTATGTGCTTGCTGCACCACCAGTTGCCCGAGTTACTGGTGGAACGGGGAAAAGTATCTGGGGCCAGCTGTGCTGTTGCAGGCCTATCGCTGGATTATCGACTCGCGGGATGAAAATACCGGTGAGCGTCTGGATAATCTGGAAGATCCGTTCCGGTTGTACCGTTGCCACACCATTATGAATTGTGCGAATGCCTGTCCCAAAGGGCTGAACCCGGCCAAGGCGATTGGTGAAATTAAAAAGCTTATGGTGGAACGTCAGGTCTGAGTGTCGGGATAATTGACACTTTCTGATGTTAACCCGGATGTGAAAAATGAGAAAGCCCGGTTTTGCCGGGCTTTCTCATTTTGGCACTAAAATTGCAAGAAATCCCCTTAGTTTTATATAAATGGGGAATCCAATGAAAACCGTTAAAGCAATTGCAGTTGCAAGTGCCCTTGCCGTTGTCGGGCTGGCATCTGCTGCACAAGCCGTAACATACAATTATGTTGACTGGACTGCTGCTAATCCAGGCGGCGGTACAGCGACTGGTGTTATCACCTTGCCGGACACATCAACAGTTACGGTTGATTTCGCTGTGGTAAACCCTGACGGGTCTGCGGGCAGTTTCTTCTTTGCCCAGACGAGCGGTGCCGGGACAAATTACTGGAACCCGACAACGCCATATGTAAGCACCCAGGTGGATAATGCTCCGGGCTCAACCGATATACTGGCGCTTATTGGGGGTACGAACCAGACCTATCAAGTGACCCTTTCAGAGGCTATCAAGGATCCGATCATGGCGATCGTCAGTTTGGGCCGGGGCGGTTCGAACACAACGTACGACTTCGATTCTCCCTTCGACATTGTCAGTCAGGGAACCGGTTACTGGGGTGGAAACGGATCAGCACTTCAGGAATTGCCGGGTGATATCCTGCAGGGTAATGAAGGGCATGGTACGATACAGTTTATCGGGACATTCTCAACATTCTCATGGGTCGCGCCATCGCCTGAAAACTGGCATGGGTTCACTTTTGGAATCCGGACAACTGAACGTCTGGAGCCTACGGATCCTGTCGACGTTCCCGTGCCAGCAATGTTGCCTTTACTTGGGCTTGGTCTCGCTGCCATTGGGCTTGGGCGTCGCCGGAAGTCCTGATTACGGCTTTACAGGCCACAGCTAACAAAAAAAGCGGGGAATTGATCCCCGCTTTTTCTTTTTATCCTGACCTTGTCTTCAGATGAATTCGATTTTTGTGACTTCAAAATATTTATCACCGCCGGGGGTGGTCACTTCTACGTCATCGCCTGTGGATTTGCCGATCAAGGCCCGCCCAAGCGGAGAATTGTACGAGATCCGTCCGGCCTTAACGTCAGATTCCTGCTGCCCTACGATCTGATAACGTGTTTCCCTGTCATCTTCGTCGACCAGTGTAACCGTCGCGCCAAAAGTGACTTTGCTGCCTGAAAGCTTTGAAGTATCAATAACTTCAGCCCTGCTGGTCTGGTCTTCAAGCTCTGAAATCCGCGATTCAATAAAGCCCTGACGTTCCTTGGCTGCGTGATATTCGGCATTTTCTGACAGATCGCCATGGGCGCGCGCCTCCTCAATAGCCTTGATCACGGCAGGGCGGTCAATATGCTTCAGGTCCTTCAGTTCTTGTTGAAGGTTGGCATATCCGGCGATCGTTAAGGGAATTCTTTCCATCATGGTCAAAAGGTTCTTTGTTAATAAAAATTCACAGGCGTTTAGCCATGAATGCAAACTAATAATTTATTACGGGCAGGTTACTGCCCGCAAGCTAAAAGCACTCTACATATGTTGTCAGATGAATTATCAGACTACATTACTATTATAAGACTGAAGAGGCATAACTTCAAGACTGCCCGACTTCATACATTGAATTGCCTGTAGTGCAGCCTTGCTGCCTGCAATTGTCGTATAGTAGGGAACATTGTTGATCAGCGCGGTGCGACGCAGTTCAAAGCTGTCGGCTATTGCCTGGGCGCCCTCGGTTGTGTTGAAGACCAGATTAACCTCGCGGTTTTTCATGGCGTCTACAATGTGTGGCCGGCCTTCCAGTACCTTGTTGATATAGCCGACATCCAGCCCCTGGGCCTGAAGGAAACGGGCGGTGCCGCCTGTGGCAATGACCTTAAAGCCCATCTCAAGGAACTGACGCGCCGGTTCAATCATCATCTGTTTGTCACTGTTGCGTACAGAAATGAAGACTGTTCCCGTCAGGGGCAACTTGACGCTTGCGGCAATCTGCGATTTGGCGAAGGCATGAGCAAAATCGAGGTCAAGCCCCATGACTTCCCCGGTTGAGCGCATTTCGGGCCCGAGCAGAATATCAACACCCGGGAAGCGGGCAAAGGGGAATACAGCTTCCTTGACCGCGACATGATCCATTTTTTTGTTTTCAAGGTTGAAACTGGCAAGGCTTTCACCGGCCATAAGGCGTGCTGCAATTTTGGCGACCTGTGTGCCGATCGCCTTGGCAACGAATGGTACTGTGCGGCTGGCGCGCGGGTTGACTTCAATAATGTATATTTCGCCGTCCTTGACAGCGAACTGAACATTCATCAGACCCACAACCTTTAGCGCCAGAGCAAGCGTTCGGGTCTGCGCCCCTATTTCTTCAATGACTTCGGGGCTCAGAGAATATGGAGGAAGAGAACAGGCGCTGTCGCCGGAATGAATGCCGGCCTCTTCGATATGCTCCATAATACCCGCAACGAAGACATCCTTGCCGTCAGAGAGGGCGTCGACATCAACCTCAATGGCACCACCCAGATAGCTGTCTATCAGGACAGGGCTATCACCGGAAACGCTTACGGCTTCTCTGATGTAGCGGTTAAGGGCTTGCGTATCGTGCACGATCTCCATCGCTCGTCCACCAAGCACGTATGAAGGCCTGATCAGGACCGGATATCCGATCCGCTCGGCGATCTCGCGCGCTTCTTCAGCGGAAGTTGCCAGGCCATTCACAGGCTGGCGCAGGTCCAGACGGGCCAGCAGTTGCTGAAAACGCTTGCGGTCTTCTGCCAGATCAATGGCATCAGGGGAGGTGCCTAAAATGGGGATAGATGCTGCTTCCAGGGCCTTTGCCAGTTTCAGGGGCGTTTGCCCGCCAAACTGGACAATCACACCCAGAACCTCGCCACGCTTCTGTTCAACGCTGATTAATTCGACGACGTCTTCGGCTGTGAGGGGCTCAAAATACAAACGATCCGATGTATCATAATCCGTAGATACTGTTTCCGGGTTGCAGTTGACCATGATTGTCTCAAAGCCGGCATCACTCAGCGCGAACGCTGCATGACAACAGCAATAGTCAAATTCGATGCCCTGACCGATACGGTTTGGGCCACCACCCAGAATGATGATTTTGCGGGCGTCAGTCGGCTGGGATTCACATTCAGCCATGCCGTCGGCGGCTGTTTCGTATGTTGAATACATGTAAGGCGTCCGGGCTTCAAACTCGGCGGCACAGGTATCAATACGCTTGTATGCGGGGCGGACACCCAGCTTGCGACGCCGGGCCGCGATGCGACCTTCTTCAATGCCTGACAGGACAGCAAGACGGGCGTCGGACATGCCAAGTGATTTCAGGTGAAGCAGGCCATGTCTGTCCCGGGGAACGCCTTTCGATCTGACTTCAGCTTCAGCATCCGTGATGCGTTTGATCTGCCTCAGGAACCAGGGGTCGTATTTGGTCACATTATGAATTTCATCGACGCTTAACCCAAAGCGAAGCGCCTGGGCAATGACAAGGATACGTTCCGGCGTTGGTCTGGCCAGCGCTGCAAGGATAGAATCCTTTTCGGGCGTTTCTGCGCTATAGCCGGGAATGTCAATCTCGTCCAGACCATCAAGGCCCGTTTCAAGAGAACGCATTGCCTTTTGCAATGATTCAGGAAACGACCGCCCAATGGCCATGGCCTCGCCAACCGATTTCATCGAGGTTGTCAGTGTCGGTTCGGTCCCTGGGAACTTCTCAAAAGTGAAACGCGGTATTTTGGTGACCACATAATCAATGGTGGGCTCAAACGAGGCCGGGGTTACGCCGGTAATGTCATTGGTGATTTCGTCGAGCGTGTAGCCGACAGCAAGCTTGGCTGCGACTTTTGCGATCGGGAAGCCTGTTGCCTTGGACGCCAGTGCAGACGAGCGGGAAACGCGGGGATTCATCTCGATAACGATCATGCGTCCATTATCGGGGTTGATCGCAAACTGAACATTTGAGCCGCCGGTTTCGACACCAATTTCGCGCAGGACCGCGAGGGAGGCGTCCCGCATGATCTGATATTCCTTATCCGTCAGTGTCAGGGCCGGGGCGACGGTAATACTGTCGCCCGTATGAACACCCATCGGGTCGATATTTTCGATCGAGCAAATGATAATGCAATTATCATTGCGGTCGCGCACGACCTCCATTTCATATTCTTTCCAGCCCAGAACAGATTCTTCAACCAGCACTTCATTGACAGGTGAGGCCTCGATGCCGCGCCCGACAATTTTTTCATATTCTTCGCGGTTGTAGGCAATGCCGCCACCCGTGCCACCCATGGTGAACGAGGGCCGAATAATGGCCGGCAGGCCGATCTCGTCAAGAGCAGCGATGGCTTCGTGGACCGTATTTACGACCTGGCTTTTAGGGCAATCCAGTCCGATTTTGCGCATGGCGTCACGGAACAACAGTCTGTCTTCGGCTTTCTTGATCGCTTCTTCCCGGGCACCAATCAGCTCTACATTATATTTTTCCAAAACACCGGATTTGGCCAGTGCCAGAGCCGTATTCAGTGCCGTTTGGCCGCCCATGGTGGGCAGAATGGCGTCGGGGCGTTCTTTCTCGATGATTTTTTCGACAAATTCAGGGGTGATCGGCTCGACATACGTGGCGTCTGCAAGTTCCGGATCGGTCATGATTGTTGCGGGGTTGGAGTTCACCAGAATAATCCGGTAGCCTTCCTCTTTCAGCGCTTTACAAGCCTGAGTGCCTGAATAATCAAATTCGCATGCCTGACCGATAATAATTGGGCCGGCACCGATGATCATAATGGATTTTATATCGTTACGCTTTGGCATTGAGTGCCTTCTTGTGCTTTTGGATCTGGTCCATGAAACGGGAAAACAGGTAATGGCTGTCTTGTGGGCCGGGAGAGGCTTCGGGGTGATGTTGAACCGAGAATACCGGCTTGCCCTCAACCTCTATGCCGCACAAGGATTGGTCGAACAGCGAGATGTGACTGGCAGTGACGCCGGAGGGCAGTGTATCAATCTCGACTGTAAAACCATGGTTCATGGTCGCGATTTCCACCTTGCCGGTGGAGATGTCCTTGACAGGATGGTTCGCTCCCCGATGACCCTGATGCATTTTCGATGTTTGGGCCCCCAGCGCCAGTGCCAGCAGCTGATGGCCAAGGCAAATGCCGAAAAGGGGAAGGCCGGTTTTCAGTAATTCCTGAATAACAGGAATGGCGTATTCACCCGTGGCCGCAGGGTCGCCCGGGCCATTGGACAGGAATATACCGTCCGGCTTGTGTCGCAGGATATCCTGAGCGGTTGCCGTGGCAGGAACAACGGTGACGCGTGCACCGACTTGTGCCAGACAGCGCAATATATTTTGTTTCACACCATAATCTATTGCGACGACATGGGGTGCCGTGGCTTTAACTGTTTCTGTTTCCTTGCCCCAGTGCCATCGCGCCTTGTTCCAGGTATAGCTCTGGGAGCAACTGACATCTTTTGCCAGATCCATGCCTTCGAGCCCTGGCCAGGCATTGGCTTGTTCCAAAAGTGCGGGTATGTCAAAATTTCCATCCGGCGCGTGGGCAATAACGCCATTTGGTGCGCCGTTGAGGCGGATGTAGCGGGTGAGCCGCCGGGTATCAATGCCACTGATGCCTATCAGGTTCTGGCTTTTAAGCCAGTTATCAAGATGACTCCGGGCACGGTAGTTGGAAGGTTCCGTAATTTTTTCGCGGATCACCAGCCCCCGTGCTGCAGCTGTTGATGCTTCAATATCTTCAGAATTTGTCCCGACATTGCCAATATGTGGAAACGTGAATGTGATGATCTGGCCTGCATAAGAGGGGTCGGTCAAAATTTCCTGATAGCCTGTCATGGCTGTGTTGAAGCATACTTCCCCAGCCGTTTCACCAGTCGCGCCCAGACCATATCCCCAGAATATACTGCCATCGGCCAGCACAAGTGCGGCGGTAATATCAGGAGAAGGAGGGGCTGTGGGATCAATTGTCTGAGGAGCGAGTTCGGCGGCGTTGCTCGTGTTATCGGTCATCTGATCCAACTGATCCATTATGGTTGCAGGCGTGCCGAGGCGCTGGAGTGTCATATATACATAAATACAGACATGTCCACCAGTAGTGATGCTGAACAATCAAGCCAGCGCAGATACGGCGCAAATTGGCGCGACCATAAGCAAATAGCAGGCTGCCGTCAAGCGTCTGGTTTGATAAAAATTATCCTTTATTATCAATAGGTTGTAAATAGCTTCGAGCGTTTGCTAATAGTGAATGATTGAGGTAGAGTGTTGAGCTGATTCTGGGTCTGAAGAATGTGGGGCGAATAATCTGTTACCGGTCGATTTATGGTCAGGTAATTTTGCAGGGGGCGACGTCTCATCCAAATTAGGGTGAAGCGTCAAGACAGGACCAAGTTCCTGAATACAGGAAAGTAGAGATAATATGTTACGTCAACGATTGAATGATGAGCTGAAAGAATCGATGAAGCTTAAGGCTTCCCGTCGGGTTGCAACCATACGACTGATTCTTGCCGCCATAAAGGATCGCGATATTTGTCTTCGCGGAGAAGGCGGCGGCGGGACAGTTGATGACGATACCATTCTGGAAATACTTCAGAAAATGGTCAAGCAGCGTCGCGACAGTGTGCAGGCCTTTGAAGAGGGGGGGCGTCTGGAACTGGCTGAGCAGGAACGTGAAGAGGTCGAGATCATCGGGACTTTTATGCCCGAACAACTGTCGGACGCCGAACTTGAGGCCGTATGCGAGAAGGCTGTTGCCGAACTTGAGGCAAAAAGCCTGAAAGATATCGGCCGTGTCATGGCATATTTGAAAGAAAATTATGCGGGCCGAATGGATTTCGCCAAAGCAAGCGCCAAAATCAAAAAACTGTTATCCTGACGCAGGCTTGTTGATTTCGCTTCAGGGTGCAGGCCCTGAAGGGCCAATTGTTCCGGGTATAGTGAAAAGATATGAGTTTTACGCCTGAGTTTTTGGATGAGTTGAGGCACCGTCTGGCCCTGAGTGACGTGGTCGGGCGCAAGGTGCGTCTGGTACGCAAGGGCCGTGAATATTCAGGCCTTTGTCCGTTTCATAATGAAAAAAGTCCGTCATTTACAGTGAATGACGACAAGGCGTTCTACCATTGCTTTGGTTGCGGAGCTCATGGGGATGTCATTAGTTTTATAACCGATACGGAAGGGTTGACCTTTCCGGAAGCGGTCGAACAACTGGCGGCTCAGGCAGGTCTGGCGGTGCCGCAGAATGCGCCAGCAGACCCGAAGCAGGCCAAGCGCAAGGCCACGCTGTACGATGTACTTGAGATGGCGGCCAGCTGGTTTGAAAGCATGCTGGCTGCACGTCAGGGGCAGGCTGCGAAGGAATATCTCAAGGGCCGGGGTCTAAGCGAGAAAACCATCAAGACCTTCCGGCTGGGGCTTGCGCCCGATTCCAATTCTGCGCTGAAAGAAGCGTTAATCGCCCGTGATGCAGATCCGCAGCTTCTGGAAGAGGCCGGGCTGGTGATCGCACCTGATGATGGGCGCCCGTCCTATGACCGGTTTCGGCACCGCATTATCTTTCCAATCACCGATGCCAGGGGGCGGGTTGTGGCTTTTGGGGGTCGGACGCTGGGGGATGCAAAGGCCAAATACCTTAATTCGCCAGAGACACCCGTTTTTCACAAGGGAAGGTTACTCTATAACCATGCCGGTGCGCGCAAGGCGGCGCATGACAAGTCATCTGTCGTTGTGGTTGAAGGCTATATGGATGTGATCGCCCTTGCGGAGGCCGGACTGGAAGAGGCGGTGGCCCCCCTTGGTACAGCCGTAACGGAAGACCAGTTGGCCTTGCTGTGGCGCATGGCGCCTGAACCGGCCTTCTGCTTTGATGGTGATGCCGCCGGACAGCGGGCGGCGTACCGTGCCGCAGAACGTGCATTGCCATTGATCAAGCCGGGACATTCCCTGAAATTTGTGTTTTTGCCTCAGGGGGAAGACCCGGATACTTTTGTAAAATCGGCCGGCCTGACCGGGATGAATGATGCCCTTCAGGCAGCACGGCCCCTGTCCGAAGTGTTATGGGGAATGGTGACGGATGGTGTTCAGGTGAACACGCCGGAGCGTCGGGCCGGTCTGGAAGCAAAAATCGACAGCTTGCTGAACCAGATCAAGGACACCAAAATCAAGGGTTATTATCGTACTGAATTTCGCGACAGGGTATTCACCCTTTGTGATCAGACGCGGGGCTCATCATTGCGTCATGGTTCTGCTGGTGCCGATAATGCAAGGCATGTTCAGCGTGGAGGCCCGGGGCGCGGGGGCACCATGGGGAAGATGCGGGGCCGGGCAGGTTTTAGCCAGGCACGCACGCCGCTTTTAAAAAGAACGGAACTGGGTCGGTCCACGAGTGCTACCTCGACCATGCGCGAACGTCTGATTGTGCGTATTATTCTAAGCCACCCGGCCTTGCTGGAGCGATACGAGGAGGAGTTTTCCGCCCTTCAGATGATAAATCCCGAGCTTGACAAACTCCGTAATGAAATCATACGTATATCTGCAAACGAATCGGTACTTGACACAGACGGCCTTAAGCGCCACCTAATAGAAGGTGGTTTGAGCGGTGTTCTCGGTTCGCTGGACAAAAAGGGTGTTCTGTCAGGCGTATGGTATGCTTGGCCGGATGCGGCGCTGATAGATGCGGAACGAGGCTGGCAACATGTTGTGGCGTATCAACGTCGTGTTATGGCGCTTCGTGCCGAATTAAGTACCGCCGAGAAGGAATTGGGAGAAGATACAACGGAACAATCCTTTGAGAAATTTCTGGCTCTTCAGGCGCAGTTGGAAGCTGCCGAAGGCCATGAAGCAAGTCTGGAAGGTTTTGGGCTGGCCTCCGGCAGGGAAATACCTGCCTGAGCTGGCTCTTTTGTTGTTCTATACGGAAAAAATGCGGGCAGACAATTGATTGAGTCCGAATAAAATTGGTGTAGCGAACGAATTGCTTTAGTTAGAAGCAAACGCCGCCTGTACCTGTTCAAGGACTTCGGTTCCCCGGATTGTTTAGTGCGCGCCCTGTTGGAGACGTTAGATATATGGCTACGAAAGCTTCCCAAGTTTCTGAATCATCGGAAAACAGCGAGGAATCATCAGATCGTCCTCTTCTTGATTCGACGGAACAGTCGGTTAAAAAGATGATCGCCCAGGCAAAAGAGCGGGGCTATATCACCTATGACGAATTGAATCAGGCCTTGCCGCAGGATCAGATGTCCTCGGAACAGATTGAGGATGTCATGACCATGCTCTCTGAAATGGGCATAAATCTGGTCGATGGTGATGAGGTTGAAGACGGTGGAGAGACAGCTGATTCGGCAAAACCGGCTGCTGACGGATCTTCCGACGATGACAGCGAAGATAAACCGGATGCGCCTGAAGAAGAATTTCAGGCTGCAGAAAAGCCAGGTACAACCGATCGGACAGATGACCCCGTTCGCATGTATTTGCGGGAAATGGGCAGTGTTGAGCTTCTGTCGCGTGAAGGCGAAATTGCCATTGCCAAGCGTATTGAGGCTGGTCGTGAAACGATGATTGCGGGCTTGTGCGAAAGTCCCCTGACTTTTCAGGCCCTGATTTCGTGGAGCGAAATGCTCAATGAAGGCGAAATTCTGCTTCGTGACATCATTGATCTGGATGCGACCTATGGCATCAATGAGCCCGGCGCTGAGCCTGCAGCCGTGGCAACGCCTGTACCCGCAGCGGCGGCGGACGCTGGTAACAAGCCGGCGGCAGTGCCTGAAACAGCACCAGTAAAGGACGAGTTCGAAAGCACTACTGACGACGATGAAGAAGGCGAGTCTGGCCAGACGTCGCGTCCTGATGACGATGACGATGACGATGACGCCGAGAACAATATGTCTCTGGCGGCGATGGAAGAGGCATTGAAGCCTCAGGTTCTGGAAACTTTTGCGAATATTACGGCGGAATATAAAAAGCTGGCCAGGCTGCAGGAATCCCGGCTGGAAGCAAATTTGCGCAACGAGCGCCTGCCTGCCGCGCAGGATAAAAAGCTTCAGCAGCTTCATGATGATGTGATTGTTCTGGTTAAGGGCGTGCGCTTTAACAATGGCCGTATCGAGGCGCTGGTTGAGCAGCTCTATGGTCTGAACAAGCGTCTTATGGGCCTGGAAGGCAAGCTTCTGCGTCTGGCTGAAAGCCACCGCATTAACCGGAAGAGCTTCCTGGATCAGTATATGGGTCAGGAGCTTGACGCGGACTGGCTGGAGAAGGTTTCTGTGTTGCCCGGCAAGGGCTGGACATCGTTCGCGCGGGACGAGGCCGACATTATTCAGGAAATGCGGGATCAGATTGCCCAGATCAGTCAGGAAGGCGGCCTGCATATCGGCGAGTTCCGGCGCATTGTGCACATGGTGCAGAAGGGCGAGAAAGAAGCCCGTATCGCCAAGAAGGAAATGGTCGAGGCCAACCTTCGCCTCGTGATTTCGATCGCCAAGAAATATACCAACCGCGGGCTGCAGTTTCTGGATTTGATTCAGGAAGGCAATATCGGTTTGATGAAGGCGGTGGACAAGTTTGAATATCGCCGCGGTTATAAATTCTCGACCTATGCCACATGGTGGATCAGGCAGGCGATTACCCGCTCTATTGCCGATCAGGCGCGGACCATCCGTATTCCGGTTCATATGATCGAGACCATCAACAAGCTGGTGCGGACCGGTCGCCAGATGCTGCATGAAATCGGCCGCGAGGCAACGCCGGAAGAGCTGGCGGAACGGCTCAGCATGCCTTTGGAAAAAGTGCGCAAGGTGATGAAAATCGCCAAGGAGCCGATCAGCCTTGAAACACCGATTGGTGACGAGGAAGACAGCCACCTTGGCGACTTTATTGAAGACAAGAATGCCATCCTGCCCGTGGATTCGGCTATTCAGGCCAATCTGCGTGACACAACCACCCGTGTTCTGGCTTCTTTGACGCCACGTGAAGAACGGGTCTTGCGCATGCGCTTCGGCATTGGTATGAACACCGACCACACGCTGGAAGAAGTTGGCCAGCAGTTCTCGGTGACCCGTGAGCGTATTCGGCAGATTGAAGCAAAGGCGCTTCGCAAGCTGAAACACCCGAGCCGGTCCCGCAAGCTGCGCAGCTTCCTCGATACTTGAATGTGACGCCCGGCAAATTTCCGGGCGTGCATCTGGTGGGGCCCGTAGCTCAACTGGTTAGAGCGGGCCGCTCATAACGGCTAGGTTGGGGGTTCGAGTCCCTCCGGGCCCACCACGACTAAGACATTGATATATAAGGATAATTTTTTATTTTTGTGTTGCTGTGCACACATCCGCTAGAGTGCTGAGTCATGTTCGCGGATTCTCTCATCCAACCCATGGCGGAAAAATCCCTCAAAGTCTCTCCGTTTGGCCTTGAATTTAGGTCGCTTGAAATAAGCTAAACATTTCGGGGGCTTGGCGAGCCGGTTTTTCATGGTTTGGTTGTCAGTTCGAGTCAGTTCCTTGCCCACCACGCAGTCTGGTGTTTTTCCTTACATCATGAATATCTGTCATAAGCCCCGCAGAACTGCGGGGTTTGGTGTTTGTGGTTTGATCAGAGAGCGGTGTTTTGAAGTTGTTTTTGGGGCCATTTGGAGAGGATTCTCCGTTTGCTTTTTCGGCATCCAAGCCATGGGTTTTGAACCTCCCTCGATTTAGTGGACACACCCTATTATGATCTGAAGGATCGAGGAGTGTTCAAAATGAAAGCTACAAAACGGCAATATACGCGTGAGTTCAAAATTGAAGCGGTCAAGTTATGGGAAGCTGGTGGCCGGAGGAGCAAGGAAATTGGCGATCAATTAGGCATCAATCCTCAGTTGTTGCCTAAATGGAAACGCGCCCTGGAACGTCAAAAGAGGGGCCCGGCGCGGTGCCCCACCCCACAAGCGACGGGGCCGTCTTTTGACGCTGGCACTGACCTTGCAGCTGAAAACGCCCGACTGCGGCGTGAGAACGCGCGGTTAAAAATGGAACACGAGATTCTAAAAAAACAGTGGCCATCATCTCGGAGATGCCCAGATGATCTTTGCTTCCATTAAGCAACATCGCAACGCCTGGCCGGTCCGCCAGCAATGTCAGGTTTTGGGCGTGTCAGCCAGTGGCTTTTATGCCTGGCTCAATCGGCGGCCAAGCCGGCGGGCGATGGCCAATCAGAACCTTCTCGGCCACATCCGTCGTATTCACTGGGATAGCCATAAGCGTTATGGCAGTCCACGTGTCCATGCCGCTTTGCGTGCCGAAGGGCATTGTGTCAGCCGTCGCCGGGTAGAAAATCTGATGCGGATCAATAACCTGCAGGCAATCACCAAGCGCCGCAGTCGCGTCACGACAACAGATAGCCGCCACAATCTGCCGGTTGCGCCCAACATCATCAATCGTCATTTTGGCACCTCGGGTCTCAATCAAAAATGGCTGGCAGACATCACCTATATTGTTACGGCAGAGGGCTGGCTCTACCTGGCCGCTCTCCTTGATCTTTACTCCCGTAAAATCGTCGGTTGGGCAATGCGTGACCATATGCGGACAGAGCTACCGTTGGCTGCCCTGACGATGGCCATTCAACGGCAACGGCCACAACCGGGGCTGATTCATCATTCTGACCGCGGCAGTCAATATGCATCGGGTGATTATCGCAAGGCGCTGGCCGCTACCAGCATAACATCCTCCATGTCGCGCAAAGGTAATTGCTGGGATAATGCCCCGATGGAAAGCTTTTTCCACACACTTAAAACAGAGTTGGTTCATCACCGTGCCTACGCAACCAGAGAGGAGGCAAAACAGGACTTGTTTCAATACATCGAAGGCTTCTACAATCGTCAACGCATCCATTCCGCTCTCGGATATCTGACACCCGAGCAGATGGAGCTGAAAACCGCATAACATAACCGTCCACTTTTTTACGGGAAGATCAGTTTTTCCTCGTGAAGCAGAACCGGTCATTTGGGCTGAAGAGGCGTTCCAAAAGCCTTATACGGCTTTTAAAGATTCCTTCTGTCGTCAAGGTATGAACGGTGCTGATTGATTTTCAGGTTTCTGAGTCGAGGGCCGGCCGCTAGACGGTCTCGTAACCAAGAGCCTGTCGTTGTTCTTGCCAATCGTAGGGCAGGGGATGAAGGCGTTTGAGTTTCTCGGCTGTCAGGTCGACGGGTTGGGTGCCCTCCAGGATGTCGGAGACGATATCCGGGGCGAGGAAGGCGAGCGGGAGGAACCGGCTGGCGTCCGCCAGATGAATATTTTCAGCTTTGGCAATATCAGTAATGGAGGTGCCAGCTTTCAATTGCTCGAACCAGTCATGGGCCTTGGTCACCAGATTGATCAGATTAACGTCCCGGCTTTTATTGTCGTCCCGCTGTCCCGGCAGGATAATCCGCATCTCTACCCCGCGTCGTTTGAGCTGGACCGGGATGGTAATGGTGTAGGTTTTGGTCGCCTTGAAGTCATTCAATGTGGCGCCTTGGGCAGTATTTTCATGCTCTGAGTTTCTGGTTTTTTCATCGAGACTGATCCCCAGGGCTTTGCCTAATTCCCTGACATTGAGATCAATGGCCACCTCATAAAGACTGACTCGCACCGCTGTCATCACGGGCCGCAGGGTGGAAGTTAAATCAGTTAGATCTCCATAGCTGATATCTCTGGTGAACTGGGCCGTCGCTGCTGTGGCCTTATTGATCACCTCTGCGGTGATTTGTGTTATCCTCAGAACCGTTAGCACCCTGACCGGATCCTCCAGCAGGTTTTTGATGCCCGTCATGACAATCTGCTCAATCTGCCGGGCAGGCAGTCGCCATCCTTTGCTGTTGTCAGGCTTCCTGGCCATCAGGGAGGCTGAGACATAATAACGATATCTGCGTCCTGCCTTTGTCGCCTGACTGGCGACCATGGGCTCGCCTGTTGAATCCACCAGCAATCTTGCCAGCCATCCTCTGGACGGGGTGTTGACAGATATCTGTCGGGCACCACCATTCCCTGCCAGCAGGGCCTGTACCTTGACCCATGTATCTTTGTCGATGATGGCCTTATGGAGACCTTCATGGATCATGTCTTTGTGTTTGATCTTGCCCGCATAAAGCGGGTTCTTGAGCAGACAGTAAAGCTGGCCTCTCAGGAAGGCATTTCCGCCGACGGTTTTGCCATTACCTTGAGTATAGCGCTTGCTGCGCAATCCCAGCCTGTCTGCTGCCAGTTTAAGCTCACGGACATTTTTGACCTTGAGATAGGTCTCGAATATCCAGCGGATAGTTTTAGCCTCCTCTTCATTGATGAACAATTGCCGATCTTTCAGATCATAGCCGAGCGGCACTGGCCCGCCCATCCAGATGCCTTTCTTCTTTGAAGCTGCGATCTTGTCCCGGATACGCTCGGCGGTAACCTCCCGCTCAAACTGGGCAAAGGACAGGAGCACGTTCAGGGTCAACCTCCCCATGGAGGAGGTGGTATTGAAGGATTGGGTGACAGAGACAAAGGAGACACCCTTGCCGTCCAGCTTCTCAATGATACGGGAGAAGTCCAGGAGGGACCGGGTCAGCCGGTCGACCTTGTAGACCACCACGATATCCACTTTTCCGGCATTGATGTCTGAGAGCAGGGCTTTCAACCCCGGCCGGTTCATGTTGCCGCCCGAGAAGCCACCGTCATCATAAGCATCCGGTAAACATTGCCATCCTTCTGACGCTTGTGACTTGATATAGGCTTCACAGGCCTCTCTTTGAGCATGCAGGCTGTTAAAATCCTGCTCCAGCCCGTCCTCGGTCGACTTGCGGGTATAGACGGCACAACGGAGTGTTTTCATCGGGTAAGCCTTTCTGGGGAGGGAATGGCTGTGCGGGGAAGGGAACCAGAGGCACTGTCTTTTTGCCTGACAGGGTTTGACCTGGCCCCGTTACGGCGCTTCCTCAACCCGAAGAAGGCCAACCCGTTCCAGCGCACGCCGGTGATGGTCCGGGCAATGGCCGATAGGGACCGGAAGCACCGGCCATTCCAGACAAACCCTTCATCCGTCACATCCACCACATGCACATTGCCCCGCCATTCCCGCATCAACCGGGTGCCAGGATACAGCTTCAGGGCAGGGGGAGGCCGTTGACCAGCCAGCCGACCGCTGCCCGGTCGGTTGACGCCCTCATCAGCGCCCACTCCGGATTGAGTGCTGATCCGTTGTTTGCTTACTGTGCGCCCGGCTCTGGCCCGCAGGTCCTGCCGGATTGCGTTACTTAATCCGCCATAAGCTTGCACTTGTATCCGGTAGGCCAGGGCATAGATCATTAATCGTTTGCTCAGGTTCTGAGGGGCTGTCTCCCCGAACAGTTCCTCCCACTGCGCCTTTAACTCGGCATGGGACAGGTCTGCCAGGGTGGCCAGCCGGTCCGTAACCTCAACTGTCATTCGGCACCGCCCTGGCGAGGTGAGGTCAACTGATAGATTGCGCCTTTTCCATAATCCTGCCGCTCAATGATATATCCCCGGCTTCGCAATCGGCTGAGAGCGGCGTGCATTGTATGACGTTGCCACCCAGTGAGTTGCATCAAGTCACAAAGTGATACCGTATCGGAGCTTTCCAGATACAAGACAATCTCCCCCAGCTTGCCAGAGGGGCAATCCGCCACGGGCACAGGTTTGTGGCGCCGCTGCCAAAACCATTTTTTGTCCCGCAGCACAGGAGCGACCATAAAGAGAAGGATGTTTATGAGAGCTTCTTGCCAGAAGTTCAATAGCTTCCGCCACATGGAGGAAGCCACCTTTGCCCCCTCCGTATTCGACCCTGATCCCGGCATAAGCCTCGCCCTCTCATCTTGCCCTTGATGACCACATGCAGCCATCGCCCACCCTACAAAGCCAGTGGAATGTTGATATCTCATCATCTTTTTTCGAAAGGTGTGGCAGGGTGGAGACAGGGTACCTTGCTCACATGACTGAATCTTGCTTTTTATAAATTTCTAATTAAATTTTTAGTGATATATTTTTTCAGGCGTTTCCAGTTTTTCAGTCGTGGATGTTTCTATTGGCGATTGCAGCCTGCCGTGATAAAAGAGTTGGGATATGTAAACGGACCAAATGCGGGCTTCGGCAAGGTATTTTCGCAAGAAGATATTTCTGAATTGAAAAACGTCAACAAAAATAAAGACATAACCTATGACAGGGACTTTTTTTGAACGACCGATTTCTGAACTCTCCATACGCGGAGCCGGCTCTGCATCATGACCTTGATAAGGATGGCCAACCCACCGACAATCCGCCGAAGCAGGGGCGTCGTCGGTCAGAGTTGATTACACCGGTTCCGAAGCCAAAAAAGCGCAAGCGCAGGTTAGATGCGGATCAGGCATCCTTGGGCCTGCATGCAAATGATGGCGTTTCATCGGAAGAGCAGGAATATAATCCCACTCCCATTATCAACGAAATCCGTTCAAAGGTTGCCGATTGGCGTGCTGCCCCTGAGGCTGCCTGGGGCGTCACGCCAGTTACTGCCCGATTACTGAAACACTGGCGACATTACGAATTTCAGGGAATTTGAGCATTCTTCTGCCAGATTGAGTCAGTGGAAACCATCATCTGGCTGACCGAAATGGCGAGGACCCAGAAAATACACAAAAAGTTCTGGGATCATATCGCAGGCGCCAACGAGCAGGCTAATCCGGCGCTTATTCGTCTCGCCATGGAAATGGCAACTGGTGCTGGCAAGACGACGGTCATGGCTATGCTGATCGCGTGGCATACGGTCAATGCCGTCCGCTCCCCCGCAAGTAGGCTTTTTACCCGCGGCTTTCTTATTGTTGCGCCGGGTATTACCATAAAGGATCGGTTGCGTGTGTTGCAGCCGAATGATCCGGAAAGTTATTACAAAACCCGTGAATTGATACCCGCGGATCTGTTTTGCTGAATGGGTCCGTGGATTACTGGCACGGGGCACAAGCTCACCAACTTTGTGGAAGATAATCTCAGGAGAATTTTTCATGTAATAAACTGCGTTAAGGGTTTTAAAAATGCTATTTCCAGTCATGGCCACATCCTCGCTTCTGACGTCAAAAAACGCTGTATACGCCACCGGAACTTCTCAAACTGGCGGTGGCATTTGGATGAAGTATTTGTAAAAGTTGGCGGCGAACGGCGCTATTTATGGCGTGCCGTGGATCATGAAGGCACGATTCTGGACGCCGTGGTGACCAAGAGACGCGATAAGAAAGCAGTTTATAAGCTGCTTAAAAGATTGATGAAAGAATATGGCCGGCCTGTACAGGTCGTCACGGATCGGCTGGCATCCTATAAAGCCGCTCTACGCCAACTGGCAGCGGGTAGATGGGAGAACAATTGAGCAGAAAACAGTCACCTGGTTTTTCGGCGAACCGAGCACAGTATGAACAAGTTCAGAAGCGATAAATCATTACAGAAACTCACTGCTATCCACGACCAGATATTCAATCATTTTAACGGAGATCGACACCTAGCCAAGCGCCATCACTTTAAGGATTTTCGATCCGCTCGACTGGCTGAGTGGCGGTCTCTGGCTGCATGACAAAACCCACTTATTTGGGGTAAACTGAGATCAGTTCGCGTTATTTTGACAGCACCCTTTTGTGTTTATCAGACTAGCGATTGTTAAATATTTTTTATCTCGCAGGTTTCAGGGTTTATTCTACTCGTTCCTTTCGACTCTCGATCCGGCGCTTAATAATGGCTTGACGACGTGAATCAAGAGGGAAGTTCCATATGATTAAGCCTGCAATCGTGTACAGAATGGGCGGTAATACGGTGAAGCCTAGAATCAGTCCTGTTAGTTGTGAGGAATCGTTGCCGCCATGAACGTCAAATTTGTACGCACTCAATAAGAAGAATGCGATTGCACTCCCGACGCCTGATGCAAATTTTATAATGAGACCATCGAGAGCGAAATATATGCTGGCCTTGTCGGCGCCAGTTTTAAGTATATCATAGTCAATTATATCACCCAATATCGTCCGCGGGGCGACAACCCAGGCGGTTTCCGTGAAACCCAGAATTAGGGCATAAAGCAACATCAGGGAAAATGTATAAGGCCCAATTGGTATCAACAAGATTGTTGGCACCATCAATGCGGAGCTAAAGGCTCCCGTGGCCCATATTTTATGCTTACCAAAGCGATAGATGAGTTTTAGCCACAGAGGTGCAACGAAAATCCGGGTGATCCAGGCTGTCAGAAGGATAAAAATAAATTTGTCGCCAATTCCCATGTAGCTACTCAAGTAGATGAGAAGCAGCGTGCCCCAAATGCTCATTGCGATGAAGCTAAATGATCCACTGGCCACGTAACGATAAAAGGTTTTGTTCCTTCGAGCAGAGTCCCAGAGATCTTTAAGATTCACCCTATGCATGGCCAGGTTCGTGCCGGAAGGTACATATTTTATTGCGCAATACATCAGTATCGGCAAGGTGAAGGCGACAATCCAGCCAGCGATGGTCATAGCCTCGATTCCGATTTCGGTAGTCCCGGTGAAAGGCATAAGCATAAGCGGTAACAACATGAAAACGACATTACCAGAATAGCCTGCGACCGCTCGCCATGTCATGATGCGGCTGCGTTCATTGTAATCGCGCGAAAGTTCTGCTCCCCAAGCGTTGCTGGGAATGTCGATCAGCGTCCAAGACACGAATAATGTGATGCTCCAGACCAGAAAATATGTCGCGCCTGCTGTCGGGGGGGGCGAAAACAGGAAAATTATGGCAACCATTGCAAGTGGGGTGCCGGCAATCATCCAGGGTTTGCGCTTGCCCAGTCTGGATTGGGTCCTGTCGGAAAAAAAACCAATTAACGGGTCGGTAACTGCATCAAAAATCCTGCCTATGAGCAAAATCGAAGCAATGGCCGACATCGTGATCGTGGTGTTGGCGGCATACAGCGCTGGAATGACAAAAAAAACTGGCATATGCATAATGGCCAGTGAGAAATTGGGTGCGGCAAAGAATGCCAGTTCGCGGTTACTGATTGTTGATGGCGGGTGTTTCATGAGTGCCTCGTATTTACCTATACAGGCTGTGTGGGGGATGGCGGTTGATCCACGGCATGGCTTTTTCCAGCTGTGCGGCCAATCGGAATAGCGTTGCTTCATCACCGTGACGCGCCACACATTGAACGCCTACGGGCAATCCTTGCGGGCTATGATACAGAGGCACCGACATTGCAGGTTGTCCCGTTGCATTAAAGATTGGCGGGAAAGGGGCGTGGCGAGATATTGCTTGATCCAGCCAATCCTGTGCCGTTAATCCCAGCGCATTGGCATTAAGTTCACCAAGCTTGCAGGCCGGTGTCAAGTTAACGGGACTGATGAGCACATCCCGGGTACTGAAGAAGTCATCAACCTGCCGTACAATGTTATGCATGCTTGTCAGTGCTGCGAACAAGTCATCCACTGTCAGTGATCTTCCCCATTCCAAACAAGCGAGGTTACTGGTTTCAACAGTGTCAGGTCCGGCCTTCCTGCCGGACGCTTTTTCCAGCATGGCAATGCGGGAAGGCGCACCCGAAGTCCACAAATCCAGAAAAGGCTTTATAAATTCTTCCCAATCGTAAACTGGTGCCGCTTCTTCTACGTCATGTCCCAAATCAGCGCAAAGTTTTGCCGCTGTTTCCACCGCTGCAACACAATCGGGACCAGTGGCTGTGTTTGAAGGGCTTTTCGTTGAAAAGGCAATCCGCAGGCGCCCGGGTGCAATTTTAATCTCTTGCAAATAAGGGCGTTCAGGAGGTGCCACTCGATAGAGGGCGCCGGCTTCAGGGCCTTGTAACACATCAAGGAAAGCAGCGGAATCGCGGACCGTTCGGCTGGATACGTGTGTGACACCCAATGAGTAAATTCCCCCAAAACCTGGCCCGTTTGGATTTCTCGCTCGTGTTGGTTTTAAGCCGAAAATGCCGCAGCAATGGGCGGGAGTGCGGATAGATCCGCCACCATCGGAAGTTTGTGCGACAGGAAACACACCGGCCGCTACCGCAGCCGAGCTGCCACCGCTGGAGCCGCCACATATGTGCCCAAGATTCCAGGGGTTATGTGCCGGGCCATGCTGTACGGACTCTGTTGTTGACGCATTCCCAAACTCCGGTGCATTGCTGGTGCCTAAAATGACGACCCCCGATTTCTTAAGTCGTGTTGTTATTTCGTCATCTTCCTCGAAGACCAGACCGTCGGCCAAGCGACTGCCCATACCCAAAGGTTGGCCTTTTACGCCGTGCCCTTCTTTCATCAGGAACGGTAACCCCCCAAAGCGTTGGCTGCTATTGGCATTGGCGATGGCATTGGCAATTTCTGCCGACGTTGTGCGGCTAACCAGAAAATTGAGCTCGGGGTTAAGCATATTGATTCCAGCCTGAGCAAGATCATGAAGCTCTTGTGTCGTCACATCGCCCTTGTTTAATAACTCCATCAGGCCCAGTGCATCGTGCCGGGCATATTCATCAAGGTTCATCGCAAGCGATGTGCCATTTGATGTTGAGTTCGCTTCAGGGTGTCGAGACGTATCCATCAGGTTTAAGCTCCGGTTAACAAGGAAAGCGATTTATGAGGTATGCGCTTCGGGCGATATTCAGGTCCAATGCGCGTGAGCGTGACGGGTATACTGTTTGCCGTATGCTCAATATTCATCAGCCCAATTCCTCGCGGTATTGTTTGTTCATTTTTTGCCAGGCAGTAGACAGGCGTCGTTGTGGAGCGTGCGGACGCGGTAAATAAGGTCTTTCATGTCGCGTACAAACCAGTCAGGTCGTTGAATATGAGCCGCATGTAAAGTTTGCGGATATTTCACATGGCGGATAAGGTTTGGATGAAGCTTTTGCAATTTTTCATAGTCGGGCGAAAAACTCCCGAAGGGGCCGTTATCATCCCCTGTCGGGTCAATGATCAGCACAGGCACATTCAGATTGCGATAGGTTATGATCGGGTTAACCCGCCGGAAGCTTTGCGCCAATAGCGGCAATTTATAGCCGCTTGCAGGGTCCATAAATATATTGTCTTCACCAAACAGTCGCTTGCTGTCAATGTGAAAGCGCCAGTTTCCGGCGCTATCAGCGGCAACATAACTTTGAAAAATCGGGGCGGCATCCGCAGGCAACCATCCTTTCCATATGCCTAGATAGGGAGCAACGACATTTTGAAACGCATTAAACCTGTCAGAATAGGCCGCTTCAGCAGCACCTTTGGGAAATTCAGCCAATGAATCCCTGAGCTTGGGATAAGCTCGCTCCATGCGTTCCTGAACAGAATCCGCCCCGCCATCTTCCAGCACCACGGCCAGGACGCGCTCAGGATAGTTTTCGTAGAATGTTGTCGCTTCAGAGCCGCCCAAAGACAAGCCTCCGATGACGGCGCAGGAATAGTGTTTTTGATCCATAAAAGCGGCGATATCATCGGCAATCGTCGACAAGGAAAAGTTATAATTCGTAACCTGGGTCTGGCCATGGCCGCGATAGGTGATAGCAAAAACATGATAACCCAAATCTGCCAGCGACTGACCAACCTGGGAGAGCTCGAAACCCGTGCTGCTATAGCCATGAGACCAGATCAGGGGGATGCCACTTTTATCCCCCCATTCAAGATAATGCAGTTTTATGCCGTTCACGTCAGAAAAATGGCCATGCTCTTTGTCAATCGTCTTGTATTTCTTATAACTCTGTTCATACAACGCGCGATTTTTGGGTGTGTCCGGAAACGAGAAAGGAGCCTGAGCCAGCGCCAGGCTGCTGGTAAAGATGCAGGCCGATATTGTAAGCGTCTTAAACATATCCTCTACCTTTTATCTTTTAAAATGATAATTCTTGGAAATAGGCTGTTGGGAAGAATACATAACAGACAAGCTGTCATGTATTCTTCTTTTCGTGTAAATTAGAAATTGTAGGAGACATTAAGTCCAATGGTTCTGGGACGTGTTGTCGGTGCAACATTAAAAGTTGGTCCCTGATGATCGACCCTCAGGATCGCGGCTTCGTCAAGAACGTTATCGGCGAAAAGCATGATCCTATACCCCTTCTCGCTATGGAGACCCAGACGCACATCGAGAATATCATAAGAAGGCAGAGCAACATCAAGATCGGTATTAAAGTCATTCAATCTCTTGCCCACATATTTGTAGGAAGCAACGCCGACTAAATTGAAACCATTTCCGATCGGATAATCCAGGTCAGACGATATGGAGAAGGATTTATTCGCCGAACCGGGAAGCCGATCACCCTTTTTTCCCGAAAGGCCGCCGGGCACATCATTCTTCAATTCTGGATCTGTCCAACTGCCGCCAAAATTGAAGGTCAGGTAGTTTGTCGCCTGCACAGCTAGGTTCAGCTCTACCCCGGGAATGCCCGCCTTGCCAATATTTCGGGTCGCGGGAACAAAAGTAAGCGGGTCCTGGACAACAAGTTGCATTTTGCTGAAATCAAGATAAAAAGCCGAAATGTTGGCGATGACCCTGCCGTCAAGCCAGTCTGACTTTATGCCAAGCTCATAATTCCACAAGGAATCAGAATTATAAGTCGAGAATGGGCTGATAAATGTTGGTTGATTAAAACCGCCGCGCCTATAGCCTGAACTTGCCAGAGCGTAAACAAAAATATTATCGGAAAAGTTATGTTCTACCGTGAACTTATAACTGCTTTTCTTTTCTTTTGACGAGAAGTAAATACCTTCATTCAAATTTCCGCCTGTTGCCAAATTAAGACTTCCCAAGGCCTGATCATGTATAAAGCCAACTTTCAAATCGGAATAACGGTAACCAAAGGCAATCCGTGTATGTTCGTCGACGTTAAGACCGAGTTCGCCGTAGACTGCCTTTTCACCAGAACTGTCTCGAATTTTATTGTCATACAGCACATCACCATCATTTAATGATAGAAAACCACCGAATATATCTTGAGTTTCGCCCAAATAACGGATGATTTGGTGAGTTCTGTTTAAGCTATCTTCATAATAGGCACCGAAAATATAATCTATAAACCTGTCTTTGCTGGATACTACCCGTACTTCCAGAGTGTCGGTGTTCCCGCGTGTGTTAGGTTCACCATTATCGAGATAGTCGCAAGCACACCCGCTCGTCAGCCCAACATATTCACGCTGATCAAAAACGAGGCTAAATGTATCTTTAAGGTGGGATGCCAGCAGGTTTATGCCGAAGCCATCAAACTCTTTATCCAGGCGAAAGTTCACAATTTGTGTTCTGTATTTTACTTTCATCCTTATGCCGCCAATACTTACCCGGTTTTTAGGATCTAAGGGGATGTCACCGTTAGCTGTATGCACATCAGAAACCCAATTCGGCCCCGCGTTAATCGACTGATCGATATATGTTAAATCCAGAGTAAGCGTATCGGATGGTTGCCAGCGTATGGCCAGGCGCCCGCCGACTGTACTTTCGTCATTATGATTTTTGATCCCGAGCTCAACATTGTCAATGAAGCCGGAATTCTCATAGTTATAGCCAACAAAACGCATGGCAAGTCTATCTGTAATGGGCAGATTGAAATAGGCACTGCCACCAACATTTGTACCACCATCCCTTGTGCCGGATACATAGGCGTCAACGCCTCCTGCTATAGCCTTCATATCCGGTTTGTTGGAAATGTAACGTATAATGCCGCCCATTGCGCTGCGGCCAAACAGCGTGCCTTGCGGACCTTTAAGGACTTCAACCCGTTCCATATCCACAAGACGTATCTCGGGGGCATCTCCTAAGTTTGAGGAAACAGCAAAGTCGTCCATATAGGTCGCCGTAACGGCACTGCCTGAATCCTGACTGGATGTGGCAATATTGCGGATAATTATTTTATTTTCTCCAGGACCTTCCGCGATGCTTGTTACACCCGGTACTGAATCCAGGAACTGACCGATACTAACATAGCCGGATTTTTGAAGCTGCGTTCCAGTGACGGCATTAATCGACAGCGCTGTAGATTGAATTCCCGTCTCGCGGCGTGTTGCCGTTACAACAATTTCTTCTATCCTGAAATCTGCTTCTGCTTCGGCTTGTGCAGAAAAAGGCGTTAAACCTGGTAGCCCTGCCAGCACTATTACAGAAGCGGTGCCAACCTTTAGTCTAGCCAACATATTAATCCTCCCGGATGATTTTCACGAACATTAACTCGTTATTTTTAGTGAAATAGACAATGTGTCTATATGTACAATATGTCTATGTAGACACATTGTCAATATAATGTTGCTGCTCTCAGAAGAACTGGTTATGTTAGCAATCTCTTTGAATTGGCGGGGCTAAATGAAACCGGTATATTACACGCTTAGCGAGCATCTTGCCTTAAAGGCTAAAAATATTGCCAACCAGAGGAGTGCGGAACACAGAATACTGCTTATTCTAGCCGCCACGTCAGAACTGGTGGGGGAGCGGGATTATCATGAAATCCGTATTCCTGATATTTGCAAAATCTGTTCTATTTCGCGGGCAACCTTTTATCTGCATTTTCAATCCAGAGATGAAGTCTTTGCAGAATTGATGAGGTGTCTGGTGGAACTGGAAACGGATCTTAGCCCAAGTGTTGCGGACTGCCCCAACATTGCCGAAGCTATAGAGCGCATCGTTGACTGGTATATCGAAGTGCACCTGGCCAACGCTTCGTTGTTTCTCAATCTTGCGTTTCTGCGCCGCACCAATATGGATATTAATCAATCCTGGCTTAAACGAGCGGATATTCTGCACCAGAGAATATCAGATAATTTGTCTATCTTTCCGGAGTTTCAGGCCCTCGATTCGGATACTGATTTTATCGTCGAGTTTATGGGGGGCGGGATGAATGGCGTGCTAACCCGGATCAATTCTGATCTGCCGAAAAATCCTTTCATACCGAAAAAGCTGAGTATTTTAAAAAAATCTGTCTCCAAGATTTTTTATCGTAGCCTGCTTGGTAAAGATTTAGATGATAAATTATAAAAATGTGGCGGGTTGCTCCCAAATATATAATAGACGAAATCAATAAGGGACAGTGTTCAAGGCAGGTTCTCAGCGGCTTTGTAAGATTAAAGTTTTGGGGGCTGCGCGGGCTCCATTTGGCATTGCGGGATGGGTCCTGTCAGATTAAAGTTTTGACGGCTGCGGGGGCTCCATTTAGCATTGCGGGATGAGCACACATTTTCATTATTTTCAATCATCGCCCGGGATCATCTGCCTGGCTGTGATAATGTATGTCCGCTTCACGTTATCGCTTCGTAATGTTGAAGACCTGCTGCATGAGAGGGGGATCGATGTTTGCCGTTAGATGGTTCGGTGTATCCGCTATGGCAATTCTCAAACTTGCGTTGGCATTTGGATGAAGTGTTTGTGAAAATGGGCGGTGACCGGCGTTATTTATGGCGTGCGGTGGATCATGAAGGTGTCGTTCTGGATGCCGTTGTAACCAGGAAACGTGAAAAAAAAGCGGCCGTCAACCTATTTAGACGCCTCATGAAAAAATATGGGCGCCTTGTTCAGGTTGTCACAGATCAGCTGACATCCTATAAATCCGCCCTGCGCCAATTGGGCCTGGCCCACATTCAGTCGGTGGGCAGGTGGGAGAACAACCGAGCCGAGAATAGCCATCTGGTTTTCCAAAGAACCGAACGCGGTCTGAATAAGTTCAGAAGCGACAAATCCTTACAAAAGTTCACCGCCATCCAACCACTTTAACGGAGACCGCCACCTCACCAAGCGCCATCACTTTAAGGCTTTCTGATCCGCCCAGCGGGCTGAGTGGCAGTCTCTGGCTGCATGACATAACCTGTCAGATTGGGACAAACTGAGACCGGTTCGGGTTTTTCTGACAGCTCCACCACGCAGTCATCTGATTTTCCTCACATCACGAATATCTGCCATAAACCCCGCACTTCTGCGGGGTTTGGTGTTTGTGGTTTGATCAGAGAGCGGTTTTTCAGGGGTGGTTTTTGGGCCATATGGAGAGGTTTCTCTGTTCGCCTTTTGGACATCCAGGCCATGGAATAAATCCCGTCAAATAGCGGGCGATGACTCCGCCGTCATCCCGGCCAGGCGATAGCGCGCGCCGGGATCCATAAAACAGAATCAGAAGGTGGAAGCGGCTATCCGAACCCGAGGGTCTGTCTTTGTTCAT
Source organism: Sphingomonadales bacterium (assembly GCA_965227345.1). Taxonomy (GTDB): domain Bacteria; phylum Pseudomonadota; class Alphaproteobacteria; order Sphingomonadales. Next base: position 2,989,414 of record OZ245755.1, read on the forward strand.
GCCAATCATGGGGCAGAGGATGAAGCCGTTTGAGTTTCTCGGTGAACGATCTATTGGTGACAATTTGAATATGGTGTTTGGGGGGAAGTTCTACCTTGCCTACCAGGAGGAACCTGGGAAGTGATCTCCCTTCTGCTCGGACTCCAAGGAAGTGAAACTTATTTTTGGTAAGATTGAGCAACATGGAATATGAAACACAGACTCGAGTAGCGATTATTTACGTATAGGTTGTCTCTATTTAAGGTGTCCTAGGATAACGCCGTACTTCGGCGTTGGTGATGATGCGAAAAGCTTAATGTCGGCCAAGAGAAGCCCTCTGTGCTCCCGGATGACTATCGTATGACCAGAGAAGTTCTCGTCCACAAGTGGATCGGTGTAGGTGCCCACCCACTCACCTATTTGGTTCGGTTGGTACATCATGGCGCCGACCACTGAATTGTTTTGAGATAGCCTTTCAATATGGCCCTCTGCCGCCGCTGTTGCCCAACCAATTTTGCCGATCATGCGGGCAAATGAAACGGGTTTATGAGCTTGGACTGCCTTGAATGAATCGGCTTTGAATTTATCCAGGATCTCCTGAACTGGCTTGCCAAAGCTAATTGTTACATGTCCTCTAACATCTATCCCGGTACCTTGCTTGCCGGTAACTAGTCGTGGAGGTGCGAACGTTAGAAAAGTGAGTAACAAAGGGTGCTCTGAAAGGGGGAGATCAACGGTAAATTCTTGATCTCCTCTAATCAAGGAAAGTCGTGCTGTGTGAGGTGCTTGTTTGGGTCTGCGTGTTTTGAAGCCTAGAGCGGCACGTATAGGTCGCAAGGGGCCTCTTAGAACATCCTGTTCGAAGCGACCTGTTATTTTTGCGCATTGCTTACAACTTGACTTCGGTATGAAGGCGGGGCTTCCAAGGGCATAAGGGACGCTGTGTTCTTTTGTAAGATCCTCTGTTGCCTTGCAATACATGCAGTAGCCCAAAGGAGGAAATTTCATCTGATTCCATACGGCGAAATCATATCCACTATGGTTTTGTATTATCGGCACACATGTTCTCCGCTTTAAGTCGATAAGGATATAACTAGCCAAGGTTTTCGTAAAGATGTAGGAGGCAGTGTTACTTTATGGACTCATATCAATAGCTTCCGATCATTCAGATCATAGCCCAGGGGCACCGGTCCACCCATCCAGATGCCTTTCTTCTTTGAAGCGGTAATCTTGTCCCGGATACGTTCTGCCGTGACCTCACGCTCGAACTGGGCAAAGGATAAAAGCACATTCAAAGTCAATCGTCCCATGGAGGATGTGGTATTGAAGGACTGTGTGACGCTGACAAAGGACACACCCTTGCCGTCCAGCTTCTCAATGATACGGGAGAAGTCCAAGAGGGACCGGGTTAACCGGTCGACCTTGTAGACCACCACGATATCTACTTTTCCGGCATTGATGTCTGAGAGCAGGGCTTTCAACCCCGGCCGGTTCATGTTGCCGCCCGAGAAGCCGCCGTCATCATAAGCATCCGGTAAACATTGCCATCCTTCTGACGCTTGTGACCTGATATAGGCTTCACAGGCCTCTCTTTGAGCATGCAGGCTGTTAAAATCCTGCTCCAACCCATCTTCGGTGGACTTGCGGGTATAGACGGCACAACGGAGTGTTTTCATCGGGTAAGCCTTTCTGGGGAGGGAATGGCTGTGCGGGGAAGGGAACCAGAGGCACTGTCTTTTTGCCTGACAGGGTTTGAGCTGGCCCCGTTACGGCGTTTCCTCAAGCCAAAGAAGGCCATCCCGTTCCAGCGGACGCCGGTGATGGTCCGGGCGATGGCAGAAAGCGACCGGAAGCACCGGCCATTCCAGACAAACCCTTCATCCGCCACATCCACCACATGCACCGTGCCCCGCCATTCCCGCAGCAGCCGGGTGCCGGGAGACAGCTTCAGGGCAGGGGGAGGCCGTTGACCAGCTAGCCGACTGCTGCCTGGTCGGTTGACGCCCTCATCAGCGCCCACTCCGGATTGGGTGTTGATCCGTTGTTTGCTTACTGTGCGCCCGGCTCTGTCCCGCAGGGCCTGCCGTGCTGCGTTACTTAATCCGCCATCGGCTTGCTCTTGTATCCGGTAGGCCAGGGCATAGATCATTAATCGTTTGCTGAGGTTCCGGGGTGGGCTGGTGTCGAACAGTTCCTCCCACTGCGCCTTTAACTCGGCATGGGACAGGTCTGCCAGGGTGGCCAGCCGGTCCGTAACCTCAACTGTCATTCGGCACCGCCCTGGCGAGGTGAGGTCAACTGATAGATTGCGTCCAGCATATCCGCTCCCTCCATACCAACTTAACGGCACCAGGCAGCCATCAACAGGCATATAAAGCCAGTCGAATGTGAAGGATATCTCAACCATTTCCAGAACATGTCTCCGACAAGAGACAGGAATGTATGGCAGTTCAGATGATGGAAAGGGTGCTAAATCAGTTCTGTCAGATTAAAATTTTGACGGTTACTCGGATCCTAATTGGCATGGCCAGATGAGCACACATTTCCGCTATTTTACATCATCGTCCGCGATTATCCGCCCTGCCGTATTTATGGCGTGCCGTAGACCTGAGGGCACCGTTCCTGAAGCCGTTGTAACCAGGAAGCGCGATAGGAAAGCGGCACTCAACCTATTGAGGTGCCTCATGAAAAAGTATGGTAGGTCTGCTCAGATCGCAACGGACCGGTTGGCATCCTATGAATCCGCCCTGCGCCAATTGGGCCTGGCCCACATTCAGCCGGCGGGCAGGTGGGAGAGCAACCGAGCCGAAAACAGCCACCTGGTCTTCCGACGAACGGAACGCAATATGACCCAGTTCAGAAGCGACAAATCCTTACAGACATTCATTGTTATCCACGACCAGATATTCAATCATTTTAACGGAGCCATTTATAGAAAATTGGCACCTTACCAAGCGCCATCGCTTTAAGGCTTTCCGACCCACCCAGCTGGCTGAGTGGCGGTCTTTGGTTGCATGACATAACCTGTCTGATTGGGATAAACTGAGACCGGTTCGGGTTATTCTGACAGCACAATAGAGACAGCTTCGGGCCTTTCCTGGCACCGGACAATCTCACCCAGTTTGACAGAGGGGCAAGGAAGAGAAGCTGTAACTCCTTTCACCTGCCTGCACGCCAAGCATTTCCTGATCATATCCAGCATAAATCCTCCCGCTAGTGACGATTCAACGACACCGTGCAGCCATGGCTTCACACAACAGGCCAGTGCCTTGACTTGATCCAGCTGTTGCCAGCTTTTATTTTGACGCTGAAGCCTATACTTGGGATCAGCTATTCAATCACTTTAAATGGAGATGTAATTTTTATCTTTCCTGCCATTTGACGAACAAGCCTACTTTTAGGTTTAATTAAGTCAAGGGTTAGGAAACCTCGATTTGTCGATAGTCCGTAGTTGTATAGACTTAAGCCAAGGTTGTTTATCCGGGCAATCTGGCTCTAAGGATGCATAAGTTTGTGTTCGGCAATGAAAAAGTGGAGGAAAGGTAGATGAAGCAACACATAAAAAATAACAGATGCAGGTTGACGTCGCCAACTATGGCTGGTCTTTTGTCCAGTAGTAGTGTTGTCGTTCTGGCGGGACTTCTTTCGCCCGTTCTGGCCCAACAGAGTGGACCGCGGACACTTGAAGAAATAACTGTTACAGCGCAAAAGCGTGAACAAAGTCTGCAAGACGCGCCTGTCGCGGTTGTTGCGCTTGATTCAAGGACATTGAGTGATTTGAATGTCGCTAATTTTGAAGATTATGTTCGCAATCTTCCTACATTGAATGCTGCGGGAAACGGGCCGGGTCAATCAGCATTTTTCGTCCGCGGTATGGCAACAAATTTGCCGGATATAGGGGTTTCGGAAATCGCCGGAACCACGCCAACGGTTGCGCTTTACCTTGATGAACAGCCGGTTTCCACAATCAGCCGCAATCTGGATATATATGTAGCCGATCTGGAGCGTGTGGAAGTTCTAACAGGACCTCAGGGCACATTGTTTGGAGCGAGCTCGGAAGCGGGAACTATTCGACTGATCACAAACAAGCCAAAGCTGGACAGATTTAGTTCCGGTGCGAACTTGAGCTATTCCTTTACCAAAGGTGGTGAAGACAGCAGTTCTGTTGATGGCTTCATCAACATCCCGATCATTGAGGACAAGCTGGCTATCCGGGCGGTTGTTTATAATGCAGATCGAGGAGGCTATATCGACAATGTGCCATCCAGGCTGACACTGCCTGCAGACAATCTGGGTGTCCGTTCTGGAGGTTTTCTGACGGCCCTTGCCAATCGTATTGATGCAGGCGATGTGACATTTGTTTCGGCTTCAAATGTTGATCTTGCGGAAAAAGATTTTAATGACGCAAGTTATCTTGGTGGCCGCTTTATGATCAAATATCAGGCCAACGATGACTGGACGTTTCTTGTGCAGCATACCCGTCAACGGCTCGAAACCGAGGGCGTGTTCGCTGACGATGTCGCGAGTTCAGGGGATGGTATCATCACTGATCAGCCGAATGGAGCTGGAAAATATGCCGTATCACGGTTTTATCCGGATAGTCTGAAGGACGAATTCTCGCAGACATCCTGGACAGTTGAAGGGCGTCTGGGAGCCTTGGAAGTTCTTTACACCGGCGCGTATCTTGACCGTGATGTCGAACAAAGCTTCGATTATGCCAGCTATATCAAGGATGGATTGTTTGTCGCATACTATACTTGTGATTATTATGGAGCTTATGACAGCTCCGTCTCGCCAATTTGCCATGATCCCACCTACGGCTCAAATATGAAAGTGCGCTTTACGCGGAACACTCATGAATTTCGGGTCCAGACCCCTGAGGAAAAGAGGTTTCGGATGATTGCCGGCGCTTTTTATGATAACTCAAAAAGCAGGTCAGACGTTCAGTATGTCCAACCCGGCATGTTTGAATATTTCGCGGATTATTCAGCTTCGGACGGCGCGCCGCCATTCTGGGCTTCATTATATCCGTCAGGCTCGCTTCCTCGTCTTTCGCCCCCTGCTGACGCTACATTGTTCAATCCAGATCCACGTCCGGAGGGAGTCTCATTTTACAGCGATGTGACACGCGGCGAAAAGCAGATCGCTGCTTTCGGCGAGGCCAGTTTTGATATAATTCCTGATGAACTGACGCTCACCGGCGGCCTGCGCTATTATGATATGGATATCAGTCTCGCGGGCGCGACTGGTTTTATTTTTGGGACTGTTAACATAGATCAGGTCCTTGCCGGACAATCACCTGCCTCGCAAAAGGACGTAATATTTAAAGGACGGTTGAGTTGGACACCAAATAACGACACACTTTTCTATTTTACTTATTCTCAAGGCTTCCGCCCTGGTGGGTTTAATCGAAACGGGGGAGGGGGAATACCCTATTCATATACGACCGACACGGTAGACAATTATGAAATTGGCTGGAAGTTGTCTTTGCTTGGCAACCGTCTGCATGTCAATGGCAGCGCCTATAGAATTGATTGGAGTAATCTTCAGCTCAATGTTCAGGATCCAACACTTTCGACTCTTTCGTTCGTAGATAACGTTGGAGCGGCCCGAATAAATGGTGTTGAAGGAGATATTGCGTTTGCTGCTACCCAGAATTTGACGCTCTTTGGTTCGTTCTCATACAACGACACGAAGCTAACAGAATTGCCGGGTTCGATAATAAATGTCGCACCGGTTGGTTCCAGCCTGGCCTATACGCCAAAACTCCAGTTTTCTGCTCGTGCACGATATGACTGGAGTCTTAACGATAGTCTGGATGCTTACGTGCAGGCAGGGTTGCAGCATTCCGGTAGTCGGTATAACTCTATCATTATCAAGGACAGAGTGCGTATTGATGGCTGGACGTCTATTGATCTGTCAGCAGGAGTTCGTAAGGAAAACTGGAGCACTTCCATGTTTGTTGAGAATCTGACTAACAAGAGAATTGTTCATTCTGTTTCAACAAACGATTCCAGATTTCTGGAAAGTGTAGGGCGGCCAATGACAATCGGGGTGCGATTATCATATAAATATTAAATAAGAGGGGCGGGAGTGAAAGCTGAAGATAGTTATATATGACTATCTTCGGCTTGGCTGGTTTAATAAAGGTAGTTGGCTTGATCGAGAAAAAGGCGCTGGCAAATGGTTCTGATGCCATAGAAAAGAATAGTTCCGATATTGCGGCTGAAATACGGGCTGCCAAGAATGCTATAGGCTCAGGTAGACAAGCCGAGGCTGAGGCGATGATGCGGGAGGTATTGAGGCTAGAACCTCGTCACGAAGAGGCATTATATACCCTGGCAGTCAGCCAGCGTTTCCAGGATAAATTTCGTGATGCTCTGGCGACGCTTCTGGACCTCAGAAAGTTAGAACCCCGGATCGGCCGGGTCTTGCAGGAAATGGCATATGTTTACCGTGGTCTTGGTGATCGCGCGGCGATGAAAGCCGCATTTGAAGGGGCTGTTGCAATTGATCCTGCGTTGCTGAGTAGCTGGAAACAATTGTTGGAGATCTATAAGGAAGAGGGTCTGCATGAAGCTGAAGAGCGCGCAGCCAAACATATAGAGACGCTTTCCGACCTGCCTGCTCCCTTGCGCAGCGTCGCAAGTCTGATTAATGATGGGAAATTGGTGAAGGCGGAGCAGCTTTGTCGTCAATATTTGCAAAAACATCCCCAAAATGTTGAAGGGATGCGAATGCTTGCAGATGTAGGGGTCCGTCTGAAAGTTCTGGATGATGCGGAATTCCTGCTTGAAAGTGCGATAGAATTTGAGCCTGATCATCTTATGGCCCGCTTTGACTACGCTTCTGTTTTGCGACAACGTCAGAAGTTTGAAAAAGCGCTGGTCCAGATAGAAACTTTGCTTGAAAGAGAACCAGGTAATCTTGGTTTTAAGGGGCTCTACGCGAATATTTATGCTGCTATAGGCAAGCACGAAGAGGCGCTTGAGATATATCGAGAGATGTTGCCGCATGCACCAGCCCGGCACCAGTTGCTGAACTCTTGCGGACATGCGCTCAAAACCATCGGGAGGGTGGACGAGGCCGTAAAATCTTATCGGGATGCTTATGCAGCAAAACCGGATTATGGGGATGCCTTCTGGAGCCTGGCGAATTTAAAAACATACAGGTTTACAGATGAGGAACTGCTTCTTGCCAAAAAGGCTGAACGCAGTCAGGAAACTTCAGCCGATGATCGTTGTCATTTATGTTTTGCTCTGGGAAAAAGTGCCGAGGATGCCGGGCAATTTGAAGAGGCATTCAGTTACTATGACAAGGGCAATAAAATAAAACGGGGCCAATCAAACTATAGTATTGAGCGGAACAATCTTGAAACCAGCTTGCAGCAGCAGATTTGTACGAGGGAGCTTTTTGACAAATACAAAGGCAGTGGTCATCCTGCTCCAGACCCCATCTTTATCGTAGGGTTGCCCCGGGCAGGTTCAACGCTTCTGGAGCAGATACTCGCTTCGCATTCGCAGATTGATGGAACCCTGGAGTTGCCAAACATCATTACAACGGCTCACAAGTTAAATGGTCGACGGAAAGCGTCAGAAGAGCCAAGCTATCCGGCTGTTTTGCATGACTTGCCAATAGAACAGTTTGAAAAATTGGGAAAATATTACATTGACGATACGCGCATTCACCGCGGTAATGCGCCTTACTTTGTTGACAAGATGCCCAATAATTTTCGCCATATCGGGCTCATTCATTTGCTGCTACCCAATGCCAAAATTATTGATGCCCGTCGTCACCCCATGGGTTGTTGTTTCAGCGGGTTTAAACAGCTGTTTGCCGAAGGGCAGGAGTTTACCTATGGTTTGGAAGAAATTGGAAACTACTATCGACGGTATGTGGAATTAATGGATCACTGGGATAAAGTACTTCCCGGAAAAGTGTTGCGTGTTCAATATGAAGATGTGGTCGCCGATCTGGAATGTCAGGTTAGGCGAATTCTGGCATATTGCGGACTCGAATTTGAAGAGGCCTGTATCAGCTTCCACAAGACCGAGCGGGCAATTCGCACGCCCAGTGCAGAGCAGGTGCGTCAGCCGATCTACAAGGCCGGTGTTGATCACTGGCGTCGTTTTGAGGCTTACCTTGAACCTTTAAAAGAAGCCTTGGGGCCAGTGCTGGATCGTTATCCTGATACGCACTAGTCTTCCAGTGTGACGTCTGATCCTAAACGTTTTGCCATAAACTGATAAATATCCCAGATCGTGCCCTCAAAGTCCTCTGGTGCAAGGGCCGATGGCGACAAATACTGCGACTGCAGACCCAATTGCAGAGATTCCAGTTTAACTTTGTCCTCTGCATTGAAGGCGTTGCACAGGGCCACATAGTCTTGCACGACTTTTGAATCTGCTGTTTCGGTTGAAAGAACCCCCCAACGAATATTGACCTTGCCAACACCGTCAGGCCTTAGGCACATATAAACGCAGTTATTGGTTGCGAGACCAACAACATGATTGGGCGCCACCCAGAACATTGGCGATTTTCGCCTTTCTTCTTTCGTCAAGGATTCCGGGTAAGGTTTGCGGTCTGGATATCTCGAATTGTATCCGGACCAGTAACCCGTATGATACTCGCCCGAGACCATTTTCTTACACAATGCGGTAGGTGTAATAGGGTGTAATGTCCGCGCGTGGGTTGGTGTAAGGTGATATCCTTCCATAAAATTCTCGACAAGACATTTCCAGTTTGTTGCCCACGTCGTGTCTTCGGTATAAACGAGCTGGCGCTTGTCCATCTCGTAATTTTTGATGATTTGGGAAAGTGGTTCAAGGCGTTCTGCCAGTGGACGGGCCTTGCCTTCCAAATTGACATATATGAATCCATTCCAGATCTCGCTTTTAAATTCAGGCAACTGGCAGGCTTTCTTTTCAAAACCTTGAGCTTTTTCCATGAAGGGGGCATTAAGTAATTCGCCTGTGTTGTTATATGTCCAGGCGTGATAGCCACAGGTGAATTTTTTGCTGTTTCCACGCCCCTGTGCGAGGATATTCCCACGGTGACGGCATACATTTGACAACGTCCTGATTGAGCCGTCTGCGGTTTTTGTGACAAGGATTGGTTCGCCAACTATTTCTGTTGTGAAATAGTCCCCCAGGCTGGGCAGCTCTCCTGCGTGACCCACGCAAATCCACTCTTTTCGGAAAATGTGCTTTTTTTCCAAATCGAGATATCCTCCAGATGTATAGTATGGAGGTGGCATTGTGCGGGCGTGTTCGCGGGAAATGGATTTTATTTTTGTCAGCTCAGCACGAATTATATCAACCGTCTCAGGCATTGACACTAAACTCCTTATTCCTGTTTCAGCAACAAAATGCCAGGTTACATTTTGATTAAGCTGTAGGTTTCATACCATTTGGGCAAATGATTTCTACTAAAGTTTGTCTTTAGGAAATCTAGGCCACGGACTATATTGTTATACCAAGCTTTGGATATTCATATAATATTGTGACGTTACGTGTTATTCGCTGCACAGGTTGCGTAGCCACGCGAGAAAAATCTGTGCGCCTGGTTTCGATAATGTGCTTTCTGTATATGTGATGTAATAGGCTTCCCGAAGTGGCAGGCTTAATTCAAATGGTTTGACAAGAAGGCCTGAGGCGATTTCATCGCGTACCATGAGATTTTGGCCAAGGACAACGCCTTCTCCCTTTACCGCTGCCTGAATGGCCAAGCTGGAAAGGTTAAAGATTGGGCTGCGTTCATGTATAGAAGACTCGACATTGGCGGCACTCAACCATTCGTCCCATGATGGCAGGGTGTCGTATGATCCTCCCCAATCTATGTGAAGTAATCGAAAGTTTTTCAGATCCGAAGGAGACAGGAGCTGATTTTCTTTTTGTAACAGGGCAGGGCTGCATACAGGGCTGACGCTGTCGGTCACCAACTGTTCGCAAATAGTATTTTGATAGTGTCTCTCACCATAGGTAATGCGGATGTCATACTCTGATTTATTCAAATCTTCTTCGTTATGGGTTGCCTGGACTGTAATTTGAATGTCAGGATATTGTACGCACCATTCAAAAAGGTAGCGGCCCAACCATTGAGATGCCAGCGACGGCAGAATGCTGACATTGAGATGATCGCTGGATTTAAAAGAGTTTAAGCGTCTAGTTGCTCGGGCAAGTGTTTGAAAGCCTTCTGTTACCAGCGGATAATATGTTTTTCCCGCTTCCGTCATGGCAATGCCCTTGTTGGACCGGATAAAAAAGCGGATTTGAAGATAGTCTTCCAGAAATTTGATCTGCTGACTGATTGCCGCTGGCGTGACGCACAGTTCGTCAGCGGCTTTAGTGAAGCTACTGTGCCTGGCCGCCGCCTCGAAAGCTCTCATGGCGTTCAACGGTGGAAGTTTCATCGACATATAGAACCCTTGACATATTTGAGGCTTTTCTGGAACCAGAGCGGGAGCACTCGACCGACAGGACGCTTGGGACCCTCATAAGCATAGTCTGGAACGAATTAGCCTAATTCAGTTTAGTATAACTTACAACAAAAACTAGTAAATCTCATTTTACGGGAGCCGTTGTGCCCCCTAATTTGGTCACTGCATCGTCCGGGTTCGGACTTGAGGAATTGTTGGGGCGGTTGGCTCTAAACTATCCAGGGAGAAGATAGTGTTTTTACGGAATGAATGGTACGTGGCGGCTTGGGACCAGGAAGTAGGTCGTACGCTGGTACCTCGTACAATATTAGGGGACAAGGTTGTTTTATACCGGAAAGAGGATGGAACGGTGGTGGCGCTTGAAGATGCCTGTCCACACCGCAAGCTGCCACTTTCCATGGGGCGTTTAATTGAAGACAGGGTGCAATGTGGTTACCACGGTCTGGAGTTTGATTGTACCGGGACGTGCGTACAGGCACCGACGCAGGATCGTATTCCCGATAATGCTGATATCCGGAGTTATCCGGTAATAGAGCGCTGGAACTGGATCTGGATCTGGATGGGGGATCCAGCCCGGGCAGATGAAGGTAAAATTATTGATATCCCTCATTTTGATGACCCGAATTGGGGTGTTAATCGCGGTCCTGCCATGGATATTGCCTGTAATTATCAGTTTATGACGGATAATTTACTCGATCCGTCGCATGTGTCTTTTGTTCATTCGAGTTCCCTTGGTAATGAAGATACGATTTCTGCACAGGTTGAGACCGAAGTTAAAGGAACAACTGTCATCACTAGCCGGTGGTTGCTGGAATGCCGACTTGCTCCATTTTTTGAACCAAGGGTCAAATTTTCCGGCCTTGTTGATCGCCTGCAGCATTATGAACTGCGGTTGCCAAGCATGGCGGTTATTAAGGATATTATCGCGCCTGCCGGCGCGGGGGCTCCTGAAGGGCGGCTACATCCGAATGTCTTTCTGCTTGATAGCTATAATTTTATAACACCTGTTGACGAAGAAAACTGCCGCTATTACTGGTTCCAGGTGCGCAATTTCGATCCTGCAGATGAAGCAGTCTCTGGTGACCTAACGAATGATTTTATAGAGGCTTTTTCAGAAGATAAGGTGGTAATGGAGGCTGTTCAAATTGGAATGAAGGACAAGAAAACGCCCAATTTGGATCTTGCTATTGACAAAGGCAGCCGTCGTGCTCGTAAAATTCTTCAGAAAATGATTATGGCTGAACAGCAAGATAAAGTCACAGAATAGAATTAGGACATTGGTACGTGAAATTACCCATTAGGAAAAGATCAATCGCGACTTTGAAGGGATGTTCAGGATGGTGAATTCCAGTTCTTCGGTGTTCGGCGGTAATCCAATAAGGTGTAATGTGCCCTTGGACAAGGATGGTTTGCATCGAGGGATGCTCGAATTGATAGATGCCGGACCGGAATATAATTACGGGGTGATTCCTATCCCCATAATTGTGATGAAAAACGGTATTGGACCAACAGTTTTTTTATCATCCGGTTGTCATGGTGATGAATATGAGGGCATGCTGGTTCTTCGGGATTTAATGCAAAACCTGAGATTGGAGGATATTTCCGGGCGTTTAATTATCTTGCCGTCCTTAAATTATCCAGCGGTAATGGCGGGAACACGGACGTCGCCATTGGACAGGGGAAACCTTAATCGCAGTTTCCCCGGTAGGCCTGACGGTGGACCGACTGAGGCCATTGCGCATTTTATCTGCCACGAATTGTTCCCGATATGCGATGCGGGTATTGACCTCCATTCAGGTGGGCGCGATTTGGAGTTTTTGCCATCTGCCTTTGTATGCACGACTCCCAACCAGAAAATATTTGATGCCACTTTGGAAATGAGCAAATGCTTTGAAACATCTTATGTAACCGTTTGTGACTGCGGCTCACCGCCAACAGGTATAGACGGTGCTGCTCATGATTTGGGAATACCATTTATATCAGCAGAACTTGGTGGAGGCGGCGTCTCTGCGACAAAAGTTGTGGAGACTGGCATAAACAGTGTGCTGAATCTTCTGGATCACCTTGGTGTGTTAAAGAACCACTTGAATAGTCGGGAGCGCGTTCCTCATCAATACCTTAATATGATCTCTGAATGTGATCATATAATTGCCGACAAGGATGGTATTTTCCGCACTTTCGTCGACGTTGGCGACCATGTGGAAGCGGGGCAGCTATTAGCACGACTTTATCCACTGAATGAGATGGATGCAAAGCCGACCGATGTGCTGTCACCAGGCGCGGGCGTTATTGTTACGCGACGGGCAGTTAACCGCGCCATCAAGGGCAATTATATTTTCATGGTCGCAAAAGCTATGGGGTTGGAAGAAATCAAGCAGGTTGTTGCAGCAGGCTTCAGCCCTTGAAATCTACTTTCTTCCAGCTTTGGACGACATAACGAACCGGATGCAGCATAGCGCTTTAAAAGCGTGCTTGTTCGTGAACTAAAAAGGGGAAAGTGGCTGTGCCGGGAGTTCGATATAATAGACAGTTCTTTGTGCTTGTCGGATCATTTGCGATTGGGCTGGTGATTATTATCTGGGCTTTTGCAGATGCGCCAGGCATGGCGCAAGCCGCATCAGATGTGAAAGAGTATATGCTCCAGCATTTGGCAGGTCCGTTGATGATATCTGCGACCGTATTTCTGTTGGTGGCGATTTTCCTTATTTTTTCAAAATGGGGAAAAATACGTCTGGGGGGTGATGACGAAAAACCGGCGATAAATACCATTACCTGGCTATGTATGATGTTTTCTGCAGGCGTTGGAGCAACGCTGGTGTTCTGGGCAGCAGCAGAGCCATTGATCTACAAACAATACAGCATATTCCAGTCGAGTGCCGGCACAGGAGACGAGGTTGTTCAAATCATTGCAACCCAGATGTTCGGGTGGGGTCTGCATAGCTGGGCGTGTTATGCCCTGGTTGGTGTGGCCATTGGATATTTCGGCTTTCGACAGAAGCAGCCGCCGACCTTTTCTTCCCCGTTGCAGAGTGGCTTTCAGGCGTTCATGCCAAAAATGCCGGCGAATGTGCTGGGAGCGCTTGGGGATTGTCTGGCGATTGCCGGGATGTTGTTTGGGATCGGCGCTTCAATTGCTGTGGGTATTCTTATGGTGACATCGGGGTTGCATAATGTAAGCGGGGGGGCAATTCCGAATAACAGCAGCACCGGTCTGTTGATATTATTTTTCTTGATGTTTTTCAGCCTGATGGCATCCCTTTCCGGTATGAAACGGGGATTGGCGCTTGCCAGTAATTTGAACATCGCCATCGCGATTGCCTTTGTGATCTATTTTGCTGTTTCTACAGATTCCGTACTGGCGCTGAAGCGTATTGGGGCAGTGGGCGCTGAATATCCGTCCAGGATATTTGAGATAACCTACAAAACATTTTACGGCGATGCGGAGTTTATTAAATGGATACGGGAATGGCCCCTGACCTATTTCTTCTGGACCGTTTCCTGGAGCCCGTTTGTCGGGGCTTTTCTTGCCGAGATCAGTCGGGGCAGAACCATTCGTCAAATGTTATTAGGTACTCTCATTTTTCCAACAACATTTGCCACCGTCTGGCTGGTTATCATCGGCGGATGGGCGCTCGATCTGGATGCGATTGAGAATGGTGCCCTTGCCGCATCGGTAAAGTCAGATATTGCCAACGGTATTTTTCTGGCTCTGGATCCGTTGCGTTGGGGTGATCAAGCCAAATTGGCGGCAACAATACTGGCGGCGATATTTCTTGTGACAACTATTGCTGCGGGGGTGCTGGTTCTGGGTGTGTTATCTACAGGTAAGGCTACTCCGGGAAAACGTCATCAAATATTCTGGGCAATGGCTCTTGGTGCAGTGGCTGCTGTGGTGGTTTTGACAAAATCAATTGATGTGGTGCGGGCTGCCCCTGTTTTTGCTGCCGGTCCACTCATTATCCTTACGCTGGTTGCTGTTTTTGCCACGCTTGGCTTTATTTATCGTGAGAAGAAGGCCGGTGTCTCTCGTTAGCTCCTGCGACATAAGTTCTGACGACAGACACCGATTCATAACTGACATTGATGCTGCGCTCGGCCATCAATTCCTCGACGTCCCGAAACTCACGGTAAAACGGAAATAAAGCCATATGGCCTGTCTGATGATATCTGTGTGGATACGATAGCGGTTATATGATGCTTTTTTTCATGGGCGTCGCATAACATAGAATTTGTCACAAGTTAACGTGACAAGCTCGCTGGTGTTATTCTCCAGTTCGAATGCTGGCTTTATAGAACGGTCCTGTCAGATTAAAATTTTGATGGTTCTGCGGGGCCCATTTAGCATGGCCAGATGAGCACACATTTCCGTTACTTTAAGTCATCCCCTGAGATTATCCGCCTGGCCGTGATGATGTACGTACGTTTCCCTTTGTCTCTGCGTAACGTTGAAGATCTCTTGCATGAACGGGGGATTGATGTTTGTCATGAAACGGTCCGATATTGGCGGAATCGATTTGGTCCCATCCTCGCTTCTGAGATCAAAAAACGCTGTATCCGCCACCGGCAATTCCCAAACTGGCGCTGGCACCTGGATGAAGTGTTTGTGAAAGTGGGCGGCGAGCGGCGTTATCTCTGGCGTGCGGTGGATCATGAAGGTGTCGTTCTGGATGCCGTTGTAACCAGGAAGCGCGATAGGAAAGCGGCCTTCAACCTGTTGAGACGCCTCATGAAAAAGTATGGTAGGTCAGCTCAGATCGTCACAGATCAGCTGACATCCTATAAATCCGCCCTGCGCCAATTGGGCCTGGCCCACATTCAGCCGGCGGGCAGGTGGGAGAGCAATAGAGCTGAGAGCAGCCACCTGGTTTTCCAAAGAACCGAACGCGGTCTGAATAAGTTCAGAAGCGACAAATCGCTACAAAAATTCACCGCCATCCACGATCAGTTATTCAATCATTTTAACGGAGCCTTTTATATAAAATTGGCACCTTACCAAGCGCCATCACTTTAGGGCTTTTCGATCCACCCAGCTGGCTGAGTGGCGGTCTTTGGCTGCATGACAAAACTCACCTAATTGGGATAAACTGAGACCGGTTCGGGTTATTCTGACAGCACCTCTACTCAGTTGGCGGGCGGGAGAACAACAGAGCCAAGAATAGCCACCTGGTTTTCCAGAACAGGCAAGAGGTTTGTAGGGCAGAAAATTTTTTCGGCGTAGGGTCTCCAATGGGGAAGATTGCCGAGCCTAGTTCGAGCCAGATATTTCTGTAATACCTGAGAAGGCAAAGCGGATACGCCGCTCAAGGTTGGAGATGCGGGGGGTGGTGATGTCCGCCTTGCTATCGCCGCCAAAGATAATGGACTTTAAGTGATACTGGAACAGGCTTGAGATGATTGCAATGGCATCATCTTCATCCATGGACGGGCTTATTTTTCCGCAAGACTTGTAAAATTCAAAGAGTGCCTGGAAGCTCTTGGATCTTGCGTGATTAATTGTATCAAAGGGGTTTTTCTTGTGGTTTCTGACAAGAAAAAAATCCTTTGCGAAAGGGAGCAACATCTTTCTGTTACGCCAGTCGGGGCCAATTTCATAACACCTTGCCAGCTCTGTAATGCCTCTGACTGGATCTTCTGGCAGATTGGACAAGACAAGACTCGCTTCTTCTTCCACGCGTGCCATCTCTGGTTCGATCAGGGCATACAGAAGATTAAACTTGGTGCCAAAGTAATTGTATATTGTTGCTGGGCTTAAATTTGCTTCTGTTGCAATGTCTTCGATACTGGTTTTCGTGAAACCTTTTGACCGAAACAGCTTGTCGCCGGCTTGCAATATGGCTTCGGTCCGTTGAACCTTTTGACGGTTTCGTAGCGTGGGCATCTGGGTATCCGGATTGAATAATTGTTTCCAGGTCAGGGGGAATGTTTATCGTATCTTGGTTGTGTAGTCCCCGTTTTTTATGCGTTATCGCAGAATATAAAAACTTAGACAATATTTTTATAATTATATTTGGATGCGGTTCATACTGATCAGGGCTTCGGATTATAAATCCAGGTCGTTAAACAGGGCCTTGATTGGGGTTGGGTCAAGCCATTCCTTGTAGCTGGATATTCTTTGCTGGTCGTCTATTGTGCCGACAAAACAAATCGGAAATCTGGCTTCATTCCCTTTCAGGGTTTTGTTGTGGCAGGTGGACTGAACAACAAAACCGTCTGGCGTATCCCAGCTCGGGAGATCATAAATGTGCCGGAATATTTCGCTGTTTCGAACGATAGCGAGATTGGTTCTGATCAGATCTTCCGGCGCTTCGCTTTCGTCATATGACTTGTGCTTGAAATTATACCAGATATGGGCATCGGGAGCGAGCAACTGACGCATGCCTGCCTCATCCGCATTCTCGATAGCTTTGTGGTATTTTTTGAAAATATCGCAGTTCTTCATTTTGGGTCCTTCCGTAAGGAAACGGGTTTTTGAAAATTAGCGCGTCAGTAATCGGGCGAATGGAAAAAGAATAGATCTGCAAAGGTATGGAAAAGATCGCGCAAAGGGGACAGTCTCAAGCTTGCCCAAAGGGAGAGGGAGAGTGTCTTCATCTCCGCTCGCCAGAAAATGTGAGAATTCACGTCCCAATATGGCAGAAAGTGCAATGCCGCCGCCGCTATAGCCGAAAAGTGCATAGGCGTTTTCATCAAGGCTCACCACTCGCGGGAACCTGTCAGGGGTTAATGAAAAATATCCGGACCAGTAATGCTTCCATTCAACGGGAGTGATACCGGGAAACCTGCTTTGCAGTCGGTTGTTTGCCGCTTTTGCAATGTGTTCCAGTTTTTCTTCTCGCAGAGTAGGCAATACCGACATCATGAAGCGCCCCTGATTTGTGGTCAGGCCACTGCAAAGTGTTTTGTCATCAACCCAGGCCCAAGGACCTTTCCATGAGAACACAGGGTTTGCTATTTCTGGCGCTGACGCCAGGATTCCACTTTTCATCACATACATTGATCGCGCCAACCCCGGCCACAAGCCTTGTGCGTAGGCATTGGTTGTCAGAACAAGCCGCTGTGCGACCATCTCTCCCTTCGGAGTCTTGACGACCCATTTATCGTTGCGGCGGATAATGGATATCGCGGGAGACTGGGTGTAAAGATGTGCGCCGCTCTTGTGAACCGTCCGTGCAAGGCCGCGCACATATGCCAATGGATTGATCATGCCGCCTGCAGGCATAAGGAAGCCGCCCGAGGTGGTGTTGCAATCTATATAACTTTTGATTTCTGTTTCAGGAATGAGGTTGCCGGCAACACCGGCGTCGTTCCACTGCTTGATCAGGCTTGTGAAGGCCTGATAGGTAGTGGCCTGCCGGATCAGACCGACATGACCGTCCTGTCTGGCGCCACAATTTATTTTATGTTCTCGAATGAAGGCAAAGAGGTAATCTGCTGCCTGCTTCACAACATCAAGGTACCTGGGGCCTTTGTCCTGACCCAGATGATCTATAATCCTTGTCGGAGATGTTGAAGGCGTGAATGCCATTACGTGCCCGGCATTGCGCCCGGAAGCGCCGTGCCCCGGTTCTTTTGCTTCTATTACTGTGCAGTCAATTTTTTGCTGCGCCAGATGGTAGGCGGTAGACAGCCCGGTATATCCCGCCCCGACGATGAGAACGTCACATGTATGCTTGCCGCTGAGCTGCGGGTATGCGTGAGCCGGCGGAGATTCCAGTGACCAGGCATTTTCATCCATCGCTGAGAACTCTCCTTATACCTATTAAATCATTTTCTTAAACTGTCTTTTTCTTTGCGATGCACATGTTACCTGTAAAGGTCTATGGCAGTGTAATCGGGACGTCTTGCCACAATTTTTACTTGTATCAGGCTATCCGGGTGCTCAAGCTCGTTTACGCCCAGTACAGTCAGAGCCGGTGGTGCATAGCCTTCGTATATTGAATGGCGTATTTCCCGTAGCTTGTTGAATTCGGCAACATCTTTGACATAAATTGTCTCGTCCATCACTGCGCCAAAATCTGTATAAAGCCGTTTGAGGGCAAACCGTATTTTCTCGTAAACACGTTGAATTTGACTTTCCAGATTATCTCTGTCGGGGATGGAGCCAAATTCATTTGTTGCGTCTATAGCTGAAAAATATAACGTATTATCCTGGATGGCAACGCCAGATGAGCAAAGTGCTGCTTCGTGATCTTTTGTGATGAATCGTACATTGTTGAATGTAGGCATGTTTCTTGTCGCTCCTCTTATCGGATGAAGTCGGCGGAAGGGTGAGCGCGAGGGTACTTGCGCACAATTTCAAGATATTTACCCAGGGCCTTGTCTACATTCATGAGGTGACCAGGAGTATAGCGGATCGTATGGAGGATCGGTCGGTCATCACCAGTGATTCGCAGCCCCAGCTTATAGCCATCTTCCAGAGCTTCTTTATTTTTTAGCCTTGATTTCTCGGTACCATCTCCTTTGGGAACCCCAAGAATAAAGAATGATTGTGTGTAGCCAGGTTTCGGGATGCCAAAACCTGTCATGGTATAGGTATCAACACCGCCAAAATTTCCGTTGGTAAGGAAGATGCTGGTTCCATATATGCGCATGATAATATCAACGGGGCCCTCATCCATTTCAGCATCAGTCAAATGATACTCCATTGAATTGTCGGTCCATTTAATCTTCTTGTAGAGCTCTTCATGATCAAACCGGATGCGATGAGTAATCATCAGATGTTGCCAGTCTGGTGTATTGGCGCAGATAACCCATGGATCAACGGGGTAGGGTGGATTGTCAAACTCAACGCGGAATTCCAGGTCCTCTTCCGGCACAGGAAAATCAGGTATTTCCCATGTTGCTTCAGTACCATTGAACGCCCAGATGACGCCATATTTTTCGCGCATTGGAAAGTTGAACAGGCAGGCCTTTTTTGGGGCAACGTCGATGGTTTTCACTCCCGAACACATGCCGTTTCCGTCAAATGTCCATTCGTGAAATGCACATTGAATGTCGTTGCCAACCACGGCTCCAACAGCCAGATCTGCTCCCAAATGCGGGCAATATGCGCTCATGACGTGCGCAGCTCCATCTTCTCCGCGATAAACGACAATCCGGCCATCCAGAAATCCAAAGCCTTTGACTGTGCCAGCAGGAACGTCTTCAGAACGGCAAATAGGAAACCATGACTGAGTGAACAGGCCGTCATCGCCTTCGGCGGGAATGTCCAGTTTGTGGCGCTTGCGATCTTTGGTTGGAATATTCATTTGGATCATCCTTTGTCTCTTAAACATGTAGGAGTGTTATAAGTTATTAAAATATTTTATCAACAAAATTTTATATAAAAAAAATAATACTATAAATTATAATAAGCTAATATATTAAAAATATAAGAAAAAAATATTTAAAAACAATTAGTTATATTATTGTCATAAATATCTTCATTGAAATATAGGCATAAAATATATAAATTTATTGACACTATAAAATTAGTGGATAATATAAATTTTCAATAATTAAGCTGTTATAAAGCCCCCAATATCAAGAGGATTTCTATATGGCGCGTCCAGATCAGGTCTATTACCTTCATGAGGCAACTGAGAAAAAAATGGCTTTTGCCCGATGTGTTCGGTCGGGGGGCTATCTCCATGTCTCGGGCTGTGGCGCGCTCACCGAAGCGGGGGTGATCATCGGCAAGGGCGATATGCTTGCGCAGATGCGGGCCGTATATGAAACGCTGGAACATATCCTTGGTGACCATGGGGCTGACTTTAGTCATGTTATAAAAGAGGTGTTTTATACGACGGACATGGCGGCGATGGTTGCCGCAAATGGTGTCCGTGCTGATGCTTATGAAAATTCTGCGCCGCCCGCCGCGACAGGTGTGGAGGTAAGCGCGCTCGTACATCCTGATATGCTGATCGAAATTGAGCTGACGGCAGAAGACCCTGCAGCTCGTTAATGCCGGCTGAAGTTCGGCAGATAAATACTGCTGCAGAAAATTATCAATCTTCTTATTTATTGAGTGGGAGAGACGCAAAATGACGACGGAAACATCTTGTTCAGGTGTGGTATTCGGGCGACGCAGGGCTTTATCTGGTTGCTCAAGGGCAGTGCTGGTGGCGGGTATTCTGGCTTCGGCACTGGTGGTGGATGAAATAGAACTGGTTGCCGTTGCCTATGCGGAAGAAATCTCGTCATACGGGATTGAAGAAATCAGGGTTATGGCCCGTCGTCGTGAAGAGTCCTTGCAGGATATTCCGGTGTCGGTTACGGCGTTAAGTACCGATGACATGGAAATGCGGAATATGTCCGACCTGACCAATGTTGCCAATTTCACGCCAAACCTGACTTTTGATCGTGGCAGCGGGAATACCGGTGGCAGTGCGAATGCCCAGGTCTTTATTCGCGGGATAGGCCAGGCGGATTGGCTTTTCACAATTGAACCGGGCGTTGGTGTTTATGTCGATGGTGTTTATTTTGCACGTCAAATGGGGAACGCCCTTGATCTTGTTGACCTTGAACGGGTTGAGGTTCTTCGGGGTCCGCAAGGTACGCTTTTTGGTAAAAATACGATTGGTGGCGCTATTCAGCTCATTTCAAAAAAGCCAACCGGTGAAACAGGCGGGTTTATCGAAGGAGCTGTCGGCAGTTATAATCGTATGGATGTCCGCGGTTCAGCAGATTTTGCAGTGACTGATACACTGGCGGCAAAATTCTCTTTTGCGATGTTGAACCGGGACGGATATGTCAAGCGTCTCATTGATGACGTTGATCTGGGCGACATCAACAGCAGTGCCGCCCGCCTTCAATTTGCCTGGAAAGCATCGGATAATGTGCAGGTTCATGTTGCGGCGGATTATAACAGGAGACGAGAAGAATCTGTACCGGATGTGGCGCTTCAGTTTGTGGATAATGCCTTTTTTCTTAATCTTTGGAATGCGTATGCAGGGTTTGGCACTTATAGCAGTGCATTTGAAACGGAAGATCCGTTGACGACCAATGCCACGGGCCCTAGTCAGAGTGATTATGATATTTGGGGGGTCTCCACGACTGTAGATTGGCAAATGTCATGGGCAGAGTTTAAGTCTGTCACCGCTTATCGTGAAACAGATGCAGCCTTTGCCGGCGATGCGGATAATTCGCCGTTGCCATATCTGGAGCAAAATAACATCAACAGCATTTGGCAGTTCACGCAGGAATTTCAGCTTTCAGGGCGTGACTTTGATGACAAACTGGATTGGCTCATCGGCGCATTTTATATGCGTGAAAAAGCGAAGGATTTTTTCGAGACCCGTTTGGGTTTTGGTCTGTTTGATGGTCTCGAAGCGCTGCCGGGTCCGATTGATGGCTCTCCGCTTTCTGCACCAACGGCTGCCGGTGGACCTGGGAACCCGAATAACGTAGGGCTGGATATTCACAGCATTCGCAATATTAGCCAGGACACGGACAGTTATGCCGCTTTTGCACATGCATCATACCGCTTGCTGGAGCCCTTAAGTGTGACGGCTGGTATCAGGTATACACGGGAAGAGAAAAAATTTGAGGCAGAGCGTATTCTGGGTGGTTCACGTATTGTCAGCATTCCTGCGGGGACAACGACAGAAAAGGCCTGGAATGCCTGGTCTCCGAAAGTCGGGCTTGAATATCATATTACAGACGAAAAAATGCTTTATACGAGCGTGTCTCGCGGGTTTAAGTCCGGTGGTTTTAACGGTCGGCCAGCGTCTGTCGCTGTGGCGACGCGTCCTTTCGATCCGGAAACAGTCTGGGCCTATGAAGCCGGGTTTAAAACCAGCTGGCTTGATCGGCGTCTGCTTCTTAATGCAGCAGCATTTTACAGCGACTATAATGGTATTCAGTTGACCGCATTTGTGGCGTCACCTGCAGGCGGGCTGTTGACCGTGGTGGACAATGCGGCCAAGGCGAAGATCAAGGGGTTTGAATTTGAGTTGGCGGCAAAACCGACATCTCAGTTAAGCTTGAATGCAGCGTTGGGATATACCGATGCGGAGTATACGGAACTTGCTCCGGGTGTGAATATTGTCACGCTGGACAGTAAATTCGTTAAAACGCCCAAGTGGACCTATAATGTTGGTGCGCAATATGATGTGCCGGTATCTGGTGATAGCGGCACCGTAACCGCTCGCGTTGATTGGTCATATCGCAGCGCGGTCGAAAACAACCCTTCCAATATCGTATCGCTTCGGCAAGACGGTTTCGGGTTGCTCAGCGCACGTATTGTCTATCGCGCACCGGGTGATGCCTGGGAGTTTGCTGTATTTGGCACCAACCTGACGGACGAGCTGTATCTGACAAACGGCATTGAAGCGCTGGCAGTATTTGGAACAGCGGATGGTGTTTATGGTCGTCCTCGTGAATGGGGCGCTTCTGCGAAGTTTAATTTCTGATAGTGCTTGCCCAAAAACCTGTATTACGGGAGTTGCCTAGAAAAACCGGCGACTCCCGTTATAAAAAGTTTATCTAAAAATTGAGGTCACCCCGGATGCAAAAAGTTCTGATCGTTACCGGTGCTGCTGGCGGTATTGGTGCTGCGATAGTACGCAAGGCCATACCTGATTGGCAAGTCTGTATCAATTACCGTAGCGACAGTTCAAAAGCTGAGGCTTTATTGAAGGAAATCAAAGCTTCCGGTGGTGAGGGGATGATTTGCAAGGCAGATGTCAGCAAGGAAGCGGATGTGCTGCATTTGTTTGATGCGGTGGAAAAGCAGTTGGGGACAGTAACCGGGCTCGTGAATAACGCTGCCGTGACAGGTGGGGCCAGCAGCGTTGTGGAGGTGACATATGCGACGCTTCAGTCGATATGCGATACAAATATTATTGGCGCGTATCTTTGTGCGCGTGAAGCCGTAAAGAGAATGGCGACGGATCGCGGTGGCCAGGGTGGCGGAATCGTGAATATAGGGTCAATTGCAGCCCGCTTGGGTGCGCCTGGGCTTGGGACGCATTATGCGATGAGCAAAGGCGCGATTGAAGCCTTTGGCCGCAGCCTAGCCGCCGAAGTAGCGGGCGTTGGTATTCGGGTGAATACGGTAAGTCCAGGTGTCATAGATACAGATATGCATGCGTCTGTTGGGTTACCGAACAGACCTCGGGATGCTGCGGCGGTCATTCCGATTAAACGTGCCGGAACGGCTGCAGAAGTTGCAGACGCCGTTCTTTGGCTTCTCTCTGATCAAGCCAGTTATATTGCGGGAAGCGTTGTCGAAGTTTCAGGTGGCCGGTAGCGTTGCAACTGCTAATACTCTGTCCAGTCAATAGTGAAATAATCGGATACGTGTAATGGATAAAGCAGGACGACCAGGTGCGACACCTGAAAGAAACAGTATGTATCCTTGGTATGTCGTTTCGGTATTATCATTAGCGTATCTGGTTTCATTTCTCGACAGGGTGGTTATTTCCCTGCTGATTGTCCCCATACAGGCGGATTTGCAGATATCTGATACAGAAATAAGCCTAATCGTCGGCTTAAGTTTTGCGATTTTTTATACTCTTTTCGGGCTGCCTGTCGGTCGGCTTGTGGATCGGTGTAACCGTAAATGGATTATTATTTGCGGAATATTGATGTGGAGCCTGGCAACAGCGGCATGTGGACTGGCCAAGACTTTCTGGCATTTATTGATTGCGCGTATTTTTGTTGCCGTGGGCGAGGCGACGCTTTCCCCTTCGGCATATTCTATGATCACAGATTATTTTAAGGCAAGCCGGCTCTCTCTGGCCATGAGCATATACAATATGGGGATGTTTGGCGGCGCAGGGGCATCGCTTGTGATGGCTGGTTATGTGATTGCACTTATTAGTGGCTATCCAAACCTTTCCTTGCCATTCTATGGCCCTGTTGAGCCTTGGCAGATTGTCTTTATTTCGGTTGGTTTGCCAGGGGTTCTGATTGCAATCCTGATGCTGACAGTTAAAGAACCGCGCAGACGTGGGCTCATAACGGTTGCGAAATTGACTGAAGAGATTAACCCGGCCCCTAAAAAGAATGTTCCCATAAAAGAAACACTGGCTTTCATGCGTCTTAACTTCAGAACATACGGGGGCCTTATGGGGGCCTTGTCTCTTAGTTCCCTGTACGGTTATGCGTTGAATGCGTGGGCGCCAACATATTTCATTCGAACCCATGGTTGGGACGGTTCTTCTATTGGCCTGATCTATGGCAGTGTCGTGCTGGTGTCCGGGTTGGCCGGGGTTGCATTGGGAGGTCTATATACTGATTTCTGGGATCGTCGCGGGGTCGTTGATGCCAAGATACGCACACTGGTTCTTGGGTATATATTTATGCTTGCCTTCTCGGTCGTGGGCCCGCTTGCGCCAAATGCGACTTTGGCTATTATTTTTCTAGGGCTGGCAAACTTTGGCTTTAGCTTTCCCGTGGGCGGGGGCGTGGCTGCTCTTCAGACCATTACGCCCAATGAAATGCGTGGGCAGGTTTCAGCCATATATCTTTTTGTCCTCAATGTTATTGGTCTTGGTCTTGGGCCGACAAGTGTCGCGCTCATCACGGACCATGTGTTTGGCGATCAGATGGCGCTTAAATATTCACTGGTTATTACAGCATCCGTTGCATTGCCAATCGCGATTGGTTTGCTCGTTCTGACCTGCAAGCATTACATACATAGCTTGAATCGTTCAAAGGAATGGGTCTGGGACTAGGCCCGGGTACCTTCAAAATATTAATGTAAAGAGTGAGGTAATCATGAAAAAAATTGATGGCGGTGAGCTTTTTGTCAGGGCGATCAAGCGATATGACATTGACACAATGTTCACATTGCACGGGGGGCATCTGGATGCAATATTTCAGGCATGTCTGAACCATGACATCCGGCTTGTTGACGTCCGTCATGAAGCTGCTGCCGGACATGCTGCAGAGGCTTATGCCCGTATGACCTCAAAGGTCGGTGTGTCGCTTGTTACCGCCGGCCCTGGGTTTACAAATGTTATCACGGCCATTGCCAGCGCTTATCTTGATTGTATCCCAACATTGTTCATTGCCGGTGCGCCGCCGCTTCGGGATGCAGAAATCAACCCGTTGCAAGGTGGCTTCAATCAGGTTGCAATGGTTGCGCCGGTTACCAAGTGGGCGCATCAGGTGACACATACGCACCAAATTCCCCGGCTGGTTGATCAGGCAATGAAGATCGCACGCTCAGGTCGGCCAGGACCGGTCTTTCTGGAAATACCGATTGACGTGTTGTTTGGTCAGGTGAATGAGGCTGCTGTCGATATTTCTGAGGCGGCCATAGAGATTAGAAAATCTGCGCCGCTTGCGCCTGATGTAAAGCAGGCTCTGGAATTGCTATCGCAGGCCAAGCGCCCGATTATTATGGTTGGGGGCGGAGCTGCCTTGTCAGGGGCATCTGAAGCGCTGGTCAAATTTGCAGAAGGTACTGGTATCCCGGTGTTTTCAAACAACAAGGGCCATGGCCTTATGCCGGGAGATCATCCGCTTGCCGGGCGTGTGTTTGGTAATCTGGGCGCTTTGCCAGAGGGCGCTGGTGTACGGCCTGATGTTGCGCTGGTGATGGGGGCAAGATTTGGAATGTATACCGGGGGTATCACAGATCGCCTTTTGCCGTTTGATACCAAAATTATTCATGTTGATCTTGATGCACAAGAAATGGGCCGCCTGCGTGAGACAAAGGTGGCCATGCAGGCCGACTGCCTGGAGACTTTACATGAACTGAATGAAGCAAAAGACCAGTATAAATGGAATGACTACAGTGGCTGGCAGGAAGCTGTTCGTGCAGCCCGGGATGCGCATGTCGTCAAGTTTCATGATGCTTCAACTGACGACGACCAGCCGATCCATCCCTATCGTGCCGCTGAAGTTATTGCCTCGTTCATTGATGAAAATACCATTGTGACAACCGATGGTGGCGAGGCCAAGTCCTGGCTTGAAATGGTTGCCAGTTTTCCGCAAGGGACCCGTTATATGTCACTGGGTTATCTGGGGTGCCTAGGGGTTGGTATGCCCTTTGCTTTGGCAGCGCAGGCGGTTGAGCCGAAGAAGCGGGTTATCTGTCTTGTGGGCGACGGGGCCATTGGCCTGAATATACAGGAATTTGACACAATGGTACGGCACAACCTGCCAGTTGTAACGATTGTGTTTAATAACCATAGTTGGGGCATGTCCGCTCACGCGCAGGATATTGTCTATGGTGCTAATCGCAGGGTTGTATCGGATTTGCTGCCGACAGATTACAGCAATGTGGCAAAGGGCTTTGGCTGCTACGGGGAAAATGTGACGCGTCTGTCGGATATAAAGCCTGCCCTTGAGCGTGCTTTTGCACAGAATTTACCTGCATGTATTAATATTGCGACCGATTATGACGCTGTTTCTCCCTATACGCTTGGAATGCTCGGAAGCTGGGAAAAGGAAGATGAAATTGTCCTCCCTTATTATGACAACATTAAAGACTAGTCATGGTCAGCAATGCCAAAAAACTGGTTACCCGCTTTATCAATGCGCTCAATGAAGCGGGTGCTGACGAGGCCAGATTAGCTGAGGCGCGGGGGCTTCTGCACAGGGACGTAATTGTCTCGGTGGTGGGGTCCACGCCCTTGTCGGGGCGTTTTGAAAACCTGAACATTGTGGATCGGGTGCTGGTTAATACGGCGAAACGCTTACTATCTGCATTAAATGTGCGCGTGCTCCGGCTTATCGGGGAGGGCCACACAGTGGCGGCATTGACTGAGTTTAGGGCCACCACCAAAGGAGGCAAGGTGATTGGTGATGTTGGCGAGGTTACTGGTTGCGTTTTTGAAATTGAAGAGGGCCTGATCACAGAAATTCAGATTTTTGCAGACACCAGTCTTATTGACCTTGAACTGCTTGGCTGGGCGTTTGTTGCAAACAGCGACATGGTAAAGGCAGGAGAAATCGGATCGTGAAGACAGAAAGTCAAAATGCTCGTACGGTTGTAGATCAGTTTATTGCAGCACTTGCCGGCCTACACGCTGGCGAGAAAGTCGACTATCTTGACTATCTTGCTGATGATGCTGTGTTTACCATTACCGGGAGAACGCCCCTTTCTGGCACCTATAACAGTGTTGACGAAATACGGGCCAGATTCAGAACCGAAACCACCAAGGTTATGGGGAAGAATCCTGGATATGGCATTTTCCCGACCCGGTATATTCAGGAAAGCAACGAAATTGTTGTGATGGCAAAAGGCCGTTCAGGCAACATGCTGGGTCAGCCATACAACAACAGCTATTTTCTCTATTTTAGGGTCGAAGGTGACAAGGTTGTTCACTATATCGAGAATTTCGACGCTTCGCTGGCCTGGCGCGCTGTTTTTGGCTGCCATCTGGGGTAAGAGACAGATACGGTGGTGATCTCAAGTTTCTTGAAATCTTGCCGGGTTTCGTTGGGCTTGTCTTTAAAAGTGGACATGGCTGTGCTTTTTATGCGGCTAATTTATCATAGGCCAACTGACTGATGTTGCCAAGGCACGGGTGTAGCCTTTTCCGATTACAGAAGTTCAAAATATAGTCATTGAGGAATCTTTCTGCCTGTTCACCGGTTTTAAATTTCCTGTGCCACGCCAGTTCCGCTTTCAAGGTCTTGAAGAAGACTTCGACGACTGCATCGTCATAACCTCCTCCCTTTCCGATCACTCAACTGCTACCGAAAAATTTTCACCGACTAGTTCTCGATATTTTTGTTTCGGTCAGCCTCCGAGAACTCGTGGCAATCCACTTAATGTTTTTCTGGCGGGAGACCCCCAATGGCCAATGTTATCTTTTCCGCGCTTTTCATCACTATGGTGCCTAATTCCGGAAGGCGATTTTTCGTAACGCGCACTGTCGGCCCAGAAATCGAGACAGCCGCTACGGCTTCGCCAAAATTATTGTAAATATTCGCGGCCACACAACGCAGCCCTATTGATTGTTCCTCGTCATCAACCGCATATCCTTGCGTTGCAACGGCTTCAAGCTCCCGACACAATCCGGCTACGGTAGAACAGGTCTTTTCAGTAAATGGAGTCATCCGAACCCCTTTCAGCAGGAGCTTGATCTCGCCCTCGCTTCTGTGGCTTAACAGGGCCTTCCCGACACCGGTCGCATATACTGTTCCACGGCTGCCCACCGGCACCGCCATCCGCATGACTTCGCGGGTTTCCACCTGCCCCATATAAACCACTTCATGGCCATCAGGAATGGCGATGTTCGCCGTTTCGCCGGTTAAAGCGACGAGTTCTTTCATAAACGGGCGGGCACGTACCACAAAATCTCGTTTCTTGAGAAATGCGTTACCGACCGTGAAACTTTGCACCCCGACAGACCATCGACCGGTTTCATTATCGCATTCGACATAACCCATCTGCTTCAAACTGTTCAGCAAACGATGAACAGTCGACGGCGCCAGATGAACACGCCCGGACAGATCTGTCAGCGTCAGCCCCGTATCGGCCCCTGCCAACTGTTCCAGCAGGGCGAAAGCGCGACTTAGGGATTGAACCTGTGTCATCGGTTGGCCTGAAAATGATCAATGGCGGCCTGCCCGCAATCCATATCCTGTTGCGGGGTTCCGGAACTAAGCCCTATCCCGCCAACAACATCTCCATCAACGATGACAGGCAAACCACCCCCAACAATACATAGCCGCCCACCAAACGCCGTATGAATTCCAAAGGCCAGACTGCCCGGCACACAAACCTCGTTATATTCATGTGTCGCTTTTCGGGCTGCAGCAGCTGTAAAGGCCTTGTCCTGCGCAATTGTTGCGCTGGTGACCTTGCCCCCGTCCATACGCTCGAATGCGATAAGTGTCCCGGATTCATCGACAACGGCAATACACATGGGCACGCCGATTTCGACAGACCTTTTTCTGGCCCCTTCGATCAGGAGACCTGCATCAGTTATGGACAGACGATTAATCATTAGCATGGCGATATCCTCATGAGTAATGACTTATATATTGTGTTTTGCCTTGGCCTCACGACGGCGGGCATGAAGGATCGGCTCTGTGTATCCGTTGGGCTGGATTGTTCCCCTGAAGATCAGCTCATAAGCAGCCTGAAAAGCAATGCTGTCATCGTAATCAGGTGCCATATTATGATAATGTGGATCGCCTGCATTCTGACGATCGACGACGACCGCCATACGTTTCAGCGTATCATGAACCTGTTTTTCATCGCAAATACCATGTTTCAGCCAATTGGCTATATGCTGGCTGGAAATGCGTAATGTCGCCCGATCTTCCATCAGGCCGACATTATGATAATCCGGCACCTTGGAACATCCGATTCCCTGATCAATCCAGCGGGAGACATAACCCAGTATTCCCTGTGTGTTATTATCCAGTTCTGCCTGAATTTCCATCTCATTCAGCCTTTCGTCTCCCAACAGGGGAACCGTCAGAATATCATCCAGGCTGGCCCGGGGCCGGGATTTTAGTTCGGCCTGACGGGCCATCACATCCAGATCGTGATAATGCAAGGCGTGAAGCGTTGCAGCGGTTGGCGAAGGCACCCACGCGCAATTGGCTCCGGCCTGAAGGTGGCCGATTTTTTCCACCATCATCTGGCCCATGTCATCGGGCCTGGGCCACATGCCCTTCCCGATCTGCGCCTTGCCGGAAAGACCACACGCCAGGCCAATATCCAAATTCCATGCTTCATAGGCAGCAATCCAGGGTTCCGCCTTGATCTTTTCCTTCGGTAAAAAAGCGCCCGCGGCCATGCTGGTGTGAATTTCATCCCCTGTGCGATCCAGAAAACCAGTGTTAATAAACACTACCCGCTCCTTCACTACTCGGATGGTTTCTTTCAGGTTA
The DNA here is from genome assembly GCA_965227345.1 of Sphingomonadales bacterium. Classification (GTDB taxonomy): domain Bacteria; phylum Pseudomonadota; class Alphaproteobacteria; order Sphingomonadales. The sequence goes on from OZ245755.1 coordinate 3,019,619, forward strand.
ACCGTGGTGCGTCGCTCTTCATCCATCACACCCACTTTAAGGGTATTCCGTTTCAGACCCAGCGCTTGCTCCACCCGTTCGAACAGATCGTTGGTCAATGCCGCTTCTTCAGGGCCATGCATTTTGGGCTTCACAATATAAATGCTGCCTGTACGGCTGTTGCGTATACCGCTTTCTTTCTTCAGGTCATGAAGAGCACACAATGATGTTATCATGGCGTCAAGCATCCCCTCGGGGACTTCATTCCCTTCGCGGTCGAGCACGGCATCGGTTGTCATCAGATGACCCACATTACGGTTTAATAACAGGCTGCGGCCCGGCAGGATAGCCTCCTTGCCCTGCGGCGTCCGATAACTTCGGTCCGGATTCAATGTCCGTTTGATGCTTTTACCGTCCTTGTGAAACTCTGCCTCCAGATCCCCTTTCATCAGGCCCAGCCAGTTATGATATACCAGCGCCTTGTCTTCGGCATCCACTGCCGCAACAGAATCTTCGCAGTCCTGAATGGTGGTAACGGCCGCTTCAACAATAATATCTTTCATCCCCGAAGGCACGCTGCCCCCAACAGGATGATCCCGATCAATCCGGATTTCCAGATGCAGATGATGGTGCCTAAAAAGGTAAGCTTCTCCATCAATATATCCAACAAACTGATCCGGGCATGCAAGCCCTGCCTTTTTGCCTTTCGGCAGATCGGCAACAAATTGCCCTTCCTGTATGCCATAGGACAAAACATTCTTATGGCTATCCCCGTTCAGCGCCACAGCCCGGTCCAGAAAATCTGCGCCATATTCAATCACAGCCCGACCCCGCACCGGATTATATGCCGCCCCTTTTTCACACCCCTCAGTGTCGGGGATAACATCCGTCCCGTACAGAGCATCATAAAGGCTGCCCCAACGGGCATTCGCCGCATTCAGGGCAAAGCGGGCATTTGCCACCGGCACCACCAGTTGGGGCCCGGCAATCAGCGCTATCTCGGGGTCCGCATTTTCAGTACTAATGCTGAAATCGTCTCCCTCGGGCACCAGATAACCAATATTTGTCAGAAATTCTTTTGACGGCAAACCGTCATGGGACTGATACCAGTCATCCATTACCGACTGTATTTCATCCCGGCGGGCCAGCAAGGCCCGGTTGCGCGGCCCAAGATCCGCAACAATCGCTTCAAAGTCTGCCCAGAATTTTCCGGCCTCAATACCCGTTCCGGGAATGATGTCATGGGCTACAAGGTCATGGATGGCGGTCTTGATCTGCAAGCCACCAACCTGAACATGATCACTCATTATCCTGATTTCCTTTTTTATCAGCCAAAAATTTATGAACGCATTTTACACATAATCAGCGACAACGATACTAAAATGGAACTAATTTTTGTAATATGGAAATATAAAATTGAGTCTGGGCCGCTCAAAATATAACCCCGACGCATCAAATACACCCAGGATTGCTACAAAAATCCGGTTCAGAAGTAATTTCCTGAGAAGTTACAGGGCCGTCCGCTTGTTCCTGCACTTCTGAACAGGACATCTAAAACTTCGCCTTCGTCGTCAACGGCGCGCCAGAGGTGCACAGGTTTCTCGTCAATCTTGACAAATAATTCATTCAGAAACCATTCAGTATGGAGCAGGGGCATGCGTTCTTTGATACGCCGGGCATAGTCAATTCCGAACTTGTAAACCCACCTGCGAACCGTTTCATAACTGACATCAATACCGCGCTCGGCCATTAATTCCTCGACGTCCCGATAACTCATGGTAAAATGGAAATAACGTCATATGTCCTGTCTGATGATATCCGGTGGAAGCGATGACAATCTATTTGACACTTTTTCATGGAAATCGCATCACATAGAATTTGTCAAAAGTTGACCTGACAAGCCCCTGGCGACGTGTCGCAACCAGATACGACCGCTGCGCCCATATCTTCCTCTCAGCTATCTGCCTTGCTGAAATCGTAATATGATGGATTTAATGAGTCCTGAACCTAGGATCAGGACTCTGGTCAGCCCCCTTTTTTTAGCCACTCTGGCATCTGGACCGGCAAATGCGTCGGGGTCTGTTGAATTTGACTTTTCACATATAAGTGAAACATGGGCCGGTATTTCCGGTGGTGTCGACCAGGATATTCGGTATCTGGCCTATGCCGATGCCGGCATTTCTGTGGACGGGAACACGTTGCTCAACTGGCATGGCGCCAGTGCCAGGGTATCGGCCATATACAGTAACGGGACGTCCGTCACGGACATGACAAACGCGCTGCATGCGGTGAGCGGTATTGAAACAGACGTGAGCTCTGTCTGGCTGTACGAGGCATGGATTGAGCAGACGCTTGGTGAAAACACGTCAATCAGGGCCGGGCTGCAGGAGATTAACGAAGAATTTGATGCCAGTGAAACCCGGGGCGTTTTCATACATTCTGCCCATGGTGTCGGGGGAGAGTTTGGCGCCAGCGGGATTACAGGGCCCTCCACCTATCCCTATACCGGGCTGGGTCTGCGGTTCCGGCATACCTTGCGCCAGAAATATTACATGAATATAGCGGCTTTTGACGGTGTTCCTGGCAGTGCCACGTCGTCAAAAAGCACCGTCATCAAACTGGGCAGGCAGGAAGGGGCCCTGATTGTTGCCGAAGCCGGATATGAAGCCGGAAAGTCGAAAATATCCGCCGGATACTGGCTCTATACAGCAGGTTATGAAGATGTTTTGTTGACAGATGCGCTGGGGGACCCTCTCCGCCACAAGGGCAATGACGGCTTTTATGCTCTTGCTGAAACATCGCTCTATAGTGAGGAAAATGCGGAACAGGGACTTGTCGGGTTTGTTCGGGCCGGTGTTGCGGACGGGAAGTTTAACGCGATTGACACATATATCAGTGTTGGGGGTGTTTATACGGGGCCTGTACCGGGCCGGGATGATGATCAGATTGGTCTGGCTGTTATCGCCAGCAGCCCCGGGTCTTCCTGGCGCGAGAGAATGGCCCTTGCCGGCGAAGAGGTGGCGGGGCACGAACTTTCGATAGAACTCACCTGGAAGGCCCCCGTTGCCGAGTGGGTCTATCTTCAGCCGGATGTACAGTATGTTATCAATCCGGGTTTGGACCCGGGCATAAAAGACGCCCTTCTGATCGGATTGCGCCTGGGCCTGGAATGGTAGGGTGACCGCCCGTTGCTCTGTTCGGCCACGTTGGCTGACTAAAACAGGCGAGTATTTGTCTTTCCCTGTATCCTTGATCCACGCTCCCTGTTTCCGGGCTTAACAGGGAAATTAAATTCCCTGTTATCGGCCATGGAATGTCAGAGACAGGTTCGCAGGTGACTGCCAGCACCCGCCACATCATAAGTAATTGTTGTATAATGATATTTCATGGTTTTAGGCCCCTGAATTCTGCCTATATTTTCGCCGGTTAGCGGTGAGTCACCCTTTTGGGTGGCCACCAGAGACTGTTTTGGTGGGGCTGAGTATGCCGCTGGATGTGACCAAGTCTCTTAAGGACAGGTTGGTGGTACGGTTGGCCATGATGCAGGACGAGGGCCTGATACATATGCCCCTGCGCCTGTATGAGATAAACTGAGACCAGTTTGCGTGCCTCTGACAGCACCCCTCTGCTACACGTCCGGCACAAGGTCTGGCGGGAAGATTCGGCAGCCGACATTGAAAATTAATAAAACATATAGCAGCTTTGCTGTTCCCACTTGTCTTGGATATTGACAGGCACGCTTCATTTTACGCTCAAATTTGATGAAAGCTGATGCAAAAGCGCTGGCAATGTTTGATGATGATCAAAGGGGGAATATATGGCGAATATAATGACAACGAAGAATTCCGTTAACTATCGTGTAGCAGGCAAGCGGTTCAGCCGGGGCTTTCGCGTTATAATGGCTAGTCTCGCCATATTTTATGGTGGTGGCGAACTGGCATTTGCAGACTCTCCAACACAACCCTTTAATATAGGGGAAGTGAAGGCGAGCAAAGCATTGCAGTTATATTCGAAACAGTCAGACTACCAGATCATGTATGAGTTCGATGCTGTAAAGTCCGTTCGGGTTAATCCCGTTGTCGGGCAGATGTCGGCCAAAAGTGCTCTTGAGAAAATGCTTGAGGGAACAGGCCTCAATTACCGGTTTGGCAAAGACCGGACCGTCGTTATCTATCCTCGGGAGCAATCGTCCACAGTTCAGGAAGATCGCCCGATTTATGCGTCCAACAATCAATATCTGGCAGATGGTTCCAGTGCTCGTTCCGTTTCTGCCAGGCAAACGACCGAGGTTGAGGACAAGGGTGAGGTGAAGGTGGTCAAAGGTATTGACGAGATCGTGATCACGGCAACAAAACGTGAGACGAGACTTCAGGATACGCCCGTTTCCATTACGGCTTTCAGCTCAGCCGACCTTCAGGCCGGTGGCGTACAGGATACATGGGACCTTGTGATGCGAACGCCGGGCATGTCTCTGAGCCGGAATGGAACGCACGCCCATCTTTACATACGCGGGGTTGGTTCGGATATTCTGGGCGTCGGAAATGAACCCAGTTCAGCCGTCTATATGGATGGTGTCTATCTGGGAAGGTCTCAGGGTGCGGTCACGACATTACTTGACATCGAAAGGGTCGAAGTGGTGCGGGGGCCTCAGGGAACTCTTTATGGTCGAAATGTAATCGGCGGCGCGCTGATGCTGGTCACAAAACAGCCAACGCCTGACTTTAATATTGAAGCGCATGCTGCCTTCGGGAATTATGACAAGGTGCGCTTTTCCGGTGCGATAAACGGCCCTGTTATCAAAGACAAGGTAAGTGCGCGCTTTTCCTTTCTGAAAGATAGCCGGGACGGGTTCATCACAAACCTTCAGCCAGGCGCCGATCCGAAGAAGCTGGATGGTATTGATCGCTATGGCTTCCGGGGTGCCGTGGCTGTTACCCCGTCCGACAGTTTTGATTTTGTGATCTCGGCTGATTATATCAAGGATGACGGTGATGGTCCTCCGTTTAAAGTGCTAACACCCGGTCTGGCCAACGACATGGGGGCAATTTTTAATCCCGGAGAGTTATATAAAGTCCGGCTGGATACCGATTCATTTCGGGAGATCGAAAACTGGGGCGTCAATTCCACAGCGACCTGGGACCTTGGCGCAGTGACAAGCAAGGCGATTGTAGCCTATCGCAAAAACTACTGGTTTCAACAACTCGATTCTGACAGCACAGAGCTTGCCCAGCAATATATTACCTGGGGTGAAGATCAGGAACAATTTAGTGCCGAGCTTCAGTTGCTTTCCAATCAGGATGGCCCGTTTGAGTGGATTGGTGGCCTCTATTATTTTTGGGAAGACAGTGCAATGACGGCCAATCTGTTCCAGCCGTTGTACGGGTTTTTCCTGAATCTTCCGGCAACCAACAAAACCAACGCGGTGGCAGCGTTCGCGCAGGGTTCATTTGACGTCACCGATCGCCTCAAGCTGACGGCTGGCCTTCGTTATTCCTGGGAGAAGAAAAACCATGTCGCAAACCTGAGTATTATGGGTTTTCCTGTTGCGACATTGCCGGGCAGCGATAGCTGGGATGCCTTTACGCCCAAGTTCGGTCTGGACTACAGGCTGTCGGAAGATGTTTTCCTGTATGCTTCTGTCACCCGTGGGTTCAAGAGTGGCGGGTTCAATTCGCTGGGCAATGGCGAGCAGTTTGAGCCGGAATATATCTGGTCTTATGAGGCAGGGCTTAAATCTGAATGGCTGGACCGTCGGCTTCTGGTGAACATCAGCGCTTTCCATTATGACTACACCAATCTGCAGGTGACGCGCTGGACGCAGAATGTGACGGTGGTAGAGAATGCGGCGTCGGCAAAGGTCTGGGGTGGTGAACTGGAATTGACAGCGTCCCCGGTCAATGACCTTGTCATCACATCAGGCATTTCGCTTCTTGACGCCCATTATGACGAATACAACACGGAAAACCCGGCTTTCCCGGGACTTGGCATTCTGGACCTCTCCGGCAACAAGCTGCGCAACTCGCCGGGATTTACCTTTAATTCGTCTATAGAATACACCTGGGAAATCGCAGATACTTTCCTGATGGTTGCCCGCGGTGAATATCAGTATCAGGGCAAGGTGTATTTCAATCCTTTCGACGAGAGCGATTTGACCCAGTCCGGGTATGATCTGGTGAATGCGCGGCTGTCGTTCGGAAATCTGGACGGGGGATGGAGTATTTCTGTATTCGGCCAGAATTTGTTTAATGAAAAATATGTCACCAATATCATTCGTCTGGATTCTACCGGCTATAACGCGCTGGGCACCGTCGGGACGCCGCGTACCTACGGGGTTGAACTAAGCGCGACGTTCTGATCGTGATGTGGCGAACTGGCAAGAATTTAGACGTGATGCAGGGAGTGTAACGTGAGAATAGCGGTAGATGTTGGTGGTACATTCACCGACGTAGTGTTGTTGAATGAGGCGGATAATACACTCCGCTTCGAAAAGGTTGATACGGTTCCGGGCAATCCGTCGGACGGTGTGTTGCGTGGTTTTGAGAAAGCTGATCTGGATTACAAAAATTGCGAGGCATTCGTCCATGGCACGACGCTGGGTTTAAATGCGCTTTTGACCGGTACCGGTGTTCGTACAGCCATCATCACGACGCAGGGGTTCCGCGATGTCTACGTCCTGGGGCGGACCAGTCGTGATGCTCTATATGACTTCAAACACAAAAAGCCGGAACTTCTGGTCCCCCGCAGGGATATCTTCGAGGTGCAGGAACGCCTGGACTATACGGGGGCGGTTCTCCAGCCGTTTTGTGAAGAAAGCGCCCGCGCCGTTGCCCAAAAAATACATGACGCAGGGATAAGGTCAGTCGCAATCTGCTTCCTGCACAGCTATGTCAATCCGGCACATGAAGCCCGGATGGAACAGGTTTTGCTGGATGTGTGTCCTGAGGTGTCTGTCAGCGTCTCTCATAAACTGGTGCGTGAGCATCGGGAATATGAGCGGACCAGTACGGTGGTCATTGATGCCTATACCAAACCCATCGTGAAAGGATATCTGGAGCTTTTGGACCAGGCCCTGACCGAGCGAGGCTTCAAAGGAAGCTTTCTCCTCACACGATCGGGAGGGGGTGCATTGACGGCAAGGGCCGCCAAGGAGAGCCCTGTTCACTTGATACTGTCGGGCCCCGCAGGCGGGGTCATTGGTGCTGCAGGATTTGGTAAATTGATCGGCACACCCAATCTGATCACCATTGACATGGGGGGCACCAGCCTGGATGCCTCGCTTGTAGTGGACGGCGTGCCCACGACTGATACCCAACAGAGTTTTCATTCCTTTCCGTTGTCGATTCCAACCCTGCGTATTCATACCATCGGGACTGGCGGGGGCTCTATAGCCTGGGTAGATGATGGCGGTCATCTTCAGGTAGGCCCCATGAGTGCCGGGGCGATGCCCGGACCTGCCGCCTACGGGAAAGGAGGAGAGTCTGCAACGTTCACTGACGCTGCATTGGTTATCGGTTATCTCGATCCTGAAAACTTCATTGGAGGCGAGGTGCATCTGGACCGATCTCTGGCCGAAGAAGCAATCGGGCGGTTGGCCGAAAGACTTGGTCTTTCCATTCTTCAGACAGCTGCCGGAATTGTACGTATCTCAATTGCGCGGATTGTCGGGGCTGTGCGTGAAATATCGATTGAAAAAGGGTACGATCCCAGGGATTTTACACTTTTGGCGTTTGGAGGGGGCGGGCCATTCGTCGCGGCCCACGTGGCCCGGGAACTTGGGATGAATGCGGCAATTATACCGCCGGGTTCGTCGAACTTTTCGGCGTTGGGCATGCTGATGGTTGATGTGGTGCACGATCTGTCGCGTACGCGGATAATGCCGCTTGAAAACCTTGACCTTAAAGGCGTCAATAACCTGTTCGCAGAATTGGTCGATGAAGCCGTTCATCTTCTGGACGCGGACGGCGTGCCATCATCTGATCGACGTTTGCTACCCATGGCGGATTTGCGTTATGTCGGTCAGGAACACGCGGTGACTGTTCCGCTTCCTGCACACGAGCTGGTGGCCAGTCATGCTGATCAGATCAGGTCAGATTTTGGCGAAGCTCATTTACGTCTGTACGGTCATCAGATGGACCAACCTGTCGAAATCGTCACGGTACGGTTGCGGGTGGTCGGATTGTTACCGCACCCTGAACTGCCGCGACGCTCATCAACGGCTGCTGAAAACGGGTTGGCTGTAAAGACCACTCGTAATGTGATTAACCCTGTGAACGGGGAGGCGAGTGAATATCTGATCGTCAGGTTCAGCGACCTTTCTTCGCACGCCGTGATTGAGGGGCCTGCCATTGTTGAAGACAAGGCCTCAACCATCGTGGTCAATGCCGGGGATCGCCTGAAGGTGGGGGAATACGGCGACTTGCACATTACATTTTCGGATAAAGGGTGATTTTACGTGGCCAAAGTTGATATCGTTACTGTTGAAGTCATCCGCAATTATTTGATCTCGGCGGCACGTGAGATGGCGCGTAATCTTATCCGCACGTCCTGCACCACCACAATATATGAGATCAATGATTTCGGCCTCGGCATTTATGACCGGGAGTGCCGTATGATTGCGGAAGCGCCGGGCCTTGCCATTTTTACATCGGGAAATGATTATGCCCTGCGCAAGGCCATTGAATTTCTGGGCCTTGATAATATTCATCCCGGTGACATTATCCTGCTGAACTATCCTTACTGGAGTTCAGCCCATACCCTGGATGTTCTGGCTTTCGCACCGGTTTTCCATGATGACAGGTTGATGGCGTTTGTTGCGGTGAAGATGCATTGGCTCGATTTGAACCAGCGTGACCTTGGGTATTGCCTGGATGTAACGGAGCTTGCGCATGAAGGGTTGATTATGCCCTGTCTCAAGATTTATGAACGTGGCAAGCTCAACCGTCCGGTGGAAGACCTTATTCGGTTCAATTCCCGAATGCCTGATGTGGTTACGGGTGACATGCATGCCCAGATTTCGGCCTGTCGTACCGGGGAACACCGTGTGAAAGACCTGGTCGCAAAATTCGGTCCCGATGTTTTCGAGGCTTCAATCGAAGAGATGCTCTCTCACGGTGAACGACTGGCGCGCATGAGGCTGGCTGAACTGCCTCGGGGAAGCTGGACAGCAGAAGATTTCATTGATGACGACGGGATAGACAAGGACCGTCTGGTCCGCATGAAAGTGACCGTTACGGTAAGTGAAGATGAAATGATTGTGGACTGGACCGGGTCTGATCTTGCCACGGTTGGCCCGACCAATTTGCCTATCGGTCTGACAATGGGTGTAAGCTGTCTGGCCTTCAAGGCGATCACCACGCCTGACACCCCAGGAAACCAGGGCAATTTTGCGCCATTGCGTGTTATTGCACCGGAAGGTTCAATTATGAATGCTGTGCCGCCAGCATCTACATTTCTGGTCTGGCCCGCTATTCTGGCCCCGGAAGTCATTACCAAGGCCCTTGCCAAGGGCATGCCGGAGATTATTCCGGCATGTTCCGGCGGTGATATCTATGCCCTGCTAACTGTAGGGGTTCATCCCAAAACCAAGCATTTTTTCCTTGAAGGATCGAATGAAGGCGTGGGGGGCGGTGGTCATGCGGGTGGCGATGGCAGCGACGGCATAATGCATCTGAGCGAGCCCGGTTGTCGGAATAATCCTGTCGAAATGCAGGAAATGAAGGCGCCGTTCATTGTAGAAAACTATGGTTTGCGTCAGGATAGCTGCGGGGCAGGATTGCACCGCGGGGGGCTTGGGGTTACGCGGACATATCATTATAAGGCTCCTGCCACAGCCATTGGTGTGGTCAAGAAAACACTCACCGACCCCTGGGGTATGGATGGTGGAAAGCCCGGACAGAGAGGGGCATTCATTTTCCAGCCTGACACCGATATGGAACGTGCCACCGGCACTGAAGCAATACCTGTAGTGGCCGGTCATCGGATCACGAACAATTCTGCTGGCGGTGGCGGGTGGGGTGACCCCTTTGCCCGTAATCCGGATGCTGTGCTGACCGATGTACTGGATGAACTTGTCTCGATTGAGGCCGCATCACGTGAGTATGGTGTGGTGATTGATCCGGAAGAAATGACGGTGGATTTGAGTGCGACAAGGAAATGTCGCCAGAAGGGGCCTTCGGTCGAGGTGCGTTAATCACATTGTTCGCTATGAGGTGTTTTATGAAGCGTATCAACCTGCATTATTTGACAGGTTGATACGCTTTTTCCATTCAAGGAAAATTTGGTAGCCTGTGCTCTGCACTGCACGCTGGCTTCAGGTCTTTTCGTTGTATGTCAACAAAATCAGGTAGGGTGTAACGCGGACCACCTTTACGGGAAGGATAAGTTCGAGGGAGGAGATAATGCCGTTAATATCTTTTGCATTGAAACGCCCCCCGATCAGCCGGTTGTTCAGGCGTTTGTCCGCGACAATGATATGCCGGTTGGTATGGTAATTAAGCGTTTTCACCACTTCCTGAAGAGTTTCTCCCGAGAATGACAGCATATTCTGATTCCAGGCATGAATTCGCTCAATCTCGTCTTCGCTGGCATCTATGACCGCCGGCGTCGGCCCGTTAAAGTCAAGACGCTGGCCTGCCGTCAGTCGTTTGGTCGGAGACGGTGCAATTTCCGCAATATTGGCGATGTCGGTCGCGTGTCGCAATTCTTCGGATGGATGGATGTAATCTACAATACCTTCGGTGATGGTTACCACGACCGAGTCATTGCGATTGAAAATATCAAATTCTGTGCCCACTGCACGAATAACGCCTTTATCCGTAAAAACAACAAAGGGCCGTGCTGCATCATGAGCGACGGTAAAATAAACTTCGCCATTTTTTAATATAATCCGCCGGGCTGTTTCACTATAATCCACGACAAGTTTTGTGTCTGTGTTCAGCGATACCGTGCTGCCATCGGCCAGAACCTCTTTCCGGATTTCGCCAACGTCTGTCGTCAGAATGTTGTTATTATCAGGCGTTCCAGCCATAAACCAGCCGATAGAAATAATGGCCAGCAGTGCCGCCGCTGCGGCAATCGGGCGCGGATTCCAAAACCGGCCGGGGGTGATTGGCCGGGTCTGGCAAACAGTTTCTTTTCTTGATGTTTGAGGAAATCTGATTGTATTTGATAATGCGTCATGAGGGCGCGCCTCAGGAATTCGGCTGCCAATGTTATCCAGTTCATACCAGGCCACAAGCATATCGTTGTAAGCAGACGCATGGGCATCGCTTTGGGCAAGCCAGGCATTGAACTGTTGCTCATCTGCATTTGTCATCAGGCTGGAATCCTGACGAATTACCCATTCAGCGGCTTCGTCTTCAATTTTCGGGTCATGAACACCAGATTGCTTGCTCATTGTCATGCCTCTTGCCTGGTCGTTGTAATAGCCGGGTTGTTATCTGTGCTGGATGTCGATCGCCGACATGTGTTTAGTGCTTTAGTCAAATGTTTCTGGACCGTACTGATCGATATACCCATTTTCGCCGAAATTTCTTTATGCGATAAATTCTCAATTTTGCGTAACATAAAGACTTTGCGACATTGTGGTGAAAGGCCATTAACTGCTTCAATAATTTTGTCCATGCGTTCACTTTGGACCATGGCTTCTTCCGCGTCTATTTCAAGGGAAGGCACTTTATTGAGAAAGTCGTCATTACCATTTTCAAAAATGACAATCTTGCGTCGTGCTAACATATTGACCGCCAACCGATATGCTGTGGTGAATAAATACGCTCTGGGAGAACGGATAACCTGAGAGCCTGACGCAGAATAAAACTTGAGAAATGTCTCTTGAACCAGATCTTCAGAGTCTTCAAGTGAACGCAGGATTCTGAAAAGATATCCTTTCAATTGCAACCGGTACTGTTCGAAAATTACCTCAACAGGTTGATCCCGTTGCCATGCCATGCGCACCTCCCCCGGACAATAAGTCAAACCCGTTGCCCCAGTACGTCCACGTTACCAAAAACAGGTTGTTGCATACAGAATTTTATTTTTTTCAAGGGTGTAGCAGTTTTTTCACGTTCGACTGTCTCAACTTACACAATCTGTGAAGACGACGACTAAACGCAAATCAGGGAACAGGTATGGAAATCGCACCGGAAAGAAGCCAGAAACTATGCTTTCACGACGAAATGCGTGAGTGGCGCCGGGATATTCACGCTCACCCGGAGCTTGCCTTTGAAGAGACCAGAACAGCTGAATTTGTTGCAGATACCTTGCGCAGCTTTTCCATCGACGTTGCGACCGGCATTGGCAAGACAGGTGTTGTTGGCACGATTGCCAGGGGGGGGAGTGGTCGCACTATCGGGCTTCGGGCAGATATGGATGCATTGGCAATTGAAGAGCAGAATAATTTTGCCCATCGATCGCAGTATGAAGGCAAGATGCATGCCTGTGGCCATGACGGACATACGGTCATGCTGCTTGGTGCGGCGAAGAGGCTGGCGGAGACTTTTGAAGGGCCCGGGACGATCAATTTCATTTTTCAGCCTGCAGAAGAAGGGGCAGGCGGTGCTGATGTAATGATAAAAGACGGTCTGTTTTCGAGATTCCCCTGTGAAGCTGTCTTTGGCATGCATAATGCCCCGGCGACACCTGTTGGAACATTTATAACCCGCCCGGGGCCGTTTCTGGCGGGTTTTGACATCGTTGATGTTACAATTACCGGAAAAGGGACGCATGCAGCAGCGCCGGAGAAGGGAATTGATCCTATTCTGATTGCGTCCAATATCATTGCGGGGACGCCTGCCCTGATCGCAAAGCAGTTTCCGGCCGTTGACCCGATCGTTTTTAGTATCACCGGCATGGAAGCGGGAGGAGGGGGCGTCTATAACGTCATACCGGAAAAAGCTTTTTTCAAGGGCACTGTAAGGCATTTCAATATTGAATATGGTGGTAAAATAGCCAGGTCATATGAGCAATTCTGCAAAGGTCATGCGGCAGCCTATGGCGGGGATGCGTCTGTAAATTATCGAACCAATTACCCGCCTCTCGTCAATACAGGCCGGGAAACAGATTATGCGGTTGCTGCGGCGCGATCAGTTGCGGGGCCGGAATATGTTAATGGTGATCATGACGTTATCATGGGGGCAGAAGACTTTGCCTTCATGCTGCAGAAGCGCCCCGGCTGTTATGTCATGATCGGCAACGGGACGGAATCTGAAGGGGGCGGATGCATGGTCCATAATCCGGAATATGACTTCAATGATGAAATCCTGTCGCTGGGGGTCCGCTACTGGGAAGCGCTGGCGTGCCAGTTTTTGTCTGAACACAACCAGATTAACGGGTCCTGAGCCTAATCAGTCGTTGCCAGAATACCTTCAATGAAGCGGCCGAACTCCGGGCCGTCACAGGGCCACAGGTTAAAGAGGACACTCATGTCGTCCTGCAGGTCTCGAACCGTGTTCAGTAACCCTGCGTCAGGCGAAAACCGTCCTGGCTTCACCACATATTAGCTGGCGTTGCCTTGTGAATTCTGTAATCACGATTAGATCGCTTTGACAAAATTTTCCGCGCTCCACTAGTTCCACATTGTCAAGAATAAGTAACCCTTCGCTATTCAAATTCCGGACAGGCTTGGCATGCTTGTCTTTCAGTTTGGTGAGTGACTGCCACGTTGCTGTGCGAAAAAATAAAGATAACATGTGGCTAAAAGGAGAAGAAATTTGAAATACCGTTCGCGTTTTAAAAGAGACCTTTGTCTTTGTTCGGCGCTGTCTGCCATGATTATTTCCGGTGCTGCCCCGATGGCCTCTGCCGCTGAAGAAGGAGCATTGGAGCTTTCGGAAATTATTGTGACTGCCCGCAAGCAGCAAGAAACCATACAGGATGTGCCGATTTCGATCACTGCGTTCAATGCGGATATGATTGAATCGTACAATTTCCGTAATGTTGTCGATATTGCCTATAGTATTCCCAACATGAACATTAGCCGTCTCACAACGTTGAGTACGGAAATTAGCATACGCGGTGTCGGTTCAGCTGACAGCGCCCCGGGGTTTGAAACCGGGATCGCCGTTATTCTGGATGATGTTTACATCGGCCGGGCAGCAGGGTTTAGCACCAGTTTGCTGGACATTGAACAGATAGAGGTTCTTCGTGGCCCGCAAGGTACCCTGCAGGGTCGAAATGTTACCGGTGGGTCCATTAATATTTCCACCAGCCGTCCGAGCAATGAACTGACAGGAAAGGCCAGGGTTTCTTACGGAAATTATGACCAGTTTGTTGCCACGGGTGTGATCAGTGGCCCCATTATTAAAGACAAGCTGGCTGCCAAGATTGGTATTGGTCGTTATTATCGTGACGGTTTTGCGCGCAACGTTACGCTTGATAAACCGCTCGACAGCGAAGATGCATGGTCGTTTCGCGGACAGCTGGCTTTTACCCCCAGTGAAGATCTGGAAATTCTGTTATCCGCAGATTATGACGACTATACCAACCATGATACCCATGGTGACTTTGGTGCGCCGGGCATCCCCTCTCTTGACGAAGATAATCTGGACCGTCTTGCATATAGCGATATATGGAACAGGGGGGATCGTCAGGTCGGCGGCGTCGCCATGAATATATATTATACATTCCCCAATGACATGACCTTGGCGTCCATTACCAGCTATCGCGAGTATGAGGCCAATGCCATTCAGGATGGCGATCCGGACGCGAATTTAGGCGTTGCCGGCATTGGTACATTCTTTGCGACCGCCCAGAACAATCAGGATCAGCATCAGTTCTCGCAGGAAGTTCGCCTTGCGTCGTCACAGGACCAGCAACTTACCTGGCTTGCCGGATTATATTACTACGAGGATTCTCTGAGTAATTATCAGAACTTCCTTGCCGGGTTTAATGTTGACGGAAGCAGAATTGCTGGCGCCAATACGATTGATGATTCAACGGTTACAACCAACAGCTATGCTGCCTTTGGGTCGGCCACGAGCAGATTTAGCGAAATTTTCAGTGTCACGGCCGGTCTGCGTTACACAATAGACAAACGGGATATTTCCGTTACTGAATCCCTTGGTATTGATGGCACAGATCCGATGATAGGGGATTATGTGAATATGCCGACGGCAGCAAACCCGGCGCCCAAGGCCTATGATGCGACCATTGTTCTTGGAACAACCGTTAATGATATCACAGACAAGGCCCTGACCGGCGATCTGACCCTGACCATGGACTGGACCGATGACGTCTCCACCTTCGTAAAATATGCACGAGGCTACAAGGGTGGGGGTTTTAATTCCAGCTTCAATAACGGGTTTTCCGGTGAAGCCGTCAAGCCTGAATTTATCAATTCCGGCGAGGTGGGCCTCCGTAGCGAGTTACTTGACAGAAGGCTTCGATTTAATGTGACCGGCTACTATCTGAAGGTGAAAGATGCGCAAAGTCTGATTTATGATCCCGTGAACTTTCGGTACGTTCCAGCGAACGAACCGGGCGTGCGATCATGGGGTTTTGAACTTGATTCAACCTTCCTCGTGGCGGAAAACCTTACATGGTCGTTCAGCACGGGTTACATCAATTCAAAATACAAAGGGGGAGACAATGACGGATTGCGTCCTGCCCTCACGTCCCCATGGAGCGTTCATAACAGTCTAAGCTATTCTCATCCGGTTTCCGGCAGTATGGAGCTGTTTGTCTTTGGTGAGGCGAGTTGGCGTGATGGCTATGATTTGACTCCCGGCGGGCAAGGTATTACCCGGCAGGATGCCTACTGGTGGGTGAGCGGTCGCATCGGTGTGCAATCGTCCGACGGGATATGGACGCTTGGCCTGTACGGGCGTAACCTGACCAATGAAACCGTGGCGTCTTCAGCAACAGACGTTCCGGGCCTGTTCAGTATTGCGTTCCTGCAACAGCCCCGCACCTACGGGGTTGAGCTTTCCCTGAACTTCTAACTCTACTATGCTTGTTACGTCCGGATGATCCGTCGGGGCGTAACATTGCATCAGAAAAGGGATAACAGAAGTTTATTATTATGAAGCTTCCTTCACGTGACAAAAGCCGCCGCAATGGCATAGCTGTTTTGCTGTTTTTTGGCCTTGCTGCCTGCTCGCCGGTCACGGCAAGTTCCCCGGACGCGCTGTGCCAGGCCTGTACATTTTTGGCGCCAGCCAAAACGACAACGGCCTCGTCACAATTTGATATTCTTTCCACGGCAACGCAGCAGACCCATCGTATTCAGGTTGCCGTGCCGCCCCCTGTCAGCTCTGCCGAAACAAGCCTTGAATACCCTGTCATCTACCTGCTGGATGCGAACGGGTATTTTGATCTGTTTGTTGATATGGTCAGGCTTCTGACCAATTCAGGGGACCTGCCGCCGATGGTCATTGTCGGTGTTGGTTATCCGGTTGATACTTTCGCACAAACCATTCCGTTGCGATTGCGGGATTATTCACCGGTGCGTGATATCCCCCACGAGAAACTGGTGAGCAAGCTTCTGAATGACCCCGAAATATCTACCGGCAAGGCGCCAGCGTTTCTGGCCTTTATCAACACTGAACTAAAACCGGTGATTGAAGCCCGCTATCCGGTAGACAGCAAAAATGCGGCTCTCTTCGGGCATTCTCTGGGGGGGCTTTTTGCCTTGCATGTTCTTCTTGAAGCGCCTGACAGTTTCACGAGCTATTGTATTCTCAGTCCGGCCATTGTGTGGGGCCAGAATGAGATTCTCGACCGGGCGCACAAATATGTTAATACGCATGACGATCTGGATGCCAGCGTCTTTATGGCGATTGGTGACAGGGAAAGGTCTCTTGCGGCTGTTCTTGGGCTGCCCGCCGCCTATAAAGAGGATCAGGATCAGCTGACCAGATTGTTGGGAAACCCCGATCCGGTTAATCTTGTACAGCAGTTTTCAGATCTGTTAATTGCGCAAAACTATACCGATCTGGAGATGGGGCCCCTGCGCATCCTGCCCGAGACAAACCACGATGCTGCGGTCATTCCGGGATTGAGTGCGGGACTGCTGGCCCTGTTCGGATTGCGCTGAGCCAAAGACAATCCCGCATTCAATTGTGTTATCTATTGATGGCTTTTGAACCAGTTGATGGTATTGGCCATTTTATGGGCAAAGTGGCTGGGATAGCGCCTGATCCCGTGATTTTCCATGGGCACACGGACAAAGACGCTTTCGACACCGTGATACTGGAGGGCTGCAAAATATTGCTCGGATTCTGAAATGGGCGTCCGGTAATCGGCTTCTCCTGTCATGATCATCACCGGAGTTTTGACATTGCCGACAGTGCGCAGCAAAGAACGACGTTGATATTCCTCGGGCTGGTTCCAGGGGGTGCCAAAGAAAAAGCCTTGAAATACCTCGGACATAATATCGGATGTCAGCGCCTGGCTTTCCCAGTTGATGACAGGATACATGGCCACCGCCGCCCGAAACCGGTCTGTCCGGGAGATTGTCCATGCCGTCAGGGTGCCGCCACCTGAGCCGCCCGTAATATACAGCCGGGCGGGGTCAATAAAGCCCCGGGCAACGACAGCGTCAACTCCGCTCATTAAATCGTCAAATTCATCACCGGGAAAGTTGTTCTGGATCATATTCCCATATTCTGTCCCGTAAGATGAGCTGCCTCGCACATTGGGATAAAAAACCACATATCCTGCCGCTGCGATAATTTGTTTTTCGATATCAAACCGGGGGCCATAGGCTGTGTTCGGGCCGCCGTGAATTTCCAGAACAAGCGGATATTTTTGGCTCTTGTTAAATCCGGGCGGATACATGATCCAGCCTTGAACCGGCAGGTCATCTTTCCGGGAGCGATAGTTTATTTCTTCAACCTTGCCCAGTGTACGATGATCGAAAAGTTCCTTGTTCAGTGTCGTCACAAGCCTAAAATTGTGGCCATCGGGCTCCACCACGGCGATATTGCCGCTTGAGGCCGGGGAACTCCATTGCATGGCAATTCTGCCTTTTTGAGCTACGCTGAAGGATGGTTCCGCAAGATAGGCCGTATGGACCATGCCCAGCCCCTCTGCCACATCAGTTACCCTGCCGCCAAGATCAAATTTTGCCAGCTTGTTTTTGCCATGATCTGCATAATAGGCATACAGACTTTTGCTGTCTGCGGCCCATTGTGCGCTGACCACATCGCGATCGAGCTTTTGGGAAATGACCCGATGCTTGCCGGTTTTCAACTCCCACAACATTAATCTTGTTAATCTGTATTGTTGTTCGGTCTGCTCACGACCGATATAGGCAATGTACTTGCCATCAGGCGATACTTTGGGCGAGGTTTCAATATCCACAGGGTCAGCAATTTTTTTCATTTTACTGCCGTCGACGGGAAACTGGTACAGGGCTGTGTCAAGCCACTTCCCCTGAAGCATGTCATATTCGCCATGAAGATTAAGAGAGACAATTAAAGACGCGCTATCTGCCATCCAGTCAAAGGCAGTGCCCGCGAACGGAAAATAACCGTCTGCACCTTTGGTAATCTGGCGAACTTCGCCTCCTTCAGCGGGGACAACAAAAACATGCATGGCACCCCTGGGAATCATACCCACACTGTCAAGGCGATAAAAAGCGGTATCCACGGTGACAGGACCGGGTTTCCAGGTTGCCCCCGGTGGCGGGGTGATCTCCTTGCTGTAGCCCGCCGGCTCTTTTGGAACAAACATGGCGAATGCCAGCCACTTCCCGTCAGGAGACCAGACAAGGTTGGAGGGGTCGGTAACCAGACCGCCGATAGTTGTTTCAGCACCGTTCTCCATCCAGCGGACAACAATCTGGCGTCCGCCTTCACGCAGCGCTGTATAGGCAAGCTTTGATCCATCAGGGGACCAGCGCGGGAAGGCGGCTTTTTCTCCTTCGCTACTCAGGGGCGTGTCCTGGCTGCCGTCTGCATTAACTGTCCAGATCACCGGCACATAGGTATCCTGCATCATATCAGCATGTGTGCGGACATAGGCAATATGCTCACCATCCGGGGATATTTGTGGATCATTGGCCAATTGAAGGGCGAATACATCTTCAGGCTTTAATGCCACCGGCTGAGTGTTGGCAGTATCTGCAGCAACGGCAGTCCCCTGACCGAAAAGCATGGTCAGTGACAGCACTGTCAGAGCGAGCAGTGTATACCCAAGTCTGCTGCGACGGGACGATATCCTGTTCATGCCCTGGTCAGTACAGATGCTAAGCGCTTGACATTTCTGCATGTTGAATATCCTTTTCCAACGTTTTAAGGGCCAGACAGTAATGAAGAATGGCCCATGCGGCGGGCAGCAGGGCAAACATGAGCGCCACGGATAATCCGTCATGTCCGGTTGTCGCGTGGATATGGTCGCTGATCATGCCAATGATCACCGAGGCCATGCCGATCCCCAGAATGCTTGACGCAAACATGACCAGCGCACCTGCCATGGATTTGGTGTCTGCCGGTACGGCAGACTGATAGGCATTCATCGTGTAACTCAGGGGGATGGCCGATATCACACTTGCGATAATAAAGGCTGCAAGAGAACTTTGTGTTTCGGGCAGGGTAAAGCTCAGGAAATAGAGCGGGACACAAAGCGCATTTGTCAGTATTGGCACAACAATCATCATCTTGATGCGCCAGCGTATGAGATAGTCTGCAATCATCCCGCCCAGCAACAGGCCTGCCAGCATGCCAAGGCCGCTGCCCAACCCGAACCAGCGGCCTGTTTCCTCGATGGACATATCATGGTAGCGCACAAAAAAAGTTGGCATCCAGGCAAATATCCCCTGAGACAAAAGGCTTTCAACCGCAATCGCGATCAAGAGGTGTCGTGCGCTTCTGACCCTGATAATTGCGCCAATCGATTTTTTCATAGCACGCAAGGTCTCGGCCATTCGCCGGACCGGTCGTTCTGCCATATCGTTTGAGCAATCGGCTTCTGTACCAGTGGGTGGTATTCGTTGCTTTTTGCGGACATCTTTCAACGTTAATGCGATCAGTCCGGCAACAAGAATTCCCGGCGCGCCGATCAGCAAAAATGCCCAGCGCCAGCCCATATGACCCGCGACCCATCCTGCGAGAACTGAACCGATGAGAATACCGGTCGGGGCACCGGCCAAAAGTATACTGTAGGCAGACGATCGTCTCTCTTTTGGAAAATAATCGGCAATCAGCGAAAGAGACGTGGGCGTGCCGCCCGCTTCTCCAAATCCCACCAGAATACGCATGGCAAACAACTGGATAAAAGACCCGGCCATCCCGCACAGGACTGTTGCAGCGCTCCAGATGCCCAGAGCGGTGGCAAGAATGGTTGGTCGGTGTCCCCGATCGGCCCAATAGGCAAACAGGAAGCCGCAACTGACGTAAGTGATGGCGAATGCCGGCCCGGTCAGAAGTCCAACCTGTGTGTCAGACAGGTTCAGGTCTTCCTTGATCGGCTGTGTCAGCACACTGACCAGCATGCGATCCATATAATTGAACAAATAGGCAATAAAAAGCAGAGCTGTTCCATACAGGGCAGAGCTTTTGGAGATTTGTTCACGCCCCATATCTAGGCACCGGTGCCTTCGGGGTGGCACCAGAATGTTTTATTGATGATTTGCCATTTCCCCTTATTACACAGAAGCGTCAGATAATCAGTATACAGACGCCCGCGATACCAATCAGTAATTTTCAGGATGGCAACATCGCCCGTCTGATCGACCAGTGCAACATTCCAATCCGCTCCCGACCATTCCATTGGTGCCTTTTGTGCGGCATCAGAGGCCATGGCGACAAATTCGTCCAGTCCGCGGCGGAACGGTTCACCATCGCGAAAGCCCTGAAAACGAGCCTCGGGATCAAAAGCATCTCTGAGCAAATTTTCATTCCCGTCTGCCATCCCTTCAAAATATCTGCAGGCGACGGCCATCAGTTCGGCCATATCTTTGGTGTTCATTTGAGGGTGTCTCCTATGGCTTCCAGGGTATCGGCAAGCTCTTGTGCCAGGTCACCATCCCCCACGCTAAAATTGAGTTGCAGTCCTTCAGGGTTGGCTGTTGGCAGAAAAAACCATCCCTGTTTTGCTGTTAAATGATAGACCTGTTTTATATCATAGCAGTCAGAAACAATTGTCAGAACGCTGAAGAGCGGTCCCCCCAGCACATCAAACCCCTTAACACTGCGGACTGCGGCGCAAAGGGCGTTGCGGGTTTCAGCCAGTTCGTCAGCCAGCCTGCGATATCCTTCAATGCCAAGATATTGAAATACTGCCCATGCCGAAGCGATCGGGGCGCCAGCAGAGGTTCCAGCCAATGTTGTGGTCACCATGGGAGGCAAGGGAAAATCGCCATATTCAAATCCTGCCTTTTCGATCTTGCGGGACGTGTCAAACATTAACGTTGCAACCCCTTTCGCGGCATAGCCGTGCTTGTGCATATCGGCAGAGAGTGAGCAGACACCGGGCACGGAAAAATCAAAATCCGGTATTCGCTCGCCATTCATTTTCATGAAGGGGGCAAGATAGCCAGCCATGCTGGAATCCACATGCAGCCAGATATTCCCTGGTTTTGCAAGCGCGCCCAAACCGGCGATATTGTCACAAAGTCCAAACGGATAAGAAGGGAAGGATCCGTAAATCATGACGGTTTGCGGGGTCAGGGCTGCCTCGACTGCCGCGATATCTATTGTCCGGTCCTGCCCAAGCGGCACCCGGATCAGGCGCAACCCCATAAGGTCTGCAGCCTTGTCGATACAGGGATGTGCCGACCAACCGGCAATGACCTCCAGCGGCCCGTTCCGGTTTCCGGAGTAACGCTGATTATAATCTGCACATGCTGCGCGTAGCGCCAGAATAGCGCTTTCCGTGCCGCCTGATGTTAATACGCCTGTGACACGGTTTTCCCCGTTCAGCAGGCCGGCCGTTGCGGCAATCAGGTCATCCGACATTGCCGTGATGCTGGCCGGTGACGGCAGGCCGGGATAAGGTGAGGCGCGGCCCGTATTGGCGTATTGACCATATGCATGGGCTGCAACGGCCGCGACATCTTCATTGGCATAAAACCGCTTCGAAAACCGGATATGTGCCGCTTGCTGACGGTCTTTTTCCTGCCACTCGTCAAGGTGTTGGTAAACAAGTTCGGGGGCCTGACCTTTAAAGGGCAGGCCCGGCAAGATGGCTGTCTGCTGGCGTGGTATCGTGCTCAAATCAGGTTGCTCCGGTTAATACTGTTGATCACATCCCTGTGGAGGTGATGCCTCTTACTGCCCGTTCATTGCTTTCGCGCAGGAGGTTCGCCGGGGGTCGCCACAAGCATGCTGTCTTCCCTCAGTGTCAAAATAAATCCCTTCGAATGCACCCATTTGGGCATTCCACGGGGGCGTTAGTGCAAAGGGTTGTCCTGATTTTTGAAGATGGGACAAGGCCTCGGACGGAAAATCATTTTCAATCAGCAGGGCGGCCGGAAGGTCGTCGGAATAGCCCCCGAAACGGGGCAAATGGACAGCCTCTTCCATGGTCATGCCAAAATCCAGAATAGCCGTTGTACATTGCAGAATGGCAGGAAGCAAACTCAGGCTGGGGGACCCTGAGGCCAGAATCGGCTGCCCCCGCCTGAACAGCATGTTCGGGGCCCCCATAATAGAGGCCCGCGCACCCGGAGGGGGCATGTGGCGCAAAAAATGGCATCCCGGGGTTGAGACACTAATCCCGTCTACGAATGCACCGTATGCCCAGGGCATGCAATATTGGGAATGCAGCACAGTGGCAATATTGCCCTGCGGATCGACAACACTTAAATGGCAACTGCCGGGCGGTTGCGTGCCGGCAGATTTTTGCGGGGTGGATGCCATGGCAACAGCCTTAAGCAACTCTTCCCGTGATTGCCGGGCGTATTCAGGCGAAAGAATTTCTTCAAGCGCCAGATCTTCAAAACAGGGGTCTCCATATTGAGCGCCCCGATCAATGACCAGCCGTACCATGCGCGTCATGAAATCGAGCGTTTCGATTGAGGATACAGGACTTCCCTGTTTTTGAAGGTCCAGTCCTTCCAGAATGTTAAACATTTCTATCAGATGTATCCCGCCCATATCCGGTGGCGGACTGGTAATAACATCATATTCCCGGTACGTCCCGCGCAGGGGTTGCTCCCAGCGCACCTGATACGCGGCAAAATCCTCCGGTGTTATCACGCCGCCAGCTTTGCGGACCTGATCGCAAAGCGCCTTTGCAAAATCGCCCCGATAAAAGTAATCACTTCCTTCGGCGGCCAGACGGCGCAACGATCGGGCAAGAGCCGGCTGGAAAAGAGTGTCTCCAGGCCGAAGCAGCGTACCATCCCTGAAATAGACATCCCGGCCTTCGGCTGTTGCTCCAATAACGCTGGCATGTGTAAACATCTCGCCCCAAAGGTCCGGGAAAACAGGGAAACCCTGTTCGGCAAGTGCGATGGCCGGTGCGAGCAATGTAGCGACGGGTCTGGTGCCAAGCCTTTCCTGTGCCGCCTCGACGGCTGCCCAAAACCCGGGCACTGTCACAGCCAGTGGTGAATGGCTTTTGTCCGGGCCAAAGCCATCCAGTGGCGCGCCGGGGGCATCAACATTCCCGTTCAGATATGTGAATTTTTTCGTTTCTGCTTCGTAATATAACATGGAAAATCCGCCCATCAGCGAGGACAGATAGGGTTCAATCACCACTTCGCCAAGACTGGCGGCAACAATCGCATCACAGGCATTGCCTCCCTTGCTCATCACATCAATAGCAATTGCCGAGCTAACCGGATGGCTGCTGATGACCATGCCGCCATTACCGGAAACTTCGGATTTGCGTCCGCAACGTGCCTCTTTGAACAAGGGCAATAAATGATCTATGGCCACACCTGTCTCCGCTCCGATGGAAATGATCAGGTTGGTAAGATTAGGAAGGGCAACGCGTCACGTTAAGTGCACATCAGCACCATTATCATGCGCAAAGTTACCTTGGTGTATTTCCGTCGGGTGAAGGGGTAACATGGCTATGGCCGACATAGTGGCTGGGGGCATCGCCATGGAACTGGCGAAAGGCCCGTGAGAAGCTGGCCTGATCGGCATATCCGGTGACTTCGGCGACCTCGGAAATCTGCATTTCTCCGCCGCCCAGAAGTGTCCGCGCATTCTCCATCCGGCGCTTCAGGCTGTACTGATAGATCGTTTCTGAAAATAACGCCTTGAATCCGGTGGTCAGCTTTTTGCGGTTCAGACCTACCCGGCGTCCCAGGGCCACAAGCGTGGGCGGGGCAAAAAACTCCCGATCCAGAATCTCCCTGACTTCACGAAGCTTTTCAAGATCACGGCGGCTGATGCGCAATTCATCTTTTGGTCCAACCTGGTCAACAAACCCGGCCATTGTCAGGCATAACAATTCGGTTGCCTTTGCTTCAAGGTAGCTGCGGCGCAATCCACCCTCAAAAGGGCAGGCAATTGTGTCCCTGATTGCTTCAAGCATTCCCGGCGTGAGTGGTTGGGGGTCTTCGCGATGTTTCTCGCTCCATCCGATCAGCCCGTTCATTGCTTTCTGTGCAGCTTCCTGATCGGGAGCCAGCAGCGACTCAATGGTTGCAGACGTAAAAAATGGTGTAACCGCACGCAAACGGGTTTCCCCGACAAAAGACATATTTTCGACAAAACCTTCAGGGGCCAGCCGAACAGTATACCCAGGCGGGCGATCATAACTGCTGTTGCGGCGAGAATTAAAGGCGTCGGTAATCTGAAATTGCACAAACCCCAGTGTTTCATAAACAAATTCATAGTCGAATGAATCCTGAATAACATAGTCAATCAGAATCAGGCCGAAGTCGTCATCAAAGAAAATGACTTCCTGCATTCCTGAAAATGGCAGGTCACTTCCCCGGTAGGTCTTTACATAATTTTTATTCGAGAGCTCGTTGGGAACATGGTCATTTGTGGATGAAGAAAGCGCTTTCTGTGTATAGCATCTAAGCACAAAAGGACTGTCTGATACCACACTGAAACTTGGCTCGTTAAACTGAGATAACATATGCCATATCTTTCCGGTCACCTGGTTCAAGATTCTAGCTTCGCACCCGAAAGTATAGCCGGAAAAGGATACCGTTGTTAAGAGCACTTCGGCAGACAGGACGCGCACTCAAGGAATAGGCTAAATCATTGTTTTAATGCGGGAATGCAGCGCCGTAGATACGTCGGGGCCTTTTTGCATAATTAAAGTGTCAATCTGCAATTAACCCGCCCGGGCTTACGCCGTAGCTTTCAGGGTCCCAAAAGCGCTGTGTCGCGTAACCTGAAATCGTCAAAATATACGAGGTGTGTTTAATGCCCCATGAGGCTTTGACCCGATATTTAAAATATGAGGAAATCACTATACTCATCAATGAGTTGATGAAAAAATTTCCGGACCTGATGACGATAGAAAGTATTGGCAAAAGTTATGAGGGGCGCGAAATCTGGGTTATTACCGTCACAAACATCAAAACCGGCCCAGCCTGTGACAAGCCGGCCATGCTCGTTGATGGTAATATCCATGCGACCGAGGTGACAGCATCAACTGTCGCGCTGGCGCATCTTCTTTATCTGCTTGAAGGGTATGGCCACGACAAGGAGGTAACCCGATGTCTGGACACCCGTGCCTTTTACATTATTCCGCGTGTCAATCCCGATGGTGCAGAAGCGATTTTATCTGATTCCCCAAGGTTCTTGCGATCCAGTACCCGGCTGTTTCCCTACGCAGATCCTATCGAACAGGGGCTGGTTGTCGAGGACGTGGACGGCAATGGCAAGCTGCTTACCATGCGGGTGAGAGACAAGAACGGAAAGTGGAAAAAACACCCCGACGACAGCCGCGTGATGATCAAGCGGGCGCCGACCGAAGAAGATGGCGAATTTTACAGAATTTTTGCCGAGGGGCGGCTTTACAATTATGACGGCGTTACCGTTCAGCCAACCCGGCCGCCTGAAGGGCTGGACCTGAACCGCAACTGGCCGTCCAACTGGGCCCCGGACCATCTTCAGCCGGGTGCCGGAGATTTCCCGCTATCCGAGCCGGAAATTCATGCAATGGCTCATTTCGTCTCTGCACACCGGAATATTGTCACATGGGTTGCCGGTCATACATTCAGCGGTGTTTTGCTGAGGCCCGGCTTTATGGAGCCGGACGAGAAACTTCCCGGCAGTGATCTGGATCATTACACGCTGGTCGGGGCCGAAGGCACCCGTTTAACCGGTTACCCGGCGATTAATGTGTTCAACGATTTCCGGGTCAATCAGGATGAAGAGGTTTATGGCTCGATTGAATGGGGGTACAGTCACAGGGGAATATTTCTTTGGGCCCCGGAATACTGGGCGCCGCATCGCGCCGCAGGGTTCGAGGTCGAGGATTATGCCCGCTGGTTCTTTGATCATGACAATGACTGTGAAATGAAACTGGTCAACTGGAGTGATCGGGAGCTGGGGGAGGAAGGGTTTGTCGACTGGTTTGAATTTGACCATCCGGAACTTGGATCGGTAGAACTGGGAGGATTTGATATTATCCGTGGTATGGTCAATCCGCCGGAAAGCAAACTTTTTGCCGAGGTAGAGGCTTTTCCCAAATGGTTTCTCTGGCAACACCTGATGTCGCCGCTTTTGAATATCAACCGGATTGAAGTCATGCAGCTTGCCGAACAGAACTGGAAAATACGCGCGGTTGTTGAGAATAGGGGGTATCTGCCCAGTTACGGCACTGAAAAAGCGATGGAAATTCAGGTTGTGCGGGAAGGTATTGCCGAAATTCAGATGCCCGCCAACGCAACGATTCTGCATGGGGATACGCGCCAGTCTTTTGGACAGCTCATGGGGCGTAGCGGCAGAAGCACCCCTTCAACGCCTGTCTGGGCCCCGGAAAATATGGCTGATCGCGCCCTGATCGAATGGATTGTTCAAGCTGACAAGGGAACATCTGTTACGGTGGAGGCGCGTCATGAACGCGCAGGCGTTGCCAGAGCGAGTGTTGATCTTGTTTGAACGTTTTTTGTAAGGACCAATGATGAAAAAGAAAATCAGCTGTTTTGTTCTGATAGCAATTCTGTTGCCGGTGCTGGTTCAGACACAGGCGCAGGCAGCAACATGGTCGGTCATTCAGGCTGGCCGCGTTATTGTGGATGCCCGCGAACCTGCCTTGGGGCCGACGACCATCATTGTGCGCGACAAGATGATTGATCGCCTTGTTCCCGGGCTGGTCGGCGCAGAAGCTGTAACGGAAAGCGGGGAAGGGGATCGGGTACGGGTGATTGACTTGCGGGATCGTACAATTTTACCAGGGTTGATCGACACCCATGTTCATCTTGCAGCGGACCCTGATGCACCCTATTGGGAAACAGCCGTTCGCAACGAGGCTGACGATGCTGTCAGGGCAACGGTGAACGCGGCTGTTACGGTGAAGGCAGGCTTTACGACAGTTCGTGATCTGGGCTCTGGCCCGACATCGGTTTTTGCGGTACGTGATGCGGTAAACAACGGGATAATATCTGGTCCGCGTATTGTCGCTTCGGGTATGCCACTGACAATTATGGGAGGGCATGGTGACATTAACGGATTTTCTCGTCCGGTATATGATGCCCTGGCTGACAGCCTTTCGCCGAATGTCTGTACCGGGGCTGACGAATGTGCCCTGCATGTGCGGGAAGCGTCCAAATTTGGCGCGGATGTTATCAAATTCACATCTACAGGCGGCGTTTTGTCACAGCAGGGGCGCGGCCTTGGTAAACATTTTACGGATGCCGAAATGGAATCGATCGTGAATACAGCCCGACAGCTTGGCTTGAAAGTCGCCGCTCATTCCCACGGAGGCCGGGGGATTGAAGGCGCTGCAAACGCGGGCGTTGATTCAATCGAACACGGAACCTTTGCCGATCAGGCAGCCTTGAAGGCCATGAAAAAGCATAATGCGTTTATGGTGCCAACATTGATGGCTTTTAAAGGAATAGAGGCAAGACTGGGCACAGGCATTTATACCCCGACCGTTGAAGTAAAGGTCCGGGAGACCTTGTCAGCTCTTGGGGCAGCGCTCAAGGCTGCCAACAAGATGGGAATCAGGACGGCCTTTGGGACGGATGCGGGGGTATTTGCCCATGGCAGCAACGCAGAAGAGTTTGCGCTGATGACCGAATACGGGGGAATGACGCCACAGGAGACCCTGATTGCTGCCACGGTCAATGCTGCAACCTTAATGGGACTGGAGAAGCAGATCGGGACGATTGAGCCCGGCAAGTCAGCCGATTTCGTTGCAACGGTTGAGAGTCCTCTGGAGAATATTAAAACACTTGAAGAGATCGTATTTGTTATGGCCAGAGGTACAGTGGCCCTTACTGATACCGGAGAAGTCAAATAAGGCTGCCACAGTCGTTGATGTTCGCCGATACAAGCTAAGCCTCAACGCGGATTTTTGACAGCGGTCAGCTTGCGGACAAGGGATTGACTTCGACAGTGATATGCGAGAGCCCGACGGACTGGTGCAACCGGTTGCGATAGGTTTCGGGGCCATTGTCACTACGGGTCGCGATGGCAACAATTGCGGCATGATGCCCCGGCCCTAATTGCCAGACGTGGAGATCGGTAATCTGGTCGCCCGCTTCTTCAACCACGGACCGGATTTTTACGGCAAGCGGGTCATCTGTCTGCCGGTAATCAAGCATAATGGCCCCCGTATCCCGCATCAGGCCCCAGGACCAGCGGGCGATGACAAGGGCCCCGACGATGCCCATCATGGGATCAAGCCAAATCCAGCCATATATGCTGCCTGCGATGAGGGCAACAATTGCCAGAACAGATGTCAGCGCATCGGCGAGAACATGAAGGTAGGCCGCCCGAAGATTCTGATCGCGATCATGGTGATGCTCGTGTGTCTGGTCATGCTCATGATGGTGGTGGCCATGCCCGTGGTGGTGATCATGATCTTCGCGCAAAAGCCAGGCACTGACCAGATTTACAACCAAGCCGACGATGGCCACGGAGATAGCTTGCGGAAAGCTGATGGGAACGGGATTGACCAGTCTGATGATGCTTTCCCAGCCGATCAGCAATGCAACCAGTGCCAATATAATGGCGCTGGCAAAGGCCGCCAGATCACCGACCTTGCCGGTGCCGAAGGTAAATCGGGGATTTCGGGCATTGCGGCGCGCAAAGAGATAAGCCAGGGCCGTTATCAGCATCGCGGCGGCATGGGTCGACATATGCCATCCATCGGCCACCAGCGCCATGGAGCCATAAATTGTACCAGCCGCTATTTCGACAACCATCATGACACTTGTCAGCGCGATGACGAACCAGGTTCGGCGCTCGTTCCGCTCATGATTCTGGCCAAGGAACACATGATCGTGTTCATGGCCCGTGAAAGCGTCTTTTCGGGGGGTATTCATTTCATGTACGTCCTGATGGCCTGAATCAAGTCGGCGGCACCCTGTGCGCGATCACGATCGCTATCAGCATCCGGGTTGGAGATATGTTCGCGGACATGGTCTTCGATCAATTCCACGGTCAGTCCATTGAAGGCCCCGCGCATGGACGCGACAATATTTAATATTTCGCCGCAGGGCGCCTCATTCTCCAGTGCTCTTTCGACGGCTTCAAGCTGTCCCTTGAGGCGTTTCACCCGGGCCAGCAGCTTGCTTTTATCTGAAATTATATGCCCCATAATATAGAAGGGTACCCTATATTATGGGAAAGGCCAAGAGGCAAATGCATGTATCAAAAAATTCCTTGTTTGCCTTTTCCTTTGTTGAACACCGCGAATTTTCTGTAGATGGTGTTCTCATACATAACTATAAGATGACATTCGATGCCCGTCAGGCCACATAAAGGCAACTGGACGATTTCAGCTTGTGGTCATTGAAGAAGGTGTTCACGTTTTTGCGGCTGAACGGGCAACGGTCTGCTGATCAGGAGAGAAAATGGCTGCTTATACTTGTAATTATGACATACGGTTTCGGCATTGCGATCCGGCCGGCCTGATTTTTTATCCCCGGGCATTTGAGATCGTCAATGATGTGATCATGGACTGGTTCCGGCTGGTCAGTGGCATATCCGTTTATGACCTTTTGTATGTCGAGAAAAAGGCTTTCCCGACCATTAAAACCGAATGCGAATTCCTGTCGCCCATCAGGGTAAGCGATGTTCTGGCGGTTGAACTGACCGTTGCGCAACTGGGGAACAGTTCTGTCGATCTTTGCCTGACGGCGACATGTCGCGGCGATGTGAAGTTGCGGGCCCGGAACACGCTGGTTTACGTTTCACTGGGGGGCAAGGGCGGCAAGCCTGAATCGCTGCCATTTACCGATGAAATGCGCACAAAGATAGAGGGTTACAGGCCTGTTTCATAATTGGGCCCCTGCAGCGGAAATACAGGCGGAAATACAGAGGGTAGCCGGGTCAAAAAGCCCAGCTTGCGCCAACGCGACCGGTATGGGTGCGGGTATCATCCCCAAAGGTACCTTCGTATTTGGCGAACAGCACAAGACCGGTGCCCCAGTGTGCCGTCAGGCCTGCCGCAACGAGAGCCTGTGACCGGTCATTGGGGACACCCGCCACAATCATACTGGATGTACCTGCACCGGCAAGGCGCCCGGCAGCAAAGCGGTCATCGTTAATCATGTCATAGCGCCATCCGCCGGACGCTTCAGCGGTCAGCCGGATATCGCCGGTTTGCCATGTATTCGCCAGCCGCGCGCCCAGATCAAGCACCAGTGCCTCGACGGTCCGGGCGTCCACGGCCAGATTAACACCCGCCAGACCAGTTTCCGTTGCCGCGCCGCGTTCAATGTGTATGTAGTTCACGCTGGCGCCAGGTTCGATCGTAGTGCTGTTGCTCAGGGCAAGTGTGTAGCGAACCTCACTTCGGGCCATGATTGTTTGCAGATCATATTCAGCCCTTGTGGTCCCGGCAAAGGCGCTGTTGGTGATGGAGCGCCTTGTATCGATCTTGCCGTCTGAATAGGCTGCCATCGCACCCAGGGTCAGCGGGCCTGCGTAATGTGTAGCATATCCACCTATTACGACACTGGAATAGTCATTGCGGGCCAGCAGGCTGTCAAATTGCTGATTGGCATCATTATAGCCGACAAAGGCCCCGAGGCGGGCGTCCTTCGCCACCCCCAAGTCAATCCCGGCCAGAAGCCCGTGCAGATTGGTGTCAAAGCCAGAAAGCCCGCCTGAGGCCGCAGCATTTTGCGAGCCATAGCTGCCAATGCCTTCGGCCCATAACTGCCAGTGGCGGCCATCGGGCATACCCTGGGCCGGGTCCAAACGATCAGACAAGACACCGCCAGTCGCCAGCGCGCCAGCCAGCCCAAGTGATACGGGGCCGCTGGCATAGGCTTCCGGGTGAAGTTGGGCCAAGGCCGCACTTAATTCAGCCGTCGGGTCAAGGCCGGCAAGGTCGGTGAATGCGGAAAGGGTTGCAGCCCCGGCACCAGTTGTTACGGCCCCGTTCAGATAATCCGCGACCAGCACCGATTGCGGGGAAAGCGTGACACCCGCGCCCAACTGGGTGACAAAATCCGCAAACAGGCTATCGCCTTCAAACCGCAGGCTGACCAGTGCATAATTGGGCGCAACTTGCGTGTTGAAGGTACCGGTAATGCCATCTTCAGTGCGCAAAACCTCGTGACTGAACACACCAAAGACATTTTCCCCATCCGGTATAAAGGCGATTGTGCCGCCTTGTAATGTGGTGCTGCCCTCGACAATGACCAGATCAGCGGCATTTGTATTGAATTCAACCTCCAGCGTGGAATTTTCGTCCAGCACCAGATCGCCGCCAATGGTCAGGGTGCCGATACTGTTGCCCGCGCCCACTGTGCCGCTGGTCGTCACACTGCCGCTGATGCGCCCGTTGCCGCCAAGGCGGGCCGCCGCGCCCAGAATGATATCGCCGTTGTAAACATTATCAATCCGGATAAGACCATTGTTGAAGGTGGGGGTGCCCCCACCCGGGTTGGCATCAAGCACAAGGTTGCCGGTACCCAGCGTGCTGAAGCTTTCAAAGTTCAGAAACTGCGTGGCAATGTCACTGGCACGAAGATCTGTGCCCTCCATGATCTCCAGTGTCAGTGTGTCTGTGCCCTCGCCACCGTCGACAATGCCGGTTACTATCCCGCCCGACAATTGCGTGAAACTGTCGTTGCCGCCGCCCAGAACAATACCCCCTTCTATGGTGCCGGTGTTCAGGATGATTTCCTGGCCCGCCCCCCCCAGAATGGCACCGGGGATATACATATAGCCCTGAACGCCATTTTCGTCCATTTCAACGGGATAGATGCCGCCTGCGTCACCGGTTATCAGACCTGCATTTTCAACAATGACCGTTTCAGTGTCCCGATCGGTCAGTTGAAGGGCAACGGACGCCAGCCCCGTTGCTGAAATTATGCCGGTTGCGGTATTGGTTATGGTGCCATCTTCCAGGACAGCTGTGGGCGCTGCACGGGTAGTGATAACGGTGGGCAATGGAATGGGTACAAGTTCACCATCGACCAGTTCCCATCTATTGTCCATAATTTCACGTTGTTGACCACCTCCGGTCGCCGTGATAGTGCCGGAATTCGTTAAAGACATTTGTGCTTCACCAACCAATGACACAGCCGTAGAAATCTGCCCACTTGATCTGATTAGCCCTGTATTATTAACGCTACCGTACTCTGATGCGATAAGAACAGCAGGTGTGAAGAAGTGGTTTGTGGTAATTGTTCCTGAGTTTGAAATCCGAATATTTGACCCGGATAGCGCCTTGATTCCCTCGCCAGAGCTACTTGTCTCGATCGTGCCGGTATTATTTATAAGCACTGACGTATAATCGGCGTCGGGAAGTATTAATGGGAAAGTTCTTGGTAAATCTGTGGAAAGATCAATGTTCGGCCCATTATAAGGGTTATTAAATCTATTGCGCCCAACTGATATCCCCGATTGATTGTCGGCTTCATTAATCCTGATTGTGCCGCTGTTGGTGATGGTCACCCAAGGGGGAGGGGCGCTATTCTCATCCTGACTGGATGTGGTAATTTGTGGCCCGGAAGCATCAATGCCCATGACGCTAAATCCAATTCCCACTCCAAAACCGGGGTCGTCATCTTCAAGCCCGGAATAATCAAGTTCAAGCCTGATACCAAATCCATTCGTCTCGATCAGCCCTGTGTTCTGGATATGTCGGGCCCCCAGCACGGAATGAATGCCATCCTGTCCTGTAATTGTTCCATTATTGATGATCGCAGATGAATAGCTGTAGCTTTGAAGTGCATACCCGTCATTATTGTTCAGGTCAGATTGATTGATAAATGTGCCGCCCCCCACCAATAAAACCGGCTCGGCAAGGTTTTGTGTGCCGGGTGCAATTATTGCAGTGCTTTCGGAATTAATCGTGCCGACGGCCATGCCCGAATACCCCTCAACGGGTGCCAGGGTAACAATGCCTTCCCCTTCAACGGCCCATCCAATGATATTATGTGAATTTGTTTTATTAAAACTGTCAAAATCACTGAAGGCGGCGCCCGTGTTCTGTTGAGCCAGAAAAATATTATCGGATGAACTGAAATCAGCGGTGCCGTTTAGGGTGCCCCCGGCACTTACGAAATAGTTTGTGCCGGACTTCACATCAATATCGCCGTCTATGTTTCCGGCGTTATAGATAATTGTCGTGCAGTCGTTGCATTGAACGGCGTAATCAGTTCCCGAGATGGTGCCTGATGCCTCGTTCCTTATGGCAAGAGGAAAAAAGCCATCGGTCCCCAGAACAGCTGTTTCATCAGATGTTATACTGCCACTATTGTGAACTGTGCCACCATGATATGCATATATCGCCGTTCCTTCGCTTTGGATAACGTTCTGATTATACAAAACACTGGTGCCTCTGAGCTTGACCCCAACCGATGCAGCATCCGCGCCTGTAATTGTGCCAGTATTGATGACCAGACCACCATAATCATATCCACCGACGTCGCTATAAATGCCAATGGCATCATTTGATACTGAAATCGCGGCACTATTCTGTATGGTAACAGCTCCATAGGAGCTAATGCCTATGCCAGCACTGGCGCTGACGGGGCCTTGATTGATGAAATTTGATCTGGGGCCGGCACTGGGGCCGGTGTTGCCTTCATTTCTGATATACGCAGCAGCTGAAGCAAATCTCCCGGTGACATCATCTATGACCAGGCTTGCCGGATTAACAACTGTTCCAGGGCCAGTGACTTCAAGAGTTTGGGTAATCGTATCGTTTGAGGTCGCGAATGTGATAACAGCCTCCGGATCGATTGTCTCTATCCCAAAACGGTCAAAGCCCCCGAGGTCAGGTAAAGTCAAATTTTTGGTGCCGCTTATCAAAATCTCAAGTTTGTTGCTGCTGCCGGGCCCCGGGTCAACCACGCCTGTAACGCCCCGGCCGGTATTGAGCAGGGAATAATCGACCTTAAAGATATTATTGTCGCCTGAAAATGTGAGGTCACCCTGCAGAATGCCACCAGCCTTTGTTGTGTATATATTATCGTTACCTGTCAAAACTACCGATCCGACTATAGTGCCTGCATTTTCGATAATTCCTCCTCTGCCCTGAATAGCAATGCCGCCCCCGCCGGTGATTGTGCCCCCCGCCAGATTAAGGAGGTTTATTGCGCGATAAGATTCAGCTTCAGAGGTTATTGCAGGCGCCTGATCAGAAATAATCTGCCCGCTATTCGTGATTTTGCTACGGGCGTTCTGGAGTGCAATGATAGCGCTGAAGCCTTCACCTTCGCCCCGGACCGTGCCTGTATTTATTAAGTTGGCGCCTATGTTCAACAAAACAGCTCCGGAATACGGAGGAAATATATCGAACTGCCCCGATGCAGATATATCGGCGTTATTTTGCAAGGTGGCATCGAAACCGTCTGGCCCAATGAGCATGGCAGGCATGTCAATAGTTGTCAGATCAGTATCGTTCACTGTGACGCCTGCGCCAGTGCAATAGACAGTGCCGCCCGATTCGGCGGGGTCGGGGGCGCAATCGGCGCGGGCATCAGGCGCGGTGGCGATCAGAGCCAGCAGGGAGGCACCAGCGTACAAGGCGCGGCGGCCATGGCTTGCGCGGAATACAGGTACAGGAGGGGACACAGGACCGATTAAGCCCAGCAAACGATGATATACAGACAACCCAAATCCCCCAACAGACATAGCTACTTTGATAAAGAGTATGAACCATGGCTATAAATGGTTGTCAATTATCTTCTATTAAAGATAGCCTTGTGCGCGCCGGTAAGCGGATTAGCTTATCTGTACGACCTCTGCCTTCGGAGGGCGGGAAATTACGGTTTTCCTGGGTTTTATCTCATTTCTTAAAAATGGCTTATAATTCCATAAAGTTATTTAAAATCAAATATATAGTATTATAATTTAGCATATGACTTCTTTACATTTTATTTCACCGTGCTTACTATGTGCTTATTTTTTTAAACTAATAAGCACGGATTTTTGGTGGATGGCATCCATAAGAATAGGTAAAAGGGCGGTTGAGAATTTAACGCCCAGGACCAAAGATAGCTATTTTTGGGATACTGAGCTTTCGGGCTTTGGCGTCAAAATTTCGCCTAAAGGTATGCGGACGTATATCGTGCAATACAGATCAGGGGTAGGGGGTAGAAAAGCCCCTTCGCGGCGCGTCACAATCGGGCGACATGGTTCCCCCTGGAGCGCAGAACAAGCGCGTGGCGAGGCCAGGAGAGTGCTGGGCCTTGCTGCAACCGGTTATGACCCGGCCGCAGAAAAATCAAAAGCGCGCAATGAACCCAATATCGCAGAGCTTTGTGATTTATATCTGGAGAATGGGGTTGGCACCAAGAAGGCCAGCACTGTCGCAACCGATAAGGGGCGTATAGAGCGGCATATCAAGCCCCTGTTGGGGCGAAAGAAGGTGCCGGACGTTACCCGTGCGGATATACAACGCTTTTTGCAGGATGTAGCAAGCGGCAAAACAGCTAAAGACGTTAAAACAGGCAGCCGGGGCCGTGCTATCGTAAAGGGCGGGAAAGGAACGGCAACTCGTACGGTGGGGTTATTGGGGGGGATTTTTTCGTTCGCTATTGACCGAGGATTAAGAGATGATAATCCGGTTATTGGTGTCAAGCGGTTTCCAGATCGGAAATGTGAGCGCTTCCTCTCACTGGAGGAATTGTCTCGCCTTGGAACATCGCTTCAAAAGGCGGCGGATGATGGAGAGAACGCCATTGCGGTAGCCGCTGTAAGACTCCTGATTTTGACAGGATGTCGGAAATCAGAAATTTTAGCGTTGAAGTGGGACTGGATCGATTGGGAGCGCGGTTGCCTGCGTTTACCTGATTCCAAGACTGGAGCAAAAAAAGTTCCTTTGGGAGTGCCTGCCCTTGATCTGTTGGCTAGCTTGCCCAAAATCGAAGGAAATTCTCATGTTTTACCGGGTTCGGGGGCTAATGGCTTCTACACCGGTCTGCCCAAATTTTGGGAACGACTTAGATTGAGAGCCGGACTTGACGATGTTCGTCTGCATGACCTGCGCCATTCATTTGCGTCAGTAGCGGCAGCAGGCGGGGATAGCCTGATTGTTATTGGCGCTATGCTGGGACATAAGGATAGTGCTACCACTGCTCGCTATGCCCATCTTGCAAATGACACATTGCGCCTGGCCGCGACCCGTACTGCAAATCAGATAGCTGCTGCAATGGATCTGGGAGATGTAGGAGATGTTAATGTCGATAAAAATTGAAACACTTTTGATTTCAAATAGTCTGGTTTCAGCCCATTGTTTTCTTTGTACACTAGACTTGCTGGAGATTGTCCCGTAAAAAGTCGGTCTATTTCTTGCGCGTGCGAGGAGGTTGCTCTCATCCAGCTTATTCTTGCCCAATGTATTCCGAAAAATGGCTACAATATTGCGCACCATTCATTGTAAATGTATTGAAAACTTTGGAATTGTCGTGTCAAAACCTTAGCTTCAGGAACTTATATTCTTTCCGATGAGGCTAGAATATCGTCATCTGTGATTATAAAAATTTACGTGATATTCAGGTTTTAAATGGCAATACACTGTCTAGTCACAAGGGAAAGAAAGAGAATATTTCTGTGATCCAATTTATAATTGAAAAATACAATATATTTTCCAGAATTATAAGAATGCCAATAAAGGTCCTTGTTTTCCGCCTTATACAATCGTTCCGATTAACCTTTATCCATAAATTAGGTTTATGGAGAAGTTTTCATAAAAATTGGCATCGATATGAAAGTAAACTGAGAAAAGAGCACGATATTAATTGTCTTCTGCCTAGGTCAGTTTTAAATGCAGGTAATATTGAGCAGAAAAAGCAACAGTACGCACACAAAAGTAATGAAATAGGCGGGGCTCTTATAAAGGTTGGGCAGGAAATTACTTCCGGCGGATATATTTTGCTTGGTAACCCCATGGTGCCGCTATCTGATATAGATTGGCATTCAGATTGGCGCTTTGATCATACATGGAAGGCTAGATACTATAAAAAATACTCGTTTTATGAGAATAGAGACAAGCCATATGATGTGAAATATCCTTGGGAACTATCGCGGCTACAATTTGTAATTCCCTTGCTGGAAAATGCAATTTTATTTCCAGAGGAAAAACGATGGTTTGATAAGGTGGATCAGACCATCCGATCCTGGGCACAGGAGAACCCGCTAGCCAACAGCGTCGCATGGTATCCAATGGAAGCTTCAATGCGCTTAACCTGTTTGGTTCAGCTACTGGATATGACCCTTTTATTGGCACGTCAGAATAGTGGGGCAAGAGAATTAGCAATTGTGCTGGCTGGGTTAATTGCAGAGCATGGTCACTTTGTTTGGGAAAACAGAGAGTATACCGCTGATTGTGGAAATCATTACGCTGCTAATATTTCAGGATTGTGCGTTGCCGGGTTGGCTTTAAGGAATATTTATCCAAAATCAAAAAAATGGTTGAGATTTGCACACGCTGAAGTGCAGAAGGAAACTCTCAATCAGTTTTACCCCGATGGCGTTAATTTTGAAAAATCTACAGGCTATCATCGGCTGGTCACTGAATTATTCTTGATGTCTGTCATAGGGTTGGAAAATGCGGGGTTTTCTGTAGATATAGAAGTTAAGGAGCGTCTGCATAATGCTTGCCGGTTTGCGCGTGATATGGTCAGGCCGGATGGAAGGTCTGTCAATTTTGGTGATAATGATAATGCAATAGTATTTAATTTCAGGGGGTTGCCCCCAAGAGATTATGGTGACTTCCTAAATGTTGCCTGTGCATATTTCAGAGACCAAACTTTGCTGCCCAAAGAGCAGATATCTGATTTTGTTTCAATGTGGTTTAATTTTAACTCTAACGATCTGGCTGGAACATCAAAAGAAGCGATCTCCCCAATTTGCAGGGTTTATAGAGACGGTGGTTACGTTGCTGTTCGACAAGGTGAAAACCATCTTTTTGTTGATGTTGGGGAGGTTGGGCAGCGGGGCCTTGGTGGTCATGGTCACAATGATCTGTTTAGTTTTGAATTAAGCATGGCGGGTCAGCCAATCATAATAGACCCAGGGTGCCCGGTTTATACGGGCGATCAAGCCAAGCGAAATAAATATCGTAGTAGTTTTTCTCATAATATCGCGACTGTCGATAACATTGAGATTGCCCAAATGCCCAGTTTCTGGCGCATTGAGGATACTGCAATCCCGCGGAATGTTAGAGTTGATGAGTTTAAGGACGAACAACATATTGTTGGTTCGCATACTGGGTATGAGGCATTGAAAAGTCCTGTTGAATTCTCGCGGAATATTATTTCATCTTTTAAGTCAGGTATTGTGCGCATTGAAGACTATTTTAGCATATCGGATGAACATCAGGTGCGCCGTCGATTTACCTTTTCTCCAGATATGTGCATTAAAAGTGATCGGGCCAATTGTATATTGCTAGTTGGGGTAAATAGTTGTTATGAGATCGAATGGGAGCCGTCAGCCACTGCAAATTTGGAAGATATTATGGTCAGCGATGGATTTGGTTCCGAGGTAGCATCAAAGGCATTAATATTACATGATCAAGTCGTGAAGAGCAGTGCATTGAGCGTTTTAATAAAAGAAATCAGAAAGAATCCATGAAACAAGTATTCCTTTCAGGTCAGGGCCAAATTGATGTTTTTGATGTTCCTGCTCCACAGAAACTCAGTAAATCAGTTTTGGTAAGGAACGCTTTTTCCTTGATAAGTACCGGGACTGAAGGTGCGGCTGTTACATCCAAGCAAGGTATAATGGGGCTTTATGAGAAAGTTGTGTCTTCGAGTGACCGTATTGAGCAGGTATGGCAAATGGCACGGCAGCAGGGGGTTGGCCACACACTTGATTTGTTAAAGAATAAACTTAGTGATCATACTGCGATTGGATATACATGTGCGGGGCGTATATTAGAGGTTGAGGCTGACAACTTGGGTTTTCAAGTTGGCCAGCGAGTGGCGTGCATGGGCGCTGGATTGGCGAGCCATGCGGAATATGTTTCGGTGCCAAAAAATCTGGTAGCAACGATACCGGATAATGTGTCTTTTGAAGAAGCTTCGTTTGGCGCTTTGGCGTGTATTGCGATGCAAGGAATTAGACGGCTAGACGCTAAACCTGGCGAGATTATCGGCGTGATTGGTTTAGGGCTGATTGGCCAGTTGGCAACAAGACTGGCGGTGTCCCTTGGATATAGGGTGGTGGGTCTGGATCTGAGCAAAGATCGTGCGAAATTAGCTAACGAGCTACCAGGAATAGATGCTTGGGCAGGCACGTCTTCTGAAACATTGTCGAAAGTTAAGGCTCTAACTAACGGTCATGGTCTGGACGGTGTTGTTATTTGTGCGTCGGGCAAGAGTGATGGGCCGATCGACTTGGCGTTTGATCTGTGTCGCCGGGGGGGAAGCGTCTCCATTGTGGGGGACGTAGGGCTGAATCTCAAGCGTGCAAAGATGTATGCAAAAGAGCTTGATTTGAAGATGTCCTGTTCCTATGGCCCAGGTCGATACGATGCCAAGTATGAGTTGGAAGGTGTGGATTACCCTATAGGGTACGTACGTTGGACGGAAGGCCGTAATCTGGAGTTGTTTCTTTCGTTATTATCGACTGGAAGGCTTGATATTTCAAATTTGATAAGCAGAAAATTTTCTGTAAATGAAGCACCGTCTGCTTATGCACACATTAAGCAAGCAGATGCCGCAACCTACGGTGTGCTGATTGACTATCACTTGGGTGAAAGCGCACAGGCCCGGACACTTGATGATACTATACAAATTCATGCTCAATCTTTGAAAAAAATAACGGATAAGGTTCGCTTTGGATTGATTGGTGCAGGTGGGTACACCAAAGCCGTTCATGTGCCAAATATTCGCAAATTAGATAACAGGTTTGCCATAGCTGGAGTTGCCAGCCGAACTGGTGCAACCGCAACGTTACTGGCCAAAAGGGTTGGGGCAGATTTCAGCACAAGCGATTACAATAAGTTGCTGGAGAATGAGGAGACTGATGCTGTCCTTATATCTACGCGCCATGCAACGCATGGCCAGATCGCGATGGAAGCATTGAGTGCGGGGAAACATGTTTTCATAGAAAAGCCAATGTGTCTGGACGTAGATGAGGGGAAAGAAATTGAAAGTCTGGCCGCAGAGAAAGGGCTTGTGGTAAGGGTTGGCTTCAACCGCAGATATGCACCAATGTTGCTGGCGGGAAAGAAGGCGGTTGGGTCTTCGGGTCGACGCGTCATGACATGTCATGTAAATATTGGTTCGGAAGGCACAAATCATTGGAGTAACACGCGTGAAGAGGGCGGTCGCTTTTTAGGCGAAGGCGTTCATTTTCTTGATTTGTGTAACTGGTTTGCGGGGCAATACCCTCAGTCTTTGACGGCATCTTTCATGGGGGATGCTGATGAGTTGAATCCAAATGTTTCCACGACAGTTGTTTACGACAACGGAACTATTTGCCATGTTTTGTACACAACCGAGGGCTCCAGTCAGATGAGCAAGGAATATTTTGAGATGCATGGAAATGGCGTGTCAGTGAGATGTGACAATTTCAATAGTCTAACGATTAAAGGAGCAGGCAGATTAGTTTCTAAAATGAAGAAGGGCTTGAAAGGCCAGCGGGAAGAATTGGTGGAATTTGCTGATGCCGTTCAAGGCCAAAGCACTGAAGAAAATCCGGCTAATGCCAGGGCGGGGTGGGTTGCAACATGGATGGTGCGAGCCGCTATACAAAGCGCGAGAGAACAAAAGAGTATTCTGCTGTGACCACAATATTAAGCATTAATTGAAGATGAAAAAATGAAAGTTTATCATAGAGGCAATTTTAAAAATTTCCCCGTCCCGTTTTCCTTTAGAGGGGCTGAAGTTGTTAAAGTCTTAGTATCTTTGAAATTTAAAAACCCCCGTAACAAGGACCATATAGCTTTACGGCATTATTATAAAATGGTGTACGCGAGGCTAAGTGTTGCCTTGTTATCTCTGCGTCACGATGGAATCCGGGAAACATTGGACCGTGCCAAAACCATGTCCCGCAGAGAAGGATTATTGGATACTAAAGAATATTATTCTTGTTTTATTGGCTACATTAATGATGATAAAGGTACAAAAAATAAAGAACTGGTTGCTGGATTTTCTTTTAAACACCTTCCCCATTCGGAATACACTTTGGCACGTAGGGAATTCCTTTTTCCTTTACACAATAAAGAAACTTGTCTCTTAGGCGGTTTTTTACCCTATGGTGCAGCACTCATTCACCTTGCTGAAAACCACGTCTCCAAACAAGACAAAATCACCGTGAGTGGGCAAAATTCTTTATTTCATATATTAGAATATGTATTCAAGCATTTAGGGCTTGAAGCAATAATATCAAGCCCTGCTACATCGGCATGCGATACGGTTATTGTGCTTGAAGCGCCTAATAAATTCAGTTTGTTCAATGGGATGGTTGTTGGCATTGGAGTGCCTAAACGTGACTTGGATAGGTTGTTTCCCAAAGCAAGCAAGATAATAGCATATTGCCTTGAAGATTTGCTACGGGATGAAACAAGAAATTTTGATATCTTTTACGATGGAGATATTGACATACCCGCTTGGCTTTCTGAAGAGTTCTGTCAGAAATATGTTTCTATAGTTAATGACAGTGATGTGAACACATCGACATATTTTTCTGATTTAACAAAGAGAGTCCATGCCTTAGAAACTGACTCTTTAATATCTACGGATGGAGGCGTCGAGCTAGTCGGGTTTTTGGCAGGTCAAAATGACTCTAAAATAGAGACAGCAGAATGTACTGTTAGGCCTTGCCTTGAATCGGGAAAAGGGGGCGATGATATCAAATATGTGAGTCTAATCGGCGGGGGACGATGGCCTTTAGGCATGAGTATAAGGCACTTAGTTAAAAATAAGAAAATTAAATTAAGATATGTTTGTGATCGTCGACCGGAGATTGGCTATCTGGCATCACAGGCATTTCCATTTGAATATATTACGACAGATATTGACGCAGTTCTCTCTGATGAAAAAACTGATCTAGTCGTTGTCGCTCCCTATCATGGTTTTCATGCCCCCCTTGCAGAACAAGTTTTAAGAGCAGGTAAGTCTTGTTATGTGGAAAAGCCACCCGCTGTAAATGAGAAGCAATTTAGCAACTTGTTCGAAGCCGTTAAAGCCAACGGCTCCAGTTTTTTTCATGTTGGATATAATAGAAGGTTCGCGCCCGCCACGGTTAAATTGCTTGAGATTTTAAGTGAGCAAGAAGGCCCCGTAAATATTAGCATGGTGATCCGTTCTGTAGATATACCTCCGTCCAGCTGGTATTACTGGCCCTCAAATGGCAATCGTATTGTCAGTAATGTTTGCCATTTTACTGATTTTGCCTATTTACTCACAGGATACTCACAGCCGCTTAGCGTAACGGCCACCAGTTCCGTTCAAGGCCGTACAGATGAAAACGCAGTCGTTACCATAAAATTTGCCGATGGAAGCTTAGCGACGATATTTTATACAAATAAGGGCTTTCAAAAAAATGGGTATGATCAGAAGTACCAAATTATGAAAGGCAATATGACAGCTCGGATAACAAATTTTGAAAAATTAGTTATCCGACAAGATTCAAAAACATACACTGCTTGGTCTGGGGCTGAAGATATGGGGCATCGAAGTCAAATGTATGCGGTTTCAGATGCCTTAGTTTCCGGAAAAGCTAACCTCATTTCCATGCAGAATGCCGCAATGAGCGTTAAAATATACTTAGCCGCATTGGAATCCCTTTCTAATGCTGGCATGCCGATACATATAGATTAAGTACGCAATCTTTATTAGAATATTTCTATATATATTTATACTCGTATACGTATTTACAGGTGGCTAGTGGCTAAGAATAATAAGGTGGCGCCGCGCCGGATAAGTCATGATGTGATGATAAACGTCGCTTTCTCCGTGATCAGAAGTGCTGCGCTTTTCATCGCGCTGGGGGTGGCTGCGCGTATCCTCTCAATCGAATTACTAGGCATCTTTTTGCTATCACGTCGCGTGGCGGTAATGGCTGCTAACG
This sequence comes from Sphingomonadales bacterium, assembly GCA_965227345.1. Classification (GTDB taxonomy): domain Bacteria; phylum Pseudomonadota; class Alphaproteobacteria; order Sphingomonadales. The sequence goes on from OZ245755.1 coordinate 3,063,112, forward strand.
CGCTACAGTTAGGGATATCTCAATGTCTTCTCAGGTTTATCCCGCTCAACAGCTCAAACAAGGCGTTTCAAGCCGGGTTTTTCTATTACAGTTTTGTTTTACTGATCTTCATTGCCGTTATTGCTTCTGCCCTTGTGGCTATATATCCGTCTCATGTGTTGGAAATACTTTATGGTAATAATGTATTCGAAGAGAGCACGGTTTACTGGTTTGCCTTGCTGGTTTTATCAACAGTTTTTCATTATTTTCTTTATAGCGCCTTGCTGGGAAGCAGGCGCGTTTTCCTGGCTAATATGTTTGAATTGATGAGTGCGGCAGGGACAATGCTGATCATTCTCCTTTTTTTTGGGCCGTTTTCCTCGATAGTCGACCTGCTGAAACCGCTTTCCATATTTAGTGCTGCCCTGTCAGTCGGTGGGATATTATATTGTGTATCGCTATGGCCCCGGATTGAAAAGGTCAGCAAGAAAGACTTTTTCAGCGTGATCAAGTCTGTATTTGTGTATGGGATCCCTCGCGGAGCATCATCTTTTCTGGATATTTCGGTTCTGGCTATTTTGCCATGGATGATTGTTACCTCCCCCAAAGATGTTTCGTATTTGCTTATGTCGTACACTATTCTTAGAATTCTTCAGGTCGCCATTGGACCCGTTACCCAGATATTGTCAATTGCTATCGCTCGGCAGATGGGACAAGGTACACTTGAAGGTATGAGAAAATCCTCACATGTGATTGTTACTGCTTCAACGTTTCTATGTGTGTTTATTCTCGCCATATTCTGGCCCTGGGGCCCGAGGTTTACCCAGCTATGGCTTGGAGAGCCCCTCTTGTCAGCGGGTGTTTGGCAGTATCTGTCTGTGATCTCACTGGCCATCCTGCCCTACACAATATTTTATACGTTACGCAATCTGATCGACGTTGTGTGGGTGGTGCCCAAAAATCTTTGGACGTTATTGTGCGTTGTTTCTATCCAGCTAGTAGGTGGATGGGTTTGCCAAACGCTGGGGCTTGGGTTGAATATTTGGGTGCCTTATGTCTTTTTGTTATCTACAATTGTAATGGGTATGTTAACCATATTCTGGGTACGTGAATATTTGCCGAGTTTAACATATATGAAGGTTGGGGTTTTGGCGGTTGGCGGGGGCACGCTTTTTCTTATTAACTATTTATGCAGTGATTTGTTGGCTCTTATTGGGATACCAGTAGCTGTATTTTTTTCGTCAATGATTATCATAGGGGCTTTGTTTGTTTTGAAGAAAGCGCCGGTAGGTCAGGATATTTTAAAGCAGATATGACTTATCTCATTAAGGAAAGTGCTTTCGTTTAGGAAATGAGATTAATGGAAAACGCCGAGACAGACTTTTTAACATTACGAGAACTTTTTACTATTTTAATGAATGGTAAGAAGGTCATTTTTACAACAGTGAGCTTATTTATATTAGGAGCTGTTTTGTTTCTGATTTTTACAACCCACAAATATGTTGCTGACGTATATATTGGTCCCAACGAAAATGCCTTGTCACAATATACTCCAAAGTCCAGTTTTGGCTCCCTTGCCGGTGCCGCAGGATTGTTTGGCGGAAATGAAGGAGGAGACTTTTCCAAAATTTCAGATTTGATAACCTCTGAACTTGTTGCCAGGCAGCTTCTGAAAGATTCTGAAATTGTAGAAGTTTATTTTCCTGAAATATGGGATGAAAAAGCCGGCAGATGGCTTCCAGCTAAAGGTATAATTGCAACTATGAAGGGCGCTGTCGCTGAAATATTCGGCCGCCCTGCGTGGACACCGCCCGATGAAAAAGCTCTATCGGAAATTTTAAAAAAGGATTTCTCAAGCTCTTCTGTTGGGGAAACTCAAATGAAAAAAATTTCCTATGCACATAAAAATCCGAGAATTGCAAAAAATATTTTGATGAAAAGTCTGCATATAGCGGACAGTATCATTAAACAAGGGAATCTTCTTCAAATAAAAAATAATATAAACTACCTTGAGAATAGATTGCCAACAATACCGCTTGTGGAAGTAAGAAACCAGCTTACCATCCAACTTGCTGAAGAAGAAAAAAAGAAAATGGTTCTGGAAAGTGATTTGCCCTATGCTTATAGTCAGCTGGATTCCATTTTTGTAGATTCATCTCCATCACGACCAAGTATATTTGGAGTTATAACTCTAGGTTTTATTTCTGGTATATTATTTGGGGCTATATCAATATATATTAAGAGATTTAATTTTTTGTAAGTTTATTATTATGGTAAAAATTAATTTCATTAAATATGAAAATATATGATGTCTTTTTTGATTATATATTATGCTCTATGGTTAATTTTGTTGTTAATAATACTTGCTAATTTCTATATTGAGATTAGTTTGGAGTCCCCTGCTGTTATATTCTGGATTAGTTTAATAGCAGTATTTCTAATTCCATCCTTATTTGATCCATTTAATGATAGAAGTAACGTTTTAGGCGGACCCAGCACCAACTTAATAAACAATATCATTTTAATTAAGTCCCTTGGTTTTAGCATTATATTTTGTGTTTTTTATTATGTAGTCCGAATTTCTTTAATGAATAGGGAAAAATCTTATATAAAAAAGACAAGAATATTTGCTGTATACGTTAGCGAGGGGGAAACAAAAAGGTCTCTTTTATTTTTTGTTTTTATGCTTTTACTTGGCCTTCTTTTATTGATTGCATCGATAGTGACAACTATAGGATTAGCCGGTTTTCTGAAAGGAACATACGGATCTTTTAGGTTGGAAGCTAATAATTCCCTAAAAATAGCTTCCTACTTTATAATACTTGCATTTTCAGGTAGCCTGTTTGTAACTATTCTTTCTAGAAATTGGAAATTTTTTGCGATAATTTTGTTAGTAGCAGTGCTCACTTTTTTAGCGGGTAGAACTCGCCAATTGATGGTGCCTGTCGCTATTGGGTTTTTCTACTACGTAGTTTTCCGTTACAAGGGGGTGAAAATGTGGCTAAGTATTTTTGCCTTGTCTTTAATTGGACTTGTAGCATTATTATTTCTTCAATTTTTTAGATATCAGGGCGGCTTGTCGGAAAGCGTCAGTGCGGTTATTACACCGGATTTCTATTTTTCTTTCTACAAAAGTCTTCTAGAGGCAGAAGGTGAGGCCGCTGTTAGGCATTATTTCTATTATCTTCTGCGCCCGGATACGGAATTTGATGGATTGCATGAAGCCACAAGTTATTTAAGGCTGGCATTGATTTTTATACCGGGTACTTTACTCAAAGTTATAGGAATAGGAGATATCAAGCCTGTCGATATGAGTACTCTTATTTACCAAGATTATTTTGGGGAGGGGTTGACAATTGTTGCAACAGCGCATCCTCTTATATTTGGAGACGCATACGCTAACTTAAGTTGGATGGGAGTGCTTTTTGGAGGGATTGTTGCGCTCCTGAGTAGTGCATCCAACATCTTCATAAGATATTTTCCCTGGGCTTGGAGAATTCCAATTATTTCTTATTTTGGATATATTTTTGTTATGTTAGCGCGTGGAGGAGTTTACAATAGTATCACGGGAGCAATATACGTTTGTTTGTTTTACATGGTGTCTTATAATATATACAGACGATTTTTGATTTGCAGGCCCTCGTGAACAAAAATATTCTCTATATTCTTCCCAGAAAAGATTATTTTCTTTATGGAAATGGTGGTCGTGTTTCTCATGCCACCGGCTTTATTACCGGTCTGCTCGAAAATAATGCACGTGTGACTGTTATTTCAGGCGATGGGCTTTTTACTCTTTTTGGTCATTATCGTCAGGAAAAGAAATTAACCTATCTTGCCTTGTGGGCAACTCGTGCCAGGTTTTTCGCTGTTGCAATCGGCATGTGGCACACACTGCGGTATATTTCAAAAAACTATAATAGTTATGACCTCATTACTATTCGGTACTCTGCAAAATTGGGGTGGTTATTTGCACTCAGCTTGTTCTTTTTACGTGTGCCAAACTGGGGATTTGAGATCAATAGTCTTGCGGCTCACAATCTTTCCGGCCCCAGGTTGGCAAAGATTAGCAAATTTATTGAGAATATATTCGTTCGTCTCGCCCCGGTTTGCAATGTCGTCTCTCCTCGAATAAAGAAGGATATTGGTGGCGGCGATAATGTCCTTGTTCTGCCAAACGGGGGGCCGGATCAATATTTGAAGAAATTTGTCAAAGTCGCAAATGAGGGGCCGATTGGGCTCTACTATTTCGGGAAAGTGAAGGGCTACTATGATTTTGATATTGTTATCGAGCTTATCAAGCGCCGCCCGGATATTCATTTGTACATTGCCGGAGAAGAAAATTCGTTTCTGGAGTCGTTGGATAATATTCACTATCTTGGGGAGTATCGAGATATTATTTCGCTGTTGGGGCAGATCACATTCAGAAAGCACTCTATAACAATATTGCCTTTTCGGAACGGAATTCTCTCAGAGATTGGGTCACCGACCAAAATGTATGAAATGCTCTCCATGGGACTACCAATCCTTTACCGGCCTAATGTAGGACTCTTAAAGTCGACGCTGGGGGATAGTCGCAGGGGGATAGCATACACGACGTCAGATGAGCTTGAGACTATGATTGACGGTATCGTTACTAACCTAACTCAGGGCGATATTATCACGATTAGCGAAGATCAGTATTATCAGGAATTTACTTGGACTTCGCGATGCAGGCAATACCTAAAATTCATTGCCAGTCAGAGGAAATTGAAGAAATGAAATTATATCAGCCTGATACTGAAATTTCGAGTTTTTAGCGCCTTTCCTCAATATTGATTTTCCTTTGATACCGACTTGCAGCAAGCTCACTTCCACATAGAGCTACGAAAACCGGAAGAAAATTCTTATGAAACAAATAATGCAAAATATGTCTACCGGCGAGACCTCTATTTTAACATGTCCATCGCCCTCAGTTACATCTGGTACAGTGTTGATTGAAACCCGGACCAGCCTCATTTCTGTTGGAACAGAGCGGATGTTGGTTGACTTTGGCAATGCCTCGTTGATTTCCAAGGCTAGAAAACAGCCAGAAAAAGTTAAAATGGTTTTGGACAAGGTTAAAACTGACGGCTTGTTGCAGACAGTGGAAGCAGTAAAAAGCAAGCTGGACCAGCCTTTACCATTGGGTTATTGCAATGTCGGAACTGTCCTTGAGACAGGAACAAGTGTGTCGAAGTTTGTCAAGGGAGATCGAGTTGCTTCCAATGGCTCTCATGCAGACATTGTGCGTGTCGCAGAAAACCTGTGCGCAAAAATTCCCGATAATGTGAGTGATGAAGAAGCTTCGTTTACAGTGCTGGGGGCTATAGGCCTCCAGGGTATCCGCTTGCTTCAGCCAACGCTGGGTGAAGCTTTTGTCGTTATGGGTGCAGGGCTGATCGGGCTCGTTGCTATCCAGATATTGGTCGCAAACGGTTGTCGGGTGCTGGCGGTTGACTTTGACGGGGACAAACTTGATCTGGCAAAAAAATTTGGTGCCGAGGTCTATGATCTTTCCAAGGGAGATAATCCTGTTGCAGCAGGTATTGCATTCAGCCGCGGTATTGGTGTGGATGGTGTGCTCATTACTGCTTCGACGCAATCCAGCGATCCGGTCAGCCATGCGGCAAACATGTGCAGGACCCGGGGGCGAATTGTATTGGTGGGAGTAACCGGGCTCAAACTTAATCGATCAGAATTTTATGAAAAGGAACTAACGTTTCAGGTGTCGTGTTCCTATGGGCCTGGCCGTTATGATACTGCCTATGAAGATAATGGAAACGATTACCCCGTCGGTTTTGTCAGATGGACAGAACAGAGAAACTTCGAAGCGGTGCTTGATTTAATGTCGTCAGGCAAATTGGACGTCAAGTCATTAGTTTCTCACAAATTTATGTTTGATGATGCGACATCTGCATATTCGATACTTACAAAGGACCGGAATGCACTTGGGATTGTGCTGGAATATACAAAAGAAAACACAGATGAAAAGCTGGTTAAAAAAGTCCGGCTTGATAAATATGATGCTCCCTCAGGTGAAAGTCGTTTAGCCTCCGATAATGTGACTGTCGGTTTTTTGGGGGCCGGAAATTATGCTTCAAGAATATTGATACCCGCATTTAAGAAAGCGGGCGCAAGGCTGGATACTATTGTTACCTCTGGAGGTGTGAACGGTGTTGTACATGGAGATCGGAATGGTTTTACAAATGCCTCAACTGATATTGAGGAGATGCTTGCCAATCCAGAGGTTACTACGGTTGCTATAGCGACCCAGCATAACACTCACGCAGCTTTCGTCAGAAGGGCCCTAGAGAACAATAAGCATGTTTTTGTTGAAAAGCCGCTTGCTATCAATATGGAGGAACTTGATGAGCTGGAAGCTACCTACACAGATAAAAGTCGAGCAGGGAATTCGCCTATTCTGATGGTGGGTTTCAATAGGCGGTTTGCGCCGCAAATACAAAGGATTAAGTCACTGCTGTGTAGTACCAGTGAACCAAAGTCCTTTATTATGACGATGAACGCTGGTTCTATCCCTACTGAGCACTGGACGCAAAATCCTGAAATCGGGGGAGGAAGAATTATTGGTGAAGCCTGCCATTTTATTGATTTGATGAGATACCTCGCAGGGTGCCAAGTTGTCTCGGTTCAGGCGCGTTGTATGGGAAATGGTCATGTCTCGGTTAAGGAAGACAAAGCGTCCATAACACTTGGCTTTGAAGACGGGTCTTTCGGTACGATACATTATTTGGCGAACGGAGCTGCAAGTTTTCCCAAGGAACGCATCGAAGTATTTTGTGAAGGAAAAGTCCTTCAACTGGATAATTTCAGAAAGCTTAAGGGGTTTGACTGGAGTGGATTCAGTAAAATGAACCTTTGGCGTCAGGACAAGGGACAGAATGCCTGTGCAGAGGCTTTCGTAGGCTCAGTGCGTAAAGGAAGTGAGGCGCCTATACCAGTCAACGAAATATTTGAAGTGGCAAGGCATACGATAAAAATATCTCAACTGCTGCGAGCGCAGAATGATACTTGATAAGCTCTTTACATACTACAGGCTTGGACTGATGAATCTGGTTCGGGTTTTTGTGTATAAGGTTAAACTCAAAACTGGCTTTGCTCTATATAAAACGCCTATTGCTGATGTGCTAATCGGTAAGCTTTTTGACGAAGATATTTTGAACGCAATTTCACGCGTTGAGATGTGCCGGAATATGGATTCCAGTGCCACCCGGAACTTCAGTTTGACGCTATTTGGTTGGAAAACAATAGATTGGGAGAATACCCCAGATTGGTTTATTTCTCCTCTCACAGGGATGGAACATAAAGGCTCAAAATTACACTGGGCCAAGATTTCAGATTTTTCGGATGATTTTGGGGATATAAAGGATATATGGGAAATCTCCAGAATGGACTGGCTTGTCAAATTTGCTCGACAGGCAATTGTTACAGGTGATGGCAGCTGGATTTCCAGATTAAACCAGTGGATCAGTGACTGGAATGAGAAAAATCCAGCCAATTTAGGGCCTAACTGGAAGTGCGGGCAGGAAACATCTATCCGTGTGATCCATCTGGTATTCACTGCTCTTCTGTTAAATCAGCACCGCGATCCTTCTGATTTAATGTTAAGACTGCTGGAGCAGCATTTATGCAGAGTAGAGCAGACATTCCAATACGCTATAGCTCAGGATAATAATCACGGTACCAGTGAGGCTGCGGCATTCTTTATCGGGGGTATTTTTTTGTGGAATGCTACCAAGAATAAACGGCATCTAAAATGGAAAGAAAAGGGCCGCTTCTGGCTGGAAAACAGAGTGCATAGATTACTGGAGGTTGACGGAACTTTCAGCCAGTATTCGGTTAATTACCATCGGCTGATGCTTGATACATTATGTGTGGTTGAAGTTTTATGCCGTGAATATGGAGAGCGAGCTTTTTCTAGGCAGTATTATGAAAAACTAGGGGCCGCAACCAAATGGCTCATGGTCATGACTGACCCGGATACAGGGGATGCACCAAATATTGGGGCCAATGATGGGGCCCATATTATTCCTGTTTCCAATACAGATTACAGGGATTACAGGCCGACGATACAATTGGCTTCAGTTCTATTCCTAAGGACTCGGGTGTATGCTTCCCCCGGTCCTTATGATTTCTTGCTAAATTTACTAGAAATCCCCAGTGTAGCTGCAATAGTTATCCCGGAAAGTAAGGTTTTTTGCAAAGGTGGATATGCCGTTCTCAAAACTGCTGAAACGGTCGCTACCCTTCGCCTTCCTTTCTTCCGGTTTCGACCAGGCCACTCAGATGCATTGCATCTAGACCTGTTTATCAACGGCGTTAATGTTTTTCGAGATGGAGGGTCGTATAGTTACAACTCGGACGAACGGTGGCTGGGCTATTTCCCAGGCACGGAAGCACATAACACCATTCAATTTGATGGCCGGGATCAGATGCCTAGAATTTCGCGGTTTCTTTATGGTCGTTGGCTAAATGGTCAGTCTGAGAAAGCTTTCCAAGTTAACAAAGATCATATCTCATATTCAGCGTTTTACGCTGATTCTGAAGGTGCTTACCATAAGCGTATTGTTACTGTGTCTCCGAAGAAAATGGTTGTAGTGGATACTGTTTCGGGTTTTGTAAAGAAAGCTGTATTAAGGTGGCGTCTGTGCCAAGGAGATTGGGCGCAAAATGGATGTATTATTGAAAATGAGAATATACAGATCAAAATTTCTGCGCAGGACATGATCGATAATTCCGAAATCACTGAAGGATGGGAAGCACGCTATTATGGCAAAAAGACAGTTCTGCCTGTTATAGAGACAACCGTTCCCAAAGAAACAACATTAACAACAGAAGTCACGTGGGTATAAAATTGCGCGTCCTTTATTTTCATCAACACTTCTCTACGCCAAGCGGGTCAACGGGCATTAGGTCATATGAAATGGCTAAAAAGCTTGTGAGTCGTGGTCACCATGTGACTATGATTTGCGGATCGTATAATGGTGGCTCAACAGGGCTGACAACGGGATTTGAGAAGGGGGTGAGGCGCGGCAATGTAGAAGAAATCAATATTATAGAATTTGAATTACCTTATTCGAACTCTGACAGTTTTCTCGTCAGAGCCAGAGTATTTCTCAGATTCGCCAGAAAAAGCATCAGTCTGGTATTCAAGGAAGACTATGATCTTGTCTTTGCTACATCTACTCCTCTAACCGCAGGAATTCCCGGGATATTTGCCCGGTGGTTTCGCAGAAAGCCCTTTGTGTTTGAGGTGCGTGATTTGTGGCCCGAATTGCCTCGTGAGATGGGGGTTATAACCAATCCTGTTATTTTGGGGGCGATGTCGCTACTGGAATGGGTTTCCTACAAATCTGCCAATCGCCTTGTTGGTTTGTCACCCGGGATAGTGGAGGGAATTAAGAAACACAAAAAAGACCCTGCAAAAATCTCTATGATTCCTAATGGATGTGACATTGATATATTCAACCGTAAGGATATAATTCCCTGGCGACCTGAAGGGGTGCAGAAAACAGATCTGATGGCGGTTTATACTGGTACTCACGGGATCGCGAATGGCCTGGATGCGGTTATAAACGCTGCCGAGGAACTCAAGAAACTGAATCGAATGGATATCAAGCTTGTACTTGTCGGTCAGGGAAAACTCAAGCAACAACTCCAAGAGAGCGCGGCGAAAAAAGGACTGAACAATATAATTTTTCACGATCCTGTGGGGAAGGGGAAACTGGCGGAATTAATGGCTGAAGCAGATATCGGTCTGCAAATTTTAGCGAATATCCCAGCTTTCTATTATGGCACCTCACCGAACAAATTCTTTGACTATTTGGCTGCAGGGTTGCCAGTACTAACAAATTACCCTGGTTGGGTTGCTGGTTTGGTTGAGGAGAACGGATGCGGCTATTCTGTGCCGCCCGATAATCCAGAAGCTTTTGCAAGCGCATTGGTAGAGGCAGCCAATAATCGCGAGAGCTTAAAATCAATGGGGTGCGCCTCAGCCCGGCTTGCGAAGAAGAGCTTTTTACGTGACAAACTATCTGATCAATTTTCAGCTTGGCTGGAAGGGACTATGCATTGATAGATGCTGCCAAGAAAATAGCTATTTTTGGGTCGGCAGGTCACGCCATTGATGTTGCCGATATCTGTCTGGATGCAGGATATCAGGATATCGTTTTTCTAACGATGGATGAAAATAGAGACGATATTGGTGGTTACCATGTTCATTTGGATACGAAAGAAGCTGTAGAAAAACTGAAAAGCCAAGGGTTTCATTTCGCTATAGGAATTGGTAGCTCAAAGGTTCGTAAAGTTGTGTACGATAAATATCCTGATCTCGGCTATCCGAACTTAATTCACTCTTCCGTTGTATTTGGCAATATTCAAAAAGAGGGGCTTGCTGCACGCAAAGGGAATATTTTTGCGTCAGGGAGTAAATTGACCAACAATATTGAATACGGTGACTTTTGTTTTATAGGGGTGAACGCTGTTATCGGGCATGACTGTATTATGGGCAATTATACTTCAATCATGCCCGGCGCCGTGATCTCGGGAAATGTCGAATTGGGGCAATGCTCATATGTCGGAGCAGGTGCTTCAATTATTCAAGGAGACGAGCGCCACAAATTAACGATCGGCCAAGGTGCTACAATTGGGATGGGGGCTGCCGTGATTGAAAGTGTTATAGATGGTGCAACGGCTGTCGGTGTGCCTGCCAGAATTATCAAATCCTAGGCTTGGGCTGTTTTACCAAATAGCGCCCTATCCTTATATGGTGCGTGTGGGTAAATGCGATAAAAAATATCACTTGTTGGGAATATAATGACCCAGGCGGTAATAAATAAAAGTGTTACGTCTACAATAAGAGAATGATTTTTTGCGTACCATTGCTCCAGTTCAACCTTGTGTGGAATTATTTCATTCTTGTAGCAATAGTCATAGTCTACCGCTTCAGATAATATTTTCTCTTCATCACGGAACACGATAGAACCCGTGCCGGTAAGTCCTGGCTTTACTGCATCAAGAACAGCCTTATATTCAGCCGGGTACCATCCATTTACTTTTACCATCTGGGGCCTGGGACCTACAAAACTCATTTTGCCAACAAGTATATCCCAGAATTGGGGTAATTCATTTATTTTTGACTTGCGCAGAAAGCGCCCGAACGGCAGCACGCGGGGATCATTACGAAGAGTGTATTCGCCCGTTCCAATATTTGGGCTCTCTTTGAGCATTGTCGCAAACTTGGTTATGAGGAAAGGCTTATTACCCTTTCCAACCCTTTCCTGTCGGTAAAAAACTTCTCCTTCGCCGGTAAAGCGAAGGATTATCATGACCGGGAGTAAAACAGGTGCAAGGACCAGCAGGGCCAAAGTCGACATGACAATATCAAAAAAACGTTTCATCACATTTTACCATCAAGAAATTTACCCGTATCAACATGAGCGAGGCTGGGGCAATATTGTTTTATCAAGCTCGCAAGCGCTCTTTTATCCCATGCGCCAGATGCTTCCAGCTCTTTGACAGAATGGATGAATGAGGAAACATTCAATTCCGCGTCGCTGGCAATCCCTTGAATAACGCCCAGGTCGTGATGCCTTTCCCAATTTACATTGTCTGATGGAGAATAGAACTCTTCGAACGGCTTTTCTCCCGAAGTGTCGCTGGCAAAGAAATAGCAGGGCCATTTTCGTTGTGCGATCAATTCTTCGGCACGCGAACGGGCCTCATTTTCAGATTCCATCCGAACAGGTTCAAAGCCGTTTTGCTTTAGAAATCGCTCGGCGATATCTGAAAAGGTTATCAGATGCTCATTAGGGTCAAGTTTGGGAAAATAAATCTCGTTGTCTTTTCCCAAAAGCCCCGAGAAAAGGCACAAAAGCCCTGCTTCCGTACCCGTCATGAAATACCGCCTGACATCATTAGGCGCTGAAAATGGCTGCCTTTTTGCTAGCCTTTCTTTGAAACCATGCAGCAGGCTACCATCCGAGAATGCCACATTTGCGAAACGGGCTGTTGAAATTGCTGTTTTGCCCCTGTTCTGGGCAAGGCATATTTCCATGATGCGCTTGGTTGCTCCCATCAGGTTAGCAGGGCTTTCCGCCTTGTCCGTCGAAACGGCAAAATATTTTCTGCTATTGCCACCTTGAGCCAGGTTAAGAGTTTTTTGCGTATACAGTACATTTGTCTTGATCATGCGCATCAGTGAAAATTCGTCTTTTTCACTGCGCACATGTTTCATGGCTGCAAGGTTGAAGACGTAATCATATGGTTGTGTCCGGGCCCAGAAGGCTTCGAATTCGGGGGAACCCATGTCGATAGGCAGGAACGCCGTTTCTCCATCAATATAGCCAAGTGAACTTCTGATATCGCGTACCAGTTCAACAAGGTTATTCTCGCTTATATCGACAACGTTCAAAACTTTAGGGGAGCGCTTAAAAAGTTCCTTAACCACGTACTGTCCGATTGACCCGGCCCCGCCAATCACCAGAACTTTGCTACCTTTCACTGCTTCCAGCAGATCTTTGCCTCTATCTTCCAGATCTTTGCCGAATAAAGGCCTTGCGCGGCCAACCAGTTCTATTATGTCAGACATATGTCGCCATTTCTGTGCATTGGGTGGGGACAAGTATCATATTCTTCTCTTCCAGCTTCTAATTTGTGGCAAGCGCCATAATCTTTTCGATGGCTCTGCATGATGCGTTCATTTCGTCCGGTGTTAACGTAGGGTGGATGAGAAACATTAAGGTTGTCTCTCCCAGTTCCTGAGCATTAGACAAGGGCTTTTCTGGTCGGAAGCCCGAATTGTCGAATGCTTTTTCGTTATATACTTCAGAGCAGCTTCCTGAGAAACAGGGGATTCCTTCATCCCAGATAGCTTCCCGAATCCGGTCACGATCCCAACCATCTTTTAATTCATGAGGATTGACACAAGTATAATATTTGTAGCGGGCATGATCAATATATTCTGGTATTTCAAGAACTTGAAGTCCTGCAGTGTTTGCAATACACCTATCTAGAATAGCTGCGTTCTTCTGGCGGGATGCTTTCCATTCCGGTAATTTCAAAAGCTGCTCAATACCTATCGCTGCCTGCATTTCAGTCATGCGGAAATTTGTTCCAAAGCTTTCATGCAGCCAACGAAACCCGGGCGGATGGGTGTCGGCATGTACAGCATCATAACTCTTGCCGTGGTCTTTGTAAGCCCAGGCCTTTTTCCACAGACTTTCATCATTTGTTGTAATCATGCCGCCTTCGCCGCCGGTGGTCATTATTTTGTCCTGACAAAAAGAAAATGCGCCAATATGCCCAATGCTGCCAACAGGGCGTCCTTTGTACATGGCGCCGTGTGCTTGTGCGCAGTCTTCTATAACATACAGATTGTGGGCCTTTGCCAAAGCCATGATTTTATCCATTTCACAGGGCCAGCCCGCCAGATGAACCGGAATGATAGCTTTGGTCTTTTTTGAGAGCACTTTCTGAATTGTTGATGCGGTAATATTTCCACTAACTGGATCAACATCTGCAAATACAGGGGTTGCGCCACGAGTCACAACACAACTGACACTCGCGAGAAATGTTCTGGGTGTTACAATTACTTCATCACCCGGGCCAATACTCAAGGCTTCCAGCGCCAGTTCCAGTGCGGCAGTGCCGTTGGACAGGGCTATGGCATATTTTGTGCCGCAGAAATTTGCGAAGGAAGCTTCAAATTTCTTTCCTTCCCCACCGGTCCAGTAATTGACTTTTCCAGACTGGAGTACTTCCTGAACCCGTTCAATCTCATCTTTGCTAAATACAGGCCAGGGAGAGAAGGGTAAAGACCAAGTTTTATTCAATTTGAGTTCCTGTCGTAATTCAGGGGCATTATATTTTATCCGAAGACACTAAAAACTAACGGGAAAATTTACAAGCGATATTAGGGAGACGAGACATTCGAACATTTTCTTGACGATCAGGAACTCATCATTGACGACGGGTTTGATGTACAGATGTTATTGAATTTAAAACCCCGCACTCCATCTGATTTCGGCTTGTGTATCTGCATCGGTAAAGCCGGGTGTGTTGGGGCTGTCTGTTTGATGCCTTAGCTCCAGGCTGATATCACCCACGGGCGTTGGCATTTTTATGCCGGCCTGCACAACATCTATGCTTTCCTTGTTGGAACTCACCCGGTTGCTGGGGCCGGGCCCCACCTTGTTTATCGTCGCGTTGTGATACTTCAGTGTGTATTCGCGCCCACGCGGATCTGTGTAGGAGCCAGACAATGTGATGAGCAGGCTGTCGCCATCCAGGCTGTGGCCCAGCGTGCGATCATAATAACGAAAACCATCGCGGTATTTCCCATGGTTATACATGACATTTGCGACGCGTCTGCTCCACAGGAGCCAGCCATAGGTTTGGGTATCGGAGATTTCACCACCCATCCTCCACTGTCCACCGTCTGGCCCCCAAGGCCCGGTCAGGCTCACGCCCGCCAGATTGCTGATTTGGAACGGGAGCAGATATTTCGTATCCTCCGCCTTGCCATCGTAGTAAATATTAACCAGCACATCTGACATAACGCGGAAACTGTATGAAATATCAATGCCTGCAATCTGGTTGCCGGGATCATTCGGTGTTATTTTATTCTCGACGCCACCAAACCCGATCACTGACTTTGTCCAGGAGCTGACCCCGCAAGGTCGACCCTCGCCGCATAATTGTATACCTCGTGTTAGTCCTATATCGAGGTTTTTAACGGGTGTGAATGACACACGAACGCCAACGATCAAAGGGTTCGATATTTCCCGGTCTTCCTCTTGTCGCGCAATAAAGGTATTCACTTGCCATGGCCCCAGCCAGCTGAGCCATTTGGTCTCAAACGGCTTTGGGTCCAGCCTCATAAAGCCGAACGACGGCATCGGCCGCGCATTGGTGCTGAACAGCAGGGCGCTTTCGCGACCCGGCCCCCACCAGCGGTCCATCCAGCCACCATAGAAAGCCCAGTTGCCCCATGACTGCGCCAGATAGCTGCCATCAAGGGTAAGCTTGTCGTCCCCATCGCCACTTTGAAATCCGACGGTCAGACGCGCGGCAGTTGATGACCAGAGTTTCTCTGCTGATACCTCGGTATCAATATCCTCGCGCGCTGTATCGCCAAAGGAGCGCACCAGTGCCGCCTTGTTGGTCGCACGGGCCGTGATGGCATAATTGATCCCGCCGAAATCCTTCTCGCTGGGTGCCTTGTCCCGCACGCGCGCCAAAGCCATGCGCACATAGGCGGGTAACGGCTGGCCTATGTCACGGTTAAGCTGCGCGGTTATCTGCTTCCAGGGGATAGGCCAGGTGGTGACCGGGCCGGAAACAAGACCCCAGGTCTTCAGTGTTTCGATGTCGCTACGCAGGCGGGTGTCGCCCGGTTCTGCCCAGGGTGCGGCATGCGCACTTGTTGAAAGAGCGAACCATACAGCACAACAGGCTATCAGCTTGGCGAATTTCAATGTTTTGTCTCCCTGCGCTGGCAGTAGATCTGCCATTTCTTGAGGGAAACTATCTTAACCCGCAAAGAATGCCAATATGTTTAACGGATCAAATTTTATGTAAGACTGATTTCTGTTTGTATTGATATTTCTGTCTTAATGCCCAGCTTACGCCAACGCTACCAACGTGAGGACGCAGGTGTCGCCGCCAAAACGCCCTCGCATTTGGCAAACCGTACAAGTCCGGCGTCCCGTTTGTTGCTTTGGCCGGGCGAAACGAGTGCCTGTGACTGCTCATCGTCAATAGATGTCATAGTACTAGCTGTCCGATGCTACGGCGGTCGGTTGGATGTCACACGTGATCGTGTGACAGGGCGAGCCCGGCCCTTCCCCTGAAGCCTGGTCTGGCCTTCTCGCTTGTATTTCTCTCTATTCTTTCCTTCGGGGGCATCGCGGCGGTCTTGCCTGCCTGCCGGTGGTGTAAAATCCTGTGGCGCAGTCCTGTGGCCGTCCGCCCCCGCCAGTCAACGGGCTGCCCGCTCCACCTCATTGCATGAGCCGTGTGGCCCGTTCCCCGCCTGTCCAGGCGGTGACCACCGGGGGACCCGTCCGGCCTTTCTCCTTGCGCGATTTTTCATCACCAGCAGGAGACAGACCATGAAACGCTCAAACACCTCCGTAAAGGACATCTACACCCGCGTCACAAACCGGATTATTGCAGACCTCGAACAAGGGGTCAGGCCCTGGATCCGGCCCTGGAACGCAGACCATCTTGCCGGGCGTATCTCCCGGCCCTTGCGCGCCTGTGGCCAGCCCTATCAGGGGATCAACATCATCATGCTCTGGTCCGCCGCCATGGCCGCTGGGCATAGCGCCCCGATCTGGATGACCTATCGTCAGGCGCAGGAACTTGGCGCTCATGTCCGCAAGGGCGAAGCCGGTCAGCTTGTGGTATATGCCTCGACCCTGAACCGGACGGAACAGAATCCCGAAAGTGGCGAGGATGAGACCCGTGAAATTCCCTTCCTGAAAGGCTATACCGTCTTTAACGTGGAACAGATAGAAGGCTTGCCAGAGCCTTATTACGGCAAACCCGCCCCGCGCATGGAACCTTCACAGCGGATTGATCATGCCGAGGCTTTCTTCGCCGGGACCGGTGCCTGTGTGCGCAACGGTGGCAATCGCGCTTATTACACCATGGCCGAAGACCGGGTGCAGATGCCACCATTCGAGACCTTCTGCGATCCTGAAAGCTATTATGCCACGCTGGCCCATGAATGCACCCACTGGACCCGCCACCCCAGGCGCCTTGACCGGGATTTTGGCCGCAAAAGCTGGGGCGATGAAGGCTATGCCATGGAAGAACTGGTCGCCGAGCTTGGTTCCGCCTTTCTTGCCACCGAACTTGATCTCACCCCTGAAGTGCGCCCGGACCATGCCGCCTATATCGGCTCATGGCTGAAAGTCCTGAAAAACGACAGACGTGCCATCTTCACCGCCGCTGCGCATGCCCAGCGGGCGGCCGATTATCTGATCGGCCTGAATGATCGTGGAGGCTGACAAAGATTAGCACTTGGCATCTGGCCACTTTTAGGCGAAATTGGGGCTCATGAAAACGGACCTTGATCATCTGCCGGCGAAGAAACAGCGCGAGCTTGCCCGCGTGGTCGAGATATTGTTTGCGGAGTTCGAGGATACCCTGAAACTTGCGACCAGCAAACGCAAGAAAGCCGGGCGGATTTTAAAGGTTATCCTGTTCGGCTCATACGCCCGGGGCGGCTGGGTGGATGAACCCCATACATCCAAGGGGTATTTAAGTGATTATGATCTGCTGGTCATCGTCAATCACAAGGACCTGACCGATCTGGCGACCTACTGGCATACAGCGGATGATCACCTGATCCGGGACCCTGCCATCAAAACCCCGGTCAATTTCATCGTCCATTCGCTGGATGAGGTGAATAATGCGCTCTCGCAAGGCCAGTATTTCTTCTCTGACATCACCCGTGAAGGCATCGCGCTATACGAACTGCCCGGCCACACACTGGCGAACCCCAAACCGCTGACAGAAGCAGAGGCGCGGGCGACGGCAAAGAAGCATTTTGAGCGGTGGTTTCCTCGCATACGGGATGCGCAAGAAGTTTCAGAGTTTTGTATGAGCCAAGACAACTTAAATGA
Organism: Sphingomonadales bacterium; assembly: GCA_965227345.1. Taxonomy (GTDB): domain Bacteria; phylum Pseudomonadota; class Alphaproteobacteria; order Sphingomonadales. The sequence goes on from OZ245755.1 coordinate 3,080,760, forward strand.
TGCGGCATTCATGCTTCATCAGGCAGTTGAGCGTGCATACGACTGTGTGCTCTTAGTACTCACAAATTATGCGCCTTCAACACACAATATCAAATTCCTCCGCTCCTTGTCCGAAAGCAAAGACGCTCGCCTTATCGAGGCTTGGCCCCGCGAAAGCAAACACGACCGAAAATGCTTTGAACTCCTCAAACGCGCCTATGTCGAGGCCAGGTATTCAGAACACTACGCCATTACAAAAGAAGAACTCGAATGGCTCGGGGTTAGGGTTGATGTTTTGCAACAGCTCGTTGAGATGGTCTGCAACGAGCGATTAAAATAGACAGAATTTTCCCCGACTGCGATATCGCTAGAGTATCTGACAGAATTCGCATATTTTTGTTGAGGGCAAGATAAAAGGTGATGGTGCAAAGCACCCTTAACTCCTTGCCTGCACATCTGTTTTACTTGCACCTGCGCGTGCGCTCATGGTGCAGGAAGTGACCGGCGTTAAACCGGTCTCATAGGCTGCCGGATAAGTCGATACTTTGAAAGTAATTAAGCTTTCTAATACACTTTTTGATTGCATCAGCCAGGAGTTTCTAAACAGACGGGTGTGCTTGAACTCAGTGGTTTCTGCAGCGGGAAAGCGCCAGCATCTTTGTCTATAATATCGTGCTTTATACGGGCAGTGACATTGCGCTTTTTTTTGAGACGCTTTGAAAATTGTATGAAAGCAACGTTATTGGCCAATCTTGTATAATATCGCGCTGATCTGGTTTATTGCTGATCACCTTCCTTCAGGCAACCATATGAGCTGGCATTCATTGCGATAAAAGCACATTTTTTTTGAATCACCCTGTGTGCCTGAGCCGCGTATTTCCTCAGGCTAAAGCAGCGTCCGTGCTTACGGGGTGCTTATTTTTTAGTTTTAGGGGTTGCGGGATTTTATCTAACTATTTGAAATCATTGGCGCACCCGACACGATTCGAACGTGTGACCTCTGCCTTCGGAGGGCAGCGCTCTATCCAGCTGAGCTACGGGTGCATACCATGAAAATGTACAGGTGCTGCACAAGGTGTTTGGCAGGTGGCGCTAATTGCCAACCGACGTGGCGCAGACTACTTAAAAAAAGTCCACAAGGCAAACGGCATTTTCATTGCCTCAAATTCTTGTGTCCTTGCGTGTGTCAAAGTTGTGACCGGGGCCGTCATTAACTTTTCGTTAAGACCTTGAAATCAGGATGGGTAGTCTGAATTACCGCACCGGTTTTCTTGTACATTTTACAATGATGCAAGGGAGCTCTGATAACAGTTTTGTCCCCGGAAACGCTTGTGTTTCGAGTATATGGTGATTCATGCTTACCCAGATTTTTGGCCTTTTCCCAGACAGTTTTCGGCTTGTGTCCTTGTGTGCCGCGACTGCGCTTTTGCCGGGGCTTGCGGGTGCGGCTGAGGCTGAGACTTCCTTGCACCCTGCACTTGAAGATTGTCTGCTTCCGGCTTTGTCGCGCATTGCCTATAACCCCGAAGTATTGAAAGACATGGTGCCAGGCGGCGTTGGAAAGAGCTGTGCCTGTATGGCGGATCAGCAGACAGCTAACATCAGGAAATTAGAGACCTGGAACCTGCCCCCTGCGTGGGCCTCCACGTTTGGCGATGATGATGCGCCGGACGGGCAAGCTTATATGCGAATGTGGGGTGCGAGCACCGGTACCTCCGGACTGTCAACCGACACGGGGCTGGGGCTGGCCATGCGTTTCCCAGTCGAGGGGCCTGATCTGGTCCAGCTGGTATACCCGGGCCCTAACCCTGATCTGGTGCAGGAGCCCTTGCAGCTTTTTGAAGTTCAGTTTTACGTGAATTATTAGCAAGTTAGCGGTGCCGAAGGGAGAAAAGCCCGGCTTCCTTTCAGGAAGCCGGGCTTTTCAATCATAACGAACGCCTGAATGGCCCGTTAATCGCGATTGCCAAACAGATGTAGCAACATCAGGAACATGTTCAGGAAGTCGAGATACAGGCGAAGTGCGCCCATGATTGACTTCTTGGCAGCAATTTCCCGGCTGTCTGCTTCGTAATACATTTCCTTGATCTGCTGGGTGTCATAGGCGGTCAGGCCCGCAAAAATCAGCACACCAATGATGGAAATACCATACATCAATGCCGGTGACTGCAGGAACCAGTTAACCACCATGGCAATAATCAGGCCAATCAGGCCCATCATCAGGAAAGATCCCATGCCGGACAGGCTGCGCTTTGTCGTATAGCCATACAGGCTGAGACCGCCGAATGCGCCAGCTGTAATAAAGAAGACGCGTGCAATACTGGCAGAGGTGTAGATCATGAAAATATAGGAGATCGACAGCCCGACCAGCGCGGCATAGACCCAGAAACTGGTTTGTGCAGCGACGACACTCATTTTATGAATGCGGAAGCTCAAAAACATGACCAGTCCCAAAGGCGCCAGCATGACCACCCATTGCAGCGGGGTGCCATAGATGGCCGCCATCATGCTCTGGCTTTGGGAAACGGCCATCGCAACGATGCCGGTCAGCAGCAGCGCAGAAGCCATGTAGTTATAGACCTGAAGCATGTAAGCGCGCAGGCCCGCATCAATATCAGCCCGGTCCGCGGCAACAGAATAGGGTGCGTGACGGGGTTTGTAATTTTCAGCCATTGGCCAAAATCCTCATTAATAACAGGTTTAAAGCAAACTCGTGCCCCTTATATTGGCAGAGCCAGCCGGTATTTCAAGGAAAACCGGTAACTTGTCATGTCGATTTATGGAGAAATCGTACCCGGCCTGACCCTGGGGGCATGACCCTAGCTTTGCCGCAAGGCTTCTCCGGGCCTGATGTTAAGAGCTGCCCATGTTCCGGCCAATCCAAAACCCACGGTCAGGGCCAGACTGAGAAAGGCCGTCGCAATGGCAATGCCGGGCAGATAAACCCATGTCAGGTCCATAATGCCGGTGATCACGGCGTAAGCCCCCGCTGTGCCCAACGCAAGGGCAACCAGGCCGGTAATGCCCCCAAGCAAGGCATATTCAAGAATGAAGGTGCGCAAGACATCTGCGCGGGTCGCACCCAGAATTTTCAAAATAACAGAATCATAGCGGCGTTGGCTTTGACCGGCGGCCACGGCCCCTGCCAGAACCAGAATGCCGGAAAGTATGGTCAGCATGGCCGTCAGGCTGACCACGTTGCTCACATCTTCCAAAAGCTTGTTGACGGATTCCAGCACCTCTTTCATGCGCACGGCTGATACATTGGGAAAGGCCCGGGTCAATGCTCGATAGGCTTCAGCTTCGCGGCTGCTGTCCAGCTTGAGTGTTGCCAGATATGTATGCGGTGCAGGCCGTAATGTATGCGGGTCGAAGACGATAGCAAAATTAACACCAAGCGTGCCCCAGTTGATCTCGCGCAGCGATGCAATTCGGGCGGTGATATCGCGGCCCAGTACGTTCACAGTCATGGTGTCCCCAACAGTCAGGCCCATGCCCCGGGCGAGTTCGGCATCAAATGAGATTTCCGCCGGGCCGTCATAACCCTGCCGCCACCAGTCGCCGCTGATCAGCTTGTTCCCTGCAGGGAGTGTTTCAGCATAGGTCAGGCCGCGATCGCCGCGTATCGCCCATTGGGCGTCGGGCGCAACATTCGCTTCGGCAATCGGAACATTGTTTAAGGCTGTAATTCTGCCGCGCAGATAGGGGACCACAGTTGGGGGTATACCGTTACTCAGGTTTTTTGCCTGCTGCCGGAAATCATCAATCTGGTCTTTCTGGATATCGATAAAGAAAAAAGCCGGGGATTCGCCGGGGAGCTGCTCGGCGACCTGATTGTCCAGATTGCCTTCAATCTGGGCAATCGCTGTGAAGAGTGTGAGCCCCAGCCCAAGGGACAGGACGACGGCCCCGGTTGCCGATCCCGGCCGGTGCAGATTGGCGATGGCAATACGCAGGCCCGGGTGACGGGACCGGGGCAGGGCGGCGGCCATACGACGAATGAGCCAGCCGGTGGCGACCAGAATCAGCAGACTGGCAAGGGCGGCACCAATAAACCGGGCAGTAAACTGCGGATTGCCTGAAAAGAGGGTGGCGATGGCGACAAGAAGCAGGCTGGCCCCAAAAACAGAGACCAGATATGGCCAGCGCGGCAGAATTTTGCGCCCGGTAATCAGGGACCGGAATAGCCCGGCAGCGGGGATGTCGCGGGCTTTGGCAAGGGGCCAGATCGAGAAGATCAGGGTAATCAGCCCGCCGTAAGCTGCGGCAAGCAGCAGGGGCAAGGGGTAAAAACTGAACACAGGAGGGACGGGCAGGCGGGCAGCCAGCAGGCCCTGAAACAATACGGGTGCGACAGCACCTGCCATGACGCCCATGGCAATGCCAATCGCGGCCAGCAGCATCACCTGCATCAGATAAATGGCAAATATCATGTTGCCGGTGGCGCCAACAACTTTCAATGTGGCAATGGTATTGGTGCGGCTGTCCAGATGTACACGGACCGCATTACCAACCCCGACACCGCCCACGACCAGCGCGGTCAGGCCGACCAGCGTTAGAAAAAGGCCCATCCGGTCAACAAATTGCTGAACGCCGGGTGCACCGTTATCGCGGTCACGAATGCGCCAGCCTGCATCAGGGAAGTCCCGGGTCAACTGTGTTTTGAAATCTGCCGCCGACTGGTCAGACGCAAGTTTAATCCGGTAATAATATCTGACCAGACTGCCGATCTGTACCAGCCCTGTTTCAGACAGGCTATCAAGGGAGACCAGTACAGCCGGGGCGAGCTGTAACCCGCCGGAACTGGCGTCAGGCGTTTTGACCAGAATGGCCCGCACTTCATAGGACGTTTTCCCCATGATCAGGCGGTCACCCGTTTTAAGGGCCAGCCTGTCGGCCAGTTCCGGCGCAACGGCAACACCCCAGACAGTATCTTTACGCTCAAGCACGCGGGTCAGGTCATGCGCGCCCTCAAGCTGGACTTCTCCATACAGCGGGTAGCTGTTGTCGACGCTGCGCAATTCAACCAGCGTTCGCGTATCTGATCGGGGGGCATGGGCCATGCCGCGAAGGGAGACCAGCGTACTCACGGTACCTGCCCGGGCAAGATAGTCAAGCTCGTCAGGGCGGACGGGGCGCTGGGTCAGGGCAAGTTCAACATCTCCGCCAAGCAAGGACTGTCCTTCCTGTTGCAAACCTTCGTGGATGGCGGTTGTGAGCGTGCCAACCCCTGCGATAACAGCAACGCCAACGCTCAGGCAGGCAAGAAAAATGCGAAATCCCTTCAGGCCGCTGCGCATTTCACGCAGGGCGAGCCTGATCGCCAGTGCCAGATCAGGTCCGCCCGGGATTGCGGCTCGTCCATCGGTCATAATGTGGCACCGGCCTTCCTGTTTTGGTGCTTTTCTTCGTCGCGAACAATTTTACCGTCATTGATGTGAAGAACGCGATCGCACAGCGTGGCCAGTGAAGGGTCATGGGTAACCAGCAGAAGCGTCGTGCCACGGCGCTGGTGCAGGTCAAAAATCAGCCGGACGATGGCCTCACCGGTTTCGCCGTCCAGATTGCCGGTCGGTTCGTCTGCAAACAGCAGGGCAGGGTCGGGTGCCATGGCCCGCGCAAGGGCGACACGTTGCTGTTCCCCGCCGGAAAGCTGTGCAGGATAGTGGCTGGTCCGGTGCCCAAGCCCGACAAGCTCCAGTTCACGAGCAGCCTTGTCGAAGGCATCGGTACGGCCCGCCAGTTCAAGGGGCACGGCAACGTTTTCCAGCGCGGTCATGGTGGGGATCAGGTGAAATGACTGCAATACAATGCCCACCCGTTTGCGACGGAACAGGGCCAGACCGTCCTCGTTCAGGCCCGAAAAGTCCACACCATCCACAATAACCTGTCCACTTGTGGGGCGCTCAAGCCCGGTCATCATTGCCATCAGGCTTGATTTTCCGGAACCGGACGGCCCAACAATACCAACGGCGTGCCCTTGATCGATCGTCGCACTGATACCACGTATGATATGTACCGGGCCTGCCTGACTATTGAGCGTGAGTTCCAGATTATCAAGAGCGACGATTGAAGGGTGAGGCACCAGGCTACTTTCTATTGTGGAAAATCAGGGTGTTTACGAGTATGGCGGCAGATCAGCATGTTGAATAACGAATTGGTATATATTCCGCGACCACGCACGGATAACGCGAAACCATCGGCATTTCAGGCATATGGGGCGTTCCGACAGGTTTTCAAGCTCATGTTCCAATTATTGGCTACGGGCTTTTTGCTGTTGCTTTGCGCATTACCGGCAAGGTCTGGGAGTGACGCAACCATTCTGGCCATTGGGGACAGTCTGACGGCAGGTTACGGTTTGAACCCGGATCAGTCATTTCCGGCCCAGTTACAATCGGCGCTGCAAGATCAGGGGCACAATGTCATTGTGCGTAATGCCGGTGTTTCAGGCGATACAACGACCGGTGGGCTTTCGCGTCTTGACTGGATTGTCGAGGGTACCTCGCCCCGGCCAGATCTGGTTATTCTGGAATTTGGGGCGAATGATGCTCTCAGGGGGATTGACCCGGAGCTGACCCGGAGGAATATGGACGCCATGCTGGAATATTTAACTGAGAACCAGTATTCAGTGTTGTTTACGGGTATGCTTGCCCCCCCGAATATGGGCGAAGATTACGCGGGCAAATTCAATGCTATTTTCCCCGATCTGGCTGAAAAATATCAAGATCAGGATGTGGTTTTTGATCCCTTTTTTCTGGAAGGGGTGGCGGCTGACCCTGCGCTCAACCAGAATGACGGCATGCATCCCAACCCTGAAGGGGTGGCTGTCATTGTCAAACGACTGTTGCCGCGCATTGTACCGCTGATAGAAACGGAATGATTAAGGTCTGATGTTTTTATCGGGGAAATGTGTCTCCAGTATCGTGTGCAGCAGGCCGTCTGCGGCCCGGTCGATAAAATCGTAGACCCTTTCGAACATTTCCATATCGCGGTGATGATAGGGGTCCGGGACCTCGCGAATTCCGCGTAAATCACGCGCAAAGGGCAGAAACAGCTGAATTTTTTCCAGATGTTCTTCAGGGCAGATTTTACGAAGGTTGAACACATTGTCTTCGTCCATTGCCAGAATATAATCATATTCCGTGAAGTCCTGCTCCGTGATTTTGCGGCACGTGAGCGCGCTGATATCAACCTGATGGGCCCTTGCTGTCTGAACCGAGCGCGGATCGGGCGGGGAGCCAATGTGATAGCCAAGCGTGCCGACAGAATCGATTTCGATATCGCTTTCAGGGCCTTCGGAAAGACCTGCCATATTAGCCTTGTGGCGAAAGACGCCCTCTGCCAGAGGTGACCTGCAGATATTTCCCAGACAGACGAATAATACTTTTATCAAAATTTACCCTGCTTTCGTTCTCGAGTGTATTTCGGCGTTCGCACATGTCATTCTTGCCGTACAGCCGCCTTATACGACATGGCGCAACCATATTGAAGTCGTTCTAGCATCGAATAATGTTAAATATATGAATAGATAACAGTTCTTGCAGGGAAAAGATCCGTTCAGCGTTTCGGTACGGTCCAGCTGTCCGGTGGTGGTTTGCGATTGCGCAGCCTGAGTGCCAGCCCGATCGATACACCCACGCCAATAGCGACCGTCAGGTCAACAATCACCGTCAGCAACAGGGTTATAATCAGGATGGCCCTGTCCGACGCAGGCCCGGACATATAGGCCCGCCACTTGTGAGGTTCGCTCATGTTCCACGCGGTAAGCACGAGGATCGCAGCCAGAGCAGGCATTGCCAGATACCCGACAAGCGGGGCAGCGACCATCATGACAACCAGAATAACCAGCGCATGGACAATACCGGCAACCGGCGTCTTGCCGCCGGCTCTGACATTGGTTGCTGTTCTTGCAATGGCGCCTGTGGCGGGCATGCCGCCAAAAAGTGAAGAGGCTATGTTGGCAAAACCCTGCGCCATTACCTCTGCATTGGGGCGGTGGTGACCTTCAATCATCCGATCGGCAACCATGGCAGACAGCAAGGACTCGACGCCGGCCAGAAAGGCAATGACAATGGCGGAGGGAAACAATTGTATAATTTTATCCAGAGTGATGACCGGGAAGCCTGGTGTCGGGAGCTGACTGGGCAAATCGCCAAAACGGGATGCGATGGTATCTGCCTGCAACCCGCCCCAAAGAACAAGCCCGGAGCCGATGGCCACGGCAATTATCAGGCCCGGAAACCTTGGTGCCAATTTCCGGAATCCGATGATAAGGGCAAGGGTCAGGAGCGCAACCAAAAGCGCAGAACCGTTCAGGGTGTCCCTTGCCGCCCAGAGTGCAGGAATTTTTTCAATGAAATCAGCGGGGTTCTCGTTCAGTGTCAGGCCAAGAAAGTCCGTCAACTGGCTGGTCGCGATAATAATGGCAATACCGATGGTGAAGCCGTTGACGACAGCTTCCGGGACATAGGCGACAAGATTACCGATCCGAAAATATCCGGAAAGTAGAAGTATCAGCCCGGCCATGAGTGTGGCTAATATCAGACCATCATAGCCGTGATCGGTAATCACACCGAAGACGACGACAATGAAAGCGCCCGTTGGTCCGCCGATCTGGACACGGCTGCCCCCCAGAAGCGAAACAAAAAAGCCGCCAATAATGGCTGTGATCAATCCCTGTGCAGGGCTTGCCCCTGACGCAATGGCGATAGCAAGGCTTAGCGGCAGCGCGACCATAGCCACTGTTGCCCCTGCCAGAAAGTCTGAAACAAACAGGGGCCAAGAGTAAGTTTTAAGAGTCGTGAGTATTTTGGGCCGTCTCATTGCCAGAGAAATATCACATCATCAAATTGTAAAACAACATAATTCATTGTTCACAGATATGAAGCGACTGTGGGTCTGACGAAGCTCGATAAAAATGTTATACTCTGCGCGATGTCGGGCAGAGACAATTATGGGACAATAATCAAATGGTACAGAAATTATCGGAAAGCGCCCGCAGGGAAGCCCTGAAAGAGCTTCAGGGCTGGACCGGGATTGATGGCCGCGATGCCATTGGCAAAACGTTCAGGTTCAGGGATTTCAATCAGGCATTCGGCTTTATGAGCCGGGTGGCGATGGCGGCCGAGAAAATGGACCATCATCCTGAATGGTTTAACGTCTATAACCGGGTCGATGTGACCCTGACCACCCACGATGCCAGCGGCCTGACCGAGCTTGATGTCAAGCTGGCCAGGCTGATGGACAGTTATGCCGCATAAAACAGCAGTTGTTATTTTGGTGCCATGCGAAGCGCACCGTCAAGGCGTATGGTTTCGCCATTCAGCATTTCGTTTTCACAGATCTGGCGGGCAAGCTGCGCATATTCTTCCGGTTTGCCGAGCCGCTGGGGGAACGGAACCGAGACGGCCAGTGCTTTTTGGACATCCGCCGGCAGGCCTTCCATCATAGGGGTCAGGAAAAGGCCGGGGGCAATTGTGCAGACACGAATGCCATCGCGGGAGAGGTCTCGCGCAATTGGCAGTGTCATGGACGCAACGCCGCCTTTTGATGCGGCATAGGCAACCTGTCCAATCTGGCCATCCATGGCAGCAACGGAAGCCGTGTTGACGATAACACCACGTTCACCGTTGGGCAGTGCGTCCGCTGCTGACATGCGGGCAGCTGCAAGGCGGATACAGTTGAAGGTGCCAATCAGATTGATCGTCACAACCCTGGTAAAGCTTTCAAGTGCATGGGGGACGCCTCTGCCCACGGTTTTTTCGCCGATGGCAATGCCGGCGCAATTAACAAGAATACGCGGGGTGCCATGTGCGGCTTCTGCCTTGTCCAGCCCTGCGTTGACGCTGGCTTCGTCGGTGACGTTCACTTTTGCAAAAATGCCGCCAATTTCATCGGCAATCTTCTGACCAGATTCTTCATTCAAGTCGAAGATGGTAACCTTTGCCCCTTGACTGGCAAAATGTCGGGCGGTTGCCGCGCCGAGTCCGGATGCACCACCAGTGACAACTGTGGAAGTCCCTTTAAATTCCATAAATATGCTCCTTTTTATACGATAATATTAAAAATCCTGCCCGGTTTAGCACAATCGCTTTATGGGGACGACTGTAAATTGTGCAGGATTATGGAAGTATTTCTGCACAGGCTTGTTATTCCGGGCCATTGAATTTGGCCACAAAGCCATTATTTTAAGGGGATGGACCCGATAAAAGTAAATCGCGCCCTTGTTCTGGTACCGGATGCCGAGCGTAACGAGCAGGTTGTGAACAGGGGTTTTTGGCGAAAAGTCCGCAAATTTGCCGGACGTGTTCCTTTTATGGAAGAAGCGGTCTCTGCCTATTATTGTGCGATTGATCCTGCAACACCCAAAAGGGTCAGGATGATCATTCTGGCCGCTTTGGCGTATTTCGTGATGCCTGTTGACCTGATCCCCGATTTTATCGCAGGTTTTGGTTTTTCAGATGACGTGTCCGTATTGATGGCGGTTATCGGGACCATTCGCAGTTATATTACAGACGCTCATACGGAGCTGGCCCGCAAGGCCTTGCTGCAGGAAAAAAATACACCGGAAAGCATTTCAGAGGGCAATTCGCATGCAGACCTGTCTGCACGTGCCGAATAGCTGCTCAGTCTATTGAATTCGCAATGTCTCTAATCACGGCTTTGGTCTGGTGTGCAGAGATGTCAATACGCTTGCCACAGCAGGCGCATTCAACTTCGCTGTCTTCCATAAGTGTACGCAGCCGTTCTCTGGGTTTACGCCCGCAGGACGGGCAGGAAATAGGTGTGCGGCAGATGGTATCAAGTTTGTGGGGCATTCCCTGAAAGTCCAATTTTATTCTGACATAGTCAGGTTAGATCAAACTGATTCGCGGAACAATAGAAAAGGACAAAATTCTGAAATTTTATAAGGGTATCATTCACGCTTTGGGATGAGCGCGATTGTAAACAGCCATCAGCTGGTCTGTATCGACATCTGTATAATGCTGGGTGGTGGACAGGTTAACATGGCCCAGCAGTTCCTGTATGGTGCGCAGATCACCCCCTCCGGCCAGTAAATGTGTCGCAAATGAATGGCGCAGGGCATGAGGTGTGGCGGTGGGCGGAAGTCCCGTTGCCTCGCGGACCAGCCGCATCTGTTTTTGCACGATTGCAGGGTTCAGGCGTCCGCCGCGTGCCCCGAAAAAGAGCGGGTCGTCCGGCCCGGCCCGATAGGGACAGCTGTCAAGATAGACGGATATCGCCTGCCGGACAATGGGCAGCACAGGGACCACGCGTTCGCGGTTTCGCTTGCCCTTGACGATCATGGTATCGCTTTGGGGTGCCTGACCGCGGTTCAGGTCGAGAGCTTCCGATATGCGCAGCCCACACCCGTAGAGAAGCGTAATAACCGCAGTATCCCGCAGGCCGGTCCAGTCTTCGCGGGCGTAATCTCCGATATCATCAATCAAGTGACGGGCAGCCTTGACGTCAATGGGGCGCGGCAGGCTTTTCCCGACTTTCGGCGTGGCAACGGCGTCAATCGCCACGTTGCGAAAAATACCGCCCTTTGCGGCCCAGCCAAAGAAATTGCGGATTGCGGCAAGGGCGCGGGCGGCAGAACGGCTGGACAGGCCATTTTGGCGCCGCGCCGCCAGCCATGCCCTGAAGTCGGTCACGTCCAGTTGCTCAAGATCCTGTCGTTTAAGACGGTGGCCCAGATGTGGGCACATGAAGGCGATAAAACTCCCGAGGTCACGGGTATAGGCGTCAAGAGTGTGACGGGAGAAACGTTTCTCCGATTTCAGAAAATTCCGCCATCGTGCGATCAGCTCGGCGAGATCAGGCGTTGTGGATTCCTGATCGGCGCCAATAAGGCTGGCGGTTGTTGTGTCGTCTGTCAGGGGGCGAGTTTTAGCCATAGCCGGAGCATACGCTCAAGTGTTGATGCCAGAAAGCGTAAAAGTTCAGTTCCCTGTCCGGGCGCGAAACATTCCGGATCGCGTGACCCCAGTGCCAGCATGCCGGGCACGCCAGCGGCTGTGCTGTCGAGTGTTACCAGAGCTTCTGCCTTTACAAGCGGCGTTGCCGGGCCGAAAACCTCTGAAGGTGCTGTAACATTGTCGCGCAGCATAATGGCGCCTTCACTGCCCATCAGGCCGTGAATGGTGCCGGGAGGCAAAAGCGTCAGGCCCGAATAATTTGTAAGCCGGGGCGATGCGGCCGAACTTTCAAAGCAAATGACGACAGCATCCACCCCAAGCATATCGACCCAGTCGCCGGTTACAACATGGATAAGGTGCTCAAGGCTGGACGCGTCCATCGCCGCCAGAGCGGCAGAATGAATCTGCTGTTGCGAGGCGAGGTTACTTCGACTGGCCGCCAGCAATGTTCCCTTGAATGAAGACAGTTGCTCAATTTCTTCACGAAGCCGCTGCACCATAAATTGCTGAAAATCGGCAATGTGATTGTCTGTGTCATCACTGGTGTAATAGGCAGGCGGCGTCAGCAGACGCAACAGATCCTGATTCTCGACCAGAAAATCAGGATTGTTTTTTAACCAGGTGCGAACGTCCCCGATATTGGGTGTTGGCTGGCCGTTTTGTGCGCCCTTACGCATGCCTGGTCTTACTCCACTGAACAGCCTAAAATAAGCCTGAAGCTTTGGGGCTGATGATGTTTTTATAAAATGGATTGTCCGGTTTTCTTCCAGTCTGCCAGAAAGGCATCAAGGCCTTTATCTGTCAGCGGGTGCTTGAACAATTGCCTGATAACCGCCGGTGGCAAGGTGCAAACGTCTGCGCCCATTCTGGCAGCATCCACGACATGCATCGGATGGCGCACGCTGGCAACCAGCACTTCCGTATCAAAGTCGTAATTGCCGTAAATGGTGCAGATGTCGGCGATCAGCTCCATTCCTTCCTGTCCAATGTCGTCAAGCCTGCCGACAAAGGGTGAAATAAAGGTGGCACCCGCCTTGGCGGCAAGCAATGCTTGCGCGGGCGAGAAACACAAAGTCACATTGACCATGCGGCCATCGTCTGTGATCGCCTTGCAGGCTTTCAGTCCGTCAACGGTCAGGGGGACCTTGATGGCAATATTATCGGCAACGGCTGAAAGCTTGTCGGCTTCCTTCATCATTTCCTTGAAGTCTGTCGCGGTGACTTCCGCGCTGACCGGTCCGCTGACCAACTCACATATTTCCCGAATGACCTCGATGAAATCACGGCCAGACTTGGCGATCAGTGAAGGGTTGGTGGTCACCCCGTCCACGAGGCCGGTTGCGGCAAGGTCACGAATTTCAGCGATGTCAGCTGTATCAACAAAGAATTTCATAAATAAATGCCTGTTTCAGGTAATTGAAGTGGGATTTTTCATTCTGTCGGAGTACCCCGATTCGTGCCTGTCTTGCAAGCTGATATTGCCGGAAAGAAATTATATCCTATAGTGGCAGACATGGACGACGACGGTAACATGGCCCGTAAATAAAGTTCATCAAACAGATAAATCAGAGGTCAGGCCCACCAGTGCCCGGAAAATTGCCATTAAGTGATAAAAGAACAGGTAGTAGTGTCCGGGTTGGCATCATGCTGCCATTGCCGTTCGACGGGCCGCTTGATTATCTGGTGCCCGACGGCATATCGCTTGCTGTGGGCGATTTTGTCAGCGTGCCTTTGGGCAGTCGTAAAGTGAACGGTGTTGTTTGGGCCCGCGCTCAGGGCGATGTTGCGACCGACCGACTGAAATATATTCTTGAGCGTCACGATATCCCGCCCATGCGGGAAGACCTGAGAAAGTTTCTGGACTGGGTCGCCAACTATAATATGGCCAGTCCGGGCGCAACCTTGCGCATGGCGGTAAGTGTGCCGGATGTGTTTGGGGAACCCGTGACACAAACATTGTACAGACGGGGCGGGGTCTGGCCCGATCGAATGACAGCGGCGCGCGAGCAGGTAAAAGAGGTCCTGATTGATGATCAGCCGCGCTCTGTCCGGGACCTGATGGAACTGGCGCTTGTGGGGGAAGGCGTGATCAGGGGGCTGATCAGGGAACAAACGCTGTTGCCGGTTGATGTTGCCGTGGATGAACCTTTTGAGCAACCTGACCCGGGGATGGACGGGCACGTTCTGTCCGGTGATCAGCGCGCGGCGGCAGAACAGATTTCCGGGGCGGTGGGTGCGCTTTGCTATAAACCCTTTCTGCTGGAAGGTGTGACAGGGTCGGGCAAGACCGAGGTATATTTCGAATCTGTTGCGGCCGCCTTGCAGCGTGAGGGCGGGCAGGTGCTGGTGCTTTTGCCTGAAATCGCCCTTACAGCCCAATGGCTGGACCGCTTTCAGCAGCGGTTTGGTGCCCCTCCTGCCCAATGGCATTCTGACATGACAGCAGGTCAGCGGCGGCGGACATGGATGGGGGTTGCCACGGGGGACGCCCGGGTTATTGTCGGGGCACGCTCGGCCCTTTTTCTGCCGTTTCGTGATTTGCGCCTGATCATTGTGGACGAAGAACATGACGGGGCCTTCAAGCAGGAGGAAGGAGTGATTTATCACGCCCGGGATATGGCGGTCGTGCGCGCCAGCACCGGTAAATTGCCTATTGTTCTGGCATCCGCTACGCCGTCGCTGGAAACCGTTGTGAATGCACAAACCGGTCGCTACACCCGGCTCCACCTGGCGGACCGGCACGGCGGCGCTGAAATGCCGGATATCCAGGCGATTGATATGCGGCAGACGCCCCCGGACAGGGGCCAGTTTCTGTCACCTCCTTTAAAGGAAGCCCTGATTGCCGGCTTTGCCGCGGGTGAGCAGGCATTGTTGTTTTTGAATCGTCGGGGGTATGCCCCTCTTACGCTATGCCGTGCCTGTGGTCATCGCATGGAATGTCCCAATTGTTCGGCTTGGCTGGTTGAGCACCGATTCGACAGCCGGTTGCAGTGTCATCATTGCGGCTTTTCTGCCCGTCGCCCCACGGAATGTCCCTCCTGCCATGAAGAAGACAGCCTTGTCCCCTGTGGTCCGGGGGTGGAGCGTATCGCGGAAGAGGTTTCGCACATTATGCCGGATGCCCGGATGATGGTGCTGACCAGCGATGTTGCGACCAGCCCGTCCAAAACTGCGGCACTGATCTCGCAGGTGACCAATCATGAGATTGATATTGTGATCGGGACCCAGATTGTAGCCAAGGGATATCACTTTCCAAAACTGACGCTTGTTGGCGTGGTGGATGCGGATCTTGGCCTGAACGGCGGGGACCTTCGGGCAGGCGAGAGGACCAGCCAGCAGTTGGCACAGGTGGCAGGCCGTGCGGGTCGGGAGCAAACCAAAGGGCGCGTTCTGATGCAGACATATCTGCCGGAGCATCCGGTTATGGAGGCGCTGGTTTCGGGGGACAGGGAAGCATTTATGGCGCGGGAGGCGTCTATGAGGGAAAGTCTGGGCATGCCCCCGTTTGGCCGACTGGTTGCGCTTATTGTATCAGGCCCCGATCAGGCGGCTGCCATTGCTACGGCGCGCGAGCTAAGCCGGACAGCGCCCAAGGGCCAGGGAATATCGGTCCTGGGACCGGCCCCGGCACCCATGTCGCTGTTGCGGGGGCGCTTCAGGTTTCGCCTGTTAATGAAAGCAGACAAGCAAACAGCCGTCCAGCCCCTGGTGCGCGCCTGGATGCAACGGGCCCGGATCAGCGGAGGAGGGCATAAATCGGTCAGGGTTCAGATTGATATTGATCCCATGACTTTCATGTAATCATTGCTTCTGTAAGCGGGCGCCCCCTGAAGGGGTAAAAAATATGCCCGTAATGGATTGAATGTTTGAAAAGTCGGGTTGCGGATTCGAAAACACTGTGATAGGTATCCGGCGCGCACTGGGAAGCAGGGCTGCGGGGCATTCAGGACGCCCGGAAAGTCGCGCTTTCTCGCTCAATAAGTGCCATCGTTGAAATATTGTTGAAATTCAGGCGGAATGCTCGTCAAACCGTCGCATTTTTAAGCTCAGGGAACTTACCAGGTGTCATCTGACAAGACCCCCGAACCAGCAGTTACAGTCACTCTTTCCGGTGTGTCGGGAAGGTATGCGCTTGCGCTGTTTGATTTGGCACGCGATACAAAGCAGCTTGATGCTGTTGAAGGCGACTTGAGCTCGCTTGAAGGCATGATAGCAGACAGTGACGATCTTGCTGCCCTTGTGACCAGCCCCCTTGCCAGACGGGAAGAGCAGGCGCGCGCGTTTGACGCGATTTCGCAGGCCGCTCAACTGAACGATCTGACACGCCGTTTTCTGGGTGTGATCATCGAAAATCGCCGTCTGTCCTCGGTAGCGGAGATCATTGAGAATTTTCGGCAATTGCTGAGCCAGCATCGTGGCGAGGTAACGGCTGAGGTTACGTCGGCACACAAGCTGACGGCAAAACAGGTTACGGCCTTGCAGGCTAAGTTAAAATCCATGGTCGGTCATGATGTCAGGATCGATTCTTCTGTCGACGAAAGTCTGCTTGGCGGACTGGTTGTCAAGGTTGGTTCGAAGATGATTGATTCTTCGATCCGTACTAAACTCACAAATCTTCAGGTTTCTATGAAAGAGGTTGGATAATGGACATCCGTGCCGCGGAAATTTCCAAGATCCTCAAAGAGCAGATCGCCGGATTCGGCGCCGACGCCGAGGTTTCGGAAGTTGGTAAAGTGCTCTCGGTAGGTGACGGTATCGCTCGTGTATACGGGCTTGACAAAGTACAGGCTGGTGAGCTCGTTGAGTTTCCGGGCGGTATTAAGGGGATGGCCCTGAACCTCGAAATCGACAATGTCGGTATCGTGATTTTTGGCGACGATCGTGGCATCAAGGAAGGTGATACGGTTAAGCGGACCGGCGATATTGTCGACGTGCCAGTCGGCAAGGGATTGCTGGGTCGTGTTGTCGATGCGCTTGGGAACCCGATTGATGGCAAGGGACCGCTGAAAGATGTGACCCGTCAACGCGTTGAGGTAAAAGCACCGGGCATTATTCCGCGCAAGTCCGTTGATGAGCCCATGCAGACCGGCCTGAAGGCGATTGACAGCCTTGTGCCGATCGGGCGCGGGCAGCGCGAACTGGTGATTGGTGATCGCCAGACAGGCAAGACTGCCGTGGCGATTGATACGATCATCAACCAGAAAAGCATCCATGCAAGCGGCGATGACAAGGAAAAGCTGTTCTGCATTTATGTTGCCGTCGGACAGAAGCGTTCGACTGTTGCGCAGATTGTCAAAACGCTCGAAGAGCAGGGCGCACTGGAATATACAATCGTTGTGGCCGCGACAGCGTCCGAACCTGCGCCATTGCAGTTTCTGGCACCGTATGCCGGTTGTGCGATGGGCGAATTTTTCCGCGATAACGGCATGCATGCCGTGATTTTCTATGATGATCTGTCGAAGCAGGCTGTTGCCTATCGCCAGATGTCTCTGTTGCTGCGCCGTCCGCCTGGACGTGAAGCTTATCCCGGCGACGTGTTTTATCTTCATTCACGTCTTCTGGAACGCGCTGCAAAAATGAGTGACGTCAATGGTGGCGGCTCCCTGACTGCATTGCCGGTGATTGAAACACAGGCCGGTGACGTGTCTGCCTATATTCCAACCAACGTGATTTCGATCACGGATGGTCAGATCTTCCTTGAGACAGAATTGTTCTATCAGGGTGTTCGCCCGGCGATTAACGTTGGTCTGTCGGTGAGCCGTGTGGGTTCCGCTGCACAGATCAAGGCCATGAAACAGGTTGCTGGTTCCATTAAGCTGGAACTTGCCCAGTATCGTGAAATGGCCGCGTTTGCCCAGTTTGGTTCGGATCTGGATGCTGCAACCCAGAAATTGCTGAACAGGGGTGCTCGCTTGACGGAGCTGCTGAAGCAGGGCCAGTATATGCCTATGCCTGTTGAGGAGCAGGTTGTGTCAATCTTCGCTGGTGTTAAGGGGTATCTGGATAAAGTGCCCGTTGACGATGTGACGCGTTTCGAGCAGGGTTTGTTGAGCGAAGTACGTGCCAAGCATCAGGATATTCTGAAAGCCATCCGTGAAGAGAAAAAAATCTCTGACGCCACGGACAAGGCATTGCGGACGTTCCTCGAGAAGTTTGCCAAGGCATTTGCTTGAGGCTGATGTCACAAGACAGGAATTGGTAGTGCTATGGCAAACCTGAAAGACCTTAAAAACCGGATCGCAAGCGTTCAGTCAACGCAGAAGATCACCAAGGCGATGAAGATGGTCGCGGCGTCAAAGTTGCGCCGCGCTCAGGAAGCCGCCGAGGCGGGTCGTCCCTATGCTGAACGTATTGATCGGGTGATTGCGTCACTTGGTGCCAGCCTGAAAGATCAGGATGGTGCGCCGCGTCTGCTGGCAGGCACAGGCGACGACAAGGTACACCTTGTCGTGGTTGCGACCTCGGAACGCGGCCTTTGTGGTGCATTCAACACGAATATTGTTCGGGCCGCCAAGCGTGAGATTGAGCGGTTGATGGCAGATGGTAAAACCGTCAAGGTTTTCTGTGTTGGTCGCAAGGGCTATCTGGTTTTGCGGCGTGACTATAATCATCTGATCGTTGGTGAGATGGATCTGGCGGGGGTTCGTCGTGTGAGTTACGGTGATGCCACGCCAATTGCTGCACGAATACTGGCCATGTACGATGCGGGCGAATTTGATATCTGCAGTCTGTTCTACGCCAAATTCCAGTCGGCACTTGTTCAGATTGTCACCCGGCAACAGTTGATCCCGGTTGATCTTGATGCTGCGGCAGAGGCTGGTGGCGAAGCTGATCTGGGTGGTGCTGTGTATGAGTACGAACCTGATGAGGCGGAAATTCTGGCAGACCTGTTGCCCCGCAATGTTGGTGTGCAGGTGTTTCGTGCGCTTCTTGAGAATGCCGCGAGCGAGCAGGGTTCACGCATGACAGCGATGGATAACGCAACCAGGAATGCGGGTGAGATGATTGACGCGTTGAGGTTGACATACAACCGGACCCGTCAGGCAGCGATTACCAAAGAGTTGATTGAAATTATTTCGGGTGCCGAGGCACTTTAAGACAAAAATCCTCGGATCAGGTTGATCCGGCTCAGAGAGCCAAGGAGTATGGAAGAGATGAGCAAGAAAATTACGGGCAAGATTACGCAGGTTATCGGCGCTATTGTCGACGTGCAGTTTGGCGATGATCTGCCAGCTATTCTGTCGGCTCTGGAGGTTGATAACCATGGCAACCGGCTGGTGCTGGAAGTCGCTCAGCATCTGGGTGAGAACACAGTACGGACCATCGCCATGGACTCGACGGATGGTCTGGTCAGAGGCATGGAAGTGTCGGATACAGGTTCTCCGATCACTGTGCCGGTTGGGCCCGAAACACTGGGGCGCATTCTGAATGTGATCGGTGAGCCCATTGATGAGCGCGGACCGGTGAAGGCAAAATCTTCTGCCCCTATTCATGCTGAAGCGCCAAGCTTTGAAGATCAGTCGACAGAAACAGAAATTCTGGTGACCGGTATTAAGGTTATCGACATGTTGGCGCCTTACGCAAAGGGCGGCAAGATTGGCCTGTTTGGCGGTGCCGGTGTGGGCAAGACCGTTCTTATTCAGGAATTGATCAATAACATCGCCAAGGGCCACGGCGGTACGTCAGTGTTTGCCGGCGTGGGTGAACGTACCCGCGAAGGGAACGATCTGTATCACGAGTTTCTGGATGCCGGCGTTATTGCCAAGGATGCTGAAGGCAATGCCATTTCAGAAGGTTCCAAGGTGGCACTGGTGTTCGGTCAGATGAACGAGCCGCCGGGCGCGCGTGCCCGTGTGGCCTTGTCCGGGCTGACGATCGCAGAATATTTCCGTGATCAGGAAGGCCAGGACGTGCTGTTCTTCGTCGATAACATTTTCCGCTTTACACAGGCCGGTTCAGAAGTGTCTGCGTTGCTGGGGCGTATTCCTTCTGCGGTGGGCTACCAGCCGACACTTGCGACCGATATGGGTGCGCTGCAGGAACGTATTACATCCACACACAAGGGCTCGATTACATCTGTGCAGGCGATTTATGTTCCTGCCGATGATTTGACCGATCCGGCACCTGCAACATCCTTTGCCCACCTTGATGCGACAACGGTTCTAAGTCGCCAGATTGCCGAACTGGGCATCTATCCTGCTGTGGATCCGCTTGATTCAAACAGCCGTATTCTGGATCCGCGGGTTGTGGGGCAGGAACATTATGATGTTGCCCGTTCCGTTCAGGAAGTCTTGCAGAAATACAAGTCATTGCAGGATATCATTGCAATTCTGGGTATGGATGAATTGTCAGAAGATGACAAACTGGTTGTGGCACGTGCCCGCAAGATCCAGCGCTTCCTGAGCCAGCCATTCCATGTGGCTGAAGTCTTCACCGGCTTCCCGGGTGTGTTTGTATCTCTGGAAGACACGATCAAGGGCTTTAAGGCTGTGGTTGCCGGTGAATATGATCATCTGCCCGAAGCTGCTTTCTATATGGTTGGTACCATCGAGGAAGCTGTTGAAAAGGCTGAGAGAATGGCAGCGGAAGCGGCCTGATCTTGTGACGGGAAAGAGTAATTTCTATGGCGGATAAGGTAACATTCGAACTGGTCTCTCCGGAACGTCTGCTGATGTCTGTGGAAGCAGATATGGTGGAGGTGCCGGGCGTTGACGGTGATTTTGGCGTTATGGCCGGTCACGCGCCGATCGTCTCGACCATCCGCCCGGGCATCGTCGTTGTGCACAAGGGCGAGGGCGAACCGCTGGACCGGATCTTTGTGCAGGGCGGTTTTGCCGAAGTGACGCCACGGGCCTTGACCGTACTCGCAGAGCAGGCCATTGCCGTAGAAGATATTGACGTTGCCGCGCTGGATCAGGAAATTATCAATCTGGGTGAAGATGTTCGTGATGCCAGGGATGATGCCACCCGTCAGATTGCGCAGGCAAAGCTTGACCAGTTGACCACTATGCGCGAAGTTGCTGTTGTCTGATCCCGCTGCCCGGTCATGGTGGCATGAACAGTAACAGGCAAAAAAATGTCAGAACACTGGACTCTTGACGATATTCCCTGGGAAAAGTTTGATCCCTCAAGGGTAAACCCCCTGATTCTGGAGACCGTTAAGGCCGCGTCACTGGTTGAGGCGAATGCGCAGGACTATGTCGCCTATTTATGCAATGTTTTCCACGATCGTCCTGATCTTCACGGTGCCATAAAACAATGGGGCGAAGAAGAAAGCCAGCATGGTGCCGCTTTGGCCCGCTGGGCTGAACGCGCGGATCCTCATTTTGACTTTGACAGAAGTTTGCGTCACTTTCGTGACGGTTACAGTCTGCCGATTGGTGCAACGGAATCAGTGCGGGGATCGCAGGCAGGTGAACTTGTTGCGCGGTGCATTGTTGAAGTTGGCACCAGCTCCTTTTATAGTTCCATTCGGGATGCGGCAAATGAACCGGTGCTGAGTGATATCTGTCGGTATATCGCTGCTGATGAAATCCGGCATTACCGCTTGTTTCGTGATTGTCTTGACAGTTACCGCGAAGGCGGGAAATTGCCGTTGCTTGTCCGGCTGAAGGTTGCCTTTGGGCGCATTGCTGAAGCGGAAGATGATGAACTGGCCTACGCTTATTACAGCGCTAACGCAGCCTTTAAGAATAATCCACCTGCCTATGATCGCAAAACATATGCGATGGCCTATTGGGCGCGTGCCATGTCACTTTACCGGCAATCACATATACGTAATGCGGTCAAGCTGGTGTTCAAGGCAGTCGACCTGAACCCCGCTGGACGACTTTCAGGGTTTGTGTCCGGCGTGGCATGGCGCCTTGTCAATTGGCGGGCGAAGCGGTTGAAGGCCGCCGGGGCGCTTTCCAGCTAAACGATCATATCAATCCTGTTGCCCGTTTCGGGCGCTGCCAAACCCACAAAATGCTTGTATATAATGCTGAGTGTCGCGAAGCTCAGGGCCAGGCCAGCATAACGCAGCGGGCTGAGTATCAGCTGAATGCCGGCAAGGGCATTGTGATGCGATGTGCCCGGTTCCAGTAACCCCATGCCTTTCAGGGCGAGAATAAAGGGAACTTCGATCAGTCCGGCCATCACCGTAAACGGGATGAGCAGCGCGAGAAGCGTTAGAAAGAGTTTAAAGGTGTGGCCCGTCAGAATTTGCCATGACTGGCGCAGCGGCATTTTATGTTGAATGGCTGGACCGATCAGTGCCAGTGATACCCGCAGGCTAAATGTGATCGTAAAAACAATTGCCGTTGTCAGGACAATGGAAGAAATCATGGCAGCAACCGGATTAACCCCTGCACCGGATTGAAGAGACGGCCCCATAAAGCCGCCGATCAGTCCCAGACTGAGCGCGAAAACCACAGCCCCGACAATCGTAATACAGAGTACGTACCAGATTAACCTGATCCAGCTTGACGCCAGATTGCCCGCGGTGAGTTTTAAAAAGTGCTCGCGGCCCAGCAGAAAAAGCCGGATCCAGAAGATATTGAAGAGCACACTCCACCCAAGTCCCCATAGACCAAACAGGATAAAGCTGGGCCAGAACCCCGGTGGAAATTCGCGTGCCCCCTGTTCAAGGTTTATGATCGGATCCAGCCATCCCAGCCAAATCATGAACGTGGCGGGCAACATGGCCAGATAGGACAGAATAATGTGAATCTTGCGATCCTGCCATACCAGTGAGATCGCCTCTTTGGCAGTGGCGAGTACTGCAATTTTGCCGTTATCGGTCAATGCCATAAGATTACCGTCCACCTCAAATTGAAACAATCTGCTTCAGAATAACGTCTTACAGGCCCGTTTGCCACATTGAATATCAGACGAGATGACTAAAGTGTTCAACCAGTTGCAGATACAGTTGCTGTTTGAAGGGGACAATAAGATTGGGTGTTTCGGCCAGTGGCACCCAGCGCCAGGCATTAAATTCGGGATGATCCGTTTCAATATTGATGTCATCATCGGTGCCGTTGAAGCGTCCGGCAAACCAGATTTGTCTCTGTCCCCGATATCGTCCTTTCCAGACTTTTCCAATCAGCTCCGGCGGCAGGTCATAGGTCAGCCAGCCTTTGGTTTGATCAAGAATGGTGAAGTTGCGGGTGCCGATCTCTTCCTCCATCTCGCGATACAGGGTCTGTTCGGGGTCTTCGCCATCATCAATTCCGCCTTGTGGCAATTGCCAGGCCTCTACTGTGGTATCAATACGGCGTCCGACAAATACATGCCCGTCCGGGTTAAACAGGACAAGTCCTACACAGGGGCGATAAGGCAGATGCAACGGGTCTTTGGTCATATTGTTATGCTTAGTTGATCAATTGTCGGTTGGCGATTGCGGTGATGGGGGCCAAAACAAAACCCCGTTCATGCATGCCCCGCGCCCAGGCGGCGACGCGTTCAATGGAAACCGGGTAGGCATGACCTATGCCGACGGCAGTGCCAAACCCGCGGGCAACGGTCTCAAGCTGGGCCAGTTGCCTGTCGATTTCTTCCGGTGTCAGATCATTGTCGATAAAACGACTGTTAATTGCCCAGGGTATGTTTGCCTCGCGCGCCAGTTTGGCTGCTTTGGTATAGCGCGAAGATCTTGCGTCCAGCAGCAGAATGCCGCGCTTCTTCAAGTCATCAAGCACATAACGCATATTCTCGTCGGATGCTGTAAATTTTGATCCCATGTCATTGACGATGCCGACATATCCCTGAAAGCGGCTCAGACTCCAGTGCAGCCTGTCGAGGTTTTCACCCCTTGTCAGGCTGGTTAACAATGTTTGGGGCCCCGGGTCGTCACTGGGGTAGCTTTGTGGTTCCATTGGGACCACAACAAGTGTTTCGTGGCCGGCGACCCGTGCCTTTTCCGCCCAATCGGGCAGATTGCGCCCATAAGGTGACAGGCCAAGCGTTACTTCGGACGGCAAGCGCTCCATCGCCAGTGTGGTTGTGACAGTGCCCAAACCCAGCCCGTTGATGATTATGGCGATCCGGGGCCGGTTTTCCGGGTCTTCAAATGCATGTGAATAGGTCTGCCATGGCTGCCGGTCGCCGCTGATTACCGGCAAGGGGCCATATTTACCGTCTTCCTGCAGCGATGTGTCTGGACGTGCGAGCGACTGCGCCCCAACGGCGGGTTCAGCCTGTGCCAGTTTGGCCGGTTCCGGTGTGCCGGGATCAGACTTTGTGCCCGGGGGTGTTTCAGTCTCATCTTGAGGGGCGAGCAGTTTATCCCCGTCAGGCCGTTCAATATCGCCTGCAGCTTCAGCTGAAACGTCGTCCGTTTCCATCCGGCCAGGTTCTGTGCCCAAGCTTAGCCAGATCAGAATACCACCAAACACGACAATGACCAGCGCCCATGCAATCTGCAAGGGACTGGGGCCCCGGCGCAGCATTTCTGCGCCTGCCTCTTCCTCCTCAGTTAATCTGGAAAATTCCGACACCCTTCTGTCGTTCCACCTTTAGTCAGAGATTGAGTCTCAGTTACCGGTTTTGGCCTGTACGACGGACATGCCATGCAGCAGATCAAGCGCGTATCTTAACTGATAATCTTCCAGGCGGGAATCTTTCTCAGCTTCTTCATCACTTTCATCATCTGTACCGGTATTTTTGTCTTCGCTTTTGTCTTTTTTCTTGCCCGAATCCTTATTGTCGTTCGCGGGCTTGCCGGTGTTCTTTTCTTCTGGATCGTCAGGATTGATCAGATGGCCACGCAGAGCGGCTTCGCTTGTGCGGGCTGTTATGGTCTGGGCACCGTTCAGTCGAAGTTGTTCCACAATCACATCGGGATCGATGCCCTTGGCCTGAATAGAGCGACCTGACGGCGTGTAATACCGCGCTGTGGTGAGCCGAAGGGCCCCGTTGCCCGGTAAAGGTATGATGGTCTGAACGGACCCTTTGCCAAAAGATTTCGTGCCAACAACAACAGCACGCTGATGGTCCTGAAGCGCACCTGCGACAATTTCTGACGCAGAGGCAGAGCCGCCGTTGATCAGGACAATGATGTTTTTGCCCTTGCCCAGATCACCCCGGGTAGAATTGTAACGTTGGGTATCCCGTCCATCACGTCCACGGGTCTGAACGATTTCGCCCTGATCCAGAAAAGCGTCAGAGACGGCAATGGCCTGATCCAGCAGGCCACCCGGATTATTGCGCAGATCCAGCACAATGCCTTCCAGCTTGGGGCCAAGCTCTTTGGACAGCTCTTTCATGGCTTCCTTCAGGCCGATATCGGTTTGTTCGTTGAACGCTGTAACGCGTACATAGGCGATGTTGCCTTCAGCTCTGTAGCGGACAGATTTCACCTTGATGACATCACGGGTGATTTCCAGGATCAGGGGCTGGTCTTCACCTTTACGAATGATGGTCAGTTCAATGGTGGTCTTGACCGGCCCGCGCATTTTTTCAACGGCTTCCGACAGGGTCAGCCCCATCACCTGTTCGCCGTCCAGATGCGTAATATAATCACCCGCCCTGACCCCTGCACGATCAGCCGGTGTATCATCAATCGGTGATACGACCTTGACAATACCGTTTTCCATGGTGACTTCTATACCCAGTCCGCCAAATTCGCCCCGGGTCTGGATTTGCATATTTTCAAAATCCTTGGACGTCAGGTAGCTGGAATGCGGATCAAGGGAGGTCAGCATGCCGTTGATGGCAGCTTCAACCATGTCCTTGTCATCTACCTCTTCAACATAGTCGGAACGAATACGTTCAAAAACATCACCAAACAGATTAAGCTGCCGATAAGTGTCGGAACTTGCCGCAGAAGCGGTAATGGCCCCTGACCCCAGACTGAATGTTAATATTGCAGCGGTCGTTGCGATGGCCTTTGTCACGAAGCTACTCATTTATCCACTTACCTTTCCCAGTCCCGAAGCCAGATAGGGCAGCGGGTTAATTGGCTTGCCCTGTTTGCGAATTTCAACATATAGTTTAGAGCCTGCTTGTCCAGTTGTATCAATGGTGCTGCCCATTTGACCAACAGGTTCTCCGGCCAGAACCCATTGTCCAACAACTCCGTCTATCCTACCCACGCCCGCGAGTAAAGTGTGATAGTCCTTGCCATGTGCGATGATGATCAGCCTGCCATAGCCGCGGAACGGTCCTGCAAAAACGATTCTGCCATCTGTTGGGGAAATCACCTGGGCATTGGGGCGCGCTTCTATCTGAATACCTTTTGATCCAAAGCCGGTGTCATCATTCTCCCCGAACTTCCGGACAAGATTGCCGCGCACTGGCAGCGGAAGCTGGCCAAGAGAATTTTCCAGGGACGTGGAAGGAGGCAGGGAGGCAAGCCGGTCATCAGGTCGCCTGGCCGGCACTGGTTTCGGGCTGTTTCCTCCTTCTTCCGGTCGCTGGGCCAGCCGCTGCGCAGCCTCCTCTGCGGCACGTTGCCGTTCTTCGGCTTCCTGTCGGCGCTCCTCTGCCTCACGTTCCAGTTCTTCAATAAGGGCCGATATATCTCTGGCCCGGCCGGCCATTTCTAAAAGTCTTTTCTGTTCAGCCTTGCTGGCACTTTCAAGTGATTTTTGCTGATCCCGCCGTTCCGCCATCAACCGGTCCATGTTTTCTCTTTCAGCGTTTAGCCGGTTCAATTCCTGTCCCAGTTCAAGCCTTTCGGCTTCAAGCTCGGTCCGCACGACACCCAGCGCGCGAATTTCCTTGCGAATTTCTGTGGCCTGATCCTGCAGGGCAGGCAGTACGGCGCCCAGAAGGTCCGAACTGCGGGCGGTATTCAGCGCTGAATCGGGTTTGACAAGGACAAGTTGCGGCGGCATCTGGCTAAGCCGCTGCATGGCGGCGAGGGTGCCAGCCAATTGCTCACGTCGTGTTGTCAGCGCGGACTTTTGCTCCTTTTCCATTTTTTCCAGAAGCAAAACCTGTTCTTCGTTCCTGGTGACGCGTACTTCTCTTTCCTGAACAATACGAGCCATCTTAATCAGGCGCGTGCGCAAGTCAGAAACTTCAATTGATATTTTGGCGGCTTTTTCCTCTAGTTCCCGCTTTGCCTTTTCTGCATCCGACATTTGGGATTTGAGCTCTTCAAGCTGTTCACGCTGGGCGCTTGTGTCCAGTGTTTGTGCCGCTGCAAACAAGGCAAACGACGGGGAAAACAATATCCCTGCCATCAGAATTGAAAGAATATGAGAAAGTCTGATCTTCAAATGTTTTCCCTGATCCCGTAAATTCAGACTGCGGCCCGGGCAGGACCGGAGCCCGATGCCCCTGACGAGGTGTTGGCGTTTTTCAGAATGCTCTGTCCTGTCATGGCTGCTGGCTGTGCTATTTGCATCAGGGAAAGAATGGTGGGAGCGACGTCCGCAAGCCTGCCATCTGTCAGTGTAAATGACTGACCTGTTACCCCTGCATTGACAAGGAATACCGGCACCAGAAATGTCGTGTGTGCGGTGTGTGGCTCATGCGTGTCGGGGTCCTGCATCAGTTCGATATTACCGTGATCGGCGGTGACCAGCATTGTGCCCCCCGCATTGACAAGAGCTTTTTCCAGACGTTCCAGACATGTGTCGATGGTCTCCACGGCCCGAATGGCTGCCGACATTATGCCGGTATGCCCGACCATGTCCGGATTGGCGTAATTCACCACGATAAGGTCATATGTGCTGCTTTCAATGGCATCGACCAGCCTGTCGGTCACTTCGGCGGCAGACATTTCGGGCTGCAGGTCATAGGTGGCAACCTGGGGCGAAGGCACCAGAATACGGTCCTCGCCTTCAAAAACGGCCTCGGCACCGCCATTGAAAAAGAATGTCACATGCGCATACTTTTCGGTTTCTGCGATGCGCAGCTGCCTTTTGCCTTTTGCCGCAACCACATCACCAAGCGTGTCGACAAGGTTTTCAGGGGGGAATAATGCGCCCATGAAAGGGGCCAGGGCACTGGAATATTCAACCATACCCCTGGCAGCAACAAAATTGACCTGTCGCTTGCGGGTAAAGCCGTCAAATTGCGGATCCACAAGGGCGGTCAGTATTTCACGCGCGCGATCAGCCCTGAAATTGGCCATCAGCAGGCCGTCACCATCCTTCATGCCCGGATAATTCCCTATCGCGGTTGGCAGCACGAATTCATCGGTCAGGTTTGCCTTGTAGCTCGCCTCAACGGCGCCTCGCGGTGTATCAGCACGATTGCCCCTTGCGTCGACCATGCATTCATAGGCTTTGGTGACCCGATCCCAGCGCTTGTCGCGATCCATGGCATAATACCGCCCGGAAACACTCGCGATGTGAACATTTGGCATGCCCTGAATGTCGCCCTCAAAATTGGCAAGAAATGTGAGAGCACTTTTGGGCGGCGTGTCGCGACCATCCAGAAACGCATGTATTGCAACCGGAACGCCCGCCCGGTCCAGAACACCGGCGAGCGTTGCCATATGTTTCTGATGTGAATGAACCCCGCCCGGTGACAGGAGGCCCGTCAGATGGCATGTGCCACCTGAGGTGCGTAGTTTGACTATCAGTGCAAGTAGTTCAGGATTGGTCTGGAGTGTCCCGTCTGCAATCGCCGCGTCAATACGGGGCAGATCCTGCATGACGACACGTCCACCTCCCAGATTCATGTGACCAACTTCCGAGTTGCCCATTTGTCCTTCCGGCAAGCCAACCGCCAGCCCGGATGTCATCAGGGCGGCATGCGGGCAAGTTTCCATCATGCGGTCATAGTTGGGTGTGCTGGCCTGGGCGATGGCGTTATTTGCCGGGTCTTCGCTCAAACCCCAGCCGTCCAGAATACAAAGTACAACAGGTCGCGGCGGAAGTGTTGTTTGTGCAGTTGCTTTTGTACTGTTCGTCATTTTGCTCTCAAACTGATTATGAAGGCTTGTTGAATGGCCGTTATATAACGATTTATACCATGAAGGGTTAAAATGTGAATGCCGGGCGTCTCATTTGATTTTTCACTTGTGGTATGGATGCCCGCTCAGGATACATCCTGCCCGATATATCTGTTCGGTGAGCATGGCACGTACCATCATATGAGGCCAGGTCATGCGGCCAAAACATATTTTCCGTTCGGCCCGTTCTCGCAAGTCAGCTTGTAATCCATCTGCACCGCCGATGATGAATGTGATATGATTTGTGCCGGTTTCACCGAGGCTTTCAATGACTTTTGCAAATTCCGGGCTGTTCAGGTCCCGGCCCCGCTCGTCAAGCGCAATGATTGTTGAATTTGCAGGAAGGGCTTTGGTGATAAGCTCGGCCTCTACGCGCATACGTTCCGGCCCCTTGATGGGGCGGCGTTCCTCAACTTCAATGAAAGAAAGAGGCCATTTGATACGATTGCTATATGTATCAACAAGATCTTTTTCAGGCCCGGGACGCAGACGCCCGACGGCAATGACAGATATTTGCATACAAATTTTCCGGCACAATCAGACTCAGCGTTCCAAATCTAGGGTCCTGGCTCTAGTTTGTCGTCTGGTCAGTGCTCAGATTAACAGACCACATTTTCTCAAGATTATAGAAAGCACGTACTTCGGGACGGAACAAGTGAATAATCACGTCGCCCGCGTCAATCAGGACCCAGTCACCCTGTTGCAGCCCCTCTGCCTGACATGATCCATGGCCGGCATTTTTCAGCCGCTGCATTAAATGCTGTGCAATCGCTGCAACCTGCCGGTTTGAGCGGCCATTGGCAACAACCATATAGTCTGCAATGGAGGTTTTTCCCTGGAGGTCGATAGTGACGATGTCTTCAGCTTTATCATCATCGAGAGAGCCAAGAACCATCTCCAGAAGTGGTTTGACGGTTGTGGTCGGACTGGAATTACTTGCAAGGTCGGTGTGTTCGCTTGTTTGCACGGTGTCTCCTTCATTTGAGGTATCATATTATATATCATATTGACGCCTCTATCCATATTTGCCTGCCCTGATATCGGTGGCTGACAGCGGGCTTTTGGGAATATGGCAGAAAACCCATTTTGGTGGCGCGCAACTCGCGAGTTTTCCGGCTTCGCGTTCCGGCAATCGGTTGCGCCGATAGATCCGGGCAGCCTTTCCCAAGCCTGCCCTGCAAGAATAGTTGGGACGGTCGAGAATCGCAATGGGCACGGTGTCAATTATGCGCCTCCAATGCTTCCAGTGTGGCAATTGTACCATATTGTCAGCACCCATGAGCCACACAAAGCGGGTTCCCGGGTAAGTTTGTGTCAAAAAGGCGAGTGTATCTGTTGTGTAGCGTGTGCCCAGTTCGGCTTCAAACCCCATAACCCTGAGTCGCGGATGCCGGGCCAGACTTTTTGCCTTCTGCAGTCGTACTTTTTGTTCGGCCATATCGCCTGTTTCTTTCAGCGGGTTCTGTGGCGAGACCAGCCACCAGACCTGATCAAGGCCAAGCCGTTTCATGGCTTCCAGACTAATGTGAAGATGCCCGGCATGGGCAGGGTTGAAAGAACCGCCCAGCAGGCCGATTTTGAGACCGCGCAGCAGATCGCCACCCTTCAGAATGTTTAGCGGGCGAAGGGCGGGAACGCCTTGATGATGATACAGGTCAATAATCGTTTTCCGCCTTTTGTTGGGGCGCGTTTAACCCTGGATCAGGCAATTACCGCTTTGCCCCGAACCACACCGGGGCTGCGGACAATCGACTTGTATGTTGTCAGCTCTTCCACGGCGACCGGGCCACGGGCATGCAGCTTGCCCGTTGCGATGCCGATTTCGGCACCGAACCCAAACTCGCCGCCATCGGCAAACTGGGTCGACGTGTTTTGCATGACAATGGCGCTGTCAACATTGCGCAAAAAGTAATCTGCCGCCGCCGGGTCTTCGGTGACAATAGCATCTGTGTGATGCGAACCGTATTTTTCGATATGCTCGACGGCTTCTTCAACGCCGCTCACCATGCGAACAGACAAAATGGCTTCAAGATATTCTGTATACCAGTCTTGTTCCGTGGCCGGTCTTATCCGGCTGTCCAGCTTCTGTACAGTGTCATCGCCGCGAATTTCACAACCGGCTTTCAGAAGTTCCTGAATTATTTTTGCGGTTTCCGCTTGGGGGAAGTGGCTGTCAACCAGCAGGGTTTCCATGGCGCCACAAATGCCGGTCCGACGCATTTTTGCGTCAAAGGCAACATTCATGGCCCGGACTGTATTAGCCTTGCCGTCCAGATAAACATGGCAGACGCCGTCAAGGTGAGCCAGTACAGGCACGCGGGCCTCGTCCTGAACGCGCTTGACCAGTGACTTTCCGCCCCGTGGCACGATGATATCCACATAGTCAGTCATGGTCAGCAATTCGCCGACGGCAGCCCTGTCGGTCGTTGGAACAAGCTGAATGCAGGCTTCCGGCAGCCCGGCAGCCTTCAGGCCGGTTACCATGGCGGCATGTATGGCCCGGCTGGAATAAACGCTGTCGGACCCACCGCGCAAGATACAGGCGTTCCCCGACTTCAGGCAAATTGCCCCTGCGTCGGCAGTCACGTTAGGGCGTGATTCATAGATAATACCAATAACGCCCAGCGGCACCCGAACACGGGCCAGTTGCAGGCCGTTGGGCCTGTTCCAGCTTTTAATCTCGGCTCCGACAGGGTCAGGCAGGTCAACAATATCATCGACGGCCTTGGCGATACCGGCAATACGGTCAGGTGTCAGTTTCAGCCGGTCAAGCGATGCCGGGGTCAACTTGCCCTGACCGGCTTCCATGTCCCTGGCATTTTCGGCCAGAATATGAGCGCTGGTCTCGCGGATGGCGGCGGCGGCGGCCTTCAACGCGGTGTTTTTCTGATCGGTCGAGGCGCGCGCCAGCAGCGTTTTGGCTGCGGCTGCCTTTCGCCCCATATCTGTCATCAGGTCTTTAACCATTAGCTTGTCCTTTACTGCTCTGTTTTAACTAAGCCCAAGCAGGCCCAAATGCAACAGTTTCCCACAAGCATTCTTACGGGGATGGCCGTGAGGGCGATAGCCATACTCCTGATAATCGCACATTCTTATTTTATTCATATTTTATCGTTAAGAAATAATCTTTATGGCTATGGTTCCGTTGCCGACAAAGAGATATACAGGGACAGTAAGGGCAGGGCCTGTGTCTTGCCAGTTCATATAAGGGCCAGCATTTCAAGCTTATGATTTACAGGCAGACCATTCAGAACTTGCCGGAAGCCGTTACCTCAAATAACGGTGCCGGGCCTGTATTGCCCCAGATTACCAGGTTGATGTCAGAGCTGAAGAAAGCCCGAGGCAATGATACAATGCCGCGCTTTATCGGCTTGCCGGGCAAGCGTGATGATTTGCAGGAGATTTCCGACATTGCAGGACGCATAAGTGACCGGGCGGATGATGTGGTCATTTTGGGGACTGGTGGTTCCAGCCTTGGGGCACAAACGCTGGTTGCCCTGAAGGGGCTGCGGTTTGCCGAGAAAAATGCCCGACCCCGCCTGCACTTCCCGGATAATCTGGGCCCTCACACCATGGAGGTGCTGCTGAATGATCTGGATATGGGAAAAACGCACTTCATCGTGGTTTCCAAGTCCGGTACTACGGCCGAAACCCTGGCGCAGATGATGGCTTGTCTTGCGGCTGTGCGCCAGTCGAGGGCGCCGGTGCGACTGAGTGAACATTTTACCGTGGTGGTGCAGTCCAGCAATAATGTGCTCAGGCGGTTTTGCAGGCGTTGGCGTTTGCCCATGCTGGAACATGATCCTGAACTGGGGGGCAGGTATTCAGCCCTGTCAATTGTGGGTCTTCTTCCTGCGGCGGTTGCCGGCCTTGATATTCAGGCATTCCGAAATGGGGCCGCCGAAGTTGTTGAGCAAGCCTTTAGCGCCAACAACCCGGGCGACATACCGTCTGTTGCCGGTGCCACTGCGATTTTTAATCTGGTAAAGACCGTGGGCATCAATGTAAGTGTTCTGATGCCTTATGACAGTCGTCTGGAGAGGTTTACCGGCTGGTTTCAGCAGCTTTGGGCCGAAAGTCTTGGCAAGGATGGCCATGGGACAACCCCGGTTGCGGCACTTGGGCCGGTAGATCAGCATAGCCAGTTACAGCTTTTTCTGGATGGCCCGGCTGACAAGTTTTTTACCTTTGTTACGGCGGATATGAAGGGGTTGGGGCCGGTAATTGATGCCAGTCTGGCCTCGGACCCGGAGCTTGGTTACATGTCTGGTCGGACCATCGGTGATCTGGTTGCAGCAGAAGCGCGGGCGACGATGGAGGCGCTGGTGCGTCGCGGGCGTCCTGTGCGCCACATATCTGTTAAAAAGCTCGATGAATACAGCCTGGGCGCGATGATGATGCATTTTATGTTTGAAACAATTTTTGCGGCGGCCCTGTTCGGTGTGAACCCTTACGACCAGCCTTCTGTAGAAGAGAGCAAGCGGTTGACACGAGATTATCTGGAGCGGGAATTTGGCCGCATGCCGGGGCAAAACAGATGAGTGAGTATAGCAAGGTATGATGTCAGAGAAAATAAAGCCGGTCCGTAAAGTCGTGTTGCCTGTTGGTGGCATGGGAACACGTTTCCTGCCGGCGACCAAGGCGGTGCCAAAGGAAATGTTGCCGGTGGTTGACAAGCCGTTGATTCAGTACGCGGTCGAGGAAGCCTGGGCGGCCGGGATCGAACAGGTGATTTTGGTCACCGCCAGGGGCAAATCTGCGATCGAAGACCATTTTGACCATGTCCATGAGCTGGAGGCCATGCTGAAGGCCCGGGGCAAGAAGCCAGAGCTTGAAATACTGGCGGTGACGTTGCCGGGAGAGGGCAAGTTTGCGGTGACCAGACAGCAAGAACCCCTGGGGCTGGGGCATGCAGTCTGGTGCGCACGCCATCTGGTGGGTGATGAGCCGTTTGCGGTGATATTGCCTGACGATCTGGTGCAGGCAGAAGTGGGGTGTTTGAAGCAGATGGTTGATACTTATAGCTGTACCGGTGGCAATATGGTTGCCGTGATGGACGTCCCCCGGGAGCATACGTCGCGATATGGCATTCTGGCGCCGGGCGCGCAGGACGGCCAGCTGGTTGAAGTCAGGGGACTGGTTGAAAAACCGGCGCCGGATGTTGCGCCTTCAACCCTTTCCGTGATCGGGCGTTATATATTGCAACCGGAAGTATTTGCAGAGCTTGCGCGCCGAGAAGTGGGCGCGGGCAACGAAATCCAGCTGACCGATGCCATGGCAAGGCTCATTGGCAGGCAGCCCTTTCACGGATACCGTTTTGAGGGTATCAGGTATGATTGTGGTGACAAGCTGGGGTTTCTTGAGGCAAATATCGCTTATGCCCTTGCGCGGGAAGATTTGCGGGACGGGTTAAGGAAGTATCTTAAATCACAGGACTTAAATTGATCAGGGCGAGGCCAATAAAATGCGTGTAACCGTTGTTGGAACAGGATATGTCGGACTGGTATCCGGGACGTGCTTTTCAGAGTTTGGACATGAAGTCATTTGTGTTGATATGGACAAGGCCAAGATTGAGAGCCTGAAGGCCGGAAAAGTGCCGATATACGAGCCAGGCCTTGAAGATCTGGTGGCCCGGAATGTCAGGGAGGATCGGTTAAAATTCACCACCGACCTTTCGGAAGCTGTTCCGGGGTCTTCGGCTGTTTTTATTGCTGTGGGCACGCCCAGTCGCCGGGGCGATGGCCATGCGGACCTGTCATTTGTTTATGCTGCTGCAGAGCAGGTTGCGGCCCTGATGGACCGGTATACGGTGGTGGTTACAAAATCCACGGTGCCGGTAGGCACGGGGGCAGAGATTGAAAAAATCATTTCAGGCTGCAAGCCGAAAGCGAAGTTTGACGTGGCGTCGAACCCGGAGTTTTTGCGGGAAGGGGCGGCGATTGAAGATTTTATGCGGCCCAACCGCATTGTGGTGGGAACCACAAGTGATCAGGCGCGCGCTGTCATGCGCGAACTTTACCGGCCCTTGTTTCTGAATGAGACACCGGTACTTTTTACGAATCGGGAAACGTCGGAACTGATCAAATATGCTTCCAACGCCTTTCTGGCGACCAAGATCAGTTTTATCAATGAAATGGCTGATCTGTGCGAGGTCGTGGGAGCGGATGTGCAGGAAGTGGCCAGGGGCATGGGGCTGGACAAGCGTATCGGATCAAAATTTCTGCATGCCGGGCCCGGATATGGCGGTAGCTGTTTCCCTAAAGATACCTTGGCATTGCTGCGGACCGGAGAACTTCATGATGTGCCCTTGCGGGTTGTGGAGGCAGCGCGCGAGGTGAATGACACCCGCAAGCAGAAGATGGCCGACCGGATTATTGATGCCTGTGATGGCTCTGTTACGGGCAAAAAGGTCGCCATGCTGGGACTGACTTTCAAGCCAAACACAGACGATATGCGGGAAAGCCCAAGTCTGGATATTATTCCGGCATTGCAGGCGGCCGGGGCTGCCATACATGCGTATGATCCCAAAGGCGTTGAGGAAGCCAAAAAACTGTTGTCGGATGTAACCTATTGCGACGATGCCTATTCGACCATGAAAGATGCAGATGTTATTGTAATCGTGACCGAATGGAACGAGTTCCGCGCGCTTGACTTTGATCGTGTGAAATCGCTGGTCAAGGCACCGGTGATTGTAGACCTTAGGAATGTATATGCCCGGGGAGACCTTGAAAGCCTTGGCTTTCAATATACAGGGATTGGTCGCGGCGCGAAGTAGGGTTTCGTCAGTAGGGGGGGGAGAAGTGACGGGGGCGCAGGTCATGTCATGTTTTCGTTTTGCCTAAAATAACACAAATATATTGTATATTTATATATTATGTATTTTTCTGGTGTAAATTATAATCTTATCCTGTATAACGCTGTAAATTCGAAGTTATTGATGAGTGGATGAGAAATCTCATGGCCAGTTCGGACGTTACCCTGACCCATTTGCAAAGGTTGGAGGCAGAAGCAATCCATATTATTCGTGAAGTCGCGGCGACTTTCGAAAATCCGGTAATGCTTTATTCCATTGGCAAGGACAGCGTCGTTATGCTGCACCTGGCCATGAAGGCATTTTATCCATCCAATCTGCCATTCCCGATCCTTCATGTTGATACAACCTGGAAATTTCGCGAAATGATCGAGTTTCGGGACAGGCTGGCCAGGGAGCGCAATCTCAATCTTCTGGTGCACACCAATCAGGAGGGGGTTGACATGGGGGTCGGGCCGTTCAGCCATGGCTCGGCTGTCCATACCGACATCATGAAAACGCAAGGCTTGAAACAGGCCTTGAACAAATATGGCTTTGATGCGGCTTTTGGCGGCGCGCGCCGGGACGAGGAAAAATCCCGCGCCAAGGAACGTATCTTTTCTTTCCGCTCGGCGCAGCATCGCTGGGACCCGAAGAACCAGCGGCCCGAGCTTTGGAATATTTACAATAATCGTATCGCAAAGGGCGAAAGCGTGCGGGTTTTCCCGTTGTCCAACTGGACCGAGCTGGATATCTGGCAATATATCCACCGCGAGAACATTCCGCTTGTGCCGCTTTATTTTGCGAAGGAACGCCCGGTGGTAGAGCGCGACGGCATGCTGGTGATGGTCGATGACGAGCGCATGCCGCTGGAAAAGGGCGAAGTGCCTGAAATGAAAATGGTGCGGTTCCGCACGTTGGGGTGTTATCCGCTCACCGGTGCGGTTGAATCGAATGCGACCACCCTGCCTGAAATTATTCAGGAAATGCTGCTGACCAGAACGTCCGAGCGACAGGGCAGGGCGATCGACAAGGATAGCTCAGCCTCGATGGAGAAGAAAAAGCAGGAGGGGTATTTCTGATGGAACATCAATCTGAAAAAATTTCTTCCGATATTCTGGGCTATCTGAAAGAGCAGGAGCATAAAAGCCTGTTGCGCTTTATTACCTGTGGCAGCGTCGATGACGGTAAATCAACGCTTATTGGCCGCCTTCTTTATGATTCAAAGCTGATTTTCGAAGATCAGCTGGCATCGCTGGAAAATGACAGCAAAAAGGTTGGCACCCAGGGCGATGACATTGATTTTGCCCTGCTGGTTGACGGGTTGGCGGCGGAGCGCGAACAGGGCATTACCATTGATGTCGCCTATCGCTTTTTTGCAACGGACAAGCGCAAGTTTATTGTCGCGGACACGCCGGGCCACGAACAATATACCCGCAACATGGCCACGGGGGCCTCGTCGGCTGACGTGGCGGTTATCCTGATTGATGCCCGCAAGGGCATATTAACCCAGACACGCCGCCACAGCTTTATTACCAGCCTTTTGGGCATCCGGCATGTGGTGGTGGCGATTAACAAAATGGATCTGGTTGACTATGCAGAAGATGTTTATCGCAAGATCGAGCAGGATTACCGCGACTTTGCCCGCGACCTGAATTTTGACAGTATTACCTGTGTGCCGCTATCGGCCTTGAAGGGTGATAATATTCTGGTCCGGGGTGATAACCTTGACTGGTATCAGGGCCCGACATTGCTTGGCTATCTGGAAACGGTCGAAGTGGCGAAGGACGCCATTAACACGCCCTTCCGCTTGCCGGTACAATGGGTCAACCGCCCCAATCTGGATTTTCGCGGCTTTTCGGGCACCATCAGTTCCGGTGTGGTCAGGCCGGGCGATGAAATTGTCGTGCTGCCAAGCGCCAAGACCAGCCGTGTCAAATCCATAGTCACTCAGGATGGTGAGCTGGATCAGGCGGTGGCGGATCAGGCGATTACACTAACCCTTGAAGACGAGATTGATATTTCGCGCGGTGATGTGATCGCAAGCGTTGAGAGCCGGCCCCAGACCACCGACCAGTTCCAGGCCCATGTGATCTGGATGCATGAAAGCCCCATGTTGCCGGGGCGCCCTTACCTGATTAAAACCGCCAACAAGACAGTATCGGGTGAAGTGACGTCGCTGAAACACAAGATCAATGTTAACTCTCTTGAACACGAAGCTGGCAAGGTGCTGGAACTGAACGAGGTCGGTGTTTGCAATTTCAGTCTGGATGATGCGATTGCATTCGACTCATATCGCGACAACCACGCCATGGGTTCGTTCATCATGATTGATCGCCTTGGCAATAATACGGTCGCAGCGGGTGTCATTGATTTCGGCCTGCGCCGCGCAACCAACGTGCACTGGCAGGCTGTGGATGTTGACAAGAAAACCCGCGCGGACCAGAAACGCCAGAAGCCTGTGATCCTTTGGTTTACCGGCCTGAGTGCCTCGGGCAAGTCCACGATTGCCAATCTTGTCGAGAAAAAGCTTCATGCGCAGGGCAAGCACACCTATCTGCTGGACGGCGATAATGTGCGCCACGGCCTGAACCGGGATCTGGGTTTTGTCGATGCCGACCGTGTGGAAAACATCCGCCGTGTGGGCGAGGTCGCGAAGCTGATGGTGGACGCGGGTCTGATCGTGCTGACCGCCTTTATCTCGCCGTTCCGGTCAGAGCGGCGCATGGTGCGTGAAATGGTCGAGGATTACGAATTTGTCGAGGTTTTCGTCGACACGCCACTGGAAATTTGCGAACAACGCGACCCGAAGGGCCTGTATAAAAAGGCCCGTAGTGGCGAGATCAAGAACTTTACAGGATTTGACAGCCCCTATGAACAGCCTGAGCGGGCCGACATTCATCTTCATACGGCAGACATGACGGCGGAAGAAGCGGCAGATCAGGTGATTGAGAAAATCGCCAGGGATTATCTGGGCGGGTAGAGCGATTTCAACATATTCTGAGTCATTCCGGGGGTTCCCGTGCGGCTTGATCTATACTGTCATGCTGAACTTGTTTCAGCATCTATGGGGTTTGTGGATGCTGAAACAAGTTCAGCATGACGCGGTGTAGGCAAGCCTGTTCCAAGTCTCGTGCGCTCATATCTGGTCGGGAACTTACCCCGGCCCGGCGCGTTATCCTTGCATTGACCCGGTGGCGGCCGGACCTGTTCGCAGGTCTGGCGACATCATTGTTACAATTGTGAGGAACAAGATGGATATTTATAAGCGCCTGATCCGCGACCACGACAAACAGCGTAATTTGTGTGCCCGTATTCTGGAAACCGAAGGGGCAAGTGATACGCGTAAAACACTGTGGAAAGAATTGAGCGTTGAGCTGGATGCCCATGCTGCGGCAGAAGAACAGAGTTTCTATGCGGAACTGATGGAGCGGCCGGAAGGCACCGACAAGGCCCGCCACAGCGTGCATGAGCATCAGCAGATGGAAGAGCTTGTGGAAGAACTAAACGAGCTTGATCTGGAGAATACAGGCTGGCTGAACAAGTTTAAAAAGCTTGAGCATCAGGTCATTCACCATGTGGATGAGGAAGAGGAAGAGGTGTTCCCCAAGGCGAAAAAGCTGATCTCTGCCGAAAAAGCAAAAGAACTCGCCGCCAAATTCAACGAGCGCAAGCCCGAAGAAGTTGAGGATAAAAAATCGGCGTGACTGGGGAAATGAGTACTGGAGCGGGTGAAGAGAATCGAACTCTCGTCGTCAGCTTGGCGCTATATGTCGCGAGGGGGTGAGTTATCGATGCTGTTCAGCCTCATCAAGGTAATCCTCGTGCTCAAAAACATTGATGTCACCAAGTTCAATTTCGTAGTGCCAATCTTCCAATTCACTTTCCACAAAAGTGACTTTCTCTCCCTTCTCTCCAAAACATTGAACGTCGAGAGTGACATTTGTGCGGACGTAAATTTCTTTTTCAACTTCAATTATGCGGCTACCCAAACCATGTGAGGTTTTGTCTTCGCTGTCCCAGATTGAGAAAACTAGTTCGACCGTAACCTCCACTATGAGATGCAGCGGAAGGCTTACAACAACGCGTAATACACCGCTTTCTTCTGCCTCGAGTAGTTCGATGATGTCTATTTCTTCTTCATCCGGCCATTCCAACCTCTGAAGTCTGCCTGCCCATGCGGAGGTCTCTGCTTCTCCATAGTTAGGATGAGCATTAACGGTGAAATCGAGCAGTTCCACACAGGCGGAAATATTGCCGACGAAGTCTGCGAGACTAGCTTCGGAAGTGGTAAGCCAAGTGGCTATGGATTTTTGCAAGTTAAGTGGAGCGTCGGTAATGAGAGCCAAAGCTCGCTCAATTTCAGGCATATGGTACAGACGTGGGGACGTTTCACAATAAGATTTCCAATCGTCGTCCTTAGAAACAACTAGAATTTCAATACCACGATCAGCGGCGGTCTGTTCAAGAGCGTAGAGGGCTAGGGCGTCAGGAAATTCGTCCTTTTTTCTTCCTGAACCGAAAGGCGGTTGACCAGAAAAATAGCTGTCGTAAATCTTCGCAACAGTCACAAGAACTGTGTCCGTGAGAACCTCGCAACCGGTATCCTTAATGAATGTGTCCCAGCGTTGGTTCGCCGCTTCCTCAGGAGTTCGGCCACCCGATATTTGACCCAGCAATGCTTCTCGCTCGGGCCGATCCGTTTCAAACGCGAATAACGCCTGTCCTATCGCTTTCTTGGCTGATTGAAGCGCTTCTACGGCTGCTCTCTCAAGGTGCGCTAACACTTCCTTGGCGACTGTTTTTGACAGCAAAAAAATGAATGGGTGATCTTTCAACCCAGCCAACGCCTGCATGGTTGCAGAGTTCAGTTGTAGGCGCTTTTGATCGAAGATACTCGTATCGATTGAAATGGCAGTGATTCTGCCTTCCGCCAAAAGTGCTTTGATTTGATCATCGTTCACAATCGGCATATCAAAGCCTTCGTCTAAGGTCGCAATGGACAAGGCTGCCGTGATTGGAGCGGGTGAAGAGAATCGAACTCTCGTCGTCAGCTTGGGAAGCTGCTGCTCTACCATTGAGCTACACCCGCATCGTCAGCAGATCGATTAAATAGCAAGTCTTTACGTAAATGGGAAGCGCAGACTTCATCATGCCTTAATTACGGCTCTGGTTCCGGCTGATCACATGTAGTTGATCAGCGCCGCGAGGCCGTTGACACCTTGCGCGCTTTCGATAGTGTGACGGCATGAACATTCACAATAAAACCGGTGTGGCGGATGGGGCGGGCGCTGCCAAATTTACTGATCCGCTGGTCACTGCCAGGGGGGAGCCCCGCGCTCATGTCGCATTGCAGGGCCTTGAAACGCTTTGGTTTAATACCGGCACCCTGTGTAATCTGGAATGTGGTCACTGTTATATTGAATCAAGCCCGCTGAATGACCGGCTGGCTTATCTGACCCATGACGAGATGCTCTCGTATCTGGATGAAATCCGGGAGGGTGGCTTGCCCACCCGCGAGATCGGTTTTACCGGTGGCGAGCCGTTCATGAATCCGGATATGTACCCGATGCTGGAAAGCTGCCTTGCACGGGGGTTTCAGGTGCTGGTGCTGACCAATGCCATGCGTCCGATGATGCGCGGACGTGACCAGCTAGCTGCCCTGAATGCGCGCTATGGCGGGCAACTGGGCTTGCGGGTCTCGATTGATCATTATACGCGTGATGTGCACGAGCAGGAACGGGGCGCGCGGTCATGGGACGCCGTGATTTCAGGCCTGAAATGGCTATCGGACAATGGTTTTCATTTTTCGGTTGCCGGGCGGCATTTTACGGCTGAAACCGGGGCGGAGCTGCGTGCGGGGTTTGCGGAACTGTTCGATCTGGAAAACATCCGTCTTGATGCAAATGATCCTGCCGCACTGGTCCTGTTTCCTGAAATGGACGCAGCGGCTGACGTGCCGGAAATAACTACCGGGTGCTGGAAAATACTGGATGTTGAGCCTGCCAGTGTCATGTGTGCCTCGTCCCGTATGGTGGTCAGGCGCAAGGGGGCGGAGCATCCTGTTGTACTTGCCTGCACGCTGATCCCCTATGATGACCGGTTCGAGATGGGCAAGACGCTCGCGGACGCCCGTTTGCCTGTGTCGCTCAATCACCCTCACTGTGCAAAATTCTGTGTCCTTGGGGGTGCGTCCTGCTCGGGGTAAATCCTTTGTAACGCCAGCGTTTGCTTGACGTCATCTGTGCAAGTCTTTACTAGATCGCTTTGGCTTTCGTTGATGTTGTCGAGAAGATGTGATGAAAAAAGATACAGGCTCCCGTCGGGATATTACCGATACCTGGCGTTTGCAGACCAGACTGGTGCGCAGCGGTACCATGCGCTCGCATTTTGACGAAACCAGCGAAGCCATGTTCATGACCTCCGGCTTTGCCTATGATCGGGCGGAAGACGCGGCCGCGCGCTTTGCCGGTGAGGATGACGGCTATACCTATTCACGTCTGCGCAACCCGACCGTGGCCATGTTTGAAGACAGAATGGCGGCGATTGAAGGGGCCCCGGTTGCCCGTGCGACAGCAACCGGTATGGCGGCGGTAACGGCGGCCATGTTATGCCAGCTTAAGGCCGGGGACCATGTTGTGGGCAGTCGGGCATTATTCGGGTCCTGTCGCTATGTGCTTGAGACATTACTGCCCCGTTTTGGTGTGGAATGCACATTTGTGGATGGTGCCGATCTTGATGCCTGGGAAAAGGCGATGCGGGCGAACACTGCGGTGGTGTTTCTGGAAACGCCGGCGAATCCGACACTGGATGTCGTCGATATCAAGGCTGTAACAGAGATTGCCCATGCTGCAGGGGCCCGGGTGGTGGTTGATAATGTGTTTGCGACGCCGCTGTTACAGCGCCCGATGGAATATGGTGCGGATATCGTCGTGTATTCTGCGACCAAGCATATTGATGGTCAGGGGCGGTGTCTGGGCGGATGCATCCTGAGCAATGAGGCATTCCTGAACGAGACGTTGTTGCCCTTCTTGCGCAATACCGGCCCGTCGTTAAGTCCGTTTAATGCATGGGTCATGCTGAAGGGCCTTGAAACGCTCGACCTGCGGGTAGAGCGGATGTGTTCAAATACCCTGAAGGTTGCGGATTTTCTTGCAGAAAGCGGGCGGTTTTCCTCTGTGGCCTATCCGGGCAGGGCGGATCACCCCCAGCACGAACTTGCGATGAAGCAAATGAGTGGTATGGGGGGCAGCATCATCACGCTGAATGTGCCTGGCGGTCGCAAACAGGCATTCGAGCTTTTGAATGCCCTGAATATTATTGATATTTCAAATAATATTGGTGATTCTAAAAGTCTGATCACGCATCCGTTCAGCACAACGCATTACAGCGTTGCGCCGGAAGTGAAGGACCAACTGGGGATTACAGAAGGTCTGGTCAGACTGTCAGTTGGCCTTGAGCACCCTCAGGATCTGATTGAAGATATGGCGCAGGCTATGGACAAGGCTGGATTATAAATATTCTTGAGCGGGCAGATAAATGACCGAAGGCAGTTATAATGCGGTTACCGGGGGCATCCTTGTAGCCGTGGAACCGGTGTATCTTGATGACCAGTCCAGCCCGGACGAGGGACATTATGTCTGGGCCTATCAGGTTGAGATCGAAAATAACAGCCAGCAAAGCGTGCATTTGCAGCGTCGCTACTGGCGTATTACTGATGCCCTTGGCCACATACAGGAGGTGCATGGAGATGGCGTTGTTGGTGAACAGCCAGTGATCCGTCCGGGGGAGACGTTCGTATACACAAGCGGTGTCCCACTATCCACACCATCGGGTATAATGGGTGGATATTATGAAATGGAAATATTGGGCGGTGGTCAGTTACAGGTCGAGATTCCCGCATTTTCACTTGATAGTCCCCATGAGACGCGCCATCTAAATTAGTACACATCAGAAAATTGTGCTGATGCGTGCTTTGTGGAGAAAGTTTTATGAGAAAAGTCGTCGCTGACAATCCTCCGGCACAAAAAAAAATTACCAGGCCCAGCAGGGAGGCAGCGGAAGAGGCCGTACGCACCCTGCTTCTGTGGAGCGGTGATGATCCGACGCGGGAAGGCTTGCTGGATACACCGGCGCGCGTGGTCAAGGCCTATACAGAATATTTCAAGGGCTATGAACAGGACCCGATCCAATATCTTCAACGCACCTTCGAGGAAGTGGAGGGGTATGATGAAATGGTTGTCCTGAAGGACATTCCGTTTGAATCCCATTGTGAACATCATCTGGCGCCGATTATCGGGCGTGCTCACGTTGCTTATCTGCCGACCCAGCGTGTTGTTGGCATCAGCAAACTGGCCCGTGTTGTGGAAGCTTATGCCAAGCGATTGCAGGTTCAGGAAAAAATGACGGCACAGATTGCCAACTGTATTCAGGATGTGCTGGAGCCGCTGGGAACGGCGGTGGTGATTGAGGCGTCCCATCACTGCATGACAACCCGGGGTGTGCACAAGCAGGGCGTAACCATGGTGACAAGCTGCATGCTGGGCGGGTTCAGGGAAGACGATAAAACGCGGCGCGAGTTTTTGTCTGTTATTGGTAACCCGCAAAACAGCTTCTCGGGCTAAAGCCTTTTTTCTTCTGGTCTGGCTGGCGCCGTGGAATGCGAGGGTTGTGTGCGATGGAGATGTCTGAATTTCCCTTTGGTGTAACGGACTGGGCCGGGGTGGAGCAAACCGAACATCCCGGAGATGTCGGCATTGCATGCTGGAAA
The DNA here is from genome assembly GCA_965227345.1 of Sphingomonadales bacterium. Classification (GTDB taxonomy): domain Bacteria; phylum Pseudomonadota; class Alphaproteobacteria; order Sphingomonadales. Next base: position 3,125,108 of record OZ245755.1, read on the forward strand.
ACCCGCCACTTTGGAAAATTCCGGGTTCGGATGGTGGAATATTCCGCAGACTATCTTGCCGATCACTGGTGTGCGAAGGGGCATATTATTTTATGTCTGGAAGGTGAACTGGTTATAAAGCACCGCGATAACCGGCAGTTTGCTATCACACCCGGCATGAGTTACCAGGTTGCCGACAATGACGAGGCCCATTGTGCGTCGTCACCCACGGGTGCCCGTGTCTTTATCGTTGACTGATATCAGGGCCTGTTTCGTGACCGGTCAGGACGTCGTCCAGATTAATAACATGGGCGCGGGTGCAAAATTCACAGGTCATGGTGATTTTGCCGTCATCGGCCATCTCTGTCAGATCTTCCCTTGAGAATGATTTCAATATCTGATCAAAATTCTTGCTGCCGCACCGGCATCCTGCATTCAGATGGCCCGGGTCAAAAACCCGGACACCGTCTTCGTGAAACAGCCGGTATAACAGATCAGGCAGGGGAAGCCTCTCATCGCACATTTCCTTGTCGGTGACACTGGACATAAGTACATTTGCGCGCTGCCAGCTCTCGGAGCGTTCGTCTGTTTCTTCAGGCGCCGCGGTCTGGCCATCCCCCCGGGGCATTTGCTGGATCATCAGGGCCGCGGCAACCCATTGTGTGTCACCGTCCGGCTGTTGCACCTTTTTCGCCACCAGTTTAATCGCTGTCGGAAGCTGTTCTGATGTCTGGAAATAGTTTGCTGCACTGGCGGTAAGGTCTGCGCCCTGCAGGTCAACAATTCCCTGATACCGCTCCATATCTGCCCCCTGATCAATCGTCAGGGCAAGGTAGCCTTTGCCGGTCAATTGCTTCAACGTGAGGGGGGCTTCCTGATCATTGGTGATCAGTTCTTCTATCAGCGATCGATCAAAACTCGCATACCCGCGAATACTGCCGCTGCCCGGCGCGCTGTCGACTCCCTGTGCAGTGGCATAATCTGCAACCAGAAAAGAGACAGGGCCGTCGCCACGGGCTTGCAGCGTGAAGATACCTTCATATTTGATCAGTGTGCCCATCAGGGCAGTTAAAGCCAGAGCCTCACCCAGCAGATTGGCAACAGGTTCCGGGTAGCTATGTCGTCTCAGAATGGTGTTGGCTGAAAGCCCCAGTCTCGCAATTCGGCCGCGCACATCTGCACCCTCAATCTGGAACGGCAGTACCAGATCACCCGTTATCGACGATATATTGTCCAGCATGTCATTCACGATGCAACAGAGTGCCTTTATTTTGCCGGACCATGGCCAAAGCACCAAAGCAGAATGGCCTTTTGCGCATGCAGGCGGTTCTCTGCCTCGTCCCAGATGACAGATTGCGGGCCGTCGATCACATCGGCACTGACCTCCTGCTCGCGATAGGCTGGCAGGCAATGCATGAAGATGGCATCAGGAGCAGCTTTTTTCATCAGGGTCGCATTGACCTGATAGGGCTCAAGCGCGGCCACTTTTGCCTCGGTATCGTCGTCACCCATCGAAATCCATGTGTCTGTGATGACGCAATCAGCGCCGTCTACAGCCTTGGCTGGGTCCTCGGTAACAACAATGCGGCCGCCGCGTTCCTGGGCCCATTTCAGAACTTCCGGTGCGGGACCGTATTTCGCCGGGCAGGCCACACGTAACTCGCATTCCAGCAGTACAGCGGCCTGAATCCAGGTTGAAACCATATTGTTGCCATCACCGCACCAGGCAACGGTGCGCCCCTTGATCGGACCTCTGGTTTCTTCAAAAGTCTGGATATCAGCCATCACCTGACAGGGGTGGAATTGATCGGTTAGGGCATTAATAACCGGCACAGATGCATATTGGGCCATTTCCGTCACTGAATCATGGGAGATCGTACGCATCATGATCGCATCAACATAACGCGATAGCGTGCGTGCCGTATCCGGGATGCTTTCGCCGCGGCCGATTTGCATGGATGAGCCTTGCAGCATAATGCTGCTGCCCCCCAGCTGGTGCATGGCCATTTCAAAGGACACGCGAGTTCGGGTCGAGGCTTTTTCAAAGATCATGGCAAGCGTTTTGTCACCCAGGGGCCGTTCAGGATAAATCCATCCTTTGGATTTATCCTGAACGGCATCCTTTAGCGCCCTGGCGTGATCCAGAATATGGCGCAGGGTGGCTGGAGACAGGTCCGCCAAATCACGAAAATGCCGCAGTTGCGGAGGGCCGCCATGCGAAGTCATTGGTTAAACCTTTATTTCTCGGCGGGTGTCAACATGCCGCACGTTTTATCCAGAATGTCGATAAGTTCATCAACATGAGAGTTTTCAATAATCAGGGGTGGCAGGATGCGTACAACATTGTCGCCGCCAGCCACCAGCAACAGCCCATTGTCCAAAGCGGCCTGTATGAAATTGGTGTTGGGTACAGCAAGCTTTAACCCAAGCATCAGGCCAAGGCCCCGCACGGCCTCGATGACCCCGGGGTGTTGAGCGCGAAGTTTTAGCAGGCGTGTGCGCAACACGTCCGATATTTCACGGACATGCTCAAGAAAGCCAGGGGATTCGATTATATCCAGAACGGCATTTCCGGCCGCCATGGCAAGGGGGTTTCCTCCATAGGTGGAGCCATGGGTGCCCGCGGTCATGCCTGCAGCTGCCTTTTGTGTGGCCAGGCATGCTCCCATGGGAAATCCGCCGCCAAGGCCCTTGGCACTGGCGATAATGTCCGGTGTGATATCAGCCCATTCATACGCATAAAGCCGGCCGGTACGGCCAAAGCCGCACTGGATTTCGTCCAGAATCAAAAGGATGCCGTGCTTGTCGCACAATTGCCGCAACGCCCGCATATATTCAGCTGATACAGGACGGATGCCCCCTTCGCCTTGTACAGGTTCGATGATGACGGCGGCGGTTTCATCCGTAATTGCCTCCTCGACGTCGCTGATGTCGGACGAGAAAGGGACGTGATCAAAGCCGTCCATCATGGGCCCGAAGCCCTTGGTCAGCTTTTCACTGCCGGCGGCTGCAATGGTCGCCAGCGTTCTGCCATGGAACGAACCTTCAAAAGCGACGACACGATATCGTTCCGGGTTTTCATTATGGCTATGATACTTGCGCGCCATTTTAAGGGCACACTCAACAGCTTCTGCACCTGAATTGGTGAAAAACACCGTGTCGGCAAAAGTTTTTGACGTCAGGCGTTCTGCAAGACGCTCCTGTCCAGGAATGCGATACAGATTGGATGTGTGCATGATTTTGCCACACTGTTCACGGATGGCGGCAACAAGGTGGGGGTGTGCATGGCCCAGACAGTTGACGGCAACGCCGCTCCCAAAATCCAGATATTTTTTGCCGGCGATATCAAATACATATGCCCCTTCACCGTGATCGACGAAAAGTTCCGCCCGATTATAGGTCGGGAGGACTGGCGGCATGATTGTTTCCTCGGGGTTGTTTTTGCTATTCTTCATTATCTTAAACTCTAGTATATAAAACTTATATCGCTTGTTTGCTTGGAAAATCGGCTAATTGTCAGTGTGGTGTGCCACCTGTTGAAGCAAAGATTATAAATAAAGGATTTTGTCCTTCTCCGGAGACTCGGAAAGATGGGCCCTGTCAGGGTCGGAGCTTGTAGCCCGACTTGAATACATAATAACAAAAGAGCCACAGCACCACGTTGATTGCCCCGATTACTGCCATGCCCGTATATATCGAACTGTCAGCATACCCAATAAAACCATACCGAAATCCATCAATAAGATAGAAGAATGGATTAAAATGGCTTGCCGAATACCACATTCCCGGCAACTTTTCTATTGAATAGAATGTGCCGGACAATAAAGACAATGGCGTAATGACAAAATTGGTAATTGCAGCGGTATGGTCAAACTTCTCGGCCCATATGCCGGTGAGGATACCAAACAGGGACATCATCACGGCAGCCGAGAGCCCAAAATAGATAATAACAGGCCAGTGCCGGATTTGAATGTCTACAAATATCAGCAGAATCGCGGCTACAACGGTGCCCACCAGTATGCCCCGGGTCAGCCCGCCCAGGGTATAGGCAACGGTCAGTTCTCCGGCACTGAGCGGCGGCATGAGGACATCGACAATATTGCCCTGTACTTTCGCAATCATGACTGAAGAAGAGGTGTTGGCAAAGGAATTCTGGATAATTGTCATCATGACAAGACCGGGAACCAGAAAGATCTGGAATGGAATGTCCCCTACTGACCGGTCATTACCGCCAAGTGCCAGCGAAAAAATAGCCATAAACAGAAGGAAGTAACAGCAGGCGCCAATACTGTTTGCGTGACAACTTTCCAGAATCGGTGGATTTCCTTAAGGTACAGTGTCCAAAGGCCAAGCCAGTTGACATGACCAATCCGCCTGACAGCATAGGATTGCTGCCCGTTATTCGGATTACCTGACGGGTTTTTTGGTTCGGGACTCATCTGGTGTAATACGTTTTCATTTTCAGGAATGCCACTTGTAGCCGAGCCGCCTGCCGGGTGCAAGTCTGCATCGTCGGGTTGGTGCGGACTTTTCCGCGTAAAGGGTTGCGTTGCAGCAAAGGCACATTATCTATTGGTCTGCAGCATTTTTCACTTGTCTGGTGCCTGAACGTCCGAACTGTGATAAACTTGGGCCAAACTTGAACTTGACCGCGGACATGGCGCCTGATAGGCAATGCCGCTTGACTGCTTTCGTATCAGGGCGTGAAACATGGTATCTGCCCGCTATATTCTTTAAGGATCGACATGGCTTGGACTGACGAGAGAATTGCAACCCTGAAGGAACTTTGGGAAAAAGGCCTGAGCGCCAGCCAGATCGCAGCTGAACTGGCCGAGGGTGTGACCCGGAATGCCGTTATAGGTAAAGCACACCGTATGGGCCTTTCTTCGCGACCTTCGCCGGTCAAGGCAGATTCAGGTGCCAAAAAGGCCCCGCAATCCCGTCGTGTGCCAGCTCCTAAAAAGGATAACAGGAAAGTCAGCCTGCTTGATCTGAGCGAGCGTATGTGCAAGTGGCCAATTGGCCATCCGGGCGAGCGCGACTTTCATTTTTGTGGCAAGGCTTCCTTGCCTGCGTTCCCCTATTGTGCTGACCATTGTGCCCAGGCCTATCAGGTTCAGGCACCACGGCGGGATCGTCGGGCAAACCGTACGCGCCTTGCCGGTACCCCGGCGCGCTGATCGCCGGGTTCTTCAGAACATTCAGGACGGCTCGCGTATTCTGGCCAGATTAAAGTCTGGACTGAAATTTCAGGTGTGGCCTGGCAGTTTTTCAAGCCAGTCCCTGTGCCGTAAAAGCGACGATAGCAAAACTCTTTCCTGCCCGGGCGACCCTGCCTGTTGTCTGGCCCCAAACGTCATATAATTGTCATACGGACCAATATGTCGTGCAGGCATTCCCTTTGTGGAACGGTTTATATTTGCACTTGGAATTCAAGATCGTTATGACCGGTGTCATAAAACTGTAAAATATTGTGCTGCCATCGATTTATCTTTGGCGAAAGTGGGGAAAATTGCAGAAGTCGGTCCTTGACAAGGATTTAAAGAAGCTCACCTCGCTGGAAGGCGCAGGAGTTCACGGCGCTTCGGGCCTGATGAATATGGGACTTGCCCTCCTGTTCCTGATGGTGGTTTTTGCTGTATCGGTTCTGGAATTCGGCGTTGGTCCGAAGGGCATCATTATTGTTATCGCGTCGGTTCTTGGCGGATATATGGCCATGAATATCGGCGCAAATGACGTCGCCAATAATGTGGCACCGGCCGTGGGTGCCAAAGCGCTGACGTTGACAGGCGCTTTGATTATTGCCGCGATCTGCGAAGCGTCCGGTGCAATTTTGGCTGGTGGTGACGTGGTTGCGACGGTTTCCAAATCCATTGTAGCGCCCGAATTGCTACCCGATACGCGCAGTTTTATCTGGGCAATGATGGCCGCCTTGTTTGCTTCGGCAATCTGGGTCAATCTGGCGACCTTCGTCGGTGCCCCCGTGTCGACAACTCATGCGGTGGTTGGCGGTATACTGGGTGCGGGGATCGCGGCTGCGGGATGGGGCACTGTTAACTGGCCTGTAATGGCCCAGATTGCCATGAGCTGGGTGATCTCCCCTGTGATGGGCGGGGTTATTGCAGCTGGCATCCTTTATTTCATCAAGAAGACCATTCTGTATCAGGAGAACAGGGTTCTGGCCGCGCAGAAATGGGTGCCGGTGCTTTTGGGTCTGATGGCAGGCGCTTTCACCATTTATCTGATCATGAAGGGCCTGAAACATATCTGGCGGCCCGAATTGACGCTGGTGCTGACCATCGGCGGTCTGGTGTTCTTGTTGATATTTATTATTATGCGCCTCTCACTTAAACGGTTGCCGTTTGATTATCCGAATAATCGCAAAGCCATTGCGCGTCTTTTTGTTGTGCCCCTGATTTTGTCTGCCGCCATGCTTTCTTTTGCCCATGGTGCCAATGATGTTGCCAATGCGATTGGCCCGCTTGCGGCCATTGTCAGTGTGGTGGAGGGCGCAGATATAGCTTCAGATGTGCAAATTCCCTTTGGTGTTATGCTGGTCGGCGCGCTGGGGATTTCCGCCGGGCTCGTATTGTTTGGTCCGAAGCTTATTCGGACCGTCGGGGAGAATATTACCAAGCTTGACCCGATCCGGGCTTTTGCCGTCGCCATTTCGGCTTCCGTCACTGTGATCTTTGCTTCAGGTTTGGGGTTGCCCGTCAGTTCAACGCATATCGCTGTTGGTGGCGTATTCGGGGTTGGTTTCCTAAGGGAATATTTGTCGGGTCGACGGATCGTGCCGGTTGTGCAGAATCTTGAGAATCTGCCGGAAAAGCAGCTTAAAAAACTGAAGAAACGCCGTCTGGTGCGTCGCATTCATCTGTTTAAAATTATAGCAGCCTGGGTCATAACTGTACCCTTGGCCGGACTGTTATCTGCGTTTTTGTATTTCGTATCAAACAATATTAGTTATCTAAAATAAAGCTGCCCGGGCAATGACATTGCCCGGGCAGCTTTAAAGGCATCTGTTGGCAAGGATCAGAACGGCATCATCTTGCGCATCTGATCAATAGAGTTGCTCCAGCTTTCAGACATTGGCTTGATCGCGTCCTGCGCTGCATTGTTGGCAATGTCAAACATTGTGCGGCTATGTGCCATATATTCCTGCATGGCATCCTGTGTCAGTTTGCTCTGAACTTCCACCAGTTCAGGCAGACTTTTTACTTTCATGAGCTTAGCATTGGCGGCGAGGCCATCTTCAACATTCTTTTTGGTAAATGACTGAATTTCTGTATTCAGATCATTTGCTGCCTTTAAGGCGGACTCGTTTGTGGCTTCAAAAATTTTACGAATTTCAGCGTTGGCAATCTGCATGTCGCCCATTTCAAAATTCTCCGTTGTCAGGTTTTTCTGAAAACTTTTGATCTGCTGCTCGAAAGCCTTGACGGTTTGAGTCAGCGCATCGACGCCAGTTTCAGATTTTGACGTCTGTGAAGTTGTCTTGCTTTTGGGCTTTGAAGTCTTCTGCGCGGTCGCACGTGTTTTCGCCGTTACTTTACGCTGGGCCGGCTTCTTTGCAGCAGTCTTTGCTGCGGGTGCTTTGGCTGCCGGTGATGCTTTTTTTGCAGGCGCAGCTTTCCGGGCAGGCGCTGCCTTTGTCGTTGCTTTCTTAGCTACGACCTTTTTGGCGGCTGGTGGTGTTTGTGGTTTTACGCTTGCAGGTGCTGCAGGTGTGGGGGCCACCGGCTTTGTTGTTTCAACAGAAGCTGCTTTCGGCGCTTCAGTTGCTTTTGGTGTGGTGTTTAATGGCTGGGTCTCAGTTGACATCTTGTTGTCTCCGGGGTGTGGGGTAAGTCACTTAAAATGTCAGATAGCGCTTAAAGCCAAATATCTGTCATACAAGTTCGAGAATGTTCTACCACAATTAATGCTGCACTGCAACATTAATTGTGCGGTGCAGAGGTCTTCAATTCAAGTCAGGTTCTATTATGGAGGCAGAATATGAAACCTTTAAGACGGAAGCCGCAATTTTAGGCATGGCCGTAAAAAGCATTCTGACAACAAGAGAAATGCGCGCACAACATCAGTCGCAGGATGTTGTCCCAACTATAAAATACTAGAGATGGCGACCATCGGCCACAACGGCAGATGGGTTGTGGCGCTTACGCCGCCGTTTTGCTTTTTGGCATGAGATACCACAGCACCAGTGCCACAAGTATCAATGCAGGTACATCGCCGGTCAGGTGTCCTGTTTCGTGCCGATCACCAACAGCTTGTATCGCCATGATGCCAGCATGAACCAAACTGGACCAGATTGTAAATACTATGAGACTGCGGTGTTCCGACGGGTTCTTTGCTGCCAGGATTAGGAAAATGCCCAAAACAGCATAAATGCCACAAATCATTTGCAAGTAATAGCTACCGCTACCACCATGCCAGACCCATCCCGCAGGCCAAACCAAGCCAATAGGATAGATCAGCAGGAATATACCCCCAAATATGACCAGTGAAGATTTAAGGTATTTATCTTTACTCATGTCATTCCCCCTTGCTAGATTTATTTAGGCTGGAAGAAGTATCAGCTTATTACAAAGAAAATACGGAGTCTATTCAGGAAATGTGCCTTTCTAATTATCTTGTAGAGAATTAGGCGGGTGACTTAATTGAAGGGATGTTCCAACAAAATTCACAATATGAATTTCCGGTTTTCGAAATCGCTGTTGGTCTGCACAGGACGTATATAAAATGCTCTGATTTATGGAAAGGAGGGGTGAAATGTCTTGGGTCACAGATTTGTCACGATCCATTATGACTTCCTCAACGTATAATAATATGCAGCTGATGGTGGAGAAGTACTTCAAGCGCCCCTTTCCGCACCGCGTTTGGAGAACCCATTCCCAAAATGCCCTCCTTCACCATCAGCTGTCCTTCTCATCCTTATGATAAAATCAGGCGAAATATTTAAAACAGTTCACGATCTGGTTCGCCGTATACCGTCGGGGCAGGTGGCAACCTACGGGCAATTGTCCAGATATATCGCAGGCAGCACCCCCCGGATTGTCGGTTTTGCACTGGCGGCGGTTGAGCCGGGTTCAGAGATTCCTTGGCAACGGGTTATCAATGCAAAAGGGGAGATCAGCCCGCATGCAGGAAGTAGCGGCAGCGGTCGGCAAAGAGAGCTTCTGGAGCATGAGGGTATTGAGTTCGATAACAAGGGGCGGATTGACCTGCGACGCTTTGGCTGGCGCGGGCCCGATGAGAAATGGCTTATGGCTCACAATGTGGATTTCGAGAAATTGCTGAACGGTTAGATGCCACACATTTAATCTGGCCGGCTTGGCCGCGACAGGATTTTATAATGTTCTGGAGGGCACTGCCGGTGCCTTTTTGCGGCCAGACAAGACCACAATATTGCCACCCAGCACAAGGACGACGCCGAGAATGGCGGGGGCTGTCCACTGGTATCCTTCAAAGGCAGTTGATAGCCCCAACGCAATGATGGGAAACATCACCGTTGAATAGGCTGCGCTGCTGGCACCGATACGGCCCAGCAGGGACAAATACGTATAAAAGGCAATCGCCGTCCCAAAAAAGGAGAGATATCCGAGGGAAAGAATATAGGAGGTTGTAAATTCAAAGGTCGGGGCCCCGGTTTTAAGGCCGGCGACCAGCGTGATAAAGGCCGAGCCATAGACCAGCCCCCAGGTATTTGATTGCATAACAGGAATTTTTGCCCGTTGCAGCCAAACGGAGGCCATATTGCCATAGGATGCCAGCGCAGTACCGAAAAAGGCAAGGGCAAGACCAAGGAATGTCGCATCCTTGAAGGTCAAATGGTCAAGTTCCGGCCAGAAAACAGCACAAATGCCAGCAAGTCCGATGGTGGCGCCACCCAGAACACGGGCCTGAATAGCCGTTTTATATATGATAGCACCGTTTAGAATATTCATCACAGTGATCGTGGAAAATGTAATAGCGACCAGTCCGCTCGACATATATGCGGTCGCCATATACATGAGCAGGTAATTGAATGAGAACAGGGAAATTCCGGTCAGGGCGAAAAAGACGTGCGCCCTAAGGCCGAATTTCATGTTTGGCCGTGCAAAACCGTTATAGATCAACAGGGCAATCGCAGAGAGGATCATGCGATAGGCGATTGACCATTCCGTGGCAACATCACCCAGCTGATAGGGGATGGCAATCCAGGTGGAGCCCCAGATCAGTACGGTGGTGATGTATAAAAAAATATTGACCAAAATACGAACCATCGGGACGAGTTGAAGGCAGCCCTGCAGGTGTGCTAGCCCTTGTTAAGTGATTATTCAAGTGTTTTTGCCATTCTGAAACCTTATTGGAATTTTGCGCCAATAGTGCCATGATGTCCGGCGGTGCGGACCTGGCATGAAGCGGGGTCTTGTAATGTGGCAGAACAACAGGCTGGATCGTCGACAGGTTTTGAAGGTTGTCGGGGCGGGTGCCGTGGTGGCGGGTATGCCGACTGTCGCTGTTTCCGGATCCGGTAAAACTCAACTTATGATAACTGGACAGGCCCTTGTCGGGCATGATCTCAGGTCTCCTGAATATAAAGGCTATGCGGCCATCCGGCAGTATCTGGCGACAGCTGATATTGCGTTCACGAACCTTGAAGTGGCGATTGGCGATCCGGCGAAACACGAACCGATGCGCGATGATATTTTCTTTCATGCCGCAGAACCGGATGTGCTTGATTGCCTGAGCGATATGGGGTTCGACATATTGGCGCTGGCCAATAATCACGTATGGGATCTGGGGCCAGACGGCTTTCTGGCGACAATGGATGCCGTCACGGCAGCCGGTATGCAAACCACGGGGGGCGGTTTAACTCTGGATCAGTCTTCTGCTCCCGCTTTTGTACCCGCCGGTTCGCATAACATCGCTTTCATTAATATGGCGACCGGGAAGCTGTTCCCGGACTCTGTGGCTACTGCTGCGCGGGCCGGCGTCAACCCGCTGGGTGTTGATGCCAGGGGGATTCTGGATCATGGCGATGCGCATCGAAACCTGCGGTCTGTTCAGCAGGCTGCTGCCTCTGGTGCCACGCCGGTTGTTTGTCATCATAATCATACCTGGGGTCCTGATTTGTGGCAGACTCCGGCCTGGCAGCGTCGCTGGGCGCGGGAATGTATTGATGCTGGCGCAGCCATATATGTTTCCCACGGGGCCACCATGTTGCATGGCGTCGAGGTTTATAAGGGGCGTCCAATCTTTTACAATCTGGGAAACTTTATTTTCCAGACCCGGACCGATCCCGGATATTATCAGCCGGAATCCTGGGAAAGCGTCATTCTGGATTGCCATTTTGAAAGTAACAGGCTGCACGAAGTCCGGATGCGGCCTGTTGTTCTGAATGAATATGGCCAGGAAGGCGAATATTTTATGCAGACACGTGGTTGTCCTGTTTTTGCAGAAAGCCGGGATGCCAGCCGTATCATTGGCCGTCTTGCTCATCTGGCCAATCAGTATTCCACCACCATCGCGATAGATGGTGATCAGGGGGTTTTATCCCTGACCTGAGACTGGTTCCTGTCCCGTATACAGGCAATGTGCAGAGGCTTTTCATTTATTATTTAACATGTTATATTTATAGTCGATGGCAGATGAGGAGAATTCGGATGCTCGACAGCAATGTGCGGGAAATTACACCGGACGAAATAGCAACATTTCAGCGCGATGGCGTGGTCTGTCTCAAAGGCTGCATAGATCAGAACTGGATTGATCGTCTGCGTGCAGCGGTAGATCGCGATATCGCAAACCCCGGTCCCAAACATTATGGATATCAGGGGGAAGGGGCCGGCCAGTTTCATGGTAATCAGGATCTTTGGCAAACGGATCCTGATTGTGCAGATTACTGTCTCCATTCCCCCCTGCCGGGTCTGGCGGCACAGATGATGAAGGCGGCCAAGGTAAACCTTTATTTTGATCATCTGTTTGTCAAAATGCCCGGCTCGGCGAGCAGGACGCCGTGGCACAATGATCAGCCATACTGGCCGGTGGGTGGCCGGGATGTCATGAGCTTCTGGCTTGCCCTTGATCATGTCAGTGTTGAAAGTGGCGCGGTGGAATATATTCTGGGTTCCCATAAATGGGATCGCTGGTTTCAGCCCCGGGGGTTTTCATCCAGCGACAAGGATTATATCGGCTATGATCGCAACCCCGCCTATGAGCCGATTCCTGATTTTGATGCCATAAGAGACCAGTATGAGATCAAGGCTTTTGAGGTGGAACCCGGTGACCTGATTGCCTTTCACGCGCTGACGGTGCACGGTGCCGGTGGCAACAGGACGTCAGATCGTATGCGGCGCGGCTATGCCGTGCGTTATACGGGGGACGATTCCTTTTATGATCCGCGTATCGGGACCAGCAAACTGTTACTGAATGACAAGCTGGCATCCGGGCAGCCTTTGGATAGTGAGCGTTTCCCTGTTGCCTGGCGACGCGCCTGCCCCTTGGCTTGTCCGGAATAATTCGGATGCGGGGTTGTCGTCGCCCGGCCCAGGACTTATATCCAATTGTGACGAGCCTTGTGAAAATGCGCGTGGCGTTCCGCAGGCAGAAAAAGACGATTATTTTTTTTGCGCCTCTTGACTCTTGATCCTCACTCTCCCATATCCCGATACATCTGCTGGCACTCTTGCATATAGAGTGCTAACAGGATAAAATATTGGGGATTTCCAATTGGGCTTTCAGGCCTGAAACTTATTAACAAACACATGAGGTTAAACAATGGCTTTCCGTCCTTTGCATGACCGCGTACTCGTTCGCCGCGTAGAAGGTGAAGAGAAGACCGCGGGTGGTATCATTATTCCTGACAGTGCTAAAGAAAAGCCCAGTGAGGGTGAAATTGTAGCTGCGGGTCCGGGTGCCCGGGGCGAAGATGGCAAGGTTGCGCCGCTTGACGTCAAGGTTGGTGACCGTGTGCTTTTCGGCAAATGGTCCGGCACTGAAGTCAAGATCGACGGTGAAGACCTGCTGATCATGAAAGAATCTGACATTCTTGGCATCATCGATAATGCCAAATCCAGCAAAAAAGCTGCTTAAGGAGGCTACATATTATGGCTGCTAAAGAAGTAAAGTTTAATACAGACGCTCGTCAGCGCATTCTGCGCGGCGTCGACATTCTGGCAAATGCCGTCAAGGTAACGCTGGGCCCGAAAGGCCGTAACGTTGTGATTGACAAATCCTTTGGCGCACCGCGCATCACCAAGGACGGTGTGACGGTTGCCAAGGAAATCGAGCTGAAAGACAAGTTCGAAAACATGGGTGCACAGATGGTGCGCGAAGTGGCGTCCAAGACCAACGATCTGGCTGGTGATGGCACAACGACTGCCACAGTTCTTGCCCAGTCAATTGTTCGCGAAGGGATGAAATCGGTTGCCGCCGGCATGAACCCGATGGATCTGCGTCGTGGCATCGACCTTGCGGTCGAAGCCGTAACAGCTGATCTGAAAAAGCGCAGCAAGTCGATTGCCAACAACAGCGAAATCGCCCAGGTTGGTACGATTTCAGCCAATGGTGAAAGTGAAATCGGTCGTATGATCGCTGAAGCCATGGAAAGAGTTGGCAAGGAAGGCGTGATCACGGTTGAAGAAGCCAAAAGCCTTGCGTCCGAACTTGAAGTCGTGGAAGGCATGCAGTTTGATCGCGGTTACCTGTCACCCTATTTCGTGACCAATGCCGACAAGATGCAGGTTGAGCTGGAAAACCCTTACATCCTTCTTCACGAATCAAAGCTTTCCGGTTTGCAGGCCATGTTGCCTCTGCTTGAAGCTGTGGTTCAAAGCGGTCGCCCGCTTCTGATCATTGCTGAAGATGTTGAAGGCGAAGCTCTTGCGACCCTCGTGGTCAACAAGCTGCGCGGCGGTCTGAAGGTCGCTGCGGTTAAGGCACCTGGCTTCGGTGATCGTCGCAAAGCCATGTTGCAGGATGTTGCTATCCTTACAGGTGGTCAGGTTATTTCTGAAGATCTGGGCATCAAGCTTGAAGGCGTTACGCTTGATATGCTGGGTTCTGCCAAGAAAGTTACCATCGACAAGGACAATACAACACTTGTTAACGGTGCTGGCGAAAAGTCCGCGATTGAAGCTCGTTGCAGCCAGATCCGCGCTCAGGTCGAGACAACAACATCTGACTATGACAAGGAAAAGCTGCAGGAACGTCTGGCCAAGCTTGCAGGCGGCGTCGCTGTCCTGAAAGTTGGTGGTGTTACTGAAGTTGAAGTGAAAGAGCGTAAGGATCGTGTGGACGATGCCCTGCACGCAACACGTGCAGCTGTTGAAGAAGGTATTGTCCCTGGTGGCGGTACAGCTCTTCTTTATGCCGTTCGTGCCCTTGAAGGCCTGAAGGTTGGAAATAGCGATCAGCAGGTCGGTATTGAAATCATTCGCAAGGCACTTCAGTCTCCTGCTCGCCAGATTGCTGAAAACTCGGGCTTTGACGGCGCTGTCATTGCCGGCAAGCTTCTGGAAAGCAAAGACACAAACTATGGCTTTGATGCCCAGAAGGGTGAATATTGTGACCTGGTGAAAGCTGGCATTATTGACCCGACCAAGGTTGTTCGTTGTGCGCTTGAGGATGCGGCTTCTGTCGCTGGCCTGTTGATCACGACTGAGGCCATTGTTGCTGATGTACCTGAGGAAAAATCCTCTGCTCCTGCAATGCCTGACATGGGCGGAATGGGTGGCATGGGCGGAATGGGCGGCATGGGCTTCTAGGCCAAATGCGCATTACGCTGTGATTATGAAGACGAGAGGGCTGCGCATGGCGCGGCCCTCTTTTTTATTGATGAGGTCAATATGAGCGAGAAGTTCATTCCGCAAAACCCGGACTGGGAAATGGTTACAAGGCAGATCTTTGCAGGGCAGTCTTTCATGACAACGCTTGGTGCCGATATTACAGGGATCAAGCCGGGCTTCTTTGAAATCACCATCCCGTGGCGTGACGGGCTTGGCCAGCAGGGCGGTTTTTTTCACGGGGGTGTTATCGGCACACTGGTGGATAACGCGGCCGGTTGTGCGGCCGGTACCCTGATGCCGAAAAATACGGATGTTCTGGCTGTTGAATTCAAGGTCAATCTTGTCCGGCCTGGCGCAGGTGATGCCTTGATTGGCCGGGCGCAGGTCATGAAACCGGGTAAAACCCTTTGCGTTTGTCGCAGCGAGGTTTATGCAAAGCGGCAGGGTCAGGAAATATTGTGTGCGATCGGTCAGTCCACCCTGATTTATCAGTCGGTTACCTGACTTTTATTGCCGGTCGCGACATTTTGCATTTTTTCCGTTATGATCCATCCCGGGATGAGGGGCGGGGGAGAGCTTGTCAGATGACCACAGCCTTATCCGGCGCGTGCTGTATGTACGGTTCGCGATTTTCAGTTTTGTAAATGATGATAAGGAGGTTGTCTATGAGTGTAGAACTTACCATGCTGACCTGGTCCGCCATTCTGGCTTTTGTGATGGCTATTATCCCGGCAACAAAACGTGTTTTGCAATATGGGTTGCCGGCAGGTGTTGGCAATCGTGATAATCTCATGCCACTGGATGGATGGGCAGCGCGGGCGCAACGGGCCAGTGCAAATATGTTCGAAAGTCTGCCGGTTTTTGCGGTGCTGGTGTTAGTGGTGCATGTCACAGGTGCCGGTAATGACGTGACGATTTTGGGTGCCCAGCTATTCTTCTGGTCGCGAGTGGCATTTGCTGCGGTTTATTATGCCGGTGTGCCATGGTTAAGAACCGGGGTCTGGCTGGTTGCTGTGGCTGGTATGGCAATGGTCGCGTCAGCGCTGTTCTAGGAGATTGGTGCAGGGACGACCACCGGTAGTGGTCGCCCCTGCACCATATGACGCGACGGAGGGCTTATTCGGCCTTGATGCCGTAAACGGTTACGGTGCCGCTGACCTCGTTGCCGACCAGCAGAAGTGCTGATCCGGTCGGGCTGTCAGATGCGCTGACAAAAGCAAGGCCTTCGGGTCCAAGATCGCCAGCTGTTGCCAGATCGGAAGGCAGATTATAGTCGAGCGTGCTGGTGAAATTGCGGTTGTGGGTATAGGTGGCAAAAACCGGTCTGGTCGGGTTGGTGATATTATAGACTATAATACCGCTGACCCTTTCCAGCCCGATAAAAGCGTATGTCTGATCGCCAATGGAGCCTATCGCAATGCCTTCGGGTTCAGGCCCCTTGTTATCTGACCGTTTGTCGCCACTTCCGGCTTCATCATTGTCTGAATTGAAATTCTGGCCCAGAATGCTTGCGGTAATCTGTTCGATCTGGTCGCCACTGTCCCAGACCAGATTTCCGTCTGTATCCCGGACCGAAAAGGACCGTGCACCATAACTGTGGATTTTTTCAATGACTCCGTCGCCATCGATATCTCCATCAATGACTGAAATGCGCAATTTACCCAGTATTTTCGCTTCGGAATCGGTCAACACGCCGTTGGCAATTTTGGCGTCTTTTAATTTTGCTTCGTCTGAGTCACGCGAATCGCCTTCATTGGCGGTCAGGATGTAGACTTTGCCGTCATTGCCCTGTGTCGTGGCGATTGAGTCCGGCATATACATGCCAAAGACCGGATGATTCGCTATGTTGATGCCATCCTTGTCATTTGGGTCCAGACCATTTCCCGGTTGGCTATGGTCTTTCAGGCCAAGTGGCAGAACTTTGGTGATTCTGCCACTTTCGATATCAATGACACCAAGGGCGTTGTTTTCCTGAAGGCTGACCCAGGCGGTTTTGCTGTCGGGCGCGACGGCAATATATTCAGGCTCGATATCCTGTGCGACAGTCTTGTTCGGGAAAATACGTACGCCTGTCTTGCGGAGTTCGTCCGCATTAAAATGTCTGAAGTCGGCTGTTTCGGCCCTGGCGTTTTCAACGCCCTGGCGAACATCGATAATTGTGACTGAGCCTTCTGGGTCGACATTGTCGCCGGGCTCGCCTTCATTGGCGACCAGAACATAAGCGCCGTCTGGTGTGAATGTGACCATGTCAGGCAAGGCGCCCGCAGGGATTTCCCACAGACGTTTTGCCGCCCCGTTGAAAAATACAATTTTGCCCGGCTTGCTCTCGACACTGTCATTGTGAACAGCAACTGCGATCAGGTTACCATGGACAGCAACGCTGGTTGGTGCTTCAGCTTGTGTCAGGGACAGGCCCGGTAGCGGCACAAGGTTTGCCGTGCCCTTCTTCCTGTCGCTGTCGAGCCTGAAGGCATCGACGGCGGGTGTCGCGCCATTCACAACATATACGTGGCGACTTTTGGGGTCAAAGACGACAATTTCGGCGGCGCTTTTATCGAAAATGCCACTGGAATGATGCGCAATAACTTCGAGCTCGAGGCTGGCGGCGCAGGCGCCAAATGCAGCTGTAATGGTGACAAGTGCCGTTGCGGCAAGGGAAGCAAGCTTTCGCATTTGTTTTCTCCGGATGATGATTGCTGGAGAATGCGTCGGATAGATGACAGTTTAATGAAAGGCGGGCTGAATAGGGAATTTAGGTGTAAAAGGGCAGTTTTTGCGAGGAATAAGTTGAATGTACCTGAATTTGCGCCTATATATGTAAAATAAGATATTAAACACGAAATATTTGTGAAATATAGCAAAGATAGCCAGCTGTTTTTCTCTCTGGACCATAATTATGTATCAATACGACAGTTACGACCATCAGATTGTCAAGGAGCGTGTCGCTCAGTTTAAAGGACAGGTTGAGCGCAGGCTGAAGGGCGAGATTACCGAGGAAGAGTTCCGGCCCCTGCGTTTGCAAAACGGCCTGTATCTGCAACTTCACGCCTATATGCTGCGTGTTGCGGTGCCCTACGGGTTGCTGTCTTCAAACCAGATGCGCATGCTGGCAGACATCGCCGATAAATATGACCGGGGTTACGGTCATTTTACCACGCGTCAGAACTTGCAGTATAATTGGCCGAAGCTTGTGGATGTGCCCAACATTCTGGCCGACCTGGCCAGGGTCGAGATGCATGCCATTCAAACCAGCGGGAATTGTATCCGCAATATCAGTGCTGATCAGTATGCCGGTGTTATTGACGGGGAACTGGAAGATCCGCGGCCTTATTGCGAGATTATGCGCCAGTGGTCGACTTTCCACCCCGAGTTTGCCCATTTGCCACGCAAGTTCAAGCTCGCCTTCACAGGGTCTGAAACAGATCGTGCCGCGATTCTTTTCCACGATATCGGTTATCGACTGGTGAAGAACGAAGCTGGCGAGACCGGTTTTCAGGTCTATGTCGGGGGCGGCATGGGTCGAACCCCAATGATCGGCAAGCTGATAGCCCCTTTCGTGGCCAGGCGTGATCTGCTGACCTATACCGAAGCTGTGATGCGTGTCTATAACCAGTTTGGTCGTCGTGACAATATGTTTAAGGCACGGATTAAAATTCTGGTGCATGAAACGGGCGTTGAGGAATTTACCAGACTGGTAAACGAGGAATGGTCCCATATTAAGGACAGCCCGCAAGCTCTGCCCGACGAGGAAATCGCCCGAATTCAGGCGCATTTTGCCCCACCGGATTATGAAGAGCTGCCGGACGCCAGTACCGACCTTGATACAAGGCTCTCGGAGAACAAGCACTTTTCCTGGTGGTACAAGCAGAATGTTGTGGCGCATAAGGTGCCGGGTTATGCGATCGTCAATGTGTCGTTGAAGAAACCGGGCCTGCCGCCCGGCGATGCGACGTCAGACCAGATGCGCGCCGTTGCCGGACTGGCAGATGACTATAGTCTGGGCCAGATAAGGGTCACGCATGAACAGAATCTGGTTCTTGCCGATGTGCGCAAGTCTGATCTGTTCGATGTATGGAAAAAGTTGGCAGCGCAAGGTTTTGCAACGCCGAATATTGGGACCCTGCAGGATATTATATGTTGCCCCGGTCTGGATTATTGTAATCTGGCCAATGCCCGGTCAATTCCGGTGGCAGAGGAAATTGCCCAGCACTTTGACAATCTGGATTACCTGTATGATCTGGGGGAGTTGAAGATAAAGATTTCCGGTTGCATTAATGCTTGCGGTCATCACCATGTGGGGCACATCGGTATTCTTGGCGTCGACAAGAAGGGTGAGGAGTTTTATCAGATTACTCTTGGTGGATCAGCGGCAGAGGATGCGGCGGTTGGTAAAATTATCGGGCCGGCCTTTTCTCGCGAGTCGATCGTTCCGGCGCTGGAACGTCTGTTAAAGGTTTATGTCGCCCAGCGTGAGGAAGATGAGCGGTTTCTGGACACCTATCGCCGGGTCGGAATAGCGCCGTTCAAGGAACAGGTTTATGCAAATAATTAAAGACGGGCAGATTGTAGAAGACCAGTGGGTCCATGTTGCGGGTGATGCAGGCGAAGAGGCTTTGCCCGAAGGCGACATCATTGTCCCTTTGGAGACCTGGGTGGCGCGTCGTGACGAGCTTTTGCAGCGCAATACCAGGCTTGGTGTCCGGCTGGAGCCGGGCCAGGAACCAAAGCTGATCGCGGAAGACCTCGACAAATTCACGCTGGTAGCCCTTAGCTTCCCGGTGTTCAAGGATGGTCGCGCTTTCTCATACGCCCGGTTATTGCGGGACCGGTATGGTTACGAGGGAGAGATTCGCGCCGTGGGCGAGGTTGCGCGTGATCAGATGTTTTATATGCGCCGGTGCGGGTTTAATGCCTATGAAGTACGTCCGGACCGTGACATAAATGACGCACTAAACGCATTTTCAGATTTCTCGGTTGCCTATCAGGGCGCAGCAGATGATCCCCGACCCCTTTACCGGCGTCGATAGGCCAATTCCCTTAAAAACCAGCAAATTCCTGATATGACAGCCGGGTCCGTAAGTTTTTTTCGGGCCCGGCTGCCGTTTTATGGCCAAAAGAAGTGGGTAAAGACTGTGTCGGTGTAATGAAACCGTCATAAAAGTATAGCACATGGTTCACATACGGCCCTTAAACACATTTCCAGCGCGGAACACAGCTTCCCTGATCATGGTTGATGACAGGAAACTGTAAAGATGAGCCGCAGCTGGATTTGAAACTGATTATTTAAGGGAACATCAAAATGATCAACAGGAAACGTTTGGTCGCCTTGTCTGCCGCAACGGCGATGACTACGGCGGCTTTGCTGGGTGGCCAGGCTTCTGCCCAGTCGCTTCAGGATCTGCAGCAGAAACAGATCGAACTTCAGGCGCAAATCGATGCATTGAAGGCCGCGCAGAAAGAAGCCGAAAAGGGCAGTGACCTGAAGGTGAAGTGGAAGGGTGCTCCTGAACTTTCAAGTGCCGATGGCAAGTTCAAGATGAAAATCCGTGGTCGTGCCTATGTGGACGCCGGTTTTGTCAGCGACGATGATGATAACGAAGATACAAAGGCAACCGAATTCCGCACCGTTCGCCTGGGTGTTGAAGGCGTGGTCATGAAAGATATCAAATACAAGGCAGAAGTGGATTTTGCCGGCAATGAAGTTGACCTGAAAGACGCTTACCTTCAATGGAAAGGGCCTGTGTCTGTTACTTTCGGTCAATTCAAGACCCCCAACTCGCTACAGGAACAAACCAGCTCGCGTTACACAACCTTCATGGAACGCGCTTCCTTTACGGATGCTTTCGAACTGGCGCGCCAAATCGGTATCGGTGTTGGTGCCGGTGGTGATAACTGGACATTTGACGCTGGTATCTTCCGCGGTGCCAATGGCTCATCCGATGAAGACGAAGGTGAAACCTTTGCTGCGCGCGCCACCTTTGGCGACAAGTTCGACAATGGCGCCTATCACGTGGGCGCATCCTATCGTTACCGCAAGGCCGGAGACGATCAGGACATGTTCCGCTATCGCCAGCGCCCGCATAACCATCTTGCCGGACGATACATCGCCACTGACCGTGTTGCCGATTCCGACGCCATGTTCGGCGTGGAACTGGCCGGTGTGTTTGGCCCCTTCTCGGCACAGGCTGAATATGCATGGCTGAAAGCCAATCTGGATGCGCCAGCACCGGGCCAGAGTGATCCAAAGTTTACCGGTGGTTATATCGACCTGAGCTGGTTCATTACCGGTGAAAGCCGCGCCTATAAAGGCGGCTCCTTCTCACGCGTGAAAGTGAAAAACCCTGTATTTGAAGGTGGTTTCGGGGCATGGCAGATTGCGGCACGCTATGATGTGGTTGATTTGTCAGACGAAGGTTTGTTTGGTGGTGAACAGGATACCTGGGTCATCGGCGTAAACTGGCATCTGAACGATTATACACGCTTCATGTTTAACTATTCAAAGTCTGATGTCGAGAATGCGTTTGACGTATCGGACAATGGCGCGGACGGTGAAAACAGCATTGATGCCGTTGGTGTTCGTTTCCAGGTTGACTGGTAGAACCTGACCTTCGATCATTAAATTTGGTATAATTTCAGGGCGGTGGCATAACCATCGCCCTGATTTTATTGTTGAATATGTTGTTTCATGTCATTATTCCGAAAAGGGAGCCCGGATACACCGTCACACAGAGAGGCCGCCGGCGATTTTGGAGAAGTTGTTGAAACCCATTCAAATAAAGCTCGAAGATTCGGACCAGGTTGCAGAAATCACCATGCAGCAGCCTGCTGACGTGGCTGGTGTTGAGCGATTGCTGAATATTTCATTCGGGCCCAATCGTCAGCAAAAGACGGCCTATCGCTTGCGGGATAATGTTGAACCTGTTGACGAATTATGTTTCGTTGCGCGTCTGGATGGCAAGCTGGTGGGGACCCTTCGCTTCTGGCCCTCTGTAATCAAGACAAGTCCGGAACAGGAAGGTGGTGTTCCGGCACTGTTGCTGGGGCCAATTGCCGTAGACCCGCCCTTAAAAGGGAAGGGTGTGGGAATAGGACTTATGCATCATGGAATCAACCGGGCCCGAGAGACCGGTCACAAGCTTATCGTTCTTGTGGGGGATGCAAATTATTATCGACGTGTGGGTTTTCGGCAGGTTCCTCCGGGACAACTGACAATGCCCGGGCCTGTGGATGTGGATCGGTTGCTGTATCTGGAACTGGTGGACGGTGCAATGAAGGGCGTGAGGGGGCAGATTTCCTCTATCGCAAAGGAGTAGGACCGTCATTTGAGTTTGATGGCTTCAAAAATACATCCGAGTGCCTATATTAAAGCTGTGAACTCAATAAACTGGAACCTTCATGGCGCGTACTGACTCGACAGAAAAACCCGGTTCCGGCCCCGGGGCTGATTCACTGGCGGCGGAAGCCCGCAAGCACAGCAAGGGTGGAGCATTGCCGCCGGTTCATTTGTGGAATCCGGATTTTTGTGGCGACATCGATATGAGAATCGCGCGGGACGGCACCTGGTTCTATATGGGGACGCCGATCGGCAGAAAGCCGCTGGTCAGGCTGTTCTCAACTATTCTACGCCATGATGAGGATGAGAAATATTATCTGATCACGCCGGTTGAGAAGGTTGGTATTCAGGTAGATGACGCCCCGTTTGTTGCGGTTGCGATGGAGGTCGAAGGGCAGGGACAAGACCAGATTATCCGCTTCAGGACAAATGTGGATGATCATGTAACACTGGATAAAGAGCATCCTTTGCGGGTGGATTATGACCCTGATACTCTGGAGCCTTCACCCTATATTCTGGTGCGTACCCGGCTCGAGGCCCTGATTGCGCGTGCTGTTTTTTATGATCTGGTCGAGATTGCAGAGCAGTATGAGAAAGATGGCAAGCAGCAACTGGGGTTATGGAGCGCCGGTACTTTTTTTGAAATAGGGTCGATTGAAGGATAGTTGATGCGTGATACTATCACGGCCAGATTGCGGGCGGCTTCTGCCGACAAGGCGTCCTCGCCGGATCGCTCGCCTGTCACCGGCGATTATGATCTGGCCCCTGAATTACGTCGCAATCTATTGCACACATCAGGGTCAGCGACCAGAAAACTTCGCCGTGCGGCTGTCCTGATGCCGCTGATTGAACATGGCAGTGGTATGACAGTGCTGCTGACACAGCGCACAGACCATCTGCCGGACCATGCGGGTCAGATCGCATTTCCGGGCGGCCGGGTAGAGAAATCTGACAAGGATATTATTGATACGGCCCTGCGTGAAACCGAGGAAGAGGTCGGTATCGCACGCCAGTATATTGACGTTGCGGGCTTCCTTGGGGATTATGAGACCGGAACAGGGTTCCGGGTCTCTCCGGTGGTCGGCTTTATCCAGCCGGGGTTCAAAATGACGCCGGACCCTTATGAAGTCGCCGGTACATTCGAGGTGCCGCTTGACTTTTTGATGAATCCGGCAAACCATCAATTGCACAAACGCATCTGGAACGGCGTTGAGCGGCAGTTTTATGCCATGCCGTATGGGGATTATTATATCTGGGGGGCGACAGCAGGCATGATTGTCAGCCTGTATCGCGCAATTCACGAGGCTGTATGACAAGCATGATTATACGAATTATCCTGTTGCTGGCGCCGGTTGTGCTTTTCTTCTTATGGCTGCGCTATGCCAAAAAGAAAGCTGCGGCGACGGAAGCCAACGATATTATTGCAATTGAGCAGGCAACGCGCGAGATTTTATGGGGCGTTGGTATGTTGGCGGTGATCACCATTGGATCTATCGTGATCTTGCGCATGCAGGAGTCTGGTGATCCGTCCGATGTTTACGTTCCCCCTCATACCGAAAACGGTGAAATTATTCCCGGTAATTTCGAGTAGCGGCTGATATGACGGCCCAATATCTTGATTCTGGCGTCGCCGAATGGCTGGTCTGGCCAGAAACCCGCAAGGTCATGCAGGCGCTTGATGCCATTGAACATGATCAGGCACGATTCGTTGGCGGCGCGGTGCGCGACGCCGTGCTGGGAATCAGTGCCGATGATGTGGATATCGCTTGCAGGATGCCGCCGGGTCAGGTGATGGACAGGCTGAAATCTGCAGGCATCAAGGCCATCCCCACAGGGATTGATCACGGGACGGTGACCGCTATTTGCGGCAAGCGGACGTTCGAGGTGACAACGCTGCGCCGGGATGTTGATACCTTCGGGCGCCATGCCCGCGTGGCCTATACGGATAACTGGGCAGAGGATGCCGCGCGGCGCGATTTTACGTTTAATGCGCTTTATGCGGATTTTCGCGGGGGGATATATGATCCATTTGGTGGCATTGATGATCTGCAGGCAGGAAGGGTTCGGTTTATCGGTGAGGCGGACGAGCGTCTTGCGGAGGATGCGCTGAGAATTCTGCGCTTTTTCCGGTTTCATGCATGGTATGGAAAAGGCGAGCTTGACGAGACGGGCCTTGCCGCCTGTGCCAGATCTGCCAGTGCCATTGATATTCTGTCCGCCGAACGTATTACAAAGGAGTGGTTGAAGCTGTTAGGCGCCCCGGCAACCGCAGCAACTGTCAGGGTGATGGCAGATATGGGGATCATCGCATATATATGTGGCGCGCCGGTTGATATTGAACGGCTGGAAAGTCTGGAGAAAATCGAGACGCTTTGCGGGGGGCCTGATGCCATCCGCCGTCTTGCCGCACTGGTTTGGCAGGAGTCCCCGGGTGGAGCGCCCCATTTACGATTATCGAATCGACAGACAAAGAGATTGATGCAGCTGATTGAAACACATTCGGAAATCAGCCCGGATATGACCAGCCATGACGTGAAGCTTGGCCTTTACCGATGGGGCCGGGAAAGGTTTTGTGATCATGTCATGCTGGAATGGGCGCGCTGTGCTTCGGCGGAAACTGATCACTGGATGCGCCTGCTGCAAGACGTCCGAGCGGCCACTGTGCCGGTGTTTCCCCTGACCGGGGCCGATGTTCTGGCAACGGGTGTGTCAGCCGGCCCTGATGTGGGGCATATCCTGTCACAGGTTGAAAGCCACTGGATTGCGGCGGGCTTTCCGGCAGACAGGAAATTGTGTCTGGCTTTTCTGTCGGAAAATATTCAGACAGATGATTAGGGCCATTTGACCTCGGGCGGGAGCGACATCAGAATAGCTTCTGTATTGCCGCCTGTTTTCAGGCCGAAAAGCGTGCCCCGGTCGTGTATCAGGTTAAATTCAACATAACGTCCGCGCTTGACAAGTAATGCGTCGCGCTGTTCCGCTGTCCAGGGTGTGTTCATATGGCGGCGGACAATCCGGGGGTATATGTCAAGAAATGCCTTGCCAACATCCTGCGTAAAGGCGAAATCCTTTTCCCAGTCTGTCGCCAGATTATCATAAAAGATTCCACCCACGCCGCGCGGCTCGTCCCGGTGCGGGAGATAAAAATATTCGTCACACCATTCCTTGAACCGGGGATAATAGGCTGGATCGTGAAGGTCGCAGGCTGTCTGGAAGGCCTTGTGAAAGTCCGCAGTGTCCTTTTCCTGCGGGAAAGTCGGAGTCATGTCAGCCCCGCCACCAAACCAGCCAAGGGTTGTCACAATATGCCTTGTGTTCATGTGAACGGCAGGCACCAGCGGGTTGCGCATATGGGCGACCAGTGAAATACCACTGGCCCAGAAGCGCGGGTCTTCCCCGGCACCGGTAATGGATTTGGCAAAATCGGGAGAAAATGTCCCCTGAACAGTTGAAATATTTACGCCGACCTTCTCGAAAACGCGGCCGCGCATGATCGACATGGTGCCGCCGCCGCCATCAGCCGTGTCGCCCTGATCGCCGGTCTGTCCATCGGCATCGCGTGTCCAGTTTTTACGCTCAAATCTGCCGGGTGCCAGATCACTGCCTTCGCCAGCCAATTCATCTTCCAGACGCTCAAAAGCAGCACAAATCTGGTCGCGCAGGGACTTGAACCAGTTTGAGGCACGTAATTTCCGGTCTTCTGTTGTGGGGTCCGGTTGCGGGGTATTCATCAGGCAGATATCCTTGTATTTATTCTATTCAACTGGATTGCCAGGCAATTGTCCAGTCTGGCGAAGTGCTTCGCCAAGCACCATGGCGGCAGAGACAGCGACATTCAAAGATCGCATGCCGGTGGCCATGGGAATCACCACACGTGCGTCTGCGCGGGCATGAACTTCGGGTGGTACGCCGCTTCCTTCCTGACCGACGAGCAGGATGTCGTCCTTGCGATAGGTCAAATCAGTGTAGTTTATGGCAGATTTTGTTGTCAGCAACACAAGGCGGGGTGGATTTTGCGCGCTGTCCAGACTGGCAAGGAATTTTTCCCATGACAAATGATGGCTGATGCTGGCGTGATCAATATAGTCCATGCCCGCCCGCCGAAGCGCTGGCACGCTAAAGGGAAATCCGCAGGGTTCAATGATATCTGCCGGTGTTCCAAGGCATGCGGCAAGGCGCAGCATGGTGCCGGTATTGGCAGGAATGTCCGGCTGATAAAGGGCGAGACGCATATTTCTGGTGATCCATATTCAAAAACACCTGATTTTGTCGGTCTTGTCAGGCATTAAGTCGTTGCATCTTGTTCCGCACATCGCTAAATCTATGGCGCATGTAACCTGTGCACGGTTTTGGTTTATGTCGGTGACTGTATTTGACCGGATATTCCATTGACGTCAAGCCACTCTGATGACGAGACGTTGAGCACAGATTGCCAGAGCGGAGCCGGGGATGCCGGAATGGTTTTTGCCGGACGTATGATTGGAAGCCGTACAGGCGATGAAAGAAAGTGCCAGTTCGCGCTTTTGTCTTGGAATTAAGGGGTTTGTGAATGTCCACAATGGACCAGAACGCAGTGAATGAAGACGGGACGACCCGACGGGATTTTCTGTATATTGCTTCGGGCGCATTTGGCGCTGTCGCAATCGGCGCAGCAGTTTGGCCGCTGATTGACCAGATGAATCCTTCGGCCGATGTATTGGCACTCTCGACGACGGAAGTTGATTTGTCGGCGATTGAGGTTGGTCAGAGCATTACGGTAAAGTGGCAGGGCAAACCGGTATTTATTCGCCACCGTACACCGGCTGAAATTGCAGAAGCAGAATCAGTCGACGTGGGCAAGTTGCCTGATCCTGCAACGGATGAGTCGCGGGTGGAAAAGCCTGAATGGCTCGTCATGATTGGTGTCTGCACTCATCTGGGTTGTGTGCCTTTGGGGCAAAAAGGCGATTTTGACGGCTGGTTCTGTCCGTGCCACGGATCGCATTACGACACTTCCGGGCGTATACGCAAGGGCCCAGCGCCCGCCAATCTGGTTATACCGCCGTATGCGTTTCTCAGCGACACCACAATAAAGATCGGATAAGGGGACAGCATATGGGAACGAGTTCTTACCAGCCGAAAAGCCGGTTCATGAAATGGTTCGATCAGCAATTGCCGATCGCGTCCCTGATATACAGCAGCCTGGGGCCGGGCTATCAAACGCCCCGGAACCTGAATTATTTCTGGAACTTTGGATCACTGGCGGGCTTTTGTCTTGTCGTCCAGATCGTCACGGGCCTGATTCTGGCCATGCATTATACGCCGCATGTTGATTTCGCGTTTTCCAGCGTTGAACATATTATGCGCGACGTGAATTATGGCTGGCTGTTGCGGTATGTTCATGCCAATGGCGCGTCCATGTTTTTTATCGTGGTTTATATTCATATTTTCCGCGGCATGTATTATGGCTCGTACAAGGCCCCGCGTGAGGTCTTGTGGATGCTGGGGCTGATTATCTATCTGCTAATGATGGCAACAGGCTTTATGGGCTACGTTCTGCCATGGGGACAGATGAGCTTCTGGGGTGCGACAGTGATTACCAACCTGTTTAGTGCCGTGCCACTGGTCGGTGACCAGATTGTGGCCTGGCTCTGGGGTGGCTTCTCGGTGGATAATCCGACACTGAACCGCTTTTTCAGCCTCCATTATCTGTTACCGTTTGTGATTGCCGGTGTGGTTATCCTGCATATCTGGGCGCTGCATATTCCTGGTTCGAATAACCCGCTGGGTATTGATGTGAAGGGCCCGCAGGATACTGTGCCATTCCATCCATATTACACGGTGAAAGATCTGTTTGGTCTGGGTGTCTTCATCATCTTCTTTGGTTTCTTTGTCTTCTATGCGCCGAACTATCTGGGCCATCCGGATAATTATATCGAAGCCAATCCGATGGTAACCCCGCCGCATATTGTGCCGGAATGGTATTATCTGCCTTTCTACGCAATCCTGCGGGCCATTCCTGACAAGCTGGGTGGTGTGATTGCAATGTTTGGCGCGATTCTGATCCTGTTTGCCTTGCCCTGGCTGGATGGATCAAAAGCCCGGTCAAGTACATTCCGTCCGGTATATCGTTTTTTCCTGATCCTGTTTGTGATTAATGCCTTCTTCCTGGGCTATATCGGGGCCAACTCTCCTGACGCCGTGTTGCATGTTGCAGGGGCCGAGATTGGCTATACGACACTGGGCCAATTCGCGACGGCATATTACTTCCTGTTTTTCTTCGTGATTGTGCCTGTTGTCAGCCGCAGGGAAACACCTTTGCCGTTGCCAGCCAGCATAAGCGAGGCTGTTTTGAAATCGGGCAGTGGTAAACCGGGCGGCGCTGTGGCATCACCGGAGGTAAGGGGCTGATGAGCATGATGAAACACATTAGAAAAACCGCCCTGTCACTGGCAATGACTGCAGTTATGGCTCTTGTCGGTACGTCTACATTTGCAGCCGGCGGCGAAGTTCACATTGAAAAGGGTGACTGGTCGTTTAATGGCCCGTTCGGTACGTATGATCGCGCTGAATTGCAGCGTGGTATGCAGGTATACAAGCAGGTTTGTGCCGCTTGTCATTCGTTGAAGCGCATTGCATTTCGGAATCTGGAAGATCTCGATTTTTCAGAAGCTGAAGTGAAAGCAATCGCAGCGGAATATCAGGTGACAGACGGCCCGGACAGCTATGGGGATATGTTTGACCGTGCTGCCCGGCCATCGGATTATTTTCCATCACCTTTCGCGAATGAAGAACAGGGACGCGCTGCCAATAATGGTGCCTACCCGCCTGATTTGTCGCTGGTGGCGAAATCGCGTGTTGGCGGGCCTGACTATCTTAAGGCGTTGCTCGTCGGATATGTGGAAGCGCCTGCAGATTTTACTGTTCCTGAAGGCATGCACTATAACAAGGCCTTTCCTGGTAACAATATAGCCATGGCTCAGCCATTGTATGAAGATTCCGTGGAATATGCAGACGGTACGCCGGCAACAGTTGAGCAAATGGCGAATGATGTCTCTGCCTTCCTGATGTGGGCGGCAGAACCCAAGCTGGAAGATCGCAAATCAGCGGGCTTCAAGTTCATGATTTACATGGTGATCCTGACTATCCTTCTTTATCTGGTGAAGAAGAAGGTTTGGGCCGACGTCAAGAAGCCGAAAAAGTCCTGAAGATTAAAGGGCTGAGACAATGGTGAATATTATGAGGGCTGCCCGTTTATTCGGGTGGCCCTTGTTTATGGCAGGTATTGAACAAGGGGTGTAAGCATATGCCAAAACCTGAAACCGTGCTGGGTATCATCGGTGGTAGCGGTCTTTATGAGATCAGCGGGTTATCAAATACACGGTGGGAGCGCATAGCCTCGCCGTTCGGCGAGACCTCGGACGAGTTTTTATTTGGCGAACTGGCCGGGATGAAACTTGTTTTTCTGCCACGGCACGGGCGCGGGCACCGGCATTCTCCCACCAGCATTAACTACCGGGCCAACATAGATGCACTCAAGCGCGCGGGGGTGACCGACATTTTGTCTTTTAGCGCCTGCGGTTCTTTTCGGGAAGACCTGCCGCCCGGTACATTCGTTATTGTTGACCAGTTTATTGACCGAACCTTTGCCCGTGAAAAAAGCTTCTTTGGCGAAGGCCTTGCAGGTCATGTCTCCATGGCCGAGCCGGTCTGCGGGCGACTGGGGGATCATTTACTGGCAGGTGCTGCCGCTGCGGACGTTGCTGCCGTTCGTGGCGGCATATATCTGGCTATGGAAGGCCCGCAATTCTCCACACTGGCAGAATCACGCCTGTACAAAGCCTGGGGATGTGATGTTATCGGCATGACGAATATGCCGGAGGCCAAACTGGCCCGAGAAGCAGAGATCTGCTATGCGACAATGGCAATGGTCACGGATTATGATTGCTGGCATCCTGACCATGCTCATGTTGAAGTGGCCGATATTCTGAAGGTGCTGATCGCAAACGCAGACAAGGCGCGTGATGTGATCCGTGCAACCGTTCCCCTGATTGGGCAGGCAGGCTTTCGTTCTCCTTGTCAACAGCGGTGTGACAGGGTACTGGATGTGGCGCTTGTCACTGCCCCGGAGGTGCGAGACGCTGGAATTCTTGCAAAGCTGGATGCTGTTGCCGGGCGTGTATTACAGGAGAAATAATATGGCTGACGATTTTAAGAGTTTGATCAGAACCATCCCGAACTATCCAAAGCCCGGTATTATGTTCCGCGATATTACGACACTTCTGGGAGACGCCAGAGGGTTCCGCAAGGTTGTGGACGAACTGGTCCAGCCCTTTGCCGGTCGTGGGATTACAAAGGTTGCAGGTGTCGAGGCACGGGGTTTTATTCTGGGGGGTGCTGTTGCCCATCAGTTGAGTGTCGGGTTCGTGCCCATTCGTAAAGCCGGCAAGCTGCCAGGGACGACACTGGCACAGGACTATACACTTGAATATGGTACTGATCGCCTTGAGATGCATCACGATGCGGTGGGTGAAGAGGACAGGGTGTTGCTGGTCGATGACCTGATTGCAACCGGCGGCACCGCCGCCGCGGCTGTAACATTACTGCGCAAGGCCAATGCCAAGGTGATCGGGGCAAGCTTTGTGATTGATCTGCAGGATATGGGCGGGAGCCGCCTGTTGAAGGCATCCGATTGTGAAGTATTGACGCTTTGTTCGTTTGAAGGCGATTAGACAAGGCGCATAAAAAACGGCTGCCTGTTTTTAGGCAGCCGTTTTCAAATTTATGTATTTATGAACTTATTTCCGGCGACGGGCCAGGCCCAGTCCCAGCAAACCCAGTCCCAGCAACGCCATGGATGCAGGCTCAGGTACATCAACCTGATCAGGATTCACATCAATGCTGGCTGTTACAAACCCGCTATTGTCCGGCGCGTTAGAGTCATTATAGGCCAGAAACAGGGTGCCAGCTTCGTTGATGATCTGATCAAAGCTTGTGCCAACCAGGAAATAGGCACCGGCATCAATACGGCCGATCAGGGCACCATAATAAAATCCGTTGTAAAGGCCAAAGTCGTTGCCGCCAAAGGGGGCAATACCATTCAGGCCGTCAGCATTTGATGTGCGCGGACCAGTGCCTGCGGACCATAAGTCATCAATGGCAACATCGATTGTTAACTGGTCGCCGATTTGTACGGCAATGCCTGTATCCAGAGCTGCACCGCCTACCCGGCTGTTTTCCAGGGCAAAAACATCTACCTGCATTGGCGCTGCTGATGCGGAACCTGCGCCGAGCAGGCCGGTAAACAACGTCACGGCGGCAATTTTGAAAATTGAAAGCTTTATCATTTTAATTATCCGTTTTATATCGAATGTACTATGACGCTACTGTAGCAATTTCCATGCCACGGCCTAAGCTATTGATATGTATAGATATCGAAAATGAGTGTGTAAATAATCCTGACACTTTATCTTCATAAAGATCGAAGAGTCCCTTAAGGGGATATCAGATACTTAGTTATGGTGCTGTTCGCAGGAACATGGTCATGGCCACCATGGCCATGACTTTCTCGTCCTTGTGGTTGAACACGCTGACCTTGTGCCAGACGGTGCCGCGATCAGGTTTGCTCGTTGAGAGCTTTTTTCTTATGGTTTCGATGCGGACCGAGAGAATATCGCCCGGTCGTACAGGTTTTAGCCAGCGTATTTCGTCAACACCCGGTGAGCCAATGCTGGAGCTGCCTTCAAAGTAATTGTCAACCAGCATGCGCATGGTCAGGCTGCAGGTGTGCCATCCACTGGCAACCAGCCCCTTGAAAGGGCTTTTGCGTGCCTGGGCTTCATCAAGATGAAAGGGGTGGGGATCAAATTCCTCTGCAAACCGGATAATTTCTTCAGCTGTAACTTCATAGCGTCCGAATTCGGCGATGAAGCCTTCTTCCATCGTGTCAAATGTGAATGCCTTCATTTTTATTTTCCTCCGATGGAGATAACTCGCGGGCTTTAGGTATTAAAGCGAAAGTGCATAACATCGCCGTCCCTGACAATATATTCCTTGCCTTCCAGACGCATTTTGCCAGCTTCCCTGGCGCCGCTTTCGCCGTTGCACGCGATAAAGTCATCATAGGCAATTGTCTCGGCACGAATAAAGCCTTTTTCAAAATCGGTATGAATAACACCGGCGGCAGCAGGTGCCTTTGTGCCTTTTTCTATTGTCCAGGCGCGGGCTTCCTTGGGGCCGACGGTGAAATAGGTGATCAGACCCAGAAGATCATAGCCCGCCCGGATCACCCGGGCCAGTCCGGTTTCTTCCAGACCGACATCCGCCAGAAAGGCGATCCGTTCCTCCATGTCGTCAAGCATCGCAATTTCAGCTTCAAGCGCTGCCGAAATAATGACCGAACCGGCCCCTTCCGCGCTTGCCTGCGTTGCCACACGGGCAGACAGGCTATTGCCATCTGCTGCCGATTCTTCTTCGACGTTACAGACATAAAGAACCGGCTTGGCTGACAGCAATTGCATTTCCTGAAAAGCCTGTATCTGTTCTTCGTCATCCAGTTCAAGGTCGCGGGCAGGCTTGCCGTCCCGCAAAAGCGGCAGGATGCGCTCTACCAGACCAAGCTGCAGTTTGGCTTCCTTGTCGTTGCCGCGCGCTTTCTTGGTAAGACTGACCTCGCGCTTTTCCAGGCTTTCAAGGTCTGCAAGCATGAGTTCTGTCTCAATCGTCTCGGCATCGGCGATCGGGTCGACCTTGCCTTCGACGTGGGTAATATTGCCGTCTTCAAAACATCGCAACACGTGCACAATGGCATCGACTTCCCGGATATTTGCCAGAAACTGGTTGCCCAACCCTTCGCCCTTTGAAGCGCCGCGCACCAGGCCTGCGATATCGACAAAAGACAACTGCGTATAAAGCGTTTGTTTTGACGCTGCGATGATGGCGAGCTTGTCCAGCCTGGGATCAGGAACGGGAACCTGCCCAACGTTGGGTTCTATGGTGCAGAAAGGATAGTTTTCCGCTGCCGCTGCTGCAGTACTGGTCAACGCATTGAAAAGCGTTGATTTTCCAACATTCGGTAATCCGACGATACCGCATTTGAAACCCATGTTTTCTATCCTTGTTTGTCACTTTTTGCTGGCTTTGTCTGTGGCTTTGGGGGCTGAAGACGAAGCGCAACGGCGGTGGAAAATTTATTGTCGTCTGTTTCTGTTAAATGTGTAGCGCTTTCGGCCAAAGCCTCAAGCAAGGGCTCCAGCCAGACCGCGTCGGCTTTGGCAAAGTCACCAAGAACATGAGATCTGACCCGCTCGCGATCTCCGGGGTGGCCTATACCCAGTCGTATCCGGCGGTAATCCTTGCCAATATGATCATCTATACTGCGAATGCCGTTATGTCCGGCCGCACCGCCACCACGTTTAGTTCTGATACGCCCGGGGACCAGATCCAGCTCGTCGTAAAAAACCGTGACGTTCTCGGGCTTCAACTTGTAAAACCGCATGGCATCGCCAACGGACTTTCCAGAATTATTCATGAAGGTCTGGGGTTTCAGGAGAAGAACTTTTTCACCTCCAAGGCTCCCCTCGGATATTAATCCGGAAAATTTTTGCCGAAAGGCGGGAAAGTGAAGACGGGAAGCAATGGCGTCAACAGCCATGAAACCGATGTTATGGCGATGATCTGCATATTGGGGACCGGGATTGCCGAGACCGACAAACAGCAACATGACAGCCTCCGTAACTGGCGCAAAAGCCCTTTCAGAGAGAGGAGTACGATCGACGCATGCAAAAATAACGGGGCAGCATCCGAAGATCCGTCTTGCTGCCCCTTATTATTATTTGTCTTCGTTCTCTTCTTCTGTCTCTTCTTCTTCTGCCTCTTCAGCAGCTTCGTCATCAGCGTCAGCGCCTTCGCTGCGCAGTGCACTCGGTGCCGCAATTGTGGCTACCGTGAAGTCACGGTCAGCGATAACAGGTTCAACGCCTTCCGGCAGTTTGATGGCGCTGATATGAACGCTGTCGTTCACCTCAAGACCTGTCAGGTCCACTTCCAGCTGTTCCGGAATATTGTCTGTCGGGACCAGGCATTCGATTTCATGACGAACCACGTTCAGCACGCCACCGCGTTTAAGGCCGGGTGCCAGCTCATGATTGCTGAAATGAACCGGCAACATGATTTCGATTTTTGCATGGGCAGCAACTCGCAGAAAATCGATATGAATTGGCCAGTCAGTAACCGGATCAAGCTGAACGTCACGAGGGATGGCCCGTTCGGTTTTGCCAGCACCTTCCAGTTCGAACACGGTGTTCATAAAGTGGCCCTTGAAGATCTGCTTGCGCAGTTCGTTAATGCGCAGGGTCACCATAACCGGGGATTTCTTTTCGCCATAAATAACCGCAGGTACCAGACCTGCGCGCCGAGCTGCACGAGAGGACCCCTTACCACCCCGTTCGCGCGGCGTTACTTTTAAGACTGCCTGTGACATGAATGTCTCCTTGTATAATGTTTTCGGGGAGGCAATCTTCTCCATATCCGAAAACCGGTTGTGTGCCTGCCTCCAGGGGTGCAGACACGAATAGCGTAATTTCACACCAAAGCGCAGCTTGTAGCGTGAAGATCAGCAAAACTCAACCATTGAGTCACATTCAGCGCTAAAAAGGTTCTATTTTGCAGACCGGGCTGCATTTGCAATGCGCAGGCAGGTCCGGGCACATATTGCTTCGGCGGGAAATCCGGTTGTCTTGCAATCGCGTTCGGCATCAAGCAGGAGGGCAAGCGCAGAGGAGAGGCGCCTGACAGACCAGCGGGAAAGATGGGCCCTGAACGGGCCTGCATCCTTGAAAAAAACCGGTGGCTGCAATTGCCTTGTCGCCTGGTCAATATTCATGCCTTCGGCAACAAGGCCCGCGACAAGATGCATGCGGGTCAGTCGGCGTGTAACCGCGCGTATGACAGAAATCGGGTTTTCCCCGGTGTTGAAGGCCTTGAACAATACCTTGTCCAGCCTTGCAATTTCGCCGCCGCTGGTTGCAACGGCGATTTCATCAATGGCCAGTTCGGCACTGTCACCAATACATGCCATCACGTCTTCTCTGGTCACCATGCGCCGGGCCGGAGAGGTCGGTCCCATATAGAGGGCCAGTTTTTCAAGTTCACTTCGTGCAACCATCCGGTCTCCGCCCAGATGGGCCGACAGATATGCGGTGGCGTCCGCCTCGGCTGAAAGATTATTGGCGGCAAGGACTTCATCAATCAGGTCGGTAATACTGCGCTGGTCCTCTTCATAGCAGGGAATAGCCAGCGCATTTTTGGCTGCTTCAAAAAGTTTGCGCAGTGAAGAGCGCGGTGCCATGTCACCAGCGGTGATCAGCACCAGTCCGTCACCCATCGGGTTTTTCAGAAAGGTATCAACCGGGCCTGTCAGATTGTCGCCGGCAGCGTCAACACGCACCAGCCGCCGTCCACCTGTCATGGAGATTGCGGCGGCTTCATCCGCCAGCAGTCCGGGCTCGCCTTTTAGCGCGGTATGATCAAGGACGGAAATGCGAAACGGGTCAGAGGCATCTTCAACAATCTGTCGTGCCACTTTATTCGCACGTTCGCGCACCAGACCTTCGTTGGGGCCGAACAGCAAAACCGCCCTGTAGACGTCACTGAGCCTGTTAAGCTGAGGGTTGATCTCGCGTTGGCTGGCCTTCATGTCATTGTTATTCCGGGTAGGGCCATTGTCAGGGTTTGACCGGATTTTCCTGCTTGCCAGGATCATTTATTGCACTTGCGGCCGGATCGGTCAGGCTGCCGGTTTCCGGAATCTCGCGCCTGTCACGATTTTTAAAATACAAACCAAGGCGGGTCATGATCTGGTCAGCAACTTCGGGAATGATTCGTCGTTCTGAATCTTCCTGTGCTGCGAGTGTTGCAAAATCTGAACGGACCACATCATACGCGTTGAATGCCCGGGCCCCGTCTGCATATATAACGTTTCCGGTACCAAGTTCGGTCAGGGTATAATCGGCGTTCAGGCGAACGTCTACACGGGTCACAGCTTCATCACGCCTGAAGCCAACACCTTCGCTTACAAGATCAACAATAACATCAAGCCGATAGCGTGGTATGCCCGGGCCCGTGGCGTCAAGGCGATCCAGCAGACTGTTGCGCACAGATTGGGTAAGCCGGCGGTCTGGCTCGTTCCCCGGTGCCTGAACAACATCTCCGACTTCGACTTCACTAAGCATTGCGACAACAGACGGGTTGTCATCAAGGGGTGAATTGTCACCATATAACGAATTAAAGCCGCAAGCCGAGACTGTCAGGAGCAGCAAGACACTGATAACAAGCCGAGCGGGAAGGTATGTCAAAATGCTATCCCATTTGTGTATGTGATTTGCGACAACCCAAACTGCAGGTTTCGCAAGTTAACCTGCGACAATATTAACAATCCGGTTCGGAACCACAATCACTTTTCTGATTGTCAGGCCCGCAAGCGCCTTTTCTACCTTCGGCAATGCGAGAGCTGCAGCTTCGACCTTTGCCTTGTCGGTGTCCTTATCGAGTTCAAGTGTATCCTTGAGTTTGCCTTGAACCTGCACCCCAATTGTGACCCTGTCATCCGTGACGAGATCCGGGTCAGCCTGAGGCCAGGATGCGTCGGAGGCGAGCCCCGGTTGCCCCAGCGCCTGCCATAATTCCTCTGCCAGATGGGGCATCATCGGGCTGATCAGTACAATCATTGTTTCTATGGCTTCGCGCAGGGCCCACCTACCAGCGTCGCTGTCAGTGCCTTTAAAAGCGCCGATCGTATTGGCAAACTCATACATCTTTGCCACCCCGGTATTGAAATGGAAGTTTTCAATACCGTGCGTTATGGCGACGATGGTTTTATGTGTGGCGCGTCGCAAGTCGGTGGCCGCCTTGTCGAACGTGTCGGGTTTTGCTGCGCCACTTTCGGGCAAGGTATCCAGCGCTTCAGTTGCCAGGCGCCAAATGCGCTGGGTGAAGCGCCACGCGCCATCAATACCGGATTCGGTCCATTCCAGATCGCGTTCGGGCGGGCTGTCGGAAAGAACAGCCCAGCGGGCGGTATCGGCACCATATTGTTCAATAATGGCTGAGGGGTCGACTACATTCTTCTTCGACTTGCTCATTTTCTCCGACCGACCGACACGGACTGTCTCACCGGCTTTGGCCGTTTTCCATGATCCGTCGTCGGCCCTGACGACTTCGTCCGGGAACAGCCATTTGCCGTCCGGGCCCTGATAAGTCTCGTGGCAGACCATGCCCTGGGTAAACATGCCGTCAAAAGGTTCTGCCAGCCCGACATGGCCACAATCACGCATGGCGCGGGTAAAGAACCGGGCATACAACAGGTGCAGGATCGCATGTTCTACACCGCCGATATACTGGTCAACCGGCAGCCAGTAATCAACAGCCTCACGGTCAACGGGTTGATCCGATTTGGGTGAGCAGAAGCGCGCAAAATACCATGAAGAATCGATAAAGGTGTCGAAAGTATCGGTCTCGCGCCTGGCAGGTTTGCCGCAGGCCGGGCAATCGACATTTTTCCATGTCGGGTGGTGCTCCAGCGGATTGCCGGGTTTGTCAAAGGTCACGTCTTCCGGCAGCCTGACAGGCAGGTCCGTGCGCGGCACCGGTACAATACCGCAATCATTGCAGTGAATGACCGGAATCGGGCACCCCCAGTATCGCTGACGGGAGACGCCCCAGTCCCGCAGCCTGAAATTGACGGTGCGGGAGCCAAAACCACCTGCTTCGGCCCGTTTGGCAACCTCTTCCTTGGCTTCATTAATGCCCAGACCATCAAGAAAACGCGAATTGGCAATCCGTCCGTCATCTGTAAAGGCGCCATTTCCAACGTCGAATGTTGCGGGATCGGTACCTTCCGGCACGACCACAGGGCGCACAGGCAGATCATATTTGCGGGCAAAATCCAGATCGCGCTGGTCATGTGCCGGGCAGCCAAACACGGCGCCGGTACCATAATCCATCAGGACGAAATTGGCGATATAGACAGGCAGGTCCCATGTATCGTCAAAAGGATGGGTCACCTTTATGCCGGTGTCAAAGCCGCGCTTTTCGGCCTTTTCCAGTGCTTCTTCACTGGTGCCCAGTTTGCGACAATCGGCTGCAAAAGCCGCCAGGTCAGGATTATGTTCTGCCAGTTCTACGGCGAGCGGATGATCTGCAGCAATAGCACAGAAGCTGGCACCGAAAATGGTATCCGGGCGGGTTGTGTAAACTTCCAGCCGGTCGTCGCGCCCCTTGATATTGAACTGAAGACGCAACCCTTCCGAGCGTCCGATCCAGTTTTCCTGCATCAGGCGCACTTTCTGCGGCCACCGTTCAAGATCTTTCAGGCTTGTTAAAAGGTCGTCGGCATATTTTGTGATTTTCAAAAACCACTGTGACAATTTACGTCGCTCGACCGGGGCACCGGAGCGCCAGCCGCAACCGTCAATAACCTGTTCATTTGCCAGCACGGTATGATCAACCGGATCCCAGTTGACCCAGGATTCTTTCCGGTACGCGAGGTCGCCTTTCATGAAATCGAGAAAAAGCGCCTGCTGGTGAGCATAATATTCCGGATCGCAGGTGGCAAATTCCCGCTCCCAGTCCAGTGCCAGCCCCAGGTCCTGGAACTGGTCGCGCATGTGCGCAATATTCTGATACGTCCATGTTGCGGGATGTGTTTTGTTTTCAAAGGCCGCGTTCTCGGCAGGCATGCCAAAAGCGTCCCAGCCCATCGGATGTAATACGTTATAGCCCTGTGCCCTGCGGTAGCGGGCAACCACGTCACCAAAGGTATAGTTCCGTACATGCCCCATGTGAATGCGTCCCGACGGATAGGGGAACATTTCAAGGACATAGTATTTGGGTTTGGAGCGATCATCCCCGGTCGCGAAGGTTTTTGCTTCATCCCACGCGGCTTGCCACTTTTTCTCGGTGGCTTTGGCATTATAACGCGACATTTAGTATTATTCCTGGAAGGGCTTTAGTTCTCGGGCACTGTCTTGAGCCGGATATAGCGGGCCTGGGTCAGAATGGCGTCTTCAATTTTGGCGGCGGCATCTTCTGTGGCAGGCTGGTCAACCCATTCGCCGGCACGAAGCCACTGTCTGAAGACCGTGGCTTTCAGCGCATCGGCCCGCAGGCGCTTGTCCAGAATGTAAACGGTGACCTTGACACGTTCGGCGGGCACGTCGGGGTTTGTATACCAGTCTGTCACAACGACGCCCCCCTTGCTGTCCGTTTGTGCCAGCGGCATGAAATCGAGTGTATCCAGCGTGGCGCGCCAAAGGTAGGCATTGACCCCGATTGTCGATGTGACTTCAGAGGCCAGAAGCTTTTCCCGGCTGGTCTCCTTGCCACCGCCGCACCCGGCAAGCGCAGCCATCAAGCCAATAAACAAGATCGTCGTAACTGAGCGGTATATTTGCTTCAACCCGATGGTATCAGTAGTGGTCATTCGGTATCCCATTTTCTAAACTTCAAGCTCCAGCTTCACGCGCGCTGAACAGTTTTAGGCATAAGTACATCGTCTGGCAAGATTTAGATGATTTTGAGGTCGAATTGGGGCTTTCACAGAAGGTTTATCGGGAATGACACAATTATGATTCAGGCTATCTTTTATGGAAGAGCTTGAAAAACGGAGCAAAAGATAGGATAATTCGTTACAAGAAGGTGTGGATGATCTTGCATTTGGATCATGGTTTGATTATTTACACACTGTTAACGTGTTGTTAGGCGCAAATGTGGCAGAAATGTCCTGTAAACCGGTGGATATCCGGTGCGAC
The DNA here is from genome assembly GCA_965227345.1 of Sphingomonadales bacterium. Lineage (GTDB taxonomy): Bacteria > Pseudomonadota > Alphaproteobacteria > Sphingomonadales. The sequence goes on from OZ245755.1 coordinate 3,164,974, forward strand.
AAGCGGCAACGTATGAAGCACAAAATGTGCTGCCGTCCAAGGGAGGAGGCGAATCGAAGTGAAAAAACTGGTCTGGATTTTTGCGACTTTTCTCAGTGTGGCAGTGGTAACCACTGCGTACGCTGGTGACGATTCGCGTTCCAAGTCCGGTGGTTTTTTCAGTTTCTTCACCAACCTTTTCCGGTCCAGCGACAATCATGCAGATACTGACAAGGCGACCTCTGGTGCGCAGGGCGAAGCTGATGTTGCGGACAGCGATGCTGACGTGGCCTCGAACACTAGTGATGATGGCCCGAAATTCATATATCTTGACGATGGTAGCGGCGAATTGCCAGAGGCGCGTGAATTGCCGCCTGTAAAGCTGCTGACGGCGAATGTCGGCAGTGAGGTTGGTGACAAGCTAATGCCGACCCTGCGTTTTGATCTGGGCCGTAATGATGTGGATAATATCTGGGGAGGCCCCCTGGCCTTTGATTATATCACGTCTGTTGAAAGAGACGTTCGGGTCGGAATTTCGTTTGCAAAAGACAGTCCGGAAAGCCTGCTTTCGGGACTTAGTATTACATTTGCGTCCCGGGTGGCTGAGCAGACACCGGCTTTGCCGCGGTTTGCACAGGGGGTAAATTTTCGGGACGGGCTGGAGCGGCAGGTTTATAATATAGGGGTGCGTGCCAACTATCGCGGTTTCTTTGTTGGTAGCAATTTTGCACGGCAGCAAAACAGCTTTGCATCAGGCTATCAGGGATTTGATGCCAGCATCGGGTTTCAGGGCAGTAACTGGTCAACCGGTGTTCAGGTCAGCAAATATAATAAAGATAATGATCTTTATGCGCTGGGTGGAAGTCCCATTGGCAGCATAGACATTCGTGCGGTACAGATTGGCGCCGCTTATTCCTGGGGGCCATGGGTCACCTTCTCGGGCCAGTTCCGTTATTATGATTATAATAACCGTGGCGGGCCTGAGCTTTTGCTGGATGACGCGCAGGTCTTTACGCTGGGTACCAGCCTGAACTTCTGACCCCTTCATTATTCATTCTTTTGACAATGCCCCGATTGCGGCAAGACCAATCGTGTTTTGGCCGCTGATCACAGGCGCGTTCCGGGCTGTAACCCCGCCCAGTGCATAAACGGGCAGGGGGCTGTTATTGGACAGGTCATTAAACTTTTTACTGCCCAGTGTTCCAGTGTCGCCGCGTCCCATTGTTTCGGGATGACTTGCTGTCGGGAATACAGGGCTTAGAAGGGCCGCATGGGCGCCAGCTCTGGCCGCTTTTGCCAGCGCTGTGGCCGAGTGTGCGGCGCAGGTTATGATCCAGCGGTGGTGTTTTGTGCGCCATTCAGGTATTGCCGCTATTTGATGTTCCGGCATATGCAAGCCGTCCGCACCAAGTTCTTCCGCCAGTGCGCCGTTTCCTGCGACAAGAAACTTCAGGGAAGCGGATGCACAGCAGGCGATCAGCTTTCTGCCCAGCGCCCTGCGGTCGGGGACATTATAATCCCTGAAAATAACAGCACTGCCCGGGGGCAGGTTTCGGATCGCGCGCTCCGGATCAGGTACCCGCTGGTCATCGGTCATAAAAATAAGCGCCGGCAGGTCTGTCCGTCCACTCGACAAATTGAGCTGTTGCGCATAATTTACCAGGGTGTGTATGTCGGGCGCCGGCATTATTTCTCCTGTAACGAAAGTATGAAATGTGACGACCAATCTTGAAGCTGTCAAAACCCAAATACAAAAGGCGGCAAAATCATGCCAGAGATTGCCGGATGATATTACGCTGGTCGCCGTCTCCAAAATGCATGGCGAAGCGGAAATAGAGCGGGTTCTAAACGCGGGGCACAGGGTCTTTGGTGAAAACAGGGTTCAGGAAGCGCAATCAAAATGGCCGATGCTGAAAGAAAAACACCCCGATATTGAACTTCATCTTATCGGGCCCTTGCAAACCAACAAGGTGCGTGATGCCGTGGCTCTGTTTGATGTGATCGAAAGTGTCGATCGGCCAAAGCTTGCCCGTGCCCTGGCGAAGGAAATGACAGCGACAGATCGGCACCTGCCTTGTTTTATACAGGTGAATACCGGCGAGGAAGATCAGAAGGCCGGGGTGTTGCCAGCTGATGTGGATGATTTTGTCCATCTGTGCCGGGATGAACTGGGGCTGGAGATTGAAGGGCTGATGTGTATTCCGCCGGTTGACGAAGAGCCCGCCCTGCATTTTGCGTTGTTGCGCAAGATGGCAGAGAAAAATGGTATTAAGGGTTTGAGCATGGGAATGAGCGGGGATTTTGATGCAGCCATTCAGCTTGGTGCAACCCATGTGCGGGTCGGTACAGCCATCTTTGGTAATCGCGCCAGACCCTGAATTGTGATTGCTTTTGGCATGCAAATACGTGACCATGGTGGAAACGTATATACGGGGGTGCCATGTCTGGTGGAGACAAACAATTAACTGGCTTTGTCAGGGAAGCCCTGACGAAGGGTCATTCAAGGTCTGAGATTAGCGTCGCGCTGGAACAGGCGGGCTGGCAGAAGGACCAGATCGGGCGGGCGCTCAATGCCTTTGCCGAAGTAGATTTTCCGATACCTGTGCCCCGCAGTCACCAGACTTTCAGCGCGCGGGATGCTGCGTTTTATCTGTTCATGTTCATCGCACTATATGTCAGCGTTTTTACGCTCGCCGAGCTGCTGTTTACCTATATAAATATCGCTTTTCCGGATGGTACAACACCGTATCAGCAGCAGAATTACGACCGGCATATCCGCGGCGCGCTGGCGCGGCTGGTCATCTTTTTCCCGGCGTTCGCCTTTATGTTTTACCGTGATTCTCGTGCACAGGAGAAGGCGGGCGACGTTGTCCCTTCGGCGGTTCGGCAGTGGCTTGTCTACCTGACGGTTCTGGTGGCGGCAGTGGTTTTCCTGAGCGACCTGACCACATTCGTTTATCAGTTCCTGATGGGGGGATTGAGTATGAGGTTCTGTCTGAAAGTCCTTGTGGTGGCCTTGCTCGCCGGGCTTGTGCTGGGATATTATCTTAAAGAAGCACGTCGCAGTGATGCGGCGGCGGAGGCCTGATTTCCATGGCAGGCTCACGTTATTTTTTGATCATTGCAAGTATTGTAGTTGTGGGCGTGGTGGGTGTTGGCCTTGGTCTGGTCTCCGGCCCGAACAGCGCCCGGCAGGAGGCTTTTGATCGTGAGCGCGCTCGTCAAATTGCGGACATCGCCTATGCGATTGATCAATACTGGCAGCGGGAAGAGAAATTGCCTGATGATCTGGCATTTTTGGAGCATGAAGATAACACGCTCTATCCGGTCGTGGAACCGGACACAGGGCGTGCCTATCAATATACTGTGCTGGGGGACAGACAGTTTGAACTATGTGCGACGTTTCTCACCGATGCCAAAGCGACGGGCCAACGCCCTGTAACGGGGCCGCTTGACCGGCAGAAAATATGGCTGCACCCGGCCGGTGATCAATGTTTTGCGCTACAGGTTAACGAAAACTGGTAGCCGTATTTACCTCCGGCACAGCCTGCGGGCATGATGACGCAGATGATCTTCCATAAAGGTTGAGATAAAATAATAGCCGTGATCATAGCCGCTGTGCCGGCGTAATGTCAGTGCCAGTCCGGCTTCGCGTGCGGCATTTTCCAGCAGGTGCGGATAAAGCTCCCGTTCCAGAAAGGCATCACTTTCGCCCTGATCGATCAAAACGGGCGGGCGCGTGCCGGCGTTCTTCAGGCTTTTGACCAGTTCTGTCGCATCATATTGGGCCCATGCCGATTTATCGTCGCCAAGATAATGGCTGAAAGCTTTCTGGCCCCAGGGGCATTGTGTCGGGGCTGAAATAGGAGCAAAGGCAGAGACAGATTTGTAAATGTCAGGGTTTTTCAGGGCGATGGTCAGGGCACCGTGCCCGCCCATGGAATGGCCGAAAATACCCTGTGCCGTCATATTCGCCGGAAAATGATCGGCGATAATGCCGGGGAGTTCTTTTGTGACGTAGGCATACATATTATAATTTTTGGCCCAGGGCTCACGTTTGGCGTCCAGGTAAAAACCGGCACCTTGGGCAAAGTCCCATGCGTCGTCGTCGGGCACATTTTCCCCGCGCGGGCTTGTATCCGGTGCCACCAGCATCAGGCCCAGCTCTGCGGCGATACGTTGTGCCCCTGACTTGATCATAAAGGTTTCTTCGGTGCAGGTCAGTCCGGCCAGATATGTCAGAACAGGTACAGGTCCTTGCGCTGCCTGTGGCGGTATAAATACAGAGAACTTCATGTCGCAGCCATTTACATCCGATGCATGGCGATAAAAGCCAACCTTGCCGCCAAAACATTCATGAATGGAAATTGTCTCAATATTCTGCATGTTACTTCCTGTAAAATAGTTCGGCCCTCACCTGTTTGGGGAGAGGGCCGGGCGAAACACTCTAACGGGTGTCAGGAATTATAAGTCACTGTCATGATCTTGTTGCCGTCCAGATCGCGAACATAAGCTGCATAGGCATTGGGGGCAAAGGTGCGGGGACCCGGAGCGCCTTCATCTGTCCCGCCGGCAGCGAGCGCATTTTTATGAAATTCATTGACAGCGGCCTGATCGGGGGCATTGAAGCCAATGGTCAGACCGTTACCCACGCATGCAGGCTTGCCATCCGACGGGGTGAGAAGAACAAACTGTGGTGCATCGGTGCCCCATACGGACATGTTGTCCTTGTCGCCTAAATGGTTGATTCCCAGGGGTGCAAGCGCGCTGTTGTAAAAGGCGCGCGCCTTGTCCATATTGTTGGTGCCAAGGGTCAGGTGGTGATATATCGACATGGTATGAATTCCTGATGGTTTGGGATTAAGTCGTTCCTTGATTCTATCCTAATAAACGACCACAGAGCGAATAGATTCTCCGTGATGCATCAGGTCAAAAGCCTTGTTGATGTCGTTTAATGGCATCACATGGGTGATCAGGTCGTCAATATTGATCTTGCCGTCCATGTACCAGTCGACAATTTTCGGCACATCCGTCCGGCCCTTCGCTCCACCAAACGCAGACCCTTTCCAGACCCGCCCGGTGACCAGCTGGAAAGGCCGTGTGGCAATTTCCTGACCGGCACCGGCAACCCCGATGATTACGCTTTCGCCCCAGCCCTTGTGGCAGCATTCCAGCGCCTGGCGCATGACGTTTACGTTGCCAATACATTCGAAGGAATAATCCACGCCGCCATCGGTCAGGTCGGCGATCGCCTCGACAATGTTCGGTACGTCTTTGGGGTTGATGAAGTGGGTCATGCCGAATTTGCGGCCCAAAGCCTCGCGTTCCGGGTTCAAGTCGATGCCGATGATTTTGTCGGCACCCACCATACGTGCACCCTGCAGTACGTTCAGGCCAATCCCGCCCAATCCGAAAACCGCGACAGTTGAGCCGGGGGTGACCTTTGCGGTATTGATCACAGCACCAACACCTGTGGTAACGCCACATCCAATATAGCAAACCTTGTCAAAGGGGGCATCTTCACGGATTTTGGCAAGTGCTATTTCAGGCACGACGGTAAAGTTGGAAAAGGTAGAAGTCCCCATATAATGATGGACCATCTTGCCGTTATGCGAAAAGCGACTGGTCCCGTCCGGCATCAGGCCCTGACCCTGTGTGGCGCGGATAGCCTGACACAGGTTGGTCTTGCCCGAAAGGCAGAATTTACACTGGCGGCATTCCGGCGTGTACAGCGGTATTACATGGTCGCCAACTTTCAGGCTTTTGACGCCTGCACCAACTTCAACCACCACGCCGGCCCCTTCATGGCCGAGTACGGCAGGAAACAGGCCTTCCGGGTCATCGCCCGACAGGGTGAAGGCATCGGTATGGCAAACACCGGTAGCCTTGATTTCCACCATGACTTCGCCCTCACGCGGGCCATCCAGATCAAGCGTGTCAATTTCCAGCGGGGCTCCGGCCTTAATGGCGATCGCGGCTTTGGTCTTCATGCGGGCATCCTTTCGGGTATTAAGAAATTTGGGAGAATTTACTTCGATCCTCAATTTTGTACAATTTATTTGATTTTGGACACAGTGTTTCTGTATAGAAACAGTATGAAGCATCAGTGGAGCGGTATCCAGGAATTTGTCAGCGTGGTTGAAGCAGGGTCTTTCTCGGCGGCAGCCCGGGAAATGGGTGTGTCCAAATCACATATTTCAAAACATGTCAGGGATCTTGAGAACCGGTTGGGTGTTGATCTGCTGCACCGGACGACGCGCCAGTTACAGCTTACTCGCCACGGGACTGATTTTTATCACCGTTGTCATCAGATTCTGCAAAACCTTGATGATGCCGAGGCTGCCGTTACCGACCAGATTACCGAACTGCGCGGCGAAATTCGCCTGACGGTGGCAGGTGTTTTTGGTGAGGATTTTATTTGTCCGAAAGTCCTGGCTTTTGTCAAAGACTATCCGGATGTAAGTGTTGATATGGTGTTTACCAATCGCCGGGTGAATATTGCCGAAGAACATTTTGATCTGGCCATTCGCTCTGCCCTTGAGGAGGATAGTTCACAGCATAGCGAGCCCGTCCACCGCTACCGTCTGCTGACTGTTGCCAGTCCGGGCTATCTGAAGGCCCATGGAATGCCGAAAATTCCAGCTGATCTGAAAGACCATAATTGTCTGATGGGGACCTTGCCTCACTGGCGTTTCAGGAACGGAGAGGGCGTGGATGAAATATTCCTGAAGGGCAGCTGGCGCTCCAATAATGGTCGCGCGCTTGTGCAGGCCGCCAAACAGGGGCTGGGAATTATCCAGATACCGGACTTTTATCTGAACGAGGATATTGAAAGCCGGGCAGGGCTGGTGCCGGTGTTGCAGGAATATGCGGTTGGCAATATGACTTTCTGGGCTGTGTACCCGCGTCGCCAGTATCTGCCGCGCCGGGTGCAGGTGCTGATTACTTATTTGAAGCAAGTAGCTGATTTCAGTGTTCTGAAGGCTGTCATATGACCGGGGGCAATGGTCAGTCCCTGTTGCCGACACCTGGCATTTCTCCCCTGGGGGATGTGATTGAAGCTATTGGAACAGATGGCTTCCCCCCCACCTTGCTGCGGGTTCTCAATCGTTATGTTGAAGTTGACCATATTGTTATCTTTACCTTTACCGAAGGGCGGGGCTTCGACTATCTGTTTACCCATGGTCGAATAGAGGGCAAGCGAGCCCATGAGCTGGCGCGTTCATATACCCGTAAATATTATCGGTTTGATCCCCATGCCGAGGAGGTCGCCCATCCCGAAACATTGGGTGAGCCCCATTGGGTCCGGTTTGCAGGCCACAAGATTGACCACCCGGGTTATGTTGATTTCTTTTATGACCGGAACAACCTTGTCGACAAGCTGTCGCTTATTTTTCAGCGGGATGCCAAAGCTTATTATTGCAGTTTCTACCGTTTGGGCGATAGCGGGCGCTATACAGAAGCAGAGGCCGGCAGCCTTGCCAGCCTGTCCTCAATCATTGTTGCCAGTGTTGTGAAACACGGCTCTGCACTTTTTCCCGAAACCGGCGAGGCAGCCCGCCTTTCACTGGTTTCGGGTTCCATGGACTGGCCCCTTGAAGCAGGCCTCGCTCCGCGTGAAGCCGAGGTGTGTAATTATATTATAGAGGGGTATGGTTCCGAAGCTATTGCCCTGCGGCTGGGGCTTACCATTAACAGCATCAAGACGTATCGCAAGCGGGCTTATGCCAAACTGAAGATAAGCTCCCAGAATGAATTGTTCATGCTTTATCTCGGGCGTGACAAAACGGGTTAGCCCCGCAGGCTTTCCTGTCACCCTGAGGTGGACTTCGTTTTTTGGCCTCTGCCCGGTAGGGTGATCAGGAAATGTTCATAGGGAGAGAGAATATGTCTGTGTTGTCTTCACGTCTGCCACGCCAGATTACAGATGAAGAAATTGAAGCCTACCACCGCGACGGGGCCGCGGTCTTGCGCGGGGTGGTTGATCCGGGCTGGATAGGCCGCATGGGTGCTGCCGTTGATCGTATCCTCGCCAATCCGGGGTCGGCATCGCTTGAATATACGCCCAAGGGTGAAAAAGGCCGATATTATGGTGATTTTTTCCTGTGGTTGCGGGACGAAGACTTCAGGGCATTCATGGCAGATAGTGCAATGCCGGAACTTGCTGCGCAGGTGATGAGATCCCGTAATGTAAATTTTTTCTATGATCAGTTGCTGGTCAAAGAGCCAAACACGGCCGAACCGACGCCCTTGCATCACGATTTGCCATACTGGCCTGTGCGGGGAGAACAGGTCATGTCTGTATGGGTGCCATTTGATGCAGCCGGTCGGGAAAGTGGTGTGGTCCACTATGTTAAAGGGTCGCACAAATGGGGTCGCCTGTTTGCCCCAAAGGCATTTTCTGACAGCTCAGGCTTTAGCGATCTTTACAGCAAAATGAATATGGAATCGATTGACGAGGTTGAGGGCGAACTGGATCAGCATGAAATCCTGCATTGGGAAATGGAGCCGGGGGACGTTCTGATTCATCACCCGTTGACCCTTCATTTTGCGCCTGGCAACAGCTCTGCGACCAAACGGCGTCGCGGGCTTGCCCTGCGGTATACCGGCGACGATGCGACGTGGGATACGCGGCCGGGCACATTTATGCAAAACCCGAAACTGGCAGCTACCCTGCCTGAAGTACATCTTGACGACGGAGATAAAATGGGGGGAGAATTATTTCCCAAAGTCTGGCCACGATAGGACTTATTCAACAGAGTGACTGAATTCAGCGATAATTTTTGCTGCCAGCGGCAGCACTTCGGCACGTGTCATGCCGGGTGTCAATCTGGGGTCGTACAAGGTTTTAAGCAGAATTCTATCATCATGTGTCAGGTCCATAACGTGATCATCTTCGCAAAACAGGGAAGGCCGGTAATGACAGGCGTCATTTGGTAATCCCATCATCTGGACCAGTTCTTCCAGAATACAGTGCTGGCGCAGGGCGGGCGCGATATCTGTCCCGATCATAATGGCGCCGCCCTTGATGGTGCCTTTGTGGTTTGGGTCACCGACGGCAACTCCCAGGCACGCGCTGGTCGTAATAAAGGAGCGATAGATGCTTTCTTTTGCTTCGTCCGTAGATTGCAGAATGGCGAAAGTGCTTCTGGGGTACAGCCCAAGTTTCAGGGTTGCCTGATTGGGGGCAGAAGCTGTCTTGAAATCAAGCCCGGTTAATTGTGTTATTTCAGACAAGTGGTGACGTACCGCCTTGACAGGGGGTGGCAAATGGAAGGAAGGGTCCACAAAGAAGGCAATGAGTGGCGGGTTTTGCCAGCGAAAGAGAAACCCTTTTGACGGGCCATGCTCAGTACCAAAAACGACGTCGTCAAATTGTTTCAAAAGGGCGGTTTGCGCAGATACATGATTGCCGGACACGCCCAGCATCATCATGATTATCGCCAGATATCTGATAAAAAATAAATGCCACATTACATACCTCATGGGACACAAGGGTATGAACCGTAGCTTAATGCGCGGTTAACGCCGGAAAGTTGTCACAGAAAAAGCCGGGGAATGAACCCCGGCTTTTGAGTGTAGCTCAGGCAATCGGTTCTATTCAAGTGCCTTGAAGGATGAAGGGTTGTAGGCAGGCATGTTTTTAAGCTGCTCTTCACTCTTCTGCGACATCAGGACAGCATCATCGGATCCGACGGTCAGGTCTTTCAGGGGGATGGCGACATCCTTGTCACCAATACCCATGAATCCGCCAACGGAAATGACAGCATAGACCTCGTTGCTGGTCCTGTTGATGACCAGTTCGTCGATTTCGCCGACATCTTCACCGCGCAGGTTCTTGACATCGCGGCCAGCAAGATCCCTGTTGGGGGCAAGTGGTACATTTGCCTCGCTTGAGCTGTACTTGTCACCGGCAGCTTTGTCCATTGCCGGTGTGGCGGCATATTTATCGCTGCTCATGTGCTTGCCTTTATCAGCCATATTGGTCATGCCGTGCACATCTCCAGCGAAAGCAACCGACAGTTCATCGCGACTGACCTTATTATTGTCATCGGTATCAACGTCGTCAAAGGCATGGCTTTTATAGGTCTGACGGGCTTTGTTTTTCTCGTCATAAATACCCTTGTTGTCCTCGGCATACTTGTCTTTACGGTTGCTTTCAAGCTCTGCCTGAAATGTAGAATATTCGCTTGCCGAAAGGCTGTCGTCGCTATTCTTGTCGGCCTTGTCAAAACTCTGTTGCCACGATTTTGTCCACTCGGCATTGTGCATACCGGCAGCTTTTTGGTCGCCGGCGTTTGCCTGAAGTGCAAGACCGCCTGCCAAACCTGCGGCCAATACGATTGCTGTCATTGTATTATGTTTCATGTCATCATCTCCTGTCTGGTTAATTTACCCACACCATTTCCTTGAGGGTATGTAGGCAAGTAAACGTCCAGACCGGATTTTGGTTCCGCCTGGTTCTGTGGCAATGCTGTGACAAAAAAACAGGCAGGATTTAAGGGATACAGTCGGTATCCGGCTCGGTTGAAGTGCTGTTTTTCTCAGGCAAGGTCAGGTAGGCAATGCGCCAGCCTTTACCCGCTTTTACGCTGGTCTCTTCCGAAAAAGCCCGAATACTGCCCTCTGCCGTAATGCCGAACAACAGGGGATCGGTACTGCCCAGTTTCTCAAACAGGTCTTCAAATTTAAAATCGTCGCTGAGCTTTGTGACCTTGATCTTGTATCCTTCGCCCAGCAGGGTTTCTATTTTCTCCAGCGTCATTTCCGGTTTGAACAATAGATGTCCACGATCTTCAAAGGAGACGGAATCGACCTCTCTGTCGAGGTTTTTTTGGTCCAGTCTGATGGTGTAAACGTTGCCACCGCCAAAATCACTTTTGAAATGGATGCAGGCAAGAGAGTTGGACGCCGGGCGTCGGGACATGGCCATCAGGACGCCAATGCCCATAAGGTCCATCTTGCGATCAGCATGTTCGGAGACGGCATTACCAAAAAAGGTGGGCAAGCCCATCATGCGGGCGCTTCGGATCTGGGACCAGGAACTGTCGACAACCAGTATTTTGACGCCCGCTTCTTGCAGGGCGGCAGCAATGGTTCTGGCAACAAGATTGCCGCCCACGACCAGCACGCCCTTTGCGTCAGGTTGTGCGACGCCCAGAAAGCGCGCGAAGGAAGCTGCTGTCAGGCTTTGAAGGACAACCGTGGCGACAATGACGGCAAAAGTTAAGCCGACAAGCAACTCGGCCTCTTCCCAGCCAGCAGCTTCAAGGCGCAAGGCAAAAAGAGCGGATATGGCAGCGGCGATAATACCCCGCGGTGCAATCCATGCCAGCAGTGCCCGTTCCGGCCATGTGGTTTCCGAGCCAATCGTGCTTGCCAGCACAGCAAGGGGGCGGACAACGAACAGAACAACAAACAGGATGATCAACAGGGCTGGCCCGGCGGCAAGAAGAGACGCGAGTTCAAGCCGTGATGCCAGCACAATGAAGAGCATCGAAATCAGCAGGACAGAAAGGCTCTCCTTGAAATCCAGCAACCTTTCAGTGGGGACACCGCGCATGTTCGCCAAGGTCATCCCCATAACGGTGACAGCCATAAGCCCGGCTTCATGGGCCAGCAAATTAGCGATGGCGTTCACGAACAGGACGGCTCCCAGCGTGAAGACGTTGCTGAGATATTCGGGCAGCAAATGACGCTTTAAGATGATTCCCAGCCCGACGCCTGCACCCATGCCGCATATGGCCCCGACCCCAAGTGATTTGCCAACATCCCATAATGTGTCGACCTGGGAAAGGGTCGCCCCGGCCAGCAATGCCTGAAAGATGATAACGGCAAGCACGGCACCGATCGGGTCAATCAGGATGCCTTCCCAGCGAAGGATGCGGGCCACGCGTTCTGTAGGCCTGATGGTGCGCAGCATCGGAATGACAACTGTGGGGCCGGAAACGCTGACAATGGCGCCGAACAGAAAGGCCAGTTCCAGCGAAAGCCCCAGTGTTTTGTGTGTCACCCAGCCCACCAGAAAGACGGTCACGGCCACACCAAGGGTGATGAGGCGAACCACAACCTGTTCCGCGCCGCGCAGGTCGGCAAAGCGCAATGTCAGCGCGCCTTCAAACAGAATTATAGCAACAGCCATTGAAATGCCGGGAAACAGCAGATCGCCAAAAAGCGCATCCGGGTTAAAAATACCTGTTACGGGGCCAGCGATGAAGCCCGTAATCAACAATAGTAAAATAGAAGGAATACCAAGCCGCGCCGCAATCCACTGCAGTGTCACCCCGACCGCCACCAGCAGAGACAGCATGAAAGCCGGGTCGTGAAAATGTTCAGATACGGGCAAGCTGGTCTCCATATTCAGGTCTTATACCGGTGCCAGGTCAGGGACCGGTGTCTGTTCCGCTGTGATCATTGCCGGAGGTCTTGTCTCTGTCCATGTCTATTTTTCCTGATCCGTGATCACCACATTATCGGGGATCGTGAATATATCATTGCGCACGGAGACATGTTCATCGATTCGCACGGCTTCGGTTATCAGTTCAACCCCGCGCCGACGTATAATGGTCAGGAGTGGAATATTGTTCCATAAACAATATTGGGAGTGCGTTTCCGGCACCAGCCATATCTGGCAGGTGCGGCCGAGGATTTTGTTGTTGCCAGCCTTATAGCCCCCAATATCTTCCATCAGTTCATCGCCAAGCGTCAGTGTGCCTGTACTTTCCAGACGGCTTGCGTACCGGGTTAGCAGGGGGCTTTCCTCGCGAACACCTGTCTCGGCAGGCAAATCAATGGTATAGATCCATTTCCCGTCTGAAATGGTAAGCTCGTGTTCTTCCTGCGGGATACCAAGGACGCGCATTTCCGTGTGAATGTATCGTGCCTGACGCGCTCCCCAATGATCAAAATAAAGCCGTTCCCGCCCGGATTTTAATCCTCTGACTTCATAATCGACAATGGCAGATGCAAGAGCATATCGCCGGATTTCATAGTTGGTCGGTTCTGTTTGGGTTACGGGCTCTTGCTGGTCACAGGCACTCGCCAGCAGGGTCAGGCATATAAAAATACCTGATAAAAGAGAGGCTCTGGTAATCCTGTTCAACGATCAGATCTCCGGTCTCGCATTATACACCGTTTCATCCAGTTCGCCCTCACTTTTGGCGACCAGCACAGTTACCGTGGCGTCGCCGGTCACATTGGTCATCGTGCGCATCATGTCAAGAATCCGGTCGATGCCAGCCACGATTGCAATTCCTTCCATGGGCAATCCAACAGCGCCAAAAACCATGGTCATCATGATCAAGCCAGCACCTGGTATGCCTGCTGCCCCGATAGAGACCAGCGTTGCCGTGAAAACAATCGTGGTATATTGCGCAAAATTCAGGTCGATGCCGAATGCCTGTGCAACAAACAGCGCTGCAAGAGCCTGATAAAGCGCCGTGCCATCCATATTGATGGTGGCACCCAGGGGGAGCACGAAACTGGACACGCTTTTTGAGACGCCCAGATTATCCTGCACACAGGAAAGTGTAACCGGCAATGTAGCCGATGATGAAGCGGTTGTGAAGGATATGGCCTGTGCGTCCAGAATACCGCGCAAAAAGGGCAGTGGATTCAATCTGCCCGCCAGCACAAGCAATCCGCCATAGGTGATGATTATATGCAGTATGCAGGCCAGATAGGTCGCCCCCACCAGCTTTGCCAATGGCAGCAGAACATCCAGTCCGTATTGACCGGAGACCCAGGCCATAAGGGCAAATACGCCGTAGGGCGCGATTTCCATCACCATATGGGTCAGCTTGTACATGACCTCGGCACCGGCATTGACGACATTTGTGATAGGCCGTGCCTTTTCACCAATTAGATTCATGGCGACCCCAACCAGCAGGGAAAAGACGATAATCTGTAATACGTCGGCGTTTGCCAGGGAAGCGACCGGGTTGGCTGGCACCATATTGACGATCATATCGATCAGGGACGGTGCCTCTTTGGCGGAGGCGGTGGCGGGGGCTTCAAGGTTGATCCCTGCGCCCGGGCGAATCAGGCTTGCGACAGCAAGACCGATGGATACGGCAATGGCCGTTGTGAAGAGGTAAAGACCAAAGGCTTTGGCACCCACCCGGCCCATCTTGGCCGTATCGTCCATGGAGGTGACGCCGCTGATCAGCGTGAACAGGATAAGGGGCACCACGAGCATTTTGATGGCATTGATAAAGATGGTGCCTATGGGTTTGAGTACGCCAGCACTTTCACCAAAGACAAGCCCCGCAAGGACGCCAAGCACAAGCCCGACAACAATCTTGAACCATAGTTTGGTTCGCGACCAGCGTTTCCAGTTTCTGCCAAGAATATTCATTACTGTTCCCCCGCTGGTTATCTCGTATATTGTTGGTCTGCCAAGACTTTGGCTTCTTTTATCCAGAGCGTGCAAGATAGGCGGACTTGCCAGCGCATTCAAGCTTTAAGGAAATGGATTACATGTGCGGACGCTTCACCAATTATATGACCTGGGACGATATTGCCAACCTGTATCGGCTGGTGCCAGGGACAGTGCCGCTTAACCTTCGTCCGCAATATAATATTGCACCCGGCCAACCTGTACTGGTGATTTATAACGGGATTCCCGGACGACCAACCGGGCGCACCGCAACATTTATGATCTGGGGGCTTGTGCCCTCATGGTCAAAAGGCCCGGATACGCGCTATTCAATGATCAATGCCCGGGCAGAAACGATCAATGTCAAACCTGCCTACAAGGGGGCCTTTCGTCACAGACGGTGCCTGATCCCCGCCAATGGCTTTTATGAATGGCGAAAGCTGCCCGACGGGTCGAAACAGCCATACTATATCAGTGCCGAAGACGGCGATATCCTTTCCTTTGCGGGTGTGTGGGAAGACTGGCTGGGGCCGGACGGGAGTGAAATTGACAGCTTTGCCATTGTCACGGTGCCGGGAAAAGGCATGATCAGGCAGGTCCATGACCGAATGCCGGTGATTCTGCCCCCCGATACGCACAGTGCCTGGCTTGATCCCGAGACGCAGAAGCGCGAGGCGATGGCCCTGCTGCAATCCGGGACATCAGAAGGTATCACCATGAAGCCTGTAAGCACCATGGTTAATGCCACGCGAAATGATCATCCCGGGCTGATCGAAGAGACAGTGTTGGGAGAGGTGCAGACGAGGCCGGCAGAGCCTGATCTTTTTGATTTTTCCTGAAACTTTTACAGCCTCTCAAGCGTTACATATTACCGGTTTGCCTAACATTGATTTGTATCAAGGATGTGGCAGTGTGATTGGGTTATTGTGCGGCTTGCTTGGGAACAGGAAAGGATCGAATCATGAAAAAGATATTTGGATTGCTGTTGTTGCCAATATTACTGGGTTTGGGGGCATGTGATTATGGGCCGAAAACATCATACGGCTTTAGCCTGCCGGACGGGGATGTAGCCGCAGGGGAGAAAAGCTTCCGGCACTTCCAGTGCAATGATTGTCATATAGTTGCTGGCAAGCCCGAATTGCGCGAAGGTACCGATCCTTTTATGGATATTCCCCTGGGAGGCAAGACAACCCGGATCAAGACTTACGGGGAACTGGTGACCTCCATCATCAACCCCTCGCATAAGCTGTCGCGGAAATATGGCAAAACTCCGGTGGCGGAGGACGGCGAATCCCTGATGCGCAATTACAATGAGGTGATGACCGTTGCCGAACTCATTGATCTGGTGTCATTTGTGCAGGAACAATATGAACTGGAGCCGTATAGCGCCACCATATATCCGGCCTTCCCGAGCCGGTTGCCCTAGCTTTTAATCTTCCCGGCATTTCCGGGCTCAGAAACAAAAGTTGCGTTTCCGGTGCGGGCGGCATGACGCTGCCCGCGCCTGTTTGTTTGAGAGCAGAAACTTTTCCCGGATAAATGTTGCCTGTTGTGCCCTTGTTCGCCGCATGGGGCCAGGGGCGATATCCTCAACCTGCCTGTTTATTCACCATCTGCCCTTGAAATTTTTGTGCGGTTGGTGTGTCATGTGTGCTCAGGCAGTTTGCGGCCGTATTTTATTTACTTGAATTTTCACGTGATTATTGTTACAAAAAGATTGAACAATGTCACCCGACACAGGAGAGCATCAACATGAGCGGCAATAAAATACTGGAATCATTGGTTGGCGGGCTGGGCAACGGCAGTGTACGCGTTGTCGATTTGACCCAGCCTCTGGAGCCGGCAACCCCCACGCTTCAGCTGCCACCGGAATTTGCCCAGGGTGCCCCGTTCACGATGCAGGAAGTGTCGCGGTATGATGATCGAGGCCCGGCATGGTACTGGAATGATATTGCCTGCAATGAGCACACTGGTACGCATTTTGACGCGCCGGTGCATTGGGTGACGGGCAAGGATCATAAAGACAACACGACCGATACAATTCCTGTCGGGAATTTCATTGGCCCTGCCTGCGTGATTGATGCTGTGGCAGAAGTGGAAAAAGATCCCGATTTTTTGCTGACAGCGGATTATGTGAAGGCATGGGAAGAAAAACATGGTCGTATTCCTGCCGGATCATGGGTGCTCTTTCGGACGGACTGGTCGAAGCGCCGTGACCCGAAAGAGTTTATGAACGTCAGGGAAGATGGCCCCCATTCGCCGGGCTGGCACCCTGATTGCATCCCGTTTCTGACGGAGCAGCGTGATGTGATGGGGGCAGGCGTGGAAACGGTTGGCACGGATGCCGGGCAGGCTATGGGGCTTGATCCCATGTTCCCCTGCCACACACTGATGCATGGTGCGAACAAGTACGGGCTGGCCAGCCTGACCAATCTGGACCAGTTGCCACCGACCGGTGCCATTGTGATCGCCGCACCGCTGAAGATTGTGAACGGCTCAGGCAGCCCGTTGCGTGTGCTGGCACTGGTGCCTGCATAAACTTGAATATCAATTTGTCATAAGTTCAGTTCAGGAGAAGCCCGATGGCCGAAAGGTCCTTTAAAAAAGAAGTGCAGAAACTGCGGATGGGTGCCGGTGAAGAATTCCACGGTGAAGGGATTCTGGCGGTGACCAAGGCATTGCTGCAATCGGGTGTTTCCTATGTGGGCGGATATCAGGGGGCACCGATTTCGCACCTGATGGATGTGTTGTCGGATGCGCAGGATATTCTGGAAGAACTGGGCGTGCACTTTGAGGCAAGTGCGTCTGAAGCCGCGGCGGGGGCCATGCTGGCGGCTTCGGTCAATTACCCCTTGCGCGGTGCGGTAACGTGGAAATCGACCGTGGGCACCAATGTGGCGTCCGATGCGCTGGCCAATCTGGCGTCCGGCGGTGTGAAGGGCGGGGCCCTGATCATTATCGGAGAGGATTACGGCGAAGGCTCCTCGATCATGCAGGAGCGCAGCCATGCCTTTGCCATGAAATCGCAGATATGGCTGCTGGATCCGCGTCCCAATCTGAAGTCGATCGTGAATGCAGTCGAGACCGGCTTTCAACTCTCTGAAGCTTCGAATACCCCTGTTATGCTTGAATTGCGCATCCGGTCCTGCCATTTGCACGGCCAGTTTATTGCCGAAGATAACAAACGTCCTGAATTTACGCTGCAGGACGCGATGAACGAGCCGGAGCGGGACGTGAACCGCATTGTCATGCCCCCGGCGGCTTTCCTGCATGAGCATGAAAAAATTGAAAAGCGCTGGCCTGCCGCTGTTAAATATATTCAGGACAACAAGCTGAATGAATTTATGGGACCTGACGAAGGTGATGTCGGCATCATTGTGCAGGGTGGCTTGTATAATATGCTGATTCGCGCGATGGAATTGCTGGGGCTGGCGGATTGCTACGGGAATACAGATATCCCGCTTTACGTGATGAATGTTACCTATCCGCAAATCCCTGAGGAACTGATCAAATTCTGCACCGGGAAAAGCGCCGTAATGATGGTCGAGGAAGGCCAGCCGGAATATATCGAACAGACGGTTGATTCCATTCTGCGCAAGGCGGATTTGCAGACGAAAGTGATGGGCAAGGGCATTTTGCCCAAGGCAGGTGAATATACCGGGGCCGTTCTGAAGGCGGGCATCAAGAAATTTCTGGAACAGGCCGCGCCGAATATTCTGGGAGCCTCGACCCCTATCGAATTTGCGTCGGCGGATGTTGGCCCCCTTTTTGCCAAAGAACTTCCGGCCCGCCCGCCGGGGTTTTGCACAGGGTGTCCGGAACGCCCCATTTTTACCGCGATGAAACTGGTGCAGCGGGAGTTGGGCAAGGTTCATATTTCCTGCGATATCGGGTGTCATGTTTTCTCTATTCTGCCACCGTTCAATATGGGCAATACCACTATGGGCTATGGTCTGGGGTGGGCCGGATCGTCGGCGTTCAACGTGAAGGCGAACAAGCGAACTATTTCGGTGATGGGCGACGGTGGCTTCTGGCATAACGGCCTGACCAGCGGCGTCGGCAACGCTGTTTTCAATGAAAATGACAATGTTCTGGTGATTGTCGACAATAACTATTCTGCCGCGACCGGTGGACAGGACATTCTGTCGTCGCGGGCGGTGAATGAAAACCGCAGCACCAGGCATCCAATTACCGAAGCCGTCAAGGGCGTTGGGGTCAAATGGCTGCGTCGCGTGCGGACCTATGACCTGAAAGCGATGACGGGCACATTGCGGGAAGCGCTGACCACGAAAGAGAAGGGCCCCAAGGTTATTGTGGCCGAATCCGAATGTATGCTCAACCGTCAGCGTCGGGTCAAGCCGTTGACCCAGAAAGCGATTGCCGATGGCAAGCGCGTCGTTCGAGAGCGGTATTTTGTCGATAGTGATACCTGTACCGGGGATCATGCCTGTATTCGCCTGTCGGGTTGTCCGTCATTGACCATCAAGCCAAACCCCAATCCGTTGAAGGCGGACCCGGTCGCTTATGTTGACAATTCATGTGTCGGGTGCGGGCATTGTGGTGAGGTTGCGCATGCTGCGGTGCTTTGCCCGTCATTCAGTCGGGTCGAGGTGATCTTTAACCCGGGCAAGTGGGACCGGTTTACGGGCAATTTGCGCAAGATGATCATTGGCTGGCTTCAGGGCCGGGCGGCGCGTCGTCAGGCTGCAATTTCGGTATAAGGGTTATTTCCATGAAAAAGCAGTCAGTCAGGCCGATTTCCATTTCTGTTGCGGCTCTTGGGGGGCAGGGTGGCGGTGTGCTTGCACAGTGGATTGTCGATATGGCGGAAGCCAACGGCTATCTGGCGCAGTCAACATCTGTGGCGGGTGTGGCACAGAGGACCGGCGCAACAATTTATTATCTGGAACTTTTTCCGCGTGCCGAGGCAGAAGCGGTCGGCAAACAGCCGGTTTTATCGCAAATGCCGGTGCCGGGAGATGTGGATATCTGTATGGCTTCCGAACTGGCTGAAGCGGGGCGCTCCATTTCCCGCGGATTTGTCAGCCCCGGCCTGACGACATTGATCACGTCCAGTCACCGCGTGTTTGCCATCGGTGAGAAAGAGGCGCTGGGCGATGGCCGTATGGATTCAGAACAGGTTCAGGACGCTGCGCGCAAGGCTGCCAAAAAGCTGGTCATGTTTGATATGGATAAGGCGTCCGGTGATACGGGAGCTGTGATCAGTTCGATCCTGTTTGGCGCGCTGGCTGGGTCCGGGGCCTTGCCGTTTTCGCGGGAGGATTACGAGGAAACCATTCGAAAGACAGGTAAGGCAGTTGATATAAATCTGGCGGGTTTTGCTCGTGGTTTTGGGGAGGCTGACGGCAGTTACAAACCGGAAGCCGAGCCTGAGGCCCCTGCACCCGGGCCGTTAACGCTTGCAGACACGGTTGCAGAATTGCCTGCGCCGGTACAACATGTGGCGCAGGAAGGCGTTAAGCGGCTGGTTGATTATCAGGACCGTGATTATGCCGTGCTTTATTTGGACCGGATCAAGGGGTGTGCCTCTGTGGTGGCGGCAAAGGACCCGGATCACAAGCTGTTAACCGAAGTTGCGCGCTATCTGGCGCTTTGGATGGGCTTTGAAGATGTTATTCGGGTAGCGGCGCTAAAAACCAAGCCGGGCCGTATGGAAACGATCCGCCAGGAAGTCAGGGCCAAACCGGATCAGTATTTTCATGTCGTGGAATTCTTTCATCCCCGGTATGAAGAAATCTGCGACACAATGCCTGCCTTTATCGGGAGGCCGATGATGAATTCAAAATTTCTCACCAAATGGATCGGGCGCTTTTTTACCGACGGCAGGAACCTGACAACATCAAAGCTTTCAGGATTTTTACCGCTGTATTTTCTGGCAGGCTTTCGCCGTATCCGGCGCTCGACATTGCGCTACAAACGCGAGAATGAGCAGATTGAGAGTTGGCTGGAGCAGGTGAAATCCCTGGCGCCCTCTGATTATGATCTGGCGGTAGAAGTTGCCCAATGCCCCCGCCTTATCAAGGGGTATGGCGATACGCATGCCCGGGGGTATGACCGCTTTACCCGAATCATGCAGGCGATCCCGGATCTGCAGGCTGCTGGCGACGCGGCGACAAAGGTTCGTGCGCTGCGTGACGCTGCCCTGGCGGCTGAGGATGTTGAGCCCTTCGATCAGGCATATACGGGAACAGCACTGGGCGTTAACCCAGCCTGATTGCTGTGCCGTAGCTCTTTCTTTAGTGCGCCTCGTCCCAATTTTCACCCACGCCACATTCCACTGTCAGCGGGACAGAGATATCAACCGCTGGCAGATGTGCCTTCTCCATGGTTTTTTTGACAATATCCCGGGTTTTGTCAATCTCGGCGTCCGGCACTTCAAAGACAAGCTCATCGTGGACCTGCAACAGCATACGGGCCTTTAGCCCGGCGCTGTCGAGCGCTGCAGGCATCGCGATCATGGCCCGGCGAATGATATCGGCGGCGGCCCCCTGAATTGGCGCATTAATAGCGGCCCTTTCACCAAAAGCGCGCATGGCCGGATTCTTGTCGCGAATGGCCTGAATATGACAACGCCGTCCGAAGATGGTATTGACATAGCCGTGGGAATGGCAGAACTCCTTTGTCTCCTCCATATATTGCCGGATGCCGGGGAAACGCTTGAAATATTCTTCAATATAGTGTTTGGCTTCTTTCTGGGGCACGCCAATCTGGCGCGCCAGTCCAAACGGGCTGATACCGTAGATAATGCCGAAGTTAATCGCCTTGGCCTTCCGGCGGGTCGCAGCATCCATGTCGGCAAGCGGGACGCCAAAAACCTGTGAGGCCGTCATGGCGTGAATGTCCTGACCATCCAGAAAGGCATCACGCAGGGTGTCGATATCGGCGATATGGGCCAGAAGGCGCAATTCGATCTGGCTGTAATCGGCGGACAGGAGCTTATAGCCCTGTTCAGGAATAAAGGCTTTTCGGATTTTGCGACCTTCTTCTGTGCGGATTGGAATATTCTGCAGGTTCGGGTCATTGGAAGAAAGCCGACCTGTTGTTGTGGCCGCCATCGAATAGGATGTGTGAATGCGACCGGTCTTATCGTTGATCTGCTGTTGCAGGGCATCTGTGTAGGTGCTTTTCAGCTTCGACATCTGGCGCCAGTCCAGCACGCGCGCGGGCAGGTCGTGTCCTTCGGCGGCCAGCGTTTCCAGCACATCAACGCCGGTGCTTTTGGCGCCGCTCTTTCCTTTTTTGGCGCTGGTAAGTCCCATCTCGTCAAACAGGATTTCCCCAAGCTGTTTCGGAGAGCCCACATTAAATTCACGGCCCGCCAGTTTGTGTATTTCTGCCTCAAGAGACGCCATACGTTCGGCAAATTCATTGGAAAGCCGGGCCAGGGTTTGCCGGTCGACCTTGATACCCCAATATTCCATACTGGCGAGGACGGGCGCCAATGGCCGATCCAGTGTTTCATAAACGGTAACGGCTTTGGCCTCCACCAGACGAGGCTTCAGCAGTCGGTACAGACGGCCAGTAATATCGGCGTCTTCGGCGGCATAATCACTGGCCTTGTCAATCGGGATCTGGTCGAAGGTCAACTGGTTCTTGCCAGTACCGGCGACATCCTTGAAGCTTATGGTCTTATGCCCCAGATGCAGGTCGGCCAGTTCATCCATGCCATGATTATGCGACCCGGCATCCTGTGCATAGGAAATCAGCATCGTGTCATCAAAGGGGTGTATGTTGATGTCGTATTTTTTCAGGACCAGCATGTCATATTTTAAATTCTGGCCAACTTTCAGCACGCCGGGATGCTCCAGCATGGGCTTCAGGACGGCAAGGGCCTCCTCAAGCGGAATTTGGTCCGGGGCGTCACTGGCATCTGAAAAATCAAGTTCGCCACTGGACGCAGACGTATGACCCAGTGGAATGTAACAGGCGCTGCCCGCTTCCAGAGACAGGGACACACCAACAAGCTGCGCCCGCATGGCGTTCAGGCTCGTGGTTTCCGTGTCGACCGCGACAACCCCTTTTTCAAGCGCATCATTTACCCATTTCTGCAATGATTCCAGACTTGTGACAGTTTCGTATTTTATTTCAGCAGGTTTTAATTCGGCTGTTTCTGCATCTGCCTGTCCACCATCCTCGGCCAGGGCTGCCTTTATTTTGGAGACCAGCCCGCGAAAATTCTGATCTTCCAGAAATTTAACAAGCGGGGTTCGCTCAATGGCACTCACCGTCAGTGTATCCAGAGATTGCGGTACCTCGACATCATTTTTAAGGGTGACCAGTTGCAGGCTGAGCCGTGCCTTGTCGGCAAATTCAATCAGGTTCTGGCGGCGTTTGGGCTGCTTGATTTCTGCGGCATGCGCCAGCAGGTTCTCAAGGTCGCCGTAAGTATTGATCAGTTCAGCCGCCGTTTTGGGGCCAATGCCGGGAATGCCGGGAATATTATCGACTGAATCGCCAGACAATGCCTGTACCTGAATGACCTTGTCGGGCCCGACACCGAATTTTTCGAATACAGCGTCTATACCCAGCCGCCGGTTTTTCATGGTGTCCAGCAGGTTGACATCATCACTGACCAGCTGCATCAGGTCCTTGTCGGAAGATATTATGGTGACTTTCCAGCCCTTTTCCCGGGCAAGGCGGGCATAAGTGGCGATCAGGTCGTCGGCTTCAAATCCGGCCAGTTCCACGGCAGGCACGTTAAACGCCTGCGTCGCCTCGCGGATCAGGGGAAACTGGGGCACGAGATCTTCAGGCGGCGGTGGCCTTTGCGCCTTGTATTCCGGATAGATTTCGTTGCGAAAGGTTTTCGCGCCGGCATCAAATATGACGGCCAGATGAGAGGGGTCATCGTCGCCTTCAAGCACATCCTGTAACAGCTTGTAGAGCATGTTACAAAAACCATAGACCGCGTTTACCGGTGTGCCGTCAGCCCGTGTCAGGGGTGGAAGCGCGTGATAAGCGCGGAAAATGTAGCCAGATCCATCAATAAGATAGATATGGTCTGTGGATGTTTCTGCCATGACCTGGTCCTGCTTAAAATAATCTAGTGACCGGCAGTGGCTGTTGCCGCGCCTTCTTCAAGAATGAAAAGACGATCACAATAGGGACATTCAACTCGCCCGTCGTCGCCGACATTCAAATAAACCCTTGGGTGCCCCAACGGGCCTTCATCGCCATCGCATGCGACAACTTTTGTTGTTATATATATGGTTTCCGGCGGATCAATTGGCATTCATACCCTCCAAAGCCTTTGGTATATGTGTCAGTGGTGCTGGAAATATCGATTCAGGCCACCCGGTTTTCGGGATGATAGCGATTGCGTGTAGACAATCAATACCGCAATCCATATCGTGGCTTCTTTATATTGTTAAAAATAATCTGTTAATCGATCCTTTAATACCAGACAAGTGATGACCAGCCAGCAAATGACTTCGCCGAACCCGACCATGGACACTGTAATTTCCGGACAAGACGCCCCGCAATACGCCATTGAAATCAAGGGGCTATCAAAAACCTACAAGGCAGCACACGGCCAGCCGGCCAAGCATGCGCTGAAGGGTATTGATCTTGATATCAGGCGCGGGTCCATTTTCGGGCTTCTGGGGCCAAACGGGGCGGGAAAATCAACCTGTATCAATATTCTGGCCGGTCTTGTAACAAAAACAGCGGGCAGTGCGCGTATCTGGGGCTTTGACATTGAACAAAACCCCCGTAACGCCAAGGCCAGCATTGGTATTGTGCCGCAGGAAATATATTTTGATGCTTTTTTCACACCGCGGGAAATGCTGGAACAGCAAGCCGGGCTTTACGGCGTGCCAAAATCACAACGCCGCACCGAAGAAATTCTGGGTGCCGTGAGCCTGGCTGACAAGGCGGATGCCTATTCCCGCACGTTGTCAGGCGGTATGAAACGCCGTTTGCTGGTTGCCAAGGCGATGGTTCACAATCCGCCAATTCTGGTTCTGGATGAACCCACTGCCGGTGTTGATATTGAATTGCGCCAACAGCTTTGGGCCTATGTCAAGGAGTTGAACAGGCAGGGTGTCACCATTGTCCTGACCACACATTATCTGGAAGAAGCTGAAGAGCTTTGTGACGAGATTGCCATTATCAATCACGGGGTCGTGGCCGCCTGTGCGCCGACCCGCGACCTGCTGGCGAGCATTGATGAAAAAGCCATGGTGATTAAAACGGCAGAGCCATTACAAGGCGTGCCTGCAGGGCTTGAGGGCTTCAGGGCCGACATTCAGGGGGAGCGGGAACTGGTGGTGTATTACAATCCGAATGAAGGCAGGGTGGTCGAAATTCTTGATGCGGTGCGGGCAGCAGGTCATGTCGTGCGTGACCTGAGTACGAAAGAAGGCGATCTGGAGGATATATTCCTTCAGTTAACGCGCACGGGCAGTTAACGCGCACGGGCAGTTAACACGCACGGGCAGTTAACACGCACAGGTTCATAACAGCAGAATAGCACCGGTTATCTGGGGGTGCATTGGTAACGGAGGGAAGCGTTGGGGAAAACGCATGATTTTGATGTGCTGGTTATTGGCAGCGGTGCGGCTGGTCTGACACTTGCCCTGCGGTTGGCCCCTCATGTGAAGGTAGCTGTTCTGTCGAAGGGGCCATTGAGTGCAGGCAGTACTTTATGGGCACAGGGCGGTATTGCTGCCGTTCTTGATTCCAGGGATACGATTGAATCCCATATCGAAGATACCCTGATCGCGGGTGCCGGATTGTGCAGCCCGGATGCGGTGCGGTTTGTGGTTGAGCATGGTCGGTCGTCGGTTGAATGGCTGATAGAACAGGGTGTTTTGTTCAGTCGCTATGACGGGGCGCCGGACGAAAATGTGACCTATCATCTGGCCCGCGAAGGCGGGCACAGTCACAGGCGTATCATCCATGCGGCAGATGCCACCGGGGCGGCGGTTCAGACCACACTGGAAGATCAGGCGCGGAATCACCCGAATATCGGTATTTTTGAAAATCACATGGCGGTTGACCTGATTGTCCATGGCGGACGGTTTGGCGAAAACCGGTATTGTTGCGGTGCCTATGTTCTGGATATGGACAAGGGCACGGTTGATGTGTTTCGGGCAAAGTCGACGGTCGTGGCGACAGGCGGCGCAAGCCGGGTGTATCTCTATACCAGTAATCCCGATCTTTCCACGGGCGACGGCATTGCCATGGGGTGGCGCGCCGGGTGTCGTGTGGCGAATATGGAATTTAACCAGTTTCATCCGACATGCCTGTATCACCCTGAAGCCCGTACTTTCCTGTTGACCGAGGCTTTGCGCGGGGAGGGGGCGGTCCTCCGGTTGCCGGATGGTTCGACCTTTATGGAAAATTTCGATGAACGGGCAGAGCTGGCCCCGCGGGATGTGGTAGCGCGGGCTATTGATCATGAAATGAAACGGTTGGGGGCGGAAAGCGTTTTTCTGGATATCAGCCACAAGCCCGCAGAGTTTATTATTGAACATTTCCCGACCATTTACAAACGCTGCAAGGATCTGGGTTTTGATCTGACACAGGAGCCGATCCCGGTTGTTCCTGCCGCGCATTATACCTGTGGCGGGCTGATGACCGATCTGAAGGGACAGACCGATATTCCCCGATTGTACGGGGTTGGCGAGGTGGGCCATACCGGGCTGCACGGCGCGAACCGGATGGCCAGTAACTCGTTGCTGGAATGTCTGGTATTCGGTGTGGCGGCGGCAGAAGATATCATGAAGAACCTGTCGTCCTGGGAGGATTTGCCGGATATCGAACCCTGGGATGAAAGCCGGGTGACGGATTCGGATGAAGAAGTTGTCGTATCGCACAACTGGAATGAATTACGCCATTTCATGTGGGATTATGTCGGCATTGTGCGGACGGACAAGCGGTTGCAGCGTGCAGCGCGGCGGATTGATATGCTGATGGGTGAGATCCGGGAATATTACAGCAATTTTCGCGTTACAAGTGATTTGCTGGAATTGCGGAATCTGGTGGGTGTGGCGGATCTTATCGTGCGCTCGGCCATGGCGCGCAAGGAAAGTCGCGGCTTGCATTATACCACCGATTATCCCGATCTGGATAACAGCCGGCCCCCGAAAGATACGATCCTGACCCCGATGCCGTGAGGCACGGGATTACAGGGGCGTGCCTTCCAGCAAACGGGGCAGGTGGCCCACTGTCCCCCGGGCATGTTTCATAAAGAATTTCTTCAGGGGCGGTATTTGTTGTACGGCGCCCAGCCCCAGATCCCGGGCGATGCGGATCGGGCCAATATCGTTTGAGAACAGCCTGTTCAGACCATCGGTGACAAGGGACAGCGTGAGATTATCCACGCGCCGCCATTTTTCATAGCGTTCCAGCGTCAGAGGTGTGCCGATATCCAGACCGCAACGTGTTGTCTCGACCAGCACCTGTGCCAGTGTGGCAACGTCGCGCAGGCCCAGGTTCAGGCCTTGCCCTGCGATGGGATGAATGCCGTGGGCTGCGTCTCCCACAAGCGCCAGTCGTTCGCCGACATATGTTTCTGCATGATGGAAATTCAGCGGGTAGCTCCAGCGTGGCCCAACAGTTTCCACATGCCCCAGGAAATCACCGAACCGCTTGCGCATCTCGGCATTAAATCCGCGTTCTCCCAGCGTCATGATGGTTGCTGCGATGTCAGTTGCTTCTGTCCAGACCAGCGAAGACCTGTTGCCGGTCAGGGGCAGAATGGCAAAAGGTCCACCGGGCATGAACCGTTCATGGGCAACGCCTTGATGATCGTATTCATGTTCGACCGTTGCAACGATGCCGGTCTGGCGATAAGACCATTCCATCGTGCGGATGTCCGCGCCTTCTCGCAAGGGGGAAGTGCGCCCTTCGGCTGATATGACCAGCTTTGCGTCTATAGTTTGCCCGCTTTCCAGTGTCGCGCGCGCGTTGCTGGTGTTGTGAACCAGATCGGCAATGCGGTCGGGCGCAAGGCGGGTGATGTTGGCGGCCTTCGCTACAGCCTGATCCAGTGCATGGCGGATGTGTCTGTTCTCCACAAGAAAGCCCAGGGGGCCATCGCCAAGTTCATTGTGATCAAAGTGAATAAACAACGGGGAGTTATTGTCAGACACCCTAATATCGTTGATGGGCTGGGCGTGCGCGGACATGGCATCCCAGACGCCAATGGCATCAAGCATTCGGTATGAGGCAAAGGCGATGGCCGACGCCCTGCCGTCAAAGGCGGGGGCAAGAGCTGTTTGTGGCGGCGCAAGGTCTATCAGGGCGACGTCCAGATTATTTTGTGCCAGGGCAACAGCCGTTGCCATGCCGATCATGCCGCCACCGGAAATGATGATGTCAGTCTGGATACGGGCTTCTGTTTTGGTGTTCGTCATGGCATTCCCGGAATTGGCCCTGTCCTGCACATCCCTGTTCGGCAGCGGGCGATGATCTTCACAGGATATGATTTTAGCGCTTCCCTACCAAATAAAATCGTGAACATTATTTGATTAAATAATATGCATTATTTTTTAATGCACTAAAAATGTGCATTTAAGGCATGGGTTATTTTAATAGGAAAATGCCAAAATTCTTGAAAAATCCATGATTCACAAATGGTTACCGTGGTGCAGCAAAATTGGCACGCTTCTTGATAATGGTAGAAGTCACTAGCGAAGCGAATGGCGATCATTCGTAATCATGTGCCCGGTTGGGGGCGCTTAAGAAGTACAGGAAGGAAATGGGATGAAACTCATTGTGGCGATTATTAAGCCCTTCAAACTGGAAGCCGTTCGGCACGCTCTGACGGCGATTGGTGTGCAGGGAATCACCGCATCGGAGGTCAAGGGCTTCGGTCGGCAAAAAGGACAAACGGAAATTTATCGTGGTGCAGAATATGAAGTGAGCTTTCTGCCCAAGGTGAAAATAGAGCTCGCGGTCGGGGGCGATATGGTTGATCAGGCCATTGAAGCCATACAGACAGCGGCGCAGACGGGCCAGATCGGTGATGGCAAGATTTTCGTGCTGCCCATAGATCAGGCCTTGCGCATTCGGACCGGTGAAACCGGCGAAGAAGCCTTGTAGGAGAAGAAATATGATAAAAAATATGAAATGGATAACAACTAGCGGGCTGGGGCTTGTGCTTGCCGGTCTGACAGCCGGGCCTGCTCTGGCAGCAGTGCCTGATGAATCTGCCTATGTTCTGAATACACTTTTATTTCTGATTGGCGGTTTTTTGGTCATGTGGATGGCGGCAGGTTTCTGCATGCTTGAAGCGGGTCTGGTGAGATCAAAAAATGTGGCCACCATGTGTGTTAAAAACATTTCTCTCTATGCCATTGCGGGGGTCATGTACTATCTGGTTGGCTACAATCTGATGTATTCGGGGGTTGACGGCGGCTTTATCGGCAGTTTCTCATGGTGGATTGCGGATGATTCTGCGGCGCTGGCTGCAGAAGGTGCCGATTACACGGCGACGGGTTATGCGGCGGCATCCGACTGGTATTTCCAGATGGTATTTGTGGCAACCGCGGCATCCATTGTTTCGGGCACGCTGGCCGAGCGGATCAAGCTGATACCATTTCTGGTATTCACGGCATTGCTGACCGGGTTGGTCTATCCTATCCAGGGTGCCTGGCAGTGGGGCGGTGGCTGGTTGAGCGAGATGGGCTTTGCCGATTTCGCCGGTTCGACCATCGTGCACTCGACAGGTGGCTGGGCCGCTCTGGCTGGTGCGATCATCCTGGGGCCGCGTCTGGGCAAATATGCAGCTGAAGGCCGGATCAATGCAATGCCGGGTTCATCTTTGCCGCTGGCAACACTGGGCACCTTTATTCTTTGGCTGGGCTGGTTCGGATTTAACGGAGCTTCACAGCTGGCAATGGGATCAGCCGTGGATGCGGTTGCGATTTCGAATATCTTTGCAAACACCAATATGGCAGCGGCCGGTGGTACGGTGGCAGCTTTGATCCTGACCAAAATCATGTACAGGAAGGTCGATCTGACGATGGTCCTGAACGGCGCTCTTGCCGGTCTGGTCAGTATTACTGCAGGGCCGGACACACCCACCATTGGAGAAGCCATCCTGATTGGTGCTGTCGGTGGTGGTCTGGTTGTTTTCTTTGTACCGCTATTTGACAAACTTAAAATTGATGACGTGGTTGGCGCGCTCTCTGTTCACCTTGTGCCCGGCATATGGGGTACGATTGCTGTTCCCCTGACAAACAGTGACACCAGCTTTGGTGTGCAACTTATCGGGGTTGCTGCAGTGGGAGCGTTCGTCTTTGCGGTCAGTCTGGTGCTGTGGTTTGCCCTGAAGATCGTAATGGGCATCCGGATGAGCGAAGAAGACGAAGTTCGCGGCTCTGATATATCAGAGCTGGGGATGGAGGCTTACCCGGAATTTGGGCATGGCTCGCAAAAAATCTGAACCTTGGGGTTCTGACTAAACAGGGCTGGTGTTGTTCCCTCAGCAGACCAGCCCTTGCTCCACCCGCCTTAAAATTGGGCAGTTTCGGCGGGTGGAGCATTCTTTTTGCATAATGTTCAGGCAGAAATTCTGGTGAAGCAGGAGTGTGTTTAGGGCACTTCGTCCGGCTTTCTGTCAGAAAGCCGGGCTTTTTTTATGAATGGCATGATTATTGTTAGAGGAAATTGCGCCATGCAGCCCGGAATTTTCACATGGCACCAAAAAATGAGGGAAATCAATTATGGAAAACACCCAACAGGGTGCCGACGTCTTTTTTATTCTGATCGGCGCTATTCTTGTCTTTGCCATGCATGCAGGCTTTGCCTTTCTTGAGGTGGGCACGGTGCGGCGTAAAAATCAGGTCAATGCCCTGGTTAAAATTATTGTCGATTTTGCCGTTTCGACCATTGCCTATTTCTTTATAGGTTACGCGGTCGCTTATGGTGTGGGCTTCCTGTCAAGTGCCGCCGTGCTGACCGGTGCTGCGTCCGCCGGCGACGGCGCATCGTTTGCGCCTCAAGGTTATGATCTGGTCAAATTTTTCTTTCTGCTGACCTTTGCCGCGGCTATTCCGGCGATTATTTCAGGCGGCATTGCCGAACGCGCCCGCTTCTGGAGCCAGCTTGTTGCAACGGCCGTGATTGTTGCCTTGATATACCCCTTGTTCGAGGGGATGGTGTGGGGCAGTCGACTGAATTTTCAGTCTTTAATCACAGGTATTTTTGGCGTGCCATTTCATGACTTTGCCGGTTCTGTCATCGTTCATGCTGTGGGGGGCTGGCTGGCGCTGGGCGCTGTGATCCACCTGGGGGCACGATATGGGCGCTACCGGAAAGACGGCGCTGTTACGGGTATCCCGCCGTCCAGTATACCGTTTTTGGCGCTTGGTTCATGGATATTGTGTATTGGCTGGTTCGGTTTCAATGTCATGAGTGCGCAAAGCCTTGACGGGGTCAGCGGGCTGGTTGCCATGAATTCCCTGATGGCGATGGTTGGCGGTATTCTGGCTGCTCTGGTTGTGGGCCGGAATGATCCGGGTTTCGTTCATAACGGGGCGCTCGCGGGGCTGGTTGCCGTTTGTGCGGGGTCTGATCTTATGCATCCGCTGGGGGCGCTGGCGACAGGAAGTATCGCTGGTGGACTTTTTGTGGTTACGTTCACTTTATGCCAGAACCGCTGGAAGATTGATGATGTGCTGGGCGTATGGCCGTTGCATGGTCTGTGCGGTATGTGGGGCGGGATTGCGGCTGGTATATTTGGTCTTGAGGCGCTGGGTGGCCTTGGGGGTGTTCATCCAGGGGCACAGCTGGCCGGCACCCTGACAGGTGTCGTTTTTGCCCTGGCGGCTGGCCTGGTCGTTTATGGTTTGCTCAAGGTTTCCATGGGCATCAGGCTCTCGCAGGAGGATGAATTCAGAGGCGCAGACCTCGCCATTCACAAGGTGAGCGCCTATCCGGAAGAGGATCTGACCGGTCGTTCCTGAACACAAGGGCCGCCAGCTATATTGCGTGGCGGCCCTGTTGTTCACGAATAAGGTGCCCGCAGGCTTACTTCTTGCGGAAATCGTCGTGACAGGATTTGCAGGTTTTGAACAATGGTTTGAGACCTGCACCCACGGCATCCATATCCCCGGCTTCGGCCGCGACGGCGATTTTTTGTGCTTCTTCTTCCATCTCATCCATAATACCGGCGAACTTGTCCCAGTCTTTCCAGATGTCTTCTGTAGCGGTTGTTTTTTCCTTGCCCTGGCCATGGGTGTTCTGATGGAAAGCATCATTGGCCCATCCGGCGGAAATTGCCAGAACCCGGGCGTGTTCCGCCAGCGTGTCCTTGTGCGGGAGGTCGCCTTTCAGGATGCCCGCGATGGCCGTGGCATTTGCGCCAATGGTATGCATGACACCCTCTCTGTACTGGATGGCATTATCGACATCACCAACAGCAGGGCCGTCGCTATGCGACCATGAAGGGGAAGAGATAGCAATTCCTGCGGCCATACTTGCGACAAGGAGAAACTTGATAGGCTTTTGCATATTGCGCTCCGGTATGTAGGCGTTAAAAAGATCGTCGAGCATGTAATAGGCAAGTGTGCCTATCTTGCGAATGGTTTTCAAGGAGTTTTGAGTTTTCCGGATGGCGGAATATCTGCGAGCTCAATATTTCGCTTCTGGCGGTGTCCTGGCGTGTACCATGCTACCCGTGTGTTGCGACAATCCAAATATTTCTGCCGGTTTCCATAATTTCTGTTATATATGCGTCGGTGTTGATCGCACATATTCTCGCCACGTTTGTCTGGTTAACTCCACCACATGAGAATTCGGGGACTTGATTGCAGGATGAATGACTATTTTTCCAGTTTAAGGCAAGGTTTTTTGCCCGCCATTGTTATTGCAACGTGCTTTTTTGCTGCGGCGTCGGCCCTTGCGGCGGATGCCGATACACGTGTGAGAGATACCGATACAGGCGCAAATGGCGGGCCATCTGCAATCGTCAGCATATCAGCGGAGCAGGCGCCGTTTAATTTCTATGACCTGACCCAGACCCGTGTCGATCGCCTTACTTTTTTGGGAGGTCTTGAATTGACAAGCAGTGACAAGCGTTTTGGCGGCCTGTCCGGGCTGCGCGTTTCTCCTGATGGTCAGAATCTTCTCGCGATATCAGACCGGGGCTTGTGGATTGCCATGGGTCTTTCCTACAAGAATGGCCATTTGACCGGTGTGAAAGATGCCCTGATCGCGCCCATGTTGAATCGGCGGGGCAAGGGTGTTGCCGAAATTCGTGATGAGGACGGTGATTCGGAAGCCTTCACAGAAATTCCCGGTTCAGGCCTTGTGGTGGCTTTTGAAGGGGACCACAGATTATGGCATTACGGAGCAACGCTGCAGGATGCTGTACAGGGAAAACGTCCGCGTCCGCTGCCTTTGCCGACAGACGTTGCACAACAGATCTCCAATCTGCCGTCAAACGGAGGGTTGGAAGCTTTGACGACTTTGTCTGACGGCTCGCTGTTTGGCCTGAGTGAACGCGGAGCAGACGAGAATGGCCATCTGAAGGGCTGGATCATTGGCAGCGATGGCGGCATTGTGTCGGTGTCGTACAAGGCGCGCGGCGGGTTTATGCCGACTGATATGGATACATTACCCAACGGGGATGTTCTGCTGCTTGAGCGGCATTTATCCCTGCTGGGAGGGCTTGCTGCCCGACTGAGCATTATATCGCGGGCGGATCTGGTATCGGGAAAGCCTTTTAGGGCCAGGGAAGTCGCCCGGCTTCAGTTCCCTTTCAATATTGATAATATGGAAGGGTTGGCAGTTCGTCAGGATGTGCGGGGGCGGACGATTGTATATCTTGTATCGGATAACAATTATAATCCGATTCAGCGGACGATTTTGATGATGTTCCGGCTGGAGAAGAATGCTGTGATGCCTGATACGATGCGCGAGGCTTCGCTGGAGTGTCGGGTGTGTAATCTGGCTACCGAAGCGCTTAAATCACCTGCGCAGGCGCCTGGTGCCTCTGCCCTTGCGGCTCAGGGCGGGCGCTGACGGGGCCGTTTTAACCCGTTAATCTGGCACATTAATAAAATCCTCATGTGAAATATGCATAATGTTCAGATCGGGGCTGGACAGCGGCCAGGATTATTCTTATAAGGCGGTGCTCAAAGCGTCACTATTCAGAATCGACGCTCGGGGCCCAGGTAGCTCAGTTGGTAGAGCAGCGGACTGAAAATCCGCGTGTCGGTGGTTCGAATCCGCCCCTGGGCACCACTAATTTCCCAAAATAAAACAATGACTTAAAGGGCGTCTGGATATTATGGCGTGGTCGATTTTGTCATTTTCTTGCATAAATCTTGCGTTATAAAAACCGCAGAAATCAGCCATTGCGTTAGACTGCGTTAAATTGCTTGCAAGAATTTTGCAAGAAAATGCCATTATCTTGCGGCCCGTTTGGCTTCAATCTGCCTTTTCCAATATCTGGTCCATGATTTTTCCATAGAAACCCAGTGCCTGTGCCGGGCATTCTTCCGGCCGTTACACTATTTTTGCCTTAAAGCCTGTAGTGAAGTTCGTTCCAGAATGACCGGCGCTAGCCGAATTCTGTTTCCTGCGCCACAAATGCCCCTAAGCAGACCCGGCCCAGCCACTGCTGTTGAAATTCATTCTCCCATTCGATTTCTTTTACTCTGTATAGCGGTCTGATCATTCGCCAAGCTCTGTCTAGCCCATGACATTGTTGAAGCCCTCATGTCTGCGCCGCCTTTTCAATTCACGATTGACCTGGAAACTGTAAACATCGGGCCGTTCCCTTTTTGACCTGTTCTATGGCTTCAGCAGTATAATAACGATGTCTGCCAATTTTGTGGAATGATACTCCTAACCGGTCGGCATAGCGGCAGAATGGGCCGCAATGAGGTGATGACCTGTCTGTCGTTGACAATACCGTATTAAATGTCAGAAAAACAAAATATGTTATTTATGATATCATTTATATAATATTTATATTGCAATCCGATTTTATTATGATATAAGTCGTATCACAATAAACAGCAAAGGATTTTAATATGATGAGTAATTTGCCAACCTGGAATGAAATTACATACGATCTCCGAACTTCACTTGCATTAATTGGGGACTTGATTTTGATCTCCAAAGGAGGCTCGAAAGGCAACAAGATTGCGGGAGAATTCCTTGATACAGAATCTACAGATCTTTATTCCATCCGGATAGAGAATGATGCCAGCTTCCGTGAATCGATTGACCTCGAAGAATTTGAAATCTACCACACCATTAAAGAAGTATATAAATTTTGCTCAAGCTCAAATTTTCTCGATTGGACATTTGATAGCGAAGGTCCGTATGGTGATTTTACAGCCCTTGAAATACCGTTCAATTTCTTCCTGAACGGCATTCCAAATGAAAACACAGATGCTGAGAGGGTTTATCCAAGTGAAGCGTTGAAGAGACTTTTTGATTACTATGTCGATAAGTTTAATTTCTACGAAGCGTTTCAGAATCCTGATATGTTTTATCAGTATACTTTTTCGATTCCGACGATTGCCAACCTGGCGGGAATGGCCGAAACAAGTGTCAGAAACATGGCTGGCCCCTCAGATGACAAGCCATTAAGAACTCAGATTGTTCATAACCCCCGGAAAATCTCTGACAGGCATGACACCAGAAAAACGACAATGTTTGTAAAGGCGTTGGATGCACTGGAATGGCTTGTTGGGCGACGGGGATTTGATAAAAGCAAAATGCCCGCCAATGAAATAGCCCGCCTTCTTAAAGTCTCAACTGACCCGGCAAGTTTGCTTAACCTGACTCGTGAACAGATAAATTCAATGATCGCCATGCTGGCATGGAAGAATATTGGTCAGTCTGCCAAGGTTGATAAAGACCTTGATTGGCCGGAAGGGAAATTTAGAGCCTGGGTCGATTGTAAAATTGACTTGTCCACAATCGAAATCACTCAACTTGCAAGGCTTCTTGAGTTGGACGTGGATGAATTTGCCCGCGCTTTGAAGAGTGCGGAAACCCCTGCCTGGAAATAGAACATTTTTGTGTGTGAAGAACGCGTCAGCATTAGTTGTGCAACCGTTACGCCCTGAAAAAAGGAGAAATACTATGACTTTAAATACATTCAAAAAATATGTTCCGTTGCTTAAAGACCTTAAGGCATCAGACTATGATAACTGCTCGCGATTGAACGACAGACTGATCATGGATGAAGCTTGTGTCAAAGGACGAACACTGAAAGTGGCATATGCTCCCTTTGACTATATTAACACTGCGGCAAAAATAGTGATTGCCGGGATCACGCCAGGGCATCAGCAGATGAGAAATGCCATATCATCCGTGCAGGATTTTCTGCGAGATGGAGAACCTCAGGAATTGGCCGCAAAATCCGCTAAAGAATACGCAAGCTTTTCAGGTCCGATGCGCTCTAATCTGGTATCCATGCTCGATCATATTGGTGTTCAAAAACATTTGGGAATTACCAGTTGTGCAGAACTGTGGACCACTCGGAAAGACTTGGTGCATTTTACATCTGTTCTCAGGTATCCGGTATTTCTGAACGGCAAGAATTATGCCGGTCAGCCAAGTATTCTAAGAACACCTCTTCTCAAAAATTTTGTTGAGCAATATTTTGAGAAAGAAGCGGCCCTTCTTAAGCATGCTATTTTTATTCCATTGGGGCCAAAGGTTGCTGAAGTCCTGCATGATCTTGTGGAGCGGAGAGTGCTAGACAACAGAACAATATTAGATGGTTTGCCTCACCCCAGTGGAGCTAACGCGGAACGGATAGCTTACTTTCTAGGTAAAAAGCCAAGGGAAAAGCTCTCACCAAAAACGGAGCCCAAAAACATTGATTCAAGAAAAGCAGCTTTGCTGGGAAAAATCAACAGTCTGCCCCAATTGAAACAAAAACAATCTTCTCCTGTTTGACTTTATCTCTCGAGCCTCTTGTTGTTGTGTGTGATTAATTCTGTTGAAAGAGGCAAACTCCACCCTCCCGAACCTTTCGGGAGGGCTTTTTCTTTATGCCTTCACTTTCCCGTTTGGAAAAAATCAACATTGTCGTTTTTTCCGTATCCTAGGTTAGGAGTTTGTCTGCGAAACAGTAATGTATTCAAATAATAACTTACCTACTGACTGCCAACGTTAGATTTCAGGAGCCTTGGCAATTCCGGGATGTACCGATTCTGGTGCTGTTTCATACGGTTCTCTACTTGACAAATTAAAAAGGGATAAATAGCAGAAAACAGACAACAGTTTTTAGTTAGGGAGGACTGGAAGTCGTCTGTGCTTACGTGTGCATATAAGCAAGAATCCCGTACAAAATAGATTTAATGCCCACTTACTAAACTAGGAGTGAGGCCTTATTTATTTGTGTGACGTCGACAGACCCAAGACTGACTCGCCACTAAAGGTTCTATTTTTTAACCAAAAATAACAAACTCTATTCTATCAGCTTGCTTGTCCGGCAAACTTGTTGTCTGATAAGGAGGATTTTCAATGTTTGATTTTGCTAACCGCGTTAGAAAGGCGTCACGCGATGAGTACCCGGCTTTTGCATACATCTGATTGGCAGATCGGTAAAGTATTCCGCTTCGTCGACAATGCGACAATGGGCGTCCTTCAGGACGCGCGCCTCAATGCAATAACGCGCCTGGGTGAGCTGGCAATCAAACATGACGCAGGGCATGTTCTGGTTGCAGGCGATGTCTACGATATGGAAGCGCTGTCGCCGCGTTCCCTCAATCAGCCGCTTGAACGGATGCGGAAGTTTGAGAAGGTGATGTGGCATCTCATGCCTGGAAATCACGACCCCCATCGCCCACACGGTCTTTGGGATCAACTCTTGCGGAGCGGGGTGCCAGACAATGTGATTGCACATGTTGATGCAAAACCAAGGGTTTTTGAAAGCGCCGGCTTCGCGGTGCTTCCGGCTCCGCTTCAGTATCGACGCACGCTTCAGGATCCTGCGGCGTACATGGACAAGGCAGAAACCCCGGACGGGATTATTCGCATTGGGCTTGCGCATGGCACTGTTACGGGCTTTGGCTCTGATGACAGGGACGTTCCGAACTTCATCAGCCCGGACAGGCCGAAGTCGGCAGGGCTTGCGTATTTGGCCCTGGGCGACTGGCACGGACAAAAGAAGATAAATAACAGGGTCTGGTATAGTGGCACGCACGAGACTGATGCGTTTGATGTCGATGGCGGCGGACAGGCACTTCTGGTCGAAATCGAGGGTGCTGACGCCGATCCGATCATGACACCAGTGGAAACCGGTCATTACCAGTGGCGTACATTTCGTGAGCAGATTAACAGCCGCGATGATATTGATGCCCTTGTTACGTCCTTGCGCGGCAGTGGCGATGACCTGAACCGGATTCTGTTGCGTCTTTACGTCGAAGGCGCGGTTTCACTTCAGGACCGGCAGTACTTTGAAGAACAGGTCGTCGAACAGGTCTCTGCCGCCTTCGGCTATCTCCGGGTGGATGATAACCGTCTTTTCGCAAGTCCGAGCCAAGAGGATCTTGATCAGATCGACCGGGGTGGTTTTGTGCGAGTTGCCGCCAATGCCCTGAAACAGAAGTCTGATGATACCAGTGACCCGGAACACGAACTCGCCGTGCGAGCGCTCCATCGATTGTATGTTGAGCACATGAAATTGCAGACGAGGAAGCAATGAAAATTCGCTCGATCGCTGTCAATCAGTTCAAAAAATTCACAACCCCAATGTGTCTCAATGATATCGGCGATGGCCTGAATGTTGTTGTTGGCCCCAATGAGATGGGGAAATCAACCCTGCTTGATGCTTTGCGCGCGGCGCTCTTTGAGAAGTACAGTTCGAAGGCGCAACCAATAACCGCGCTACAGAATGACCGGAACCAGGCTGCGCCTGTTGTCGAGTTGGCCTTTGAACTCGATGACGGCATTTACCGGATCAGAAAGCGGTTCGTAAAAAAGCCCTACGCTCACCTGTTCTGCCCGGATGGCCGAAAGCTGGAGGGTGATGAAGCAGAAGATACGCTGCGTGGCCTTCTCGGGTTCGATGAGCCTGGCAAAACAGGCGCAAAACCCGAAACTCTCGGTATGTGGAATGTGCTCTGGGTTCAGCAAGGCCAGTCGTTCGGTGTGCTGGATCTTCCCGACAGCGCGCGTTCAAACCTCCACAGCGCATTGGAGTAAGAAGTCGGTGAGGTTCTTGGCGGCAAACGCGGCAGAGCGTTACCCGATGCGGTGGATAAACAGCTTTCCCAACTTGTGACCTCTACGGGCAAACCACGCGGCGATTACAGGAAACTGATCGATGAATTTGAATCCCTGAAATCCGAACTGGAAGGACTTCGAACTCGCCGGAGTGATCTCTCCAACACCCTTGAGAGCCTCGAAGCAGCGCAGGAGACACTCGCCCGTCTTTCTTCGGGAGAACGCGATCAGACGGACAAGGAGGGCCTCGACGCCGCCCGAACCCGACATGCCGAACTCGCAAAGCTGGAATCCCGTATCGATGCAGCGGCGACCGAAGTTGAGCTGAAAAAGCGAAATCTGGAACAGGCCGAGCAGGCCCTGACCGCGCGGCGCGATCTAAAGAAACAAATCGAGATCGAAGGGGAAGCCGTCGAGGCCGCGAAGAAGAAGCTCGACGCGGTACGTCAAAGCGAACAGGACTTGCGGAAGCAGGTCGAAAAGCTTCGTAACTATGCGAAGGAAGCAAAGAATGCTGTCACCGAGGCAGACAATGCCGTCTCACAGGCGCGCCGCGTTCTCAACGCCGTCCAGCGCGGCTCTCGAATTCGCGAACTTCAGGGACGCTACGAAAAGGCACGCGCGGCTGAAAAGAAACAACGGGCTGCGCAACAGGGTGTGGCAGCCATTCCCGTCACTGACGAGAATATCGGAACGATACGAGAGGCCGCAAAGGAACTCGAAACCGCTCGTTCGCGCCTTTCTGCGGCGGCAACCCTTGTCGCGTTCGATATACCCTCCGATCGATTGTCCCAAATCCAGGTCGATGGAGCGGCCCTTGCCGGCGACCAGACTTCGGTTGAAGCGGTTCAAGCGACGACCATCACTATCCCAGACTACGGAACCATTACTGTTCAGCCCGCTATCAAGGATCGCGACAAGCTGATCGAACAGCAGCGTGCGGCGAATCAAACTCTCAAGGCTGCGCTTGAAATCTGCAGTGTCAGGTCGGTCGATGCGGCCGAGGAGCAGCTTGCAAAGCGCCAGAGGCTTCTTCGGGAAGCCGAACTTACAAGGCAGGAAGCCGAACTGCACGCGCTGGCAACTGAAGACTACGACGCCGGTGCGGAACCTCTTGCCGACCACATTGCTGGCCTGAAGACAATCCTCCAAGGGGAGCTCGCCGATCTTGGGATCGATGGCTTGCCGACGGAAAAGAAGGCGGAGCATGCCCTGACTTCTGCCCAGGATGGTGCGCAGGAGGCTAGAGACACGCTCACAACCGCCCGTGCGGCTCTTGTCGGCCCGGAAGAAGAGATTGGCCGTATCCAGACCGAGTTGGGTGGCGTGAAGACACGATATGATGACGGGAAGGAACGTCTAGAAAGGCTGAAGAACGATCTGACTGAAGCCGAAAAGCAGACTTCTGATGACGATCTGGATGCCGCAGTATCCGCAGCGCGAAAGGCTCTGGCCGATCAGGAGAAAGCGGTATCCTCGCTTGAGGAACAGCGCGAGGGCGAGACATTGCCACAACTGGAGGCGCGCATCTCAAGGCTGGAAAAGGCGCTTCAGGAGAGGCGTGACAAGCGCACCGATCTGAAAGAGAACATTGCCGGGTTCAGGTCAAATATCGAAGCCCTTGAGGGGGCCGGTCTCGATGAGACCATTCAGCAAGAAGAACGCGAGGTAGAACTGGCCGAAGAACAGCTTCGGCGCTACGAGCGTGAGGTCGAGGTTCTATCGCTCCTGCTAACGACACTGCGTTCTTCCGAGACTGAAGCAAAAGAGCGCTATCTTTCCCCGGTGCTGAAGCGGGTTCGTCCATACCTGCAACTCCTGTTTCCCGGCGCTGAGATCACCATCGATGAAAACCTGCATATCGTTGGTGTTGTTCGGCAGGACGGGTACGAGGAATCTTTCCAGCACCTGAGTATGGGAACGCAGGAGCAGATCGCCGTTCTCGTGCGTCTTGCGTTTGCAGAAATGCTTGTCGAACAGGGGCACCCCGCAACCGTCGTTCTGGATGATGAGCTGGTATTTTCCGATGATCGAAGGATGGACCGTATGTTCGACATTCTGAACATGGTGGGGCAGCAGGTTCAGATCATTGTACTCACGTGTCGTGAGCAGTTGTTCGAAGGCGTTGGGGGCAAAAACCTCTCACTGAAATACTTAAATACTGAAAGCTTGGTTTCAGCTTGATCAGATTTCAGAAAAAGAGCTATTCGCAGAATATGATTTAAAACCGATCCCGAAAGTTCATGGTGAAGGCAACGGCTATATTTCAAAAAACCCCCTGAAAATATTAAGGCGGCTAAAATGAACACTCCTGCGAATCCAGCCTTCACAATAAAGGCTTCATACTTGGGGCCGATATTCTCCGTAAACGGAGAGCTCTCAAAGAATGCTCAAAATTTGGTCTTCGCCAGAAACGGAACTGGGAAATCCTTTCTATCCCGAGCCTTCCGCTATCTCGATTTGCACGGGCAAGGCAAAGATGTTTCTAAAGCTGCCTTCAATCTGGTTTCAGACGAATCGGCAGACGCAAAAGGTTCATTTTCGTTCTCGCGTGGAACGAATGCGCTGGGAACGCTTCTGTTAGAGAAGCCCGGTGACAACGTCACCGCCAATGTCGCTGACACCATTTTCCACGTTTTCTCGGAAGATTTTATTCATGCCGAACTGAGAGATCGCCAGTACGTGATCGATGGTGAGATCGAAAATCAGATTTCTGTCGATAGTGCAAACATCGAACTCAAGGACACGGAGGAGGAGTTACGAAAGGCGCAGGAAGCAAAGCAAACCGCAGTCGCGGCACTTCGAACCAAACTCGATAAGGAGAAGATTGAAAATCTCATAGAGAAAGCGGGGATCAATAAGAACCTTTCGGAATATAAGCGCCTGAACCTCGAAAGCCTTTTGGAGCGTTTCTCTGACAAGCCCGAGCAGTCGGAGCAGAGCTTTGCGGATATCCTCTCCGACCTGGATAGTCTGA
This sequence comes from Sphingomonadales bacterium, assembly GCA_965227345.1. GTDB lineage: Bacteria > Pseudomonadota > Alphaproteobacteria > Sphingomonadales. Next base: position 3,206,478 of record OZ245755.1, read on the forward strand.
AGGCCATTCCGGCAGAGCCTGTCTATCCGGAGTCCGTATACGCCGTTGGAAGCGACGACATCGAACAGAAAGCGCTCGAAGGGTCCCTCCAGAGGGTGACATCTCCTTCAAGCGTATCCGATGAGATCAAAAAGAAGATCGATGCCCATCACAGCTTCTATGAGACTGGTACCCAGATTATTCAGGAAGAGCGTCGCACCACATGTCCGTTCTGCGAGCAAGGGATTACAGACGCTGATCCGAAGGCGATCCTTGACTCCTATGTAAGTTACTTCGCCGATGAAGAGGAAAAGCACAAAAAAGAGCTACGGGACTATTTTCGTAAGCTTAATCAAAAAGAGGCTGGTCTCAAAGAAACCGAAACACAGCTCGCACGACAGAAGTCGCGCTTTGACGAGCTAAAGCAGTATGTGCCATCGAAGAAGGGTGTCGAAATCGCCGATGGAGAGACGGCTCTCAAATATGTACGCACGGCAATATCCGCTACCAAAGCTGCGATAGAACAAAAGGCCCAGGCGCTTGCCTCCGCACACTCGTTGCCCGCTGATGATCTCGCCGTTCACATCGCCGCGATCAACGCGGCCATCGAGGATAACAACACCAAGGTTGCTGAACTCACTAAAGCGGTCGAGAAAGCCGATGATGAGCGCAAAGCATTACAGCGAAAAGCGTGTGCTGTCTTTGAGCAGGAGTTTGCCCTCAATAGTTGGTCCGAAATTGAAGTTCTGACATGTCTCCAAAAGGCAGCTCTGACAAAGCAGGGGGAATTAAGTGCGCGTGAAAAAGCGGCTCCTTCAACGAATGCGCGGGATCGCGTAGCTGAGACCTTTGAGCTGCTCCTTAAAGAGTTTTTTGCCGACAAATATGTCTTTGATAGAAAAGGCTTTATTCTCAAACGCGGTGATAAAGTAATGGAAAGGGGGCCGCATCGCACACTGAGCGACGGCGAAAAAACAACCATTGCATTTTGCTACTTCGTATCCTGCATACACCGTAAAGTCACGTCGAACAGTGACTACAGAAAGCTGTTCCTTGTCTTCGATGACCCTGTGACGTCGATGTCATACGACTTTGTGTTCTCAATCGCTCAAACGCTCAAGAACCTAAACATTTCAGACCGGGGGGAGGTATCTATCAATCCCGCCAAAATCGCTGGCAATAAGAGCAGGCGGCCAGACTTATTAGTGCTTACCCATAGCAGCTACTTCTTTAATATATCTCGTACAAATAGCGTTATTAAGAAGGATGCCACATTCTCATTATATAAAGACGGAAGTGCGCATAAATTAGTTCGTTTGCACAGCTATGTTGCGCCGTTTGAGCAACGGCTTGAGCACGTTTATCACGTCGCAAACGGTGATGAACCCGACCACAGCACTGGGAATGCTATTAGACAGGTATTGGAGGCTGTCGGCCGTTTTTGCAGGCCGGATAAGTCGCATGACCTGCAGAATTTCATTACATTCTTGGCAGGAGACGAAGATTTCAAAATAAAGAGTGTTTTGATCAATTCTCTGAGCCACGGAACCTACTATGACGAGACGCCATCGCCAGAAGACCTTAAGCTTGCTTGTGAGGAGACAGTAGCTGTCGTCGAGCGTTTTGCGATTGGACAGCTTGAGCTGATAAGGAACGCAAAAAAAGTAAGGCGCGAACTTTAAAGTACAAAACTCGGTCATGCTTATTGTTGGGCGCGTTCGGCTAAGTTGGACCGGGCTCTACTCGCGCCTTCGGCGGTCACCGACTCTCTGCTGCGCAGGGTCTCGGCCATTCAGATATTGTGTATGAGTTTCGGGAGATCATAGGTCAGGTCCCGATGCTCCTGTAGAATTTCGGCGACCCCGAAAATGCAAGTACAGGAAAGTATGCGGGAATGAGTAATTCTTCTCAAAAAATATTATGTCGGCTTTGATGTGTCCGACAAGGAATCATCACTTTATATCGTCAATAACGATGGTGACATCGTTCGAGAAAAATTGGTGCCGTCGGAGCCGGACGATATGGCTATGCCGTGCTTTGGCCGATGCCAAGAGTTACACCACCCTTGCGCACGAGATGTCCCACTGGACACGCCACGCATTACGCTCTGACCGCGACTTTTGGCCGTAAGCGCTTTGGCAATGAAGGTTACGCCATGGAAGGGCTTGTTGCTGAGCTTGGTTCTGCCTTCCTTGCCGCTGATCCTGACATTGCTCCCGAGGTTCGCAAGAATCAGGCCGCCTATATCGGCTCGTGGCTCAAGGCGCTAGAGAACGACATGCGCGTGATCTTCACCGCTGCGGCCCATGCCTAGCTTGCGGCCGACTTTGTGAACGGTTTGCAGATAACGGAAGATGATCAGGCTGCCGCTTAGGCGGCACTTCTTTTCCACCCAACCAAATCCCTAAACTTTTGGGCCGGGACATGCCCGGCCCAAGCGCCTTTCTCGATATTCGCAAAATGCAAATCCGCCGCTTACGGTTTCACGACGTAAGCTCCTGCGCTTCCTGCATCGCCTTGCGCTGGCCGACCTTCATACGATGCTTCTGGTCGTAACGGCTGAACTGGAACACGCCCATCGGGCAGGTTATTGTGACAGGGGCGCTTGCAGAGCTCTTTGACGGAAAGGAACTCCAGAACGCTGAGAAATGTATCGTCGGCTTAAATGATTTTAATATCAAATGGATTTTGTTGTTTGAATGTCTCCATTTTTGTCTCCTTTTCAGTGTAGGAGATTATGTACATGCCAAAATAGAATATTAGATTAATGGTGCAATTGACTATTAATTCTGGGTGTTTCGCTGAAGCGCGTTATTTGCCTTGCTCAAGAACCGTTTTCAGGCGGTTCACGGCTTCTTCATGCCGTTCCGCCTTCATGCGGTTTAAATTAATCAGCTTCCATTGGACCGCAGGCAAATCTGCCACACTTTCCAGTTCCAGCAGAGACCAATCCGGTTCGCGGCTTTTGACTGACAGAAGGAACGCACGATCTTTATCTGTCAGGGACTGTTGAATATGGGTGATCAGCCGCTCACGGACCTCCAGCAGATCGTCAAGCGAAACCTGTACTTCGGTCATTTCCCTGAACTCGGTCTCGAATAGCTTGCTGATGTCCTTGCGGGTTGGTGACAGCAGTTCCGACATGGGTCGGCCATGGCTGATAAGATAGACAAGGAAGGTCTTGAATAGATCGCGGTCGATCCCTTCGTTCTCGAAAAGCTGCTTCATGTCGAACAGGTCGCGCACAAAGAGATTAATCGCCGTACCGCCCTTGAGGGCGAAGCATTCCTGTTTCGCCACGAAAGGCAGGACGCGGACAAGTAATTCGACCTGGCCGAAGAAGGGATTGTTTCTATCCATGCATTTCCTCCGGCACCGTGATCAGGTATTTCCGGTAAAGCTTGCCGCCCTTGGCAAGAGCCCGCTTGCCATGGCCGAGATCGAAGCTATCCGGTTCAAGCTTTTTAAACCAGGCATGACCTTGCCGTTCCGCCAGCCAGAAAAACAGTCGCTTGGCCTTCACATGTTTTAACCGATGCAGAACCTCATCAAGACGGCGCGGCGAAAGGGTCGCCAACCCTTGCATTAACTGTTCGGCATGTTCGAACGAGATTTTCTCCAGAACATCGACAAGAACCTCACATATTGCACGCTCAGAAGAAGAGGCCCTGAGCGCGACTGATTGATCCCCCGGGGCAGATCGACGGTAAAATCTGATCGCAGCGCGAACAGCATTCATCAGCCAACCTTTGCTTACCAGCTTCCAGGAATTCCTTCGACCATTTGTAATACATACTATGTGCGATGCCTTCACGGCGACACAGCTCGGCTATCGATGTCTCTCGGCTCAGACCCTCAATAACAATCCGTATCTTTTCTTCTGCTGAATACAGCTTCCGCGTCGCACGACGGATATTCTTAACAGTTTGGTCAGCAGCTTCTTTACCGCTTCCAGACTTAATGGATTTAGCTTTCATTCTTCATTCCTTCGTCACTTCAAATGAAATCAAAACCCTCTCTTATGCAATCCCTAACTTTGGTCCCATAGACCCTGACGGGGAACACTTTCAAAGTCAACCGGTATAAATCACCAAGAAATTCTTTCAAGCAACAAGCTGACAGTAGCGGAAACTTTTGAACAGCGGCCTCCTGACTACAATGTACCATTTCACATTTACATCCTCTCTGGTGCGCTCATGAGACCAAGCCGATTCTTCATGGTTTAGACGCCAGTGTATCGAAGCTAACCCCCGATCAAATATCTTCTGCGTTTCCAAGTAGACCGTGTCAGCCAGACACCCTCCCTTAAAGCGGGAAAGCTAGTTGTTCCTGACAATAGATCATTGACAATTTAAAAAAGTGATGCATGATTAACTTTTATTAAAAGGAAATATCAGATAGTCAACGTCATTCCAGCAGGTACGATAGATGAATTTTTTTACTTTTACCTTTGAAGAACAAAAGAAACAAATTGGCAAAAATCTTGGTACTTCAGACTGGATACTTATCACACAGGAAATGACTAATTCGTTCGGTGCTGTGACCCAGGATCTGGACCCTATGCATATTGATCCCGAATGGTGCAAAAAATACAGCCCTTACGAAGGGACCATAAGCTTCGGTTTTCAAACCATTTCTATGTTAACCCGCCTGTTCCACCCCCTCATCCGCTATGAGAAAGATAGCAACGTCGGAACCGGTGGCTATCCGTTAAATTACGGCTTCGATCGCCTTCGTCTTACGGGGCCGGTCCCTGTCAATTCGAGAATCAGGGGGCATTTTACCCTTAAAGATGTGCAGGAACGTGAGGCCGGAAAGCTTATTCAAACAGTCTCTGTAGAGGTCGAAGTTGAAGGACATCCAAAGCCTGCACTCGTAGCCGATTGGCTATTTGTATGGGTAACCGAGGCCGGACACGACAGAATAAGTAAAAAAATCCCTTCCTGTAAGTAGGGCTATCTTTTCTGCAAATTCCAGCCACAAAGAGATTGCAAATGTCGCTATACCAGGAAACGCCACCAACATTTGATCGTATCAGTGATTTTGTTCATTATTATGCCGGACATACGCCTGACGCCGAAGCTTTGGTGCTTGATGATATCCGTATTACTTATCGGGAACTTGCATATAAAATAGATAATATTGCCAAGGCACTTTTGAAGTCTGGTATTCGAAAAGGTGACCGCGTCGCCACTTTATCTCCACCGCACCCCGATTTTTTTATAACCTTTCTGGCGGCAAGTTCCATTGGCGCTATATGGCTAGGTCTTAATCCGCGCTATCAGCTTGATGAGTATAAATATGTCTTGGGGGACAGTGAACCAACTCTCCTTTTTGCCAATGCTTATATTGGTGATCGGGATTATCGTTCCGACATAGATGCGCTGATATCAGATATTCCCTGTATTCAGAACGTTATTATGTTTGACGGTGACTATAGTCACGAAAAGTCTGAAACTCTGGGCGTTTTTACCAAAGCCGGAGAAGAGATCAGTGATGAAGCCCTAGCTCACGCTCGAAGCCTTGTTTCCTCAAGCGATGCGGCGCTCATTGTGTATACGTCGGGGACTACAGGAAAGCCCAAGGGCGCTGTCCTGCCCCATCGGGGCTTGATAACATGCTATGTACAACAGGCAACCCATTACAACGTTACTGGATTGAAGGTACTCAATTTTTTGCCAATTAATCATATTGGATGTGTGGGGGATATATCCTGCTTTTCCCTGATTGCAGGCGGTACTATTGTTTTTATGGAGAAGTTTGATCCCCGCCAGTCGCTGGAGCTTATTCAAAAAGAAAAAATATCCTGGCTGGGGTGTGTCCCAACTGCCTTGCAAATGATGTTCTCAGTACCCGATTTTGAAAGTTTCGATCTTTCTTCAGTTCAGATAGCCGCATGGTCCGGCGCCAGTGCTCCCCGAGATTTGGTCGAGAAACTGCTCGAAAAATTTCCTTTGGTGAGCAACTTCTATGGCATGACTGAAACCGTTGGGTCGGTGACATATGCGGGCCCTTGCCGGGATATTGATCTGTTGGTTGAGACGATTGGCGCGCCTGTCCCGGGCTATGAAGTGCGACTTGTCACCCCTCAGGGGATTGTCGCCTGCCCCGGCGAAGAGGGTGAGATTCAGGTCCGAGGCGATTTTATTATGAAGGGATATTGGCGAAGGCCAGAAATTACTGCTGAAACCATAAGCTCCGACGGTTGGTTCCAGACAGGCGACCTCGCCGTCAAGGATGTAAATGGTAACATTAAATTGGTTGGCCGGTTGAAGGAGATGTTCATCTCTGGTGGCTATAATGTATTCCCCAAGGAAATCGAAAAGGTCCTGGAGTCCCACCCGTTAATTAGCATGGCTGCAGTGTTGTCCATTCCAGACTCCCTTTTCGGGGAAACAGGAGTTGCTTTTGTAATACCAGAAGCCGGATCGAAAATTTCTTCTGCTGATCTGGCTTCTTATTGCCGTCTACGGCTCGCAAACTATAAAATTCCCAAACAATTTATTCTTCAGCGCGAATTTCCAATGCTGCCGATTGGAAAAATAGATAAGAGCGCGCTAAAAAAACAGGTTTTGAATTAAATTTTTACCCAGAAAAACCGTATAGGTCATAACAATGCCAACTGTTTGCCGATAGGTAATTTAACACCCATAAAGCCCCCGCTCTGTTCAGGGCATGATTATAATTAAAATGTAAATATAAATTCACTTTATTGTTGTATTCTAGATACTGATGATATATTTTTATTCTCCAGTAGTAGGCTGTGAATGGCTAAAAATAATTTCTGGCCTAAGAAGTTTAGAGCAAGAAAAATAAATAAAAAAAAGAAACCAATTTTATTTAATTTTTCCAACCCTAACCATACAGCACTGCTTGAGCGCGCGGTCTTTCCGTGACGATACAAACGATATAAACAGATGAGTAATCCATGGGCGACGCCTTGCAAGAAGCTGCGAGAACACATGCGGGAGATCATTGGCCTGCAGCCATATACGAAATTTTTATGGCACAAAAAATCAAACTGGTTTCGTATGTTCCAGATGCTGGCCATCGAGAACTTATAGAATTATGTCAGACATCCGATGGCATAACGGATGTGTCGCTGACAACAGAAGAAGAAGGTGTTGCCCTTGCCGCCGGAGCTTACACAGGCGGCAAGAAATCAGTTCTGTTGATGCAAAGCAGTGGTGTCGGCAACTGCGTCAACATGTTTTCGCTGATTAAGACCTGTAACTTTCCGTTTCTGACGCTCGTCACGATGCGAGGGGAGTGGGGAGAATTCAACCCTTGGCAGGTGCCCATGGGGCAGGCCGCGGAATCAGTCATGCGAAGCATGGGGCTCCTGGTCTATCGTATCGACGATGCTGCCGATGTCGCGGAAACCGTAAATGCTGCGATAAAAATCGCATTTAATGGCCAGCAGGCGGTTGCCGTATTGTTCGGGCAACGCCTGCTTGGCGCCAAAGATTTCAACAAGGAGTGACCTGATGAGCACGCAACAGGCACTGGATCGCAGAACCGTTATCGGAAAAATATTTGCACGTCATCCGGATTTGATAGCAGTTGCAGGGCTTGGGAACGCTTCCTGGGATTTAGCGTCAGTAGGGGATCGCGATCTGAGTTTCCCTCTATGGGGGGCGATGGGAGGAGCCGCAATTTTTGGATTGGGACTTGCCATTGCTCAGCCCAACCGAACGGTTATTGCCATTACAGGCGATGGGGAACAATTAATGGGGCTTGGCGGGCTGGCTACAATTGCGCAGAACGCCCCCAAAAACCTTGTTATCATCGTGATGGACAATGGCCTATATGGTGAAACAGGGCGACAGAAAACACATACCGCTACGGGCACCGATCTTGCTGCAGTGGCCATTGCCTGCGGCTTTAAATCCGCAGACATGATTCAAACAGAAGACGATGTTGGCCGTATGTTAAGCCGAATTGGCTCCTTTGAGGGGCCTTATTTGGCCGTGATCAAGATTGAGCCGAAAGATCACCCAAAAGTACTGCCGCCGCGTAACGGTACATACCTTAAAGATCGCATGCGCCTTGCCTTGCTCAATAACGAAGCAAAGTATCAGTAAACTTTCACGAACCACTAAATAATTGAGACAAATAAGGAGAGACCATGAGACTCGAAGCATTTCAGAACGAGCCCATCGAGAGCTTCTCAAAAGCAGAAACCCTTGAACAGATGGCAACTGCGCTGGCAACGGTTCGCAGCCAGTTTGGACAAGACTATCCAATCGTAATCAACGGCAAGAGAATTTCGACAAAAGAAAGCATTGTTTCAACGAACCCCTCAAATCCTGCAGAAATTGTCGGAAGTACAGCGAAAGCGGATATCGCCCACGCCGATAGCGCTATAGAGGCAGCCTGGAAAGCCTTTGCCTCATGGAAAGAATGGAAACAGGAAGACAGATCTGCTGTCTTGTTAAAAGCCGCAGCAATCATGCGGGGCAGGAAGCGTGAACTGGAAGCGTGGCTGGTATATGAAATTGGGAAAAATTTCATTGAAGCCAGTGCTGAAGTCGCTGAAATGATAGACTTCATTGAATATTATGCCCGTCAGGCCATGACACATACAGGGTCAATTGGCATGCTTAATCCCTGGCCGGGCGAAAGCAATGAAAGCTTTTACATACCGCTTGGTGTTGGCGTCATCATTTCCCCGTGGAACTTCCCAATGGCCCTGATGACAGGTATGACGTCAGCCGCAATTCTGGTTGGCAATACCGTCGTGTGTAAACCAGCGGAAGATACAGTCGTTTCCCTGGCCAAAATATTCGACATCTTTGAAGAGGCAGGCTTACCTGCCGGCGTTGTCAACTATCTGCCCGGTATTGGTCGTGAAGTTGGTCCCCATCTTGTCTCACATCCGAAGACTCGGTTTGTTAATTTTACAGGCAGCAAAGTAACCGGTCTCGGCATAAATGAATTGGCAGCAAAAGTCGGCCCCGGCCAGAAATGGATCAAGCGCGTCTTCCTGGAACTGGGTGGAAAAGACGTAATCCTCGTGGATGAGACAGCTGATCTGGACGCTGCTGCGCTTGGGGTTATACAGAGCAGTTTTGGCTATTCCGGGCAAAAATGCTCCGCCTGCTCCCGTCTTGTCGTTGTGGAATCTGTGTACAACGAATTGATGGACCGAATTATTACTCAAACCGAAGATCTCGTCGTAGATGAGGCTTACAAAAATCCCAATTTAGGGCCGCTCTGCAATAAAGTTCAGGAAGACAAGGTTCTATCCTATCTGGAAATCGCCAAATCGGAAGGCAAGCTTCTGATCGGTGGAGACAAAGCCGATGCACCGGGATTTCTGATAAACCCAACCATATTTGGGAATGTGGACCAGAATGCAAGAATTGCTCAGGAGGAAATATTTGGACCGGTTCTGTCTGTTATTCCTGTGACATCCTTTGAAGAAGGCATAAACGCCGTCAATAACACCGAATACGGCCTTTCGGGTGCTATATTCAGTGGTCAGCCTGAGCGACTGCATATTGCAAGACGTGATTTTCATGTTGGAAATTTATACTTTAACCGGAAATGTACCGGCGCGCTGGCGGGTGTCCAACCTTTTGGAGGGTTTAACCTTTCTGGCACAGATACAAAAACAGGAGGGCCGGATTACCTTCTTCAGTTCCTGCAAATGAAAACGGTCGCTGAAAGACTCTAGGGTAGGTATCGCGCTCGCAAGGTCATGATAAACACGTCTGAAACAGTCATCATTATCGGTGGTGGCATCATTGGAAGCCTGACTGCCTGGTCGTTAAGAGTGGGCGGTTTTGGCGGCCATATTCGAATACTTGAACGTGACCCATGCTATAGTCAATCATCAACAACATTGTCTGCAGCCTCGATCCGGTCCCAGTTTGAAAATCCGATAAATATCGAAATGAGCCTCTATGGGGCAAAGTTTATTAAAACCTTAAAACAGAACTTTGGGCCAGAAGCCGATGCTGGTTTCATTGAGCGTGGATATCTGATTTTATCGGCGCCAGAGAATGAGAAAGCCCATAGAGCTTTGACAGAACGACAGCAGGCGCTGGGGGCAAAGGTCAGTGCATTATCCCTTCAGGATATTGCTCGACGTTTTCCCTTCGTCAATGTCGATGATCTTGGATTTGGAAGTTTTGGTGAAGAGAATGAAGGATGGTTTGATGCCTGGGCATTGCTTCAGTTAGTTCGACAAGAGGCCAAACGTCGGGATATAGAGTATATTCATGCCGAAGCAGCCGAAATTCTTTTGAACAATAATATTGTCTCTGGGGTAAAAACCAGGGACGGTGTTGTCTTGTCCGCTGACTGGTGTGTCAACGCGGCCGGTCCGGCATCAGGCAGAATAGCCAACTGGCTAGGCATTAAATTGCCCGTTGAAGCCAGAAAAAGAACCGTTTTTCATATTAAGGCACCGCTCGATAACACGAGCTTTCCTATGTTGTTTGATAATTCCGGCGTCTGGATCCGCCCTGAAGGAGACGGGTTCATCACTGGTATTGCTCCACCTGAAGACAGGGATCCGGATGCTGACGGTGACTTTGAGCCAGATTATTCGTTATTTGATGAACTTCTCTGGCCAGCCCTCGCAAACCGTATCCCTGCTCTTGAGAGCTTGCGTCTTGTGAATGCCTGGGCTGGTCATTATGAGTATAACTTACTGGATCATAACGGCGTTATTGGCTTTCATGACGAAATCCGAAACTTGCTGTTTGCCACAGGATTTTCGGGCCATGGATTAATGCATGCCCCCGCTACGGCACGTGGTATTTCAGAACTAATAATACACGGACAGTATAAAAACATTGACCTTTCTGTGCTGGGATTTGAGCGTATCCGAGACAGCAAACCTATAAAAGAGGGTGTCATTTACTGAAGCGCTTTGTCTTTATGTCTTGCCCGGCCTCTAGATGGGGGCAGTTACCTGTGCAAGCCATTTAGCAGTGACACTATCCACCAGAGGTGAAATAATTTCCAAGACCCGTGCATGATAATTGTTTAGCCAGCCAACTTCGTCATCAGTCAACAGTTCGTGGGCAATAAGATTAATATCAATTGGGGCCAGAGTAAGTGTCTCGAATTCGCATACTGGTATATCTCCCTGCACATTATCTGCTTTCCGGACCACCACCAGATTTTCAATCCGGATTCCATAGGCACCGGGCTTATAGTATCCGGGCTCGTTAGAGATAATCATTCCTGGTTGTAGAGGAGCCGTCACGTAGTTTTTTGTAATGCCCTGCGGCCCTTCATGAACATTCAGATAACTGCCTACGCCATGACCAGTGCCATGGTCATAATTCAAGCCTGCCCGCCACAATGAAAGGCGCGCCAGAGTATCCAGTTGCGTCCCGGATGTGCCTGTCGGAAAACGTGCTGTCGCTATTGCTATGTGGCCTTTCAGCACACGTGTAAAACGGTCCTTTTCTTCTGGTCCCGGCATTCCAATGGCAATAGTTCGGGTCACGTCCGTCGTGCCATCCAGATATTGGCCTCCACTGTCAATCAGGTAAAGCATGCCCGGTTCTATTTTGCGGGCAGTTTCAGCTCGTACCTTATAATGCATTATCGCGCCGTTAGGGCCAGCTCCTGAAATGCTTGGAAAGCTCCGGTCTTTCAACTGTCCGGTCTCATGCCGAAAAATTTCAAGCTGATCTGCTGCAGTCACCTCGTCAAGGTCGCCACTGGGACCGTGTACACTCATCCACGCCAGAAAACGGGTCAATGCCGCCCCGTCACGGATATGAGCCGCCCGAGCGCCATTGATTTCAGTCTGATTCTTAATCGCTTTGGGAAGCTGACATATATCTACATGAGGCAGGATAATGGCCCCCGCACGCTCCAGCAAGTCAAACACTGCGGTGGATGCTGAGTTTGGGTCAACAAGTATACGCTTTTTTGCCTCTCCCAATAATCGAAGACCATTGTCAAAGTCTGATTTTGAATGTAAACGAACCTGATCGCCAAGGTGGCTTTTAACGACATCTGTAATTTTGGATGGGTTGATAAACAGGTCAGCGGTGGCGTCTTCATTCAGGATCGCAAAGGCGATGACCAGAGGGGTGTGCTCCACATCCGTCCCTCGGATATTGAATAACCATGCAATGGAGTCAAGTGCCGTAAACACAGCAGCATGTGCCCTGGCCTGCCGGATCTGTTCTGCCAATTTCTGGCGTTTGACCAACGAGCTTTCGCCAGAGAATTCGATGGTATGCGGTACTGCAGGACGAGTGGATGGCTCGGGTTGACCGTCCCAGATGACATCTATGGGGTTTTTGTTCACAGCAACCAGTTCGGCGCCTTTGGCGTTCAGTGCCTTTTTAAGAATGGTTGTCCAGTTGATATCGTGCAGCCACGGATCATAGCCAATTCGGTCACCAGCTTGTGCGCTTGAAACCAACCAGTCTAGAGGCGGCGTTTCCATCATATGAAGATAATCATAGGCTTCACCATCCACCTGTGCTCGAACCTGAAGAACATAACGACCATCAACAAATATGGCTGCGCTGTTTGTCAGCACTATCGCCAGCCCCGCTGAACCTGTAAAGCCAGTCAACCAGGTCAGGCGTCTGGCACGATCCGGTGTAAATTCACTTTTATGCTCATCTGTATGGGCAATCACAAAACCAGAAAGATCAAGACGCCCGAGTTCTGTTCGAAGCATGTCCAACCGGTCTGCATTACTGGTCTTTGGAAGCGTGTCTGGCTGTACCATCATCTCTCCTGCAACACCCTCTTGATTGTCTCGGTCTATCCGAAAATACTCGTAGTCGACGGCGGGTTATTACTGCCAATGTCGGCCAAAATTATAAAATGGCGGCATATCCAGCGGCCATACGGGCCGGCACAATTTGCTATAAGGTATTTGGGAGAAGTCCAGGGTCAATGTGCCGGGAGGGCAGCAATATATAATATCGCGCGCGATGGCTTCAAATTTGGCGCGAAAGTGATTGGAAGACTTAACGACGGCTATCTTCATTTGACGGATATCAATGCCGTGTGCTTCAAAACATACTGGATCAAAAACCTGCTGGCGGATTGAATTCAGAACAATGGCAACACGACCAACCTGAATGGCAACACTCATCCCTAGAGGAGAAGCGGGGAAGCCTGGCAGTGTAGACTGTTCAACATCCGTGCGGATGGCCAGAACACGTGCGTTGACGTGTAAAGGAACCCCAGACTGAGGGCCCATATGACCGCCGATTTCAAGCCCCAGCACTTGCCCGACACCAGCCGCAGCAGCTTTTTTTACAGCAGCCGGATCATAAAACATGCCGATGGCAACGTCAAAACGATCAGGCATGCATAACAGTTTACGTAAAATAAATGTTGAATCGCTCGGGGCACCGCCTCCGGCATTGTCAGCGTAATCAGCAATGATTACAGGCCCCCCCTCAACCAATGCAGCATTTGCCAAAGCTTCCTCGACAGAGAGCCCCTTGAGAGAAACGCTCTCTCTGATCGTATAGAGCTCAACCGCAAGTTTTTCTGAAATACTACGGGCCAGATCAGGGTTGTCGTCAGTCACAACAATAACGCTTGCCGAAATATCTTCAATATCTGTCCAGGGGAATCCGTGGGCAATTGATATGGATAATACGTCATCTTGCTTTTCTAGGTTTCTAACTCTCGTGACAAATTCTTTCATAGGGCCATATGTAGTAGGAAATGACCCAAGGATAGGGACCCGAGAGCAACTTACGGCAATATTTACGGATTTCTCCGCGGCCTTCACCAAAAGGTCTGCGAGGGTTTCAGCCGTTTCATCAAAATCGATATGAGGGTATTCCTTGCAGCAGATTATAAATGAACAGGCGCCAATCATCTGGGGCGTAATGTTGGCATGAAGGTCCAGCATCACACCGATTGGGACATGGGGGCCTACAATTTCCCGAATTTTTTGCAGTATGTGCCCTTCGCAGTCATCGACGGATGATGCCATCTGTGCGCCATGCATAAACAATGCAATGGCATCAACGGGTATTGCCTTTTCAAGATCATCAAGCAGCGTATCCCGAATTGTCACAAAATCAGTATAGTTCAAGGGCGCACCTGGTTCTGCAGAGGCGCAAAAGCGTCCCACGCAATCATGTCCTCTGCTCTCCAGAATTCCCATGACCGCCAATTCATGAGATTGGTCGATAAGTGTGGCGCATAACTTTTTCTCGCCAGGTCCACGGATCTCCACTAGCCCAAAATCACTTAATCGCGTTTCAATCGGCGAAAATGAGTTCGATTCGTGAACGATACCAGCGCAATAAACCTTCATCACGTGTGCCTTCTAGTCCTCTGCGTGTCGTGGCCAGGGCCAGTTGGTTTCCATAATATGTGCTATCCGGAGCAGAATATCTTCCCTGTGCCGTTTGGCCATAATCTGTATTCCGATAGGGACCCCGGATTTTGATATCCCTACGGGGATTGAAATTGCCGGATTACCGCAAATATTTGCCATAGCGCCAAATGCTGTAGCGCCTTGCCCTGTAATATCATGTCCAAGTAAGGTTTCCGGTTCAAGTGCATCTGCTTGATGGGGCAGTGTGGCCATGCCCGGGGTAATAAGAATATCAACTTTCTGAAACAAGTCAGCAACCTGGCGCTCCAGACGGATGAGTGCATCACGACTTTCAGAACAGTCCCGACGGGTCGTCGCGCTGAATTTTTCGATATAATGGCGAGGCGTATTACTCAACAGGTCTTTCTTGTCTGGCCATGCGCCAATATCTTCCAGGTGTCCAATCACATCATTAATAACAAGGCGGGCCCACTTTAAATAACAATTTTCAAGTGACACAGGCTCCTGGTGCATAACAACAGGAATGACTGACTTGAGGCGAGCTACTGCTTCTTCGCAAGCTGACAGTATTTCAGGATCAACAATTGCATAACCAAGGTCCGGGGACCATGCTGCTCTAATGCCATCAAGCGATAATGTTTCCATTTCCGTTTCATAAACCTGATGGGTTTTGGGGAGAGTCAGATGGTCTGAATCGTCCGGTCCTGACGTAATATCAAGGAACCGGGCCGTATCACGAACCGTTGTTGTTAACGCGCCGATACAGGGCATGATATCAAAGCCGCTTGCATTCGGGATTCTGCCCAGGCTTGGCTTTAACCCGACAAGACCGGTAAAGCTTGCTGGTGATCGCGTAGAGCCCCCCGCATCCCCGGATGTGCAAAAGGGGACCATCCCGCTTGCTACTGCGGCAGCCGAGCCACCACTGCTGCCACCGGGCGTTAAACGGGGGTTCCATGGGTTGCGCGTCACACCAAAAGCATAGGTGCTGGTTCCCGAATCAAGACCAAATTCAGCTGCTGCGGTCTTTCCTAGCGGAATTCCTCCCGCTTTCCGCAATCGGTCCACATATACTGCATCATTCGCTTTATTTTCGCTTTGACGATAAAATTCAGACCCGAATGTCGTAGGCATACCCTTGCAGTCATGAGTATCCTTAATACCAAAAGGAACCCCCGCCAACGGACCCGGGTCTTCACCATTAGCGATTTTACGGTCTATTTCCTGAGCCGATTCCGTTGCACTTTCTATATCCATATGGACAAAAGCTACAAGAGCAGGATTCTTGGCATTGATTTGTTCAATGCATTCTTCAAGAACGTCTTGGGCGGTTTTCTTACGCTGGCGAACAAGATCGGCCGTTTCAGTAGCACATAGCATTCTAAACCTCAGTTCGTTTTTTTGCTGTAAATACTTCTATTCCCTCTGCACAAAACGATACTGTTTCCACTTCGTCCTGTTTGCCGCGCTTAAACACCAGCTGATGCGGGCTTTCCATCATGGCAAACCGGTCTCTGACAATAGGAACAATCTGTGATTTGGGAAGAATTTCCGATGTTATGTCGCAAAGTACAGACGGGCCATCAGTCGAGATATTAAGCCCCCCCTGAAGACCCCCGGAAATAAATTCATAATCTCCAAGATACTCGCACAATTCTTCCGGTGTCAGAGAATGCAAGGAATAGGAAGGCCTGTCATAGCCCTCCCACTGATAAGTTTCGGCAACACTGTATATGATCTCGTTCAACAGTGAGTATCCTTGATCGCCATTTGTCATGACAACGACGCCGTTGTCTCCCTGGACACTTTGGATAAAATTGCACATATATCCGGCGTTATATCCGGAATGACCAAACCGTGTCTGATCTCCGGAACCTGTTATAATTGGTCCCAGACCAAAAAAGCCGTCTCCAAACCTGGCGTTCTTCTGGGGGGTTAGATATTCTTGGATCAGTGCCTGTGAAACTGGGAACACATTATCTCCCTTTGCCGCCTGACAAACGGCCAAGGCGAATTTTGCAATATCCGTTGGTGTGGACCACAACGCGTCAGGACCTAGTTCGGGGTAGGCGAGATATTTGCTCGCAAGGGCTTTCCCTTGATGACCGGCTGCAATTTTATCTTCTTCGGTATTTGAAAGGGTTGCTGCATAGAAACTGTCCGACATGCCTGCCGGCCCGAGAACACGCTCACGCATTATTTCGGGGAAGTCTTGCCCAAGAACATCTGACATCAATAATGTTGCGATTACAGTGCCGCCACCGGAATATTGGCAGATAGTTCCGGGTCGGGCAAAAATCCGGACCGGTTCGTTCTCGGCGGGCGCCGTACCGTTCAGCACATCAACGAGTGACGGTAACGGCCCCTTTGGCTCATAGCCCATAAATCCATGAACCGTAAGACCGGCTGTATGGCTTAGAATTTGACGAAGAGTTACAACGGCCTCTGGAAAATCGGGGTTTGGGGGTAATCGCCAGGATGTGAGATACTTATTTACATCGACATCCAGACCAACCAGACCTTCGTCAACAAGGGACAGAACGCCTAGTGCTGTCACGGCTTTACTGATAGAGGCAGCCTGAAAGAGTGTTCTCGCATCAACCTTGAGAGCACTTCCTTGCGACCTGACACCAAAACCACACGCCCAGTCAATTTCTCCATGATCGATTACAGCTACACTTGCTCCCGCCAATTTATAATGGGTCATTCTGTCCGCAAGAGAAGCACGCCAGTCAAAGCCGGGAATTTTGACCATCGGCCGAATATTTTCCATGACTTCCTGTTGCTTTGATATTCCTGTTGAAGCAGGGGCAGACATATACTTCACCTAATATATACGGATGCTTGGCCAGAAAAGGCTTTCCATCGTTTGTTCCCCGAGAGAAGCGCTCATTCGGAACCGATGGAAAGCCTTAACGTCCATTTTTCCCAAGTATCAACAACGCACAGTGTTGTTAGTAAGAGATATTCAACATTGCCCCAATAGTGCGAGGCGGGTTGGTAAAGAAACCGAGCGGTTCCCCCAGGTTTCTGTAACTTGCCTGATGATCAAACAGATTATCTGCAAACAGAGTCACACCAACCACCTCATTTTCAATCCCCAACCTTGCATTTGTCAGATTATATGACGGGTTCTCAATCATATTGGCCAGTGTTTCATAGGATTTGCCAACAATATTATGCTCTGCCCGGATGGTTGCGGTATATCCGTCGAACACAGGGAACTGGTATTGACCAGAGAAGCTCAGCGTATGCTTGGGCACAAGAGGCAGCCTGGCACCTTTTACACCAACGCCAGCGACATCATCGTCAAGCTCGGCCTCTACAAGATTACCGGCGGCACGAAGCTCCAGACCCTCAACCGGGCGAACAATGAACGATGCTTCAACGCCCAGACTATGCGCGCTTCCAACATTGGCAATTGTGCCGCCACCAATAATCTGCGGCGCTATGTCAGCCTGATAATCTGAAAAGTCGTTATAGAAAACAGCACCGTTGACCGAGATCAGGCCATCATTCATATTGCCTGTCACTCCCAACTCATAACTTATAACATTGTCATCGTTATACGTTAAAGGAGAGCCCGGAGGGCTGAGAGGGTTGGCATTTACACCACCAGCGCGGAAGCCCTGCGAAACACTTGCATATGTGCTCAGATCGTCTGTGACTTTATATGTTAATGCCACTCTTGGCGTCACCACACTCAATTTTTTCTCTACAATCTGCGCCAGCGTCGGTATTCCAAGCACTGGCCCCTCCAGCAAGACATCTGTTGAGTTTTTCTCATGATAGTACCGAAGCCCGGCGGTTGCTTTTAGTTTCTCGGTGAATTTATAAGCTATTTCCCCAAATACAGCGACTTGTTTGACACTCTGGTCCGTGTCGGAAAAGACGACGAGCGGACCGGTTGGTTCCAGCCCTACCAGAAAGTTGATAGGGTTATTGATTTTCGTATCGGCATCCTTGTAAAAGCCACCAATTAGCCATTCAAAGGCACTGTCCGTTGCCGATGTAAGCCGAATTTCCTGTGTAAAAGCTTCATAGTCGGTGCTGGTTATATTCCCCAGACCGCCAAACGCCGGTAAATAAACAACGGATTCCTGTTCACGATCAAAATAAGAGGAACTGGATGTCAAGGTTACACCGGGCAAGTCCCAAGACAGCGTCAGAGAATAGATATCAAAATCATCCTTGGCCGCTTCATTCAGAGGCCTACTGTTTGTCAAGCCGTCGGATATAAGCGGGGCCCCTGTAGAATCCATCCTGTTCGCAATAACGGACAGGTCAATGGTTACATCTTCGGTCGGCATAATACGCAGCGTACCACGAACACCGTCAATATCGGTCTCGTTTGAATCTTTTTCTCCAATGGCGAGGTTATCAACAAAGCCCGCATCATGCCGGGTTGTCCCCACAAGGCGTAACGCAACCTTATCTTTGACCACCGGCAAATTCACCATGGCGTTGGCAGAATAATTTTCACCACCATTTTTCGTGCTTGAGAGTATAAAACGTCCCTTTGCCTGCAACTTGTCAGCATCGGGCTTGTTTGAAATAAAGCGGATCGTTCCCCCTACCGAGCCTTCACCATACAAAGTGCCCTGAGGTCCGCGCAGAATCTCAATGCGCTCAAGGTCATACAAAACGGCATCAATCTGACTTTCCTGATTTGAAGTAACAGGTGTCTCATCAACATACATACCGATAGTTGAAACCCCTTCCAACGCCGAAACGCCGCGGATTGTCAACCTGTTTTGCCCAGGAATGGTGGTGTTAAAATCCAGACTGGGGACGCTAGCTACAAAATCTGAAAAGGATAGAGCGCCAAGTGCTTCAAGGTCACCGCCCTGCAACACCTCCAGGCTCATGCCAGCATCCTGCACTCTGATTGGACGCTTGGTTGCCGTAACGACGATTTCAGAAAGAACAGTTAATTCAGCAGCGTGACCTATACTCGTTCCAGCCATCAACGCAAATGTAATCCAGCAAGGTACCTTTGAGCGGTTCATATAACTCTCCCTTTGATAATATTCTAAAATATGTGCCTTTTTTAGGTCGGCTTTATTCAAAAAAATGAATATTGATTTACTTTTAATGAGGCAATATTAGGTAAATGTCAATGTATAAAGCGTGTATGTTCGCTTTTTTATAAAACGATATTCACATTTATTATTAAGATATGGGGCGGGAGACGCTGGTGTGGACAAGATTTGTATCCCGCAACATAAAGTATGAGGACAAGGTTGGTCGCCTGCCGCAACGCCATATTATCAATCACTTACTCGACTTTGCTACGCTCGCCGTTTGCTGCGGATAACCAGACGTTTTCGGATAATTTTCTGACGCTTGTGACCAAGTGGAAAATTCCAAAGCAGCGTGATCATGACAAGATTAAAGACAAGGGGCAGACCCAGCATAACCAGCAAAAATCCTCTCTGGGCAGAGAGGTCATTTGCAATGGCAACTTCGTATCCGGCAAATCCTATCAGAATAAAGCCCAATCCACTCCCGATCGCGATACAAAGTTTAGTCAGGAGAGAAAAAACGGCAAAATAATTTGACGCCTGATTCACGCCGGACCTCAACTCGTCATAATCAATAATGTCTGCCATAATTGAATATGGTGCCACCATGTTTGCTGCCCAGCCAAAGGAAATAAAACTTACAATAATCAAAAGGAACGGAAAGCCAGATGGTCCGGGAGGAACCAGCGCCAGGGCAGGCGTTACTGCAGTTGCACATATGGCTCCCAGCACCCATCCTTTATGTTTGCCAACGTGTTTCATGATATACATCCAGCCCGGTAGCGATAGCCAACTAACCAGAAAAACCACGATAGCAACGTAAGAATACTTATCGCCAATCCTTAGAAAATCATCGATGTACAGGTACAACAACCCGTTATAGACACCCCCCGCCAAGCTGGTGAACGAGAAGGCAGTTACAAATCTGAGAAAGATACGATTTCGCAACAAGTCCCTGAAATGCCTCAGAGTAACTTTCTCTTCATTCCCGGAAGGCATTGAAGCCGGAACCTTAACAATTGGCAACATGATACAAACCGGCAAAGCAACCGCAATAAAAACCCCGACTGTGGCGATCACGTCCGGTGTAAACCCCTCCCCGGAAAAGAAAGGCAGCAGGGGCGCAGAAAAGAATAACAATGACCCGAGAGACCCTAAAATCATGCGCACCGTGACAATCCTGGTGCGCTCATTATAGTCGCCCGATATTTCTGCCCCCCAGGCATTGTATGGAATATCAATCATGGTCCAACCGATGTACAGCATTGATGACCAGACCAGGAAATAGAAAACACCAACATCGGGAGTGGGGGAAAACAGAAAGTAGGCCGATACCATTCCAATCAATGCCCCGGCAATCATCCAGGGTTTTCTTTTGCCTAGTCTGCTTTGGGTCCGCTCAGATAAAAAGCCAATCAATGGATCTGTAATGGCATCAAGAATGCGGGCGATCAGAACAACCGCACCAACGGTTTCCAGCGACAGACTGGTATACTTTGCATAAAATGCTGGCAGTATAGAAAATGTTGGCAATACAAGCATAACCAGCGGTAACGCGGGCAGCGAATAAAGTCCCAAATGAATATTTGGTATAGCTTTTTCTGTCATTTTATCGCTCAGATTACCAAGGTTAAAAAAGCCGATCAGGAAGCCGTACTTGCTTCCAGCTCATTTACAAGATCTGTAATTATATTGAGGGCGGGATCCCAAACTTCTGGCGCAGACATATCCAGGCCAAAGTGCTTCAAACATAAATTCTCAACACTATCAGAGCCGCTTTCCATCAAAAATGCTTCAAACTCTGTCGTTAGTTTGCCGTTTTCAAGATGGTCTGCGATCAGGAGCGACAACATGTAGGCAAAAATGTATGGGAAATTAGAGAACACAAAGCGACTATCGTACAATAAATGGTTCGCTGCCCAACCATGGGGCTCATAATAGCCTGGCTGCATTGCATCTGAAAAATACTCAACCTGAGCGGCCATCAAGGTATTGTCCAGCCAATCAGGGGTAAGTTCACCACTTTCCGCTGCTGAATACAGATTGCTCTCGAAGAGATAGTAGGAAGGTGTAAGGGCCAGATATGTCACCGCTTTATTCAACTCAAGCCCAATCAATGCCTTGCGCTCAACATTGCTTTGGCTGCGCGCCAGACGACCTCTTCTGAACGTGATTTCACTTACCGTAGATGCTGTTTCTGCAAGGGTGACGGGAAGTTGCTGGCGCCAGAATGGCTCGGCCCTTATCAGGTTTGCATGATAGGCATGGCCCAACTCATGGGCCATCGTGTTCTGGCCGAGCAAGGTGCCGCCAAAACCGACAACAAGTCGACTTTCCTGAATTTTAGGAAAAGGCGCACAAAAATCTCCAAAAGCGGAATAGCCTTCAGAAGACATTTTAACCCAGTTATTCTCAAGGGCCTTGCGAGCGCTGGCCGCCATAGTCGGCGCTGATTGATCAAGTGCAGAAATAACCTTGTTTATGGCTTCTGCCGGGTCACATGCTTGTTGAGGGCCGGTATTAAAATCGACCATCAGGTCCTGAAAGCCGAGCTTCTCCTTGCCCAGTAACTTAGCCTTTAAAGCCATGTATTTTGCCAGAACAGGTGTCGTTTCCCCTATTCTTTTCATCATGACATCAATTGTCTGGCGAGTAATGCGGTTCTGCCGGAAAGCCTTGCCCAGAACATTATCATAGCCCTGAGAGCGACAATATACATTGCGACTTTGGGCTACAGATATCAGGCATGAGGCGAATGCCGCCCGCTGCGTCTGCCAACTTTCACGAACTGCTGAAAACGCTGCATCCCGAACATCCTGTCTGGAATCAGCATAAAACTGTCGGCGGGCGGAGATGGGATATTTGCGGGTGTCACCATCTGTTCCTGCCAATTCAATTGTCATTTGACTTGCCAGATTTTTATATAGATTTTCCCAGGCTCCGAGCGCCGGTTCTCGTAAAACTGCAAGCTCATGTGCAATCGTTACTTCGGCCGACGTGCTGCGCTCCTGCACCATTTGCCGGACATGAGCGGCTACACCCCTGATTTCCGTGCGAGACATTAATGCCTCAAACTCTTCTGCTGACATGCGGGCAAGGGATTTGAATATACGATCTGCGAGATATTCAATCTTAACCGCTAAAGCTGCCGCCTTACTATATTCATGCTGGACATCCTGATCTTCAGAGCCATCGCAGTAAAGGCAATAAATATAGGATTGATAATGATCGCCATCCAGTTGAACGGCTTCTAGCAAGGCAAGTGCGTCCACCCAGGGCTGAAGGCGATCGACTGTGGTAAAGGCAAGCTGTTCCGCGATTTCTTCCAGTCGTTCAATCCGGGCATCCAGACCAGAACAAAATTGCCTGAAATCATCGCCGTCCAAGGCAGAAAAAATACTACTCAGGTCCCAATTAATCATGTTCCCAGTGAGGCCAATATTCTGATCAGTCATTCGCTTGCCCG
The DNA here is from genome assembly GCA_965227345.1 of Sphingomonadales bacterium. GTDB lineage: Bacteria > Pseudomonadota > Alphaproteobacteria > Sphingomonadales. The sequence goes on from OZ245755.1 coordinate 3,229,243, forward strand.
TTATGATGCCCCATAAAATGTGCGGGCTCTATGATGTCGTATCCAAGCCGTATATTCTAGTTATCATAATGTGAATCATTGTTTATATTTGTCAAGTCAAAACGATGCTTTCATCGTCCAGAGAAACACTAGGAGATGCTCCTTATTGCTTGTCCTTAAGGCAAAAGAAATCAATAAGGGAATGTGGAATAGTCTGAAACTTCGCGTTGACGAAGATATTTTTTCTATATAAATATAAATTATAATTTACTTTTTTCATGTTTTTCAATATCGATCATGCTTTTATACAAGCGTGGTTTTATTGGGCCCCATAAAAATTGAGGTATCCTTCATATGACAACATCCTTGATAAAGCTCAAGCACTGCACAGTGTTCGATGGCACGCACGACGATCTGATCGAGGATGCCCAGATTATTATCGAAGGCGGCTGCATCAAGGAAGTAACGTCATCAGACCGATCTGTACCATCAGACTCAATAATCGACTGCCAGAACCGTTTTGTTATGCCTGGTATGATAGATGCTCATTTTCATGCCTATACGCCCACATTCGACATGATAAGACTTGACCATATGCCGCCAACATTGAGGGGGGCTTATGCAGGCTCCATTCTTAACGGAGCTCTTCATCGAGGCTTCACAACCGTTAGAGATGCTGCGGGCGGAGATATCGGCCTGGCCAGGGCGTTGGAGAAAGGTTTAATCGAAGGTCCACGTTTCTTTTATTCAGGGAAGGCTATTTCACAAACCGGTGGACATGGTGATTTCAGGCCAACTGACTTTTCTGATCCTTGCGCGTGTTCTTATTCAGGTCAGTTGTCTGTCGTTGCCGATGGGGAAGATGAAGTCCGCAAGGCCGCCCGCGAACAATTGCGTCAGGGAGCGACCCAGATCAAGCTTTTCATCTCTGGTGGTGTGGTCTCGCCCTCAGACCCAATCTGGTTGTCGCAATTTACTGATGCGGAAATTATTGCCTGCGTTGAAGAAGCCGAACGCCGTAGAACATATGTAATGGCGCACTGTCATACAGCAGAAACAATCCGACGGTGTTCCGAACTTGGTGTCAGATCAATAGAGCATGGCTCTGATATTGATGATGAAACAGCCAAAATTCTTGCCGCAAACGGTACCTACGTTGTGCCAACCCTGTCAGTGTTCGAGATCATCAAAAAACATGGCCCTGACCTTGGCCTTCCGGAGACCAGCCTGGAAAAGCTTGAGTGGGTTTATGAAAAAACTCTTGGCTCTATTGAAACCTGCCGCAAGCATAACGTTAAACTGGGATTGGGCACCGATCTTCTTGGGTTTGACTATCACCAATACCAGGCACATGAGCTGTTACTGCGCAGCAAGGTTGACGCAACCGCAGACATTCTAAGGTCAGTCACTTCTATAAATGCTGAAATTCTGAATATGGAGGGCCGGCTCGGCTGTATTGCTCCCGGTGCCTATGCGGATTTGCTCGTTCTTGAAAAAAATCCGTTCGACGAATTGGGTCTTTTTGCCGATATTGAAGATAATATTGCACTTCTGATTCGAAATGGTGAAATCATCAAAAACCAGCTTTGACTGAAATCATATCGAAACAATTCAGGAAAGCGACCTGCCCTGCCGCTACTATACGAGAGTGACCCGGAACATGACCATAACTTGTGATGATATAGAAAAAGCTCACACCAGGATAAAGCCTTTTGTCCACCAGACCCCCGTGATGACATCTCGGCATATGGATGATCACTTCGGCGCAAAGCTGTTCTTCAAATGTGAGAACTTTCAGAAAGGTGGTGCCTTCAAGGCGCGTGGCGCATTTAATACTATTTACAGTCTGGAAGAGTCGCAAATCAGGAACGGCATTGTAACTCATTCTTCTGGAAATCATGCAGGAGCCGTCGCCTTGGCTGCTGGCAGTCGCGGCGCAAAAGCTTATATTATTATGCCTGAAAATGCCTCTCGCGCGAAGAAAGAAGCCGTTATAGGATACGGCGCGACCCTCATTAATTGCGAACCGAATCTGGCCGCCCGAGACAAGGAAGCCAGCCGTGTTCAACTGGAAACCGGGGCCTATTTCATTCATCCCTATGATGATGATCGTATTATAGCGGGACAGGCCACTGCAGCAGTAGAGTTATTGGGTGAAATTGACAATCTGGATACAATTATTTGCCCTGTCGGCGGAGGCGGATTACTGGCGGGTACAGCACTGGCAGCCCACTTTTTATTCCCTGCAACCCGTATCATTGCCGGCGAACCCTCAGGTGCAGATGATACTTTTCAATCTTTCCGCTCTCGCAAGCACGTCGCGCCCGCCACCGCGCCAGAAACAATCGCCGACGGCCTGCTTGCATCACTTGGCACAAGAAATTTCACTTATCTTCTCAAGCATGTGGATGACGTGCTGCTGACGACAGACAAGGACATTGTTCGGGCGATGCAAATGATCTGGCAATATATGAAAGTTATTGTCGAGCCCTCTGCTGCTGTCCCGCTGGCATGCCTCCTGAATGCACCAGAGAATATCCGCGGAAAACGCGTTGGTATTATGATTTCAGGCGGAAACATTGATCTTCTCAAACTGCCTTGGTACGACCATTCAGGAACCTCTTTCCTGTAGGTGTCTACTCATGAAGCCATAATTGGAGCCCCGGCATTATGTATGTTTTATCTGAAGAAGCCGTTCGAAAACTGGCAACCCCTGACTTGGCATTCAATGCTGTTCGGGACGCCTTTATAGCTATTTACAGGCAACAGGGAGTAGTCTTTCCTGTGGTGATTGCGCATGGATCAGATCCTCTAAATACATTTTCGATAAAATCCGGCACATCTATAAGTGCGCCGATAGTTGGGGTAAAGGTTGGCAGTTACTGGCCTAAAAATTATAAAGTCGGCCTATCCAATCACGGCACCACTACAGTTCTATTGGATGATAAAACCGGTAAGACAAAAGCAGTTATCTCAGCGGGATATTTGAATGGCCTGCGGACGGCGGCGGCTAATGCTGTGGCGACAAGTATTCTGTCCAGAGAGAATTCTCAAACTTTGGCTGTTATTGGGGCCGGTCATCAAGCGCTGTTTGAAGCACGTGCCATCCATTCAATCAGGAAAATAGAGCGAATTCTCATCTCAAGCAGAAATCCTGACCGGGCGGCCTCTATGGCGAGCGAATTAGCAGACCTTAATTGCACGATTGAAGTCGCAGACATTAAAACTGCCTGTCAAGCCGCTGATATCATTACGACTGTGACGCCTGCGAGAGCACCCCTCCTTGAGGCTAAATGGATCAAACCGGGGACACATATTTCAGCCATGGGGGCAGATGCTTCGGGTAAGATGGAGCTTCCGATAGACCTTGTGTTGTCCTCTACCCTGTTTGCGGATTTGCCGCAGCAATCAAAAGCCATTGGCGAATTTGAGAACGCCGCAAAGTCATCCCCGGACATTTATATTCGACCAATTGGCGCTGTGCTGGTTGGCGACACCCCGGGAAGGACGAGTGAAACGGAAGTTACCATTTTTGACAGCTCCGGGATTGCACTGCAGGACCTTTTTGTTGCGGACATCATGCTTGCAAAAGCCCTCACGAACGGTCTTGCTCAACACGTTGAGTTTTAGGATATCTCATGGAAAATAATTTTGATGATTTGGTTGCAAGACAGGTTGAAGCCTATAACGCCCGCGATCTGGAAGGATTTCTGAAATTCTATGCAGAAGATATTGATCTGATCAATTTTCCCAGTTCCTCTCTGCTTAAAGGAAAAGTAGCCATGCGGGAACGATATGCAAAACTTTTTTCCAATTCCCCGCATCTGTGTTGCGCGGTTAGCTGGAAAAGAACGTTCAAGAATATCGTGACCTATAATGAGCAGATCACAGGATCGAATGGAGATGATGAATATGAATGTATCGCCATTTATGAAATCGAAAATGATCTTATTCAACGCCTTACATTCATCTGGGATAAATGAGTTGATCAACCCCACCCGGCAGGAAGACACGTGAAAGAATATGAAAATTGGTGAAAATGCCGGAAATGGCGCGCTTAACGGCCTAAAGGTCCTTGAGCTGGGGCAACTTATTGCGGGTCCTTTCTGTGGGCAATTAATGGCAGATCATGGTGCCGAGGTGATCAAGATAGAAGAACCCGGCATTGGTGACCCTATGCGTGTTTGGGGGCGTGGCAAACCGGTATGGTGGTCGGTTATTGCACGAAACAAGAAATCGGTAACCCTGAACTTGCGGAGCAAGGAAGGGCAGGACATTTTCCGACAACTCGTAGAAAAATCAGACTTTCTTGTGGAAAATTTTCGTCCTGGCACAATGGAAAAGTGGGGTTTGGGTTACGACGTGCTGTCTCGTATCAACCCCGGACTGATCATGATCCGGGTCTCAGGATATGGCCAGTCTGGCCCCCATTCCTCAAAGGCAGGATACGGGTCTATCGGTGAGGCAATGGGCGGCATGCGTTATTTGGCTGGTGACCCGTCAACACCACCAAGTCGTATCGGCTTGTCCATCGGAGATTCTTTAGCAGCAACATTCGCCTGCATGGGGGGGCTTATGGCGCTACACCATCGAGAAAAGACAGGGAGAGGCCAAGTCGTGGATTCTGCCATTTACGAAGCCGTGCTGGCCATGATGGAGTCGACGATCCCGGAATATACTGAAGCCGGGCATATTCGGGAAAGAACAGGCGCGATCCTGCCAAAGGTTGCACCTTCTAACGTCTATCCTACAAAAGACGGGGAATTACTGATCGCAGCCAATCAGGATAGTGTCTTCGCGCGACTGGCTGAAGCGATGGGCCGGCCCGAATTGGCAAAAAATCATAAATATATGACACACAGCGCGCGAGGAGAGCATCAGCAGGAGCTGGACAATGTGATCGCTGACTGGACACGATTAATGATAACTGCGGAAGTTATGTGTTTAATGGACAAGCACGGGGTCCCTGCTGGAAAGATATTCAAAACGCCTGACATGCTTGAAGATGCACAATACAAGGCGCGAAATTCCATCATTCATGTAGATGATCCCCAATTTAAAAATCTGTTTATGCAAAATGCCTTTCCGGCTTTATCGCAAACGCCGGGGAATATTCGATCGGCAGGGCCCGCGCTTGGCCAGCACAATGATGAAATCCTCAAAAAAGGCCTAGCTATTCCGGAAGGGCAGTACCAGATGCTTAAATCGTGTGGCCATATATAGATTGACGGGATAAACTGGTGTTTCGCCCTTCCATCCCTGCCTGCCAATTATTCAATGAAATCGTTATTAAATATTCAGGTGACTTTCTTGCCGCCAACTAAATCCTTGAAAAGAACAGGCGGCTTGGCGTCCGATAGTTTAATGAGCGGTTGAGAATGCTTGATAAAATGGGGGTCCGGGTTGCGACCAAAAAAGGCGCGATACCAAATCAGGGCCATATATTCCGCAAGTGCATCCTGACCACCTCCCACTTCTTTGACCAGATGAATAAGTTGCGGATTTTTTCCTATGTAAAGATCCCGCAGGAACTCGTCCATCATTCCACCGATAATATGGCTGGCTAGCAGTGCAACATTTTCATCGATATCTTCCGCGTCACTGGATGCGATGATGCTTTGTGCCCGAAGCAAGCTCCATTTATTGCTGGCGTCCTGCCATATTTTACTAAACTCCGGCACATCCTCTCTGATCTGCAAAACGCACCGCATCAGACCAGCATTTGTGTCAAACAAACGGATAATATAGGAGCATGAATGAACAACAGCTTCAAATCGACTGGTGAATTTGTACTCCTTGGTCAGATATTGAAGCGTTTGATTGAGAAAATCAGTGAGCACAGTTTCAACTATTTCCGTTTTGCTCGGGTAATACCTGTAAAATGCAGCGGGAGATACGCCTGCCAGTTTGCATACCTCTGCAATGGTTAAATCTTGATACCCACTGTCGTTTAGGACTGTTGTCGCTGCCCACAGCAAGCGATCTTTAGTTCGCTCGCCTTTCCGCTTCCGGCTGTTCGCATTCACGACGCGACGCAACTGTGCCTGGTAATCAAACGATTTCATGGTTTGAACTTACTTTCATTTCTCATATCCGGTGCAACTGACGTACCCGATATCCATATTGTAGCAACCTTATACCTCACTCAAGGCGTGCATTTTAATATCTAATACACAAAACAGTATTATAATGCCAACAGGTTGATAAATACGGATTGAGGGTATGACTTTAGGCAGATCATATGCTCATCAAGTTCAGTTATGATTGCACACACCAATACACATGAATTGACTAAGCGGCTAGACCCCTAACGCAAGCTATTTGCGCAGTATTCTTGCATGTAAACAGAATACCGTAAAGGGGATTACGAATGTTTGAAGTAAGTTACGGGCCAACACCCCTAGAGGATGGCTGATTTCGCTACACCATATAAAAGACAGAAATCACTTTAAAAGTAGTTTTTGTTTCATCGCCTTGATCAGGGTGTCATTCTGGTCTGGCAGCCCGACGCTGATACGAAGATAATTAGCCAGTCCATATCCTGCGACAGGACGGACGATGACTCCGCAAGAACGCAGGTGCAAATCCATTTCCTTTGCTGCATCGGCTGAACCAAAATTAACCAGAATAAAATTTGCCCCTGACGTTGCCGTCTGAAAACCGGCCTGATTTAAAAATTGGGCAATGCGTCCACGTTCGCCGTTATTAACCAGTCGCGCTTTTTCGATATGTTCCCTGTCACGAATTGCCGCGCCTGCTGCCCTTTGCGCAATTTCGCTGACGTTGAAGGTATCTTTAAATCGTCTCAGAACATCAATCACAGACTCAGGGCCATGAACCCAGCCAATTCGCAGGGCAGCAAGGCTGTGAATTTTTGAAAAAGTTCGTGTTACAACCACATTATCCTGCCCGGATTTTATCGCTTCATGAACAAGAACATGTCCAGGATCATAAACTTCGACATCAGCCATATATTCAGCATAGGCTGCATCCAATACCAGCAAAATATGGGCAGGCAAAAGTGTACGCAGACGCCGCAATATATCTATCGGCAACCAGGTTCCCGTCGGGTTGGCAGGATTGGCAACAAAGACAATTTTCGTTTTGCTTGTTACCTTTTCAATAATTGCGTCTACATCTACAGTCAGATCGTGTTCTGGCGCAGTGACGAGTGTCGCGCCCACAGACAAGGTCGCAATTTTATAAACCAGAAAACCATATTCCGGCTGTATGACTTCATCCCCATCGCGAGCATAGGCACGTCCAAGCCAGTGTAAAATTTGCTCTGAACCACTGCCGATCAATAATTGCTCTGCCTTGAGGTGTTCTTCTTCCGCAATAGCCTTGCAAAGTGCCCCACAAACAGGGTCCGGATAACGGCACATCTCGTCATATGGTAACTTGATCGCCTCCATCACCTGTGGGCTGGGGCCAAGTGGCCCTTCATTTGATGCCAGTTTGATAGGGTTGTCAAAACCGACTATCTTGCCATCTCCTGCACGATAGGGCTGGATAGCATTGATGCCTGACCGTGGGACAAGCCGTTGTGAAGGACTATTGCTGCTCATAATATGCTCCATTCGTAATCTGTAAACTGCGTCGTGCCCCAATAAAGGTCATTACGGCAAATAAATTTGATTTTTCTTTATGCTGAAGGGAGCGAAGTTAATTGTTTTAAATAATCAACAATTTCAACGACATCACGCTTCGCGAAGCCATTCGAAGTCGCCGCTGTATAGCAGGCAAGAGCACTTGCCGCCGTTGAGGCCGGGACGCCCAAACTGTGCGCTGTCAAAACAGCATTCATCATGTCTTTCTTAACACCGGCAATATCGAAGCCGATTTCACCACCAGTTCCTTTTAACAAGGGCATTTTTACATTCAGTGCAGGGGTGCTGATCGGGCTATCAGCGATAACATCCAGCATGGCATCACGAGATAGACCGCCGAGTTCTCCCATCGCAATCGCTTCTGCAAGGCTTTGCCAGTAAACGGCCAACGCCATATTCAGAACAAGCTTCATGGCGGCTCCCGACCCAACATCACCCATGTGTGTCGTCTGTCGACCAAGAAGTGATAGCACGGACTTAGCCCGCTCCACATCTGCTACCTCACCGCCGACAACGATAACCAGCTGGCCTTGGCGTGCCGGACCTACAGTACCGGAAACAGGCGCATCAATCACCGCGGCGCCTCGTGATTGTGCTTCTTCAGCAATATGGCGTATTGTTTCCGGGCGGATCGTACTCATTTCAATAAACAGCTTGCCCTCAACAGGGGCGCTTAGTAACCCGTCCGGGCCAAGGTAACACTCCTTCACAGCCCTATCGTCAGACAAGGCAGACAGGATAACGTCAGAAGAAGAACTTAAGGCACAGGGCGTAGCTACACCAACAGCGCCATATTCGGCCAATGGGAGGGCGCGGGAAGGCGTCCGATTCCAAACTGAAACAGAGAAACTGTTTACAGCCAAACGTTCTGCATATACAGCGCCCATTCTACCTAGCCCCGCCACACCTGCTCTTAACATGTACAAATTCCCTCGTTGATCAACTTCACCGGGTGGTTATTGCGATCAGGGTAGGGACGATTGTTGCCCATTTACTATTTATATCTTGCACTTGTTCACTGTGTGAACAAACACTGTGGAGCTATAAAAGAGTTTCTAGATTGCCAGGCTTTCTTGCAAACTCATCTCAATTGCCCGAACACAATCTGAAAGGGCCGGAAGCAGTTGTTCTGCAGCTTGGTCAGGCGAAAGCGTGTCCCGAAAAAAGACTACATTCAAAGCCCCCAGGACACGCTGCGATGATTGAACAGGCAAGGCAATAGCACTGACATTTTCATCAATCTGTCCAATGGACAAAGCATAGCCCCTTGCATGGACTTCCTTGATCATGCGATCAATTAAAGGGCGATTCTGAAGATCTTCCTGGTCGGCCCCTCTGGCCCGCAGGGCAAGCTCAAGCGTTGCCGTTAATTCTTCCGCGTTTAGAGCACTTAACGTTGCAAGTCCAAGAGCAGATCGTGTCAAAGAGCGTGTTTTGCCGATCGTGGCGCGGTGAAACGTCCATGGACTACGAGCATGAGTAGCATTTTGAATAGTCAAAATACCGCTTTTTAAAATTGCCAGATCACTTGGCCAGTATACTTTTAACAGCAGCTTTTCAAGGTGCGGGGCCATAATTTGTAACATGAGGTCGTCGTCCCTGAGGTTTTCCTTAAGACGACGAATGCTCTGTCCCAACCCAGCTCTCCCATCTTCAGACTTTCGAGTGACATAACCGCACTCTGTCAAGGTGCTCAAAAGCCGATATATGGTTCCTCTATCTATTCCGGTATGTTTATGAAGCTCGGACGGGGTCGCCCAGCCTAACTCACTTAAGGCTTCAAGAATTTTCAAACCACGTGTCAAGGCGCGGACATCACGATAAGGCCTTGTTCCAGATGAATTACGTTTATCAATTGTCGAAGGCATTTGCACCTCATGCGTTTGTTCGCACAATGAACAACAATGATTGGAGGCTTGTCAAGACCCATCAGTTCCAGAAGTATCCTCTCGAAAAGTAACGGATTTTTTATTTGTCAGGGTTTTTATCCATTATGATCGTCGGCACAATTTGCATGTCCCACAGTCCGCTCATAGAAACGAATACTGCCCCTTTTGACAAAGAAGAGGCATTTCGTAATGCCATTGAGCAAGCTGCAAGTCTGGTTCGGGATATCAAACCGGAATTGACAATCATCTTCTTTCCAGATCATATGAATGGCTTCTTCTATAATTTGATGCCAGCTTTTGCAGTTGGAATATGTGCCCGATCCATTGGTGATTTCGGGACCATTCCCGGTGATCTAAATATCCCGGAAGACAAAGCTCTTGATTGCGCGACAGCATGCTTGTCTGATGGGGTTGATGTCTCGGTCAGTTATGACATGACGATGGATCATGGCGGTGTTCAGCCGATCGAGCTCTTATCCAAATTCTATACTCTTTCGCCATGCATTCCCGTTTTTATCAATTGCGCAATGGCGCCTCGTCCTACGATGACCAGAGTGAAGGCGTTAGGAAAGGCCGTAACAGACTGGGCCGAACGGCAACCGGAAAGAATTCTTGTCATCGGTTCTGGTGGCCTGTCGCATGATCCACCTCTGCCTGCCCTTGGCAATAGTAGCGCGCTAATTCGCAAAAGATTAATTGAGGGCAAACCTCTTTCCCACGCAGAGCGGATGAAGCGTCAACATCAAGTTCTCTCGGAAGGAATGTTGCTAGCCGCGGGCAAGTCCGAATTAAAGCCAATCAATGAAAGCTGGGACAGGGATGTCCTGGCGGCCCTGACAGTATTGGACTTTTCAGTTCTGGAAGGGCTGAGCGATGAAGAAATCACTCAAAAAGCCGGGCGAGGTGCCCACGAAATGCGTACCTGGTTCGCTGCGCTATCAGGTGTTTCAGGTGCAGGCGAATACCAAAAACGGGTCTCTTTTTATGAACCCGTCCATGAGTGGATAACAGGCATGGGTATTCTTGCATGGGAGCATATAAAACCCGCCAACGATCAGTCCGTCTGACATTAAATTTAGCAAAATAGACACCAAGGAAACAAAAATGGGTATTCGCAGCGGGCAACAGTTTGTTCAAGATTTGAAGTGTAATATACGTGACGTCTGGATCGAAGGTGAGAAAGTAGAGGATGTTACAACACACCCCGCATTTTCATCGAGTGTCAGGCAACTAGCCGCTCTTTATGACAGCCAGCACGATCCTGAGTTGAGTGACAAACTAACATATATGGTACCTGAAACAAAGGACCGGGCCGGGATGGCTTTTATGCCAGCTTATTCGCCCGAAGATCTCGTCAAACGGCGCGTAGCCTACCAGATATGGGCTGAGATGACATTTGGTCTGATGGGTCGTTCGCCCGATTTTCTAAACTGTACACTTCTGGCACTTTACGAGGCCAGAGAGGTCATCGCACGAGGCGGGGAAAAATTTGGAGAAAATATCAAGGCATACTATTGTCATGTCCGCGACAATGATCTTTTCCTAAGCCACGCACTAATTTCGCCTCAAAATGACCGCTCCAAGTCATCCGCACAGCAAGCTGATAAATCATTGCACTTGCGGGTTACAAAAGAAACAGATGCGGGCATTTATGTCAGCGGAGCTCGAATGATCGCGACGCTCGGTGCCGTATCTGATGAAATGCTGATGTACAGTTTACCCGGTCTGAAGCCAGGCGATGAGGATTATGCAATTGTCTTTGCCGTCCCCACCCATGCCAAAGGTCTGCGCCAAATTTGTCGCCAGCCATTCGCCCGAGCAGGGGAACGTTCTAGTTTTGATTATCCCTTGTCCTCACGATTTGAAGAAAATGACTCTCTCCTTATTTTTGACAATGTTTTTGTGCCATGGGAACGCGTCTTTTGCTACCGCGATGTTGATCAGTGCAATGCCTTGTATCCAGACACAGCCTTGCGCAACCATACCTCACATCAGACCAACACGCGTGCACTGGTCAAAATGCAATTTGCGACCGGCATTGCCATAGCGGTGGCCCGATCTGTCAAATCTGATCAGTTTTTGCATGTTCAGCAAATGCTTGGCGAATGTACCGGGTATGTGGAAATGATCAAAAGCGGTCTTATCCGTTCGGAAGTAGAATCTGAGAAAACCGAGATCGGGACTCTCAGAACCTCTCTTCCTCCTCTTCAGGCGCTGAGAACATTCCTGCCAACGGCCTACCCGAGGGTTATCGAAATCATTCAGACAATTGCTGCAGGGGGCTTCATGATGATGCCGTCGGGTGCAGACTTCTCAGCACCTGGGTTGAAAGAGGACTTGAAAAAATATTATCAGGGCGCAGGTGGTATGGCGTCACTCGAGCGGGTGCGTTTGTTTAAAATGGCATGGGATCTTGCCGGTGAATCATTTGGATCCCGCCTGCTTCAGTATGAACGATATTATGCGGGGGATCCGGTCCGAAACCTTGCCGGAAATTATTTAAGTTATAAAGACGATGATTTGATGCGCCTGGTCGCAAGCGCTTTGGAGCTGGCGGGTCTCCCTGCTGACGGGGTGCCGGACCGGGGTTCCGTTCAGGCCGGCAGCCCTGCCGCTATTTGCAGTTAAATGCAGGAAAGAAATATGTCAAACGCTTCAAAAAAACATCAATCAATCTGGACTGATCTTCGGGAGGTGTCTTTTAATCAAGGGTATATTAATGCCGGGGGAGATAGAACACGCTACTTATCTTCAGGGAGCCCGGACAAACCACTACTCTTGCTCTTGCATGGAACCGCGGGCCACGCCGAGGCCTATTCCAGAAATATTGGGCCTCATGGCGATCATTTCTGGACTGTGGCAATTGACTTTATCGGACATGGCTGGAGCGATAAGCCTTCCGTCAACTACGAAATCAAGGATTATGCTCAACAGGTTTTAAGCGTTCTGGCTGCCTTGGGTCGCAAATCCGCATTTATCTCAGGGGAATCGTTAGGTGGTTGGGTCGCAACTTATCTGGCAATTCATCACCCTGAAGTTGTTGATCGGCTGGTGTTGAATACGGCAGGCGGCTGGACAGCCCATCCCGAAGTCATGGCCAGATTAAAGATGCTGTCCATGAAGGCCGTTACAGAGCCGACCCGTACCCTCATCCGGGAGCGCCTGGAATTTTTGATGCATGACAAAACAAAGGTTAATGAAGACCTGATTGAAGTACGCAGGGCAATCTATTCTCAGCCGGCTTTCGCTGAGGCAATGGAAAAAATCCTTTGCCTTCAGGAGATGGACATAAGGCGCCGCAACATGTTTACCGTGGAGCAATATGCTTCCATCTCAATGCCTACACTTGTGATCTGGACATCTCATGACCCAACGGCGACCCCTGAAGAGGGCAAGACAATTGCCGAAATGATTCCTGAAGCACGCTATATCGTGATGAATAATTGTGGCCATTGGCCTCAGTTTGAAGATGCGGATACATTCAATAAAATTCATATCGGTTTTTTGCAGGGAAGAAAATAGGCCTTGCTCGATTTGAGCTAACCAGTCACGAACTATAACGAAATTATCATAATGACAATCGACACACATGCATTCCGAAGAGCGCTTGGGCATTTTGCGACTGGTGTTGCGATCGTCACCGCGTGTGGATCAAGAGGCTCTACTGTCGGCATGACGATCACATCCTTTAATTCGGTATCACTTGAACCGCCGCTGGTTCTTTTTAGCGTCGCGAAAACTGCCTTGAGCCTCCCTGACTTGCAAATGGCTGATGCTTATGCCGTCTCTGTTTTAAGAGATGATCAGGTTGAGGTTTCAAATCGTTTTGCCAGGCAAAACATTGATAAATGGGCAGGCGTAGATGTCAGGTTTGGTGAAACACGTTGCCCATTGATTGCTTCTTCATTGGCCTGTTTTGAATGTAGCCCTTTCGATAGTCATGATGGCGGAGACCATATAATCTTCATAGGTCGTGTTGTTAACTTCGAAGCAACTGCTGAAGCATCCCCTCTGCTTTTTTTTCGCGGGGCTTATAAAAAGCTGGATGAAATTGGAATGGTCTTCTAATTGTGCCTCCAGTTATTTCAAATTGGTTTGATATCAAGATATTTGTATAGGCGATTGACAATATTAGGCTTAGCTAATCAAAGCGGCCCCCGCAGAAAATACTTAAATAAAAACTCTGCGGGTCCTTCCCAAAGGGTGCGATCAGTGGGGGGCAAAGGCGCGAAACGTGTCTAGCGCCAAAACGGTGGGGGGGGTTCCGCTTCCGCTTTCAAGTTAAGTCATTGTTTTTAAATAATTTCATGTTTGGAAAAGCGGACCCCCCCCCTACACAAAATGAACATTAAAGCGGAACCCCCCCTGCGTGACAGAGTGTCGAATAATGTAAGTAAAGCTTAATTCCATTAGTAATTTTTCCCGCACGGTGGCATATTTTTGTTATGGCAAGTATCAGACCCGTAGAATGGAAGAAAGCAGACGGCACCCCCAGCCGGGCCTTTGCCGTGGACTACAAAGATCAGTCGGACAGGCGGCGGGTTAAGCAATTTAAAAAGCGGCGTGATGCCAATGAATTTATTACACGGTTGGGTGGTGAATTGTCCGCGGGCACCCATGTTGCTGATCGGGATAGTATTACAGTGGCGGAAGCCGCGTCCGCCTGGCTGGAAGCTTGTGAACACGTTGGCCGCAATGGTCGCGAGCCCGTGGAAAAGCATACCCTGCGCCAGTATAAAAGTCATGTGGAACACCACATCCTTCCATTGCTTGGCGGTATCCGTCTCAATCAGTTAAACAAACCCCAGGTTGTTAAGTTCAGGTCGCAACTTTTAAAGATGAGATCAAGGGCAATGACATCAAAAGTGCTTACATCATTGAGTGGTATTCTTGAGGAAGCCCAGGCCGCTGGGAGTGTGGCACAGAATGTGGCCCATGGTGTGCGCTTAGTGACTTCCAGCCGCCACAAACAGGAAGTCTTTTTCCCATCCCGTGAAACTATTAAAATTATCCTGCGCAAACTTGATGCACTGGCCAATCAAAAAAATAAGCAACGTGCGCGCCGGTGGCGGCGATACCGTGCAATTTTTTGTACATCTGTGTTCACCGGCCTGCGACCATCCGAGATAAGGGGATTTCCAAAATCTGGGTTTGACAGAAAAACAGGTGCAATGGTTGTCAGTCAACGGGCTGATGAAACAGGGAAGGTGGGTGTGCCTAAGTCTGCGTCCGGGTCACGGACAATATATGTACCAGACAAAGTGCGCTTATTGTTATCTGAATGGCTTCTTGAATGTCCCGCTGGGGAATTTCTGTTCCCTAACTGGAAGGGGAATGTGGAATCTTTAAGTAATATCCACCGCCGGGGATGGTATCCCCTGTTGGCGGTGGGGGATATTGATGGGGTGGCATGGCCGGTTATTGAACCGTTTGACCTGTATTGTTTGCGTCACTTCCGCGCCAGTGAAATGATTGCTACAGGAATCAATCCCAAGGAAATTCAGAAGGATATGGGGCATTCGTCAATTAATGTGACGTTTGATATTTATGGCCATATCTTCCCGGATGACGAAGGAAACAAGAGGGATCGGGCTAACGACATTGCAAAAGATTATTTCTGAATGCAAGAATTTTGCAAGAATTTGCACCTAACCCATTGATAAATATAGCTCCGAACGCGGACTGAAAATCCGCGTGTCGGTGGTTCGAATCCGCCCCTGGGCACCACTTCAATCTTATCGATTTTATTTATATTTTCTCAAAAAATTTAACTGGTTTTGGGAGCTTTTTTACTCTCGTAACGGCCCGGATTCGGGCTGGCGCGTGTATGGCATACACAGGACAAGTTTGACTATCCGGTCTGTTCCTTTGATAATATCAATTGATGCTTTAACCTTGCCGAGAGTCATGCTTCATTAAATTTCCAAAGGGGACAATCAGATGCGCAAAATAATCGCAGAAATCACAGGCATTTTCCTGTTGATAAGCATAGGGGCTCCTGCGGTCGCTGAAAATACTCAGGCCGTGGCCGTTGTGAACAAGATGCTTGAACGCGATGCTGCCCGCCGCGCCGGTGTTGACAGTTATATTGTCACCGAGAACCATTCAACCGGCACAGCAGCAGTCTTGCTATATGAAAAAATGTCGGATGAGCTTGGCTATCGTATGGTTTTTCCTGATGAAATCCAGAAACGCGCCATTCCCAATTACGGAGAGGCCATGGAGGCATATGGACCAAAGCTGATGCAAGTTGCCAATTCAATGATCTGGTATGGTGGATTGGCTGCCGTAGGTTCGGGGGTGGTGAGTATAAAGCAGGCAAATGAAGCCGGGGGGGCGATCAATGATGCGCTGAGGGCAAAACCCCGGGAATGGGATGACCGGGCCGCAGCAGAGCAAAACCTGAAGGATATGCGCGAATTTGCTTCCATGGCCAATGGCGTGGACAGAGTTGAATATCTGGGACAGGATGCGTTTTACATCGTTGCCGATAACATCGAGAAGAAGCAGGTGACAGAGGAAGGCGAGTTTACTTTTCGCAAGGTGGCCTTATGGATTGATGCCAAAAAATACCTTCTGCTGGGTATGAATGTTTACGGCACGTCCAAAACGCCGGACAGCAAAAAACCTGATCCATTCGAGGTTCATCTCAAGAACGAAGATTATCGTGCTGTCGGAAATTCGCAGCTCCTTATCCCTTACAAGGTGGGCATGGGTGTCCGGTTCGACTTTTTGAGCAAAAAAGAGAAGAAGGAGCAGGAAAAAGCGAAAAAGGACATGGAAAAAGCCATGAAAGAATATGAGAAGTTCAAGAAGCAGATGGAAAATGCTTCGCCGCAAGAGCGCGCCATGATGGAAACAATGATGAAAAGCATGGGAATGGGGAACATGGAGGAACAAATGCGCATGGCGGAAAATATGTATAAGGGCGAACCGATCTCGTCTTATACAAATGTGACGGATACAAGAATTGGTGGTCTGAAGGAATATCTCACCGTGTTGGGCGTGATTGGAAATAATTGACCGCTGTTGGTGAGGATGCGATGTTTCCCCCGGGCGTCTCAGGCCTGACGTATTTTATGTCGGGTACCTTCGCCGGGGGTGATAAACAGGGAAGCACCTGCTTCAATGATGTCGGCAGTATGCCAGACGCCTTTTGGAACAATCGTGAACTCACCACCCGAGAACCTCAGTTTTTTGATGCTGGTACCTTCTTCAAGTATCAGGACCATCACTCCGGATAGCAGAAATATCCATTCATCGCCCTTCGGGTGCATTTCCCAGTTGGTCCAGTCAGCTTCGTTTTGAAAGTAGCTGACAAGGCGACCGGGGGCCAGTTGTTCAACGCCTGAGGTCCAGAAATCTGCGTCGACCGGCACCGGTGTCACGCTGCCATCATCTGTCAGATTTGCGAAGGTCTCGCCCAGCTTCCAGGGGCCGGTTTCCGCGGATTGGGTGCTCATGTTTCGTCCTTTCATAAAAATGGCGCACGGGTGTTATTAATCGCGATCAGGCGCGCCCAGAGGAAACAGATGACGATAGGGGCGGGCTTCATCAACCGCACGTTTTATCGAGGGACGGCCCAGAAGGCGTGCCCGATATGTGCGTAAAGTCTTGTTCTCTTCCGGTATCGGGTGTGCCCAGTCAGCATAAAAAAGGGATGGCGCTGCAGCGCAGTCTGCCAGCGTGAAGGCGTCTCCCGTTGCCCAGACTTTGCCGGCAAGACGGCTTTCAAGCCAGTGATATATTTTATCCAGCATGGCATGTGCCTGATCAGTACCGGTTTGATCTTTGGCATCATCCGGTCGCATGGCATTATTCACGATGGCCTGCAAAACGTTCATCACATAATTATCAAATATTCTATCCATCAAGCGGACCTCTATGGCTTCACCTGCAGCGTCGGGCAGAAGGGCAATATTGCCCGGATAATGCTGTGAAAGATATTCTATGATCACGGTTGATTCATAAACGGGGAATCCGTTATCCAGAAGCATCGGGAATTTCCCTATGGGCCAATGAGACTGGAGAACCGCCATATTTTGGGAATGGTCCGGGTCAAGCATTTTAAACTCAAACGGGGTGTCATTTTCATACAGCGCAATCAGAACTTTCTGGCAATAGGAAGAAAAGGGATGTGCATATAGTTCCAGTGTCATGATTGATTGTCACCTATAGCGGCTTCGATTGCGGCAATGTCGATTTTGGTCATGGTCATCATCGCGTCCATGGCCCGTTTGGCAACAGCCCGGTCGGGACCAGAGATGGCCTCCATTAAAACGCGCGGGACGATCTGCCAGTTCAGGCCGTATTTATCACGACACCAGCTGCACACATTTTCCGAGCCACCATTGTTCACAATAGCGTTCCAGTAGCGATCTGTTTCTTCCTGACTGTCAGTATAGACCTGAAAGGAAACGGCTTCGTTGAACTGGAATGCCGGTCTGCTGTTCAGGCCGACAAAAGGAGAGCCGCACAAGGTAAACTCTACCGTTAGCACATCCCCCGCCTTGCCGCCTGGCCAGTCGCCAGTGGCATGGTTTACCTTGTCGATGGAGCTTTCAGGGAAAACCGAAGCATAAAAACGGGCAGCTTCTTCAGCACTGCCGTCAAACCAGAGGCAGGGTGCGATTTTGGGCAGAGTTTGTTCGGTGATGTTCCTGTTCATGTCACTTCTCCTCAGGCGTTTCGCTTGCCGACAAGCGCAAAGGGGGCGCCTTGCGGGTCCATGGCGCTCAGGCTGAATTCGCCGCCGGGAATTTCGTCCGGGCCATGCGTGATATTCCCGCCCTTTGCATTGATTGTTTCCATGGCCTTGTCAATATCCGGCACACGGAAATAATAGGTCCACATGGGGATGGGCATCTGTGGCATTTTGGGCATGATGGCCCCAATCATCTTCGGCCCGTGATAGAGAAACTGGTATTTTCCCAGCGGCCCCATATCCATCTCGCCTTCCTGTCGCCAGTCGAACTGATCGGTATAGAACTGGGTCGCCTCTGCCGGAGCGGTTGTGGAAAGTTCATTCCAGGCACAATGGCCGTCCATTGGCCTGTCACTGGCGAAGGAATTGCTGGTGCCGCCCTCAACGCTGCCTTTCATGACATAGAAGGCAACACCCTGCGGGTCTGTGACCATTGCGATGCGCCCGACATCGGGAATATCCTGCGGGCCCATGTGAACCGAGCCACCAGCAGCCTTGATTTGTGCGGTGCTGGTGTCCACGTCGTTGACACCGATATACCCAAGCCAGACAGGTCGCGCGCCGCCTTTTGTCATTTCAGGTGTCAGTTGCATGAGTCCGCCAACGTTATTATTGTTCATCGAAAATATGCGATAGTCGACATTGGCCTGACCACTATCCTTAAAAGTCCAGCCCAGTATTGCGCTGTAAAATGTCTGTGCGGCACCGGCATCTGTCGTTAGCAGCTCATACCAGATAAAATCACCATGTTTATTTGCCAATTTATTTCTCCATTGTGACTACGGGCGCAAAGCCGCCATAGATCAGGCGTTTGCCATCAAAGGGCATGGGATTTTTGTTCTGGTCCATACGTGGATCCATTTTTGCAGGGTCCGACATCATTTCGTGCATTTTGGCCATGGCCGTATCACGTATTTTCCTGTCCGGCCATTCAACCCACGAGAACACGACGCTTTCACCCTCTTCTGCTTTTACAGCTTTCCTGAAGTCGGTCAGTTTGCCATCAGGCACGTCGTCGCCCCAGCATTCCAGCACACGTGTCGCACCCAGCTCAAGGAACATGCTGTCCGCAGTGCGGGCATGGTTGATAAATGCCTGTTTGTTTTTGGTTGGTACGGCAATCACAAAACCGTCTACATAGCTCATCTCAATTCTCCTTATGCGTCAATTTTTTCAAAAGCGGTCATCTGGGCCGACAAGGCGCGTTCAAATGCAGGCCGGGCTTCGCATCTGGCCTGCCATGCGGCAATATTCGGATATTCGGCTACAATGTTTGTATCGCGTAAAATATGCATCACTGTGGTCATCATCAGGTCACCGGCTGTGAAGCCCTTTTCCAGCCAGTCTCGCTTGCCCATATGATCAGAGATACGCTTCAGTTTCAGTCGGACCATTGCCTCAAGCTGGGGACGACGCTCGACTGTCCAGTTCTCCCCGGCGTGAAAAAGGTCAAGCGAGGCCAGTTGCATAACTGCCGGCTCGACACTGTTGAGCGATGCAATGACCCATGACATGGCCCGGGCACGCTGTTGTGCTTCACGCGGCAGAAGTGCCTCGCATTTCTCACCAATGTGGAGCACGATTGCTTCGGTCTCAAACATAGAAACTTTTTTGTCAGAATAGCATGGTACCTGGCCAAAGGGCTGCTCGGCGAAATAGTCCGCCGGGCGTTCGGCACGTGCATCAAGCAGGCGCTCGGTATAATCCATGCCAGCTTCTTCCAGTGCCCACCGAACTCTCAGGTCGCGGACAAGGCCCCGGGCAAAAGGGGGACCCACATAAATGCAGAGATTTTAATATCAGCAGCGGCGTTTACTGGCATAGGGGCCCCTTTGCTTTTATTCATTATTTTATAAAGCGATAAGGGAATATAGATTGACAAATAGGTTGATGTCAACATATTATATGACATGAGAAATGATCTCCCCCATGCCACCACACTTGAAGTTCGTGACCGGTGTCTTTGTTTGTTCCTGCAGCGTGCAGCAAGAGCTACAGCGCGGCGGTTTGATGAAGCGCTTAAGCCTGCGGGGCTTACAAGTGGCCAGTATTCCATCCTGATGTCATTGAATCGGCCAGAACCCCCGCGCATAAGTGAGGTCTCATGGGTGCTCGCGATGGACCGGACGACACTTACGGCAAATGTAAAGCCGCTTGAACGGCGCGGGCTTCTGAAAATACTTGTCGACCGGAAGGACAGGCGCATCCGACGTCTTGCCTTGACCGAGGCCGGGGGCGACCTGCTGGTGAAGGCTGTGCCAATCTGGCGTGCGACCCATGATGATATTGACCGTTTGCTGGATGATCAGAAGGGGGCCGCCTTGCGGAAGGATCTGCTTGCGCTGGCATTCGGGGCGCCATGACTGAGTGCCTTATCTGAACATGCCCTCACGCAGATTGATGCCATGCTCCAGCCATGCCTTGAGGGCACACAACATTTGCATCCAGCCCTGACAATTCCCGTATGAGGCGTTCAGTCCCGACGGGGTCTCGCGCCAACCTTCTTCACTGATCGAGACAAGGGTACGGCCATCTTCGAGCGATTCAAACGTCATAGTGACCTGGGTTTTGTACTTGGCATCAACAACAGGGGCGTTGCCCTCTGGAACGCCTTCATTAGCTTCCCAGCGTAAAACGATCTGTTTGTTGGTCTGGACATCAACCACCTCAACGGGAAAAGCGCCGGGGTAGTCATGAAAGTCCCAGGTGACGGTCGCGCCGGTTTTGATGTGGCCTTTTGCACCACCAGTTGTGAAATAACATGATAATTTTTCAGGATCGACAACGGCTGCAAATACTTCTGAAACAGGTTTTGAAATGCGTGCGGAAACTTTGAATTTAAGGTCCATAAAGAATCTCCCTTGAGTCGCCAGATAATATGTTATAAAAATATAACATGTCAATATCAGATGCACATGACCGCGTCTTTAAGGCGCTTTCTGCGCCGGTGCGCCGCCAGATTCTGGATGATCTGCGCGATCAGCCGCTAACTACAGGTGCGCTTTGTTCACATTTCGAGGATCTGGACCGCTGCACCGTGATGCAACACATCAAAGTGCTGGAAGAAGCAGGACTGATTAACGTGGTCCGCAAGGGGCGGGAGCGATGGAATTATTTAAATCCCTTGCCTATCCATCAGATACATGAGCGCTGGATCGGGCCGCATGCCAAACGTGCCGTTGCGTTGCTCGACAAGCTAAAAAATGATCTGGAAATTTAGCAGATCGAACAGGGTCTTTTCTTCAGTAACGGCGAGACGGTTGTATTCTTAAAGGTTTCGGCTTTTCTGCAAAATAATATCCATATGGATTTTTATCTTTACAAAATATATCCATATGGATATAAAAAGATCAGGTATTTTTGACAGGAAAGCTGTGGGGATATTTGAGGCTGGTTTGTGTCTGACATGTGTCGGGCATGGGTTTCCCTCGTTATTTTTCCATAAGATCAGGAGAGAGTGATGAGCAACAAGATATTTATTATGGCTTCATTGTGTCTTTCATTTGTCATGTCCCAGGCCAACGCTCTTGTCCCTGAAGTGATGTATGAAAAGTACGCAGAGAAGAACGCCGAAACCCTGAAAAAGCATGACAGGGATGTCAAGAAGAAGCTGACTCAGCTTGAGAAGAAATATGGCAAGAAGCCTAACATCATATACATTCTTGCCGATGATATCGGATGGGGTGAGCTCGGGTCTTTCGGCGGCGGGAAAGTTGTCGGCAAGCCCTCGCCAAACCTTGATCAAATGGCTGAGAGCGGGATGAAATTCCTGTCCTTTTATTCAGAACCTATTTGTACGCCGACGCGGGCGGCATTGATGACCGGTCGTCTGGCCAAACGTTCCGGCATGGATATTGTCCTGTTTCCCGGGCAGTCCGAAGGGCTGTCAGCCAACGAATATACGCTGGCGCAATTATTGTCAGACGTTGGGTATAACACTGCCATGTTCGGCAAATGGCATCTGGGTGAACGGGATGAGCATCAGCCGACCAATCACGGTTTTGATTATGCCTTTTATACCCTCTACAATGGTGGCGCATGGCCCTGGGCGGAGAATTCTCATTACTTTGATAATGAGAATGAAACCATTGGCGAAATTCCCTACAATCTGGATACGCCGCAAGATTACTATAAAGAGCATGGTATTCGGATACATGGTATTCTGGAAAGCCGCAAGGGTGAAATACCCCATGAAGTCGCCCCGCTAAGTCTGGAGCGTTATAACGTTCACGATGATGAACTGACTGATAAAGTCATCAAATATGTTGAAGATAATGCCAAGAGCAAGAAGCCGTTCTTCGTTTATTATGCCTCGAACGCCAATCAGGTATTTTACTGCCCGTCGGAACATCGGAATGATAAATATGTGGATCGGGGCAACTGTCAGGCTTCCCAGCTTGCCCAACATGATGAAAATGTTGGCCGGATCATTGCCAAATTGTCCGAACTTGGGATTGCCGGAAATACACTTCTGGTCTGGATGAGTGATAACGGCCCCATGTATGACTATTTTCCCTCATCAGGCTATTCCTGGCTGAAGGGGAAAAAGGGTGATGCATATGAAGGCGGGGTGCGTGTGCCGGCGATGGCTTACTGGCCGGGGATGATCACACCGGGGCAAGATCCGATGGATATGGTGCAGGTTGTCGATATGTTTACGACAGCGGCCCGGATTGCCGGGGGTCTTGATAAAATTCCGAATGATCGTGTCACGGATGGTATTGACCAGTCGGCGCTGTTGTTCGAGGGTGAAGGGACAGGTCATCGCAACTATATGTATATTTACGGGCGGGGCAGTGACGAGAAATTCAAGCGCAAAAATATGGTGCTTGGCGCTGTTCGCTACGGTGACATAAAATACAATCTGCTGGATGGTTTTTTCCATAACATTGTTCGCGATCCCGGCGAGAAGATGTTCCGGAAAGGGTCTTATCTCTGGGCGAGTGTTCCATTGAACCAGATGCGTGTTCTTCACGAGCAACTGATGGAAAAGTATCCCAACTTTGATCAACCCAGAGCGGGTGAGCCACCAAGCCTTAGTCTGGTCAAGTACAAGCCGGAGCAGTGATCATTCTGCGAGTGTGCAATCAACTGGATGATGTTGCCGGGTAATTCGATAATCTCTATGGTCCTGATCGGCAAGAATATGTATGGTCAGGACCATAGCTTAAATTATTATACTCACCCGCCAGGATCTAATGCTCGGGTCGGGCCGGGAACAGGATATCAGGATGAATGTATCGGGATTAAAACGGAAAAGGGTCATATTGCCAGTTGCTGTAGTATCGATTGCTGTTGCTGCAGCCCTGTATCTGGCTGCTCCGCAAGGGCAACAGAACGTACTGAAGCAATGTCTGGCTGTTGATAATACCGCCCCTCAGGATATCCATATATCCGGGGGGACGTTTATAATGGGCGACGAGAAACATTATCCTGAAGAAGGCCCCGAGGTTCAGGTCGAGGTTGATGATTTCTGGATTGACGCCCATGAAGTGACAAATGCCCAATACTCGGAATTTGTTAATGAAACAGGCTATGTGACGGTTGCGGAACGTGTGCCTGACCCGGCTGACTACCCGGGCATTGACCCAAAAATGCTGGTTGCGGGCTCCGCCGGATTTGTGCCGCCAACCGATATGTCAAACGGCTTTAACCCCTTGTCCTGGTGGCGGTTTATTCCAGGTGCAGACTGGCGTCATCCGGCAGGCCCGGCCAGTTCCATTGAAGGAATGGAGAATTATCCTGTGGTTCATGTTGCCTATGAAGATGCGCAGGCATATGCGAAATGGGCGGGGCGTAAACTGCCGACTGAAATACAATGGGAATATGCCGCACGCGGCGGACTGGCCGGCAAGACATATGCCTGGGGGGATGAGTTTACGCCTGATGGCGAAGCGCGGGCGAATACCTGGCAGGGCCTTTTCCCCGTACAGAATACAGAAGAAGACAGGTTTCGTGGTATGGCCCCGGTGGGTTGTTTTAAGTCCAATGGCTATGCGCTCTACGATATGATCGGGAATGTCTGGGAATGGACCAGAAGTGATTTTAGTCCGTCCCATCAGGCAAGTGCAGACGCGATGCCATCCGGCCAGTCAGAGGGATTGGGAAAAGTGATCAAGGGCGGGTCGTTTCTTTGTGCACCAAACTATTGCATGCGATATCGGCCCGCCGCCCGGCACGCGCAGGACACGGGTCTGGGCACAGATCATATCGGCTTCAGAACCGTGTCGAGCAGGCCTTATGATCTGGCAGCGAGCGATCATCAATAGGAATAGACCAGGAAGGGGTGCCATATGATTGGCTTCCCGATAATGTTGACGCCCGGAAGGTAATTCATGACGGAAATCCCCCCCCAAAGCCTGTTCAATGACCCCCGGTTCAGGGAACTGTTACACAGGCGCACCTGCTGGAGCTTTGGCCTGAGTGCCTATGTTCTGCTGTTCTTCACGATGTACGTGTCAGGCATGGCCTTTGCGCCCGAATTTATGGCGATACCTGTGTGGGATGGTGCTGCAACCAATATAGGGATTGTTGTGGCGTGTTTCGTCGTGGTGAACGGATTTTTGGCCGCGGGAATTTATACCTGGTGGGCGAATACCAGGCTTGACCGCATGAAAAAAGAATTAATCGAGGGGTTGGCCGGGGAAGGCAATCTCCAAACAGATGCGGCCAGGGTACAGGGGACAACAGAGCAATGAATATGTCTGCAATTGTCATGTTTTTTCTGTTCGTGATCCTGACGTTGGGGATCACCTGGTGGGCCGTTCTGAAAACCCGCAATCAAAGCGATTTTTATGCTGCCGGCGGTAGCATAAAGCCCTGGCAGAATGGTCTTGCCATTGCGGGTGACTTTATGTCGGCGGCAACATTTCTGGGGATTACATCTGCCATTTACTTTAGTGGATATGACGGTTTTATTCTGGCAGTCGGGGTCATGGCCTGCTGGCCGATTATCCTGTTCCTGATTACGGAACGGCTTCGCAATCTGGGGCGCTATACTTTTATTGATGTGGTCTCTTTCCGTCTGGCGCGTCGTCCCATTCGGACAATCTCGTCACTGGGTTCCCTGTCTGTGGTGATCTTTTACCTGATTGGTCAAATGGTTGGTGCCGGCAAGCTGATCGAGCTTCTGTTTGGCATCGACTATCTGTATGCTGTGCTTCTGGTCAATATATTGATGATTGTATATGTCAGCCTGGGGGGCATGATTGCCACAACCTGGGTCCAGTTGATCAAGGCGGTCCTTCTGCTTATTGGCGGGACCATTCTGGGCGTTGGCGTGCTGGCGCTGTTTGATTTCAATCCTGATCATGTGTTTGCCGCTGCGGCGAACGTTCATCCTGCCGGTTCAACTATTCTGGCGCCGGGAGGCTGGTTGCGGGACCCGTGGGGTGTTTTTGCTGTCGGCGTGACGGCTGTCTTCGGTTTTATTGGCCTGCCTCATATTCTGATGCGTTTCTTTACTGTCAAAGATGCTTCTGACGCCCGTAAATCCGTTTTTTATGCGACATCCATCATGGGCTATTTTTATCTGTTGATCCTGATTATCGGTTTTGGTTCCATTCCTTTTGTTATGGGCAATCTGGATTATCAGGATGTAACGGGTGCACTTGTGGGGGGCAGGAATATGGTGGCCCTGCATCTGACGCATTTCATCGGTGGCAATCTTTTGTTCGGTTTTATGTGCGCGGTGACATTCGCCACTATTCTTGCTGTGGTATCGGGGCTTACCCTGTCAGCCGCAGCGACGATCGCTCATGATCTCTATGCCAATACGTTTCATGACAAGCCACCCCCGGAAAAGAAAGAGAAGCTGGTATCGCGCATCGCCATTCTGGGGGTTGGCGGCCTTGGGATTTTGCTTGGAATCGCATTCGAACACCAGAATGTTGTGTTCATTGTGACCATAGCACTGGCAATTGCAGCCAGTGTTAATTTCCCAATCCTGATATTGGCCATGTACTGGAAGGGTCTGACCACACGTGGAGCGGTTATCGGGGGAATCGGCGGACTTGTATCATCCCTGGTGCTGGTGATCGTGGGGCCGCATGTCTGGGTGGGCGTATTGGACTATGATGCAGCCCTGTTCAACCAGCCGTATCCGACGCTTATCAGCATGCCACTGGCTTTTGTCTTGTGCTGGTTTTTTTCCATATCAGACCGTAGCCTGCGTGCGAACGCAGAACGGGCTGCCTTTGATGAACAGCTGGTACGGTCCGAGACAGGTATTGGTATTTCCGGCGCGTCAGGGCATTAAGGGGGGCCAGGCCAGAAAGTCAGGTCAAAAACTGGCCGTTTATATGTTTGGGGCAAGGGAAGGGTCTATTTCTTTTTCTGCCTTAGATATTCGTTCATGGCCTTGGCCGATGCCAGCCATATTTCGGCATTAAAGCCCATCACATTGGCTTCCAGTTCGTCCAGGACTTTCCGACTTTGTTTTGTGATTTCCCGAGCAGCGGTTTCACACTTGTTAATGCCCTGCTCGGTCATCTCAAGAACAGCATAGCGATTGTCTTTTTCCAGCTGCCTTTTGGTAATGAGGTCTTTTTTTATCAGATTCAGTATGCCCCGGCTGACAGTGGATTGTGGAAGTTTGGTCCCGTCAACAATATCATTTACTGAACATGGCCCAAAATTCGAGAGGGTTGCCAAAATTCGCCATTCGGGAATGATCAGCCCAAGTGGTTTGATGCAACCTGCCACAATCGTCTGAAAGTGGCTGCTCAGTCTTGCAATAATGGAAGGCGGTGTGCTGTAGGGGTCAAAAATAGTTAGAAATTCTGATTGTTTCATTTGCTTAAGAATCTTCGGGGCCGGTAATGCGGCAGGTTATGACTGCTGCGAATTATAGCAGGGTGGATGTATATGTCTATTTGGGATGTAACAGGAGTGGCGTTTTTCCCGGCTCCTGAATGCCCATGGGAAAGGGCCAGTCTGATCCAAAATAGACATGATCATCGCCGAATACGCTGGTGGCGAGTGCAAGGGCATCCGGGTGGTGGGAAATACAATCGCAATAGAAGCGTTTTGCCGCCAGCATGGGGGGCTCGCAAGAAGTATCAATGCCGGGGCGGCGGGTTTCAAAACCCTGTTGCAGGCGCCCGACGATATTGGGGAGGGTGCCGCCCGCATGTGCAAGGCAGAAGCGAATATTGGGATAACGTGCAAGGACATTTGCAAATATCAGATGGGTCGCGGCTAAGGCCGTTTCATGAGGATTGCCCAAGAGGTTGTCCAGATAAAATGATTGCAGCCGCTTGTCAGTGCAATGGCCGGGATGTATGAAAACAAAAGTCCCCGGCATATTCAGGCTTTTCCATAGCACGTCATAAACCGGGTCAGAATAAACAATGCTTTTGGAGCCGCCAGCTGCGAGCGCGTATCCGGCGTGTTTTTTTAATCTGTAAATCTGCAACAGCTCTATCGCAAGGCCGGGGTGTTCCATAGGCAAATGTATCAGGGCATGCAGTCGGTCATATTTGCGGGAGATTGCCAGAAGACCGTCATTGATACAGGTCGACCAGATACGGGCTTCATCCATGTCCAGATGCTGGCGATAGAGTGGCGGCGGGATAGAGATGTATGCCTGTTCAATCTGATGCCTGTCCATCCATTCAATCAGGCGGGCAGGGCTAAACAGATCGGGCAGGGCGATGGGGCGACCATCAATATTCAGGCAGGGTTTTTCCGCATCCCAGTGAACGTCTTTAATGCCCGCCAATCGATCCGGCTTGATCGGGATAAGGTGAGTGTGAACATCCAGCGGTATTGTCACCATAGCCCGACTCTTTTCTATCCTGGCTCAAAATTGCCGTTCATTTCTCCACCCCAGAATTCAGGAGACCATTCGGGTCCCCAGACATAGGGCAGACTATGCCAGTCCCGGGCAGCCCAGCGGTCACTGATCTTGTCCATGTCGGCATAATATTCTACCCAGCTACCCCATGGATCGCGCAGGTAGTGAAAAAGGTTGGAGGCAATTGCGTGACGCCCCGGGCCGAAACCTTCTCTAAATCCGGACTCTGCCATTTGTTTGACCCCAAACCCGATATCGTCGAAACTGCCAACCTGGAAACTGGCGTGCTGATATCCGCGATGTGTGCTGTTGATCAGGCCAAAACAATGGTGGTCAATCACGCCCGTTCCTGCGGCCAGGAACGACACCTTCCCGGCGCCTCGATCCGAAACCCGCAATCCCAGCATGTCACAATAAAATGCCTCGGATTTTTCCCAGTCATGGGTGAACATCAGCATGTGACCAAGCCGAAGGGGAGGTCGAGCCTGCGTCATTTCCTGCCAGAACGCGATATCCACTCTGGCCTTTGTATCCGGGTCGTTGGAGGGAATGTTTTGTAATTGTCGCGGGGTCGTGGGGGGCGACGGGCAGATATTAACCCATGTACCCCAGGGGTCCTGAAACCACAGCCCCTTGCGCAGGCTTGCCAATGGTCCGCTGTCCTGCGCATCCAGCCCGTACTTATTCAGCTTGTCGGCGAAGGGTGCCAGCATATCCGGGGCGGTATGGAATGAAACATGGTGCAGTTTCTTTACTGGTCCCTGAAGAATGATTCCTTCATTATGTGTGCGGCCCGGTGAATTCAGCAATAGCTGCTGATCCTGTTCATGAATCTTCAGTCCAAAGCTCTTGTAAAATGATCTGGCAACTTCCAGATCCGGTACTTCGAGCCCAAAACCGTTTAATCCCAGAACGACGGGGTCTGTCATCAGAAAGCCTCCACGGAAGGTAAGGGTGCGCCTACGATCTTTTCGTAAAAATCACTGGCGACATTGTGTGTCAGGGGAAGAATGGCGGCGATGTGGTCATCCGGCCGGATCAGGACGACGACATTGTCTTCTATCCCAAGACGACGACGGAAACATTCCCCGACATCAAGAAGTGCCCGGTCCCGCAAGCCGGAATCCAGCGGGGCATCCCATCTTGAGACCGCAAAATGTTTCATGGCAGGCGAGGTATTCTGCGGAATGGCGGGTTGGCGGCGCGTATCAACAAAATAAAGGGCCAGAAACTGCGTACCTGTCAGATCGTGCACCCGAATGGCGCGACCGTCTGGCCCGTGCAGTTCGAAATCCGGGATACGTTCGCCTGTTCGAACAGCAGGGGGGGAAGCTTCGGTCTTGACCATGGACCAGTCACCGGTCCCGTCCATATCCAGACGAACACCCAGCAATGTTCTGGTATAGGCGTTGCCCCAGTCTTCACCTGACATTGCCCTGATGCCGTTTTTTTGGCTTTGCATATGTGCCCTTGCGGATTCTGCCATTTCAGCTGATCCTTCGGACGCCACCGGCTGCTGTTCACGCTCGTATCCATCCAGCAGGCTGTCATCTGCCCAGCCGCGCATGACCCATGCCAGACGCCAGGGTAAACTGATTGTATCCAGAATGCCCGTGTTCAGGCCAAGGGCCCACATCGGCGTGATCAGGTGGGCCGCATCACCCATCAGAAAGGTTCGCCCTGACCGCCATTTCCGGGCGATGCGGTGGTGCACATTGTAGATGACGGTTCCCAGAATCCTGAGATGGTCAACCTTGCCGATAAATTGCAGCACCTTGTCGCCGAGTTCTTCCTCTGTAGGTTCGACAGCATTCCTGGAGAGCGGGTAGAGAAAGCGCCAGCAATGGGGTTGGCGGATCAGGATCATCCATTCGTCCGGATCAGAAAAATATGCCAGATAGGGATAGTCCCGTGGATTTGACTGATCGAGATCGACCTCCAGGTCGACCAGCATATAACGGATATCAAGTGATTTTCCCTCAACCGGAATATCAAGCTGTTTACGTACAGAGCTGCGTCCGCCATCACAGGCCAGAAGATAGCTACCCTCAACGGTCTTCGGTCCGTCGGAAGTTTCGAAAATTGCACTGATGCCGGAATTTGATGAACTGAAGCTGGTCAGCCTGTGGTTCATGTGAAGAGAGCCTTTGCCACAGTTTGCGACTGCAGGGCCCAGAATAGACTCCAGATCATTTTGAGGCAGGTTGATGACGAAGGGATAGCGGGTATCGTCTTTCAGCAGTGCCGTACGAATGGATCTTGTCGTCCGCTGGGTCGCCCGTTCAAGCTCACCAATTTCATCCACGCGCAGGGCATGCTTCAGGACATCGTCGGCAATGCCATAACGCCGAAAGGCTTCCAGTGTACGGGTTAAAATTGTGCCTGCCTTGGTATCTTTTGACAGCTCGCCGTCTTCTTCATAGATTTCGAAGGGGATACCATAATAGGCAAGGCCCAGAGCCGTGGTCAGGCCAATGGGACCGGCCCCGATTATAATAACCGGCTTTTCGGCATCAGGCACCGGGTTCTGGTCGGGCATCATGTTTCCTGCCCTTCCATAGTTGCGGAATAGGCGAAATCCCTGCTGATCAGGGAGGCCGTCATGGTGGCAGCATCGGAAAGCAGGAACATTAGCGGTCCGACGACATCTTGTGGTGCTCCAACGCCCAGCGCATTTTGCCAGTATTGTGCATCTTGCCCCGCATTGGCCTCGCGATATTGCGGGGTATCAATAACGCCCGGGGCAATAATATTAAAGCGGACTTGATGACAGGCAATTTCCTTTGCGGCACTTTTGACAAAGGCAATCAGGGCGGCCTTGCTGGAGGCATAGGCAGAAGCTCCGGGCCAGCCGCTTTGGGCCAGACCTGAGGTATAGGCGATGATGCTGCCGTGACGGCGTTTTATCATGCCGGGCACTACGGCCTGATAACACCAGACCACACCGTCAAGGTTGATGCGGATTGTTTTCATCCATGTTTCTGCCGTCATTTCATGAACCGGGCATCGGGGCTGAATAGCGGCACCGCATACAAGCCCGTCTATTTTGCCGTGGATCTCTTCAATGTGCTTCATGACATTTAGAACGTCTTCCCTGTTCCCGACATCAAGTTTTTCAAATGTAATACGGGGGTGTGTGCTCGTCAGGGAACTGGCGGCCTTTTCGTCAATGTCACAGATAACCACGGTGGCTCCCGTATGTGCACAATGCAGCGCGAGGGCCGCCCCAATACCGTTGGCCCCGCCTGTTATGACAATTACATCGCCGCTGGCATCGAATGAGGTCTTCATGACGATTGGTCCATGGCGGGAATGCCGGACTGTCCGTAAAGATCTGCCCGGACCAGCCTGTTTCGCAATTCTCCCAACTCTGGGCTTCTAACAACAACTTCGTCGCCGTCTTTCAGGAAAATCTGGGGGGCGCGCGCGTTGCCAACACCTGCGGGAGTCCCTGTTATCAGCAGATCCCCCGCCCTCAACGTCATGCCAAACGATAATTCTGCAATTAATTCAGCGATCGGAAAAGCCATCTGGCGAACAAAGGCATCTTGCAGAACCGTGCCGTTTACCAGACATTCAAGTCGAATGTCGGGCAACGATAATTCGTCAGGTGTCACGAGAAAGGGCCCCAGAGGCATTGTATTGTCTATACTTTTGCCCTTCAGCCATTGGCCTCCATGGCGGCGTTGCAGGTCGCGTTGGGAAATATCATTGGCCAGACAATATCCCCACACATAGTCAAGCGCTTCATTTTGGGGAATGCTGCGGCCGTCCCGACCAATAACGAGGGCCAGTTCCGCTTCATAATCCCATTTGGCCGATATGCGCGGGTCCCAGTCAATATTGTCATTAGGGCCAATAAGGGTGTCTGGTGCCTTGGTGAAAAAGGTGGGCGCATCCGGTCGGGGAACATCCTGCCCCTCGCGTTTGCCTTTGCCTTCTTCAAAATGGTCCCAGTAATTCCAGCCAGTGCACAGTATATCCCGGCGCAATCGGGTGAGCGGGGGCAGCAGTTGTACATCGCTCAGGTTGATCCGGACGAGTTGGGAGTTTTCCAGAGCGCGGGCAGCCGCAATTTTACCCTCGTCGCCCAATTTCACCAGATCGCTCATATCACCCATGGAAACAGGCAAAATAATGATCGTATCAGACTGAACGACACCAATGCGGGGGGTGTTCTTGTATATGAAGCTGGCGAAACGCATTGTCAGTGTTCTCCACAGGAAATTCAGGCCGCATCAATGACGGCAATTGCGCTGATCTCGATAAGATATTCAGGTGACACCATTTTGCTGACTTCAACCATTGTTGAAGCAGGCAGTGGTGCCTTGAAATATTCCTGGCGTACCTTGTGAATGGTATCGAAATGCTCAATATTGCGCACATACACATCGACCCGGCAGATATCTTCCAGCGTGCCGCCAGCCGCCTCGACGGCGCTTTTCAGATTTTCACAAACCTGACGGGTTTGTATTTCGACATTGCCAATACCCGATATTGACCCGTCCGAATGGCGAGCAGTCATACCTGAAATAAAAACAATATTGCCGCGGGCTTCAATCATTGTCGCCTGGGAGAAGTGTCCGTTGGGCTGTCTTAGCCTGTCTGTCGATATCTGGGTTTTGGCCATCATGAAATTCTCTGTTCTACGGGAATGTTAAACTTTCAGGGTGTTGATCAATGCCGACGGAATGCGCGACTTTGGCCAATGTCATTAACGTTTCGTCAGTGACGCGGCATGCATCCCTGCTTTGACCGGCTGCTTCGCGCCTGAGTTCGCCGGGCACGTATAACCTTGCGACCCCGGGTGCCGGAGTTGATTGGTGTATCTGATCGACCAGCGCACGTGTACTGGACCGGAACAGGGCGGGGTCTACAAAGTGAGCAGGATTAATGGCCAGAAAGAAATGCGCGCAATTATACGGGGTGGCGGCATCGCCATAGAGTGGTTGTACGTCCCGCCCTGTTCCGCCGCCGGAAAGCGCGCCGCACATGATGTCAATCATCAGGGCGAGGCCAAATCCCTTGGGGCCAGCTGCAGGCAAGAGCATGCCCTTGATCGCGTCTGTGGCACTGGTGGTCGGGACACCTTCCTTGTCTGTTGCCCAGCCTTCCGGAATGGGATCGCCCTTCTGCGCTGCCATTCTGATCTTGCCCATTGCGCTGGCGCTGGTTGCCATATCCAGACAGATTGGCGGGCCGTCGGCGGTTGGCGCCGCAATGGCCAGGGGGTTGTTGCCAACAACGGCCTGGGCCCCACCCGGTGCGGGCATTAGTGGACGGGTATTGGACATGGCGATGCCGATCAAACCCGCCTCCGCCATTTGGAGAGCCCAGTAGCTTGCGGTGCCAAAGTGAAATCCGTTGCGGACAGCCGCCGACACAAGACTGTGTTGGGGCGCGCGGGACAAAATTCTTTCCACTGCTTGCCGGGAACTAAGTTGTCCGGCATTATTTCGGGCGTCCATAGTAAAACTGTTGCCTTCATCCCGGATGACCGGGCAGTGCCCGTCAACAGATACTGATCCTGCCCGTATGCGTTCGGCATACATGGGCACCAGCATTACGCCGTGCGAGGGGGTGCCTTCAATATCCGCTGTCACAAGCGCATGTGCAATTATCATGGCATTTGAGCTGCTGGCTCCGTGTTTTTCAAGAATGGCGGCTACATATTGTGTCAGCGAGGAAGCGGTTAAGCTGGCCATGGTACGGTCCTGACAGAGAGCTTAATGGGCATCGCGTTCATCTGTGTACCAATCCGGTTTTTGCGGATAATGGGGGCCATCGTAAATTTCGATCACTTCTGTTTCTTCATGAGCAATAGTCGGGCCGTGTATGTTGCCTTTGGGATTACAGTAAAAACTGTTGGCAGTGAGTGTGACGCCCGTGCTGGTATATTCATAGGTGCCCCGCAGACAGAACATGAACTGGTTGGATGCATGGGAGTGCGGTTGGGGGATGCCTGCTCCCTTGTCAAAACGGATCAGGGCAATGGAGGCGCCTGTATTATCATCCCGCCAGAGCATCTTTTCGTGGACGCCTTTAAGGGATTTTTCGCGCCAGGGCATATCGGCACTTTGCAGGAGTAGCTCTTGCAAAGTCTGGGAGGAAATATCCATATTATTCATTGATCCGGTCTTTCATCATACAGACTGACGGGCAACCTCCACTCCCGAGCTGTACGTGCCCGGGAGTGGCGCCTGATTTCCTTTAGAAATTTTTCCGGGCACGCAACATGATCTGGCGCGGCGGATCAGTGAAGCGGAAGAAGGTTCCAACACCGCCAACCGCTGTTGACTTGTTCGCAAACGGGCTGGTCAGTTTATCGGTCAGGTTTCGGCCGATCAGTGACAATGACCAGTCCCCTGATTCACTATAGAGTGAGATCTGGGCGTCAATCTTGGCATAGGAGGACTGGATCAGATCCGGGCTGTTATCAAGTGACAAATATTGCTTGCCCAGATAGCTGATTGTGACCCCCGGCGTTAATGAATAACCATTTCCCAGCTCGGCGACATAATCGATATTGCCGGTGAATGTCCACTTTGGAGCAAACTGGAGAAATTTACCGGACAGGTCCTGTACACCGCCAACGCAGCCTTCAGCTATTGTCTGGCCATCATAGCATTGTGCCGTTGGGAAATCGTTGTACTTGGCGTTCAGATATGCACCGGCCGCTGACAGGGTGAGCTCCGGGATTGGTCGCCAGCGGGCATCCGCTTCCACACCATATGATCTGGCAGAAGCCGCGTTATCCACCGCAAACGTCAAGGTCTGGGTATTAATCAGCGAACTGACCTGCAGATCTTTGAACTTCTGATAAAAGGTAGCAATATTGAATTGTGCATTTTGCTCTGGGAAGTCAAATTTTGCCCCCAGCTCGTATGCGGTGACGGTTTCCTTGCTGAATTCCACACCTGCTTCTGTTGCGGCCTGGTTCCCTGCGAACACGGCGTCGAAGCCACCGCCTTTAAAGCCGCGCGCGACGTTGGCATAGATCATGACATCGTCGGTTGGTTTCCATTGAAGAGATGCATCAGGAGAAAAATTGTTTTCAGTACGCTCCATTGTGACGTCATGGGTTGGAGATGCCGGACCACCGCCAAAGGCCATGGGGACTTCAGTTTCCAGAATACTGCCAAACTGCCAGTGCCTGAGGTCCTTCTTTTCGTGGGTGTATCTGCCGCCGACGGACAGGATCAGCTGGTGCGATATATTCCAGTCAATCTGGGCAAACACAGCCGCTGTTTTTGAATCTATATCAGCATTGATGTTACGTGTTGCTGGCGCAGGCAGGGCATAGAAGTTGACCTGCTGACGTTCATTTTGTGTCGTGTCCTGCAAAAATATACCGGCGATATAGTCAATGGTGCCGTTGCCATTGGAGGCGATGCGCAATTCTTGGGATAATTGCTCATACTCGAGATTGTTGTTGATTGATGTCACCTGGATCGGCAGAGAGTCTGTATCCCAGAAATCGAGCCCGGTATAGCGCGAGAATCCGGTCAGGGAGGATATAGTGAAGTCGTCATGATTCCATTCCAGGGTCATATTTGCGATATGAAACCTTGTGTCGTTGACTTCCTCGTTCAGGGTGCCGTACTGATCGAGATTGAGCGAACTACGTGTATTGTTCAGTGTACAATCTTCAACGCCTGTAAGGTTCTGCGCCACCAGTGTTGATGTCAAATTGGCGGAACACTTGGACAATTCCCGGTTACGCCCTGTGTGATGTATATCGCCGTACTGGTAGGACAGGCGCACAAGCAGGTCGTCTGTTGCATCGAAATCGAGGGTGGCGCGTGTCGTGAAATCGTCAGTGGTCGGCTCGGTTTTGCCGGAGTTCAGGTTGGTGACCCAACCATCCTTGTTTTCATAGCGGGCCGCGACGCGAAACCGTAGTCGGTCTGTCAGCGGGCCTGAAAGGACCGCGTCTACTGAGTAACCTTCATTTCCTTCGAATTCGTAGGATGGCGCAATATAGCCCTCGAATTCTTCCGTCGGTTTGTTTGTGGTGATATTGATTGCGCCGGCAGATGTGTTCTTGCCAATCAGGGCGCCTTGGGGGCCGCGAAGAACTTCAATCCGCTCAACATCAAGAAAGGCTGCACGGCCATATCGGCTGCGGCCATAGAAAAAGCCGTCAATGACCTGACCAACGGACATTTCAAACCCGGCATTCACACCGGAGCCAAAGCCGCGGATAAAAAACTGGTCCGCTGCTGCCACTGCTTCTGTAAAGGTGAAGTTTGGTACATACTGGGAAAGCCCCTGCAGATCGGTGACGCCTGACTGCTGGAGTTTCTGGCCAGAGAGAACGGTTACCGAAAGGGGAACGTCTTGCAGTGTTTCTGTCCGTTTGCGTGCTGAAATAACAATTTCTTCCAAGCCCCTTGGAGGCTGGGCCTGTTCAGCGCGGTTGGCCCATGCGACAGCTGCCGGTTGCATTGCTGTGCAGGCGAGCAGGGCGGCAATTGTCGTCAGCTTCTTTTGTGATGCTATCATGTTTTCCTCCAAATAAAATGAGATCAGTTTTTGTTCTTGTGTTGCCGGTTAAGTGTGCCGTGAAAATTATTTTAACTTTCAAACAATATATCCAAACGGTTTTAGTTTGTAAATAATAAAATCCATATGGATATAATATTAAGGTGTGCAAGTTTGGTCCAGGGGGCGAGGTCTTCTTAATCCGAACAAAATTGTTCAGGCATAAGCAGGGGAACAGGGTGGACGGGTTACGGGGTCTGGCTCGCCTCTTTCGCTTTTTCATGGCTATTTAGGTAATCAGGCTTTTGGGGGAAAGCAGTGAGGTTTCTTTCGGCAACAATCCCGTTGCGGATGCTATAGCCTTCAAACGCCGTTAATAGTATTTCAAGCTTGTCCGCGTGCCGATTGCTCACATTTGTCTGTTCGCCCGGGTCCTCGGCAAGGTTATAAAGGGACCAGTCGCCATTTCCCCAAGGCTTTTGCAGCTTTACGGCTTTCCATGGTCCTGCAAAAACAGAAGCATGTCCGAACAATTCAAACGCAACAGGTTCGTCACGCTGATATACGACATCCGTCTTGCCGGTCAGGTAAGGCAGCAGGGTATGCCCGGTTGGTACGTGGATTTTCCGCCCCTTATAGGTTTTGCCGGGATGCTGGGCGCCTGCAATATCCAGAAGAGTGGGGGTGATGTCGAGGACAGACATGAAAGCGTCGAGGGTCCGTCCATCGTCCAGGCCCCCCGGTATGCGCATAATGGCAGGTACGTGCATCCCGCCTTCTGAAGGCAGGAACTTGTAATATTTATGAAGAACGGACCCGGCCTGTGCCCAGCCGGGGCCATAAAAGACGTATGAATTGCCATTTCCGATATTATCGTAACTATTGTTGTAATTTCGGGCGACCCAGTCCCGAAAGATGGGGCGTTGCAAGCGGTCATAGGGGTCGGTACCATTGTCCGACATGAAGATAATAATGGTATTGTCATATTCGCCAGTATCTTTCAAGGCCTGAACAAGCCGGGCAATGTTGGTATCCAGATTGTCCACCATGGCCGCATATATTGCCATTTTACGGGCTTCATATTGCTGTTCTTCCGGTGAAAGCCTGTCCCAGGCGGGGACGTTGTCCATTGGGGGCAATGTCTGGTCCCGGTCAACCAGCCCCAGCTTTTTCATGCGCAGGAAACGATCTTCTCGCAACTGATCCCAGCCGATATCATAAACGTGAGCATATTTCTCGATGGTTTCCCGCGGGGCCTGAAGGGGAAAGTGAGGTGCCGTATATGCCAGATAGCTGAAGAAGGGCTTGCCTTCCTTGTACGCCGTCTGGATCTGGTCAAGCGCTATGTCGGTATAAAGGTCGGTGGAAAAAATGCCTTCCGGCCGTTCAACCGGCTTTCCGTTACGGGTATAACTTGCCTTGGGATGTTTGCCATTGGGCCCACCGCTATTATAATGATTGCCAGCGCCATTCAGCATTGTATAGGTATCCTGAAAGCCCCGATTGGCCGGGTCAGCATTCGGCCCGTAACCCAGATGCCACTTGCCAGCCAGAGCAGTATAATAGCCTGCGTCCTGAAGAAGCCGGGCAACGGTGACGACATTCTGGTTCAGATATCCCTCATACCCCGGACGGTCCTGATGATGGGGTTTTAGAAGTTCTGCCATGGTGCCCAGACCATTCAGGTGGTTGTCAACGCCCGTCAGCAGCATTGACCTTGTCGGAGAGCATGACGCCTGAGTGTAGAAGGACGTCAGGCGGCCCCCTTGCGCGGCAAGACTGTCAAGGGTCGGCGTTTGAATTTCGCTACCAAAAGCCCCTATATCTCCAAAACCCAGATCGTCGGCGACGATGAGCAGGATATTTGGCCGGTCTTTTTTGAGGGGAGGATTGGCGAGGCTGTTTGCGGCATGAAATGTCATGATTATGAAAGTAATATAGCGCAGCATCACCTTGTTCCCCGGTTCGTATCTTTGGTGCAGTTATCGGCATTTCCAAATAACAAACTGTATCTGATCAACTCGCATTGTAAAGAATAAAATCCATATGGATGTAATTTGGAGGGGATGAGGCTATGTACTCTTTGAAGGTCAAAAGCTCTGATTTCACATTACATGGCGGGACATGGCGGGTTTTGTTTTTTGAATATTCTCCCCTCAAGGGCATCCGTCTGGATGTGTCGAATAAATTTACACTGTTCATAAGGCGTTGAGAGGTAAGTTTTCATATATATATGAGTTTATTAGAGATTCCCATTCTGGCACAGTTTCTGCTTAAAGGTGAATATTCATGCTTTTTGGGAATCGGAGAATCCAAATGAATATTAAACTTGGTTCAATATTGCTTGCTGCAGGTCTTGCTCTGTCGTCAGTGCCTGCGGTCGCCGGTGTGGTAACGTTTTCAGATTTTTCGGCGTCATGGTCTAACATTAGCGGTGGTACAAATGTTGCGTACGACCCAATGGGCCCTACGTCGGCTGTATATTGGGGGAACTCAACAGGCAGCGGGCAAAGCGGTTATGAATTTTCATCCTCTGCTGTTGATTTTGATATTACACTTCCGCCCAGCCCGTCTGATGATTTTATTGTTGGAACATTTACGCATTTTAACCGCCCAATCAGTGGTGGCAGCAGTATTTCCGGTGTGCAGTTATCTATTTCTGCGGAAATTCTGGTTGACGGGATCAGTCAGGGAACCAAAAACTTCCTCTATGATTTTGATCATTGGGAAACAACAAACAGCAACGACCCGTGTGCTGATGGCGGAGATCACGGTGAAGGTGTGAATGTTAATGGTTGTGCAGACAGGGTAAGGCTTAATTACAACAGTTTGTCAGATTCATTCCTGATTGGGTCCGACCTTTACTCTCTGGAAATACGTGGTTTTCTGTTTGGTGATCTGGACACAGGGACGCCAGCTACTGAATTCTGGACAGTAGAGAATGCAGAAAATGAGGCTTATCTGCGGGCTCGTGTGACGCTTACCAGCGATATTGGCCCGGGCGGTCAGGAAGTTAGTGAGCCTGCAACCCTTGGGTTTCTGGGGCTTGGGCTTGCTGCAATGTGGCTGCGTCGCCGCAAAATGTAACATATTTTAACGGGATTTACTTTCAGGTTAGCGGCTTGCATGGTGCAAGCCGCTTTTTTGTGCGCGGTTTTAAATTTCAGGTCGGGTTTTTGGAAAAAACAGCCATCCCTGCCGGAGTTATATTTACAGGATGTTAAGAGGAATATTCTAATTATCGGAATGCAGATGATTTTTTATGGCATGCAAAACGCATCTTTGGTCCTGCCGCCGATATGTGAATTTTGAAGGAAGCAAAAATGGGTCGGAACTTTTTAGCTGCTGCGTCAGGCGCCGCGTTCTTGTTGACTGCGGGTGCGGCGAACGCCGGTGTGTTATACGCACTTGATAACGGTAACGACACGCTGGTCGCCATTGATACATTAAGTTTGGCGGTATCAACAGTGGGGACCCTGGGGACGAACGTGAGCTTTGGCGGGCTGGCATATGACCCTTACAGCGATACGATGTACATGGTCGGCGGTCGAAACAACAATAATCTCTTTACCCTTGACCGGGGCACCGGGGCGGCGACACTTCTTGGCTCTCATGGCGTTAATGATATATTCGGGCTGGCTTTTGATACGCGTAACAATGTTCTTTATGGCAGCCAGTTCTCCGGTGGCAGCGGGCTCTATAGCCTTAGCCTGACAGACGGGTCTGCAACCATAATTAATGGTTCCATGAACGCCGGTATCGGTGGTCTTTCCTATGACTGGATGAATGACAGGCTTGTCGGGATGTCTGACGGGGCTGGCGATATATACGAGATTGATCGTTTGACGGGGGCGCAGAGTCTGCTGAGTAATGGCCCGTTTGTGAATGATAGCGGCTTTACTTATGATCCTGACCTTGATCTGTACTGGGACGTTGATTATAGCGGTAATCTTTATTCTTATGACCCGAATAACGGCTTTGCGCGGACGACGCGTCTGACGGGTTTGGGTAATTTTGATGGCATGAGCTATTTGACCTCTGCAGGCAACCAGTCTTCCGAGGATGTTCCTGTGCCGGCGTCAATCCTGCTGCTGGGGGCGGGCCTTCTGGGGCTTGGTCTGGTGCGGCGGCGGAAGCCATCCGCCTGACAACAGCTTTTCTTGTTAAATCCCCGTATTAAGTGGTGGCCTTCGTAAAAAGGGGCTGCCATTTTTTACGTTCTCCGGCGGGCAACAAATGCAATATTGCATGCAATAGCGTCGGGAAATTTTACAGAAAAATCCAGTTAACTCCATAACATGCTGATAAATAATAATTATTTATTTGGCACTCTTATTGCTTGTGCAGAGATGTATTTCTTGCATGGAGTGGGAAATGAACTTGCGTTTTGGGAGTTAGTGAAATGAACAAGGTTTTGAGTTGTGCAGCCGTACTTGGGCTGACCATAGGTGCCACAGCAGCCCAGGCGGCTCCTGTGCCTGTTGATCTGACAACATGGGAAAGAGACGGGACTGATTCATCATGGAATGTGCAGCCGGGAAATGACGCTGTATTACAGACCGTGAACGGTTCACCGACGGCTTATTTTGAGGCTGGCTCCAATGCGCAGGGGACTGCGCTATCGGGCAATATTAAAGTTCAAACCACCAGTGACAACGATTTTATTGGTTTTCTTCTAGGCTATCAGGATAACGAGATCAATTCATCTACAGCCAATTACGTTCTGGTTGACTGGAAAAAAGCTGATCAGACATTTAGCGGACGATCTGGGTCTGCCGGTCTGGCGCTTTCTCTGGTAAGTGACGGCGATACAGAACTTGATTTCTGGGACCATTCGGGTGGTATTACCGAAATTGAGCGTGCGGCTACCCTTGGTGCCACTGGCTGGGTATCGAATGTTGACTATGCCTTTGATATCACGTTTACTTCCAGTCTGATTGAGGTGCTGGTTGATGGTGTTCTGGAATTAAGCGTGACGGCTGCAGAAGCTGGTGTGGCGGCATTTGATGACGGCGCATTTGCATTCTACAATTATTCACAGCAGAACGTGCTTTACAGCGCGATTGCTGAACGTGAATTGCCACCGACAGATCCAACTGACCCAACAGATCCGGCTGATGTTCCGGTACCGGCTTCAATGCTGTTGCTGATCCCCGGGTTGGCTGGCATTGCTGCTGCACGTCGGAAGAGTGCTCGCAACAAGGCTTAACTCAGGCTATATTTAATCGGATTTTTTCGGATTAAAAGTAACGGGGTCGACATTTTTGGTGTCGGCCCCGTCGCATTTTAAAAAGCGGAGGTATGTGGGCCGGCTCCGATCAAAATAATGATTTGCTCTTGACCCTGTTCAGCTCTGCAGCATAGTCCCTTAACCGGTTCACCAGTGGTGTCCCCGCCGTTTCGTTATATTTGGCAATGTCATTCGCGCAACCTGCAAGCTTGTTGACGAAACTGACATAATTGCCTTTTATCAGCGGGTTTTTCAGATCAGTTTGCAGATAGTCTGTATCAGTCCCCGGACAGGCGTCCAGAGGATATATTTTTCCGCCCTGACCGGAAAATTGCATGGTTGCGCGCAAGGCCACGGACTGGGATTTGGCAATCCTTATATAATTTTTGAAAGCATCGATTTCCTGAGGGGTGAATATATAGGGCTGTGAGGGAAGGTCAGGCAGATCAGAGGCTCGTTCTTTCTGGACTGGCGTTTCATACAGCGCGAGTTTGCTCTTGTAATCTGCCGCAAATGCCCGGAGGTCCTTCACGTAAGGCCCCCGTGTTATGATGCCCACCTCGCTGACACAATTCGGGAGCCAGGTGTTCAAGGTAAGAAAAGTACCAAAAGCACTTTCCGGGGTGTCGATAATGCTCTGGCAGGATTTGAAATGCTGCCTGAATTTGGCCTCCGGGTCGTATTCCTGCTGTATGGCCTTCAGGTGATTTTGAATCATCGCTGTTTCTACCCAGGTGTATTGGTAGGGTTCCGAGGGCAGCGGGCCATCTTTCATATCTTCGCGATCGATGGATGACGAGCTGTCCGTCGCAGCGATCTGCGTTTTTATATCCGGCGTTTTGGGGGCCACCAGCTTCTCATATCGCGGAACCATATTTTTCCGATATGCGCTCATGACGCCGGTCACGTTCTTTCTTGTCGGTAACTGGAGCATACGCGAGAATTGCTGCCATTTCATAAGGGTTTGCTGATGTTCCAGAAAGTACGGACGCATGAAGCGCACATGGGGCGCACAGCTGCGTATCGCTTGACTTAATTCCGCAGTGGCGACAACGTTGGTCGTCCCGGCGTGCGTGACCTGATCAAAGCGGTCGGAGATATCTTCGCAAGCAAGAAGTGGTTTTACTGAATAGCCTTTATTGGCGAATACGGGGTCATTCGGGCTGGTTTGTGCCAGCAGGCTTAGTTGCTCCAGCTCCTTGAGGGCATGAGCATGCAGGCCGGCAACAAAGGATTTAATTTCCTGATAGCCGGCAGAGTCATCCTGTATAAATTTTCCAATTTTGCTTGATGGGAAATTATCACGCATCTGCTGGTCGGCTGCTGCAAAATCGCTTGATGCCGCTCTGGCTGCGGGAAGCAGGGCCAGTTGGAGAAAGCTGGCGAGGATTGCCAAAGTCAAAAATTGAATACGCATACCATTCCTTTTTTACCTACGGGATATTTTTACCCGACAGGTATTTTCGCGGCAACATATTGCATTTGCAAGATAAAATACCTCGCAACAGCTATTTCCATGCCTTATGAAAGAACGCTGCAACCCGCTGTTTTTATAAAAGCACAGTTCCTTGACAAATGTGATGAATTTATTTGATGTGTCATATATAATGTCCGTAATTGAATACTAAAGCGAGGGTGCAATGCAGGAAAATGATACATCAGGGGCGTCTGCCATTGGCCTTTGGCATCAGATGCTGCAGTGCTATAAATCTATCGAGCGCAATATTGGCAGTCGAATGCATGACAATTATCAGCAAAGCCTGTCACGATTTGACGTACTGACACAGTTGCATAAATCAAATGACGACTGGATTTCAGTTGGGGATCTGACCAAAAGGCTCCTTGATACGGCTGGCGGCATTTCCGCACTGCTTACACGCATGGAAAAAGAAGAGTTGATTGAACGTCGGCTCAATCCGGCGGACAGAAGAAGTTTTCAGATTGGACTGACCGATAAGGGACGTGAACTTTACAAGGACATATCCCTGCATTATTCAGAATGGGTAGCTTCTGCTCTTGAAGAGGTATCTTCGGAAGAGAGAGAAATGCTTTATGATCTCCTTGGGCGCCTGAAGCGGGCGCAAAAAGCCAAAGAGAGCAGTTAGCAGCAAGGCTCAATCCTGAAAAGGGGGCTCGTTATACAGGCATGGATAGCTTCGTTACCATACTGCTGCTGCCTTTGGCGCTCGCCATATTGATGTTCGGGCTGGGGCTTTCCCTGAGCATTATTGATTTCAAACGGTTGATTCAATTTCCCCGACCGTTGCTGGTTGGCATTCTGGGGCATATTGTATGCTTGCCAGCAATTGCCTTTGCCCTTGCCCTGTTTCTGGAGCTTCCGCCTGCGGTGGCGGTCAGCCTCATTATTATTGCGGTTTGCCCATGTGGTATTACATCCAACATTCTGACCTTTATCGGTCGTGCCGATGTTGCGCTATCCATAACAATGACGGCGGTTTCCAGCATGATCAGCATCATTACG
This sequence comes from Sphingomonadales bacterium, assembly GCA_965227345.1. GTDB lineage: Bacteria > Pseudomonadota > Alphaproteobacteria > Sphingomonadales. The sequence goes on from OZ245755.1 coordinate 3,273,417, forward strand.
ACGCCGCTTTTTGTGATGCTGGCGCTGCGATTGTTCTATGGACAAATGGCCATGCCTTCCCTGTTTCTGGGCGGGGCCATTGAAAAACTGTTTCTGTATACGGCACTTCCTATTGTTGGCGGACTGGGTGTGCGTCTGATGTTTCCGGCCCTGACAAAAAGCCTGTTGATCTGGCTGCGTCCGGCAACCTTTGCCATTTTGCTAACGACCATCGCCTATACCGTATTGATGAACTGGTCGCTGGTTCTTGAAAATATCGTGTATATCGGGCCGCTTGCGCTTCTGCTTAACCTGATTGCCACCGGCTTGGGGCTTTGGCTGGGGCGACAGTTTTATCTTGATCCTCGCCAGAAAGTCACGCTGGCAATTGGTCTGGGTGTCCAGAACGCGACCATGGCGACCTTTATTGCGGTGACGGTTCTGGATCGGGTCGATTATGCCGCTGCTCCCACAATATACGGGACAATCATGGTTCTGAACGGGCTGGCATTAATCCGCTATACCCGCCTGCGCTATTCCTACTGATCAACCGGTTGATGTTTTTTCCATCTGGCCTTTAGAAAGCGCACCATAATGCCGGCATTTATCAACATGATGCAGCCATAAATTGTAGGTGTAATGGCCAGCGCCCAGCTATTCAGGACAGAGAGCGACAGGAATGTGGCCATGGTCGCGTTCTGGATGCCGATCTCGATTCCGAGTGTCATGGAATCTGTCCTGCCCAATCCAAACAGGCGCGCAATAAGCAATCCTGTCCCCATTGCGGCAACGTTCAGCGCCCAGGCAGCTGGCCCCGCATGAACAATATTGTCCAGCAGTAAATCGGCGCTTACAAACACCGAAAACAGGATCACACAAATCAGAATAATCAGGGATACGGGCCGCAGCCAATGGCTCATGCGTTCGGCAATCCGGGGGCCGAAATGACGAACAATCATGCCACCGCCAATGGGCAGGACGGTCATAAACAATAGCTGGCGGATCGTATTCAGAATGGAAAGTTCAGGCACATTTCCGTGCCCTTCAAAGAAGTGGGAGAGCGCCCAACTGATCAGAATCGGGGTGGTAACAATGGTGATCATACTGGTAATGGCCGTCATAATGACGGCAAGTGCCACATTTCCCCGGGCGGCAAAAGTGACCGCGTTCGAGGTAACGCCGCCAGGCGATACCGCCAGGATAAAAAGCCCTACAGCCATTTCCGGGGGTAAGCGGAAAAGGTAGGCTATGGCGACACCAAGCACCGGCAGGCACAAAAAATGGCCCGTCAACCCTGCCGTTACAGCGCGAGGATATACGATCAGGTTGCGAAAGTCGCTCAGGGCCAGGGTGAGCCCAAGACTGAACATGATCGCCATCAGCCCGCCGGGTACCACAACGGTATTTACATATGAAATCAGTTCTTCCGGCACGCGGTACTATCCTCGACTTCAAGATTTACAGGTTGTGAGATCAGGCGGGCCAGACGTCGCCCATAAGCCTCATGAAATTACCGCCAAGAATTTTCTCGATTGTTCCGGACTTGTGACCGCGAGCCTGTAGCATATCGGCAAGTTTCTGGAACTGGGTTGGCCCGCGCAAATCCAGAATGAACGGGTATGTATCGGGTCGTTCTCCCTTGGCGCCAATACCGGACTTCGCCCGCGCTTCCACTTCAATGCGCAAGGCTTCCTTGTAGGTTTCCATATCATCAATTGGCGTGATCCCGCCATCCGTCCCGATGCCGACATGGTCTTCGCCGCATACATTCAGGGCGTGTTCAATATGGGCTACAACATCCGTGGCGGTTGGCCGGGCTTCCACTTTCAGGAAGGGCATGAAATAGATGCCCACGACACCTCCGCCTTCGGCAACCTGTCGAAGCTCGTTGTCGGTTTTATTACGGGGCAGATCGGCAAGCGCCCTGCATCCGGTATGGGATATTGTGATCGGCGCGCTGGATGCGGCGATCGCATCAAGACAGGTTTGTTCACCGCTATGGCTCAGGTCCACAAGGACCTTGTTTTCGTTCAGGCGCGCAACCAGGTCGCGGCCCAGTTTTGTAAGCCCCTTATTCTCGGGCGCCATGGATCCGTCACCTGCCTTGTTGCGAGGGTTATAGGTCATCTGGATAATCCTGACCCCAAGATCGGCAAAAATATCGGCCCGGGTGGCATCGTCGCCCATCATCAGTGTGTTCTGAAAACCGTAGATGATCCCGACCCTGTTGCTTTTCTTGGCATTGTGTATGTCTTTTACGGTCAGGATCTTGGTCAGGTCCTTGTCATTTTCGCGAATGAAAGCATCCCATTTTGCGATTTCCTTCACCGTATGCTCAAACGGCTCCATCGGGCCCGCGACATGGCCCAACGTCACATTGACGGCCGTTAGGCCGGAACGATGAGCATCTTCAATGGCACGTTTATCAACAGAAGATGTACGGTCATCTGAAACAGCCTTTTGCTTGTCGGGGGCATTGCCCGCCTTCATGGCATCAAGTTTTATATTGGGGTTGCCGATGCCACCCAGACCATTGATGACGATTGTTTTGTCAAGGCCGCGCCATGTTCCCCCCTTGCTGGATGCCATGGCACGAGCAGGGGCAAGAACACCGGACACGGGTAACAGGGCAGAAGCAGCCGCAGACAAGGAGAGAAAGGACCTCCGGTCAAGGGAATTGATATGGCCCGAAAGCTTTTTGAAATTATTCATCTTTCTCTCCTTAATCATGTTGGCCTAGAAGCGGTAGCTGGCATGAATACCAACTTCGCGGGGCTGGGTGGTTTGCACCAGATCGGGGATGCCGGGCACTTCCTGTACGCTCCAGTTCACGGGCTCACGCTCATTAAAGATGTTGTTGGCGTAAATGGCTGCGGTCCAGTTGTCCTGCTCAACACCGGCCCTCAGGTTCGCGAGGAAGAAATCACCCCATTCACGATACTGCGGCGCAAAGGTATTGAACTGCGTTCTGGCCTTGCCGGTGTAGCTGACGTCACCCCGTACATAGCCGTCCAGACCTCCAATCGGGAACCGTTGCTCCAGCCCAAGGCTTGCCTGAAGCGGGAAGCTTTGCGGAATACGATCGCCCTTCAGGCCGGCAGCGGGATTGGCCGGAGCACCCGGTGGATTGGCAGCCGGATTATCTTCGCTCAATTCCTGCTGCGAATACCGGAAGCTGAAATTGGCGCTGAAGCCCTGAAGGGCGTTTGGCCTTGCTGTTCCTTCAATTTCGATACCATAAAGCTCTGCCTTGCCAGCGTTCGATATAAAGGTAAAGGCCCCGGTATCGTCAAATGTTGCGACCTGAATGCCATCCCATTTCATGTAATATACCGCACTGTTCAATGTGAGCTGGCGATCGAAAAGTTCAGATTTGATGCCGATTTCATAATTGGATACGACATCGGGGTCATATGTTGGCGGGATATTGCCGGTTAAGGCCGGAGAGTTTTCCCCGCCTTCGCGGAACCCTTCCGAGTAAGTGGCATAAACAAGGGTCTCTTCCGTCAAGTCGTAGGATGCCTGAAATTTCCAGACCACGTCACTGAAGTCGGATTCAAGCAGAGGTCCAGGTCCCAGCGGGCGACCAAAAACGTCGGCAAGCAATGTGTTCTGGGCATCGCGTTTCAGTTCAAATACCCGGGCCCCGGCAACAAGGTTAAACCGGTCGGTCACATCATAGCTGACCTCGCCAAATACAGCCTTGTTGGTAAAGTTTGAAACCTGCAGATTAAAGAACGCAGGATCAGTACCATCAAGCCCGCCTGTTACGGGATCAATAAATCCCAGAAAACTGTCGGACGTAAAATCGCGCTTCTGGTAGAATGCGCCGCCAACGACCTGCACAGGGCCGTCAAAACTTGAGGCGAAGCGGAGCTCCCCGCTATAGGTGTCGGTGTGTGCTGGCTGATTAATGCGGTTTGGCATCCCCGGCGTGAACTGGGATTGATCAAACGAGAAGAACGTATATCGTTTGAAGAGAGAGCCGGTCGCTGTCAGCGTGCCCCAGTCCAGATCGTGTTCCAGCGTCAGATTGTACATCTGCACTTCATCGTCAGTGGGTTCGAGTACCGGGCCGGGCTTGGAATCTGCATTGGCCAGACCGCGTGGATTATCGTCTACACTTGTATCCTGATAATAAACGGAGGCAGACAATTTGGTATTGTCGCCAAGGTGCAGATCGGCAAGGAAGCGCCCGCCATAGGTTTCGCTTTTGTCTGTGCCCTGTTCATTCCGGTCGGGGCGGCTCAGGAAGCCATCGGCATTCCGGTAATAGCCCACAGCCCGGACTGCAAAAATATCCTCGACCACGGGCGCATTCAGCATGCCGTTTAACAACCACTTTTCACCGCCGTCACGCGAACGAAAACCAAGGCTGCCTGAAACAGACCCTTCAAACTCGCTCGTGTTGGGTTTGTTCATGATGTAGCGAATGGTGCCCGCCTGGGAACCTGCGCCGTACAAGGTGCCCTGCGGCCCTCTTAATACTTCGATACGCTCGACATCGTAAGGGGCAAGATCAGTCTGCTGCACGTTGGTGCCACCTATACCTGATGCGGGAATTTCGTCAAAATAAATGCTGACCTGTTCTGTGCCGGCAGACGCTGCCAGACCCCGGATCACGACCTGTTTGTTGCTGGGGCCGTTATCGATCATCGACAGGCCCGGTACCATACGGGCAAAATCATTCAGGTTCTCAACACCAGCGCGCTGCAATGTATCGCCTGTCACAGCGGAAATGTTGTAAGGGATGTCCTGCACGCTTACAGCGCCGCGCTTTGAGGCTGTGACCAGAATTTCTTCAAAAGTTGAGGCTGTGTCCAGGTTCTGGGCAGAAGCGCCTGACGCTAGCGCAGTGCCAAAGCCTGCAAGTATGGCAAATGTAGACGTTGTATATTTCATGACTTCCTCCGTGGTTTTCAGGTTATTGGTCTTCCGTAATTTCGCCTTTGCGGATCGGGGTATAATCGGTCCGTGGATAGGATGTTCCTCGCTTGATTGTTGTTACGACAGAGCGCAGGTTGGCAACGTCCTCAGCGGGGTTTTTGTTCAGGAACAGAATATTGGCGAGTTTTCCTTTCTCGATTGTTCCCATTTCGGCTTCCTTGCTCATGGCCCTGGCGCTGCCGTATGTCGCTGCCCTGATGGCCTGAAGAGGTGTCAGCCCCACCTGATTCTGAAGCAGCTCAATCTCTTCCTGCAGGGCCGGGAACGGGTCATTGTCTGGCGTTCTGCCATCTGTTCCAGCCGATACTGTAACCCCTGAGTCAAAGGCCAGTCGGGTCAGACGGGCGGCAAAAGCTGTCGGGCAATGGTAGGGAAAGTCTGCGTTTTCATCGACTTTCCCCTTTTTTTCCTGCACGGCATAAATCCGCAAGGTTGCATCAAGAACAATATTCTTTGCGGCCATGTCACGAAACAGGTCGCGATAAACTTTGGCCTCGGGGTCCAGTTTTGAATAATCCGGTTGCTGTCTGTCGTGATAGCCGTCTGGCGTAATCCCGGAACCTTCATATGCCATGTAACACACATGAGACATGGTATCGACACCGGCGTTCACGACTTCGCCCGGTGTGGTTGGAAATACCATTGCGTGCGCCCAGACCGGAATGCCCTGTTTGTGTGCCTCTGTGGTTATGCTGGTGATCAGATCTCCGGGCAGGTTTGCGTAAATCTTGATTGCTGTTGCCCATGTGCCTCTTGCCATGGCCACTGCCAGAGGCAGATTGGTATCATGTGAGATGGCCTGCATCCATGGCACCTGACCGGGGGTTGCGCCGCGAGCAGAAGCAATTGTCCGTCGATCATGAAAAAAGGAGGGGCCCGCCATCAAGGCAACATAATAGAGATCGGGAGAGGGAATTTCCTTCATCAATGCGGAACGGGACAAGTCTGCCAGTGCCCTGACATCACCTGCCATATCGCGGGCAGCGGTTATGCCGCTGTACAGATAGCGTCGCAGCATGGCTTCTGCCCCCGGACGATCAGGAGACGTGGCCATGTGAACATGGCTGTCGATCAGGCCAGGTACGGCATACCAGCCCGTGCCGTCTATAATGTCGGTATTCTCTGCGGGCTTGATTTTTTTGGCCGGAAGAATGTCTGTGATCTGTTCCCCCTTGATAACAATTGCCATATCAGGGCGGGCCGGTGCACCGGTGCCATCGATGATGGAGACGTGATTGTAGATTGTTGTGCTGACGGATTCGGCTGCTGCCTGAGCAATAGCAACGGGTGCTGCCAAAAGAAGTATACATATCGTCCGAATAGACATATTCTTCCCCATGAACCAATTATCTGAATTCATTTTATCTGACACATCAATATAAGACATGTCAAATATATTCGGCCTTGTTCAGAAAATTGCTTTCACAGTGTCACAAAAATACCCCATTTCTTTCAAGAGAGGTGGTTAAACCTTGCGTTGAACAGATGCTGTCCGATCATGATATTCGGGTTTTGCGGGGCAGATAGCCGAACTTCTTTTTATAGGCAGCCGTGAAATTGGTCGGGTGATTATATCCAACAGCTTCTGCTATGCGGGCTATGCTCATATTGCCACCAAGCAACATATCCTGTGCCTTGTGCATTTTATAATCCTGACAAAAGTCAAAGATGGTTGTCCCGAAAAATTTCTTGAATTCTGTGGTTAATGTACTTCGGTTGGAGCCGATTTCTCGGGCAAGCTGTTCTATGGTCGGCGGTAAAACATAATTTTCTACCAGTATCCGCTGGGCTTTAAACATTCTTGCCCTTCCGGGCTCGATGAAGGTTTCCGGGGCGGCGCTTTCGTCCCGCATGCTCTCGACCGCCTGAAAGAACCGGGACATGAGTTCTGTTGTCTTCGCTTCAGTGAATTGCAGCCTGCGGGTATCCTTGTAAGGCATGTTCCTGAGTTCGAGAATATTATGCATCATCTCTGGGGATAAGGGGAAATGATAGAGGTTGCGCTTGAACTTGCCATCATACAGCACTTCAGCGAGCGCCTGAGGCACCTTTGACTTTTCGATCATGAAGCTGCGGTGCAGTGCTTCGGGAGACAGGTGAAGTGTCACCGAGCTGAGGTGGCTGTCGCTGTCAATATACAGCTCGAACGGCTGATCCTTGGGGGTATATGTTACGGATGCACTGGCCTGTGGAATAGAGATCTTGCCAATATTGCTGAAAGAGACAGCAAGTTTTCCGGAAAGAACAAAGCGAATAGAGATCAATTCCTGCGAGGGTACAATGAATTGATGATATTGATGGTGGTACACGCCATCGACAATACAGATAAGCAGGTCGTTATTCGGCCTGAACAGTTCCCAGTAGCCATGGGATATTTCGTCGTCAAACTCTATGCGGAGGCCGTGATCCTGTTCAGAAAGGTGCTGGATATGCTTGCTGCCTGGATGATCGGCACTGAGCAAGTGTGCATGATCAAACCCTTCATATATCCGGTTTATGGTGCTGCGCATTGTCATGGTCGGAATTATAGGCATATCGTTGTGCAATGTACACGCGAAGTTGGTTCATTATATTGTGATATCCATAGTCCATTTTATGCAGAAAACAGCCAATGGTGAGTGAGTAATTGCAGATTGCATCATTAATTTGGACGGTTGCATTACTTCTGATGATATATTTCTGCTAGATATTTAAGCACAAGAATAACATCGATCTGCAACGATGGCCCCCAATTCATAATATAAAAGGAATGAGGAATGCTCGCATATACACGGAAAACACGTTGTATTCGTCTTTTTAATGATCTGAAGAATGCCACGGCAATTGCCGGGGTTATTTCTGCGGCTGTTATCTGTCTGCCACAGGCGACACTGGCAGCCGAAGCACTTGAAGGTGCAATGTCTGAGCGATTTGATGAAATCGTGGTGACGTCCCGGAAACGGTCGGAAACCATGCTGGATATCCCATTCAGCATTAATGTTGTTTCGGAAAGCACAATCGAGAAGCTGGGCGCGGATAATTATACCGATTTGCTGGCGACGGTGCCAAGTCTGACGGCTTATCAGAATGGTCCGGGTCGTACACGCCTGTCCATTCGTGGTGTGACCAATGGTGGCGGAAATGATAACGATACCCAGAATCAGGAGACTGTGGGTATTTATCTGGACGAAATTCCAATTTCGATGGGTGCGCTAAACCCGGAACTGGCCCTTTTTGACCTTGAGCGTGTGGAAGTTCTGCGTGGACCGCAAGGGACACTCTACGGGGCTGGCTCCATGTCGGGGACGATCCGTCTTGTGTCAAAGAAGCCAAACCTGAATGACGTTGAAGGCAAAGGTGAGGCGACGTTGTCGACGACACGCAAGGGTGGCGAAAATTATGCACTGAAGGCCCTTGTCAACGTCCCTGTCATTCAGGACAAGATGGCGATCAGGGCGAGTGGCTATTACACTCACGACGGCGGCTATATTGACAATGTGCTGACTGGTGCCAAGGACGTCAATGATGGTGGCGCCAAAGGCGTTAAGGTTGCGGCTCGTCTGCAAGTGAACGAGAATTTCACGGCAGACCTGACCTTTATGCATCACGATTATTCCGATGACGGTCGTCCGGAAGATCTGCTGCGTACACCGGAACTGAGCCGGGACTATCCTTCTGCAGACGGATATGATGACGAAATGCAGATATACAATCTGGGCCTGACCTATGATTTTGGGTGGGCAGAGCTGGTCTCGTCAACTTCGTATTTTGATCGTACAGTTGAAAACCGCCGGTCACTGGATGATTTGCTGAACACATTACCGGTCGTTCCCAATGCGCTGGAAGATATCACTGATTCCGAAGTGTTTGTGCAGGAAGTCAGGCTGGCGTCTACCGGTGACAGCGCGTTTCAGTGGACTGTGGGGGCCTATTACGATCACAAGGATGTTTTTTATCTGAACACATTCCCCGTGCCGGGTGCCGATGCGGCCCTGGGCATTGACTCAGGCGATTTCGGTGCGCCGACCGATTTCCTGTTCTATGGCTTTGATGATCTTACCGTTGAAACCTATGCCTTCTTCGGGGAAGCCTATTATACCTGGGACAAGCTGACCTTTACGGCAGGTTTGCGCTATTTCAACTGGACACAGGATATTCTGGTTTATCAGTCCGGCCTGTTTAATGGCGAGGCAAGCGCATTCCCGCCCCGCACAGCAAAAGCCGATGGTATTAATCCCAAGTTCAATATCTCTTACGATATTGCAGAAGATATGCTGGTTTATGCCCAGGCGGCACGTGGCTTCCGCTATGGCGGCACCAATGGTGCCATTCCTGAATCTGTTTGTGCGGCGGAACTTGAAGAAGTCCGGCGGACAGGTGATGATCCCGGGCAGTTTTCACCTGATAAAACATGGAACTATGAAGTCGGGGCGAAAGGCTCCACGGCTGACAACAGGCTTCTGTTCAACGCCGCATATTTTCATATCAAATGGAAAGACATGCAGACGACCCGCAGCTTTACCTGTGGTTTTGGCTTCCGTGAAAATGTGGGTGCCGCCACAAGCCAGGGTGTCGAGCTGGAACTGACGGCCCGGCCGATTGACGGCCTGACCATTAGCGTGGGTGGTTCATATATCGATACGACGCTGGATGTGGATGTGCCAAATCTGGATGCGCTGGCCGGTGATCCGGCACCATATGTGCCGAAATATTCCCTGAACAGTACAGTCGAATACAGCTTCCCGGTGACGAACACAATGGGGGGATATGTCTGGGGTAATCTGCAGCACATCGGGGACCGTGGTACCGAGTTTAGCACTAACAACGCGCTGTATCAGAAGATGGAAGACTATCAGGTTGTAAATCTGCGGGCCGGTCTTGAATTTGAGCATGCCGAGGTCTCTGTTTTTGCGAACAACCTGTTTGACAGCCGTGGCGTGGTTCGGGCACTTGGGCGTCCGCCTTTTGATCCGCAAGCGGCTATTCGGGTACAGCCACGTACAATCGGGGTGACTGTTCGCGGCAATTTCTAGGCCGGGATACACGCATTTTATATACGGTCGGGAGAGCGCTCGTGCAGGCTCTCCCGATTATCTTCTGTTGTCCCCAGGTAAAGCCGCTTTTCCTGAAGACATAACTTTACGGATACATATATGTCCCGGACATTGATCTGTAACGTCGACATATTTGATGGCGTGTCCCCCGATCTTTTGGAAGGCCATCATGTCCTCGTTGAAAATGGCAGAATTAAAGATATTTCAGCACAGCCGATCAAGGCGGAAAATGCCACCGTTATAGAAGGCGACCGCCAGACACTCATGCCCGGGCTGATAGATGCTCATTATCATGCCTGTCTGGTCAAGGTGAATGGCTATCAGTTTGACAATATTCCGCCGTCCATTCTTTATCCGGCAGCGGCCCGGCTTCTTACGAACTCCCTGAGGCGTGGTTTTACAACTGTGCGGGATGCCGGGGGGGCAGACTATGGGCTGGCACATGCGACCAAAACAGGCCTTATAAATGGCCCGCGTATTTTTTTCTCCGGCAGGCCCCTGACGCAGACAGGCGGGCATGGTGATACCAGATCTCCCCATCAGGACGGTGCATGCCAGTGCGGCATTCACAATCATTCCATTATCAGGGTCGTGGACGGTGTTGATGAAGTGCGTCACGCCGCCCGTGACGAGTTTCGCAAAGGCGCACATCAGTTAAAACTGATGCTGAACGGCGGCGTGTCTTCAGAGTCCGACCCTGTTTGGCTGTGCCAGTTCTCGGATGAAGAAATCTGCGTCGCCATTGAAGAAGCAAAGCGTCGGAAATCATATGTCATGGCTCATCTTTATATGGATGAGCAGATCCGGCATGCTGTCAATCTGGGTGTGCGTTCCGTTGAACATGGTAATTTTCTGAGTCTGGAAACAGCCCGGTTGATGGCAGCGAAAGGCGCTTTTCTGGTCCCGACGCTTGGCACCTACAAGGCAATTCATCGGGAAGGGGAAGCTTTTGGTTTTAATGATAACAATTTTGCGAAGCTGGACGAAGTGATGGCCGCAGGCCTGCAATCGCTGGAAAATGCTGTGGCCGCCAATGTCAATATCGGCTTTGGCACAGATCTGCTGGGTGACATGCATGCCCACCAGTGTGAGGAGTTCATGATCCGGGCCAAAGTTCAAAGCCCGTTCGAAATTCTTCGTTCTGCAACATCGGTGAACGCAAGTTTATTGCAACAGGCTGGTCATCTGGGGGAGGTAACTGCTGGTGCGTGTGCAGATCTGATCCTGATCAAGGGCAATCCATTAAACGATCTAACCCTGTTTGATCAGCATGGCACCAACATCTCCATGATTATGAAGGATGGTCGACAGGTATTATAATCTGCTGCTTATGAGCTGTGATCGTGGACAATAAGCCACTTTCCATCAATTTTCCTGAGAACGAGCGTGAACAGCCCCTCGTATTTCTGTTCCTTGATCAGGACTTCAAACTGACCGAATGCCATTGCAGCATTTTCACCCAGAATTGTTATCTCCAGATCTTTCAGATTCAGCTTGCCCATACTGCTTTTGTCAGTGCCGTAACGCTCTGCGTATCGCGCATAAAGATTATCCCGACCTCTGACAATTGTTTTTCCCGACGCGTAAGTGAAGCCTTGGTCTTCTGCATAAAATGACATGAATTTATCAAGGTCACCGTTGTTCCACGCGTCCTGACTATCTGTAATGACGGTCGTAATTGACTGCCTTGCCGGACCAGGTCCTTCATCGCAGCCGGCCAGCATGCTGGCTGCCAGGCCAAGGCTGACCAAAACACCTAAAACGATCGATTTTCTGAAATATTTTACAGCGCTATACAGCATTATTTGATGTCCTGTGCCTCTGATGTTGTCAGGCGCCTTACCTGTATAATCTGCACAGGATCCACAAGAATTTGCCCGCTTGTATATTCAAGGTTATCAGGATCCGGCATATCTGTCTTCATCATCTGTATTTTTCTGACGATATCCATGCCGCGCGCGACCTTCCCGAACGCCGTAAAGCCTTTCCCGTCCGGATTGCGCATGCCGCCGAAATCCAGTTCAGGCTGGTTGCCTATGCAGATAAAAAATTCTGATGTGGCGGTGCCGGGCTCATTTCGGGCCATGGAGATGGTACCGTCTTCATGGTAAATCCCGGTTGTGTCTGTTGATTCATGTAGAACAGGCGGGAATGAAGGGGTGGGTTTGTCCCCAAGGCCACCTTGGATAACCTCGATTTTGATATTGTTTTGTGCCTGATTGTCAGCCCGGACGACGCGGAAGAAGTGAGCGTTATTGTAGGCCCCTGCCTCAACGTACTTCAGGAAATTTTCAACAGTTGCCGGCGCTTGCGCCTGATATAATTCCAGATAAATATCGCCGGCCCCGGTTTTCATGACAAGCTGTACCGGCGACATGGCGAAGGCAGCAGGGGCGAAGGCAGCAGAGGCAGTTGTCAGGAGAAGGCAGATTGTTGCTGAAAAGAGGGCTTTTAAGACCATGACGTTCGGCATCCTTGCTGGTCAATGGTTGGGCATTGAAAGAGGGTAATGCGACCGTTGTCCGGAAGCAACCGGGATTCGGGCTATTGCTGACTTTGCTGTCTAGGCCGAGGTTCCCCGTATCATCGCGCGTGCGATAACCAGCTGCTGAATCTGGCTGGTGCCCTCATAGATCCTGAACAGGCGAACGTCGCGGTACAGGCGTTCGACGGCATATTCTGACATATAGCCCGCGCCGCCGTGGATCTGGACGGCGCGATCAGCCACTCGCCCAACCATTTCACTGGCAAAGTATTTGCTGCTGGCGGCATCCATTGAAACGTTCTCGCCCAGATCATAGCGGCGGGCTGTCTCCAGCGTGAGGGCGCGTGCGGCACTGGCTTCCGTGCGACTGTCAGCAAGCATGGCCTGGACAAGCTGAAACTCGGCCAGCGGCTGTCCAAACTGTTCCCGTTCCAGTGCATAGGTCAGGGCTTCATTAATCAATCGTTCGGCCAGACCGCAACAAACCGCAGAGATATGCAGGCGCCCGCGATCCAGCACCTTCATCGCTGTCTTGAATCCCAAGCCCTCTGTGCCGCCGAGCAGATTTTCAGCGGGAATGTAACAGTCTTCAAAGACCACGTCTGCGGTATGGGACCCTTGCTGGCCCATTTTCTTGTCATGGGGCATGACGGAAAGACCGGGCGCATCACGTGGCACCAGAAAAGCAGAGATATGCCCCGAACCTTTGCCCCGGGGGGCAGTGCAGGCCATGACCGTGAATAGATCGGCTTTAGGGGCGTTCGTGATGAAACGTTTGGTGCCGTTCAGAATATAGCCATCATCCTTGCGCCGTGCAGAGGTGCGGATGGACTGAGCATCTGACCCTGAATTGGGTTCGGTCAGGGCAAACGAGGTGATGATTTCACCTGTCGCTATTTTGGGCAGATATTTTTCCTTCTGCTCTTGCGTGCCATTGATCACCAGACCTTGTGACCCGATACCGTTATTGGTGCCGATGATGGACCGGAAAGCGGGTGCGGCCTGAGCAAGTTCGAGCATCAGTTGTGCTTCTTCAGAGATGCTTAGTCCCAGCCCGCCATATTCTTCGGGTATGGAAATACCAAACAGGCCCAGATTGCGAAACTCATCCACAACCCATGTAGGCATGGCATCATTTTCCGCGACCTCGCGCTCAATCGGGATCAGCTTTTCATGAACGAGACGGCGAATAGTGCCTTTGATTTGCTCAAGCGTCTCGGTATCCAGCGTACCGGCGGATTGTGCCGTCATGAAAAATATTCCCTTGATTGCGAACAGTTAGGAATACAAACCACAAAGTGATTTTTCATGCAATCTCAATTTCGCTCGAGAACAGACGTGCGGTCAGGGATATGCTGCCCTCATTTACCTGCCATGGACGGATGCGATTGGTCCTGATACCTGCCTCGGCAAAGGGCTCATCGGCAAAAATCTCGCGCGCAGACGCGAGAGAGTCAGCACGTATGATGGACATGCCGTCCCCTTTCCAGTCGCCGTCCGGGCCGCGAAACGGGCCGGATAGAAAAAGAATACCCTCGGCTTCAAGACGTTTCAAAAAGTCCAGATGCTCTGCCAGCCTGGGCTTGAGATGCTCCAGCGGATTGTCCCAGTCTTCGACCGGTGTCATTTCGATGATGTAATATTGCTTGCGACGCAATCTTGCCCGCATTTCATCCAGTTTTTCAGACATGTTCATTCCTTCATTCAGGGATCACTACAGAATTGTGCAAATATCATCAAAGTCAAACCGGGGCAGGCGGGCAAACAGGTTGTCTGTACTGCCATATCCCAGATTGCAGAGAAAGTTTGACTTGATCGAGGTGCCTGCAAAAAAGGCTGCATCAACTTTAGGGGCGTTAAAGCCCGACATGGCTCCAACGTCCAGCCCCGCCACACGTGCCGCGATCATAAAGTAGGCGGCCTGAAGGGTGCCGTTGCGAAATGCCGTTGCCTCAGCCGCTGCGGCATTGCCCGAGAACATCGGCTTCATGTCCTTGTGGGGAAACAATCGGTCCATATGATCAAAGAAATGAAGGTCATGACCCAGAATGGCGGTCACCGGCGCTGCTTTTGTTTTTTCAACATTGCCCGGGGCCAGACATTCCAGAAGTTTGGCTTTTGCTTCGACCGATGAGACGAAAATGATGCGGAGTGGGCAGCAGTTTGCGCTGGTCGGCCCCCATTTTGCCAGATCATGTACCTGCCGGAGCACGTCCTCGGGGACAGGCCTTTCCTGCCACGCATTAAAAGAGCGGGCTTCCCGAAATAACAGGTCCATTATTTCCGGCCCAATAGCCGGCATTCGCGCGCGTAATTCTTCAATTTTTGTCCGGGCCGCACGCGCATCCTGCGGCAGATCGTCTGTCTTGTTCATTGCAAAATTCCCCTGATGATTGGCAAAAGGCCAAATCAGTCCTGTTTGACATTTAGCAAAAACAGGTAATAATTAGTAATATTCTTTAAATCTGTATTGATAAGTAAAGGTTATTGATTTGAATCCCGCATACAGGCGTCTTGATTTGCGTTCCCTGCAAGCTGTGGCTGCGGTCTTTGAGTGTTCGAGCATTCACGGGGCTGCCCGCCAGCTTAATATTTCGCAACCGGCCGTTAGCAAAACAATCCGCGATCTGGAAGCGGCGCTGGATGTGAAACTGTTCGACCGGAATGCGCGCGGGGTCATTCCGACGGTTTTCGGCGATACCCTTTATAAATATGCCCGGCGTATGGACAATGAGGTTCACAACGCCGTTTCGGAAATCAATATGATCCGGGGTGTTGATCAGGGCGTTGTAAGGCTTGGTTGTGGTCCGGGCTATGGCAATCAGATACTACCGCTGGCCATGGCGGCGTTGCGGGCCCGACAGCGACGCATAAACCTGAAAATTTACGGGGGCATGCTGGATGAAATGCTTCCCAAACTTTTGCAGGGCGATCTGGATATGGTCTTTAGTGTGATGCCGCATGTGCGTGACGAGCCTGATCTGGAATATGTCCCGGTTTCAAGTGCGCCGTCTATCTGTGTCGGGCGTCGGGAACATCCGCTGGCGGATCGTCGTAAAATATCAGCGGAAGAACTGGTGCAGCATGAATGGATATTGCCTGATCAGCCAAGTGATGTGCGCCGTCGGATAGAAGACGCATTCAGTGACGCCGGTGTGCTGCCTCCGGTGCCCGTCTATGAAGCCAATTCGATTTTCTTTATCAAGGCGCTGCTTGATCATACGGACACGCTGACATATTTGCCCCGTTCCATGGTCTGGCTTGAGCTTGAAATCGGGCGGTTGAAGGAAATAGACGTTGATATTCCCTACAAGCATCAGATCGCAGGCTATATCGTTCGCAAGGGCGCAACCCTGCCCCCGGCGGGAGAAGAACTGCTCGAAGAAATGCTCAAGGTGATCAGGGCCCAGCCGGATCACCATTTCTTCTGACAATAAAAACCCTTCCGGGTTCGCACCTGTCTCTAGTCCGGGCTTTGTCTTCAATTATATAATAACTAAATTATATCAATAATCTGTTATTAATTATAACAGGTTCTCTCTTCTCTTGTCTTAGCGTAAGCGCCAACGGACAAAACAAAAAATGTAAGTCCGAAAACAGGGCTTACAGAGCGAGAAGAGATATTTCACGTATGACGAAACACCAGGTCAATGACAGATGTTCTGTGCTTGTTGTCGGGGGCGGCCCGGTTGGGTTGGCCATGGCCATCGAACTCGGCCTAAAGGGCATTCAGACACTGCTGGTCGAAAAAGGTGACGGGCTGGTCACCTTGCCGAAGATGAATTTTGTGAATCCCCGTTCCATGGAACATTGCCGTCGTTGGGGTGTGGCAACGAAGGTGCGCACAGCCGGATGGCCCGGTGATTATCCCCAGGATGTGTCATTCAGGACAGCTTTGGCCGGGTACAAGATAGCACATCTGGCGTTTCCTTCTCATGATGATCGGCCGACACCAGTCTATACACCGGAGCCGTCCCAGCGCTGTCCGCAGCTCTGGTTTGATCCCATTTTGCGTGCGCGTGCCGAGGCTTTGGAGAGTGTCGGACTGCGCTATTTTACGTCCCTTGAAGGATTAACCCAGGACGGCGAAGGTGTTGTTGCCACGCTGAAAGATACCCGGTCCGGTGCGGTGCGGGATGTCCGTGCCCGGTATCTGGTTGGGGCAGACGGGGCAGGCAGCTCCGTGCGGCGCAGTCTGGACATTGATTGCGAAGTCGGTGATCTGGTGCGGGAAAACCTGGCGATCAATATCCGGATTAATGACTTTTTTGGTGATTTTGGTGACGAGCGTGCCGCGTTTTATTTTGTCTTTGATGACAAGGGTGTGCGGTCAATTGTGACGCCCACGGATGGCAAGCAATTGTGGCGCATGAATGTGCGTCTGCGTCCCGGCGAGAAATATGACGCGCTGGACGTCGAAGAACTGTTGATGGAGGTTGCGGGTCGGAAATTTGATCATGAGGTGATCAACACATTGCCGTGGCGCGTGCGGTTTACTGTTGCAAGGACATTTAGAAAAGACCGGGTTTTTCTGGTTGGCGACGCTGCCCACACCCTGTCGCCGACAGGTGGTTTGGGCATGAATACAGGTATTGAAGATGTGGCCAACCTGGGCTGGAAGCTGGCAGCGGTAATAGACGGCTGGGCGGGCGACGCCTTGCTGGACAGTTATCATGATGAGCGGCAGCCTGTTGTTTGCCGTGCCAACGAGGAGTCCCGTCGTAATCTGGAGCGCATGCTGGCGTTCCCAAGTTTCAGGGCATTGAAACAGGAAGATGAAGAAGGCGCTGCGGCAAGGGCAGAGCTGCACACAACCATTCTTTCAAGTGGTATCGAGAACGAATGGAAGAATGACGGTGTCAGTCTTGGCTTCTCCTATGATCATTCAAATGTGGTTGAATATAATCCGGCGATCAGCCGTGACTATGATCCAAACAACTTTACACAAAAATGCGCGCCGGGCTCCCGGGCGCCTCATCTGTGGCTTGAGGGCAGGCGGTCCACGCTGGACCTGTTTGGAGGCGGGCTGGTCCTGCTTTGTCTGAAAGATGATCACAGCGCTGCGCATGATTTTGGCAAGGCGGCGGTGGAATGTGATGTGCCGCTGGAGACAGTGTCGATCAAAGATCGTGTTACAGACCGGGCTTATGCGGGTGAGGTGTACCCGTGCAGGTTCGTACTGGTCAGGCCTGACGGCATTGTGGTCTGGCAAGGCAACGAAATTCCCGATGATATCCATAAAATTTTGATGAATGTCACCGGGCGCAAGGGGAAGTCATAAGGCAGTTCCGAAATATCGGCCTGTCAAATGGCTAGCTATTCATATAATGAAAATACAGGAGGTTGATCGTGTCTAATAATATTCTGCGGCAAGGAGCTTCAAGAGCCGTAATTGCGACGATGTTGTTGGGAGGCTTTACAAGCGGGCCAGCCTGGTCCCAGCAGGTGTCTGACAATGAATTGAAAATTGATGAAGTGGTTGTGACCGGGTCTTATATACGCCGGGATTCCTTTAATTCACCGGTGCCCACATCTACTGTGGACAAGTCAGAGATCGATGCGCAGGGTGTGCCCACAATGATCGATCTGGTCAAGAACCTGACCATTAATACAGGGTCCGAATTTAACACTTATGGTTTTGCGCAAAGCAGAACAACAGGCACAGCACAGATTAACCTGCGCGGCCTGGGGCTTGGGTCTACTTTGGTTCTGATCAACGGGCGACGGACAACACTGGGTTCCATGACAGCCAATGATGGTTCGCAATTTGTTGATATTAACAATTTTCCAATTAACATGGTCGAGCGGATCGAGCTGGTGAAGGACGGAGCATCGGCCCTGTATGGTTCTGATGCTGTTGCGGGTGTTGCCAATTTTATTACGCGTGACGTGAACGGGATTGAGTTTGACGGTTCTTTTCAAACGACCACGAAAAGCTCGCAGGAAGATATCTCATTCAGTGTAGCGGCCGGGGGTGATATAAACCGCGGCCATGTAAACATTTTCTATTCATATTTTGAACGCTCAGAGCTGAATTTTGGCGAGCGCGACTTTACCGCAGGCAGTCTTGTGCGGCCGGTGGACAAGCCGGGAACCTTCCTGCTTTTGGGGGCCGCACCCGATGCCGGGCCACGCCGTGATCCTGATTGTGCTGCGGCGGGGTCCGAGCCACGGGGGCCAATCCTGTGTTTCACGGATATTTCAACAGCGCCCGCGCTCATCAGCCCGGAAAGCCGGCATTCTGTTTTTGCCGACGTTGAATACGAGTTAACGGACGAACTGACATTTAACGGTGAGTTGAACTATGCGCGCAACCGTGCCGAGCGTACGGGACCGCCAAGCTTTCCTATGTTGCGGCCCGGCGGCTTTGATATTCCGGCAGACCATCCGAACAATCCGTTTGGTGTGCCTTTGCGAACATTGAATGTCGCGGCGATCGGTTTCAATGAAGGTGAGCCGACCCGCGCCTATTATGGATCGGAAACCATGCGAACGGCGGCCTCCCTGAATTATGAACTGTCCGGCAACTGGTATATTGATGCCGGGTTTGTTTATGCCTTTACCGACGGGTTTAACAAATTCACCGATCAGCTGGCAGATCAGACGCAGCTTTATTTGAATGGTGGCCCGGATGGTAACACCTATTTGAATATCTTCGGGTCAGCCATTACCGATCCGGCAGCCGCGAACAGCCAGGAGGTACTGGATGCGATTACCGGCCAGATTGTCCGGGATGGTCGTGCGGCACATACCAGCTTTGATCTGGTGGCGTCAGGGGATGTTTTCGAACTGCCCGGTGGCCCGGTCGGCATTGCACTGGGGGCACAATATCGCAAGGAAACCCTTTCCAACAAGTTTGATACAGACAGCCGTCGCGATAATTTTGTGTTTCAAAGCCAGAGCCTGGATTTTGAAGGCAGCACTGAAGCCTTTGCAACCTTCGGAGAAGTGGCATTGCCTGTGGTTGACGGCGTGAATGTAAGTGCTGCTGTTCGTTATGAAGATTATAATGGCAATACCGGCAGCACCGTTGATCCGAAGGTGGGTGTTTCCTATGCGCCGAATGATGATTTGATGTTCCGCGCAAGTTACGGCACATCCATGCGGGCGCCAAATCCCAATCATCTGTTCAGCAATACCTCGACCATTCAGACATTGACGACCAATTGCGACGGCACAGCCCGAAACGGCGTGCAGAGCGTGATCAATGGAAACAGAAATCTCAGCCCGGAAAACTCAACAGCCTATGGCTTTGGCGCATCAGCGTCTCCGGTTAAGGGTCTGAGTATTTCTGCAGATTACTGGCGGTATAAATACGAAGATATTATCGTCACAGATAATGCCCAGACAATTATCAATGACGCCTGTGCGGCTGGCGGTGTTGAAACCGATGCCCGTATTACATCGGCAGCGGGCGTTGTCTCGCGTATTGATCTTGCCTATAAAAATGATGGCACACTGAAGACAGACGGTATTGATATTGAGCTGCGGTACCGGTTTGATGGTGTGCTGGGCGGGGCTATGGAACTTGGCAACCAGACCAGTTACATCATGAATTATGATGTAACGCAGGACGGTGTGACAACCGGTGGTGCAGGCAACAGGAACCGGAACAACTTTGGCCGCTCCACACCTCAATGGCGCTCAAATACCAGCCTGAGCTGGATGCTGGGCAATCATTTCTTGCGGGCATCAGGGCGTTATGTGGACTCATATAAAGATGATGTCACGGGTGGCCTTAATGATGACGGCACTATAAGCAGCACGTTTTTTATAGACCTTCAGTATTCCTTTAACATTGAAGGTCTGGGGAATGGTTCGGCAATTACCTTTGGCGTGAATAATCTGACCAATGTTCTGCCGCCGGCGGCTAATGGTGCAGGTGGTTATGACCCGCAGATTTATGATCCGCGCGGACGTCTGGTTTACACGCGGTTCCATCAGGCATTTTAATCTGTCGTGGATGGTGGCGGGGTTAGCGTGCCGCCATCCACACTTTCCCGGAGCGCGTATTGATGTCTGTCGCGACACCAAAGCACCACATTCTGCCTCAACTGGTCAGATTATTTGATCCCGAGTTTGATGTTGGCATTAAACAAAAAGGCTTATACGTTGATTAATCATGAACCCGGCCCCGACAAGGATGAGCCGTATCGGGACTGGCGCCGCATTAATCCGACGATATAAACAGGGACATATAGTAAAATGCTGGGACAGATTTTTCACATCGTTTCGCCCACAGCGCTCGTATTTATGATGCTGGCGATGGGGCTGGGCTTGACAAAAGCCGACTTCGAAAGGCTGTTTCTGGAACCCCGTCTCACCGCTGCGGGTCTGGGCGGGCAGGTGATCCTGCTGCCGCTGATTGGTTTCCTGGGGGCATGGTTCTTGCGGGACCGGCCTGAACTGGCGGTGGGACTTGTCATTCTGGCTGTTTGCCCCGGGGGTGCCATGTCGAATGCCATTACCTATACGGCGAAGGGGAATATTGCCTTGTCCCTGACGCTGACACTGGTTACCAGCGTGCTGGCATTGTTGACCATTCCGGCGCTGATCAATCTGGCTATCCACCTGTTTATGGGCATGTCGTCGGACCTTCATTTGCCGTACATTGATACGTTGAAGCGCTTCGGCATGTATGTGATCCTGCCGGTTACTGTGGGGCTGGTCGTACGGGCGCTTTTCCCTGAATTTGTTTACCGGACCCGCAAGCTGGTACGGCAGATATCCATCGGCATGTTTGCAGCGTTGTTGCTGGTCTTTATTTTATACCGGTGGCGCCATATCGCCGATAATATCGCGCTGGTCACGCCAATCACATTGATTTTGGCCAGTGTGACGGTCGGGCTGGGGCATGGTCTTGGTGCCGTGTTTGGCCTGTCACAACGAGACCGGTACACCGTTGCGGTCGAGGTCGGGATTCAGAATATTGCCCTGGCGAGTTTAATCGCGGTCAATCTTCTCAAAGCGCCTGAACTGGGGCTACTGGCTTTTACCTATGCGATTACCTCATTGATTCCGATCGTAATTTATTCGGCCTTTTATGCCCGCCCGCGCGAATGGGCGGCCAGCGATGAAGCCGCTTTGGAGCGGGAACGAGCGGGTGGTCAGCCCATTGTTCAAACAACAGACGCAGGAAGAATGTGACCGAAAATTATGCCATCGATAGCCGCTTCAAGGGCAAGCATCACAAGATGAATGCTGTCGGAAATCCGACGGTTAAGGTGACGGATATTGCGTGTCTTGTGTTTGATCGCCCGGACGTGGCGCGGATGGTAAAGCTGCTTGCTGATTTTGGTTTGACTGTTGCGTCTCGCAGTGGCGACACGGTCTATCTGCGCGGTACAGAAGCCTGGCCTTATTGTATTGTGGTCCGGCAGGGGCGGGATGCGACCTGCAGTATGGTTGGTTTTCGGGCGTCCTCGAAGGATGATCTGGAGCGCCTGTCTGAGAAAGTCCCGGGGGCGGGCGCCGTTGTTCCCAGAGACGAATTTGGCGGCGGTTACAAGGTTTGTTTGACTGACCCGATGGGTCTGCCGGTTGAAGTTTACTGGGGGCTGGATGAGACAACGGCGTTGCCGTGTCGGGAGCCTCTGGCACGCAACAGCCCTGTAACCCGCAACAGGATAGGGGCGATCCTGCCGGAAGAAGGCGTGCCGGGCGTTGTTCGTCTGGGGCATGGTGTCTTCGGGACACCGTGTTTTGAAGACTGTTATACATGGTACACCGGGCATTTGGGACTGTTGTCTTCAGATTATTTCGTTGGCGCGGATGGTCAGGTCAATCTGTCGTTTCTGCGCTGTGACCGGGGGGATGTGCCGGTTGATCATCACACCTTTGTGCTTCGCCGTGCCAAAAGTATCAGCTTCCAGCATGCCGCGTTTGAAGTGGTCGATTTTGATGCCATTAACTGGGGCCAGCAGGTCTTGAAGGCCGCCGGCTGGGAACACCTTTGGGGCGTCGGGCGGCATCTGGTCGGCACCAATGTATTTGACTATTGGAGCGATCCCTGGGGGGCAGTATTTGAACATTTTACCGATGGCGAGATGCTGATCAGTTCTTCCGAGCCGGGGTACCATCTTGGAGTGCCCGCCAATCTTTATCAGTGGGGGCCTGATTTATCGACCGCGTTTATTGATCCATCACGCAGAAATCCGGGCTTTGTGTCCCGTCTGCTGGAACGGTTTGGATTGCGCTCAAGGACGGTCGCAGGTGCGCGCCCCTGGATTTATTAAGATAATTTGTAACAAACAGACGGGAATATTATGAAGCTGTGCACTTTTACGCAAAACAACAAGTCAGAAATCGGTTTGATGTCGGGCAATGAAATCGTGCCCGTAAGCCGGATTTATTCTGATCTCCCCGAAAGAATGGAGCAGCTTCTGGAACGGATGAATGATTTTCGGGATCGTCTTCAAAATGCCGCTCAGCAATCCACGGAACGTCTGGCATTGGGGGATGTTCATCTTGAAGCGCCGGTCATGAATCCGCGCAAATTTCTGGCGCTGGGGTTGAATTATCCGGCCCATGTAAAAGAAGCTGCCGAACGGTCGGAAAGCATGAAAGGTGTTGGTATCCCAACCAGTCAGATCTGGTTCAACAAGCAGGTCACTTCCGTCAACGGGCCTTATGATCCGGTGTGGTCTCCACCTTCAGGTGTTGCAAAATTACTGGACTATGAAGCCGAGCTGGCGGTCGTGATCGGCAAGCGGTGCAGACATGTTTCAAAGGAAGATGCCCTGTCGGTTATTGGCGGCTATACGGTTTGTAACGACGTCAGTGTGCGGGACTGGCAGCGCCATTCCAAAACCATGACAATGGGGAAATCTTTTGATACGCATGGCCCCTTCGGCCCATGGATTGTGACACCGGATGAGCTGGGTGATTACAGGGATGTGCAATTGCGTGCACTGGTGAATGGCGAAGTACGTCAGGACTTTCGGGCCGGGGATATGATATTCAAGATTGAAGAGATGATTGCATATTTATCTACGGCCTTTACATTGGAGCCGGGCGATGTTCTGGCGACCGGTACATCTGCGGGTGTTGGTGTTCTGATGGACCCGCCCCAAAGTCTTGTGCCGGGCGACGTTGTACGTATAGAAGCTTCGGGGATTGGCTATATTGAAAATGAAATTATACCCGAGCCGGAAAACGCCATCCGTATTTTTTGAAATGTAAAGTTGAGTGATTTGGAAGACATGACCGTAACGACGCGTGACCAGTTTCCGATTGGTTATCTTGACAGGGCCGCCGAGAAATTTCCCAACGCCATTGCGCTTGAGCAGGCAGATACAACATTTACCTATGCCGATCTGAAAAAGGCTGTTGATGCCCTGGCGGCCGCATTTCAGGCCCGCGTCGGGACACGGGCCCTGATTGGTATCTGTACCTTTAACTGTCTTGAATATGTGGTGGCGACGCTGGCAATTCAGGCCTCGGGCAATATTCAGGTGGTGCTTAATCCCCGCAACTCAAAAGGTCAGTTAAAGGCGACTGTTGAGACTGTCTCGCCGGCGTTAATTGTGATTGCAGAAGATTGTCTGGATCTGGTTGATTCGGGGGACAGAGTGCGGTTAATCGCACGATTTGACACGCGTCCGCTGGATAATATTGAAAGCATCGGTGCGCTGATCGCCGAATTTGACAGGCAAATGCCTGTATGGCCTGATATGACGCTGGATGACGTGAACGGGGTCAAGTTTACAGGAGGGTCCACAGGCGCCCCCAAAGCCGTTCTTCAGGCATACCGCAATATTATCTGTATGATTGAAAGCTATCAGGATTATTATGACTTTGGTCCGGATGAGTGCCATTTGGGTGTAGCGCCCCTGACACACGCGGCGGGAACGTTCATTTTTGCTGTTTTCAAGGCGGGCGGAAAGCTGATTGTCCTGCCTGCACCGGATGTCGATATCATTCTGGATGCCTTTGAACATAAAAAGGTGACCAGCAGCTTCCTGCCCCCCACACTGTTTTATAACATGATGCAGGTGCCGGGGGTCGAGACACGGAAATTTCCCTGCCTGCGCCAGCTGATTTATGGTGCGGCCCCCATGACGCCGGAAAGTATTCTCAAGGTACAGGCGATATTCGGCCCGGTTATTGGTGTGTCTTATGGCCAGACTGAAGCGCCTATGGTGATTGCTGCGGGGTCTGCGGAAGATTTGGCAGCACGGGAAAATCTGTCGTCCGTCGGGCGCGTGAATGCGCGGCTGGAGGTTGCTGTGGTTGACCCTGAGGGACATAAATTGCCCGCCGGTTCCATGGGCGAAGTAATTGTCAAAGGGGATCTGGTGATGAACGGTTATCTGGACCCCGCACAGACAGCGACAACGGTCAGGGATGGATGGCTTCACACCGGCGATGTTGGCATTATCGACGAGCGCGGATACCTTTTTCTGAAAGACAGAATCAAGGATATTATTATCAGCGGCGGGTTCAATATTTATCCAAGCGAAGTTGAAAGCGCTTTCAGTCGTCACGACGATATTCATGAAGCCATTGTCTTTGGCTGCCCTGATGAGAAATGGGGCGAGCGTGTTGAAGCAGCAATTGTGCTGAAGGCCGGTGCCAAAACCGGCGCGAAAGACCTGATTGCATTTGTGAAAGGCCAGGTCGGGTCGGTTCAGGCCCCAAAGGTTGTTCATATTGTCGAAAGCCTGCCGCGCAATGCGGTGGGCAAGGTCACGCGGCTTGCTGTCCGCGAATATTGCCGCGAGCGTGCCTGAAAATTTAAAACCCGGTTTTTCAGGTATGTCGCGAAATGCACTTTTTATGAGCGCGCCGGGGAGGAAGAAAAAGAGAACTGGATTGAGGTTGTTCTTGCGGCACATAAAACTTGAGGCATAATAAGAAATTAAACAATTTCCGTTGGTTGCGGGGGCGCGAAGAAAGCTCAAGTTGCAAACGGATTTCTTGCCTGTGGGTGACGCATTATGATTGCACGACTTGGCGCAGTGAGAGCCAGATCCTTCTTCAGGCGATCACTGACAACCCAGCCCAAAATACGGCATGAATATGTCCAGTGCGATAGCAAGGTACAGCCAGCCCTCAGCGGTCCAAATATAGCCGATGGTCTCGTCGCCAGCGTATCAGTGTCGATAATCCAATACCTAAATCATCTGCAACCTGCGCGGCCGTACGACCGCTGGTTTGCGTGAGGCGAACTGCCTCACGTTTAAAGTCGTCTGTAAATATTTGTCGTGCTTGTTTGCTTACAGGCGCCATAGAACATGGAGTTTGGGAAAAATTGCCATACATTTCCCGTTCAAATAATTTCTTTGAAAGGGCCTGTAATACCAGCGGATGAAAAAATATATTTACACACTCAGAAATTAAACATATGCTAAATTAAACATAAACTAAGTTAAATATAAACTAAATTTTTGAGTGGGAGATTATAGATGAAATTCACTAAAAAACATTATTTGATGGCTACGGCTGTGATGGGAATAACGTCCCTGGAAATGACAGAATACGCCATGTCAGCAGACAATGGGTTATTTCTGGAAGAAGTTGTGGTTACAGCGAGAAAGAGAGCGGAATCTGCCCGTGATATTCCAATCGCTGTAACGGCCTTAACAGCGCGTTTTCTGGAAGATAGCCGCATAAATCAAATGGCAGACATTTATCAATATATCCCCAATGTTGATTATGATGATCAGCAGGCTGATTCTTTAACCGGAAGTATTTCAATACGTGGTGTCGTCCGGAATACAGATGTGGAGGAGCCCGGATATGGGCTTTATAAGGACGGCGTATATATCGGGTCACCGGTCGCAGGTTTGGATCAGTTCAATGATCTTGAACGTGTGGAAGTTCTAAAGGGTCCTCAAGGAGGGCTTTATGGGCGTAATGCGATTGGGGGTGCGATTAATATCGTCAGTAAAAAACCGGTAGATCAATTGGAAGGCACGGTTGATGTAAGTATTGCCAATTTTGACCGCCAGGAATATCGCGGTATGGTCAATATCCCCATAGAAGATAATTTTTATATGCGCCTGAATGTTTATCATATCAATCAGGATAAAGGCAAAGCTAAATCCGCCGTAACGGGTGTGGAATTGGACCGGGTGGATGCAACGGGGGCACGGGTTAGTACGCAATATATTGCCTCAGAAACATTGAGTATCAGCCTTAACTTTGAATATCAGGAAAGTACAAGCCCGGCCGCCATTATCATTAATGGACCTGTGTTGGGCGATTCTGTTCCGCCGGGGGATGATGAATCTGCGTTGAATATTTCTGGGACGCACGAGGTGGCGCAAGATGCCTGGCATGCCTATACTCAAATTGATTGGGATACAGCAATCGGCACGGTGACAACCTTGCTCAGTTATCGTGATTTAAATGTGGATTCTCAAACCGGCTTTGCACCATTTGTCGGGGCTGGCGGTGCCGTAAGGCAGTCTGAACAACATAATTGGTTTATTGAAACGCGTTTGGCGTCATCGGTAAGTGACAGTGACCTGGATTATGTCTTTGGGATGAATTATTTAAATGAGGATTATAATTTCTATCGTGTTCTCAATCTGCCAATCGGGGTTGCCCCTGTTGGTTTTGACCCGGGTACAGGCCCGGCATTTGCTAATTTGGGTTTGCAATCTCCCATGACAACGATCTCAACAAAAATGCAGTCGTGGGCGGCATTTGGGGAATTGACATATCATGTAACGCCACGGCTTGAAGTTACGGCTTCTGGTCGATTTACCCATGAAAAGAAAACTCATGATAATTTTGTAGAGACGCCTTCGGCTGATGCGTACTTAAATACCGGTGCTGACATCGGGGTGCCAGAAATTGGCTTTCCGGGATTTGGGTTTACTTCGCCTCCCTGGTCTGTTGATTTCCAAACCAAGGATTCTTGGACGAATTTCTCCCCCACAGTGAGTATGGCCTTTAAACCAAATGATGATTGGATGTTATATGCCAAAGTCGCAACTGGTTTCAAAGCAGGCGGTTATAATAACGAAGCCAGTGCCGTGGAATTGCTGCCTTTTGATCAGGAAAAAGCCATTACTTATGAAATTGGGGCAAAGGGAAGCGCATGGGATAATCGGCTTCAAATGAATTTTGCCGGATTCCGCATTGATCGCCGTAATGCATCAATCTTTATTCTTGATGATAACCCGATTTTCCAACTGCTTGGGGTTTCCATCGTCGGTAACGGTGGGGAGACAACAACGAAAGGCTTTGAGGCAGACTTTACGGTTGCGCCATTTCAGGGCATGGTTTTCTATGGTGCGGTTGGGTATTTAGATGCCAAATTTGATAATGGGTATCTTAAGCCAAATGGCGATGATTTTTCCGGTAATGTGATACCGCAAACATCCAAATGGTCCATGAGCATGGTGGCGACTTATCGGGTGCCGGTTTCAGACGAAATTAATATTTTCAGTCAGGCTACTTATTCCAATAAATGGGGTGGGTTTGAACGTGATGATAATTTGATTGAGCTAGACCATCCTGAATTAATTAATGTGAAGCTTGGGCTGGAAAGCGAAAGCTGGAGCGTTACCGGATATATCAATAACCTGTTGGATGATCGAAATAAATATTTCCAGAGAGGCAATCCAGGCCTTGGGTTAAGGCAATTTATTTTAGGAAAATCACGTACCTATGGCGTGTCTCTTAAATATAATTTCTAGAATAATATTTTGATTAAAAAATGGGAGAGAAGTTCTTTCTCTCCCATAAGAATGTAAAAAGGTGAAGTAAAAGTGGTTTCCGAAGGTCAGTCAAAATCAGAGCAACTATACGCAAGGGCCAGGAAAGTTATGCCAGGGGGCAACAGCCGTGCGGCGACCTTTTTAAAACCCTATCCTTTTTATGCCGAAAGCGGCAAGGGGTGTCGAATTATAGACGTTGATGGAAGTGAGCGCATTGATTTTGTGAATAATATGACATCGCTCATCCATGGTCACTCTCATCCTCATATATTAAAGACCATTCATGAACAGGCGGAAAAATTGATTGCCGTTGCGATGCCAACGGACCTTGAAGTACGCTTGGCCGAAGAATTATGTCATCGCTTGCCCTCCGTTGAACAAATGATCTTTGTGAATTCAGGGACCGAAGCAGTGATGGTCGCAATCCGGGCGGCGCGGGCTTATACCGGGCGCAATAAAATCGCGAAAGTGGAAGGCGCCTATCACGGCGCTTATGATGACGTTATGGTAAGTGTAGGCCCTTCTGCGGATCACTGGGGAAGTGCAGAAGCGCCTAAACCGGTTCCCGATACCGCGGGGATATCAGAACATATTTTTGAAGATACCATCATTTTGCCATTTAATGACATTGCGGCAACAGAAAATCTATTGCGACAATATGGGGGAGGTATGGCATCTGTCGTTATTGATCCGGTTGTATCCCGTATGGGCCTTGTTAAGGCTACACCTGAATATCTCAACATGATACGTCGGGTGACGCGTGAGCTTGGTATTGTGTTGATTTTTGATGAGGTCATGTCCTTTCGTTTGTCTTTTGGCGGGGCGCAATCCTATGTTGATATGGAGCCGGACTTAACGGCTTTGGGAAAGGTCATTGGCGGGGGGTTTCCTATTGGGGCTGTGGGGGGACGCAAAGGCATAATGGAGGTGTTTGACCTAACTCAAAAATCTCCCTCATTACCGCATAGTGGTACATATAATGCTAACCCCATGTCGATGGCGGCGGGATTGGCCGCATTGGAATTGCTTCAACCGGATGATTTTGATCGTCTTGCACGACTTGGGGAAAGGTTAAAAGCGGGATTAGATTCGGCTATGCAATCTTCTGGTTTGACTGGGCAGGTCATCGTTGAGGGGTCGTTGCTCTATATCCATTATGCCGAAGATGAGGCCACAAATTACCGGACAATGTTAAGAGATGAATTGACGGCAAAGAAAGCCAGTTTTTTCCATCGTTATATGCTGGATCACGGCATCTTGGTGGCCCCCTTTGGCGGTATAATTTTATCCACCCCCATGGGAGTTGAAGAAATTGATTTTCTGATTGAACAGTCTTTAGGCTGTTTTCAAGCAATGGCTCAATTTAGAGAATAGCCAAACTCCAAAATATCAGAAGGTAGAGATTTATGGAAAATCAATTGAATAAAGCCATGAAAATAAAAATATTAATTGGCTCAATCCTTATGGGGTTTCTCTTTGGGTGTCATTCTAATGATGGGATGGATGAGAATGTAGCGAAGCAATATGACATCATCATCCGAGGGGGCACATTGTATGATGGAACAGGAGAAGAAAGTATTCCGGGAGATGTCGCCATAGTGGACGATCGGATTGTGGCATTAGGTGATATTGGACCTGCGACGGCTCATCATGAGATAGATGCGACAGGACTGGCCGTTGCACCGGGTTTTGCCAATATCATGAGTCATTCACACGCCTCCCTGTTTCAGGATGGCCGGGCTTTAAGCGACATCAAACAGGGGGTAACCTTTGAAATCTTTGGTGAAGGTAAATCCATGGGACCACTGACGGGACCGATGAAAGAAAATTATATTAATACGTTGGGAAGGGGTGTTATTCAGCCAAAATGGACAAGCCTTGGGGAAGCTCTGGAATATATGGAGGCCCAGGGAGTGTCGCCCAATATTGGCTCTTTTGTCGGGGCAGCAACATTACGCATTCATGAAGTTGGCCATGATAACCGCAAGGCAAGCAAAGAAGAAATAGAAGGCATGAAAGAATTGATGCGTGCTGCCATGCGGGAAGGGGCCCTTGGTGTGGCATCATCATTGATTTATCCTCCCGGCAGCTTTGCGGACACCAACGAATTGATAGAAATATCAAAAGCAGCGGCAGAGTATGGCGGTATTTATGCCTCTCATATGCGGAGTGAAGGGGATGGTATTTTTGACGCATTGGACGAAACCATTACGATCGCACGGGAAGCCCGGATTTCAACGGAAATATTCCACTTAAAATTGGCAAGCCCCCGTGTGTGGAACCGTTTTGATGACATGATCACAAAAATTCAATCTGCGCAAAAAGAAGGTCTTGATATTACCGCAGATATCTATCCCTATCCTGCGGGCTCAACTGGTTTGGATAGCGTTTTTCCTGAATGGGTAAAGACCGGAAAAAGAGAAGAATGGGTCGCCCGCCTGAAAGATCCAGAAGCCAGAAAACAAGCCATTCAGGATATGAATACACCTAGTCTGGACTGGGAAAATATGTTTAATTATGCGGGCGCAGATGGCATTTTATTGGTTAGCTTTGGCAATAAGAAGCTCAGTAAATATGTGGGTAAAACATTAGCGGAAATTGCCCGGGAAAGAAAAACTTTACCAGAAGAAACGGCAATGGATTTGTTCATCGAAGATGGCGGACGTCCAATGGCGGTTTATTTCACTCAATCAGAAGAAGTGGTGCGAAAATTAACGGCCATGCCATGGGTTGGTTATACGTCTGATGCGGCCGCATTGGCAGCAGAGGGGGATTTTCTTAATAACAGTATCCACCCCCGGGCTTATGGTGCCTTTGCAAGGGTATTGGGTAAATATGTGAGGGAAGAAAAAATGCTGTCCCTTTCAGAGGCGATCCGCAAACTTTCCGCTTTGCCCATGGATATATTATCGGTGAAAAACAGGGGATATTTAAAAGAGGGCTATTATGCCGATATTGCCATTTTTAATCCCGATATTATTGCCGATAAAGCCACCTTCGAAAAACCACATCAATATGCCATTGGCATGGAATATGTTCTGGTTAATGGAAAATTGGTTCTGGATAAAGGCGAACCAACAGATGCCCGACCAGGCCGGTTTATTCGGGGCCCGGGGTGGAAGCCATAAAGCCATGAAATCGATTATAAAAAGTACGTCGCAGAAAATCCTTGCCGGGGTTTTTCTTGTAAATGTTATGGGACTTTCCTCAATAAGTTTTGCGGGTGGCGAAGAAAAGCTAAATAAAATTGATGCCATTTTTGCTAAATGGGATAATGAACAATCTCCGGGTTGTCTTGCCTTTGCTTTTAAGGAAGGAAAAACCATTCTTTCAAAAGGCTATGGCATGGCGGACCTGTCCTGGTCGCAACCCATCGCCAACGATACAGTTTTTTATATCGCCTCAACATCCAAACAATTTACGGCGGGGGCGATTGCTCTTCTTATCCTTGAGGGGAAGATCAGCCTTGATGATGATATTCGTCAATATATTCCTGAATTGTCAAATTTTGATCATGTGATTACAGTTAAGAACCTGATTTATCATACATCAGGATTAAGGGATTATTTTGCCTTGATGAAAATAGCCGGACGTGATGACCCGATGTCTAATCACAAGGTGCTTGATCTTCTTCAGAAGCAGATTGATTTAAATTTTATACCCGGTTCTGAATGGAATTACAGTAATAGCGGTTATGTTTTGTTGTCAATTCTTGTGGAACGGGTTTCCCGGAAAGCACTAGCTGCGTTTTCCCGTGATAATATATTTGATCCTCTGGGCATGCGTGCGGCTCAGTGGGGCGATAACCCCAGGGAAGTTATCCAAAAACGAGCCCGAAGCTATAGCCTTGGCAAGAAGGGGGAATGGTTGCGGCATCCCAATGTAATTGCAACCACGGGTGATGGAAATTTACTATTGACTGTTGAAGACCTTCGCCGCTGGGATGAGAATTTCTATACGGGACAAGTGGGTGGAAAGGCTTTCAGGGAACTGATGGAAAAACCGGGCGCAAGGATGGGTGATATGCCTTCTTATTATGCTTTTGGTTTGGGGGTGGGTGAGAAATATGGCGGGCAACCCATCATTCATCATCCCGGTTCATTTTACGGTTTTCGGGCTGAATTGTTACGGTTTCCTGAATTACATTTTTCTTCTGGTGTATTGTGTAATGCGGGTAATGCACAGGCCACTGAATTAGCGAAGAAAATTGCCGATGTTTATCTTGATGATGTACTTGATCCGGTCGAGCAATTGCATAATTCCACATCGTCCCGGAAGCTACAAAAAGAAGGCGGCACGTTCAAAATGACGACCCGTCAATTACAGGAATATGTGGGAAATTATACTAGTCCTGAATTGAATATAGACAGCGAAATATATCTTGAGAATGATATCTTGATATATGACGCTATTGGTGAAAGCAAATTGCAATTGGTTCCAGCCTCAGAAGATAAATTTGTCGCCAAGCTGACTTATTCACCGGGACAGGTCATTATGGTAGCTTTTGATATTGTTCGGGATCAGCATAATAAACCTGTGCAATTGATACTGGATATGGGGCGAGTGAAAAATTTCCGAATGGATAAAATTTTGGAAGAGCCATTTTTGCCTGAGTAATTTTCCAGATCAATTTTATTTTATTCTGGGGAATATGTGACATTTCCATAGGGATAAAATTTCTTTATATCCACATTTTTATAAGTCAGTGCATTCAAATGAACAGTTCCCAGAAAAGGATGGGGAGGCTCGACAATTAAGATGGTCTTTGCATAACCATTGCTATCAAACCCTCGCCGGAAATGAACCCGTGATTTCACAATAATGATTTTATATTTATCGGGGTTAATACTCGCGTCTCGTATTGTTTGGGGCTCTTGCACTTGAACAAGATAAGGGCTTAAAATGAGGACGTTATTACGACCGAACATAATACTGATTCTCGTTTTCTCTTCGGCATCGTTGCGGATGACCGATAAAATTTTTCCTGTGATATGTACTGGATTTCCCGCCGATTGATCTGCATATCCCCCGACTTTCTGGTCAAATTTATCACCTTTTTTGACCCCATTTTCCAATAGCTTTTCGATCAGATTTTTATCCATTAGGGTTGCTATGACGGTATCGCTCAAATCTTGACGAACGACTTCTGCTAAAGCCCAGGTTGCATTTCCTGAGCGGTCACTATAGTCCGCCAAGATCACTGGACCTTGTCCATTTTTAACTGCCTGTTTAGCCAGAGATACGCCCTGATCCACGGGATGTATAATTGCAGAATTAACGAGTCTCTCACGGAAATTCCATGCTGTACTTGCCATATCCTGTGATATTTTTTGAGCAAGTTCGGCATCACCATTGGTTATTACCTCTATGGTCATCCCAATGTCAGGCACATCAGACCAGGGATAACCATAAAAAAGATTGACAAAAACATCTGCTTCCCGGGATTCCCAAATTAAGGCCCGCTGAATTAAGTCCATCCAGGGGGACTTGCCACTCCATTGAGAAACGGTTGGGGTTAAGATGGGGACTTTCTGGACAGATTGAACAGGATTATAATCCCCGCGAATAGCCCTGATGAGGGTATGGGCAGCTCTTTCTCCCTGAAGCTGTGTATCGTAATGTGGATAATATTTCGCGGTAAATGCCAAATCGGCACAATTGAAAAACTGCTCATCTTCATTCCCATGGGGGTCGAAGGTGCCGACAATAAAGGCGCTCGGCCCAACAATATTCCGAATACGACAGGCCAGTTCAGCTTCGGGACGTGGGATGCCCTGAACAGCCATAGCGCCATGTAGAGCTAGATAAATACCGTCAAAGTTATTTTGTTTTTTAATATGAGAGATTATTCTTTTTGAGAAATGCTCAAACGTCTTTTTGGTTATGATACCAGAACCAGAGCCGCTTAAGGGCCATAGTGGGGATTCTATACCTACAAGCTCAATGTCTTTCTCTCTCTCTGCTACTCTGACAAAGCCGTTTATTCCTGGATTATTTAAAAGCACATCGCCCTTTGCAGGGGAGCCATCATAAATAAAGTTAGAAATTATTGTCTCATTTGGCAAAAATGTGGTGGTCTCATGCTGGAACATGACAACGGCAATGCGGATTTTTTTCTCACTTGAAAAAGCTGCATTTGGATAATTTATTGTAACAAACAAAAAGAGAAGAGCGAACCATGCTTTGCTTATTAAACCTGAGAACACCATTGTATGTTTCTTTCTTGTCATATTTTAGGTTCACGAAAGAGGGCTTTCTGCCAAAATGGCGGGGGCATCAATTAGGGGAATGTTTTCAAATGTTTCTTCCGTCAGTGCCAGAGGAATTTCCATACAAGCCAATATGATGGCGTCCACATTATTATTACGGGCCATATTGGCGGAAATGACATCATAAATTACCTATTTAACTTTATTCTTGAAGAGGTCTAATGCGGTTAAAGAGAGCTTGAAAAGGTCAGCGGATTTATCGCCATTGACATTTTTCACGACTACGATGGAATGTTTGTGGTCAAGGCACAGGATCATCATTGAGGACCCTCCAATACTGTCGCCCCAATGCATTACTGCATTTGGATGTCTTTTTATTCTTTCGTTTATCTCTGTTAAGTCTGGATCATCTGTATATTTCAGCGTGATGTCACCAAAACCGATTGCCCAGCCAATACCATGTCGGACTTTTATGCCATTATTCAAGGTGGCCGGCGTGAACATCTCTTTCAATGTACTTGTTTTTAAATATCCTTCTTTTGAGTGGGCAATTGCAAATTTTGCCACATCAGAAGGCGTTGCCAGAAAACCGCCCCCGGCATATTTATAACTACTATTCACGGGTTGGGCGTTTAATATGACGCCATTTGAAACACTATAAGGACTGACACGATTTGAAATAAGGGGCTGAGGGTCATCAAAGGTTATGTCCTCCAGGTTTAATGGTGTGAAAACCTGATCCCGGATGACTTGTTTAAAAGTTTTTCCATTTGCGGCCGTTTCCATCGCCGCTGAAACCAAAGTCCATGCATAGGTTGAATAACGATATTCACTGCCTGGGGGAAAGATGAGGGGATCATTGTTAAAAATATTCAACGCCTCGATAGAGGAGTGATAATTTTTATTAGAGAGGAATTCATCATCTTTATAATGGCGAACACCGGAAATATGGGCCGTTAAATGACGTAATGTAAGGTCAGCATGTTTTTCCGGCCATTGCGACACATATTTTCGAATGGGTGCATCAAGGTCAATTTTCCCTTGATCATAAAGCCGCATTAGACCCGCAGTGGCAATTGTCTTTGCAATACTGCCAATGCGCATTTTTGTTTTTGCTGTTAACGGGACATTATTTTCAATATTAGAATAACCAAGCGATAAAACATATTGCAATCCGTCTTGATCCGCGATAGCGACAGAAATTCCCGGTACCGTGGGTGATGATACTGCTTTTGCAAAGAGCGCGTATATTGGATCAGCATTTTTTACATTTATAGAGGGTTGCTCAGCGACAACCCATTGTGCCGGGAAAATAATTAAAAACAAAGAAAACAGGATTGATTTATACATAAGGCCGTGACCATTTTTGGACAGTTAATTTAGGATATATTTAGTTTTAGGCTAAGGGAAAAGAACTTGTGCCGTGTTTAGGTCTATTGGTTAATTCGCCGGAATTTATAATAAATACTGCATATCGATAAATATATGACGCTCCAAATGATGAATCCGGGCGTAAAAGAAACTAGATATAAGAAGAATGCTGAAGAGAATATAATGAGACCCCAGCTATAAAAACGTAAGGGGTTTGGGTTTAATTTGAATAAGGAATTTTCATATATTTCGGGTAACTTTCTGGGTAACTTTAAAACGGCTATTCCCGTTAATATTTGTGTGAACAGAATACCCAGCACTGCCGATTGAGCATATTCTGTTATGGTTCCGCCAACAAATATACCTATTAAAGATATAATCCCGATAAAAATAACGGCCCTAACGGGTATATTTAGGCGGCGGTTTATTTTAGCGAAATAGCTTGGAAATAATTTGACTTGTGCCGCTTTTAAGCAATCTCTGCTAAGGGCCATGAATAACCCGTTAATAGAGGTTGCGGCCGCAAAAAGAGCACTCATGGCGATGAGGTTTACGACCCATTGGGGAAGAAATATTTCAGATGCGGTCACAATGGCTATTTTCGTTTCGACCAATGAAGCCCAGGGAAGAACCATGACAAGGGCTACAGGAACCAAAGTGTATAAGAAAATAATAAAAGAGAAACTTATAAATATGGCGCGAGGGATGGTTTTACCGGGATTTTTGACCTCCCCGGCAATTTCTGTAATCACAAAAACACCAGTGTAAGAAAAATAGGCCGTAACCGCCGCAAGCATAATAGGGGAAAACCCTTTGGGGAGAAGGGGTTTCATCAATTCTATATCACCATGGAGAATGCCTGCAATCCCAAAGACGAGGAGGGCGAGCATAAAAAACACAACTAAAAGTGATTGGATTTTGGTCGCTATATTTATGCCAAAACAATTTGCAATCATAAAAAGGACTGTGATGACAACCGCTGTTATCGTGGATTCAGCTTGAGGCAGAAAATATTGTAGATATTCGGCGAAACCATACGCTATTAAAGGGATAATAATGGCAGCTATCGGCAATAAAAGGCAAAGATATATAAAGCCCCAATAGGTGTTGAGGACTTTACTGATGACAATGTAACTTGCCCCTGTGGAGGGGAAAGCACCGCCGACTTGTGCCATGACAAAACAGGCAAAGATTGCCGGGATACCCGCCAGAATATAGGATAAAAAGACCGCCGGGCCAATATTTGCGGCCAAGGTTCCGGGAAGGATAAATATCGTCGCACCAACAACGAAGCCGATGAGGATAAAGATGGCAGAACCCAGGCCAATTGTACGCTGTAAGGCAGGCGAACTCATTTATTTAAATTCCTGAATTGTTGATCTTTATCTTATTCATCCGGGAAATTTTCAATAATAAGTGTAAGCAGATCTCTGGCAATATAACTAGGTTGGTATTTATCGGTATTGCATTGGACGGCAACAGAAATGCGATGGTCTTTGGCATAAGCTACAAAGGAACGGTAACCAAGAAACCAACCACCATGCCCGTATAAAGGACCAAATTCAGTATCATAGATGAATGTGCCTAATCCATGACTGATCTTGTCATTGATTTTATTTGGAGTATCCAGCATTTGACGGGAAATATTTGCTGTAATTTTGTTCCCGTTGAACATGACATGAATCCATTTTGCCAAATCTTTGGCATTGGTCACCAAACCGCCACCGGTCCATTCACTGGCGGGGTTGAAACGATAAACCCCATTTTGCATTGTGGTGGCTAAATCAGGAAGTATAGAATTATCCTGATCAATATAACCTTGAGCCAGCCCTGCATGGATGCGGCCAGCTGAGGGAGAGGTTAACGACAGATTTAGGGGGTATATTACTTTTTGTTGCAATGTTTCATTATAGGGCTGTCCTGTTGCTTTTTCTGCGATCATACCCAGTAAAATATAACCGGTGTCACTATAGCCATATCCTTCACCAGGTTTGAATAATGCGGTCGTGCCAAATAAATATGAAACGAGCTTTTCCGGGGGGAATATATAATTGGGATCTTTGAGGCTTTCTTTTACATCTTCGGAGAAGGGTTTGAGATAAACATGATCACGGAGGCCCGAACTGTGATTCAGCAACATGCGAAGGGTAATGCCATTCGCATTGGGAAGTTTATCAAACCATTCTTCTTGACCCAACCATTTGGAAATTGGGTCATCAAGCTTTAGAACTTTTTCATCTACAAGGCTTAAAATACTGGCGGCTGTAAACATCTTTCCAATGCTGCCTGACATAATACGGCTGTCATTTCTCATGGGGGTTTGGTTTTCTATATTCTCATATCCATTTGAAAAACTATATATGTCTCCATTGGGTAATGTGTATGCGGCGGTGAGCCCCGGTAAGTCATGTTCTTCCCGGGCCTTGTCCAGGGCAGCCTGAATTTTCACATTCAAACATTCAATTGAGCAGGCCTGCTTTTGGGAAGATGTTTGTGATGCCAGGGCAAAAATCCCGACCGCTGCGGTTAAGATAGCTATAAGTGAAAGGGATAATATTTTCTTCATTTCCATATCCTGTACTATCTAAATATTTCGGTCTTTATTTTGCCAGAAATGGTTGCGTACTTCACGGCGAGCGACTTTTCCAACTGAGGTTCTTGGTAGCTCGTCCCAAGTTATCACTGTTTTTGGTGCTTTTACGCTACCGAGTTTGGCTTTGCACAACTGAATAATATCTTGTGGGGTGATGGTTTTTTCATTCTTAAGTTCAAGAACGGCGGTTACGCTTTCCCCCCATTTATCATCTGGAGCGCCGACGACGGCACAGTCTTGAATATTCGGGTGGGATAAAATTACTTTTTCAATTTCTGCGGGGTAAATGTTAAACCCACCGGAAATGATCAGGTCCTTCATACGATCAATGATATAAATATAGCCGTCATCGGCTCTATATCCCACATCGCCGGTATGGTGCCAGCCATGGGCATTCGCTAATTCGGTTTCTTCTGGGTCACGATAATAGCCACTCATCAATAACGATCCACGATATACAATTTCACCTGTTTCATTGGGACCAAGTATTTGGCCTTCGCTATCCATGATTTCAATGCGTCCATACATTGTTGGTTGGCCACATGATGCCAAACGTCCTTTTTTTTGAGGATCATTTAAAGCAACGACATGTTCCTGTGGTGTCATGCAAGTCATCCATAAGGGGACTTCAGTTTGACCATAGGCCTGGATCAATACGGGACCAAAGACGTTAATGGCTTCTTCTAATTTGTCCGGGGACATGGGGGCCGCTGCATAAAATAAATATTTCAATGGCGAATAGTCGATATGACGTACATCAGGTTCCGCAAGTAACAAGTAAATTAAAGTTGGCGGTAAAAAGCAAAATGAAGGGCGCCATTGTTCAATATTTTGTAATATTTTCGGGGGAGAAATATTGGTGGCGATTACGTTCGTTGCCCCTAATGAGAGTAGCGGGACGCCAACGGCACCGGCAACATGAGACATAGGGGCAATCACCAGATGAAGCGGTGGGGTGTCAAATTGCAAATAGGTAAGCGCCGCAGCTATCATAGTTGACATGGAACGATAAGATATTTGTGCAGCCTTGGGTTTCCCCGTGGTTCCACCCGTATTTATCAGAGCGCAAATGTCCTCATCATGAATTTGTATGTTAGGCGCCTCGAATTCATATTCTGAGCACCATTCCAGTAATTCAGGGCCATAAGATGTTTCTTTATCAATTGAAATTTGTAATTGAAGACTTGGCACATCTTGCATGAGGCGGGGCAGATATTCTTCAAATTGGCTGTGAAAAAATAAAATATTGCATTCGCAACGTTGAAGAATATAAGAAATTTCATCAATTCCCGACCGTGCATTAAGTGATATCCATTTCATGCCTCTGCGTTGTCCACCTAATATGCAGGGGAATGCCAATGAATGATTGGGGCTATAGACCGCAAAATTAACAGCATTTGGAACTTCATTTGCTAATCCGTTCGCTATTCTATGGGTAATATCAGATACTTCATTATAGCTATAGCCATTACTGTTATCGTCATGAATATAACAGGTGCGATCGCGGAAAATGCGAACTGCACGGTCAAAAAAATCAATCATATTCATAATTTATAGGCTCCCAAGAGTTTCTTTAAAAACAGGCTTGAATTAATAAAAATATTTAGTATATATTCAAAAATTAAACATATACTAAATTTATTATTAATCAACAGAGAATTATTTGGCAATAAGCAGAAGTAAGTTTTTGGAAATTGAAAAGGATGAATAAAATGGGAAAAGCAAAAGTCATTGGTGTAGGCATGACTACATTTAGCAAACCGGGCGCGGGGGAGATTTATTATGACATTGCGATCAATGCGGCAAATAGCGCCTTAAAGGATGCGGGCATTTCTTATGATATGGTGCAACAGGCTTATGCCGGATATATGTATGGGGATTCATGTGCCGGTCAACGGGCGTTTTATGAATTGGCCTTGAATGGGATACCGATCATTAATGTGACTAATGCCTGTGCAACGGGGTCAACCGCACTTTATCTGGCACGACAAGCCGTTGAGGGAGGGGCCGCAGATTGTATTCTTGTTGTCGGGTTTGAACAAATGGTCCCGGGGGCATTGGGAGCCGTGTTTAATGACCGGCCATCTACTTTGGAAAAATTCATCAATACACTGGATGAATTGCAAGGGTTCGATCCCAAATCGGTAATGACCGCGCAACTTTTTGGCTCAGCGGCGCGTGAACATATGGCAAAATATGGAACCAAACCGGAGACATTTGCCAGGATTTCTGTAAAGGCACGACAGCATGCGGCCTTAAATCCCCGCGCTGTATTCAAAGAAAAACTTAGTTTAGAGGATGTGATGAATTCCCCTACTGTGTTTGACCCGCTGACCCGTTTCCAATGTTGCCCACCCACAACAGGGGCCGCAGCGGTTGTTGTATGTTCTGAACAATTTGCCCGTCAGCATGGTCATTCTTCTGCCGTTTCAATTTTGGGACAATCTATGGTAACTGATTTACCGGGGGTTTTTGATGGGAAAAGCGGAATGAGCCTGGTCGGTTATGATATGACTGTGGCGGCGTCTCTTGAGGTTTATGAGTCTACGGGTGTCGAAGTTTCGGATATTGATGTTGTTGAATTGCATGACTGCTTCTCGGCCAATGAATTAATTAGCTATGAAGGTCTTGGGTTAACAGAAGCAGGTGGGGCAGAAAAATTCATTTCTGATGGAGATAATACCTATGGCGGTAAATTTGTAACGAATCCTTCAGGAGGGTTGTTATCCAAAGGTCACCCTATTGGCGCGACTGGGGTTGCTCAATGTGCGGAACTCGTTTGGCAATTGCGGGGCAGTGCTGGTGAAAGGCAGGTTGAAGGGGCTCGCTTGGCTTTGCAGCATAACCTTGGCCTCGGAGGGGCATGTGTGGTTACGCTCTATGGCAATGATTAAAAGAAGGCAGATTGAAATACAGCAATTTTTGAATTATTGTTCGGAAACTGCTCGCATTTTATATCGTCGAGGCCAAAACATTGAGTGAAAAGAGAAAAAAAAAAACGACACCACCCATTAAGCCCCTTCGGCGGCGAAAGAATGCGCGCACGATTGAGCCTTCTGCCCCACTGACCAAAAGAGGAGAAGAGGCCAAGAAAAGGATACGCCTTGCGGCGGCCCGATTATTAGAAAAGAATAGCTATCGTGACCTTCGGCTATCTGACATTGTCGAAGCATCCGGATATACGATCGGTGTTTTTTATTACTATTATAAAGACAAGAAAAGTGTGGCTTTGGAAATCATTGAAAATGCATTTGCCGAAGGCAGGCGTATTTTAGAAACCGAAGTTCATATCGAAACGGCGGCGGATCTTTTTGATGTAATTTATAAATCAACTCTGGAAGAAGCACTGGTTTATAAAAAACATCCGGGCCTGTTCCGCAGTGCTGCGCAATTTGCGGATGAAGAACCCGAATTGGCAGAAGCTTTTGATCGGAGAAATCAATATTGGACACAATTTGTGGCTGATGATTTTTATAAAAGATTTAGCAAAAGCGACATAAGTCAGGAGAGGTGTTTTGCGCTGGCTTTTTTCCTGAATAATGCCGTTAATAGTTTTTTGAATGAATATTATGTTCATAATAATCAAAAATTGGCCAGCGGATTAAAGTCCCCTGAAGAAGTCGCACGGTTCCTAACAATATGTTGGTATAGGTTGCTGTTATTGATGAATCCCGATGTTGTCGAATTAAGTGGATTTGAAGAGTTCTCCAGAATTTCCAACGATTACCGACAAGAATTATAATTTACCATAGAATGACATCATAGCCAAAAGAAGTCATTCTATGAACTGAAATTAAACATATACTAAAATTTAAAAGGAAATGTTTGTCCGACGACGGGCAGTTTCGGCTTTTTACCGCGAAATTTTCTGCAAAATTCAGCGGGGATACCTGTTATGGCATCCGTATAGTTCACATAATCAGGATAATGATAATGAGAGGTTTTTATATTTTCTTCCGCTCAACTATAGCGAGTTTGCTAATTGTCCTATGGCTTACAGCTTGCACGGGAGGCGAGACGAAGCCTGAAGGTGAGGGTCTTGGGCAACTTCAGGAAATAATCCAACAAGAAGCAGTCAACAAAGGTCTGCCGATGATTTCGATGATCCTTGTCAACGAAGACGGCGTAATCTGGTCTGGTGGGGTGGTGCAGAGTGAGAAAATACCTAATCTTAAGCCCGATAACAAGACCACGTATCGTATAGGGTCTGTATCCAGGTTGTTTACCGATATTGCGGTCATGCAATATGTCGAACAGGGTAAAGTAGATCTGGATGTGCCGGTAACGGACTATCTGCCTGATTTTCGGCCGGAAAACCCTTATGGAACGTCCATCACTTTGCGGATGCTGATGAGCCATACGTCAGGGCTGGTGCGGGAGCCGCCTTTAGGCAATTATTTCGACCCGACAACTCCGTCCCTGGCAGAGACAGTAAGAAGCCTGAATGATACAGCGCTGGTTTATGTGCCGGGTAGCAAGGTACAATATTCCAATGCGGGCATTACTGTGATCGGGCGTGTGTTGGAAAAAATATCCGGCGAGCCCTTTTCAGAGCTCATGCAAAAGAATTTACTAGCCCCGCTTGGCATGCCTCATAGTGTCTTCATTCCGGAAGAGCGTGTGCTGACCAGTTTGCCGGAAGGCTATATGCAAAACTATCAGGGTGAGCGTAGTCAAGCTCCAACTTTTGATTTGGGTATTGCCCCGGCTGTCGGCATGTTTTCGACAATGAATGACCTGGCACTTTTTATGAGAGCACTGATTAAGAAAGGCGAGGGTGTTAATGGCCGTTTCTTGCAAGAAAAAACTCTTGAAGAGATGTGGACGGCCCAGGCAGATTTAAAAGGCATAAGTCGTCACAGCAGAGCCTTTGGTATTGGGTTTATCTTGGGGGATATGGATGATGAAAAAACGATTTCTCATGGTGGAGCTATTTATGGCTTTTCTACACAGATAAAAGTAGTGCCGGGGCGGAAGATTGGGGTTGCTATTTCCACTAACCTTGATTTGGCAAATGGGGCAGTCAATCGCCTTGCAGATTATGCTTTGCAGATACTTATGGCAGGGCAGGATGGTACATCATCACCTGATTATATCATTACCGGAAAAATCCCGGAAGATCGGGCTAAAAAACTGGTGGGACTTTATCAAAATGGAAACGAGGTCATTCGGATAAGCCAGCGATTTGGGGATGTGTATCTCGACCGGGACCGAGGTATGTCATTGCGCCTTCGTGATGCTGCTGGTCGTATCGTTATTGATGACATTATGAATTACGATGAAAATATTGTCTTTTCAGCAGGGAAACTCATCCTGTCGGATCTGGAGTATAGCGTTATTAAAGAGACAAAGCCCAAACCGGTCAATCCAGCATGGGTAGAATTTATTGGTGAATATGGCTATGATCATAGCATT
The DNA here is from genome assembly GCA_965227345.1 of Sphingomonadales bacterium. Lineage (GTDB taxonomy): Bacteria > Pseudomonadota > Alphaproteobacteria > Sphingomonadales. The sequence continues at coordinate 3,317,120 of OZ245755.1, forward strand.
CTTTATATCAGTGAGAAATTCGGCAAGATTCATGCCTTGATTGAAGGGGGGCTGGAATATCCGCTCGTTGATCTGGGGAGCGGCAAGTTTCAATTCCCACCGTCCGGCCGGTATCCAAATGAACAAATTATCTTCGAGCGTGATGAGAAGGGTAAAGTCTATAACGCCAGCCTGAACGGTATTGGTTTCAAAAGACGATCCATCGGTGATGTTGGTAATGTTTTCCGGATTACCCCGGCAAAGCCGGTAGGCTTTCTGGAACGGGAAGCCAGACAGGCCACACCTCCCGAAGAAGGGGGGCCGTTCAAACCATCGGATCTGGTGGATATCACCAAATATGGTAACAGTATCAAGCTGGATATCCGATACGCCTCCACGGATAACTTTCTCGGCACACCGGTTTATTCCTCGGCCCATGCCTTTTTACAAAGACCTGCCGCAGAAGCTTTGGGCAGGATTGCCAAAAGCCTGGAGCGGCAAGGCTACGGCCTGTTGGTTCACGATGCATATCGTCCCTGGTATGTGAGCAAGATATTCTGGGATGCGACGCCAGAAGAAAGCAAGATTTTTGTGGCTGATCCTTCTCAGGGCTCACGCCATAATCGGGGTGCAGCTATTGATCTTACGCTCTATGACCTGAAGACGGGCCAGCCAGTAGAAATGGTTGGTCTTTATGATGAGATGACCCCGCGGTCCTATTCCTATTATCCGGGGGGTACTTCCTTACAGAGATGGCACCGTGATCTTCTGAGGCGTGCCATGGAAGCCGATGGGTTCACGGTCTATGAGTACGAATGGTGGCATTTTGATTTTAAGGGCTGGCAGAATTATGGCCTCCAGAACGACAGCTTTGAGGAACTGAGATGAAACAGCCAGGGCAAAACAGATGATTTATGGAACCGAAGGCAACAGCCGACCAAAAACTATCATCCATAAGCGGCGACAGGGGGAGGGCCCCGTCCCGCGCTGTCGCCAATCTCTCCCATAAGTATTCTGTATAAAGTTCAGGAAATACACTAATGAACTCATTTTATCAAAAATATCTTTTGCCGGGCCTGGTCTTTCAAGGCGTTGTAATCGGCGGTGGTTATGCGACGGGACGGGAACTGGTGGAATTCTTTCTGCCTCATGGCCCTATTGGCGGTTTATTGTCCATGGGGGTGGCGGCCTTGATCTGGAGCCTTGTGATGGCGGCCTCCTTTGAGCTCTGAATAGCCCCGCATTTTCTAGGCTGAATAGCCCCTGGATTTGTAGACCCCTTGTCCGTTAGAAATGAGGCAAGGAGATGATTATGGGCAAGCCCAATTTTACAGAAGCATTCAAGCGGGATGCTGTCGCCCGTCGAGTTTGAAAAGCAGCAAAAACTGAAACCCCAAGGTGTCTAGAAAATGCGGGGCTATTCAATGATCACGTTTATGAGGACCAATATTCGTTCGCTTTGTCGAAAACGTCAGACCGTTCTGAACATCCCCACTTGCTCAGCATTTTCCTGCCGCGCCTTCATCCGCACCACAGCTTGTTCTGCCGCGTCATAAAATGGCAGGAGGACCAAGGTGGCCCCTTTTTCCCTGAGGATTTCCTGATCGTGCAAGTGCTGCGTAGATATTGCGATTCCGGCACTGTACCGTTGCTGTTTCAATCCTTCCAGAAGGATGAGACGCGGGTCTTCATGCGTGACCCCGATATCATGCTGGGGCATGGCGGAGACAATCCACTTGACGCCACCTAACGGTAGGCTGGCGATAAATGCCGGATCACTCGCATCTCCATAAATGGCCGCATGCCCCTGCGCTCGCCAGCGGCGAACCTCATCCGGATTGAAATCTACAACCAGCAAGCTGAATTCCTGCTGCTGCAAATAATGGGCGATGGCTTTGCCGTAGCGACCCAGCCCAAAGAGGATGACATCGTATTCCCCTTTGGCTATGTGCTGCTGTTCGAGTTTCTCTTCGCGGTAGGGCCTTTTGCGCTCGAATGCGCCGAGCCAGGACTCCAGCCTGCCAAAAAGGCCGTGGGAATAAGTAATCATATAGACCGACAGGGAAATCGTAATCAGCCCAACCAGCGTTGCCAATCCCAGCGACTCTGCTGAGACATGCCCCAGCGTCAGCCCCATCGCCATAAAGATAAGAGAAAACTCGCTGATTTGGGCGACGGTCAGGCCAGCCAGAAAACTGGTGCGTTTTCTATATCCCATCAAGCCCATGATGATCATCACGATCAGCGGGTTGCCAATGAGCACAAAGACGGAGAAGGCCAATGCGGGAGCAATCTGCGCGCCAAGCAAGCCAAGATCGAGCTGCGAGCCCAACGCAATGAAGAAAAACAACAACAGGAAATCTCGCAGAGAGGAAAGGCGCGCCACGATGGCTTCACGGAATGGCGTGGAAGCCAGCGATATACCGGCGAGCAAACCACCCAACTCCTTACTGAAGCCAAGCTCGCTGCCAATGGCGGCCAGAACCGCCGCCCAGGCAATGGCAAAAATAATCAAGAGTTCTTGTGAGTGGGCGATGCGACTAACCAGCGGTGTTGCCAGGTAGCGAATAAAAAGCAGAACAAAGCCCAGCATAATAAAACCGTAGAACACGACGGTGCCGATATGCATGAGCACAGAGCTGCCGGTTTCTTCTTGTGCGCCCATGCCGAAGGCGGACAGGACCATCATCGCCAACACGACGACGAGGTCTTGCACAATCAGAAAGCCGATGGCGATCCGGCCATGCAGGGAATCGACTTCCCGTTTATCTGAAAGAAGTTTGACGATGATGATCGTGCTGGAGAAGGTCAGCGCCACGGCGACATAGAGCGAGGTGACCGCATCCAGCCCCAGCGCAAGCCCGATGAGAAAGCCGATCACCGATGTGAACGTCACTTGCCCTAGCCCTGTTGCCAGCGCCACGGGGCCAAGGGTGCGAATCAGTTTCAAATCCAGCTTGAGACCGACCAGAAACAGCAGCACGGCGATGCCCAGCTCAGCCAGCAGCTCGATATGTTCGTGCGATTGGACAATTCCGAGCGCGGACGGGCCAGCCAGTACGCCGACCGCTATGAAGCTCACGATCATTGGCTGACGCAGCAGCAGACCCAGGGAACCGATCAGTGCAGCCAGCGCGATGAGCGCGGTCAGTTCGTAGAACGGTGAGGCGTGGATGAAGCTCACGTCGGGCATCGGTTTCACTTCTTTCATTGCATTGCGAGACGAATCTGCTTCTCGACCTCAATGATTGCCAGCACCGCAACTCCTGCTCCAAAAATGAGAATCAAACTGCCCAGGCCAAGTGGGCGAGTTTCAAAGATGTTCTGCATGAATGGTGCGTAGATAAACAGAAGTTGCGCTACTGCGACCAGTGCAAGAGCAATCATTACGGGTTTAGTACCCATCATTCCGTGCCAGGAAAATGACGTTCCGTGGCCGTATCGGATGCTGAACAGATAAAAAACTTCCATGGCAACAAGCGTATTCACCGCTATTGTTCGGGCGGTTTGCACGTCCAATCCGCTGCTGATAGCCAAATTGAATAGACCAAAAATTCCCCCCGCGAAAAGTACCGAAACGAATATGATCCGCCATATCACGAAACGCGAAAGTATTGGCTGTGAAGGATCGCGCGGAGGTCGCTGCATAACTTGTGGCTCTGAGGGTTCGAAGGCAAGCGTTATAGCGAGCACTACCGATCCAATCATGTTGATCCACAAAATCTGAGTTGGTGAAATGGGAAGCGTCAAACCCATCAGGATGGCCAATACCAGACTGATTGCTTCACCTCCATTGACGGGGAGTATGAAAGCAATCACTTTGGTCAGGTTATCGTACACTGTGCGGCCTTCGCGCACTGCGGCGGCGATGGAAACGAAATTGTCGTCCGCCAGGACCAGTTCCGCTGCTTCTTTGGCTGCTTCGCTTCCTTTCACACCCATGGCGATGCCGGCATCGGCGCGTTTCAAGGCAGGCGCATCATTCACGCCATCACCTGTCATAGCGACGGTCATGCCGTGCGACTGCAACGCCATAACCAACCGCAGCTTATGCTCTGGGCTCGTGCGCGCGAAGACGTCACAATCCAGAACGGCCTGCCGCAGCGAGGCATCATCCATTCCGTCGAGATCACTTCCAGTCAGGACCTGTTCTGCGTTTTGCAGGCCGATCTGCCTGCCGATTGCAGCAGCCGTTTTCGCATGATCGCCAGTGATCATCTTCACACGAATGCCTGCGCCGTGGCACTCCTCAATTGCCGCAATTGCGTCCACACGCGGCGGGTCGATCATCCCCGTCATGCCCAGCAGTGTAAGCCCGTCTTCGATATCGCTATGTTCGAGCACCGTATGTTCCGGCTGCGCTGACCGAACGGCAAAGGCGAGCACGCGTTCTCCGCGCGCGGCGATGGCGTCGGCTTTCCCATACCAGTAGTCAATATCCAGCGCTTCCGTATTTCCATCCATGCCGCGCTGATCCTGGCACATGGCGAGTATCTGTTCCGGCGCACCTTTGACATACACGAACGCATGGCGTTTATGGTCATGATTCAATGTCGCCATGAAGCAGTGTTTGGCATCGAACGGGATGGCGTCGGTGCGTGTCCACGCTGCCTGCGCCTTGCGCACATCTACATCCATTTTCCCGGCAAAGGCGAGGAGCGCCCCTTCCATCGGGTCGCCCTCCACCGTCCATACGCCCTCGTGCTGGCGCAGAAACGCATCGTTGCAGAGCGCCGCCGCACGCGCGAGTTCCTCCAGCACGGCGTGTTCTGACGGAGCCACATGCGCGTCTTCCAGCTTGAGAAGCCCTATGGGCGCATATCCATCGCCGTCCAGAGCGAATAGATGCTGGCTGGTAAGCACAGAGGCCACCATCATCTCATTGCGTGTGAGCGTGCCGGTTTTGTCCGTGCAAATGACAGACACCGATCCCAGCGTTTCAATTGCAGGCAAGCGCCGCACGATGGCGTTGCGTCGCGCCATGGCCTGTACGCCAATTGCCAGCGTGATGGTCAGTACGGCGGGCAGCCCTTCGGGGATCGCGGCGACTGATAGCCCGACCACCGCCATGAACATTTCTGTGAAGTCATGGTGGCCGACAAAATATCCGTAAGCCAGCAACAGCGCGGCAATCAGCAGAATGAGGATGGTCAGCCATTTGGCGAAGACACCCATCTGCGCCACAAGCGGCGTGGTCAGTGTTTCAACTTCTGAAATCAGCCCGCTGATGCGTCCGATCTCGGTCTGGCTGCCGGTACCGACGACGACCCCTTTGCCTTGGCCGGTCGTCACCAAAGTACCGGAAAACGCCATGCACGACCGGTCACCGAGAGCGGCGTCACCTGCCACCGGTCTTGTATGTTTCTCGACGGGCACTGACTCGCCGGTCAGAATAGCCTCCTGCACCGACATGCCATGCGCGGTCAGCAGGCGCAGATCGACGGGCACTTTGTCTCCAGCTTCAAGCAAGACAATGTCACCGGGAACGAGCGCATCGCCTTCTATGCTGTGTCTTTCTCCATCGCGAAGCACATTGGCGCGGGGCGCCAGCATATGGCGGATTGCATCCATCGCCTTTTCCGCCTTGCCTTCCTGAATGAAGCCAATAACGGCATTTGCGACAACTACGGCCAGGATCACGCCCGTATCGATCCAGTGGTCGAGCGCCGCTGTAATCACAGCGGAGCCAATCAGAACGTAGATCAGGATATGGTGGAATTGCTGCAGAAAGCGCATGAAGCCGCTGCGTCGGGCGGCTTCCGGCAAGCGGTTTGGGCCATATTCCGCGAGCCGTTTTGTTGCTTCTTCATGCGAAAGCCCGCCTGCTGGAGCATTAAGAAGCTCCAGCGAGTTCTCTGTAGATAAGGTGTGCCACGATTTCTGGCCCTGATTCGCGTCCGACTTTTCCATTATCTCCCCATGTAATCAATACGCCTTCACCGGCGAGACGAACCCCTGTGGTTTAAGCGCCATCAGTGAGCAGGAGAGTTTCTGTACGATATTTTCCGCCGTATTCCCGATGACGAAACCGGGGATACCTGTACGCGCGACCGTACCCATCACCAGAATGTCGATCTTTTTGTCCTTTACAAACATAGGGATGCATTCCTCGGCCCTGCCGCGCAGATGGTGAACCCGCTGGCTGCCGGAAATGCCAGATGCCTTTATCAGCCTGTCAAGTGCAGCGCGGTGATCCCGCTGCGTGTCGAGAACAGTTTCGATAATTTTCTCATCCGAAACTTTTACCCAGATACTGCCTCTTAGGAAGGATTCAAACTCGTAATCCCAGCAGGAAACGATATACAACTCGCCGCTGCAGCTATCGGCCAGGGAGCGCGACAGCTCCAACATGCGTTTTGACAAATTTTCCGCTGCCTGTTCGGTACCTTCCGGATCAATTGCCACAGCTACCTGAATATGCTGCTTTGAATGTGCAATCGGGCGGCATAGCCATACTGGGCAAGGGCATTTGCGCAGCAGCTCCATGTCGATGGCTTTAAAGCCGCTGCCACCACCGTCACGCGGCTCCGCCTCTTTAATCAGCAGGTCGTGGTCGTGCTGGAGCACGTATTGAATGATCTTTATGGACGGGGTTTTGTCGCTGACGAGTTCAATCGAAATATCGACTGAGCCTTCTTCCAGCTTGATCGCTTCTTTCGTGGAACGTATCGAAGCTTCAGCCTGAGCAATAAGCGACTCTTCGAACTTCTTCCGGTAATCAGGAAAATCATCAGGGAATTCCGGGCAAACAACCAGAACGCTCAACGGAGCGTTGTTGTTGCGCGCCAGACTCAGCGCCTGCTTCAGGCCCTCAGTTTCATCGGCGGTTCCGTGGCTGACATAGAGCGGGTTGTGGTAGTGGCGCATGCGAAGCCTCCTCATTCCGGTTGCTGCCACGCAGCATAAATTCAGAATTGGCACCGGTAAATGAAAACCGGTATAAATAAGTGCTAATAAGCGTAAATGATGAGAGTTGGGGCATGTTGCGCGCGCCGTTCATGACGATTCAGGATGTCGCCGAGCTTCTGAAGGTGAGCAAAGCGACCGTGCGGACCTGGATAAAGAACGAGGAACTGCGGGCCGTGAAGCTCGAACGGGAGTTTCGAATTGGGAGGGTCGATCTGGAGCGCATCGTCGAGGCGAGGGCGACCATGGCATTACCGGAGACCGATAGCTCCTCTAACGATAAAGCTGCCGAAGGCGATACTTAGGTCTGCCAGCCCATTGAAGCCGGCATCTGGCGTTCTCAAACAAGATTCAGCGATAGGATCGGAATGGGAACACCCAAACACGCCAAATTCACCACCTCCTCAAAACCTCCCCTCACTCGCACATGTGATCTTGACTTTATGAGGGGAGAAGCATTATACCCCTGCGAGTTGTTGTCGGTGATCCGTCAACAGCCCGTCAGGTAAACGGTCGCCTTTTCGGGGCGGAGTAGCTCAGCTGGTTAGAGCAGCGGAATCATAATCCAGTGGCAATGTTCAAAAATGGCTGTTTTCCGGGTAAAACAGACTATTAAATCTGTGTCTGAACAGGGGAATATATGCTCTGTTACCTAAACATTCATTCGTTGATACAACCCTCAAGCCGCCAGTAAATCCCTCTCTAGATCAGCCATCTTGTCTACATCATCACTGGCGTCTGTAAACAGATGACCATAGACATCATAGGTCATGGTGATGGTTGAATGCCCCATGAACATCTGTATCTTTTTAGGCTGCCATCCTTGATCAATCAGCAGGGAAGCCGCAGCATGTCGAAGCGCGTGAATGGTAAAGAGAGGTTTTCCAGCGTCATCAATAATCCCACAGCTTGTCATCAGAGGTTTGAACACCCTGTTGTATATGTTGGCGTGACTTTCAACATTTCCCGCACCATTGGGAAACGCCAGATTAAGACTACCTGTGGGACAGACTTTCTGCCAGCGAGATAACTCAGTCACCAGCATGGGTGTCATCGGAATATCACGACGCCCCGAAGAGCTTTTGGGGTTGCCCATTTCGCCATTCTCATCAGCTCTCTGGCGAACCTGTATGACCTTGCGCTCCAGATCCACATGGTCCCATGTCAGACCTCTTGCTTCTGATGCTCTCATACCGGTAAAGATCATGGTGGCGATCAGGGGCTTGTGTTTTGACGGGGCCTTTTCCAGCAACAGTCTGATTTCAGTCTTGGTGGGAATAATCCGCTCTTTCTCATGACGCCTGCCGCGTCTCGGTTTAATGCTGCTGGCAACATTCATATCAACCATGCCTCTCGACAGGGCTTCCTGCAAAACAGCCCTTAAGCTGGTCAGCACTTTCTTTGTCATTGATCGGGAAATGGTTGTTTGCAGATCATCCAGAAAGTCACGAACCACAGGGCCTGTCAATTCATTGAGCTTGATATGCCCCAGACGGGGCTCAATATGAATGCGGAAGTGACTTTCATAGGCTCTTAGAGTAGCTTTCTCCAGGTCATCCTGCTTGCATCTATATAGCCACTTTTCGGCAGCATCCTTGACAGTATATTCTTCTTTTATCTTCATTTTAGTGTCCTGATAACAATGATTTAGCGTTTTCGCTTTCTGTCACTATTATAGGAGATGCGGAATGTTCTGTCGGGTGTTTTTCCTGCCCGGCACGCAACTATTTTCAGGCATTCCGAGGTGATATTTATCGTTTACTATATATCATGGTAATGATAATTTACATTGGTCGTAAATTCTATCTTGGCGCTATTCCGTGAAGGTTTTGACAGGATATTCCTGCAACTCAGCCAGGTACTCTTTCAGAGTTATCATACCTACACAAGGCATGGCTCCTGAAACGCCCTTACTTCCCGTGACTAGCTGCTTTGCAATGACAATTGCCGGGATGGTTGGAATATGAGGCCCATACCCGTCGAAAGCGATAATGAACCATTTACGAACAAGTGGTTCGCCTTCATGCCCTGTACCGGTGATAATAACGTGCATACCGCCATCAGCAGACCCCATGCCATCAAACCAGTTACTGGCTTTCAGCAGCAGCTTTGCACGCAATGGCAAGTTAAGAGGAAGCCCATAACGCACCAACCATGATAGCCCCCACAAGCCAAGGTGCAGGAAGCCCAGTTCCAATCCAGCAGAAAAACGGATGGACCTAATGTCATAGCGCTCCGGCAATAAATCGAGATCAGGAATATCGCAGTTCGCCATCCAGCGCTGACCGATTTTCGGATATTCCTGTCGGTATATGTCCTGCCAACCGTAGACAGCTCCTTTATGCCCTCGAAATGGTTTCAAAGGCTTGCCAACATAGCTGAGAATACCTTGGGTAGTGGCGAGCCCACGCTCAGCCTTTTGCCCCGGGCTAATACCGAATTTCAATTCTTCTATTTCAGAAAATTCGTGCCTAAAATGCTCCACCACAGCGGAAGATAGCCCCGGCACCGTGCTTGCTCCGCTGACAACCAGAATATTTTTTGCTTTTGCTCTCTCGTCAAGCATCGTTATGCCTGCAACGAATTCTCTGCCATCGGCCAAATCTATATAATGCACGCCATGCCCGATGCAGCAGTTTGCAATCCCGTAATCTGCAGTTTGGAAAGGGCCACAGGTATTGATGACCACGGCAGGCTGTAGCGTTTCCAATGCAAGATCAAGGTCGGCACAAGCATCGAAGCAAGCAGTATCCACCAGGGGACTATCTAACTCGCTTCGAAGTGCTTCGGCCTTGTCCTTGTTTCTTCCCGCAACGATGACTGCCACTTGAGCCTTTACGAGAGCACAAGCAATACGCTTGCCAAAATTACCATAGCCCCCCAAGATCAAGACGGATCGCATGAAACCTCCGTTATCCTGAATTCTCCAGCGTAGCCAAATGTCTTGCCAAACAACGGGTGTTTCGCGTGCGTCCACATGCTGAAACTTTCATCACAGAGCGGCATCTCCTCTGCGTAGCCTTTACCAATGACCAAAGCCAGGGGAACCGGGATCATCATGCCCAGAAACCGCCAAACATATCCTTTATGCCTGAGAATGATTTTACCGCCAGACCATTCACAGGAAAGTTTCCAGCCAATGCCGAAGCGCATGAACTCCACGAGCTCACTGTCTTTTATCCATTCCATGCGAGAGTGGAAGGTAACATCCCCTTTATCCGTGAAGTGAAATGTTCGCTCAAAGCAAAATGCTCCGGATTTATCACTCTTGAAAATAACGGTCACAGGTACATTCTTGCCAGAATAAGCCAGCAACATTCCAGTCAGCCGCGCCATCAAGCTAACAATGGGTGATATATTAACATCCAAATGCCCTTCGACTTTCACAACATCATGACTGCAGGGTCGCACAGCATAATGCTTTTTCATCACGGGCGGCAGTGCTTCCCATCGTTCACCAAATACTGACTTGAAAAGAGGTTCTTTCGGATTGATTGCCAGATTACGAATTTTCCCCACGCCTTTAAAACGCAGTAAGGTATTACGGGCAGCACGCATGGCGGGATAGCAGAAACGTGCAATCGGCCTGGAACGAAATAGCAAGGCGTTTAATCGGTTGAACCATCCATGGCTGCTACCAAGAAGGGCCATCATATGCAGTGCATCTTGACCATGGTAATAACCATTCTGGTATTTTAACACCATGCCTTCATCGAGGTCTAAATGACGATCCTTGATTTCGTCCAGGATCGGATGTTCTTTATCTTCTCTCGCATTCACCAAATGCAGATTGCCAACCGCTTGTTTTATCCGGAGTGCCTGAGCCGCCATTGTACAGACTGGACAATGGCCATCATACACAAACCAGACGTCATTTTTTGTTTTTGCTGTTAAAGTTTCAGTCATGGCAGTATTTATGGGGCATGGATTACCTGTTTCTCAAATGGCTTCATATCCTCAGCTCTACCATACTGTTTGGCACCGGTATTGGCAGCGCTTTTTATATGTTTATGGCTAATCGGCGCAAAGATGTCGATGACATATACTTTGCTGTTCGCCACGTTGTGATTGCGGATTGGCTGTTTACGACGCCCGCCATCATCGTTCAATTCATTACCGGCATAGGGTTGATACACGTAGCAGGATATGAATATCCCGATTTCTGGATCATCTGGGGGATCATTCTTTATTTCTTTGCCGGGGCCTGTTGGTTGCCAGTTGTATGGATGCAAATCAGGATGCGCAATATGGCCAGACAGGCGTTAGAAACGGGAGAGCCCTTACCCGAGTGTTACTGGAAAATGGACAGATGGTGGATTATACTGGGTTCACTGGCGTTTTCAGCTTTCGTGGCCATTTTCTATTTGATGGTCTTTCGACCAATTTGAAGTTTTCCTGCGAGAATTTTGCTGCTTGGCACGCCACTGTTTTCAGGCTCCGACACGATATATATCATTTGCAATATATTATGGTAATGATATTAATTACCCATGACTGTACAAAACAAAGCTGTCGTTTATTCTCTTGTCCGAAACTTCAAGGACGCTGCCAATAAAAAATTGACGATACAAAGCCACTCCGGTTTAAGGCGTCACTATTATTGCAGCAAAAAGATCTGCGCATTACGGGAGCTTCAAATTATCTCTGAGCACATTGACCGGTGCCCCGACAAGTCCGCCAATATCTTCACCCGTCCAGTTTTTGAGGCAGCCCTTGTAGATGCCAAAAAGGAAGATGCTACGCTTATCGTATATGATCTGTTTATGCATCTCGCCATTCTCCCCAATAAAGATGCCCAGACGCAAGTGAGCAAGCTGGGTGATGGGGATGTCGACATCATCGATAGTTATCTCAATATAAAACTGCAAGACCTTGACGGCATGCTAATAAGGAACATTATCCAGGGTCGCAGATATATCAAAGCATCTCAGAAACGAGCGGCGCCCAGAGACAAACCCTCTCCAAAAGCAACGAAAGCCTCAGCTATTTCACGACAGCGGGAGGCCCGAAAATTTGCTGCACAACTCAGCATAGCCATACGCAGCATTGAAACAAAGGCGAGTGAAGCAGGTCGCAAGGCAACCCTGGCTCACATTGCATCAGAACTGAATGCAAAAGGCATTACAACACGTCATGGCAACAAATGGACACCAATCGCTGTAAGTCGTGTGAAGAAGACCATTGATGAATTAATCAAGAAAGGCATCCTGTCTTTCAAATCAAAAACCTGAGCCGGAAGAAAGACCATGCCGACAAAACCTTCCTTTTAACTCCCGGCATAATTAATCTGCCATGAGAGACCAAAACGATCCTGAACCCAGCCGAACTGGTGATTGTCATCAAACTTGCGCACCGGTACAACATTCTCACCGTCTAGAGAGAGGGTATCCAGCAATAAGCTGAACTCTTTTCTGGTGGTACATTCCACATAGATGGATATGGCAGGGGTGAGGGGGTATTGGGGATCAAACGGACTGTCCGTGCACAAATAGCTTTGCCCCAACAGATCAATATGTGCCAATCGGACCTTGCCCTTCATAATTCTGTCTTCCGGTCCAAAATAGTCCATATAAGTGATCTGTGCCCCGTCAAAGAGGGTCACATAGAAGTTTAATGCCTCTTCGGTATGACCCCGTAACATCAGCATGGTGGACGTTCTTTTCGTCATTCTTGCTCCTTGAATATTTTGATGATCTGGTTTCTTTGTTTCTCTGTCAGCCGGGGGTCAGCATCTCCGGTGGTGTCCCTGATCAGCTGAATGATCTCGGCTTCATTTCTGGTGACAATGATGTTGTCCATAGAGCTTTCCACCACCTCCAGAATGGCGGGGGAATATTCACGTAACGCCAGTCTCATGGCATAGGCAGGATCAGCGCCCACAGACCTGGCAAAGGCAGGGATCCTGGCAATGGGCATCTTCATGATGCTTTGCTTGAACATGGTGATGATATTGGCCTTTGAAGGCTCATAGCCCATCTCACGGGCAATCACTTTCTGGGTCTTGCCAGAGATGCGGATCATCTCGGCAATATATTCTGCAAAATTCGATGGTGCGCTTGTCATATTCAAAATCCCTTGAACCAAAAACAGTATAATATCACTTAACTTTTACTCTCTGATTGATCCGCAATCAATTCATATCTCATAACGTTATTATAGTCAGACTGAGAAATTTATGCATGGGTTGGGTCGATAAAATAATAAAATCCTTTATATTATGGCTATTCTTATTCCTTTCCCGAAGAGGCAATTTGAATATATTGAAAATTCCGATATTGTTACCCCTTGAAAACATATAAGTAATAGCTTATTATATGTGATAATGAAAAATGGCGTATGGCGAGCAACCTGACCGCATGTTTCTGGCAATGAATTTGAGTGGATTTGAGGATGTTTTGGGTATGAAAATCGGAATTAACAGAGAGGATATTTCTCCTTTTGAGACGATTATAACCAAAATACTTCAATTAGTTTGCATATTCCCCAAGGGCTTTTTGTGGAGAAGTTTCCTTTAGTACTTAGGGGGAAAGAACAGAAACAAGAGGTAAAGGTAAGAAAGAAGGGAAAGAAGGGAAAGAAGGGAAAGAAGGGAAAGAAGGGAAAGAAAGCTGAGAGAGAAGACAAGAGGTGTGCTTAAGGCGGCGCAAGAAAAAACAAGATTGAATAAAAGAGAGATGCCTGGATAATTATGGCCGAAATAAAATTAGAAAAAACAAAGGATGATATCTGGCCTGACAAGGGGTTTGATACAGAAGATTTTCCGAGCAACAAAAAGAAGCTTAACGATCTCCATAAATTACTGCTTTATGCCTTAACGGTTAGAACGATGGGGATGCCTGTTGCCTTTACAATCAAATTCACCAATACGACCAGAGCGCGGATTGATTCAGACGATTGTAACGTCAGAAACTTTGTTCTCGAAATGGCCAGAAAATTCTGCAAGGACATGGAGATGTTCTTTGTTCTTGAATATGTGATGGTAAGGTCAGGGGAAAGACGGGGCAAGTATGATTGGCACGTTCATGGTGTTTATGCCACGAGCCTTCAGGCTATTGAACAGGACAAGGACAGGCTTCGGAAACTCTGTGGTGATAAACGCAAGGGCAAGACCAGAAAAGAGAAAGAGTTTTACAAAAATCACGCTCTTAAGATCAAATTCACCACTCACTTCAAAGCTCGAGGGAAATATGTCGGATTAAGAGGCTGGGCTGATTATCTCTCCAAGGACTTATCCAGGACAAACCTGAGAAGTGATTTTGAAGGAACCCTGATAGGCAAGACAGACGGTGTTTGTAAAAAATCAAAAGAAGTGCTGAATGAAATCTATGAACAGAAAGCGTCTCTGCGGAAGAAGAAGCATTTACCTCCACCAGCTAAAACAGCTCATACCATTCACAGTCATATGTTTTAATAAATCTTGTTAAGCACCTTCTATACCTGTCTGCCTAAAACCATCCAATTCATAGAAGGTGATCCTTTTTACTCGGGGTCACCTTCAGGCTTTTCAAAGGTTGCCTTTACTGTAGGGAAATTTGCCGAGGTAAAGTCAAAGGTTTGAAGGAAATTTAATATCTTTGGCGCCTTTGATGCAGTCTGAAGAATTTATGCCTGTTATCCTGTCTGGCATAAAAATCCAGTTTAAGGGCTTTGTTCGGATCAAAAGATTTAATCTTCTTGATACCCTCCTTCTCTTACGGTTATTTCTTCCGGGAAAATTTAAAACCATCTTCCCATATCAACCTTCATGGCTCTCTATGACTCCAGGATGCTCGCTGGCTGACATCTATGGTCTTAACGTCTCCAAAGTGCTTAAATCCATCCAAACTCACCAGTGCCTCATTTTGAGTCATTAAACCACATGCCATGGAACAGGGAATGGTCAGACTATCTTCCCGGTGTAAGAGGAAGCTTCTGATAAAGATGGTTTTGAATATCCATCTAAAGGGTTTGGGGTAAAGATTATAAGTTTTGTATGATCCTGGGTCTTTAAGAGGGTTCTGCTTCTTCGGCGGCATAAAAATATCCACCTCCAGACTTCCAAACCCTCAACCTTCAAACTTCAAACTTCAAACTTCAAATTTCAAGGTTCTAAACATCCAAGGTTTTAAACTTAAACCGAATATTGAATATTCGAACTTCCAGACCCGGATTTAAAAACTGAGATGTTTAGGTCCAAGTTTAAATCTCATGGTTCTGGCTTCTCGAATAAACATTCCCACTTCCAGACTTCCAGACCAGGACATTAAAGTTTAAACACCGCAACAAGAGATCGTCTATACCTTCAACCATCGGATTAAATCACCTCAACCATTCTTAAACATCTTCGCCAAATGGTTTGAAACGACAAGGTTTGGTATCAGGCATTCAAACTCTTTGATGCCATCAGGTTCTTGTTCGTCACCATCAGAGTTTTAAACAAAACCACTTCAACTCATAAAGCTTCATAGACAGGGCTTCTGATCCCTTCATTCGGCTTCCATCAGATACCTCTTCGTACTTCTATACTCTCTATAGGGAATAATCTTGAAAATCGGCGGAAAAGCTTGTGTTTTGAGAATGAGAGTATTTTGTTTCATGGGCATCTTGTCTCTGGCATCTCTTTCAAGAAATCCAAACTCCGGATTTTCATTGAACTGGCAATATTCCGTCTTCGGATCAGAAAGAGGGTATGATGGTTCCGTTTATCTTATTGCCTAAATCTATTCCCGGATTTGAAATCTGAATTCTTTTGTGGCTCTGGAAATTATTTCAGGGTGGATGTATGAGGTAGATTTTCCATGGTGTTTATCTCTTGCCTGAAATTTTGATCTCAGGCTTTGGTCTGGAAATCTGTTTTGAAGGCTGGATCTGTCTTTGATCCTGGGTTCGCTGTCTCATTACCGTCAATTCTTTTAAAAAATATCGGTGTGATGAGCCATTATTGGGTATCTCTGTTATAGCTCGCAGAATTAAAAATGGATTATCCTTGTATCGTTTCTATCTATTGGAGTATTTTCTCTTTATGAGCCTTCTCTTGCTTGTTCCTTGCGTGAATTTTTATGAATTTCTTCATCGCTTGCCCTTTATCAGTCCGTTTTTCCGAGAATTTCCTCTCACATTAGAAGTTTGGAGCCTTCGTTGATGGTTTTATCCTGGATTTGAATTTCTGGTTTGAATGGATTGTTCCGGTGTGAGTTGTCTTTTCTCTCAAGAATTTTTGATAGACTTTAAGGATTTGTAATTTAAATCAACAAACTCAAAATGTTACTACGCAATTTGCGTATGACCCCCAGAGTCACGAGGCTGCTCTGTGGTGAGTCTGGTATTTTTTAGCAGGGTCTGTCGCTAAAATTCAGAGGCGCCTATCAGGGGGCTCTTAAAATGCGTTTAAATGGGTATCTATGATTGATTTGTATTATTTATAACTCTCGGAACCGGAATATTCGAGAAATCAATGAAATTTTAGAGGTAAGGGGTGAAGCTTGTCTCATGACGATGAAAATATTCACTGCCAAAAGTCGATAGTCTTAGAAAAAAGAAAGATATCTATTGGCTAAGCCGATGTATATTTTTTGAAAATCGGAATGTTTCCTTATGGGGGAATGAATGCTCTGCTTAAGACCTATAGGTTCGTCCTCGAAAGTATTGCTGCCAAGATGATCAATAGAAGTGCCGGTGGAATAATGTATTTGATAAGGCGAAACCACAATCTGGTAAAGATATTGGTTTCCCCAAACATTGCATTTAGGCGCGTTTCTCCAATGTAAAAACCAGCCATAATTACAAACAGAAGGCTGGCTCCTGGCACCATAATGCTAACATTAAAATAATCAACAATGTCGAACAAATTTGCTCCCCTAAACATGTCGATGTTGTCCAGGGGAAAAAAGTCCTTGTGAGAGCTAAACGATATCACAGTAATCATACCAATTAGCCACGAAAAACCGGAGGCCAGCAAAGTTGCCTTCCGTCGGGACACGTTCAATCGGGTCTTAATAAGGGTTACCGCAGGCTCGAGGACACCAATCATGGACGTCATTGCCGCCAAGACAAAAAGTGTGAAAAATGCAATTGCCACGAGTTGTCCCGCTGGAATTGTAGAAAATGCAATCGGTAATGAAATGAATGCGAGGCCAGCGCCCTCTGAAATATCCAGATTGTTGGCAAATACAATTGGGAAGATAGCAAAACCTGCCAACATCGCAGCAAGAGTATCCGCCAAAACAATGTGGGTGGCACAATGCCGAATATTCGTGCTTTCTCCCACATATGCCCCATATGTGATCATGGTTGAATATCCGACACCGACGGTAAAAAATGCCTGCCCCACAGCCATAATGATTGTCGAGGATTTGACATTCTCAAAATCCGGCGAAAATAGAAAGCTTCTGGTCTTCTCAAAGTCGCCTATTACGCAAGCATAGATTGCCAGCGCCACCAAAAGGATAAACAGTACCGGCATAGAATAGGATGCGGCCTTTTCGATGCCTTTGTTAATTCCCTGCATAACAATCAATGCAGTAATACTGAGAACAAGGGTGTGAAGTGACAAAAGCAAAAAAGGATTAGAATTCATGGATGCAAAAAAATCAACGCTGGCTTCGGGCGTTAGAGGAGCCGTATCGGCGATATAGGAAAAAAGGTAATAAAATGTCCACCCCACGACGACGGAATAAAGACTGAGTATGAGGAATGAGGCAATGATCCCGATCCAGCCAATTACAGCCCATCGCGATGACATCTCCGACTGCTCAGCTGCTATGCTGATGGAGCCTGCAGCATCGGTTTTCCCATTTCGACCAATTAACAACTCAAGGATCAGAACAGGTGTGGCAACAAATACCAACGCAAGCAAAAAAACAAAGATAAAGGCACCACCACCATTGGTGCCGACAAGATAAGGAAACCTCCATAAATTACCAAGACCAATGGCAGCCCCCATTGCAGCCAGCGTAAAGGTTGTGCTGGACTGCCAGGTAACATTTTTCTGCGTGTTTTCCATATCACTTCAATTCACAAGAAAATTTGAGAGGCGCTATAGCAACCTCTCAAATATCAAATTGCACTTCATTCAACGAAGAATACCAGATGAACGAATTAAAAGTTCGCTTTAATATTAACACCAATTGTTCTGGGGCGATTTCGGGAAACAGAGTTTCTTCCATTCATGCCATCTGGTCCAGCCCCCACGAATTCGCGATCGAAGAACAATTCCGCACGCTCGTCGAAAAGATTGTCAACGAAGAATGCTAATTCCCAGTTTTCTGTTGCCACACCAGTACGAAAACCAGCAATATGATAGGGGTCCGTCTTTATGCCTTCACCAAGAAACTGGACGACAGATCCGCTATATTGATAATAAACGTCGATAAAGCCATCGATTTGGTCCCAAAGTGGACGTACATATCCAACGTTAGCACCAGCTGACCATTTGGGACTCAAAGGAAGCGGATCCCCGTCACTGGCCGAGACAAAGGCCTGGAAACCGCCCAAGCTTTTCAATTTAGTATCCGTATACGATACCGTAAAGCCGACACTTAATGCCTGGGTTGGCCGTGCGGTAACTTCCAGTTCAAGACCTTTGCTGGTTGCCTCCCCAACATTGCCTGTAAACTGCGACGAACAAGGCAGGCGAACAGACTGCTGTAGGTCTTTGTACTCAATATAATAAGCCGAGCCGTTGACAATCAACCGACGGTCCAGCCAAGCTGTTTTCGCCGCAACTTCGTAGTTCCAGAGTTTCTCGGATTTAAAATCTGTCGGGGCATTCCCGCCTTCCCCAAAGAGCTGGTCAAGAAATGGCCTACATAACCCTTCCAGAACCGGATCGTTGATTCCCCCCAGGCGGAATCCGCGAGAAGCTTGTGCTGAGAGCAATATGTCGTCATTTGGCTGATATGACACGATAAAACGCGGGTTTACGCCATCTTCTGAGACAGTGCCGCTGCGTGTAATCAATCCACCCGCGAACAATCCGGTTAAACGTTGGTCTGCGGTTTCTTTGGAATCAAACCACCGAAGTCCAGCCTTTACAGAAAAATCCTGCGTAATATGGTATGTAATCTCGCCAAAAACGGCCTTTTTTTCCAGATCCAGATTAAACTCGTTAAATGAAGCAGTATCGGCTGCAGGCGCAGCGAAATCAGCCATAGAATCTATTCCCAACGCATCATCAAGTCCGGGAGATAATATTCTTTGACTAAAATACTTTTTATCTTCTGAATAAAAAAGGCCGAATATCCACTCGAACTTCTCATTATTTTGGGAGCTTAACCTTACCTCCTGAATAAAATTGTTCAATTTGGTATTTCCATCCAGCGGCAGCAACTGATCAGGAACAGGGATAATAGGCAAGTCAAAGAACAGAGACAAATCGCGCCGGACCTTGAAGTTTCGATCAATGTGAGACGTTGATGAAACCAGCTCTGCCCAATCCAAATCATAGGACATCGTCAGATTGACAATTGTCAGCCTGTCATCAATGCCTTCCTCAAGTTCGCGATATTGCTCCAGCTCGCCGGCTTCAATTGAACGAGGAAAGTTAAGCGTATCTTCAAGTGGAAAACCGTTAGTCTCAAGACGGTTTACGTGAAGGCTGGGTGTAATACTCAGCCGATCATTAACGTTGAGCCTTGCGGCAATTCGGGTGCCATATCGTTTTGAGCTATCAACGTCCTTCTCACCAAGCGCAATATTATCGATGACGCCGCCGCTAAAATCGCCATAGCCGACTACCCGTAACGCCAGAATATCCTTAACAAGAGGCGCATTGATCATGCCCTTTACAGAATAGCTTTCATCTCCTTTTTTTGTCGTTGAAGCCTTAAAATCCACTGCGCCAGCCAATGCACCGGGGTCGGGTTGATTGGTGACAACCCGCATGGTGCCAGACAGGGAGCCTGCACCGTAGAGAGTCCCTTGAGGCCCCCGCAGAACTTCAACACGTTGTATATCAAAAAAGTCCAGGTCCGGCGTATAACGGGCATTCGAAACCGGAATTTCATCTACATAAACGCCGACGGATTCTTTCTTAAAGGGCTCGTCACGAAATACCTGACCAGTTGTAATGCCCCGAATACTGATTTGAGTTTGGCCTGGCCCCAAATCGGTGACAGACAACCCTGAAACCGAGCGGGCAAAACTCGCAAGGTCAACCGCACCTCTTTTTGCCAGTTGATCCTCCGTAAAAGCAGCAATCGAAAAAGGTACATCCTGCAAACTTTCCGATTTTCGTTGCGCTGTCACAACAATATCCTCGATCACAAAACTATTCGAATCCACATTCGCATAAGAAATATTTGAATTGAATCCCGCGAGTATTGTCGTGACAACCAAGGCGTACTTATTCGCTCTTAAGCAGACACCATTTTCATTAGACATATGCAATCCTCCAATATTGCTTTTCAATTATTCTTCAACACTAGGGCGTCGTTTTCACAAAATCTTGTAAGTAATTGCTCTTCACGGACTGGGGAGCCTATGCTAGAAAATCTAAGGAGGCGAGGCAGATTACCCCTTCATGACGCATAATATTTGCGCAATGGGGATTTTTATAAAGGCAAGTGGTTGTTGAAAGATCAGGCTAATAGAAACTGCTGGAGAACTGAATGGGACTTTGTCGCAGCCGACATGTCGCAAAACTGGTTGCCCCCGCACTTCCATGACACTTATTCAATAGGACTTGTCAAAGAAGGTTATGTAAGAGGATGCATCTATACTACTGGAGGTTATCAGGAGTTTTTTGGGAGCCCGGGTGACATCATTATTGTTCACCCATACGAGGTATCGAATAGCCTGACAATCAAAGGCAGCATTCAGATGCTGGCTCTTTATCCTTCTATTGACTTCATAGATGATGCAGTTAATGAGCGTCATTCAAAGGATGAATATATCCACTTTGATCACCCAATAATCAGTTCTTCAGAGGTAAGAAACAAAGAAATTCAGGAATCTTTGGTAAAATCATATAAAGGCGATAATTTTAGACTTTCGGAAGAGCTTGTCTCTATCGTCATGAATACATTCAGAAAACAGAGTTTCAACAAGAAGAGTATTTATGAGCCGTCTCTAACATCCAGTGCTATTGAACGTGCCTGCAAATATATGGGAGAGCGTTACGCCGACCCAATAAGTATTGAAGACGTATCGCGGCACGCTGGCATGAGCACCTTTCATTTCATAAGGCGTTTTAAAAGCTTAATGGGGTTGACGCCAATTGCGTATCTTCGCCAGATAAGGCTGGCGAGGGCGCGCGTTCTTTTGGTGAATGGGATGGATATCGCTGGAGCGGCGTGTGAAGCTGGCTTCTACGATCAGGCACATATGACGCATCTGTTTCGCAAAAATTTGGGTTTCACGCCTGGTCAACTTACCAAAATGGCGAGCCAGCAAGGTTACTGACCAGCTGGCTGCACCTGTTGGAAAATTAGCAATCAAATACAAGTCATGCATGGACGAAGACGATAATGTTGCCGTCTACAGATTATATGCAACGGACATTGTAATGAAATCCTTTAAGCATCTTTTTAATATCCCCGAGAATTTGACATATCTGAATGCAGCGGCAATTTCTCCTATTTCCATCGCAACTCGCCAAGCAGGCTTTTTGGGAGTTGGCCGCAAGTCCGAACCATGGAACATTAAATTTGATAACTTCTTCACCGAAGTTGAAGCTGCCAAGTCAATTTTTTCCCGTCTCATTTCCGCCACACCAAATGATATAGCGCTTGTTCCGGCGGTAAGTTATGGGCTGCAAGTTGCGGCAAACAATATTCCGGTATCTGCCAATCAGGATATAGTTATTTTAGAGGATCAGTTCCCCTCCAATTACTATTGCTGGAAAGAACTCTGTAACATCAGGAGATGCAAGCTGAATGTTGTAGGTTTTCCTCCTGATTATGACTGGACTGGAGCACTGCAGGAAGCCATTACAGAAAAGACGGCGATAGTCTCAGTTCCCAATTGCCACTGGACAGATGGCTCACTAATTGATTTGGAAGCTGTTGGTGCGCGATGCCGCGAAGTAGGGGCCGCATTTGTTATCGATGCGACGCAGTCGCTTGGGGCACATCCTCTGGACATTAAAAGGGTACAGCCTGATTTTCTGGTATGCGCCAATTATAAATGGCTGCTTGGCCCTTACGGGATGGCGTTTCTGTATGTATCTCCAAAATTTCAGTCAGGCGTGCCATTAGAATATACGCCATTCTCAAAACTTGCCAGCAACAACCCTGCGCAATGGTTTGGCGGAAAGGTGGAATACGTTGATGCCTTTGCCGAAGGTGCTTGTCGTTACGACTGTGGGGAAAGAGCAAATTTTATCCTGCTACCAATGATTATCTCGGCACTTGAACAAATTCTTGACTGGGGCGTTCCACAAATAGCCAGTCATTCGGGTCAACTGATACTTAAACTAATTGATGCTTGCGCCCCGCTGGAGTTGAATCATGCACCCATTGAAAAGCTGGCGGGTCACATGATTGGCTTTCGATTCAAAAAGGGCTTTCCATTCGGCCTGGATAGAAAATTGGAGGCCAGGAATATCCATATTAGCCTCAGGGGAAACTGTATGCGCATCTCCCCGCACATCTACAATTGCGAAGATGACATTACCGCTCTGGCATCGGCACTTCACGATATACTTTTATGACAAGAAAGACTTTCCAACGATTACGTCGGTCCCCCGTATTCTAGTTTATAGGTCTACCCAAAGGTCATAGATTAGGTGCGTAGGAATTATTGAAGCATGCACTAGACGCACCCAATATATGATTAAAGATATTTTCGGGTTAGCTAAATACAACCGTTCTGCTAATTATGCCGTCATTCGGGAGTTTTTGGAAAATTAGTCATCAAATTCAACAAGTTACTACGCAATTTGCATATGACCCTCAGAGTCACGAGGATGTCCACTGGTGAGTCTCGTGTTTTTTAGCAGGGGTTAGTAGCTAAAAAGCAGAGATGCCTATCAGGTGACTCTTAAAACGCATTTAAATGGGTATATATAGTTGTGTTGTATTGTTTTTGACTCTCGGAATAGGAATATTCGAAAATTGATGGGATTTTGGTGCGAGGGATGAATCTTGAATTAAGGACGACGGGAATGTTTCCCATGATAAGTGGATAGTCCTAGAAAAATTAGACTTGCCTGATGGCTATGCCGGTGTAGATTTTTTGAAAATCGGAATGTTTCCTTATGGGGCTAAGTAATTGGTAACAATGTTCCCGAAGGCCTATTTTTGCAAGCATAATTACCGAAAATTCTTATAATAATTGGATCAGGTTAGCAGCTAAATTAGGCAGTAGAACACGGCTCAATTTATTTGCTAACCTATCCAACCGCTCTGTTGTTATATTATATTGATACAGTACATTCTTCCAATGACGTTTTAGGCACGAATCCGATCAAGCTGATCACATCATCGAAAACATCCGGGAAGTCTTCAGATGATGTTGCTGCCGCAACATAATAGTCGGGCCTTATCAGTATTATGTCGCAGCCGGTTTCGGCAAAAAGAGATTCGTAGGTCTTATCAAGATCAAATACTCCTGGCCGATCGACAGAATCAGTAATTTGCACTGCCCTTCCTTTCAGCTTCATGAATTGAGCACGTTGACTGTTCGTCAGGAGTTCAATGGGGTCAATATTGTTACCTATTGCTACCCAACCGCGATGGAACACCGAATCAAAGCGTCCTTCCGTAGCACCAAAACGAATATTGCCCTGCGGTGACAATTTTCCTGCCACTGCCTGACCAGAAATCCAAACGCCATTACCCAGCGACAGATTTGGCTCAACGGCAGGTTTTGGACCAAATTTGGCCAGTGATTTTTTCATCACCTTGTCTCGGGTGCTGGCCTCTGCAGGGTCGGTTACACAGACCTCTCGCCCAATTTCGACAGACAGGTTGATGAATGCACTTACATGAGCTTTGCGTTCCTCTCCATATGTTGACAAAAGTGTGTCACTGGCGATCCCGGAAAGAACGTGATCGAGCTTCCAGCTTAAGTTGATTGCATCGCGAAGGCCTGCACACATGCCTTGACCTGCGAAAGGCGGCATAAGGTGTGCTGCATCACCTGCAATAAAGACGCGCTTATTTTGCCATTTTTCTGACCAACGAGCCTGAAAACGCCACACGACATGTCGTTCGAGAATGGCATTGTCAGGCGTTACGCCCCATTTCCCCAACAACTTCCACACGACATCAGGAGACTCCATTTGCTCAGGCGTTTCTCCCGGCATCAGCATGAATTCCCATCGCCTCCTTCCTGGTCCACCCGGTATAACAGTGGATGGGCGTGCCGGATCGCAAACCTGAAAGATTTTCGGATTAAAGTCCATGGGAACCAACGGTTTTATATCTACAATCAACCAGTCATATTGAAACCCCAGATCAATAGAAGAAAGCCCTGTATCAATCCGCACCTTACTATTGGCACCATCGGCACCAATAAGATATTTAGCGTGCAGGTTAAATTCAGTTCCGCTAGCTTTGTCACGACATGTTAGGGTGACCTTGTTTTTATCCTGAATATGAACTAATGCTTCAATGCCACGTCGAACTGACACTGATGGCAGCTTGGTAATGAGTTTAGCAAAACGACGTTCAAGATCAGGCTGGTGGAACCAGTACATCCGGTGCCAACCCGACTTGGTCTTGCCGCGCCAGTCATAACGGGCTAAAACCTCATCCTTCCCATTTTTGAGTTCGTACCAGTCGTTATAATGCTCGACCTCTGGATCGTTGTCAGCATCAATGCCTACACTGGACAATATCCGGGCGATCTCATCGTCGAATGTAGCCGCTCGCGAAAGTGGATACAGGTCTTTATGGCGTTCAATAACTATGACTCTATGGCCTTTCTGACCGAGTTGTAGGGCTAGCATCTGACCTACGGGACCCGCGCCAACGATAATAACGTCAGCATCCACGGGTGTTTTGGCTTTGTTCACAATCCAATCCTCTTACCTGATAAATATATTAGACACCGGTGCCATTAGGTGAATTTCACTTCCCGACTAGGGTCTGGTATGTAATCGACCGCATTAGGAGCTCCCTCCTTCCGCCACATTTCATAGGCAATTTCACTTACAATCTTGCCATTTTTCATCTCAAACACATGGGCAAGACGAACCGACATTTCAGTGCCCTTCGGAAAAGGTAAATTCGGCATTTGGTCGCCGATTACTGTTACATGCGCGATTTGGTCATCAAATACATACTGTTCAGTTGCAAAACGTCGCAGGGGAATAAACGAGCGATAAGAGACTGTTTTAAAGATTCCTTTATAGGCGTTCAGAATATCTTCTTTGTCTTTCATCACGATTCCGCGTGTCGGTGCTTCCCAACTCACTTCATCTGCATAAAGCTTTATAGCTTCTTCAATTGTTTCGGGAACTTCGTTGTGGAAATGGGCTTCGACGACTGACATATTTCTGGCAATCACCTCTTCCCGGCTCAATTCACTATCGGGAACACTGACATCTATAGTGATGGGCTCATCGGATTTTCTATCAACTCCAGCCATAACTTTTCTCCTTAACATTCAAGTGCATCAACCGCGGTAAGTGTGGTCAACAATGGGGTTAGTGATACTGCATATGCCTTCGATGCGTGCGGTGACGCTGGCTCCTGGCTTCATATAGATCCTGGGGTTGCGACCAAAGCCAACGCCATCTGGCGTGCCAGTTAAGATTAAATCTCCGGGGCGCAAAGTCACATGTCGTGATGACCAGGATACAAGGTCGCCAACACTGAAAATCATGTCAGCTGTGTTTCCCGATTGCATGACTTCGCCGTCCACGATAGCCTCAATCCGCAAATTCGAGGGGTCGACGTTATCTGATGTTTCGATAAATGAGCCAATTGCACCGCTCCTTTCTGAGTTTTTGCCAAGTGCCCATTGTCCCGTGCTGAGCGTCATCGCCTGAATCTGCGAACCGCGAGCCGAAATATCATTTGCAACCGTGTAGCCAAAAACATTGGCCATGCCAGTGGCGCTATCCACATCAGTAGATGCCCTGCCGATAATCGCAGCAAGTTCTACCTCCCAGTCAAGCCCATTGGGCTCGGCGAGAGGCACAGGTACAGCATTGCCATCCACCACAAGCTCGGAAGTCCAGCGCGCAAATAGGTTGGGGAACTTGGGGCTTGGCAGTTTCGACTCAGCACCGTGCTTTACATAGTTGATTGCTGCGCAAATAATCTTTGCACCGACAGGTACCGGTGGCGCGAGAACAAGTTCAGAGATTGGCAACACGCTGGCCGAGTACGCCATGGCCTTGCTAGTCCAGCTTTCAATATCCTCATAAAATTCATCAATACTTGTCAAAGGAGTGACAAAGTTACCATCAACAACTCCCATTGCATTATTTTTGGAGCTGGTTTGATTTTTTGGACGATATGCTACGAAACGCATGTGTAAACCCTTATTTGCTGGAAGGAAAGCCGAGATCGACCTTGCTGCTTGACGGTTCTGGCCAGCGTGTGGAGACTGTCTTGATTCTGGTGCAGAAATTGAGCGCATCAGGGCCGAAAAGTTTAGTTTCCGTAAAAGCGCTATCTTTCCATCCGCCAAAACTATGAAAGAAAACAGGGAATGGGATGGGGATATTCACACCGACTTGTCCGGCCTCAACATCGTTGACAAACCGCCGAGCAGCACCACCATCACGCGTAAAAATTGCCGCTCCATTTCCAAGAGCGTGATCGTTCAGAATTGCCATGGCCTGATCATATGAGGCGGTGCGAACAACCGAGAGCACTGGACCAAATATTTCGATACTATGGGCGTCCATTCCTGGCTGAACATGATCCACCAGTGTTGGAGCCATAAACCAGCCAGCGGATGCAGATGACTCTTTGCGGCCATCAACAATAATATTTGCGCCTTGAATTACCGAGCGATCCAGAATATTCGAAATGCGTATGCAACTTTCAGAAGAAATAACCGGACCCAATTGAGAGTCGACCAAAGTAGGGTCGCCCATCTTGATATTTGAAATTCGATCAGCAATCTTGTCCACCAATGTATCTGCGATGTCGCCGACGGTGACGACAACAGAGACCGCCATACAACGTTGTCCCGCTGCGCCATAAGCAGATGACACAGCTGCATCAGCAGCTAGATCAAGGTCTGCATCCGGCAAAATGACAAGATGGTTCTTGCCACTGCCAAAAGCTTGCACTCGTTTGCCATTCTCCACTCCTGTTTTACGCACTTGACGCGCGACATTTGTGCTACCAACAAAAGAGATACCAGCGACATCTGGATGCTCGAGCAGCCGGTCAACGACGAGGCGGTCTCCGTTTACAACATTGAATACTCCATCCGGAAATTCAGCTTTGTTGAAGAGGTTGCCCAAGAGTACGCAGCATGAGGGAACCTTCTCGCTGGGTTTGATTACAAATGTGTTGCCGCACACGATCGAGATAGCAGCTTGTAATACTGGAATCATGATTGGAAAGTTGAATGGGCTAATGCCAGCGACCACCCCTATTGGAAAGCGCATCTCCACTGTATCCACACCACGAGAGACACCAGGACTGCTTCTCGCGCCATACCAGTTCCCGACAGAGCTTGCCTGAGCTAGGATTTCAATCGTCCGATCAACCTCGGCGCGGGCATCGGCTAGAGTCTTACCCGCTTCATCAGTAATGAGCATGACCGCTTTATCATATACGCTCTTGAGCGCATCGCGCAGGTTGAGCATCATTTCACTACGCGTTTGAAGGCCAATGCGCGACCAGCTAGGCTGGGCTTTTGTGGCGGCTGCTACAGCGGCATCGACGTCATTTTTGGTTGCAAGTTTAACTCTGCCAATTTGTTTGCCATTAGCTGGATTGAACAGAGCCGAACCATTGCCGGTGAACGGAACCTGTTTGCCATCTATATAATGGCCAATTTCTCTCAGTGACATTAGCTGCTTCTCCTTGGTAACTTTGCTACTGAACTCGATTTTAATATTTAAAGCTGGCACGAATGCCGTAGGTTGCAGGCATGCCGGTAGTGCGCGTGATCGCATCGATTTCACGCGTCACCAGTGTCCAGTAATATTTGTTGGTAACATTCCGCCCGTATACTTCTACGAGCCATTGATTGTTTTCAGACTCAAAACCCAGGCGCAGGTCAAGGAGCGCATAGCCTTTGATCGCGAGGATAGGATTAGGTCCGAAAGCTGACTTAGTACTTGTCCGATAGCTAGGGCTTGCCCCGACATAGATCTGATCACCATCGACAAGGTCGAACCGATATTCGATATCGCCGCTCAGCTGCCATTGAGGAGCGGACGGGAAATTTTCACCCTTTATGTCGTAGATGTCACCAAGTGGATCCGGGGTCAGGAATGTCCTAGTCACTTTTGACTTGAGGTAATTGATTGCCGCACTCAGTATGAGACCACGTGTCGGCGCAGCCCGCAGTTCAGCTTCAAAACCCCATGCTCGCGAGTTTGGAACATTCACGAGTACAGGAACATTGCCAAACGGAGAGCCGACATCGACAAAGCCGCGCACCTGTTTGTCTGAATAATTATAGTAGTAGATGGCACTGTTGAACTGTACGCGCCGATCCAACAGTGACGTTTTTAAACCGGCTTCATACGCCAAAACCGATTCCTGGGTTGCCGGCTGATATTGCGAGTCAAAAAGACCGGGTAAGAGAGGGAAAGAACCTGATTTATATCCCTTGCTTACAGTCGTATACAGCAAGCTGTCATCGTCAGGCTTGTAACTCACACTTACGCGGAAAGAGAGATTATTCTCATCGAGTGAACGCATTACCCGCCCAGCAGGCAAGCTTGTTGTGCCGCTTAGCGTCGCGCAATCACCCTGGGCAATTGCTTCCGGCGGGAAGGGCGGCAAGCCTCGGCGCAAGTTCGAGATTGCACCGAGTGTTCCCGCAAGCCCACCGTCGACATCGATGACGCAACCGTCAAAGTCGCGGTTCTCATCAGTGTAACGCACCGACGCAGAAACCTTGAATTTTTCACCAAGCGGAACATTGACGCTTCCGAAAACGGCCTTCGACGAGACATGCTGATTGTCTGAAATTTGCAGTGAACGAAATGACGCACTATTTGATGAACCCAGGGCTACAGTCTGCAGTTCTTCCGACACGTCGCGTTGATAATTACCACCAAGCATCCAGTTGCCAAAATTTCCAAGCTCTCCGGAAAGACGAAGCTCTTGAGAGAATGAATGGATCTTGGAATTTCCAACGACTGACTGGTTGAGATAAGCCATGCCATCGGTATCTACCGGCGCAATTGAATCAAAGTGCGAATAGGCACTAAGCGACGTCAGTGTGATGGTGTCGGTCAGGTCTGCCTCGGCAGTAAAGGCAAATTGATAGAAGTTATCGTCGACTGAATAGCTGCGATTTGGTGTCCAGTCGGCAGCGCGAGAATTCTGTGGCGAGATGGGCTGTGCAACGGCGGAATCACAAGCTGGTTGATATCCAGGGCCTGGACACGGCACATTTATGCGGTAACCTATAAACTGGCTTGCCTGTGTTTCTGATTGGTCACGCCATCCGCTGACTACAAATGATGTTCGGATCAAATCGGTGGGGCCCCAATCAAGAGTTAAACGCCCGGTTGTGAAGTCACGCTTGCCTAGCTTGTCGTTCCGACTTGAGCTATTCTGCCAGGCATCACGACTATCGTGGCGCGCTGCAGCGCGGACACTCAACGTATCGGAAAGCGGTCCACTTGCAAATCCGCCCACTTTCACATCATTGAAACGACCGTAGGAAATATCTGCGCCTATAGACAGTACCTGCGTCGGTTTAGCTGCAATATAATTGATTGCACCGCCAGTGGCGTTCTGGCCAAATAAGGTGCCCTGCGGTCCCTTAAGAGCTTCGAGCCGCTCTAGATCAAGAGCCACACCGCGCGCCATTGTTGAAAACGGAATAGGCACTTGGTCGACGTAAATGCTGACTGCAGGGCTAACGGCAAGTGTTGTCTCATAAAAGCCAACGCCACGAATATAGAAAACCGGAGCACCAAATGTCGACGGCTGATAGGTAAAGCCTGGTATGATTTTCTCAAGTTGGGAGGTGTCCACAATGCCGCGAGACGCGATCTTGCCAGAAGAGACTGAAGTGACCGAGATTGGAACGTCCGTAAGTTTCTCATGTGTTTTGGTTGCGGTTACAACAATTTCCATAAGGGCTGGTTCTTCTGATTGATGCGTCTCTTGGGCGGACGCGTATATGATTGGCATACATGTACTTGCCAGCAGAATGCCAATGAACCGTAGCTTTGTATGTTTTTCCATAAGCCTCTCCTCTCTAATTTTATTCTTCTTCGTGCTGACGTAATGCAGCACTAAAGGTCTTGAAATTATGAAAATGAGAATATTCTCATATTATGATATATTTCTCATATTTAAGATTGAGTCAAGCCTAAATCTTATTATGCTAAGAAGGTGCTTCTGAAACGAGAGCAGTCTATATTGACAAATATTATCGTTTTGGTTCACTTGTGACATATGTATGAGCGATAATTGCAGGAACCTTAAACGAGGAAAGATGAGTCGTTAAATGTCTGGAAAAAAAGAAAGTTTTCGTTTCCAGTTATCAGCTGTTGAAGAGCGAAAAAAAAATCTGACGCGAGCAAAACTCATGGATGCAGCAATCAATGTTATTGCGCAAAAGGGTGTTGAGAAGGCATCAATTCTTGAAGTAACCAAGTCGGCTGGCTTGGCTAACGGTACTTTCTATCTGTATTTTAAAAATAAGAATGAACTGATCGATGCAGTAGGCCTTTCTATTATAGGAGCCATCGTAGATGCGATACATAATCCCGTATTGGCTGACAATGATCCTGCAATTCAAGTTGCAAATCATTTGTGCGCATTTGTCCAGCATTCCGCAGCTGAACCACAATGGATGCGCATGATTGTGGATTCGATGCAGACTACGATTGAACATCGAAATTTTTTCGAATACGGAATCAGGGAAGATATTCGGCAGGGCATAGCCTCTGGTAGATTTGATGTGGAAGAGTCCGAGGAGATCCTTTCGATTTTGGCCGCACTTTGCCGTACAGGTGTTGAGCGATTGCTTGATGGTGCTGCAATCGAACCTGTTCAGATCGCCATGATGGAAGCTGCACTTCGGATTTTGGGTGTTGATCACAAAGAAGCTCGCAATATCGCAAACTATACTAGATCATTGGTTATTTGGGAGGATTTAAGGAGGCCTCAGATATAATTCCGCGCGGTCCGGAGACATATCAACGGCAAGGTAGTTTTCTATTGACAGTATAATTTAATTTTTGGTGAAACCATCTAAAACCAAGAATTCCGATAATGCTTTAAAGGCCTCGTTTTTCTTTTTGCTTTATAAGCTGTAAGCTAATTGAAGATCAGCGTATTATGCATAGTTCTTTACAAGAACACCATAAAATGCACCAGATTTGAAAGTAATGTCTCATATCCTGAAAAAGCCATGGTGAAACGGTATGTGGTCCTGGTTTTAAGCGTCGCCGATTTAAATCATCAAAATCAACAAGTTACCCTCCAAAATTCATATGACTCCCAGAGTCACGAGGATGCTCGCTGGCGAGTCTCACCTTTTTAGCAGGGTCAGCAGCTAAAAAGCAGAGATGGTTATCAGGTGACTCTTAAAATGCGTTTAAATGGGTATATATGGTTGTATTGTGTTTATTTAGACTCTCGGAATAGGAAGATTCGAGAATTTTGATGAGATTTAGATATAAGGGTGAAGTTTATCCAATGACGATGATATTAATTTCCGTCCAAAAGTAGTCAGTCCTAGAAAATTCAGACTTGTCTGTTGGCTATACCGGTGTAGATTTTTTGAAAATCGGGATGTTTCCTTATGGGGGATACCTAGAATATCTATAAATAGTTGAATAATTTTCATTCATTTGATATTTGAAAAAGAACAGCCCAATTACGATGCCTTCTCATTCTGGACTTGGCGGATTATGGAAGCACCCATTGCACAAATAAGCCATTTCTTGCTCAGTATACCAAACGAACCCCGGTTTCTCCTGATATGGCTGATATATGGGCTGCCCGGATTTAGTCAGGTTTTCTCTATGGCATTCCTCTTCTACGTTTGGATGAAAGGTGCGGCAAGGAGGCTTTGGCCGGATATCATCAACAAACTGCCCATCGAAGCGCTTTATAAGGCTACGTCGCCCATTACGCTTGTCGAAAGGACGAAAACACGGGCGATAAAGTTTCTATTGGGTCTTTTATTCCTGCTGGCTGGCGTCGTTATCTATGTTGAGTTTTATGAGCCTGACACGCGGTTATCCGGTGTTCTCATGTTTATTGAATATCTGTTTCTCGGATTGGGTGTGGTGTCTATAGCTGCTTCATTCCGAGCCATGCCAATAATCATAACGGATCAGGGACTTGCGTTGCCACCTTATCTCTTCTGGAAAAAAGAAAATATATCTGGCAGGAAATTGAGCACTTCTCACCCTGGCACATAGGATCGCGTAATATTGTTAGAGTTCGGCTCAGAAACCCAAAGGGACTTCTCCAATCATTGATGAGCCTTCATACTAATTATGGTTATGGAACGGATGAAATGTGTGAATTTCTGAATATCACGTTGAAAAAGCATACCCAATCGATAGAGCCTTCGTTTGGAATTCCTGAAAAGTGAATAGGCCAATAGAATCAACAAGTTGTCTTCCAAAAATTATATGACTCTCAGAGTCTCGAGGGTGCTCCGTGATGAGTCTGGTGTTTTCTGGCGGGGGGTTAGGTCTAAAAATCCGAAATACCTATCAGGTAACGCTTAAAACGCGTTTAAATTGCCATATATATTTATATACTATTATTAGGTGTAGAGTGGGGTTGGGTATTGTTGATGATTATGTCAGAATTCAACTCCCATCACGGAAGATAAATCAACGCAACCTATGCGGGATATTTGTCTGAGAAGTCAAAGTCCTAGAAATATCATCCATCCTCGCTGGGCATCAAGGCATAGATTTTCGAAGGACGGAACGTAACCTTACACAGGCGATCTGAGACTAGAAACAAAAAATGTTGGTCTAATTGTTTTTGGGCTTTGTTCGCATCATTTGTAGTCACCAAATGTGCAGTGGGTTAATGAACTGTTCGGTCGGAAGTGTTTATAATGATGCGGCCGTTGTTCTGTCATCATTTCAGCCTTGTGCTTCTTCGTTGAATAGGATCTTCTTTATATGTTCGGCAGAATTCTGCCGTAGATCGCTGTCTGTTAGTTCGCCGAAAAGACTATGGGGCCACTCTGTATGGGAAGATTACTGATATGCTTTGAAATTATTATTGTACGCTTATTAAAAATAAAAAATTGACAAGTGTTCTGACGACAGACAGTTTGAGCGTCTAACATCATATAAGGAACAAGAGAATATTAAGATGCCTGCTCAGATGGAAATTAATGCCGCTGATATCGCGGAAGCTGCTCGGCGCCTCACCGGCTATATTCGTGAGACCCCTCTGTTTGAACTGGAGGCAAATGCATTAGGCAGTACGGCGAAAATTTTCTTGAAGTTGGAACAACTGCAATATTCCGGCTCATTCAAGGTACGGGGCGCCTTTAACACGTTACTTTCGAGCGATATACCCAAAGCTGGAGTGATAGCGGCTTCGGGTGGCAATCATGGGGCTGCAGTTGCTTTTGCCGCGACACGTATGGGTCTGACGGCAGAGATATTCGTGCCATCCGTCACGTCGCCAAATAAAATTCGCCGGATAGAATCATACGGTATAAAGCCGCATATTGCGGGCGAACATTATCAGGATGCGCTTCTGGCGAGCCGGGCTCATGCCGCTAAGACCGGTGCCATGGAGATACATGCATTTGACAGGCCAAGCATACTTATCGGGCAGGGGACTTTGGGCCGTGAACTTGAAAAGCAGCTGCCCTCGCTGGATACAGTACTTGTTGCCTGCGGCGGTGGTGGGCTCATCGGGGGCATTGCCGCATGGTTTGATGGGAAGGTTCGTGTCATTGGCGTTGAACCGGAAGATGCTCCAACCCTGCATGTTGCGCTCGATATCGGCAGGCCGGTATCAATACCGATTGGGAGCATTGCCGCAGATTCTCTAGGAGCCTCGGAGGTCGGCCATCTGATGTTTCCCATTGCACAGCGCGCTATAGAACGAGTTGTTCTCGTCTCTGACGACGCCATTCGCGCCACCCAACGGGCCTTGTGGAATGAATTTCGCCTGATGGTCGAACCGGGCGGTGCCACCGCGTTATCTGCTCTTCTGTCCAATGCCTATAAACCATCTCGGGGTGAACGTATTGCGGTACTGGTGTGTGGAGGCAATGTCGATCCCACGACTTTGGGTGACGGCTGAAATTTTCTATTTTTTGATATTAGTGAATTGATTGGTAATGTATCTTGCTTAGATTTGGCGTAGGTGTTGGTGGCACAAATACCGACGCTGTATTATTGGAAGGTAGCCATTTAATTGCGTCTTTTAAGACAGCAACCACTGTTGACGTCGAGGGTGGCGTACACCAGGCGATTAATACGTTGCCAAAGACACAGGTGGTAAGCGTTGTTGACATCATTCACTGTTCCCCATCAGCACCTATGCCACCAAATTGACGTTGTGATTTAGGGAGTGTTTTGGTTTCATAGTAGTGACGAGGGAACGCGGCATGAAACCAAAACATACCGACGCCAAAAAGTCGACAGAGCGGGCGGTTAAAGACACCCGCCGTGCCAAGTGGCGGCATTTTTAGCAGAACCCCCGCTATCTATCATCAAGCAACAAGAAAAGATCAAAAAATCAACCATCGAACATCGGCGTTGCAACACCGCAGGCTTGCCGCTTAATATCAACCAACCAGATGGAACCAATGCTCCGTTAATTTAAGCAGTCTTCAGTGTCAAATGTTCTGACGACGGGCAATTTTCAAAACAGTCTATTAGATCGGATTTATGCGAATTCCAAAGTGAACTTTTTATTTTTATAATACTCATGTCGGCTATATATGCCCATAAATAGTGAGAACTAAATGAGCCTCTTCTTGAGGCAGATGAAGTATAAATAGAAGTAAGGGTAGGAAAAATGAGAATTTGCGGCGTTCTATTGGCCTCCACTGCACTGGTTTCGGTAATAACTCTGGATTCGATAAAAGCTATTTCAAAGGAAAAGGAACATTATCTGGAGGAAATCATTGTCTCAGCGACCCGCCGGTCGGAGACAGTGCAGAGTATCCCCTCGAATATTTCAGCGGTGACCAGCTTGGCCCTGCAGCGAGCAGGGGTTTCGGATATTTCAGGCCTGTCTCGTTTGGTGCCGGGCCTTAGCCTTTTTGACGAGGGACCTCGGTCCTCGGGAAACCGGAATACCTTCAATCTTCGCGGGTTGAATGCCAATACCGCCTTCAATAATGATGACAATCCTTCGCTGGTTCAGGAATCGGTGTCTACTTATTACGGCGAGACGCCGGTTTTCTTTCCGTTGAAGTTGATTGATCTTGAACGGGTGGAGGTGCTGAGAGGGCCGCAGGGAACGCTCTATGGCGCGGGTTCTGTTGGGGGAACAATCCGTTTTATTCCTAAAAAACCAGATCTTTCCGGGTTTTCCATGGATGTGTCGGGCGAGACGTCTCTCAGCAAGTCGGCCAGCAAGGCAAATCTCGATGGTTATGTGACGGTCAATGCGCCCGTTTCTGACAAAATCGGTCTACGATTTTCGTCCGGATATGAATATCTGGCGGGTTTTATCGATGCTCGAGGCCTTATCGAACAAACCGGTACACCGCTCAATCCTGGCGAACCAGTGCTGGCGGATCCGAATGATTTTGTTGGCAGCCATGAAGTTTTCGCATCACCGGTGAAAAACCAGAACGACGCAAAAATATATTTTCTTCGTGGCTCGGCGTTGCTGGAACTTTCAGACTCCGTCGAGGTCAACCTGAACTATGTGTACCAGAAAAATGAGGCGGATGGCCGTTATGAAGATAATCCGAATTATGGGTCGCACCAAGACTATGTCATGTACAAGGCCTATGCTGACCCACAGAATTCGGAACTCAATCTGATCAACGGCGACGTTGAGATGGATCTGGGTTTTGCTCGCCTTACATCGGCGACTTCCTTTTCACAGGTCGATACGGAAAGCGCCACAGACACCTCTGGTTTCCTCCGGACAAATCTCGCTTCCTATTATTTTGGCTTTCCGCGGCTTTATTCACCGATCGCGAAGAAACAGAAAAACAAGATATTCACTCAGGAAATTAGGCTGGTCTCGAACAGTGGAGGGAAGATCGACTGGATTGTGGGCGGCTTTTACCTAAAGCGAGATCTCAATTTCCACTGGACCCAGACTCTGCCGGGTATCAGCGAATATACTAATCAGGTGTTGGGGATTAGTCCGCCGCTGGATTTCGGCGATGTTCTGGCTATTGGCCTGAATGATGAAACCTTCAAGGATATGGCGCTTTTCGGTGAGTTGACGTGGCACGTTACCGACAGGTTCCAGATAACTGGGGGCACGCGGGTTTTTAAGCAGAAAACATCCGGGACAAGCGGTATCCCGTTGCCCTTTGCTTCTAAAACAACCTCCTTCTTTTACTATATCAACCCGCTCGACGAATATTTGCTGGGTGGGTTCGAATCTGTAAACAGCGAGTTCAATGATAGCATTTTCAAGCTGAATGCGTCATACAACATTAATGACGATACGCTTGTCTATGCAACCTGGGCCCAGGGATTTCGGGCTGGTGGCAGCAACGCGCTTCCCTTAATGGATGTTATGGGGAACAACAATGCAGATATTCTCACTTTTAAGCCGGATACTGTGGACAATTATGAAATCGGCATCAAGGGTTCGATCAGCCGCAAGGTGAGTTACACCTTTACCGTTTTCGATGTGGAATGGAATGATTTCCAGACGACATTGACCACACCGTTTGGGGTGAGCTTTGTGGACAATATTCCCAAAGCCCGGTCGCGTGGTTTTGAAAGTCAGATATCGGGCTATCTGACCGATAGCCTCTATATCATGGCTAGTTATTCATACACCGATGCCGAGGTCCGGTCCGATTTCAATATGAGTGTTGATGATCCCGCGACACTGATTACCACCGGTACAGCCTTGCCGGGGGCATCCAAACACAATATTACGGCCTCGCTGGATTATTTTGTTCCGCTGTCTGACTCTTCTGAACTTATTCTGCATGGCGATGTGTCTTATAAGAGTTCCACCCATACGGCCTTTCGGGATATTCCTGTATCCACGAGTGAGAATTATGTGGAATTGACGGGTTTTGCCGTGTTGAACAGCTCTATCTCGTGGAAGCAGGATAATATTCAACTAACTGTCTTTGGTAAGAATTTGACAAATTCACGCGGATCTTCACTTGCAACTGCCGTCGATTTTATGGGCCCGCGTTATCAGTCTCTGGGGGTCATCCGACCTCGGACGTTTGGTGTCAGGCTGCAATATTCCATGTGACGGTATCGGTAACCTGTTCTATACTTTAACGGGTTTACAGTGATATTTTTTGAAGAGTGTTTGTCATATTGGCAAGAACATCGGAACAGATACAACGGGGAACGTCGGCCGACAAAATCGGTAAGGGACTGGCGGCTGCTAGCAGGTATATAAAAAGGGCCCAGGTCGAGAAAGCGGCTCAACTGATACAAGATCTGTTAAGTCATTACCCTGACAATGCCGATATCTGGGCTCTGCACGGAGAAGTCTGCCTGCGAAAAAATAGTTTTGCTGAGGCCATTCAGGCCATCGATCAGGCGTATCGGTGCGAACCCGCCAATCCGCATCATCTGGTTCAGAAAGCACGCTACTACGGCCTAGCCGGAAAGGTGGCAGAGGGTCGCAAGGCCGTT
The DNA here is from genome assembly GCA_965227345.1 of Sphingomonadales bacterium. Lineage (GTDB taxonomy): Bacteria > Pseudomonadota > Alphaproteobacteria > Sphingomonadales. The sequence goes on from OZ245755.1 coordinate 3,354,834, forward strand.
CAGGACGCACTGTGCATGAAAGGATTGAAGCCTGAACATTTTACCATTCTGGGGTCGGTGCTGGTGCGATGCGACGATCATCAGGCGTCCCTTGACTGTTTTCAACGGGCCCTGTTAGATGACCCAAAAAATCTGGAAGCCGTGCGCGGAAAAGCGACTGTTCTGCGATTTCTGGGGCGCCAGGAAGAGTCCGAGGCAGCCTGCAATATCGTCCTGCGTCAGACTTCCCATGATTATGAGATTCAGCATCTCAGATCTTCTCTTCGAACCCAGACATCTGAGCAAAACCATGTCAGGGAATTGCTTGATCTTCTGAAATCGGGTGTCCAGGATTGGCGTGGCGCCGTGCAGGTGGCCTATGCTCTTACCAAGGAACTCGAGGATATTGGGGATTATGATGCTGCCTTCTATCACCTTCAGAATGGGGCCACAATCCGCCGCCAACATTCGCGGTATGATGTTGAAGGGGACATCCGCATTTTCAGTGCCATTGAACAGGCTTTTAGCCAAGAGGTGATTGCACGGGTTGCGGACACCGGCTTTGACAGTGAGGCTCCCATATTCATTCTGGGTATGCCCCGGACGGGTTCCACATTGGTAGAGCGGATCATATCAAGTCATAGCCAGGTTACATCGGCGGGCGAGCTGAATGACTTTGCGATTGAACTGGTATCATTGGTAAGGGAAAGTAATGAAGGAACAGTCATTCCCCGGCTCGAATTACCTTCGGCCTCCCTTGAAATTCCCATGGTTGAACTTGGTAAAAGGTATATTCAGGCGACGTACCCCCTGACAGGGGCAACACCTTATTTTATTGACAAGCTGCCACTCAACTTCCTTTATGTGGGGCTGATACGTATGGCCCTGCCTCAGGCAAAGATTGTCCATGTGAAACGTCATCCGTTGGACGCCTGTTATGCCATTTACAAATATTTATTCAAACAGGCCTACCCATTTTCGTATGATCTGAACGACCTTGCTACATATTACGCCGCATACTGGCGATTGATGGCGCACTGGCGCCAAGTTCTGCCTGAAGGCAATATGATTGAGGTTAGTTATGAAGCATTGGTTGCCGATCAGGAAGCGGAAACTCGCAAGCTGATCGCCGCGCTGGGCCTTACCTGGGAAGAGGCCTGTCTCGAATTCCAAAGGAACCGGGCCGCCTCTACAACCGGCAGTGCGTCTCAGGTGCGTCATAAAATCTACGCTTCGTCTGTTGGACGGTGGAAGTCCTATGAAAGGCAGCTTGAACCCTTGATCCGAAAGTTACGGGAAGAGGGCGTCAGTTTCGACTGAAAGCTGTCGGGTGATCAGGCTGCTTTTCTCTGTTCGCTGTGGCGGTTTCGGGACAATTGAAATGAAAGACATATCATCAGCAGGCTGATGATGAAACCGATGGCTGAAATGATAAAGGCAAAGGTGAAATCGTTTCCTTTTAACAGCAAGGAAATAGCACCGGGGCCAAGGCCATAACCCATGGAAAAGGCTACCGTACCTAGAACGACGCTGCGACCCGTGTCATCCGCCTGTGCCAGCTGGGCCAGGATATAGGGGGTGAGAACCGTTATGGCGATGTTGAGGACCGCGATGGCGCCAAAAAATCCCCACGCTTGCGGTTTGGCATAAAGCCATATCATCGACCCCACAAGAGCAATATGAGCGATTGTGATCGGGCCCAGACGCCCTGCCTTGTCGCCAATCACGCTAACCAGCGCAGATCCCAGAAGGCCGCACAACATAGCTGCCGACAGCAGCAGCCCGAGATTGTCCGATGAAATACCCGTTCCGGCCCCGATACGTTCGGCGTAAACCCAAATACCGCCATTGCAAATGAAGTTGATCGTGACCGCTCCCAATAAGAGCAGGATTCCGCCGGACGGCACAAAACCATGCGGCCTGGTGTCAGGCTGATCCTGATGATCGGTGTGGGGACGGTATTTAGGATATTTCAGCATAGCAAGAATACTGAGAAAAATACAGACTGCATAAGCGATGAAAATACCATTCAGGCCGATGACAGGTATCAGTGAAGGAACAATGGCCAACCCCAAAGGCCCGGCTACAAACAAAATACCGTAATAAATTGCATAGGGGCGATCCGGGTGGCTAAGGCCTGAGATATAGATACCGCCCGCACTGTATATGATGCCTGCGACAAAGCCTGATACACCTCTTGCCAAACCCAGCGGAAAAACATCATGTGCAATAGAAGACGCGATTTGTGCGCTGGCCAATACAACAAGGCACGCAATCACAACAGTTTTCAAGTTGAGTCCAGGACGCGCCAAAAACAATGAACTGACCACAGAACCGAGGGCAAGGCCGATTGTTTCAGCAGAAACCACCAGCCCGGCATGCGAAAGATTGAACCCCAGTATGTCCACATAGACCCCCAGAAATACCGGGGCGGCAGCAAAGGAAAGCATACTCACCAATGCTGCCACGTTGACAATAATGATAGTGGCCAGTCTGTCTGAGTTCGCATGTATCATTGTTTGTGGAAGCCCTTTGTTGTCTGTGTTACTTGCTTTCTTTGCCATCGGCATTTTGGTCCATTTGTTCTAGAAACATGGCTGCGCTGGTAGAGCCTCTTCTCCTGCGTATCGTCAGGATAATGCCGAGCAGGCTTATCACGGCCCAAAAAAACTCTACAATAAATGCCGACAAATTGAATTCAAAATAGAGGGAGAAAAGCACCAGAAGTGCGCCGACACCATTAAGGATGGAAAATTCTAGGCTTTTACTGGAAATCTTGCCCAGTTGGATCATCAGATACGTCAGCACGATCATTATAACTCCAATATTTCCGATGAAATCATGAAGGTGGTATTCTTCCGGCATTTCCTGTTCCACTATTGACTCTATTACAGGCGACGGTGAACATTATTCACCACTTTCCCTTGCGATAACATCATCATCCGGAAGAGCAAAAGCGTACATCAATAAAGATGGAAGCCAGCTTTTTCTCATTGAAATGTATTGCGATAATGCTGGCTAACCCTACGACTTGACAGCCTGTGTGTGATCTTTGATTATGCCCTGCGCAGTGTTTGAGCTGGAGGGGAAACTATTATGCTAAATCGCGTTCAGGGCGCTGATCTGAAATTATTGAGAGTATTTATCGCGATTATTGAAAGTGGTGGTTTTTCTCTTGCCCAGGCCAAACTGAATATGAGCCAGTCCACGATAAGTACTCATATGTCTCAGCTTGAGACACGTCTTGGCTTCAGACTGTGTGAACGCGGGCGTGGTGCCTTCAAATTGACCGAAGAGGGAAGGGGTGTCTACGCCGCCACAGTGAAACTTTTCTCGGCACTTGAGGATTTTCAGGTGGATGCTGCTGCGTTTCACCGGATGCTGAAGGGCGAGTTGAGGGTTGGAGTGATCGATAATAGTGTGACACACCCCGGTGCTATTATACAAAAGGCGATTGGCCGGTTCAGGCAACGCGCACCGGGTGTAGATATTGTCATATATGTGGGGGGCGCGGTCGAACTTGAGGAATCCGTGATGGATGGTAGGTTGCATCTGGCTCTGGGGCTCTTTCACCATAAGGTGGAGGGACTCGATTATGCGTTTCTCTTTGAAGAGGAACATCATCTCTATTGCAGCGTAGGCCACCCACTATTCAATGTGCCGGACGATGATCTTTCCGTCAAACAGGTCCTTAGTGCCGATTATGTGGGCTGGGGATATATCGAAAATTTATCGGCGATAAAGCCATCCATTTCGTTCAAGGTTGCGGCTTCGACACCTTATATGGAAGGGGTTGCTTATCTGATCCTCTCTGGGCAGTTTATTGGATTTCTACCTAGCCATTACGCTGATCCGTGGGTGATGAAGAACGAGATGCGGCCCCTCATACCATCGGAAACACATCGTAGCGCTCAATTCCATCTTGTTACCCGCCGGGGCGGGAGCTTACCGATCGCCGCGGCGGAATTTTTGAAAGAAATCAAACCCTCATGAAAGCCAATTGACAATAGAGAGACACATGTGTTTCAGGTATCAATCTGAATTACGCTGTTTTTCAGCAGCACCTTGTCGTCCAGTAAAATAGTGGGTTGCATTACGGTCCAGTCCCAATGTACGCATGAGATGGGCCATTCCACATTGTGGTCCAGCAGCATGAGTTTGCTGCCAACCCTCATGTCCCCCATGCCACAGGTCACGGAGCCGTAAATGCGCTCCCATTCCTGATTCTGGGTCATCAAGGCACCGGGATTAAGCCCTATATTCAGGTGATTGGGCCCGACATTGGCATCCTCGTCACCCAGTTCGTCCAGCCAAGCCCGAATTCTGCCGACAAGATAGGCGTCCCCCTTCAAATCAACTAGCCGGCTGTTTTCAAACGTCAATTTAAGGGGAACTCGCGGTTGTTCATGATAGGTCTGGTGCCACAGAACGGTGCCATCAACGCTTACGGTACCATTGGCGAGGCCCTTGGGAAGAACAACCCCCGGTTGTGCTGGCGGCAGTATGGCGTAGTTGCTTTTCCAGTCATTTTTGTCCGCATCCCATAAAAACCCATCTGCAGGTATCCCTGAAATATTGGTCAGGTCGATTTTCAGCCTGTCGTTCTCACCCGTTATAAGTGTGCAGGTGGTGGCGTCGGTGAAGCGGTCCGCCACCCGGTCGGCAGCGCGACGTACCGCATGAATATTGGTATCACGAATGGTGCGCATCAGCATATCATCAAGATAAGGGCCGCCAATTCCATCACCCGGCATGATAACGCGGGCACCTTTATCCATGGCATCTGCTATAAAGTCCGCATAGCCAACCGCAAGATCGACGATCAGGTCTGCTTCCTTGGCGGCTGCCGCCAGCATGGGTGACCATTCGGCATTGGGTTGGTACGTGGGGCCACCAAAAGGAATTTTGCATTCCATTATAACTGCATCGGACCCAAGAACCATGGCCATGCCCTGAAAGGTGGCAACAATATCCCAGGGTGTTCTGGCATCGCTGATGATCAGGGTCTTCTCTCCGCGTTGCAGATTGCACATCTCAGTATAGATTTTGTGAACGACCGCTAGGAAATCAGGCTTAAGGCGCGAAAGGGTATCGGGTGCAATATGGGACACAAATAGAACTCCTTCTTTTATTAAAATGTAGTAAAAACTCCCTTTTAATAAAAGATTACATTCTATTTCCTGTCTGTCAATGTACGATACTGGACAGAAGGCAAAATTTTGAGTGGCCTTTGCAGGATGTGAACGGAGTGATGGTTGATGAACACCAAAAAGCCTGAATTGGGAAAACGGTTGCTACCGTTCCAGGCACGGGCCCATAAAACATACGATAAGATATTAAAGACGGCAGCTGTATTGCTTGATGAAGTGGGGATCGACGGCTTTAACACAAATCTGTTAGCCGAAAGGGCCGGGATAAGGGTGCGCACCATTTACAGATATTTTCCTAATAAATATTCGGTTATTGCTGCCCTGACAGAAAACTTCTCCCACAAATGGGATCAGTGGATGACGCCATTTTATGATGTGATTGGGAACAGAAAGGGTGACTGGCGGTTAGCCATGAGGAAGGCGATCAATGACTGGATGGAGCATGCGCGACATGAGCCGGGGAGTGTGACGGTATTACAGGCAATAAATGCCGCACCGGAACTGCGAGAGCTTCATCAGGAAATTTTTGACAATATGTGTAACAGGATGGCGCACGCAATCGCCAGACGTGGTGTTAAATTGTCTTCCGTCAAACTTGTGTCGGTAAGCCGCGCTGTCGTCAGTACCCTGAACACTGGTGGGGATTTGTATTTTCAGTTGAATGAGCGTGAATCATCTTCATATCTCAAAGAACTGGGCAAAATGCTTTTGGCTTATCTTTCCGAGTATATGGACGATTGAGGCCAGCATATTCACGTCATCAGCACACCGATATTGATCAGATTCGTGGTGATCTTGATGAATTGGTGATGGATGAGGATTCGATTTTTACCCTAACCGGGGCTGAGCAGCTAAAACGCGCCAAAAAGCTAGAAATTAATCTCATGGCTAAAGTGCGTAAAAAAGCCGGTGATCCTCGCTATATTGATTTGGGGGAGCGGCTTGAGAAACTTCGAGAGAAATATGAATCTGGCGTGTTGAGCTCGATCAACTGGCTAAAAGAACTTCTAGATGCTGCGAAAGAGGCTGTTCATCTCGACAATGGCGCTGATGCAGACGATAAACTTGTCGAAGACAATAAAACGGCACTGTCTGAGCTTTTTAAAGAAGTTCGTAATGACCAGACGCCAGAGATTATTTCGCGGATCGTTGATGATATTGATAAAATTGTGAAGGCAACACGCTTTCCTGGATGGCAAAATACGGCAGCAGATGACAGGGAAATGAAGCAGGCTTTGCGTAAAACTCTTCTGAAATATCAGCTCCACAAGGACGCAGAGCTATTTGAAAAGGCTCACAATTACATAAGCGAGCATTATTAGAGTTTGGATTTGTTCCTCTAGCGTTGAGTGACCAGCTCAATTCGAGGATACTCTAAAGATCACAACACCCACCAAAACACACCAAATTCCCCACCTCCTGAAAACCTCCCCTCACTCGCACATGTGATCTTGACTTTATGAGGGGAGAAGCATTATACCCCTGCGAGTTGTTGTCGGTGATCCGTCAACAGCCCGTCAGGTAAACGGTCGCCTTTTCGGGGCGGAGTAGCTCAGCTGGTTAGAGCAGCGGAATCATAATCCGCGTGTCGGGGGTTCAAGTCCCTCCTCCGCTACCAACAAAATATAAACTCAATAAGTTGCTTAATCTTCCAGGCGTGCGCAGGGGCGGGGGTTGTGTGTTTTCTTGCCGCGCGCCCATTTCACACAAGCCCGCCCGGAACATATCCAGAGGATATCAGGAGGCGAGGGTGCGTCGATATATTTCAGAAATGGCGTCTTTGCGGTTTTCCACGCCAAGCTTTGCAAATATGCTCTTGAGATGGTGCTTGACTGTCTCGGGCGAGATGGACAGGTTGCGTGCAATGATTTTGGTCGGGAACCCTTTCGCCAGTTCCACCAATACATCGCTTTCGCGGGGGGTGAGCAATCTCTGGAATGCGGAAGAATCTATATTCTGTTTCCAGAGCTCGGAAATCTTCAGAATGTGATCGCTGATCACGTCATCTGGATTGTTCTGCCGGACCAGTTGGAGAAGCGGGAGCGTTTTGCCGGACAGGTCCAGCCAGGGGCGAACGACATCACATTGTGCATGAACCGTCAGCGCTTCGCACGCCAGATCCAGTGCCTGTTGCTGGTCGTCAGTCCCGGCACAGGCGACCGCCAGATAAATATTGCACAGGCTGACAATCATCTGGCGCCCGAATGTGTCTGCCTTTTGCTTGATAACTTCAAGGGTTTGAATAGCTTCCGGTAATTTGTCAAGTGCGATATACAAGGGGCCGTATGCCCGCAGGAAGGCTTCAATAAATATCCAGTTCCAGTAATAAAAGTCTTTCTCGCCTGCCCAAATGGAAAGCAGGTCCTGTTCAATAAATACAGCCTGTGCTTCGGCTGGCCGTCCTGCCTGCAAGAGCAGATTTACCCTGACGGCACCGAGCGCCGGTACCAGGCGGTTCAGGCCATATAATTCCCGCAGCCTGCTGGCGTGGTCTATATGTTCCAGCGCCCGCTCGATGCCATTTCTTTGCATGTGACAATAGGCCAGCGTGATGTCCCTTGCCTCGAACAGTTCCATGAATGTGGCCTCGAACACGTCTCCTATGGCGCTGATGTTGGCGATTGAATCCTCGATCCTGTCCTGATCATAGAGAAGCTTGGCCAGCAGGCTGTTGCCGACTTTAATCAGCATTTCCTCGCGCCCGACAAACCGGTCCCAGTGGTGTGCCAGATTCATGGAAAAGAAATGCGTTGCCTGTGCGGCGTCTCCTCTTGCATAGGCCACCATCCCGAAGTGCGGAGAGATGGACGGCAGGTTTGCCGCATAATGTTCCAGATTGCACACCGCTTCATATTCAGCAAGAATTTCTGACGCCTTGTGGATAGAACCATAGCGATATTCCAGAAAGAAGCGCATGGGCAAGTACAGACCCAGCGCACGCGGGTCTTCGCTTGCCCGCCGCCGCATGATCATTTCCACCTTGTCTGTATCGTCCATAGTATGATTGACCGGATTTCGGCAATCTTCAAAGAGGCAGATGACATAGTTCGAATATTGAACGAGTTCTTCGGTTGTCATGGGCGAGTGATTAATGGCCCCCGGTGGAAATGTGAGGGATGCGTTTAACTGACGGGCAAGCAACCCGTCTCCATCAACCAGACTTTTTGTCAGGCGCATTACCGTTAAAGCCGGGCGTTGTTCAATCATCGGGCGCGGAATGGCAGAGAGGTATGACCATGCATTGGCCGGACCATGGCTGAGAATTGTCAGGGGGCCGCCAATCTCCTCGACAATATCAGCCGCGAGTGACGGGTCATGGGCGGCAATGGCATGGTGAATGGCCTGCCAGGGCTCGTTGACAGAAGAATAATAGCGTGCCGCAAGTCCGTGCAAACGGGCAATGGCGGCGAGACCGGTTTGAGCCAGCGAAGAGCGCAGGAACTCCCGCAGGGCAGGGTGCAGTTTTACGGTCAGTTCAGAAGTTTTCTGGATGCTGATCAGCGGTTCAAGAGCTGTGAGATCAGCAAGGATTGCGTATGCCCTGTCGTTGCCGGTCAGGATGGCGGAAATTTCCGGGTTGATATGATCAACGATCGAACATTTGGTCAGCAGGTCGGATTGGTCAGGAGACAGGGCTGAAAAGACTTCTGTCGCCAGATAACCAAAGACTTCCGAATGAGGCCGGATAATTGATTGCAACAGCTTCAGGTCGCCGTCTTCCTGTTCAGCCTTTATGCGTGCCAGCTGGATAATAACGGGCCAGCCTTCGGCCACCTTAACAATGCGCTCAATGGTGTCAGAATGACAATAGGGTTGCAGCAGTGCTGTCGTTTCATTGGCATTAAAGGCCAAAGTGCCGGCATTGATGATTTTGGCAGTCCCTTCCAGCAGCAGCTTTGCAAAAACGGCTTCATTAATGATCCTCGTGCCAATCATGATACGGCAATTTGCCGGCAATACGGTAGCGAGCCAGCCAATGGCGTCATCAGATTTTGAATTGTAGAGCGTTTCGTGATCGTCAAAAACAATAACAACCGTGTTATCGCATGCTTCCATGTGCTTGATGATCGACGTAAAGCTGCTATGGGAACCGGCAAATGACGCATCGGCGGCGATCAGGGCCTGATGCAGGCTTGCAATCAGGTTTTCCGGTTCCCGGGCTTGCGTATCGCAATTGACCCAGACTATTTTGGCACCCTCTTTGGCAAAACGGGCCGTTGTTTGCCGGAGTACTGTGCTTTTGCCGTACCCTGCGGGTGCGCGCAAAAGGGTAAGGGGGGCCTGGGCGGCATCGCGGACAAGATCCACAAGGCGCACACGGTCAATCTGGTGAGGAGAAACCTGAGCGGGCCTGAATGTCTGCTGCTCTGCCATTAATATGAAGTATCCGCTTTCGTCATATATTTTGTACATCGCATCATGTGAAAACCGCCACCTGCACAAAAGGCAGACTAATCGGTCCTAGCTTGTTTCCCTCTCTTGCTTGATGAGAGCATCCAGTTCAGCTTCAGTGACCCCGCCCAAAAGCATGCGCCCGCTTGCCATCATGAACATCGGAACGCCCGAAAGGCGCATATCTTCTGCAAACAGCCGCACCTGTTTCAGGTGCCCAAGAATACCGGGATGGCTCATTTCCTCCCGAAGCCGCTCCACTTCATAGCCGGATGCATCCGCCACGGCCTCAATCATGCCTTGCGAAATCCGGCCGGGCTCTTCCATCAGCTTTTCGTGAAATCCGGGAAATTTCCCCGGATATGAACGATAGCAAGCCACGGCAAAACGCGCGGCATATTCTGCAATAGCACCACCAGTCGGATAGAACATCATGGCCGCTCTAAGCTCTTCATGTTTGTCGAGAACTGTCCGCACCGCAGGCGCGCTGGCACGGCAAGGGGCACAGGTGTAGTCGGTAAACTCGATAAGAAGCAGCGGCGCATCCGCCGGACCGATGCTGGGAGCAAAAGCAACATGGAGAAGAGGCTGCCACTTTGTCCGGATCATATCTTTCCGCACAGCGGTATCAGCTTCCATGCGTCGCGCCTCGGCAATGGTCCCGGTTGCCTCCAGGATATCCGGGTTATCAAGCAGAAAACCGGGATTGGACAGCAGTTTTTCCCGCAAAGCGCCTTCTCCACCAAGTCGCGTCAAACAATATGTGGCAACCCCCGCCGATACCCCGCCAATGGCAAAGAACAGCAGGTCGCGGCGCGTCGTGCGCCAAGGTTTTTTGCTCATGTCATACCGCCAGAGGACATTACGAGCAGCGCTTTAACGACTTCTCCCCGTTCCGCCGCCGCCACTGCATGGTTGATTTCGTCGAAGGGGAAGAACGTAATAAGCTTGTCGAAAGGAAAACGGCCCTGGATATAAAGTTCGACCAGTCGCGGAATAAAGATATCCGGAATGCTATCACCTTCGATAATACCTCGTACGGTGCGCCCGAACATAATGTCGTTCATATCCAGATGAATTTCCGTACCCAGCGGCGATACGCCCATGATGCCGCAGACGCCGGTTAATGTGAGGCTGTCCACCGCCTGGCGGACCACGGCGGGGATGCCCGTACAGTCCAGCGAGAAAAGAACGCCGCTTCCAGTAGTACCCCTGATGACTTCCACCGGGTTTTCGCTATTGGGGTTGATGACATGAGTGGCTCCCAGTTCCTGGGCCAGCCGCAAGCGTTCCTCGACGGGATCAACCGCGATAATCGTGGTGCATCCTACAATTTTGGCAGCCATGACGGCGCTCAAGCCCACCGTGCCCGCCCCAAATATAGCGATGGATGTTCCCGCTTTGGGTTGAAGCGCGTTCATCACAGCCCCGGCGCCCGTCTGCACGCCGCAGCCCAAAGGCCCACAAAGCTCAATAGGTACGTCCGCATCGATTTTAACGGTATTCCGTTCAGAGGCCAGCGCATAGGTAGCAAAGGAGCTTTGGTTAAAAAAGTGCCCATGAACAACAGATTTGTTCTGTTCCAAAGCAGAACTTCCATCACGCCGGGTGCCAAGAAAATTACATTCGTAGAGATGGTGACAATAGCCGGGCTGTCCCTCGTGGCAACTTGGGCATTGGCAGCAACTATCAAAGGACAGGACGACGTGGTCACCTGGCTTAACCTTGTTTACACGTTGCCCGACTTTTTCCACCACCCCTGCTCCTTCGTGTCCGAACACACAGGGAAGTGGCACAGGAAAATATTGATCACGGCACACCAGGTCCGTATGGCATACGCCTGCGCCCTTGATTCGAACCAGGACCTCATCGTCGCGCGGATCTTCAAGTGTCACGCTCTCAAGCGAAAACGGGCCGGATTTCTCCCGCACTACAGCTGCCTTGATATCCATCATAATGCTCCAGAATTAAATAGCTGAGATCAAACCCTCGCCTCGGTTTCCAGCCCTTTCAATTTGCACCGCAAAATCTTGCCCGTGCCGGTCTTGGGCAGACCAACGTGATCATTGTGGTGATGGGGGCCATTGAGCGCGAATTTACACGCTCAATGGCTTCCCTGTTGAGTTTTCCCTAGAATCTGACATCAATCGTCAGACCAACCGTGCGGGGCCGTGCTGTCGTTGAGCGTACACCAGCCCCGGTAAACGGATTGGCCGTTTCGGTCCGCACCGAAGTGATCGCACGCTTGTCGGTAATATTCTGCGCAAAGATGCTGAGTTCGTAGGGCCCGTGGCTCAGGCCTGCGCGGAGATCCAGGAGAACGTGGCCGTCAAGTTCGAGGTCACCCGGATTTTGGGCGGTCGGAAGCGAGTAATATGCCTGCCGTGATCCGGTATAACGCAGGCCGCCGCCGATCGTTGCAATCATCTCGGCAGCCACAGGGAATTCGTAGTCGGCGGTGACTGCGCCAGACCACTTCGGGACATAAGGCAGTGCATCGCCGGCCTGGGCGCCGACCCCCGGTATGGGATCACGTGTCTTCGCGTCGATGTAGCTGATGTTCCCGCCGACCGTCAGACCATCGGCGCTCCAGCGTGCTTCCGCCTCGACGCCCTGGCTTCTTGCCTTGCCTCCGTTTAGAAGATAGAAAAAAGGACCGGCAAAACCCGTCGTCTGAATATCCTTCCAGTCGATATTATATGCCGCGATGGAGAGATTCAGGCGGCGGTCCAGCGCAGCCGCCTTTACACCCACCTCATAATTGAGTAGCGTATCAGAGCCATAAGTCGGATTAATGTCCCCGAGACCCGGCGCTACGAGATTGCCGCCCCCGGGACGAAATCCCTTGGCGACGCGCGCGTACAGGTTGAGATCCGGTGTTACCTTAAACTGCGGCGAAACGGCGTAAGTCCAGGCAGTCTCAGCCGAATTCTCATTCAGGACTGTGCCCGCAAGGGGGCCAAAGAACCAACCACTTGCTGTGTAATTGAACCGTTGCCAATTGCGGCTCCAACGGCCGCCCGCCTGCACATTGAAACGATCAGTGAAATGCATGGTGACGCTGGCAAAGACAGCTGCCTCTTCGTAACGACTCCCGATCTCGGAGTCGACGAGGGAGTCAAGCGGCGGAGGCGCGAGCACATCAGGGGCGGAAAATCCCATTACGTGGTTAGTTGCCGTGGCTTTTTCGTGCGTGTAGAAGGTGCCTGCAATATACTCTAAAAACTCACCTGACGGTGAGGCAAGGCGTAATTCCTGCGTGAATTTTTTGAGATCGACTCCGACCCTGTTCGTTGTCTCTGGCAGGCCGGTTAGTGCACCTATCTGGTAACTGACGTCTTCTGCAATGGACGACTCCTGACGCCCGTAGCCTGTCGCGGACACCAGTGTCGCGAAATCAAGATCCGCGCTCACCTTCAGCGTATGCAGTTGATATCGGGTGCGGAGGAATTCATCGGTCGGGATAGCCTGTGTATACTTGCCGTTGAGCGGTTCGAAGGTCTCTACATCGATGGTTTCCGATGGAACGCCGTCGTTGGTACGGCGCTGATAAAGGCTCGAAAGATCTGCGGTCAGCCACTCGTTGGGTTTCAATTGGAAGGCGAGGCGGCCACCCCAGTTGGTCGACCGGTTGACATTCTCCTGGTCGGTATTGACGTTGTCGATGTAGCCGGCATCACGAGTATAGAAGCCACTCGCACGCACGCCCAGGATGCCATCGACAAGCGGGGCGCCGACGGCACCACGGGCGACATAACTCATTCCGCCGTGAGCCACCGCTGAAACGCCAGCCTGTGCCCGGCCCTGCCACTCATAGAGGTCGGGTTCGACAAGAATATAACGGATGACCCCGCCAAGTGCGTTGGCGCCATAGAGCGTGCCCTGGGGGCCACGCAATACCTCGATGCGCGCAATATCGAAAAGGTCCGGATCGGGCGTCAGCTTGCTGCCAAAGGCGATCGAACTGCTCGAACTGGTCGGCGTCTCGTCAAAATAGGTGGCGGTAGTGGCAGAGAGCTGGCCGCCGCCCGTGGTCACACCGCGCAGCGTGATCTGATTAAACCCCGGTGAGATCGAAGTGGTCGACAAACCCGGGACATAGGCCTGATAATCTTCGAACCGCAGCGCCCCCTTCTTCATCAGAGAGCCGCCTGCCAGCGCGGTGACCGCGGCAGGGACATCAATCAGGCGCTGTTCGCGTTTTTGGGCAGTAACCACAATTTCCTCGAACCCGGCGACCTGACTGGTGAGCGCGGGCTCCTGTGCTTGTGCGAAAGTCCCCGTCATCGTGGAAATAACGGCGAGCAAAGAGTGTTGGATTATTGGTCGACCTGGGATCTTCATGGCGGTTTACTTCCCTCCGGTTTTATTGTTGCGGTTTTGAGTATTGATATATTGCGTAGCGATCACGCAGTAACCATTCTACGCAACGGCAAGCCGCGGGGAATGAGCGATCCGCAACTTTACTTGTTCGAAACACATAAATTTGCATCACGAGAGCCCCACAAAATTGTCGGGTTCGAACAACCATTGCGGATCGCGTAAGCAAGATTGCCGATCGAACATTCGCCGGAACGGAGGCCTGCTTTAGTATCAAGCTTTAACAACGAGATATTTCCCTCGTGCCGACGTCGCGTTCGCGCGTTCTCACACGATGGGTCTCACCTTCAATGTTGATTTCCTGGCGCTGCTACGCGCAGCAGTGAAACGAGGCTTTTATGTCAAAGATGAAACCACAACATACGACTAACGTTCTTGCGGCGTTTGCGGCGATGTCGCTTGCAATCTCCCATGCTCCTGCTGCGACAGCGCAGAGCATTCCGAGCGGCGCCCCGGCCATCAAGGTCAGTTCCTGCCTGGTGCGTGCGACCGGGGACAGTGACAAGATTTATGACTGTTCTGTCGAGGTTGCCGGGGCTTGCAACGGCCAACCAGGGTGCAACCTTCAGATTGGATACAACCTCACAGCCGGGAAAGACATCGACCCGGGTTCGGGCTTTGCAGGAAAGCTCGTCACGGTCGTCTACGACTGCGGGCCAGCATCTCCTGTCTCGAGACAGCGCGGACCCTATCATCAAAGCGACCATGCAACCCTTTTCCTCGATTGTTTCATGTTATGATGGGAGACGCGTTATGATTTCACTTATAAATGGTTGGCTCCCGCGCAGCGTTTCCGTGCTGATGATCGGATGTTGTCTTGCGCCTGTTGCATGGTCGCAAACACTGAATCCGGCAGATTACCCCGCACTTACGGACAAGGAGTCCGGGCAAATCCGCCATTTGATTAAGCTCAGCAACAATCTGCCGGGGGACTGGTCGGGCTACGGCCGGAATTCAGAATGGGAAGCCACGGAAACACATATACAGTTCCATTTATCGTTCTCAATCCTGGCACTGGCACTGGCACAACACCAATATACGCCAGCCTATCGCGAGCTATACAAGACAGGCATGGAGAATTACCTCAAGAAGCTGACGCACCCGGATGTCTGGCAGCGCTGGGGGGGAATGTCCAGCCGAGGCGGATCGCTGGGCCGAAAGCAGGAAGACTTCAGTCGTGGCTGGATCGATCCGGTGGCCCAGGACAACAACATGTACAAGGGCTATCTCACGTTGTCTGGCGCGATCTATGAGATGCTCTACAACGACGATCGTTATCAGCAGCCGGGAGCGTTTACGTACAAGCACGGGGTCACATCAGCGGCGTTCAGCAACGGTATAATTACATTCCGTTACACGCTCGACGACCTCGTCAGAGGTCTCCACGAGGAAGTTTTGGCATCAAATTATCTCGGCTCGGCCTGTGAGCCAGGAGAGTATTTTTGGGCATGCAACAGCGTATCCAATGCGACCTTCATCCTCTACGACCATGTCCATGGCACGGACTATGCCGAGGTGGTGCCCAAGATAAAAGAAAGGTGGATAGAACTCGGCGGACTCAAGCCCAGAAAATATCTTGTCAGCTCACAGCTGGAAACCAGCCGGGATGACCGTACCAATGTCCTCAGGGCAAGCAAGGCGAAAGACCTCCCTTATTCGGCCGATTTCACCGGTCCCTGGTCAGGAATATTCAACAACGCATGGGACTCCGGGTTCGTCAAGGCCGCGTACTATGGGCCAGACGGCATTGACCGTAACGATGCCCTTAAATACTATACAACTGGAGACTACGCGCGAGACAAGCCGGACCCCAGCCGCTACTCGGAGCGTTGGCAGCCGCTTATAAGTGGATATGGAGCCATGTCCGAGACGGGCATCAGTATCCCTTCATTTAAATCCATTTACTGGGGTTTCTTTCTGGCTTACGCCGCTGAAATGGGCGACAAGGAGGCCGTGGACAAGATGCTCTCCTATGCCGAGCGCAATTTCGGCCCGGTGTGGGAGAATGGTGAGTATTTTTACCCTCGCAACGATGACTACACGGTGGATTCGCAGGGAAACTCGCACGGCGTGGAAGGTTGGACAGGGAATATTTTCCTCACGCTCGGTCGTCTGAACAAGGGTGACGGCGTTCGCAAGCTGATCTTCGAGGATGCCTGGACAAATGCCGAGCGCAGGGCGCCCGAAATAGTGGGCATCGATGCCGCCACCACGAACGTGCGCCAAGCCTGGTGGGACGCCGATAAGGAGGCGCTGATCGTCACATTGCAGCCTGGGCCGGTGAAGGTGCCGAAGACGAGCTTTGGTGTGATCCGGCTCGATCCGGGCGCGCGCTACAGCGTGTATATAGATGGAAAGCAGGTTGGCACAATCACACGCGGCGGTGCGCTGGCCAATGGGAAAATAAGCTGGGAAGCGGATAGGCTTTCCGTCTCCACCACTCTTGTTGGTCAGCGTAGCTTCATCTTCGTGAAATCGTGATGTGCGGAAAGCTGGCGCACCATTGCCTCGTATGGGCACTGTCAAAGGAAGTTGGAAATAGTCAGAGCAATACCCGAATGGGCAGAACTTAAGCCACGAGGGATTTTCAATCAGCCAGGGCATCTGAGCGAAATTGTTTGAATATTGATCGGCTGGTGAGGTGTCGTTCTCCGTTGAGCTGGTTTCCGCTTTGCGGAATTTCAGCATGGCATATTCCCCTCGTCGAAAGGAGAGGTGACTGTTTTCTGCCCTGTTGTTTTGTCCCTTTTCTTCGTGACAATAGAGCCTAGTTGTAAATTCTCAGGATGTTGTTCATTCGAACTGAAGTCTTAAGGTGGTTGTTGGAAAATGATTACCGAAAGGACAGTCCGAATGAACACTCACAAGAATGCCCGTTTAACAGTACATAGTCGACATCTGATCTGCACCCGTGTGCTGGACGCTGGCCTGCCCTATAGGCTCATCGACCAGATCCTGCGCCTGCCGCATGACCGCACGCCAGATCGCGGAGAAGCTGGGCCTCGCCCGATCCACAGTGGCCCGGCACCTGAAGGCTTATGGTGTGGGGCAGATCAAATCCTGGGAGGCTTTCATAGAGGCCAATGCGCGTTTCTGGTGTATCAATATTGCGTACTGGATTGATGGTCTGGCCGCCCGGACCGGTCGCCCCATCGGATCTGATATGCTGGAGGCGACCACGTTGGCCTGTTATGCTTACGGGAAAGAGCAGAAAAGTGACGCGCTTTTGCAGGCTTATACAACAGCCAATCTGGTGAGCCGCTCAATGGGGCAGTTTTTCGAACATTATGACGTGCTTCTGACGCCCACGCTGCCAACCCTGCCCCAGCCCCTGGGCACTTTTAATGCTGATCGGGGAGATATGACAGGGCTTGACTGGACCCGGTTTATTCTGGGGGCCAGTCCTTTTACGCCAGTGTTTAATGTAACCGGTCAGCCGGCGATTTCTGTACCGCTGATGTGGAGTGAAGAAGGCTTGCCTGTTGGTGTTCAGTTCGCCGCAAAAATCGGCCGCGAGGACCTTTTGCTTAATCTGGCCGCCCAGCTTGAACAGGCCCGGCCCTGGATTGGCTGGGTCCCACAAACCGTCAGTTCCATAGTGCAAGCAGTCAATCCGGCGAATTGAGATCATAGCATTCAGGCAGGCTGTGCAGCCTCTATCGGGTCACGCTTCTAAAAAATTAAATGACCTCAATACGAGAACAATATTGTCACAACTGCATCCGGTGAGCCGTTCCTAGAGCCTAACCCGCTTTACAAGGAGAAAATGATGCGGAAGTTTCCGGAAGATGGAGCTATGGATGACATTGATGCAGAAGATATCGAGGGGATAGAAGAAAGGAGCGGGGACGACCAGCCATCGATTGTTGTTATTCCACTTGAGGTGCCAACAGTCGAAACAGACCTGCGGCGACTGATAAGGTCATCTTCGGACTCTAAAGGCGAACTGGACGAGGACGAAGAGACATTAACGACAGAAGATATGGTAAAGCGATCGACAATCCATATTCATTCAATTGCAGAGACACCTGAAGCAACACTGGAAAATATTCTGGCGAGTTCGGAGTTGGAGGCCAGCCCGTCTCTTACCAGATTGGCGCAATGCGCTGCTTTCTGGAGGTCGGTCGGGGTTGATACCCTGATCTATTTTTTATCCTACGGGGCATCACTAACGGCCAATGGTCTGATTATTCGATTCGGTGGTGCGAGCGTTCTTGCTTCAACACTTGCCCTGGGAGGTGTCGGCGCGATCAATTTTGGAAATGCGAATCTGTTGGTCAACAGTCTTTTGAAGCCAGCTGTTAACAAGATTCCGAAAGCCAGGAAAGCACAGTTTGAAGCGATCAACAGATATGCCGTTCTCCCCTTTTCCTGGGTATGCGCGGGGGGTGTTTCAGGGACAATTCTTGCCATTATGGGCGATACTGATGTTGGAACCCAACAATATATCAGTGCTGTAAGCGGCCCTACTTCAGGCCCGTTTATGAATCTGGCCCGAAGTGGAATAAGAGCGTGTTTGGGGGGCTCTATCGTGCTGGCGCCAGATACCCCTGGTGTCGTTTCATCGTTCAGGACGGCGTATGGTACACGCCCAAATCCTCTGGATGCCGACAGGCCCTATCTATGGGGCACCGTGCGAGGTATGTTCGGGAGGATAATGGGTGTTACAGCGGGCACACTTGCGTGTTATTACAGTAATGGTTTCCAGATTCAAACCTATTGCGGCCCCGAAGGTCGCAGAGAGCTGGAAGCCATTCTGGCTAACAACGGGACCATTACAGGCGAGGATGTCGAAGAATATTGTTTTGCAGGTAATTTTACCTTTGCATTCCGTCAACTTGGGCTCTCCACGGGCTATGCCCTGGGCCTGCTGATTGTCGAGCCCGTATTTAACTATACATTCAACAAGATATTCGACTGGTTTTATCCGGCAGATAATGGACCTGATGAAACGACGCATCTTGTGCCGGATGCGCTTATTGAAGAAATCGAAGACGACTAGCCCGGCTTTTCGGGTTGTGAGTACTTCCCTGTAGCATATGACGTCAGCACCCGTTCACCCTTCGGATGAGCGGGTGCTTATCGTACAGTGGCCACCCTGTTTTTGTACCTCTTGCCCTGCCACAAGTGAGGCAAGGAGGTTATTACAGGCCAGGCTTTCGCCCGTGATATAAGGGCACTTCCCGAATTGCCTTTCTCATATCGCCGAACCGCTTGCGGTACTGAGCCGGGGACAGCTTCACATTCCGCCGGAAAAGGCGGCTGAAATAGCCGGCATCTTCGTAGCCAATTTCATTCGCTATCGCTTCAATCGGCTGATCACCGGATTCCAGCATTTGTTTGGCTTCTTCCAGTCTCAATGCGTGAACATATTCAAGCGGGGCCATGCCGGTTGCCAGTTGAAACCGGCGCTTGAAAGTACGTTCCGACAGCCCGGATATCCATTGCATATTGCTGACCGGATTTGGCTCCTGATAATGCTCTGCAATCCAGGTCTGGCAGCGGGCAATCACCGCATCGTCGACCTGTCGCGTGCGGGACAGTCGCGCATAGGGCTGCTGTCCGCTTTGGTGCCAGTCAATCAGGTTGATGCGGGCGACTTGCATCGCCGCTTCAATTCCGACACTTCGCGCAATCAGGTATAGTGCAAGGTCAAGCCAGGATGTGCCGCCCCCCGCCATAACCAGTCTTTGTCCTTCACCGCTGACAACCAGCGCGCGTTGGGGTTGGACATTAATGTCGGGAAACCGTTCCTTCATTGTGTCGCACCATGCCCAGTGCGTTGTTGCGTTTTCCCCGCCAAGCAAGCCAGCCTCGGCCAGCAGCATGGCCCCCGAGCATGTGGCGGCCAGCAGCGAGCCTTGCTGGTGTCGATGTTTAAGCCAGTCAATTTCGCCTGCATAGCGCCCGGCGAGTGGCTCACCAGGGGGCAGATTGACTTCAGGTATGCAAACGATGTCGACATCAGGGCATGCCGCACAAGATGCATGCGGCACGATCTGTATACCATTGCTGATAATAAATGGCTGCGTCTGCCGGGCAACGAGCAGGGGAGTGATGAGCTGTGCACCCGGCTCTCCCTCGGTTATGACGCCCCAGTCGCGCCCTGCGCCCATAAACAGATCATACAGACCGTAAATCACCGAGGCAGTGGTTTCGGGGAAAACAAGGATAGCAACGCTAACGGGCGATTGAGGCATGGCAGGTTTGTCCAGTTCTTTACGCAAACGGCTTTAGTGGGCAGGGAGCTTTGACAGTATCTGTTGCGCTGTCAATTAAAAACACGGAGCCTTTTGTGTGTGGCCCCCATTGAACCAATCTGATCAAAGGAGAAACAGATGAGCAAGTATCGCAAAAACCTGCCGCAACTCGGTAACAGGGTTTTTCTTACCGACGGCGGTTTGGAAACCACCTTAATTTTTCACGATGGCCTTGAACTGCCGCATTTTGCCAGTTTTGATTTGCTGAAGGACAATGCCGGAACAAACTTGCTGCGTGATTATTATGAGCGTTATCTGGATGTTGCCGCCCGGTACGATGTTGGCGCTGTGCTGGAAGCACCAACCTGGCGTGCCAATGCGGACTGGGCCCAAAAGCTGGGATACGATAACGAAACCCTGACGGACGCCAATCGCAAGGCGATCAGTTTGATGCTTGACCTGCGCGATAAATATGAAACACCGGCGCGGCCAATGGTCATCAGTGGCAACCTGGGGCCACGGGGTGACGGTTATCAGGCGAATGCGCGTATGACAGCAGAAGAAGCCCGCCGTTACCATGCGCAGCAGATCAATACCTTTGCTGATACCGATGCTGATCTGATCTCTGCTTTCACCATAAACTATATTGAAGAAGCCGTTGGTATCGTTCAGGCCGCAAAAGATGCCGCAATGCCCGTTGCAATCTCGTTTACAGTTGAAACCGACGGCAAGCTGCCTACGGGTGATAGTCTGGGCGCGGCTATTATGCAAACCGATAAAGATACAGATGGTTACGTGGCTTATTACATGATCAATTGTGCGCATCCGACCCATTTTGATGAGCTGCTTCAGGCTGACACGCCCTGGCGTCAGCGTATCCGGGGTATGCGGGCCAATGCCTCGTGTAAAAGCCATGCTGAACTTGATGAATGTACTGAACTTGACGACGGCAACCCTAAAGAGCTGGGCGAGCAATACCGCGCGTTACGTCAACAGTGGCCGGGTCTTAATGTGCTTGGCGGTTGCTGCGGGACAGACCACCGTCATGTTGAGGAGATTTTTTCCGCCTGTGCCTGATGCAGGGAGCAGACATGTGTCAGTCATAAGTTTTTATGGGAATGCGGTGAAATGATACAATAACTTCACATCCTGTCTGGTTGCCCCGTCTGAAGATTAGTCAGGGAGATACAAGTGTGTCTCCCAAAGGCAATATTTCAGATGGGAGACCAGAATGCATAAGACTGTTTTATCAAAATTTTTGTGGGCCGGCGCGCTCAGTCTTGGGATGACGTTTACGTCAATATCTTCAGGGCATGCAGACGTTGAAATCATCCGTGACAATACAGGCCTGCCTCACGTTTACGGCGATAATAATTATGAGGTGTTTTATGGCTTCGGCTATGTCTTTGCCCAGGACCGTCTGTTTCAGATGGAAATGCGCAAGCGTCAGGCACAGGGGCGGATCTCCGAGGTTCTGGGAACCGGGGAGAAAGGGGCAAAGCCCGGCTCCTACAAGGCCACTCTCTATCTGAACAGAGACAAACAGTCTCGGCTGATGTGGGACCAGGCCAGCATAAGACGGCAATTTCTGAAGCTTTCCGAGCAAGAACAATTGTTGATCAAGGGGTTTACCGCAGGCATCAACGACGCTATCTCCCGGATGATGGCAGATCCGGAAAACCGACTTTCCAAGGCATTCAAGGACTATGATTTCCTGCCGGAAAAATGGACCGTCTTTGATACATTGACGACAGCTATTGATGTTCTGGGTGCCTATTCGGCATTTACGACCCAGCTTACAAATCTGCAAAACTACGATTTTTTACAGGCGAAATATCCGAAAAATTGTGATGACATTTTTGACCAGTTTATCTGGCTCGGCGACCCCAATGCGCCGGCAACACTGCTGGATCATCAGGCAGGTGGCCCTGATCCGATAGCAAAGGGCCCCCGCGGGTGTGCAAAGCCGGGTACCATGCCCAACGGGCTTCGGGCGGAAGGTTCCGGGGCGGAAAGCAGTGAGCTACAGTTGTACCGCCAGCTTAAGGCAGAACCGATGCGGGCCAGCATGGCCTGGGCAACCGGGCGAGACAATAGCGAGGGTGCCCGATCCATCTTTATTAACGGCCCGCAGGCCGGGTGGCACAGTCCCGCTTATTATTATCCGGTCGGACTGCATGGTGGCGATTTCGACCTTGTCGGTTTTGCTGCGGACGGCAGTTTTGTTCTGCCGGTTGGCGTGAACAGGAATTTTGCCTGGGGGTATACCGCAGGCGTCAGTGCGCAGGTCGACGTCTATCAGGAACAGCTTGATCCGTCGGGCCAACGCTATCAATTTAATGGTGACTGGCATGCCTTTACCAAACGGACAGAGGTCATCAAGGTCCGAAATGAGAAAGATATCAGCTATGTCATACCTTCCTCCATTCATGGTCCGGTCATTGGTTCGGACCGGAACAAGAATGTCTCATATACCCAGAAGATCAGTTGGACAGGTGGGGAAGCAGGCTCTGTCATGGCCTGGCTCCGGGCCACAAGGGCCACGACCCCTGATGCATGGTTAAAAGCCGCGAGCGAGTTCAACTTCAATTATAACTGGTTCTATGCCGACAAGCAGGGGCAGGTAGGCTTTGTGCATACGGGCCTGTTTCCGGTCCGGAAGCCTGGCCACGATCATCGTTTGCCCGCGTCAGGGAGTGGTGAGTATGAATGGACAGGGCTTTTGGACCCTGCCGGGAATCCTTCCCTGATCACGCCGAAACGTATTATCAATTTTAATAACAAACCTGCCAGAAACTGGCCCAATTCCGGTCTTTACTGGGAAGAATGGAGCGAGGTGAACCAGACAAATATTCTGATAGATGCGATGGCGAAGAAAGAGCGTCTCAACAAGGATGAGATGTGGGACATCAACCGGACAATCTCGTATCATGATGTCAGCGCGAATTATTTTATCCCTTTCATCATCAAGGCGGGCAAGTCTCTGGACCCTGGTTCGCTGGAAGCACAGGCCATAAAACTTCTGGGCAACTGGGACCGGATGCGGACAGATGATAACAGGGACGGCTTTTTTGATCACCCGGGCCAGACAATTTTTGATGCGTGGCTGCCGCTTATGGTCCAGAATACTCTGGGGGCTACTCTTGAAGGCTTCAAAGGCAAGGGCACCTGGTTGCACGCGGGGTATCAAACACGGGATCCCCGACTGGAAGAACATCCAACAGCGGGAACCCAGATTACCTATCATGCGCTGATGAATACGGAAGACCGTTCAGGTGTCAAACATCATTACAGTTTTTTCCAGAACAGAAAGCCGGAGGACGTGATTCTGCAATCTCTACGCGAAGCGCTCGCCGGTCTTGGTAAAAAACATGAAGGCCCTATAGTCACATGGCGGAATAAAACGGTGGGACAGGTCTTTTTCCCTTCCAACGTCGCGCGTATTCCGATGGCTTCACCGGATTCGATGGCACGGTTGCCGCTCTATGCAAACCGGGGCGTAAGCAATCTGATGGTTGTTTATGGCAAGGACGGTAACATCAGTTATGGCGGATATGTCAACCCGCCGGGAGTTTCGGGTCACGTTCCGGTTTCCGGAGATGCGAGCTCAAACGCTTTCCTCAGCAATCATTTGGCGCCCTATGATCAGTTAAAGCTGCTCCCCGTTCATCTGAATCGGGAAAATGTTATCAAAAATCAGGCGGGTGGTTCAGTAAGGCTTGGCAGGAAAGAGCCTGCGCCGTCAAAGCTTTGACCATCTGGTTGGCTTGATCCTTGAGGTCAGAATAAACCCCGCTAGCCCAAAAGGTTAGCGGGGTTTTTCTTGTCCGGTTTCCCCAACAGTCAAGCGAAAAGGTCATCGTTGCCGGGCACCACTGGAAGAGCTCTGTTCGGCACGCAGAAAACGGTATTTGAACAGGGGCGGCAGGATGAGCACCAGACTGATGGCAAAAAAGGTCATCCCCGCCAGATTGATGCCCCAGTAATCATAGGTGCCGATGACCTTTGCCGCAATACTGGGCCCAAATGCCAGTCCCAGCACCTGAAAGGCGACAGCATGGATCACCATTCTGCCTCGGCGGTCAAAACCCGCCATCGAAGCCATCAGGTAGGGGTGCACTGCATTCCAAGTATAGTTGAAGATCGACACGCCCGCCGCATAGACCAGAAAACTCATGGAACCATGTAGCACCGTCAGGCTGAGAAGACCTGCCAATATGCCTGCCGATAACGGGATGATCCGTCCGAACCGGTCCCCGCAAAATGTGGCTGTCAGGGCACCGGCAATGCCGGCAAATTGACTGAGCATCAGGGCATTGGCCACTTCCTGCTCAAAAAGCCCGCCAGCGAGTCCAATCATAAACAAATAGGCCCAGACAGTCCCCTGAGCGAGAAAATAAACAAACATTGCCGCCAGCGCCATCACCTTAAAGGATGCGGGAAGGTCAACAGCACTGGCTTCGTCTACAGAAGGTTCTTCTGCATGGGTTGGCATATATTGTACAAAGGGCAAGGCGATCAGCGCAATCAGCGCCAGTATCAGGAATAGCCCGATAATGCCCAGCCCCTGAAATATGGCAGGCATCACCAAAAGACCCAGAGCGCCATAGGTCAAAACCGCTGAAATATAAATCCCGAAATTCCGGTCAACCCTTGTTGTCAGGCCGATCGCGCCAAAGGACAGGCTGACCAGAATGCCACTGCCAATGCCGGTGAGGAAGCGAACACCCATCATGGCTTCGAAATCAATGGCGAAAGGTGAACCCAGATTGCCCAGCGTCATGAGCAAAATACCAATATACAGCATGCGGTGCCAGTTCATCTTGTGGCTCAGCATGGTCAGCGCAATGGTGGACAGGGCCAGCCCGCTCATTTCAGCCGCTGCAGTATATCCGGCCTCCGCCTCGGTCAGGCCAAAATGACTTACCAGCCCCTGTACAAAGCCGGGCTGAACGATGAAGACTGATGCCCCGACCACGCCGATCAGACTGATCGCGGCAATGGCCCGGGGGCTGTTTACATTGGTGGATATGCTGGTTTGTAACACGCTTTTCCTGTCTATACCGGTTTGCCTATGGCGGCAGTCAGGCCCTCTGCGGCCTGAATGGCCACGTCCTGATGTGGCAGGAGGCTTTGCCCGCTAATATCTTGAAACATGGGTAAAAACGGGTCTTCAACCTCTGTTCTCAGGCCGCAGAGTGTTTCCATGACGGCCAGACCGTAAAACGGTACTGTTGCGGCGTCATAGCCCCCTTCGTGAGACAGAACCAGACGACCCTCGCAAAGTTCATCGGCGACCTCAAGCATCTTTGATGTCAGGCTTCGATAGCCGTCGCTGTGCATCAGCATACGCCCCAGAGGATCATGAGCTCCTGCATCAAAGCCCGACGGGATCAGGATGAGGTCCGGTTTGAACTTTCGAAGGGCGGGTACAACAACGCGGTCATAGACAGCTTCGTATGCCCCAACCCCCGAGCCGGCGGGCAGCGGCACGTTAATGTTATATCCCTGGCCTGCTCCTGCGCCATTGGCGGTCACGGCGCCTGACTCCGGCGGAAAGCTCTCTTCCTGATGGATGGAAATTGTCAGGACAGTCGGGTCTTCCAGAAAAATGCGTTCGGCACCGTTCCCGTGGTGAACGTCCCAATCGACAATCGCGACCCGGTCAAGCCCGCGTTTCGAACGGGCGTAAGCCGCTGCGATCGCTACATTGTTGAACAGGCAGAAGCCTTTGCCAATATCAGGTTCAGCATGGTGCCCCGGAGGTCTGACCAGCGCATAGGCGTTTGCCACTTTTCCGTCCAGCACGGCATCGACCGCAGCAAGTACACCACCGGCCGAAAGTCTGGCAATGTCATAGCTGCCGTTGCCAAAGGGCGTAAAGAAGCCTGCGTCTCCGCCCCCTTTATCGCTCAGTCGTTTTATTCTGTCATGATAGTCGGCAGTATGAACGCGCAGTATATCCTGCGTGTCAGCCTCGCGCGGTGCGATATGGATCAGGCTGTCATAAAGGCCGCTCACTTCCAGCAGGTTTTTGAAGCGCCTTTTGGCTTCGGGGTTTTCAACATGTGTACCGGGCTGGACAAAGCCACCGGGCGGCATAACACCCGCATAGGTGCCCGTATCATGCCACATGTATCGTTCGTGCCAGACAAAGCCTGTTTTCTTTTCCGTCATTAGAAATTTACACTCAATGTGCCGCCAAATCAGCGCGGCGGTATGTAGAAATCCTGTGCCAGACCCGCAAGTCCGCTCAGGTCAAAAGTATATTCCCGGTATTCCCTGTCGAAAAGATATTTTACCCGCAAAGTGATCTGACAGGTCGTCCGGGTTGGTGTAGCCGATCCGGGCATTGCCGACAAAATAGTCTTTTTGCCAGGATACCGGTGTATTTTGAATAGTTTCTTCGCGTTTTTGCGCTGATGTCCGTCGGTCAATATCAGTGAATTTTCAGTGGCAGGAACAAGAGCTGTCAAGATTTGTCGATAACTCGGCATGGTTCCTCCAGTTTACTAATCTTGTGGTCAGGCAGGCACCATAACCTCGAGCAGGAAATAAGGGTATCAGGCAACCATGTCGCTGAAATCCTCCCCAGGGGGGATATGGAAAAAATGTCATCGGGCTACTATGGCTGCCGGGAACACAGACAAGGACGGCATATGGCGAACGCAAAAACAACAGACGCGCATAAGAGCAATCGCAGCGAGCTCATCGCCCCCTATATGGCGCTGGGGCTTTCCACATTTACTTATGGCATAGCGGATCGACGGCACATCCGGCACAATCTGGAGATTATTGAAGACACGTTTCACGCTGCGATTTCGATTACCAACATAAATATGCCGGTAAAACTGGTCTGTCTGGCAGAGGGCGCGCTCACCGGCTTTACGGATGAGATATTTGATTTGCCGCACGTTGAAGCCGCCAATACCATGTTTATTGACGTGCCCGGGGAAGAGACCGAGCGGCTGGGGAAGCTCGCAAAACTTTACAACACTTACATTATCGGCCAGTGCAAGGCCCGCTGGCCGGAAGTGATGAAAGACCGTTTCTTTAATACCCTGTTCGTAATTGCGCCGTCGGGCGAAGTGGTGCACAAGGCTGCAAAAAATCATATCTGGTGTCGGGAGAGATCCTGCACGCCCCATGATGTCTATGATCGATGGGTTGAATGTTTCGGAGACGGCGTCGACGCCTTTTATCCGGTATTGCGGACACCGGATATTGGCAATATCGGCACAATCTGCTGTTCAGACGGGGAATATCCCGAAGCCGTCCGGGCGCTTGCCATGAATGGCGCAGAAGTGGTGTATCGTCCGTCGGAAGCGGTTCCCATGACCAATACGGGACCGGACGCCGGCGGCACATGGATGATTCAGAACCGGGCCCATGCTGAATTTAATAATGTCTATATGCTGTGTCCCAATATCGGGCCTGTTTATCTGTCTGCATCGGCAAAACATCCGGTCAATATTTCTGGCGGGAATAGCCATATCGTCGATTATCGGGGGCAGGTCCTGTCGCGCAGCGATGCCAGCAACAATACAATTGTAGCGGGCATTATCGATATCGAGGCCCAGCGTCAGTTCCGTCATATGAATTTGAACAGCAACTGGATGAAAGACCTGAGAACAGAAATATTTGCCAAAATGTACGAGCAGCCCATTCATCCCAAAAATCTTTGGTTGAATGACGAACCCAAACGCCATGCCGAGGTTGATCAGATTTATCGTGAAAATATTCAGCGACTGGTGGACCGGGGGGCATGGAGCGAACCTGCGCATAAATTTCCGGGGAGCCGGTTTCAGGAGGCCGGAGAGGAGAAGCTGAACAGCATTAAGGATATCAGTGATCTGTGGGACCCGTGGCGGGGCGAGAATCAGTGAGTGTCTCTGCGTTGTTCGAGCAGACGGACAAACAGTTCGTTGCGATTGGCCACACCAAGCTTGCCGTAAATGTTCTGTATATGTGTTTTAACCGTCGATGACGCAATATTCAGTTCCAGCGCAATGGTCTGGTAGGTCAATCCGCGGCATAGCAACGCGAGGATCTGCTCTTCCCGCAGGGTCAAATGCTCGCCATTGTTTTCATGCTGCAACAAGATTGCCGGATTCTGGTGTAATAGCCGAAACTCAATGAAGTTTCGGGCTTTGGCAATGATATTCAATTCATGTTCGGTAAAGGGCAGATCGTCCTTGTGGCGCTGCAGGCTTATGCCGGCGATGATCTTGCTGTTACAACGGATGAAAAGTTCCAGCGTGTGGTTATATCCAGCCGGAATCAGAAATTCATTGCGGAAAACTTCACTTTGCCGCTTGAGATGGGCGGGCACATGATCCAGAGAAACGATATTCTGTCCTGATTTAAGATAATAGCGAGCCTGCAGCGGGTCTGTCGCAAAATAGTTGCTGCGATACAGTTCCTGAGCCCCTCTGTCGACGGTATGAAGCGTATAGAATGACGGCTTCATGTCTGTGTCCAGAGTGTAAAACAGCCCGCCTTTCCCGTCACCAAGGGTGATCAGAAAGTCCAGACAGTTTCGGATAACATCCTGAGGCCATTGCACCGCGCAGCACCCCTTTGCTTGTTTGAACATACAACGAGCCGTGGCCCGCCTTGTGACAGTCCGGTTACGATAGCACAAATATTACGCGGAAAAGAGTGGAATTTCACACAAGTAGCCGGATAACGGGGACAGTTAGCAAGAATCGGGTCGCCTGCGGCGGGACATGCATTTATTCTATGGGAATACAAAAGGCAGAACCTGGATGGCAAGGATAAAGGCGATGGTTGATCAACAGCAGATTCATTACGACCGGATTGCCAGGGCGATAGAATATATCAAGGAAAATTTTCAAAAGCAGCCGTCGCTGGACGAGATTGCGGCCGTTGTTCATTTAAGCCCGTCCCGCCTGCAGCGTCTGTTTTCCGAATGGGCCGGGATCAGCCCGAAAAAATTTGTTCAGTATTTAAGTCTCGAATACGCCAAAGGCCTGTTGAAGAACGGGCATTTCAACCTGTTGGACACCGCTTTTGAAACAGGATTGTCAGGTTCTGGCCGACTTCATGATCTGTTTGTTAATATTGAACGGATGACGCCGGGAGAGTTTAAGAACGGGGGGGAGGCACTGGTGATAAATTATTGCTTTGCTGAAAGTCCTTTCGGCAGCGTCATTATCGCATCGACCTCGAAAGGCGTTTGTGCTGTGGCCTTTGAGGAGAATGAAGGTGTGGCATTGCACAATCTGCAGAAAAAATTTCCCAATGCATCCTATTGTCAACTGGTCGATAAACATCAACAGCAGGCCCTGTTGATGTTTCAAAAGGACTGGTCCCGTCTGGAGGAGATCAAGCTTCATCTGAACGGCACGCCATTTCAGGTGAAGGTTTGGGAAAGTCTGCTCTCAATTCCCATGGGAAAATTAACAACCTACGGGCATATCGCCCAACACATTGGAAAGCCGAAAGCGTCTCGCGCCGTGGGAACAGCCATTGGCGGAAATCCGGTGGCGTTTCTGGTGCCGTGTCACAGGGTTATCCAGTCCGGTGGTCAGGTGGGCGGATACATGTGGGGCAGTACGCGAAAGTCTGCAATGATCGGATGGGAAGCGGCCAGAGTCTCAAGGTGATGAGAATAGTGGCATAAACAGGTCTGACGGCAAGTGTGAGTGTGAAGCAATACGAGAAAATTATCGCCCGCGTGGACATTGTATGAAAAAAGAATATCGGGCATGAAGAAAGAATACAGGAAATGGATTTGTTCAACTACACCGCAGGCGGACGGGAAAACCTGCTTCCCTGCGACGGGGAGGTAAATTATTACGGTCCGGTTTTTCAAGGCGCAGAATCGGATGCGTATTTGCATATGTTATTGAACAACATTATGTGGAAGCCTGATGAGGCTGTCATCATGGGTCGTCATATTTTTACCAAACGTAAGGTGGCCTGGTATGCGGACAAGCCGTTCGAATATACCTATTCCAAAATTACGCGACGTGCTCTGCCCTGGACGGAGGCGTTGCTGGAACTGAAAGAAAGCGTCGAGTTCGCGACCGGCGAGCATTTTAATTCATGCCTGTTGAACCTGTATCATGACGGCTCCGAGGGCATGGCATGGCACAGTGATGCTGAAAAAAACCTGAAAGAAAATGGTGCCATCGGGTCACTGAGTTTTGGGGCCGAACGAAAGTTCTCATTCAAGCATAAAAAGGACAAGAAAACCGTTTCGCTGACATTGCATCACGGCAGCCTTGTTGTCATGAAAGGCAAAACCCAGGCGAACTGGCTTCATCGCCTGCCACCCACCAGAACAGTAGACAGCCCCCGGGTGAATTTAACATTCAGAACAATCGTGAGAAACTGATTGCTTCATCCGTTGTTATGTCTTTGCCGGTTAGCAGGCTTCTGTAGATAGCTTTGCAGTTTAAGGTGTGTGGTACCAGCGAGTATCCCCTATCGTAAGTTTTGGACGCGACGCAACAGGTTGTGCTGTTTGCAGGTCAAAATGTGCGGACTGGAAATACGCATCGGTCAGATATGGAAGAAGCTTATTATAGGTCTCATCATCTTCCATAATGCCGTCCAGCGTGGTGTGGTCTGAGGTGAAGTAGGTTTTTGGATCAAGCTTCTCTGCATGGCATTTTTGAAAAAATGCGTTTGGGGAGATCATTGGGATGCCAAGGTGAGGACCGCTCAGCGGAATCCAATTGTTCCCCGCGCTTGAATAAAGACGTATCTTCTGTCTGGCTGCCTTGGCCAGCACTTCGATAAAACTTAGCGGGGTTTTATTCGACATGGACTGATATGTTTTGGCACCATAACAGGTCTTGATCAGGCCATATTTGAATTTTGAATCATGTACGATATGCCGGGCATAGGCAGAATAAAACTTCAGGCCATTTTTGATACCGTTCACCAGTACGGAGCCGGGGTTGCCGTGGCCCTGATGAATCCAGATCCCGTTCCAGTCTTTTTTCCAGCTATCGTTCGCAAGTAGTTTGAAGTCGGCGATGTCGTCATTCAGATTGAGCACATGAGTTTCCCATTTTTGGGTTGGGATGCCGTTGCGCGCCGCCAGGCAGGCCGCGCGCAGATATTGGCCCGAAGCGGTACTTACTGACAGTCCCTCGGTATCGACAGGCCCGTAATATGTGATCAGAGGATAGCTTCCGGCATCTTTGATGATGAAATTCTGAGCCAGAATATGCTTACGCATCAAATCTAGTTCTGTAGCTGTCGGCATGAGTAGCTCCACAAATTCAATAAAAGTAAAACTGAATGACGGAGCAGGCGGAAACACTGTGAAGAAATTAACTATGGCGAGTGGGCACAAAAATATGATGGGCGGGCACTATCCCGCTGTCAGTATCAGGTGGTATTTGTGTTGACAGTTTGCGGAGTTCAGCCAGCATCGCCCTTAAGGGCCCACATATCGGCGTCGCCGGGCATGGCTTCACCAAGGTCTGGGCCAGCCTCTGCCGCCATCAGGCGGTTCAGGTGGGCATTCAGTCTGAGGACAAGGTCACGATATTCATCTTTGGCAGCCAGATTGATGGTCTCATTCGGGTCCTGATAAGTGTCATATAGCTCGATATCGTTGTATTTCGTCAGGGTTGTCCAGTCCCGGGGCGTGTGATGCTGGTCTGGCCGGAAATAGCGTCCAAACTTGTAGCGCCCGTCAAACAACCCGCGCAGAAAATTTCTGTTGCCAAAGTCTATAAAGTCGTCCGGAAAGCCGAAGGGAGCAACATTCTCGCCCCTGTCACGCGCGTACAGGGTTTCAATAATATGATCTTTTTTTGCCGGATTGCAGCAATGTACGATGCTAGACATCATCAGGATGCCATCCCGTTGTGTTTCATTTCCCAGCAGATTTTTCCCCTTAAGGTGGGGATATCGGGACTGGCGCGCCCCGTCATCAAGTCCGGCAGCGGCCAGAATAGTCGGTGCCAGATCAAGGGCACTGGTGAGCCTGTCGGTGGTCACGCCGCGGGGCAAGTTCGGGTGCCGGATCAGCAAAGGCACCCCAAAACATTCCTTGTATATAAAGGGTCCCTTGCCCTGTAGTCCCTGAGCGCCGCCCATCTCGCCATGATCGGACGTGAAAATGACCATGGTATCGTCAGACATGCCTGCTTTCTCAAGATGCTCAAGAATGGAAGCAATTTCCCTGTCAACATCGCGCAGGCAGTTGAAATAATAATTCTGGTAGCGATGCCAGGCGGCTTTGTCATCAAAGGGCATTTTACCGAAAAAATACTCTGCATCCTCAATATATAGCTGATGGGCAGAAACCGGGCGCGGCTTTGGGCCGGGGAAAGTCGGTGGCAGACCAAAACCCAGGTCTTCATGATAAAGATCGGTATCCGGGGCGCCCGCAAGTTCAGATGCAAAATGGGGATGAAGCGTTTCACCCTGTTTTCCGGTTGCGTCGAAATGACGAATATCATGCGGGTTTATCAGGTTGACCGCCATGAACCACGGTTTTTCCTGCGGGCTGGCATCCTGCTTTTCCAGCCATTTAACCGTGTTGCGGGCAATTACGGGATCCAGTTTGCTGCCATCTCCGGCTTCGCCGTCGGTATCGCCTTTAGGGGTTGCCGGTGCAAATTCGTCAAAGCCAAAGGGCTGCAGGGCAGCTTTAAGGTTGGATTTTTCTTTTGGACCAAATTCATGTAGATGCCATTTGCCAACATAGGCCGTATAATAACCCTGTTCTTTCAACATGGTCCCGATTGTGGGCGTCTGTTCGGGGTTCAGGTCCCGGCGCCCCGGTGCCATGCCGGGGTTATCGTATACGCCGGTCTTTTGTATATGCTGGCCGGTATAGATCACGGATCGGGAGGGGCCACAGGCCACGGCGCTGATGTGATGCCGGGTAAAAGAGAGGGCACTTTCGGCAAAGGCGCGCCGGGCTGGCAAATCGAGGTCTTTGGGCAGGTCTGCCCACGACCTTTCCTGATCCATAAGGATCATCAGGATATTCGGTTTCTTATTCGTGCTGACCGATGGTGGCCGGCTGCCGGCAAAGACCCCGGACGGGAAAATGCCTGATAAAGTCGCGAGGGTGGCAGACAGTGCGCCTTTCAGAAAAGTCTTGCGATCAATCATGTGCTCTCAACATTATGACGAATAAAAAAACCGGCTTGCCAAAGTCTATCAGCAAGCCGGCTGTTTATGGCTGATTATTCTCCAAAACGCATTTTAACGGTAATGCCGTACGTTCGCGGATCGGCGACCAGCCCCAGTCTGGTGATTTGGTCGTTCAGATCGGGGACGGGGCCGCCACCGCGGTAATATTCTTCATCTGTGATGTTGCGCACCCATACGCCTGCTTCCCAGCGGTCATCAGCCGACAACCAGGTGATCCGGGCATTGAATGTTTCATATGAGTCGGACCAAAGCGTATTAAACTCTGTAATGGTGTTGCTCACGCCCACCATATCCGCCTGAAATTGCAAGGCCCCTGAATCCCCCATGGGCACCACATACATAACCCGTGCGTTGAAGGAATATTTCGGGATCAACCCGATCCGGTCACCGGCCTTGTTCACCAGACGGAATGGCGGCCCCCCCTGAATGGTAGGGTCAAACACTTCGATAAAATAGTCTTTATACTGCGTATCAATGTAGGACAGCCCGGCACTCATGCTCAGATTTTCTGTTGGACGGGCATCAAGCTCGACTTCAATCCCCTTGACCTGTGCGTCAGCCGCATTTGCCGTGATGGGTAAGCCTGTTTCACTGAAACCCTGTTGCTGAAGGTCCTTGAAGTCGGAAATAAAGGCTGAAAAGTTGGTTTGAAGTTTGCCGTCAAGAAATTGTGCTTTCAGGCCTGTTTCATAATTCACAACCCGCTCATGCTTGAACGGTTCGATATTTGGCCCGCCTGCTTGGCCATCAAACCCGCCACTCTTAAAACCATGTGAATAGCTGGCATAGGCCAGTATGTCCTGTGTCAGCTGGGCTTCTATGCCCACATGCGGCGTAACGCGCTCCCATGATTCTGAAACATTGGCTGTATAGGGGCCATTTGGCAGGAAAAGCGAGTAGGGGTCGCCGCCGGGTGTCAGTGGTACGGCGTCGGTATCAACAAAGAAGTCCTTTTTTTCGTATGTGTAGCGCAGCCCGCCGGTCAGTGTGAAGACCTCTGTCAGTGAGAAACTTGCCTGACCGAATACTGCGAATGCATCCGTGTTGATGGATGTGTCCCAGGTGCTGATGGATTGCTGAATTTCGGGAGAACCCGGCCCTTGCAGGCCGCCCGGGCCGTTAAAGTTGGAATAACGGCCCTGTAACCGGGACCCTTCTTCATGGAACCAGTAAAGTCCACCGGCCCAGGAGAGCCGTCCACCCATGCTCAAGGAGCCTTCTTCGGCAGAGACAAACCGTAACTCCTGACTGAGGGTCCAGGTGTTCTGGGTTGAAAAAACCTCACCTGAACGTTCCGGTGCCCGGTCATTATCTTCTTCGTGATAGCTTTTTTCTTCACGATAACCGGAAATCGACGCCAGGCTGAAGTCGTCAAACTGATAATCCAGCCGCAAGGTGCTGCCATAGGTTTCCAGACCCTGCTCGCCATCGGTGCCGGCCCGGGTGGATCTGATATTGGCTTCCTGTGTGGGGAAAACAGATGCGATAAAAAAATCTTTCAGAACATACGGCGTGCCGGGCACGTCAACGATGACACTTTTCATCACACCGTCCTGCTCGGATTTGATCCAGTCTACGGATGCGTTGATTTCCAGCCGGTCCGAGGGGGTGAAACGTAGCGAACCGCGTGCGCCCTGCGTATCAATATTGTTGCCCTTGTTGCCGGTTGTCAGGCTGGTATAGATGCCGTCCCGGTTTTTCGAAACAAATGCCACGCGGGCAAACACCTTGTCATCGACCAGCGGCCCGTTAATGGCACCTTCGATATTCAGCCGGTTAAAATTGCCATATTCGGCAGATGCCCAGCCGGAAAAATCATCGGTCGGCTTGCGGGTGATAATGTTGATAGCACCGCCTGTGGCGTTTTTACCGTAAAGAGTGCCCTGAGGGCCGCGTAATACTTCAACCCGTTCGATATCGAACATGGAAGCGTTCGCTGCGGACTGGCGCGAAATATAGATGTCATCCAGAAAAACAGCGACGCCGGAATCAGAACTTAAATCCTCGTTGGCGCGCCCGATGCCGCGAATGGTGTAAAATTCCGTACCCACGGCTTCAGCAAAAATGTGAAGGCTGGGTGTATATTGCGAAAGGTCTTCTGCGGTTGATATTTGCAGTCTTTCCAGCGTGTCGCCCTGCAATGCCGTAATGGCAATCGGTACCTTTTGAATGCTCCTTGCACGGCGTTCGGCGGTGACAACAATTTCTTCCAGCCGAAAGCCTTCTTCTGCGGCCGCATTCGCCTGCGGGGTTGCAAGCAGGCATGCACTGGTGACCAGTGCAGTTGTAGATAAAGTCTTTAGCATAATCTCAGCCTCCCAAGTTTTAAGTATATCCCCATTGCCTGCCATATGTGTTTGTCAAATCCGGTTCGGCAGGCTTTTCGTTTGACATCGTGATTTCTGCGTTGTAATTTATTTTATGTAGATTGTCTACAATATTCAATATATAATGCTGATGCAAGAAAAATTTGGAGCTCATCTTTCCCGAACAGGGTCAGGGGAAGACAGGCAAAAGCAAGGCAAGCAGGAGGCTTTAACAGAATGACTGAGATTTTGCTCCCGGATCGTATGGCTATTCAGGATTTGTTGACCGAATTTGGCTGGCTGGTCGATCATGGTGAGGCTGGAAGGGTGGCTGAGCTGTTCACTGAAAATGGCAAGCTGGTCACGCCCATGTTCACTCTTGAAGGCAGGGACAGCATAGCGCGACAGTTTGGAGAGCGCGCCAAAGATACAAGCCGTTTGTCACGTCATATATGGACCAATCTGCGTCTGGAGGCCCTGGATGCCCGGCGGATAAAGGCGAGCATGGCTGTTCAGACCTATGTTGCCAACGGCGTGCCGCCGGTATCTCCGCAGGATATTGTGGTCGGAGATTCGCTGGATATTGTGGAAAAGGGTGATGATGGTGTTTGGCGCTTCTCGGAGCGTCAGCTGGTTATTGTCTTTAAATTTGGCGGGGGGGCCTGAAATGAAGCTTGTCACGTTCGAGAGTAACGGGCATCAGCGTATCGGCGTGTTGTCAGATCAGGAAGTGATTGATCTGATGCATGCGGATCATCCTCTGCCAACTGATATGACGGCCTTGCTGGATGGCGGCGCAGATGCACTTGAGGCTGTCAGGAAGGCGGCAGGAAAAATTAGCCAGCGTATACCTGTCGCAGATGTCAAATTGTGTGCCCCGGTGCCCCGACCCCGAAAATTTCTGGGGTTGGGCTTTAGCTACCGGTCGCATGTGGATGAAATCCGCAAGGCCGGCATTCCCATAGAAATTCCGGATAATCAGGTGTGGTTCAACAAGCAGGTCAGCTGCATCGTTGGTCCGTATGATCCGGTTCATATGCCCCGGGTTTCAGACAAGTTTGATTATGAAGGCGAGTTGGCGGTTGTCATTGGTACGCGATGCCGGCATGTGCGGGCGGATCAGGCATCAAAAGTTATTGCAGGGTATATGATCACAAATGATCTGAGTATTCGTGACTGGCAAATGCGCGCGCCGACGGCAACCTTGGGTAAATCTTTCGATACACACGGGCCAACGGGCCCCTGGCTGGAATGCGGGGAGGATCTGAAAAACCCCGAGAACCTGCGTGTTTGCACTTGGATTGATGACGAATTGCGGCAGGACGGCAATACGGACGACTTTATCTACAGCATTGGCGAGATGATTGAGGAACTGACGACGGTATTTACGCTGGAGCCCGGGGATATTCTGGCGACGGGTACGCCGTCGGGCGTAGGGGCGGCATTCCGCCCGCCGAAATTTCTGAAAGTGGGTCAAACCGTCAAGGTTGAGATTGAGGGGCTGGGGCATATTGCCAACACAGTTATTCCCGAACCGGACAATCGTTTTGGAGGTTAAAATGGTCGATACAGATGAATTGCAAAATGCGGGCGTCATGCCAGAAACGGCGAAAGAACGTGGCAAGATCGCGCCGTACAAAATGGGGCACATTGCTGTTCGTACCAGCCAGCTGGATGAAATGCTGGCATGGTACTGTCATGTACTGGAAGCGAAGGTGGCGTTCCGGAATGATGATATGGGTTTCATTACCTATGATGATGAACATCACAGGCTGGCGATCATTAAAATGCCGGGGCTGACGCCACCACCCAAACAGTCCACGGGCATGGAGCATGTTTCTTTTACATACGAGTCTCTGGAAGATTTGCTGGCAACATATACCCGGTTGAAGAATGACGGGATAGAGCCCTTCTGGTGCATCATTCACGGGCCTACGACGTCAATTTATTACAAGGACCCAGACCTGAACAAGGTCGAGATCCAGATTGATAACTTCAAGACGGCGCAGGAAGTTAATAATTATTTTGCAGAAGGTCATTATCTGGAAAATGCCATGGGCATTATATTTGACCCGGAAGAAATGATCAAAAAATGTGAAGCCGGTGTTCCGTTTGAAGAGATTGTCAAGCGCCCCAAATTACCGGAAGGCATGACAGCATGGGACATGTTGCGTGAATGACTTTTGTAAATTCCAACACAATGACAGATAAGGACTTTTGATGCGCGTTGTTGAGTTCAATGACTATGGGGCAGCCCGGGATGTAATCCGCCTGGTTGATAATGCCAGCATTCCTGTGCCGGGAGATAGCCAGATACTGGTAAGGGTTATTGCCTCTTCCATTAATCCCATCGATTGTGCGGTGAGAAGCGGTTATGGACGGGAATTGTTCAAGGCCAAAGTGGGGCCCGAATTTCCCATCAGGCCTGGACGTGATATTGCGGGCTATGTTGAAGCCGTCGGCAAGGATGTAGTGGATTTTAAACCCGGCGACGCTGTTTATGCCGGTGTCCTGAAAGATGGTATTGCCGAATACAGTGTTGTGGAAGCCGCGCATGCCGCACCTAAGCCCAAAAGCCTGAACTTTACGGAAGCTGCTTCCATGCCTTATGTGGCGCTGACCACCTGGTCTGCACTGGTTGATCATGCTGGATTGACCGCGCACAATACAAAAGGCAAAAAAATTATTATTCCGCGCGGGGCCGGTGGTGTTGGCAGCTTTGCCATTCAGTTAATGAAAGCCTGGGGTGCAGGGGTCGCGACTGTGTGCAGCACGCGTAATATCGAGATTGTCAAGGATCTTGGGGCTGACGTAGTTGTTGACTATACTTGCCAGGACTTTGCAGAAGTTCTGCATGACTACGACGTGGCGTTCGATACCGCCTTCGATACCGAACAAAAGCTGCTGGACACATTGAAGAAAGGCAGCGATGCCAGCTATGTCAGTATTGTGACGCCTAAAATCCATATGGTTGATGAATTTGGGGTGGAAGAGGGGCTGAAACGGGCCGGTGCGCTGTTTGACCAGCGTGTCGCAGATCAAAAAGCCCTGGGGCGGCATTATTACTGGTCGTTCATGGAGCCGAATGGCGACGCGCTCAGAATTATCAGCGCGCTGGTTGATAGTGGAAAAATAAAACCGCTGATTGATCGAATATATACAATGGATCAGACGGCCGAGGCGCAGGAATATTGTGAGACCAAACAGGCGCAGGGCAAAATCGTGATCCGGATAACAGATGAAGAGTCAACCTGACCTAAAGAAACATCAGTCAATAATTTGCCACAAACAGGTCGACCAAACAGGGGAATAAAAGATGCGAAGTACTTCTGATAATCAGCTGGCGCGGATCGTGAATGCTGCAACGCTTGGACCTTTACAAATCAGGGTCATTGCGATCTGCTTTCTGATTGCCATGCTGGATGGCTTTGACACGCAATCCATTGCGTTTGTTGCTCCGGCACTGAAGTCGTCCTGGGGCGTGGCGCCGGATGATTTTGGTATTATTTTTGGGGCGGGCCTGTTTGGGACCATGATCGGTGCTGTCCTGCTGGGGGCCGTTGCCGACCGGATTGGTCGAAAGGTGACGATTGTTATCTCCATGCTGACATTCGGCGCCATGTCATTGCTGTGCGCGACGGCGACCACTGTCGATCAATTGCTGCTCTATCGTTTGTTGACAGGTATTGGTCTTGGGGGTGCGATACCCAATATCATCGCCTTGACATCGGAATATGCACCGGAAAAAATACGCACGACGGCGGTGACGGTTATGTTTGCCGGATTTCCGCTGGGTGCCGTGCTGGGCGGGATGGGAAGTGCCCAGATCCTGGGGATTTATGGATGGCAGGCGGTCTTTATTGCGGGCGGGTTGTTACCCCTTCTGGTGTTGCCCGTTGTTTTGATCGGGCTCCCGGAATCCATTCAGTTTCTGGCTGTTCGCCGACAGGATAAAGTGAAGGTTACGCGCATCATGAGACGTGTGGATCCTGCCTTCGATGTGACGCAAATCCAGCTGTCTGAGCAGACGACATCAGGGCCACGGCAGGCCACGGTCAAAGCACTGTTTACGGAAGGACGGGCTGTCTGGACCTTGTTGTTATGGACAGTAATTTCCATGAGCTTGCTGCTGACATATTTTCTGGTGAACTGGATACCGTCCATGCTGGCTGATGCGGGGCTGACCCACAAGCAGGCTGTTATGGGCGCTGTTACCCTGAATGTCGGCGGTATTCTGGGCAGCATTCTTGTCGGGCGGTTAAGTGACCGTTTTGGTCCTTTCATGCCGCTCATGGGGGGCTATGGTATCGGGGCTGTTGCCATCGCCTTCATTGGTGCCAGCGAAGACAATATTTCGCTGGTCATGAGCGTGGTTTTTGTCGCCGGCTTTTTTGTCATGGGGGCGCAACTGGCGCTGGCCGCGTTGTCTGCCCGTTACTATCCAACATACATGCGCAGTACCGGCGTAGGGTGGGGCATGGGATTAGGGCGGATTGGCTCTGCCCTTGGCCCGATCATCGGTGGTGCCTTGCTTGCCTATGGCCTTAGCCGGACGGAATTATTTATAGCAGCGGCCATCCCTGCGCTGATTGTGGTTGTGGCGGTCTTTTTCATGTCACGGCACATACCGCAGAAAAATGATGAAAGTCCGAAAACCTGATCAGCCGGAATATTTTGTCGTTTCCAGGCGTTTGCGCAAATTCTCATCAACGGTAGACAGGTGTGCCTTGAAGGCGATGGATGCGGCTTCCCGGTTACGATTCAACAGAGGTTCCAGAAAAGCCATATGTTCCGTCAGCGATTCTTCTGCCGAATGTTCTATGGCGCCATTCAGGTTTTGCAGCCTGATGATGTGGCGTGCGACGATCAGATGAGTATCCATGAGGGGTTTGTTGCCACTTGCAGAAACAATGGCACGGTGGACGTCGTTATTCACCTTCAGGAAGGCGGCCATATCGCCCTTCTCGCTCAGTCGGCTCATTTTGCGATGCATCAGCTCAATTTCGTCAAGCTGATCCTCCGTCGCATAAACGCAGGCCAGCTCAATACCCAGCGTTTCAAGGGCCTGCAAAAGGACGTAGTGTTGCAAAACATCTTCAAGTGTAGGCGCAGTGACAATGGCACCGCGATTGGGCGAGAGTTCCAGCAGACCTTCGGCGGCCAGAACGTGATAAGCTTCACGTAAAGGGGATCGCGAAATGCCAAACCGATCGCACAGCAATCGTTCCTGCAGTCGCATGCCCGGTTTCCATATGCCCTCGATAATTTCGTTTCTCAGGCGTGAAACGGCTTCGGCCTGCAAGGACTGGCGCGGTATGATGTTTGTTCCCGATACTGGCCCGGGGATGATTTTTTTATTTTCGGACAATTTACAATTCTTTCAGCGCAATACCTGATTTGGCAATGTAGAATTTTGTATACTATCGACCATCAGTCTGATCAAGCGATTGCTGTATTGTTAAATTTCGTATATTATCTACAATATTCAAAACAGGATAATATACACTTTTGGCGGCCACGACAACATGGGGCATGAGATGAAGGGAAAGAACCGATCGCGAATTGTCACGGAAGGGCTCACACGGGCACCACACCGGGCTTTTCTTCGCGGAACAGGGCTAACAGACGACGATTTTCAGAAGTCATTTGTTGGTATTGTCAGTCCGGTAGGGGAGATGACCCCCTGCAATCTGCATCTTGGGGAGTTTACCCGGGCCGCAAAATCCGGCGTTGAAGCATCTGATGGTGTGGGGCGAATATTCTCAACGGCGTCGGTGGCCGACAGCATGTCAATGAATCACAAGGGAATGAGGTTTTCGCTGATTTCGCGCGAGCTTGTGGCCGACAGCATCGAAGCTGTGGTCCGGGGCCATGCCTATGATGCCATTGTCGGCTTCGGCGGATGCGACAAAACCCTGCCGGGTGTAATGATGGGCATGGTCAGGTGCAATGTACCATCCGTGTTCATGTATGGCGGCAGCGCCCTCCCGGGCAAATGGCGTGGTCGCGACGTGACCATTCTGGATGTATATGAAGGGGTCGGTGCTGTGATGTCCGGCGAAATGTGCCGGGCGGATCTCGATGAGCTGGAAAGGGCAGGGGTACCAACAGCGGGCTCATGCCCGGGGCAGTTTACCGCCAATACGATGGCCATGATTTCCGAGGTTATGGGCTTTGCCTTGCCCGGAACGGCGACCATGCCTGCTGTGTATCAAGAGCGCCAAAGTCTTGCCCGTCAGTCGGGCGATCGTGTCATGGCCCTGTTAAAGGACGGGGGGCCCTTGCCCCGTGATCTGGTAACCCGAAAAAGTCTGGAAAATGCCTGTGCTGTGGTGGCTGCGACCGGCGGGTCAACCAATGCGGCGCTGCATATTCCGGCAATCGCCCACGAGGCCGGTATTGTCTTTACGCTGGACGATGTTGAAGCCGTCATGAAGCGCACCCCGCTGATTGCCGATATGAAACCCGGCGGGCAATTTCTGGCGCGGGATCTGCACGAAGCCGGGGGCGCCCGGGTGGTTTTCAAGGTATTGATGGATGCCGGTTATCTGCATGGGGATATTCCGACCGTATCGGGCGGGTCGCTCGGTGATCTGGTTGCCCATGCGCCCGTGCCCGACGGGGCGGTTGTTCACAGCATTGACAAGGCGCTTATGGCCACGGGCGGTGTTGTCGTACTGAAAGGCAATTTATGTTCTGAAGGGGCATTGCTGAAGGTAGCAGGGCTTAAGTCACTCCAGTTCAGGGGCCCTGCACGTGTCTTTGAAAGTGAAGAGGAATGTATGAAAGTGGTCAGCGCCCGGGAATATCAGGCCGGGAGCGTTCTTGTCATCCGGAATGAAGGCCCCAGGGGCGGCCCGGGGATGCGCGAAATGCTGGGTGTCACGGCGCTGATTTATGGTCAGGGAATGGGCGAGAAGGTAGCGCTTCTGACGGATGGCAGATTCTCGGGTGCTACCCGTGGCATGTGTATCGGTTATGCCAGCCCGGAAGCCGCTGTTGGGGGGGCGCTGGCGCTTGTGCAGGACGGCGATATCATTGCAATTGATGCTGACAAGGGGACTGTGTCGGTGGAAGTCTCGGCTGCCGAACTGGAGGCGCGCCGGAAAATATGGGTTGCGCCCTCTCCTCCAAGGGGGGGACTGCTTGAGAAATATGCCAATCAGGTGCGATCTGCTCACGGGGGCGCGGTCACGCATTCGGGCGCCGTGGACTGGCCGGTTGAGGAACTTTCTGATGAATAAGGACAAGCAGGTACTTGGTTTTATCGGGACAGGTCTTATGGGCCTGCCCATGGCAACGCGCCTTCTTGACGCCGGTTATGAGCTTCATGTCTGGAACAGAAGTCCTGACAAACTTGCGCCCCTGATTGAAAAGGGTGCCGTCGCCGCAGAGACACCTGCCGATGTTGCATCGGCTGTTGATATAATTTTCCTTTGCCTGACAGACGGCCGAGCTGTTGAGCATGTTGTCCTTGGGGAGAAGGGAATTTCTGATGCCAGCGGCAAAACGACTCTTGTGGTGGATTTTTCAACGATTGCGCCCATGATTACCCGTTCGCTGGCAAGCAGACTGAAAGAAAAATGTGGACTGGACTGGGTTGATGCTCCGGTTTCGGGCGGTGTGCCGGGTGCCCGGAAAGGAACGTTGGCGATTATGTGCGGCGGGGCGACACCGCAGATTGATCTGCTTCGCCCGATCCTTGCCCATTTGGCCAGCCGTGTAACACATATGGGCGATATAGGGGCGGGGCAGATTGCCAAGCTTTGCAATCAGCTGATTGTGTCGACCAGTATACTGGCGATCGCCGAGGCAATCTCCCTTGGGCGGCAATGCGGTATTGATGTTGAAAAGTTGCCTGTTGCGCTGGCGGGTGGCTTTGCTGATTCAATTCCCCTTCAGCTTTTCGGGCCGCGTATGGCGACATCGTCATATGAGCCCAAAATAAGCGAAATCAATACGATGCTTAAGGATATGGAATCCATTATGGCAACGGCAGATGAGGTTGGCTTTGAGGCCAGGTTGGGGGCATCGGCCCGGGAGGTTTACCGGGCGGCTGCCGCTGCGGGGCTGGGGCATGCAGATCTGGCTCGTCTGGAAGAGTTTTGTTCGGATGATACCGTTATATGACAGCAGGCCATGGAACGGTTGCAGCCGTTTCTCAGTCAGAGGCGGGGTCTTCTGGCTCAATCATTGAGTCGCACATATTCCTCATATAATTGACGTCCAGCACTGTTGTCTCCAGATGTTTCAGGTCGTACCGGATCTGGACAAGCTGTTCTTTTAAACCTTCCTTTTGCCGGTCTGTCCGGGCCAGTGTACTCAGGGTTTTCAGCTTTTTCAGGATATGAAAAATGATATCAGGCTTCTCGCGGGCATTGTGGCGTATTTGATCAAAGGCGCTGAATATGATGTCGGCGTCGTCGGCTTGCTTGCCCCATATTCTGACCCGGCCATGACTGTCGCAGCGCCATTCGGCAGGTGTTTTTTTGCGAAACAGAATAGCCATGGCGGCCGACAGGCGATCCAGAACTGAGATGGCCGTAAAATTGTCATTAATACCGGGAGACAAGGCGCGAAGGGCAATTTCTACCAGATGCCGGATTGAATATTCGATATCCTGCGTGGGGGTCGGCGTATTTCCGATGATAAATCCGCC
The DNA here is from genome assembly GCA_965227345.1 of Sphingomonadales bacterium. Lineage (GTDB taxonomy): Bacteria > Pseudomonadota > Alphaproteobacteria > Sphingomonadales. The sequence goes on from OZ245755.1 coordinate 3,399,052, forward strand.
CCTGATTTTCTTGGCGATCTCGTTAGAGACCTTGTGTCGCGGATAGACGCGTACGCCATTCTCTCCTTCAATGAGGAAATGGCCGGCATGGAATTCAATATGGACATATAATCCCTCCTCCTCGGCAATTTCCAGAATCTCACCGTAATTGATATGCTGAATATACCCGCTACGGTCAAAATGAATGGCTTGATCCTTGTGATCAAAATCTTTTGGCCAGTCAGATCCATCGACGATACTGTTTTCTTCTTCTTCATCCTTGTCTTTGGTCAATCGTCCGAGCGAGTTGTTCAGATCTTCCGAGACCCTTCTGATAACCCGGTCCGCTATGCTCGATTGCGCCACATGATGAACGAAGCCCAGCAGGACAAACATATTGGTAAAGCTGATGACAAATACGAGTGTGATGGTCAGTCGCGGTGTATAGGCCCCGAGATCGGCATCATGGAGGATCATGGCCAGCGCAAAACAGGCGATGATCGCGCCGAAAAACATCCCGATGAACAATTTTGTCCATTGATCGGACATAAAAGTGCGTATCAGCCGTGGCCCCAGTTGCGACGCGGCAAGGGATAGCACAACCATAGTGATTGAAATCGCAAGGGTCGCTGTCGTGATCATCGACGATAAAAGGGTGATGGTAAGGGATTTGGCGTCTTCAGCACTGCCCCCGAACAGAATGGCGGACATGCCTATATCCTGCAAATACCAGCTTTCGATATAGTATAGACCCATCGTAAAAATCAGGTATGCAATGCTGATAAGCGCGGGAACGAACCAGAGATTGCCTCTTAAAATCTGCCAGTAATTATAAATCTTGGAGATCATGGTCAGCCTTCCCGTTATCGATTTTTAAAGCTCCCAGATGATTGCTGTCTATGGCCACGCTCTTGATCATGACAATCACATTCCGGCCTGTAGACAACGCCAGTTCATCACAGGCAAAACGTGTGACACGGGCGTAAAGAGTTTGACCGCAGGCATCAAGGTGCAGCCGGGCATAGGGGCCTTCTTCCTGTGTAATTTCAGTAATTCTGGCCTCTATCTGGTTTCGTATACTGATACCTTGAACAGGGGCAAGGGAAATTGCGACGTCACGGGCATCTATTTGCAGTCTTAGCCCCGTTCCGGGAAGCAGATGAATGATAGGAATGACAATCTCTCCGGTACCTATATTCAGGCGGGTCAGTCCGTATGCTGTATCATGATCAACAATTGTGGCGTTGATCACGGCGCCGGTCAGCCGGTCAGCTACCGGCGATTGAAGGTCTGCCTGGGCAAACACTTCTGTGGCGGGGCCGGACGCAATAACAGTACCATTTTCAATCAGCACCATATTATCGGCCAGGCGCAGAACTTCCTGCATGGCATGGCTGATGTAGATGATCGGCATACCGGCCTTCTGTCGGAGCGTTTCAATATAAGGCAGAATTTCAGACCTGCGCTCATTGTCCAGTGAGGCCAGTGGTTCATCCATGATCAGCAATTGCGGATTACATAAAAGCGCACGGCCAATCGCCACGCGTTGTCTCTCGCCACCGGACAGTTTGGCCGGGCGGCGCCCGAGCAGACTTTCAATCCCCAACAGGTCAACTATTTCTTCCAGACTTGCCGAAGAAGAGCCCTGATGCCTGGTGAGCCTGCGGCCAAATTCCAGGTTTTTCTGAACGCTCATATGGGGAAACAGTCGCGAATCCTGAAAGACATATCCGACCCGGCGATCGGGCACGGGCAGATTTACCCCGGAGGCAGAATCGAACAGGGTGGTCCCCTCTGCCGTAATGCGGCCCTGATCGGGCTTTATCAATCCGGCGATCATATGAGCCAGGGTGGATTTGCCAGCCCCGGATTTGCCAAACAGAACAGTCACGCCTTTCGGCGCGCTGAACATGGCGTTCAGATCGAAGTTTCCGAGCTTCTTTACGACCGAGACCGTCAACATGATCAGCCTTCCACACGTTTTTTTAACCGCCGGGCGAGCCATTCCGACAATATCAAGGCGGAGAGTGACAGGGCAATTGCAAGCAAGGTAAGCCGTAATGCTGACAACTCACCGCCGGGTGTTTGCAAAAAGCCGTATATGGCAATGGCAAGGGTTTGTGTTTCTCCGGGAATATTGGAAACAAAGGTAATAGTCGCGCCAAATTCCCCCAGCCCCTTGGCAAAACCCAATATGGCACCTGCCAGAATGCCGGGCAGGGCAAGCGGCAGACTGATGGTCAGAAAAACCCGTGCCTTGCTGGCCCCCAGGGTTGCCGCGGCTTGTTCCAGACCTTTATCCACGGCTTCAAAAGAAAGCCGGATGGGCCGGACAAGAAGCGGGAACGCCATAATGGCGGCCGCGAGAGCAGCTCCGGTCCATTTAAAGGCAAAAGTTATGCCAAAAAATTCGTCCAGTACATGCCCAACCGGGCCCTGTTTTCCAAAGGCAATCAGCAGCAGATAGCCTGTTACAACAGGTGGCATGACCAGCGGCAAATGCACAAGGGCATTGACCAGCAGCTTGCCCGGGAATTCATATCTTGCCAGAATAAAACCTGTCATTACAGCAAGTGGCAAACTGAAAGCCAGCGCCCATACGGCAACTTTCAGGCTCAGCTGGAGCGCTTCAATTTCTGCCGGGGTCAGGAAGGGCAGGGTCATTTCAAGGCCCCTCATTCAGGTTTACGGGCAGGGTTGCGGGTCTGAACCCGTATTGTCGGAAAATAGCCTGGGCCGCAGGCGTTTGCAGATATGTCAAAAAAGCCCTGGCGTCCGGGATTGCATTTTTCAGAAGGGCGGCAGGATACAGAATGGGTTGGTGGGATTGAGGAGGGAAAACATCCAGCACGCGCAGATCCTTTTCGGCTACAGCGTCTGAACCATATACAATGCCCAGCGGCGTTTCCCCCCGGGCGACCAGAGCCAATGTCACCCGGACATTTTCTGTCCGCACCAGATGATCCACAATAAAGGGCCACATATTCAGGGATTGAAGGGCTGTTTTGGCATAAATTCCTGCAGGCACGTGGTCAGGGTCGCCCATCGCCATCCTGCCGTCGGCCAGCCACGGGGTCAGGTCCAGACCTTCCGCGATTTTAATTTCTGTATCTGTTCCCTTGCGGGTTATAAGGACCAGACTGTTGCCAACCAGCGGGGCCCTTGATCCCAGAATTATACGCTTCTTTTCTGCCAGATAATCCATCCAGGCGATGTTGGCTGAAATAAAAATGTCTGCCGGGGCCCCTGCTGCGATCTGACGGGCCAAAATCGAGCTGCCGGCGTATGAAACCTTGATTTGGCGGTTCGTTTTATAAGCGTTTGCGGCTGCGTCCAGAGCGTCTTTCATACTGGCGGCTGCAAAAACCAGTACGGGCTCAGCGCGTGTGGCAGTGGAGGCGAGCGGGTTACAGACAAGAATGGCCATGAATAGTGCCAAAATACCCTGTTTATGCCAGGATTTCGTCATGCCGGTTGTGTGTATCAAAGTGGTGTCCCGAATATAGTGTCACACGGATAGTAGGGGTGCCCACTTGTGCTGACAACAAAAACTGCTTGCAGTGGGCTGTAATAAAGGGCAGTTGGAACGGGTTTCGGCACGGGCGGGGCTTTTTGTCTTTTTAAATTGTACGTGTTTATTCAGTCTTTCAGCCTTTTGTCACAAACAAGACACACAAGTTGCAGGGGAATTAACTAAAAGTCAGCCTGAACCTTGCCGGTTTGGTAAATGTTCGTTAACCATCTACTTCTAGAATTGCTTTTGGGGTTTTTGATCAAAAAGCGCCCGTTAAATATACGTTTCAACAGGATGAACAAAGGTTATGGAGCCAACACAGGCCAATCCTCCGATAAGGAACAATCTGAAAACCGCTCTTTTGAAGGTCCGGCATGAATTTGTCATGACCGGCGTTTTCAGCTTTTTTATCAATTTGCTGATGCTGGTGTCGCCACTCTTTATGCTTCAGGTTTATGATCGTGTCCTTACCAGTCGCTCTGGCCTGACGTTGTTTTTTCTGTTGCTGATTACGGTAGCTCTTTTAGGGGCTATGGCCCTTTTGGAGACGATACGGTCGCGCTTGCTGGTCAGAACCAGTCGTAAAATTGATCATATTATCAGTAATCGGCTGTTCAATAGTGTCTTCACCTTTGCCGTGCTGCGCCCAGGGCAGGGATCGGCGCAATATTTCCGGGATATGGATTCTATTCGCCAGTTTATGACAGGCGGGCCGATTCTGGCCTTTTTCGATGCGCCGTGGGTGCCCATATTCATTCTGATTATCTTTATGATGCATCCGTTGATGGGCGCTGTTGCCCTGTTTGGCGGCATTGCTATTTTTGTGCTGGCGCTTTTGAATGATTACACGACCCGGAAGCCCTTGAAAGAAGCCAACGAGCAATCCGTCAAGGCGAATGCAATGATCGACGCCAGCCTGAAAAATGTTGAAGTTGTCAAGGCGATGGGCATGCAGGACGGGATTCGTCGTGGCTGGAGCGAGCTTCATGGCAAGGCCATGGCCTGTCAAAGTCTGGCCAGTGACCGGGCCGGTGCCGTTACCGCGTCCAGCAAGTCATTTCGGTTGATCCTGCAGGCACTTATTCTGGCGTCTGGCGCTTATCTGGCCATTCAACAGATCATTTCGCCAGGTGCGATGATTGCGGCTTCTATTATCATGGGACGCGGTTTGGCCCCCATAGAGCAGGCCATTGGCGGTTGGCGCAGTTATGTTTCTGCGCGGTCGTCCTATGGTCGGCTGGAGCATTTGCTGGAGAATGTACCTGAGGACGGTCAGAAAATGAGCCTGCCAGCGCCGACGGGCCATTTGCAGCTTGATCGTGTGGTTGCGGGGCCTCCCGGCGTTTCTGTTCCTGTGATCAAGGGCATATCCATCGAGCTTAAAGCAGGTGAAAGCGTTGGAATTATTGGCCCGACGGGGGCGGGAAAATCGACTTTGGCGCGCTTGATGATTGGCGTATGGCCAGCGCGCTCGGGTCATGTGAGGCTGGACGGTGTTGATGTTTACGCGTGGGACCATGGCGAACTTGGTCCCCATGTGGGTTATCTGCCGCAGGATGTTGAGTTGTTCAGCGGGACCATTGCCCAGAATATTGCACGTTTTACCCAACCTGACGCCCGGCAAGTGGTGCTGGCTGCTGAGCGTGCAGGTGTCCACCAGATGATTCTGCATTTGCCCGGTGGTTATGATACGCAGATTGGTCCCGGCGGGGCAGCACTGTCAGCCGGTCAGCGCCAGCGCATCGGACTGGCGCGAGCCCTGTATGGAGATCCGGCTTTCATTGTTCTGGATGAGCCCAACTCCAACCTTGATATTGATGGAGAGACCGCTCTTTCCCGTGCAATTGAAGGATGTAAGGAGCGAAATCGAACTGTTGTGGTGATTACCCACAGAACGGGTGTTCTCAAGATTGTTGACAAGATACTGGTCCTTAAAGATGGCCAGTCTGCCGGATTTGGTGGCCGAAATGAAATATTGCGACTGATCGCCGATACAGCTTCCTCGGATGAACGCGCGGTTAGCAATGCTTAAGGGTGAAAGTTATATGAGTGTGATTGAAGCCGTGAAATCGTGGGTAGCGCAGGCCAGGGCAAGATTGTCCGCCGGAAGCGATATGGAAGATGCTGATCTTCAAGCCAGTGCTGATACCAGACCGATCATTCGCGCCGGGATTATTGTCATTCTTGTCACCTTTGTCGGGTGCGGGGGCTGGGCAGCCATTACACCGCTTAGCCAGGGAGCGGTTGCGTCCGGCAAGATTATTGTGGAAAATCAGCGCAAGGAAATCCAGCATCTGGAGGGCGGCATCGTTGCGGAATTACTGGCTCGTGACGGTGTTCGGGTTGAGAAGGGCCAGACATTAATTGTGCTGGATAACACCCGTATAAAAGCCAATGTTCAGATTTACGAGGGGCAATATCTGGCGGCCAAAGCGCAGGAAGCACGCCTGATTGCAGAGCGGGATGGTCTTGATGAAATTGTCTTCCCCGACAATTTGCTCGCGGATCTGGATAGCGCGAATGTTGAGCGGGCTCTTGCCGGACAACGCGACCAGTTTGAGGCGCGCAAGTCCGCACTGGCCGGGGAACAGGCCATTCTTGCCCAACGTGTGACCCAACTTCAGCGTATGGTCTCGGGTCTTGAATCCCAGGCAAATGCAAAGGGTCATCAGTTGAAGTTGTTGAAAGAGGAAATTGAGGGGCTGCGTGAGCTCTACGCAAAAGGCCATGCTTCCAAACAACGGATGCTGGCGCTGGAGCGGGAGGCCTCAAGTGTTGAAGGTGAGCGGGGCAAAAATCTGGCAGATATTGCGGGTGCCAAGCTGCGCATCGGTGAGACCGAGCTGGAGATGATTCAGAACGAGCGTGATTTTCGCCAGACTGTCGTGGATGAACTGGGTAAGGCTCAGGAAGAAGCCGCCGATATTGAAGAACGGCTTGTAGCTTCGCGTGATGTTCTCGATCATACAATTATCCGGGCACCGGCCTCTGGTGTGGTCGTGAGCATGGATGTCAGTACGGTGGGCGCTGTCCTGCCGCCGGGCAAGACGATCCTTGAGATTGTGCCTGAAAACCAGCGGCTTATTGTTCAGGCCAAGGCGCAGGCGCAGGATATAGACAGCCTTTCCATCGGGGCACCCGCAGAGGTGCGTATCCTGCCCTTCAAACAGCGCTTGCTGCCAATTCTGATGGGAACGGTTATTTCTGTCTCTGCCGACAGTCTGGAAGATGAACGTACCGGCATACCTTATTATAAAATTACAGCAGAGATATCTGAAGAAGAAATGGCGAAGCTGGACGGCCAGATACTTGTGCCGGGCATGCCTGCAGATGTGATTGTCAAGGCGGGCGAATATACGGCACTGGAATACTTCCTGGCACCGTTAAGCGATAGTCTGGCCCGCGCCTTCAAGGAATAACAGGTATAACACTTTGTTGTATGGGAGCGGAGTGGCATCTCTGCAATGCCTGTCTGAAGGCTGCCTTAATGAACTGGATAAAACGCATCGGCGCTATCTGATATTGCGCTGAGGACTGTTTTAGACGGATCCCAACAAAGCAACGGCCTCACGTTATTAGCGGGGCGCTTCTCGCTCCAATTCAGCAGGGTGCTGGTTGTTATTGTCTAGGCGCGGCGCTTGATCAGGGCTGGTGCGTCTTCAAAATCAGGTGCCGTACTGGCAGCCTGTTTCCTGTTTTCCCGGAATGAAAAATTCGCAACATTTGAGGCACGGGCCAAATGAAGATGTGCCGCCTCCTCGTTGGGGGCAACTACCACGTCCCGCTGACCAAGAACGCAGGCGATTGTCCTCAGGACAATGATAACGTCATTGTGGAGCGACAGATTGTCGACATAGGAAACATCATTCGCCAGCCGAATATCCCAGCTGGCATTATGGCGGCCTTCGATCTGGGCCAGTCCGGTGATGCCGGGCAAGACGTTGAATCTCTTCATCTCGCGAGAGGAATAAAAAGGAATATAGCTTGAAAGCAGAGGCCGGGGACCGACAAGACTCATGTCGCCTTTCAACACATTGATCAATTGCGGAAGCTCATCAATGCTGGTTTTGCGGAGAAAACGCCCCAATGGTGTGACGCGATGCGAACTGGGCAGGATATTGCCTTCTGCATCAACATCGTCCGTCATTGTGCGGAACTTGTAGATGACAAAATCCTTGCAATGGCGTCCGGCGCGAATTTGGCGAAAAACAACGGGGCCGCCCATGTTTATCCATATTAATACGGCGCATACGGCCAGCGGCAGTGCCAAAACCAAAAGCGCCAGAGAAGCACCAGTGATATCAATCGTACGTTTTACAAATGGATAATAAGCCAATGAACTATTCCGTTTTCTCTTTTTCATTTATGATATCTCGCCCTGTAATTATCCTGGTCGAAATCTCGAAGTTAGCAACACCATACAAAGACTGTGTTTGTGTTAATCCTATCTTCAGGTTCTGCATTTAAGCCAATCAAGCTTAACATTTCCTGAACAAAAACGATTCTGCCTCCAGTTAACGCATGAACACCAAAAAAGTTTTCACTTATTAGTATGATGTGAACCAAATATCAACCAGCATATGCGAAGCGCTGTCTTATATTCTATCGATATATCCCTAAATCGTTATCACATCCAGAAAATTCTGAATTTTATTTGACAATAGGCTAAAGATTAAGCGAAGAGCGTGTCAAAAATGTGACCACTTAACAGGCTCATAAACTTAGCCTTTTGCATTCGGAGATATGAAGCTGTACAGTTTGTGTTGCAAATGTGCACCCTCTTCGAACCCGATTGAGAATTCTGATTCAAAGTTGTCCTTGATAGTCAAAATTATGCAAGTCTTCAAATGTTAGGTATTGTTGCGCCGTTTTCCGCTCTTTTATTGTCTGCCGCTTTTCTTCTTTTGGGACTGGGTCTTCAGGGGACGCTGGTCCCTATCCGTGCAGATATCGATGGCTTTTCGTCTTCGGCCATCGGTCTGATCGGGTCGGCCTATTATCTTGGCTTTGTTTTGGGATGTTTGCTAGGGCCTTATTTTGTTGCGCGTGCTGGCCATATCCGTGCCTTTGCCGCCTTTGCCGTCATCGCTGCAATTGCAGCGCTTCTTTTTCCAATCATTTCCAATGAATATGTCTGGGTTGTTCTTCGGGCGTTGAATGGCCTGTCCATGGCCGGGCTGTACATGGTGATTGAAAGCTGGTTGAATGAACGAAGCAGTGCGGAAAGCAGGGCCCAGGTGTTTTCCGTTTATACGGTTATTAACCTGTCCATGGTGACGGTGGGCCAGATGCTGGTTGTGTCAGCCGATCCGGCAAGCAGCATATTGTTTTCCATGGTGGCCATTCTGGTATGTTTGGGGGTCTTGCCCGTTGTCTTGTCGACGGCTATTGCACCGGTACCGATCGAACCGGTCAAGCTTGACCTGAAAATGTTATACAGATTGTCGCCTGCGGGCGTGATCGGTTGCTTTTGCGTTGGGCTGGCCAACAGTGTTTTGTGGTCAATTGGGCCCGTTTACGCCATGGATGCCGGGCTCTCTACTTCGGGCGTCGCAAGTTTTATCGCTCTGGCGACCATTGGCGGCGCCCTTTTACAATGGCCGCTGGGCAGGCTTTCCGATCAGATAGATCGACGAAAAGTGATGCTTTTATGCTGCATACTTGCCGCTGCGGGCGGCATTGGCCTTGCACTGATTGGCTTTCTGCCCAGGCATTTTATCTATGTATTCGCCTTTCTGTTCGGAAGTTTTGCCATTCCCATATATGCATTGTCTGTCGCGCATGCCAATGATTACGTGACAGGAACAGACTTTGTCGTCGTGAGTAGTGGTCTTTTGCTGGTATTTGGGCTGGGAGCTGTCACAGGACCGGTTATTGCTTCAATATTGTCAGAGCAGTACGGATTTCCGGCCCTGTTCTATTTTACAACGACAGTGCACCTTGCGTGTGCAGTTCTGATATTCATACGGATCAGGCAGCAGGCACCCCTGCCTGCTGACGAGCGTCCGGACTTTGTCTCGGTTTCAAACACAACAACGTCCGTCTTCACGCTTGATCCACGTGCGGAAGAAGGTGACGATGCTGCCGACCCCACTAACAATGCTTGATACAAAGAGGTCCTCTGCCTTTTAAAGCATTGGACCTCTTCATCGTAGGGGTTAAGTCATCGTCGGAGACAAAAGTATAACGACGTCGTGGGGGACGCCCCGGCAAATAACTCACCCTTCTGACCTGTTGCCACTGGATGGCGAATAAGGTTTGGCGGTTACTTGCCGCGGCCTTGCGGCTTTTTTGCCGTTGGCTTGGCAGGCTGCGCAGCGGGTTTAGCTGCTGCGGGTTTCGATGATGGTTTTGAAGGTTTCAGTGTCATAACTATAGTTCCCAATAGTCTCGCGGCGCCAATCGCCGTTGACCTGCCTAATATCACTTGATTTTATATATTTGACAAACGAATTATATCAATTGTTATATTGAATAATATTGATGTATGGGTGGTGAAAATGGACGTAGAACTTGCGCGAACTTTTCTTCAGATTGTAAATATGGGCAGCTTTGTTAAAGCGGCCGAGCAACTGAATCTCACCCAGTCGACGATTAGCATGCGGGTCAAGTCTTTGGAGGATCAACTGGGAAGGCCTGTGTTCATCAGGTCCAAGGCAGGAATAACCTTAACGCCGGCGGGGCTGCAGTTTCAACGATTTGCCTTTACCATTGTCCAGGCGTGGGAACAGGCGCGCCACCAGATAGCGGTTCCCTCCGGCTACACCTATTCTCTGGCGATTGGGAGTCAATACAGCCTGGGTGATAAATTGATGTATGACTGGCTGCCATGGATGCGACGGGAGGCGCCAAATGTTGCGTTGCGTGCTGAATTTAGCATCACTGAAACGCTGATGCAAAATCTGATGACGGGGATTCTCGATATGGCCATCATGTATCGGCCACAAATGCGGCCCGGTCTTGAACTGGAATTACTGATGGAAGAAAGCCTGGTGCTGGTTTCAGACAAGGTTCTGGCGGAAGGCGATCCGGGCGACAATTATGTATATGTTGATTGGGGGGTGGAGTTTCAGGAAAGCCACAGCCTTCAGTTTCCTGATTTTTTCATACCCGGACTGGTTGTCGGAAATGCGGCGCTGGGGCTGGAATACATAAAGCGCAGTGGCGGTGCGGGGTATTTTCCCATTCGTATGGTCAGGCCACTGATTGAAAAAGGCCTGCTGCACAGGGTGGCATGGGCACAGGCCTATCTTTATCCCGTGTATTTACTGTATCGCCATGGACTTGATGAGCAGACAAGAGACACAGCCATAGCAGGTCTGCGACACATTGCGGGCCGTGAAACCGAGGCAGCCCGGACTGATGCGTGAAGAAGCCTTCGTCTATGTTTTCCAGAAACCCGGCATGAGCAATACAAAGACCGTCAGCAATTCAAGTCTTCCAAGCAACATGCCAAAGGCAAGGATGATTTTTGCGGCTTCGGGCAGGGGGGCAAATGTTCCTGCCGGTCCGATTATGGGGCCAAGGCCAGGGCCGACGTTCCCAACAGCCGTAACCGCGCCCGACAGGGCCGTGATCAGGTCAAGATCAAGGAGTGTGAGGAGAACAGTAATCACCACGATTGTTGATATATAGAGCGCAAAAAAGGCCATCACAGATGCCCGCACTTCAGCCGTGATAACACTATCGCCAAACCGTGACGTGTGTACTTCATTGGGGCTTTTCAGCTTCGTCAGGCTTTGGAAGATTGTGTTCGCCATAATCTCGTAACGGAAAATCTTAACTGCCCCTGCCGTCGACCCTGTGCAACCGCCTATAAAGTAAAGTACAAAGAATATACCCACTGAAAAGGGGCCCCAGGTCGTGTAGTCTTCGGCGGTGAACCCCGTCGTTGTAATGGCTGACACTACGTTAAAGCTGACCACCCGAAGTGCATCCAGCAGATCAACGCCGTTACGTGCCGAATGATACAGTGTCAGCACGACGACAAAGAACAGGATGATTTTGAAATATGTGCGCACCTGTGCATTGACAAAAAGTCCCCTTGGTTTCCCGATGAATGCCATCACGTAAAGGGTAAAGGGAATGCCGCCACAAAACATGAAAAAAGTCGCGGCCCAGTGGATGGATGGTTGAGAGAAATGCCCGATAGAGGAATCCGAGGTTGAGAATCCGGCGGTGGAAACTGTTGACATGGCATGGCAGGCCGCTTCAAAACCGGTCATGCCACAGAGCCGGTATGTAATGCCGCACGCTATGGTGAGCAGAAGATAGACCCACCCGATGCCTTTGGCAATCTGGCCGGCCCGTGGCAGCACTTTTTCAGATGTATCGGAGGATTCAGCCTTAAACAGCTGCATTCCGCCAACCCGCAGCATGGGCAAAATAGCGATGCCCATCACAATTATCCCAATGCCGCCCATCCATTGCATGATGGCACGCCAGAGAAGAATGCCCTTGTCCATTTCATCCAGGCCCACCAGAACGGTGGATCCGGTGGTAGTAATGCCGGACATTGTTTCAAAGTAGGCATCCGCATAGGTCAGGTTAAGGTTTGACAAGGCAAGGGGCAGGGCTCCAAAACCTGTAATCAATACCCAGCTCAGCGTTGTCAGCAGAAATACCTGCCGCAATGTCAGCTCTGTGTATTCATTCGTATTGTTGGACAAAATAAGGGTTGTTGCAAAAAACAGCGTAATGCAGGCAGATATGATGAAGACATGTGCATTTCGTTCACCGGTGAAATAATCCACCAGCGCAGGAACAAGCATGGCGACCGACAGCATGGCCAGCAGAAAGCCGACAATCAGCAGTATCGGTTTAAAATTCAGCATTTACTTTTGCGCCCCGCTGGTGATCCTGAATCGAACATATACGATAACAAAGTATGAAAGAGACAGAACCGGATCACCGGTTCACAGCTTTTTCAATCTGTGGCAGATAGGGTTTAATGGCTTTAACGTCTTCCGCCGGTGCCCGATAGGCGGCAAAAATGCCCGCTGAATTTTTCATCAACTGTTCCATCATGGCCAATTGTTCCGGTGTTACGTTCGGATTACTTTTCATCGCGGCCATTGCTTCAGACATTTCCAGGTTCATATTCGGATTTTCCTGCTCCATCTGTGTTGTCATATAAGCACGAATGACCCTGTCCGCTGTACCTGCCCAGCTTTCCGCGCTCGCGAAGCCATGCTTTTTAATGACGGCAAGAAACTCGGGGTATGCCGGATGACCGTTCAGATGCTTTAAGGATGCCGAAAATGGATTTGCCGCATCCACAATGCTGAAATTCTCAGGGGATAATGACGATTGCCAATCGGTATCTTCGTATTTTTCGCCAATCTTTTCCAAAGGTGCCAGTGTCCCGATAAAGCTTGTGATTGCTTTTCCGGACAGTTGTTCCAGAGCCTGTGCGCCAGACAGAAGTGTTACCGTGCTGGCCACAAGGCAGAGACAGGCCAAAAAATGTCGGGCAATAGGGTTTGTTTTCATTATAAAACCACCTGTTTAAATAGATTGGCTATTCGTCCGCGACATTATCCTTGCTGGCCAGATAGTCAATTGCCAGAGTGGATAATGTTTTTATGCCGACTTCAAGGGCATCTTCGTTCACATAAAATTTTGGTGAATGATTGGGAATGCCTTCATCTGCACCAATACCCGCCTTGTTCACGCCAAGGAAAACGAAAAGACCAGGAATATTCTGTTGATAGACGGAGAAATCTTCGGCACCCATGACAGGGAGTCTTTCCTTGACATTTTTTTCGCCTGCAGCCGCAATCAGGGACGGCAGCATTTTTCGTGTAAGCGCCGGATCATTAAATGTAACGGGTGTCCCGCGCTGAATGGTCATTTCGGCCCTGGCGCCAGACGCTTCCGCGATGGTTTCAGCCGTATGTCGTACCCGATCAAAGAAATCTTTTTCCATCGAGGGGTCAAGAATACGAATGGTCCCGTTCAGAACAACGTCATCGGGAATGATATTGTTGCGCAAGCCACCATGTATGTTGCCAATGGAAATCAGTGTTGGGGCCTGTGTGATATCCATCTGACGACTTGGGATGGTCTGGAGTGCCAGTATAATCTGTGCGGAAACGGTAACGGGGTCTATGCCGCGCCATGGCATTGCGGCATGGGTCTGGCGTCCCTTGACGGTAATGGTAAACTCTGTTGCGCCCGCCATCGCGCCGCCGGCCCGATAAGAAACCTCGCCGACCGGTCCGGGCCAGACATGCAGGCCGAAAATGGCGGTCGGGGCGTCCGGGCCGCCAAGCGCCCCTTCTGCCACCATCACTTCGGCACCGCTTTCTTCTCCGGCAGGGGCTCCTTCTTCTGCGGGCTGGAACAGGAACCTCACGGTACCGGGAATCTGATCCCTGATTTTCACCATAAGCTCCGCCACGCCCATCAGGATGGCCGTATGGGCATCATGACCACAGGCATGCATGACCCCGACTTCCTTGCCGTTGTATGTGGATTTGACCGTGGACGCGAACGGCAGGCCGGTTACCTCGGCAACCGGCAGGGCATCCATATCGGCCCGCAGTGCTACGGAACCGCCCGGTTTGCCGCCTTTCAGGATTCCGACGACACCTGTATTGGAAACGCCGGTTCTGACCTCATCAAAGCCAAGCTTTTTCAGATGATCAGCGACCAGCTTTGCCGTTCTGAATTCCCTGTTGGAAAGCTCGGGGTTGGCGTGAATGTCGCGGCGCCACGCAATGACTTTCTGTTCAAGCTTGCCAGCTTCCTTTTCAATTGTCTGGTGCAGATCATTCTGTCCGGCATCCGCGTTCGCGAAGGCCGACATGGAGAGGACCGCAATACAGGTCGGGAGCCATGCTTTGGCTGGAAACTTTTTCAGAAGGGAAGACATTAAAACAATCCTTGAATACCGTTGGCGGATTTTAAAATCAGGTTGGCATGTTCTCTCAAATTCACAAGTTTGACAAGTCAAGCCTGACACGAGCAATCAGTGCCTTTAGGGCATATTGGCGTTACGTGGTAATTTTTGTGCGACAGACCGGTTGACAACGGGGGGGAGCTCCCCATTGTGAAATGTGCGAACCTTGCGGATCAATGTACGGTCGTCAATAGTAACGCGCCGCCGATGGCGCAAATATTCCAGCCAGGATTCAATCAGAACAAACTCTGTGTATTTTTCAGGCTGGGCAGCATCCCGGAACAAACTCCAGGAGGCGGCACCATTGCGCAGGCGCATGCGCTTGATCTGACGCATCAGCCCCAGAAACTCACTTCTTTTATCGTCCGTAATCAAATACTGGATCGTCACCATGACAGGGCCGCGATCTCCTTCGGCCGGGATTACGATGCCGGGATCAGGCCAGCTCTCAATTGGGGAAAGGTCAGCGTCTTCATGGTCGGATATGCTCAGCTTTCCAACAATCAGCGCTCCCAGACAAAGAACGCCTGCCGCGATATACATGCTTGTCGAGATTGATGATTGCCGCGCAATCCAGCCCCAGGATGCCGAGCCACCAGCCATGCTTCCCATCATGGTTGTCAGAAATACAGCAAGACCGCGCGCACGAACCCAGGCCGGCAAAGCCATTTGTGATGCGACCTGAAGCGACGCAAGAACAGTCAGCCACGCCGCCCCGGCCAGCAACATGGCAGGCATAAGGAGGTACATGCTTCGCAGGCTGGCAATTGCGAGCAAGGCAATGGCAAAAGCGATATAGCCGAGAAAAACCAGCCGTTGCCGGGGCATGATTGTTGCCAGGTGTTGTGTCATAAAGGCAGCGCCGACTGCGCCTGCCCCGAAAAAGCTTAGCAAAATCCCCAGTGTTTCGGGACCACCCCCAAGGACCTGTCGGGTGAACAAGGGTAACAGGGCAAGTACACAACAGGCAGCCACAAAGAAAAGGACACCGCACATAATCACTTTTTGCAGTTCGGGCGACTGTCGCGCAAATCTGATGCCTACACGAACAGCGCCCAGAAAGCGCTCACTGGGCAGGGCTTCGCGCCGAGGTTCAGATTGCCATCTATATAATACAATGAGCATACCCATAAATGTCGCGGCGTTTATCAGGAAAACCGTGGAGGGACCAGACCAGACCAGGATGACGCCTGCAATGGCCGGCCCGATGGCCCGGGTCGCATTCGCGGCAATGCCATTCAGGCTGATGGCCGCGAGAAGCTCCCGGCGGGGGACAAGGTCCGGCAAGACCGCGGCGAAAGTCGGAATGGACAGCGAGGCGCCGGCCCCCATGGACAGGGTAAGGACCAGCAGAATTGTAGGGGTCATATATCCGGTTAATGTCAGGACGCCCAGCAGGGAAGCGGTACCCATCATCCAGCAGAGAGCAAATAGCAGGCATTTTCGCCGGTCAATAATATCTGCCAGAGCGCCGGCAGGGATGGCCAGCAGAAAAAGCGGCAGGGTCATGGCGGTCTGGACCATGGCGACCAGAATGGGGTCTGGTGCAAGGGAGGTCATCAGCCAGGCTGCACTGACGTCATGCATCCATGATCCGGTGATAGATAACAGTGACGCCAGCCAAAGTGCCCTGAACATTGGCCGCTTTAAAGGCATCCACAGAGTCACGGGCTCAAGGTTCGTGTCGGGTGGCGTCTGGTCTTCTGTTTTATTCATCATGATCACAGGACGGGCAGATAAGAAGAAACCCGCCGAATACGGTGTATTGGACGGGTTTCGTTGTTAAACGCTTATTGACAAATTAGCAATCAGATCATGCGATCTCGACCAGTTCAATATCAAATGTCAGATCTTTTCCGGCCAGCGGATGATTAGCGTCCAGCGTGACCGATGTTTCGGCAACTGATGTAATCGTCACGGTAAATGGCTGACCGTTGGGCGCAGTCGCCTGCAGCCTGCCGCCGATTTCCAGTGGAACAGAATCAGGTATCTGGGAGCGCTCGACTTCCTGAATCATTTCATCACGTACCGGCCCGTAGGCCTGCTCGCAGGCAATTTCGACTGTTTTTTGATCGCCCGGTGCCATGCCTATGACGCCCTGATCAAAACCGGCAATCACCATCTGTGAGCCAATCGTAAACTCAAGCGGATCTTTCCCCTGAGAGGAATCAAATTGCGAGCCGTCGTCAAGCTTGCCTGTATAATGGACGCGGACTGTATCTCCGTTTTGTGCACTGGCCACCCATATCTCCTTAATGTTGTGGTGGAATTTCAGGAAGGCGCATCATTGCCCCTTCCGGTTCATCTGCCATCATAGGCATTTCAGCCCGGATGTGCACCCCCTGTGGTCGAATTTTTCCGACAATTGCCGTCAGGCGCTTATTTTTATGGGGAGAATTGGATCGTTAAGCTTTGTTAACTGTGTTTATTAAATTCAACTTTACGAATCATCCCTAATATCACCCGCGCAGTCACGAAAGATGTAACTGCAAGTATATATTTTTGTCTGGTTTCGTGAGGCTGGATTTCAGAATCATGATGGCAGGAATGTCGTCTGATGAAGGATAAGACCTCTTAATTTTAGGGATGAGTAAATGTTTAAGAATAAACATCTGGGTCGGGTCTTGAAGGCTTTGCCGCTGGCTGTTGCTGCTACAGGGCTGATGATTGCGACCTCCGCACCTGTAAAGGCTGGTGACGTAAAATCATGGCAGAAAGCTGTTGTGACATTGATCTCGAAAAAGCAGGTATATCCACGTGCTGCTTTGGCTGATGCGATTGAGGGCAGGGCCAAGGTTCAGGTCTCAATCGATCGCTCTGGCGCGATCACAAGCTATAATATCACAGAAAGCACCGGCAACGCTGTTTTGGACGAAGAAGTACCAAAACTGATGAGCCGCATTGATCCGCTGCCAAAGCCGCCAAGCGAGCTTTCTGACGATAACCTGACATTTATTCTGCCATTGAGCTGGGTACTTGAATAAAATTTAGGCTCTTGTGGCGCCTGTGCATTCGAAATTGAATGACGGGGGCACAAAAAAGTTTATTCCTTTCATCGGGATAGAGATAAAAAGGCGGCAGATTTGTTCTGTCGCCTTTTATTTTTATATTTTGGGCATCAGATAGATTTTGATTCTATTGTAATCCGTGAATATGTTATGCAATATTGGAGATTAACCCTGATGCTCGAAACGCGGGCATCGGTTTTACCGGAACAGAAACAAAAAAGTACGAGGGCATCAAATTTTGCCCATAGGAGTTTTTATGACACAGCCTTTAATGCCGATGGCAACCGCTGTATGGCTGGTTGAAAACACAAGTTTGACGTTCGAGCAGATTGGAGACTTTTGTGGCCTCCATACGCTGGAAGTGCAAAGCATTGCCGATGAGCAGATAGCCACGAATATTGTTGGTCTGGATCCGGTGGCCAACGGGCAGCTTACATGGGCTGATATTGAACGTTGCCAAAATGATGCTTCAGGCAGGCTTGTCCTGAAAATAGATGATGTACCTGCCAAGATGCGTACCGGTGGGCCGCGTTATACGCCAGTTTCCAAGCGTCAGGACCGTCCCGATGCGATTGCATGGCTTCTTCGGCATCATCCTGAGTTGAAAGATGTCGAGATATGCAAGCTTGTTGGAACGACCAAGCCGACAATTGCAGCGATTCGCGACCGTTCCCACTGGAACATGGCTAACATCAAGGCGGTAGATCCTGTTGCCCTGGGTATTTGCAAGCAAATGGATCTGGACGCGGCTATTGCCAGGGCGGCGGCACGCAAGGCCCGGGAAGCAAGCAAATCAGCTGCAGAAGAGAGCCCCGCGGCGAAAGACGAGCCGTTAGAGGAAACCGGGCAGGCGGACGATTCGCCTATAGAGCAATAATATACAGGGCAATATTGCCACCGGATGACCAGAAAGGTCAGTTCTGGTGGCGAGCCTTGTTTGCAGATAAAATTTTGCCGGGTCCGTGGGCGTGCTGTTTTTATTATAGTTTATAAAGTCGGTTTTTACTGTTAGCAGGCGGTGTCATTGCCGCCAAACCGCTCGATTTCTTCTTTTATTTTTAATTTTTCACGTTTCAGTTTGGAAAGTCGGACTGTGTCGGGGATGGGGCGGTGAATTTCGTCAGAGATTGCGTCTTCAAGATGTTCATGTTTCATTTCCAGTGACTGGACATGTGCATCTGCGTGCATATTTACTTCTCCTTTGTGAAAAAAACCATCACAATCGCCAATGCAACTGCGACATCAATATTTAAACATGAGATCGTTAAAATGTCACGAAAGAGAGGACATTTTTTATCCGATTTATGCTAATCATCATTGTGTCGCTGTCTTGGGAAAGAATTCTTTCCCGTAACAAAAATATTTTTGCCCTTGTGATATTCAATAAAGGCGAGAGGGGAGGATTATGCTAACCTTGTGGTCAGGCGTAACAAATTTGCGGATGGTAAAGATAATAATATGACGGAAGAGGAGGAATTCAGGGCCAGGTTATATGTTCTGCGCACCGAACACCGGGATCTTGATGACGCTATCGATGCACTGACAAGGGATGGTGCGTTTAATCAACTGCAGATTCAGCGCCTGAAAAGAAAAAAACTGATGCTCAAGGACGAGATTATGCGAATCGAGGACAATTTGCTCCCCGATATCATTGCCTGATGTGGCGTTGCTGCAGTTTTTAGCCGGTTTCAGGCATGTTTTGTATATTGTCAGGCCCTGTTTGCCAGATGTATTTTATTTGGTAGAGTAACAATCGATTACAAGTTTAAAATCTGGAGTTCTTTTAACGTTGGCTCGTACACTGTGTGCATGGTGGTGGAGAATGCTTGTCAAGTAGACACTGATATTTGAAAAAAGGGGATTGTTATGATCAAGGATAATGTTCGTTTTCTTGTTGTGAGCATGGCGGCTGGTCTGTTGCTCGCGGGCTGCGGCGGCTCGGATGATGAGACGTCTTCAGCGCCTGATAAAAATACCAATACTTCATCTGCTGAGGAAAAAGGCGCAACCAAGCTCGCTAAAGCCCGTAAATGTCCGGCGAAAGTCAAATCGGGCAAGCGGGCAGACGGTGCACCTGTGGATGATATCGTCAATCTGCGCTCAGGTATGAGCTACGATGATGCTGAATGGGTGCTGTCATGTCGTGATGACGTGTCAGTGATCGAGATGGCTGAAAAGTGGAATATCAAGCAGAATTACGGATTCCCGACCCGGCAGATTATTCGTGCAACAAACGGTACACCCTGTACCGGACAGGAAATTGTGCGGGATATGAGTAGCGTCGGGGGCAGTAAAAAATGTGAAGATGGCGGATATGGTTTTAAATCCCTGAAGGATATAACCCAGGAATATCGCGTAGCATTCTCGGGCCTGCAGGGTGAAGAGAAAGTTGGCGCTGTCTGGCGCCGGTCAGTGTTCCAGCAAGGGGAGGCACCAGCTGTCGAAACCTTGCTGTCATCTCTGAATGACAAATATGGCGCCCCGCATGCAACAGACAAGGATAAACGGGGAATGGTTACGCTGTCATGGATTTACGATGTATTGGGTCGACCTATGTCCAAGGCGTCAAATGACTTTCAGGGCTGCAAGAACTCCTTGCAGCCATCGTTTAACAGCTCACAACGCTGGTCCTCAAACTGCGGGCTCAGCATCAGGGCGTCTGTAAAACCGATGTATGGAAACGAATTGCTTGTTCAGGAAATGAACATCGGCGTCATGCACCAGAAAAACTTTTATGAAGAGTCGCAGCAGTTTGAGCAGGCCCTGATTGCTGCAAATGAACAGCGCAAGCGCGACGAGGCGGCGGAAGCTGCCTCAGGTGCTGCCCCTGACCTTTAGGAGTCGTGATATGCATAAGGTGATGTTACGGGGCGTTTGCGCCGGGCTGGCATTTCTTGGAATCGTGTCGCTTGCCGGGTGTGGCGGAGAAGCAGACAATACCCCGAGTGCCGGGAAAGAAGGGGGGACTTCTGCCCCTGATGTGTCGAATGCCAGCCCTGACAAGGGGGCTGGTGCTTCATCCAGTAACAAGCCGGACGCCAAGAGTCTTGCGGCAAAGAACCCTGCCATTCAGGGGCACGACACGGGCGGGCGTACCCGCGTGCTGGATGATCCTGATGATGATACAATGGGCTGGATTTATCTGGACTGGGCGGGTATTGAGCCCGATCTTGGCGAGGTCGCAGAGCGAAATGTTGGTCGTCCGGGCCATAAATACCGTGGACAGGTAATCAACGAATTCAACCGGCAGGAATTCGTTGAAGCTGAGCAGGAAAGACTGGAACTGCTGTCCAAATCAACACGGGGTTATGGATATGTGACGGTGAATATCCGGGGCCAGCTTGGGGGATATGACCCCGAATATGGTGAATTTTATATCGGTTCCTTTTCGCCAGGAAGTTCTGTGACTCTTGGAAGTGCTTTTCATACGACAGCCTATTCCGGTGGCACAGGGCTGGATTCGTTTCTTGTTTCCATGAAAATGAAGAATGCGCTGGATGCTTACATTTGGAAAGCCACACCGGAAGAGGCTCAAAAAATTATTGGTGTGATGGAACGGGAGGGGGCCACCCAGTTCCGCGGAATTTATGCGCGGACGCGACTTAAAATTCTGAATGCGACTTTGGGCTATGGCAAAACAAGGGAAATGGAAGGTGAAATTCAGTCGTTTACCCTGTTCACCCAGAAGGGTACGCCTTTGCTGGAAAGAACGCTTGTGAAATAATAGCTTGCAAGCCGGGCAGGCAGGGGGTCGCAGGATAAGTTATAAGCTGTCTGTGCTTTTCAACTGCTTCTTGCGGGCATACATCTCCCGATCAGCTTCTTCCAGAGCCCGGCTGGCGTCTATCCCCGCGCGGAAAGAATAGGCCCCGTGGGCGACGCTGACCCGAAGTTCCCGTCCTTGCCAGGTGAAAGGTGTGGACCCAATTTTGTCTGCCAGATGCCCTGCTTTTTGCAGGGCGATATCTTCCTGGGCGTTCGCCAGAATAACACCGAATTCATCACCGCCGAGGCGACCAACAACGTCGGAATCGCGCACATTCTCTTGCAGTGTGGCGGCCACATGCTGCAAGGCGGCATCGCCTGCGGCATGGCCATGGGTGTCATTAATGACCTTCAGGTCGTTAACATCAACGAATATCAGGCTGGACGGCACATCATACCGTTCTGCAAACGAGATCATTCGGGTCATCTCACGTACAAATGCGCGTCTGTTGGCCACCGGGGTGAGCGTATCGCGGTCAGCCAGGCTTTCGAGTTCATCCATGCGCCTTTTGGCTGTATCAAGATCACGGCGCAGGCTGTCAACTTCCTGCATCAATGTCATGATGGCATCACGAACCTTGGGGGTCATTTCTTCTTTGGGAATGCCCATAACGCTCACGGTATCGGAAATGGCCCTGACATTATCGGATGCAGAGTCGGCAGCAGAAGCCGGGGATGCAGAGCCTGCACGGCTGAGGTTGCTCATTCTGTTGATTGGTCGTGGTTCACCAATTTTCATGTATAGTCCACTTTTAAAGCCTGCTTGAAACTGTCGCATCTTGCGTCCGGCGGTCCGAATATAGCCAGACTGGCGGACATTGCAGGCATTTTAGCACCTAATCGTTAACGCTTTATTCACGCTGTTTGCAACATTTTCGTGCGTGCGGATAAAAGCCAACAGTTGCGCAATAAATGCTTGCCGGTATAATCGCCGGTTTCCTGTCCTGGGCGGGATGATTGGCAAACTCGGAAATTTCGGAAAATAATATGACAAAAGATAATGCGCCGCTGGTCGGCCTGATCATGGGCAGTCAGTCTGACTGGGAGACAATGCGCAACGCAGCCGAAGTTCTGGACGGTCTTGAGATAAGCTATGAAAAGCGGATTGTATCGGCGCACAGGACGCCGGACAGGCTGGTTGAATATGCCCGCACTGCGCGTGCGCGCGGCCTGCAGGTGGTTATTGCCGGTGCCGGGGGGGCCGCTCATTTGCCGGGTATGGTCGCATCCATGACAACGCTGCCGGTGCTGGGTGTGCCCGTTGAAAGCAAGGCATTGAAAGGTATGGATAGTCTGCTGTCGATTGTGCAGATGCCGGGCGGCGTGCCTGTGGGCACACTGGCCATCGGGGCCGCAGGGGCGAAGAATGCGGCACTTTTATCGGCATCCATAATATCACTTCAGGACCAGGCGTTGGCCGGGCGGCTTCAGGCCTGGAGGGAGAACCAGACAATTTCCGTTGCTGACGAGCCGAGAGACTGATCGTAAAACAATGAATACACCTGTCAGATCTGCGACGTCCCGCCACCGGAAAATTGGTATTCTGGGCGGAGGTCAACTGGGCCGGATGCTTAGTCTGGCGGCGGCGCAACTTGGCCATTCAACGCACATATTCTGCCCCGAAGACCGAAGTCCGGCATCCTGCGTGGCTGCCTGTACCACTGTTGCAGCTTATGACGATACGGAAGCGCTTTTGGCTTTCGCGGATTCTGTTGATGTGGTCACACTTGAATTTGAAAACATCCCGGTTGCAGCACTTGATGTTCTGGCGGACCGGGTCGCTGTCCACCCCGGGGCAATGGCGCTCAGTATCGCGCAGGACAGGATGGCGGAGAAACATTTTCTCAATACCATGGGGGCGCAGACGGCACCCTACAGGGCTGCAAACAGTCTGGCGGAAGCACAGGAGGCGGTGTCTGATCTGACGGTGCCCTGCGTGATGAAAACCCGTCGCTTCGGTTATGATGGCAAGGGGCAGGTGATTGTGCGCGCGTTGACCGATGTTGCCGACGCTTGGGAAAAGCTCGGGGGGCATGATATTATTATTGAAGGTTTCGTGGCTTTTGAGCGGGAAATTTCCGTTCTGGCGGCTCGCAACCCCGACGGCCAGATTGTGACCTACGCACCGGTGGAAAACCGGCACAAGAACCATATTCTGGATGTGACCATCGCGCCCGCCAATATTTCACCTGAACTGGCGGAGCAGGCGCAAGAGCTTGGCCGGAACATCATCGAAGCCCTGGACTATGTCGGTGTTCTGGCGGTTGAGATGTTTGTTTGTGAACATAGTCCGCGATTGCTGATCAATGAAATAGCACCGCGCGTTCATAATTCAGGCCACTGGACAATTGAAGGGGCGGTGACCTGCCAGTTTGAACAGCATATCAGGGCCGTTTGTAATTTGCCGCTGGGATCTACGGATCGCTATTGCGATGCTGTTATGACCAATCTGATTGGCGATGATATCGATCGCTGGCGTGACATACTGGCCGAAGACGGGGCCCATTTTCATGATTATGGCAAACGTGAAGCCCGCGCCGACCGCAAAATGGGTCATGTTACCCGGCTTTATCCCAAAGGTAAAAATCCTCTAGCGACGGGTTGACGCCGTCTTCGGGTACCGCAGGCGCCCGAGAAAGCCCCACAGGTCAGGCAGTTTTCCGCAATTGGCTTGCACGCTTGCCTTGGTTTTCTCAATTTTCATAACGTCTTCAATGCGCCGATCCAGAAAATGCCAGGTATCGGCATAGTCTTCGCTCTCGTCAGACAGCCAGTACAACAGGGTCGTACTGAACACACCGGCCAAAATCATACGTTTGCTGTAATAATTAAAATCAGTTGATGTATCGCCGCAGGCGCGCCAGATGGCATCAACCGTCGTATGCAGCATGGCCAGCCCACGGGCCGCGTTCTGTGGAAGAGCCAGAATATTTACGGCTTTTCGGGCCGCCTCACGGTGGGCGGTATTCTGCTCAACTCTAAACCGTACAGCCTGCGTGACCCGGTCGCGAATTTTTATGGGTTCAAGGTTAAGGGTGGCGAAGTGCGCTGCCAGCCGGGCGTCGGCTTGCTCCGAAAAATAATGGATGACATCGACGGGGCCGCCCGGGAAGGCAAGCTTTATAATTCCGGGGGCTATGGCCATATCCTGCGCGGCGCGATCCATTGCAGCCTGCGACCAGCCATCAAAAGGCACATGTGCCAGCACCGCCTGCAGAATGTCAGGCTTGAGTTCGTCCGGTGTTTTGTCTGTCTGCGGGGTCATTCAACAGGCTCCCTGGTTGGTAATCCTTGTGTTTCGGCCGCAAGTTTCTCCATTTCAGAGACATATTGCAGCGTCGACAGGTCTTTCATACGCATGGGGTACAACATGCCATCAAGATGATCGCATTCATGTTGCACCACGACGGCATGAAATCCCTCGGCAATTCGATCAACAAGGCGACCATCCGGTGCCGTGCCGGTATAGTGCAGACGGGTATAGCGGGGTACAACACCCCTTAGCCCGGGGACAGAAAGGCATCCTTCCCAGCCGCTTCGCATTTCGTCGGTCAACACTTCAATTTCTGGGTTGATCAGAACAGTGAGCGGACTGGACTGCAACCCTGCCCGATGGTCAGGGTCTGTGCTGTCATCGCTGCCATTCGCCGAATCATCATCGCCGGGCGCATAAAACATGACAATGCGCAAGGGGACGCCAATCTGGGGTGCTGCAATGCCAATACCGCCTGCGGCTTTCATGCTGTCTTTCATATCCTGTATCAGCGCTGCAATTTCAGGCGCATGGATATCTTCCACCGGGTGGGCCGGTGTCATCAGGACGGGATTTCCCATCAAAGTGATTGGTTGGACAGTCATGGTATAAATATGTTACATGTTTGCCACGATATAAAGGGCAGATTTGGAAATAAAGCTGCCAGATACATTATTGTTTGGAAATAAAGTCTTCACAAGGCCCTGCGCTTCTGTTAGGTAGTTGGCCAAGTGAGGGGCTGGTCTTTTTGTGTATTTGTCAAAAAGACACTGGCCCCGTTAATATATTGAAGGAGTTGACCTGCAGCATGCAAGTTGTTGTTCGTGATAATAATGTCGATCAGGCCATGCGCGCTTTGAAGAAAAAGCTTCAGCGCGAGGGCGTTTACCGTGAAATGAAAATGCGCCGTTCCTACGAAAAACCTTCTGAAAAGAAGGCTCGTGAACAGGCTGCAGCGGTTCGCCGTTCCCGCAAGCTTGATCGCAAGCGCATGGAACGTGACGGCGTCGTCCTGAACCACTAAGTATTACTGGCGTCGAGCCATTCATCAAGCCGCCCTCAGAAGAGAGGCGGCTTTTTGTGTCTTGTAGCTATGATGGCCTGTGGTCAGCGAATCGCTACCGGCTAATGGGGTGTTAGCGTGCGGCGAATCGCGTCATTCCATTCCCCAATCAACGTCTGGCGTGTTTTATTTGCCATGGCAGGTTGAAAAATCGTGTCGCTTTGGCGTTGCCGGGCCGCTTCTTCCAGAGACGGATACAAGCCCGCGCCAAGCCCTGCAAGCCAGGCCGCACCCAAAGCCGTCGTTTCCAGAATGCTGGGCCGGTCTACCTGCGCATCCAGAATATCGGCCAGAAATTGCATGGCCCAGCTATTCTCGCACATGCCACCGTCGACCCTGATAACCGGGGCCTTGAATACAATATTGTGTGCCTTGGCGTCACCCGACATGGCGGCAATCAGTTCCCGGCTTTGATACCCTACAGCCTCCAGTACCGCGCGCGCCAGTTCCGCCGGGCCGGTATCCCGTGTTAAGCCATATATGGCACCGCGTGCCTCAGGGTCCCAGTGGGGTGCACCAAGGCCGGTAAAGGCTGGCACCAGATATACACCGTTATTATGATCAAGGCTTCTGGCCAGCGCCTCCGTATCGCCGGATTGTTTGATAATGCCCAGGCCATCCCGCAGCCATTGCACCGCTGATCCCGCACTGAAAATACTGCCTTCCAGCGCATAGGTGGTCTGGCCATTCAGGCGGTAGGCAATTGTGGTCAATAATCGGTGGGCGGAAGAGGCCGGGCTTTTTCCTGTATTCATCATGATGAAGCAACCGGTGCCATAGGTGCTTTTAATGGCACCCGGTGTAAAGCAGGCCTGGCCGATGGTGGCGGCATGCTGATCCCCTGCCATGCCGCAGACGGGAATGTTTTTGCCGAACAGGCCCGTTTCACCGAATGGCCCTGCGCAATCCCGAACCTCCGGCAGAAGAGCTTCCGGGATGTTGAACAGGTCCAGAAGCCAGGGGTCCCAAACCTGGGTGTGGATATTGAACAGCATGGTCCGCCCCGCATTGGTGGCATCTGTCGCGTGGGTGCGCCCTTCCGTCAGGTGCCACAGCAAAAAGCAGTCGATTGTGCCAAAGGCCAGGTCGCCACGCAGGGCTTTCTCCCGGGCACCGGGCACATTGTCCAGAATCCAGGCGATTTTTGTGGCAGAAAAATAAGGGTCCAGCAACAGCCCTGTGCGGGCGGCAACTTCCGCCTCGTGCCCGTCTGCCTTGAGCTGCGCGCATTGTGCCGATGTCCTTCGGTCCTGCCAGACAATGGCATTGGCAACCGGTTCGCCGGTTTTTCGATCCCAGATCACACTCGTTTCGCGCTGGTTGGTAATGCCGATGGCGGCAGGGGTCACTCCGGCTTGTTTTACCGCCTGTACGCAAACGGTTTGTGTGGCATGCCATATTTCTGCCGGATCATGCTCGACCCATCCGGACCGGGGATATATCTGCTTCAGTTCAACCTGTGCAGACGATACAGGCACGCCGGATGCGTTGAACATGATGGCGCGGGTGGAGGTGGTTCCCTGATCAATACTTAAGATGTGGAAAGTCATGCGTACCTCTTCTGCCTGAGCCTGCGTCAAGATTGCCATGGCATCGCTCAACCTGCAACGTTGTAAGTTGTTTGCCATACCCCTTTGAAATCCTGTATGATTTTAATCAGGCCTGTGTGGAGAGATTCGTTTGAGTGTTGATGATCTTTACGATCTGGTGATCATTGGGGGCGGGATAAACGGGGCCGGTATTGCCCGTGACGCTGCCGGTCGGGGCTTGCGTGTTATACTGGCGGAGAAAAATGATCTGGCCAGCGGCACCTCTTCTGCAAGTTCCAAGCTCATTCACGGTGGCTTGCGCTATCTGGAACATTACGAGTTTCGTCTGGTGCGCAAGGCACTGGCCGAACGCGAGGTGCTCATGAAATCGGCACCGCATATCATTTTCCCGATGAAATTTGTATTGCCCCATGCCCCCCATTTGCGGCCGGCGTGGTTGTTGAGGCTTGGCCTGTTTCTGTATGATCATATAGGCGGGCGGGGAACACTGCCGGCGTCACGCGGGGTCAATTTTCTGGTAGACCCGGTGGGCCGGTCGCTGAAAGACAATTATACCAAGGGTTTTGCCTATTCGGATTGCTGGGCAGATGACGCCCGTCTGGTTGTGCTGAATGCGATGGACGCGGCGGCACGGGGCGCAGATATCCTGACCCGTACACAATGTTCGCTCGCCCATCGGGAAGATGGTTTCTGGCACGTCAAATTGACTGGCAAGGACGGCGCGGTGCGGCGCGTGGTCCGGGCCAGAGCATTGGTCAATGCAGCAGGCCCGTGGGCTGAAGAAGTGCTGACCGGTGTGATTGGCAAAAATGTCGCCGGGCATCGATTGCGTCTGGTCAAGGGCAGCCATATTGTGGTGCCGCGCATGGTGTTGGGGGATCAGGCGTATATTCTGCAGCATGTGGATGGCCGGATTGTCTTTGTGCTGCCGTACCAGAAAAATTTCTCCCTGATTGGTACCACGGACGTCAATTTTACCGGAGACCCGGGCGCAGCAACCATCAGCGATGATGAAGTTACCTATTTATGTGAAACGGTGAACCGGTATTTCAAAAGATCAATCGCGCCAAAAGACGTCGTCTCGCACTTTTCCGGGGTCCGGGCACTTTATGGCGACATGGATGAAGATGCATCGGAAATTTCCCGTGATTATGTGCTGGACCTAGACGGGGATGATGACGGATCGGTATTGCTGAATGTTTATGGCGGCAAAATCACAACCCATCGTCTGTTGTCGGAACATGCCCTGGCCAAGCTTGCCCCCTGGCTGAACAACCCGGGCAAACCGTGGACGGCGCATGCCATATTACCCGGAGGTGACTTTCAAGGCGGTGATCGCAACGCCTTTATCCAGAATTTCCGATATAGATATGACTGGCTGCCAACAGATTTGGCGGAAAGGTACGCCACTTCATACGGTACGCTGGCCGATTTGTTTCTGGAAGAAGCGCAAAGTCTGGAAGATCTGGGAGACGAAATTGGTGAGGGGCTTTATGAAGCTGAATTACGGTATCTGGTGACCAGCGAATGGGCGCGCACGGCGCAGGATGTATTATGGCGCAGGACAAAGCTGGGGTTAACCGTATCACCAAGAACCCAGGTCAAGCTGGAAGCCTGGCTGGCGCTTCAGGGTGCCCGGCTCGCGGGATGATGGTAATATAAGATCAGATTGGAGAAGCAATATGGAAACATCGACAGGCACCGACAGTATCAAG
Source organism: Sphingomonadales bacterium (assembly GCA_965227345.1). Classification (GTDB taxonomy): domain Bacteria; phylum Pseudomonadota; class Alphaproteobacteria; order Sphingomonadales. Next base: position 3,427,802 of record OZ245755.1, read on the forward strand.
GTTTGGGATTTGCCGGTCAGGGTGTTCCACTGGTCTCTGGTTGGTCTGATGGCCTTTTCCTGGTGGTCGGCAGAAGAGGGGGAAATGGATTGGCATATGTGGTCGGGGCTGGCCATACTGGCGTTGATCATATTTCGTCTGATCTGGGGATTTCTGGGGTCAAGCACCGCCCGTTTTCTGTCCTTCCTGTCTGGCCCCGGTGCCGCGCTGCAATATGTTAAGGCTGTGTTCTCGGGGGCAGCACCAAAATACGCCGGCCACAATCCCATGGGGGGCTGGGTCGTGATGCTGATGTTGTTGGTTTTGGGTGGGCAAGCCATTCTGGGGCTGTTTTCCAACGATGATATTCTGTTTGACGGGCCCCTGACCTATATGGTCAGCAAAGAGGCGTCAGACGATATGACCGGCTATCACCACCTTTTGTTTAATGTGATTCTGGCGGTGGTCGCTCTTCATATTCTGGCGGCGCTTTTTTATCTGTTTGTCAAAAAAGATAATCTCATTCGGCCTATGATTACGGGCTGGAAACACCGCGATCAGGTCCCCTCGGGCACATCTGTGCGTCTGGTAAACCCAATCGCGGCACTCCTTGTTCTGGCGGCCTCAGCAGGCTTTGTCTGGTGGCTGATCAGCTAAGCTGATCAATACCAGAGCCGCAGCCCCAATACGAAAGACAGATTATCGACATCTTCGCCCTTAAGGCGTTGGAAATCGGCAGTTTTTCCTGTTGAACGGGTCCAGTTGATTCCGATATAGGGTGCTATCTCCCGTTTGATTTCATAGCGCAGGCGTAACCCGGCTTCAATCGAACTCAGGCCTTTTCCGATGGTGCGGGCCTCGACATTCTGCAATGCCAGACTGGCTTCCACGCGAGGCTGCAATACGAGCCGCTGTGTAATCAGCAATTCGTACTCGGCCTCAATTTTTGCGGTAATGTCGCCTTTGTCGCTGACATAAGCCGAAGCGTCAACTTCGAACCAGTAGGGTGCGAGCCCCTGAACGCCGATTACCCCATAGGTACGCCCCGGCCCGGGTTCTATATCCTGACGTGCCCCAAGCTGCAAATCCCAGAAAGGGGATACCGCCCGGCTCCAGAGAAGTTCGATATCGGCTTCCTCAACACTGTCGTTGAGATCAAGTTCGCCTTCCGCCTTGATCCATAGTTTGTTGATGTCACCGCCATACCAGCCCTGAAGGTCCCACACCAGCAGGTCAGCGCTATTGCTGGCCTGATATTCCAGTCGGTCAGCCTGCAAAAAGAGTTGGGGTTTGTAATTGCCCATCGCCAGAACAGGTTGGGGAGCAGCATTTATGAGGCCAATAGTGAGGGCGAGCACAAGAAGGGTGATTTTCTGTTTCATGCGTCTGCTCCTGACTTGACGACTTTCACCACACGGAACATGCCTGCCTCCATGTGGAAGAGCAGATGACAATGAAAGGCCCAAAGCCCCGGCGCATCCGCCGTGACCAGAACAGAAAGGCGTTCTGCCGGTTTGACGCTGACAGTGTGCTTGCGCGGGCGATCCTTGCCCATGCCATTTTCTAGCTCCATCCAAAGCCCGTGGAGATGGATCGGGTGCTCCATCATGGTATCATTTACAAAAACCAGACGGAGTTTTTCCCCCAGCCGGAATTCAATAGGCTCCGTGGAATGAGAAAATTTCTCGCCGTCAAAGGACCACATATACCGTTCCATATTTCCGGTCAGGTGCAGTTCGATTGTGCGTGTGGGCGGTCTTTGGTCCGGAACCGGGATTCTGCTCGCAAGATCACTATAAACAAGGACCCGATGGCCGACGTTGGCCAGACCTGTTCCCGGTTCTGCCAGCCGGTTCCGGGGGGATTCGGCGATCATATCAACGCCGGGCCCCATTTTATGATCTTTGCCATGGCCTGTTGGAGCAGGAGGTGCTGGCATGGTGTGCCCCATGGTGGCGTGGTTCATATTCCCATGGTTCATGTTTTCATGACCCATGTTCCCGTGGTCCATATTTCCATGATCCATACCCATATCGGCCATGGTACGGACGGGGGGCTCGCGCAGGGGCGGAACATCAGCCGTGCCCCCGGTTTGTGGCGCCAGAGTCCCGCGGACATAACCGCTTCGGTCCATGGATTCTGCCATAATCGTATAGGCTTTGTCTGCTTCGGGTTCAACCATCACATCAAAGGTTTCAGCAATGGCGATTTGAAATTCATCTACCGGTACGGGGCGGATATTCTGACCATCAGCCTGAACCACTGTCATTTTCAAGCCCGGAATTCGAATGTTGAAATAGGTCATGGCAGACCCGTTGATAAAGCGCAGGCGTAGCCGCTGGCCCGGTTCAAACAGTCCCGTCCAGTTATCAGCAGCGACTTGCCCGTTCATCAGATATGTATAGGTGTGCCCCGTAATATCAGCGATATCTGTGGCTGCCATGCGCATCGCCCCCCATGACATGCGCTCGGAAAGGGCTTCACTAATGCCCTTGTCAGAGGCGTTGCGGAAGAAATCACCAACAGTTTTCTGGCGGAAATTATAATAATCGGCCTGCTTCTTTAACTTCGAGAGGATTCTTCGCGGGTTCTCGAAAGTCCAGTCCGACAGAAAAATAACATAATCACGATCAAAAGATTCCGGTTCGGGGCCTTCCGGGTCGATAATTAAAGGGCCATACAGGCCGAGCTGTTCCTGAAAGCCCGAATGGCTGTGATACCAGTATGTACCGTTCTGCTTCAGGTCGAATTCATATTCGAATGTTTCGCCGGGTCGTATGCCGGGAAAGGACAGGCCGGGTACCCCATCCATCTGGTAGGGTAGTAATATACCGTGCCAGTGAATGGATGTGTCTTCCTGCAATGTGTTGGTCACGCGCAATACCGCCTTGTCGCCCTCCTGAAAGCGCAGAAGCGGTGCCGGAACCGTGCCATTAACGGTCGTGGGCATCGCCTTCTTTTGCCCGATTTCCAAGGGTGTCAGGGCTATGTTCAGGTCAAAGGCCCTGCTTTGTCCAGCATGTCGGATCGTGCCGCTGGAATATGATTGTGCCCAGGCGGGCAACAGGCTGTTGAGGCCGGTAACCAGCCCCGCTCCCGCAGCGGTCTGCAAAATATGTCGTCGATTTATCATAAGCTCTCTATCCATTTTATGCTCACAGGCGGCCCGGGCCATTCGTCGGCCAGGGCTTTGAGCGCGCAAATGTTTCAATAAAAATAGTGTTGGAGAGCTAGGGTTTCGGCGGCTTGGGGATAAGGGCGGGGGCGATGGACGAGCCATCCGGGAGAGAAAGGTGCAAAACGCGGAAGGGTGCTGGCGGCAGCGGGAGAACCGGTGTTGCGGAAATCATCGTTGCGCACATGGCACCTGTGGTGTTGCAACACGAGGCCTTGCTTTCCGTGCCGGTCGTATCTGGTTTTGTTGTGTTTATCTCGGGGATGTTCATCTCATGATGCATATGAGACGTGCTTTCGCCTGCTTCCGCCGTGTGGCTGACCAGATGCGATCCGACGCTGGCGGGCTCCACAATCCCGCTCACGGCCATCTGGGGATAAAGGAGGACCGCAATAACCTGCAGGAAAGACAGAAAATATTTCAGGCGCTCAGACATTTGCATCCGATAATATAATAACCGCTGCCATCGTATCATGACCGTTATATCTTATGCAAACATACTATAGTTCCGCATTGCGGAATTTTTATAGAAATAAATTGCAATAAATGGAACAATGGTCATAGTTCATGTTAAATAAACGGGTCATGAGAGTCGTTAGATGGTTCAAAAATTTGCAATCAGCAATGTCAGGCGTATGGCCGCATCTTCTGCGTCAGCGGACAAAAAGATCGCGCTGCGCCAGACCATTGCCCGGGATGAGGCGAGGGCCGAGGTTGCCGAGGATCGTGATTTTGTTTCTGCCCTGTCGCGGGGGCTTGAAATTCTGGAAGTGTTTCAGGCAGAGCCTGGCCGACTTAGCCACAAGGATTTGTGTAATCTGACCGGATTGGCGAAGGCAACGGTTAGCCGTCTGGTGCATACCTTGCAGATGCTGGGCTATCTGGTGCGATGTAAAGATAATACATATGAGCTGTCGCCACGTGTGTTATCGCTGGGGTATCCGTTTCTGGTGTCACGACGCTATCGTCACTTTGCCCATGATGATATGATGGCACTGGCCCGCATGGGCGATTACACCGTTGCCATAGGTGCACCTGACTTTCCTGATATGGTTTATATTGAGGAATGCACGGTAAACCGGCGGACGGGTCTGCAGCTTGATATTGGTGCCCGGCTGCCAATGGCGACGTCAGGCGTGGGCCGGGCCTGGCTGGCAGCCTTGCCGGAAGAACAACTGTCGCAGACGAAGTTGGGCTTGAGCGCCATTTATGGTGACGAGTGGACGGCGATAGAAAATCGAATTTCCCACAGTGTTGATGAAGTAAAATCGCGAGGGTTTTGCATTGTCGATACAGAGTGGCGTAATGATACCCGCTCGGTTGCTGTGCCGCTTGTCGGTGATGGCGGCGGGCCCATTCTGGCCATGAGTTGTGCGGCCCCGGTTTATGCCTGTACGCGTCAGAGCCTGGAAGAAGAAATTGGCCCCCGTCTGGTGCGTCTGGCGCACTCGCTGGCACTGATTATCGGAAAATAGAATTTGTGTGACCCCCTGTTTAAAAACCAATGAGGTAAAATGATGAGCAAGAAACCATATCCCTTTTCCTGGGAAGATCCGCTAAATCTGGAAAGCTGCCTGACGGAAGAAGAGCGGCTGGTTCGCGATACGGCGCGCGATTATTGTCAGGAAAAACTGATGCCACGTGTTCTGATGGCGAACCGGCACGAAAATTTTGACCGTGAGATCATGACGGAAATGGGTGAATTGGGCCTGTTGGGCGCGACCATTGACGGTTATGGCTGTCCGGGCGTGAACTCGGTTTGTTACGGCCTGATTGCCCGCGAAGTTGAGCGGGTTGATTCAGGGTATCGTTCTGCCATGTCGGTGCAATCGTCGCTGGCCATGCATCCCATCCATGCCTATGGCACGGAAGAACAGCGTCAGAAATATCTGCCGGGCATGGCCAAAGGCGAGCTGGTGGGGTGTTTTGGGCTGACAGAGCCAGATGCCGGTTCCGATCCGGCGGGCATGAAAACACGTGCACGCAAGGTTGATGGTGGCTATGTTCTGAACGGGGCCAAAATGTGGATCACCAACAGCCCGATTGCCGATGTATTCGTCGTATGGGCCAAGGATGACGAGGGCGCTATTCGCGGCTTTGTGCTTGAAAAGGGCATGAAAGGTCTGTCTGCACCCAAGATCGAGGGTAAATTCTCGCTGCGTGCCTCCACAACGGGCGAAATTGTGATGGAAAATGTTGAAGTTGGCGAAGACGCCCTGCTGCCAAATGTATCTGGCCTGAAGGGCCCGTTCGGGTGTTTGAATAACGCACGTTACGGCATTGCCTGGGGCGCTTTGGGTGCAGCAGAATTTTGCTGGCATGCCGCGCGTCAGTATACGCTGGACCGCAAGCAGTTTAACCGTCCGCTGGCGGCAACACAGCTGATTCAGAAAAAGCTGGCAGACATGCAAACTGAAATTACCCTTGGGCTTTTCACCTGTTTGCAAGCCGGTCGTTTGAAAGACGAAGGCAAGCTGCCCGTTGAAGCCATTTCCCTGATCAAGCGCAATTCATGCGGCAAGTCACTCGATATCGCCCGTATGGCCCGGGATATGCACGGCGGTAACGGCATTGCGGACGAATTCCATGTGATCCGTCACGTCATGAACCTGGAGGCCGTGAATACATACGAAGGTACGCATGATGTTCATGCCCTTATTCTGGGGCGTGCCCAGACTGGCATTCAGGCGTTTGGCTGAGGTATTTGGGCTCGCGTAATTACAAAGCTTGGTGTTTCACGCCCTTAAGTGTATGTAATACATTGCATAAGTGTGTTCTTTACATCCAGGGGTTGTGAAACATCATGAGTTTTCACTCGGGCCATGTTCAGTCTTACTATATAGCTTCTGCCAAGGGCGAGGTTAATTATCATCGCCTTGAAGGGGCGGTGACGGCGGATGTTTGTGTGGTCGGTGCAGGGTTTACCGGCCTTTCAACTGCCATTGAGCTTGCCGAAAAAGGGTTTAGCGTTGTGTTGCTGGAGGCGCGAAGGGTCGGCTGGGGCGCTTCGGGCCGCAATGGCGGGCATATCATCGGGGGCTTTAGCGGCGAAGATGAAATGATTGCCGAACTTGGTCCGGAATCAGCTGATCTGGTTCGGGAAATGGGCTGGACTGGCAACGACATTATCCGGAACCGGGTCGAAAAATACAAACTGGATTGCGATTTTAAGTCCGGGCAGATCACAGTGGCCCACAAGGCGCGCCATATGGCTGCCCTGGAAGCCAAGGTGACTGATTACGAGCGCCTGAAGCTGCCGTACAAATATTATATTGCAAAAAAAGATGAAATATCTGCCATTCTGGGGACGGATGCCTATAAGGGCGGATTGCTTAACATGGGTGGTGGTCATGTGCACTCGCTTGATCTTTGTCTTGAAGAAGCACGGTTGGCGACCAGGTTGGGGGTTCGGATATTTGAACATTCCGAGGTAACCCGACTGGAGCAAAGCCTTCGCCCCAAGGTGCACACCAAAGGCGGGGTTGTGGATGCCGAAATGGTGGTGCTGGCGGCGAATGGATATCAGCATCTGGATGACGGTCTTGAGAGCACCCTTTATCTGGGGGGAAGCTACATGATTGCGACGGAACCATTGGGCGATGATCTGGCGCATGAGATTAACCCGATGGATCTGGCTGTGTCTGACAATAATGCCATGCCTGATTATTTCCGCCTGAGTGCCGACAAGCGCATGTTGTTTGGGGGGCGGTGCAATTATTCAGGCAAGCACCCGCGGGATATCAAGAGCAAGCTCTTGCCAAGACTGTTAAAAATATATCCGCAGCTGAAAGGGGTGCGGATTGATTATCAATGGGGCGGCAGACTTGGTTTAAGCCTTAATAAAATTCCGCAAGTGGGTCGCCTGTCAGCCCGAATATTCTATTCACAGGCTTATTCGGGGCACGGAGTGAATTTTTCTCACCTTGCCGGGTCGATTATCGCAGACGCTGTCGGCGGGAATCTGGAGCGGATTGATCTGTTTGAGAAAATCAGACCGGTCACGCTGCCTTATTCCGACTGGACGTCCCGCAAGATTATCTCCCTTGGCCAGACATGGAACCGGCTGCGTGATCTGCTTTAGTTTTATCCTGGCGCGATCAATGCGTGTCTCTATTGCCGCAGCATAATCCACGTTGCCCGGGCGTGGGCGACAAGTTTGCCGGTTTCGCTGAATATTGCGGTGCCTACGTGCTGCTTGCGGCCCTCGCGATCAATCGGCCAGCCGATCACAACGGATTTTTCGCCGACATTGAGTGAAGCCCGAATATCAACGGCCATGCGGCCCAGCAAGGCGGGGGCCGGGTGAATGTTTGCAGCGAAATAGCCGGGGCAATCAAGGGCTGCCCAGATAAACTCCTGTCCCACTTTCCCGGATTCGTCTCCAAGACTTTCATCAGGAATCCAGGGGGCAGCGGCGATTCGCTCGTCATCTACCGTATGCCCGGTGAAAATACGCAGCCCATCACCTTGAAAGCGTGCTGTTCCACATACGAAACACCCCGGCAGCGGATGATGGCAAAAGCCGGCAAAGTTTTCTTCTGCCCTTACTGCCGCCTGCCAGGTTGGCGGCGGCGGCACATCAAGGTCAAGTGAAATGGTTCTGGCAACAACAATTGTTTCGTTATTGTGGACAAGCTCTGCCCCTTCAGCAGACAAAACAAGTTCGAGAGGTGTTTCTAGTGGTGGTGCCGCCTTTAGAGTGACTTCAACAGGTCCCTGCATGTATTTTGAAATCAGACCGCCGACATAACCGCCATTACCGCTATCTGGCGGGCCGCAGAAGCGATTTTCTATAATAATTGTCTTCAAAACTTGAAACCTCTACTGCAATCTTGTTTATGATTATAAATTAAGACTATACATGGGAATATTTTTTTGGGTAGACTTGAGCATATTGATTAAAATTTTAGTATTATTGCTTGGGATGGCCTAAGGGCAGTTTTATTATAATGAATATAAAATTGATTCAAAAATTATTCTATATACACTAGAGGTAGATATTTTTACTGCGTATTGTAAAAAATGAAGGACAAACATTAAATAGGCAAACATTAAATAAAGGGAGTGGAAATTGTTTGGGGCAGCAAAGTGCGGAGCTGGATTGCGGGGGGCCGTTATTCAGTCGGGAATTTCTATTCTGCTGACAATCAGTGCAGTTGTTTTTATGGGTTCTGCAAGTGCCCAGGGCCTGCGTTCAGCTGATCTGGCAACGGTTCAATCCGGCCAGTTCGAGACTGGTGAGCAATTGGCACTGTCGAGAGAAAGTGGAACAATTTCTTTTGCCGGCCATGAGGTCAAACTCTCCTCTTTTGCCGGCATTATCGGTTTTGCCAGCGACGTCGCCTATATTGTCACCCTTGAAGGAAGTGCAGCCGCGGGACCAGATGTTGCCGAACGGGGAGAGATGCTTCTGTTCCCGCCGATGGGGATGCGCCCGCTTGTTGAGAGGTTCGATGCGGCACGCTTGCGTGACGGATGGGGCGCAGATGAACGGGCGGCTATGCCTGGTATTTATGCGTCTCTGGACCAACTGGCCGACAAGCAAGAAAAATGGATATTTTTTGGACGGTTGGGGGCCACAAATTTTAACGTAGCCGCCTCTGGTGAAGCGAAGGGCGAGCTGGCGCGCAGAACGATTGTAGGCGATGACGCCCTGCGCGACTTGCGATTTGCGGATTTCCCCGACCGACAAACATTCGAAGCGGCGGTGGTCCAGTCGTTCGTGGATGCACTGGCGGGCGGTGACGTCAAAAGTGTTGCGGCGCTGATGGACCCTGAACCCTATGGTAATACGGACCTGCGCGGCGGCGGTGGCGATGCCCGCCTGATGATGGCAGAAGCACTGCTGGCTGAACGTGACTGGAGCCGGGTGCTGAGCGGTGCTGCCGATCCTGCATACGAGAGGGGCAGTACATGGGCGGTGAACAGCGGTAATAATACAGCATTTATTACCCTGCGTCCCCTTGGGGATCTTTCGTATGTCGAATCAGTTTACGTGGGGGGGAAGTGATCATGAAAAATGGTGTAGCACTCCGATCAAATGCCATGGGTACATTTTTGCGGACCAGTGTCTCGGTTGCAGCCTTGTTTCTGGCAGGAACCGGGTACGCTGTGGCTGGCGACCCCATGAGCATAACGGCAATGTCGACGGCATCGGCGCAGCCCGGTATGGCGGCAGCACATCTTAACGAGACCAATCGTTATTACCTGCATCTCATTACCGAAATTTTCGATGGATCAAAAAACTTCTCCCATGCACAGGTTGCTGCGTTTGCCCGTATACGCAGCGGGAATGAATCCTGGTCGATGGTGGATTACGGTGATGGCGCGGTGGTTTTCGAAAAACCGGATGGCCTTGCTGCCAGCCAGTTCCAGAACACTTCAACGGCAGAACTGGCTTTTCATTACAATTACGACACCAAAACAATTGCCGGTGATTCAAACGTTGCCCGTTTCCACAATAACTATGTTCGCCCGCAGCTTGATCGCGGGCCAGAGCTTGGCAAGAATGCGCGCTGGACGGCTGAAATGCCTCTTTCTGCGATTGGGATGGGCCGTCTTTCCGGCGGCCCCGTATCTATTGAACTGACCCGCGAATATTTTTCTCATCAGGGTACGGACTATGTGCTGGTGAATTATAGGGTTCCCAGTTTCCGCTATAATGACCGCACGGGCAAAACAGTGGTCCATTGGGCGCAGGGAATGACGCTGACCGATCCCGGTTTTGGCAAGGTTTATCTGAACGCAGCCTTGCACAGGGCGGTCGCCCGGGAAGACGGCCAGCCGCGACCGTATCGTTTTTCCCGCACCATGGTGGCTGCTGACAAGAATGGCCAGCCGTTGATTGACCCCCGCAAGATACCGTCTGTTGCACGCTATTATGACGATTTTTACAGCCCGGAAAGTACACAGGTGATTTCCTTTTCCGGCAGTGGTGATGATCTGGTTGACCAGACCCCGATCAGAGTTGCATCAAATCTGGATGTTATGGCCTTGTCGCTGGGGGAAAACAGTGCCAACCAGGCGCCGGAACTGGCAGGGGCACAATCGAATGAACCTCGGGGCGAGGAAAAGTCGACCGGTCAGAAAGTTATGGACGGCGTGTCCAATGCTGCGACGCTAAATACGTTGAGTGGGGTGGTGTTGACCTGGGCCGGGGTCAAGGCCGGAACGCCTGAAGAGGCCCAAATGATCAAGGCCGTCGAGGCCAAGGTGAAGCAAGTCTATACCAGTGGAGAGGCCCTGAAAACAGAGCTCACCACTGCCCAGAAAAATCTTGAATTGGCGGAGACTGCCCTAAAAAATGCACCTATTGAAGCTAGCAGCTGGAAGCTGAAACCGGCCTATGCCAATGTTGAATCCGATATGGTAAGCGCTGGCAAGGCCTTCCAGGCAGCTTCAGACGAATTAAACAACACTTATAATTATCTGCTGGGCGAAGGCAGAAATCTGCCATTGGCGGAAAGAAAGGCGATCAGGGCGGCGGCAACAAGCAAATTCAATCAGGCCCAATGGGCCAATGATAATGCCATCGCGCTGTTTGAGGATGTGGCGCAAGATCCAAAATCCTACGATTTTGTACCTGCCGCCCGGGATCAGACGCTCGTCAGGAATTATGAAAAAGCTGCCGAGGAGGTTTTGTCAAAAGAAGCCAAACTGGCGCAATACACCGAACAGGCCGTGGAAACAGTTCAGGATGTCAAAAACATCCCCAAAGGTTCGTGGGGAAACTATATCAAGGCCGTACAGGAAGGCCCCATTGGCAAGACATTGACCGGGTTAAGCCATACCTTCAATGGCATTACCGGTCTAACCGCCGTTTATAATGTTGGTAGCCAAACCGGTGACCTGTCCGGGGGCGAGGTCAATCTGACTCGCAGCTATGGTTCCAAGGGGGCGGTAGCCTTGTTAGGGCTTGATCTTTTGTCGCTGGCGGGTAATGCCTTGACCTTGAATGCCAAGGGTTTCTGGAGCGATGCTGCGGCGATTACTGTCGGCTCAGTGACAGACGTATACCTTTCCATCAAGGGTCTCAAAAATGTCAACGAGGCGGTTACTCGCGCCGCACAGGAAACCACCCGTCTGGAGAAAATGAAAACCGAGCAGATCATCCGAAAACAGCAGGAATGGGAAGACGAAGTTGCCCAGCTGGACAAGGAGATCGGTGAAATTGACAAGGAAAACGAGAAAAAGCAGAAGCTGGCGGAAGATATGCTGGAAGAGCGCCGTAAGGCGCGTGAAGAGCTGAAACGCCAGCAGGAAGAAGAAGAGCGCCAGCAACAGGCGGAAGAGGACCGGCAGGAAAAGCGGAAAAAAGAACAGGAATATGCTGACGGTGCCAATGAACGTCTGGAAGACGCCATGAAGCCGGATTATCCGACGGCACCGCCACGGACACCGAAGGATGACAAACCGTCAGATGATCCGCAGTATTCTGAAATTCCTGACTGGCTGAAGAAGCAGTGGGAAGAGGACGAAAAACGGCGCAAAAACGCAGAAGAACTGAAAAGAATTCAGGATGCATTGCTGGCCAAGAAAAAGGCGGATGAGGCAAATCGTGACCCGATGGGCAAGCCTTTTAAAGTGTCGGAGCTTGAAACAACCCCTCTTGAGATATCAGAGCTGAAAGTTTCGAAATTCGATATCGACGCAGTGAAATTTGATATGCCGAAATTTGACCCGCCGAAATTCGATCCGCCGAAATTTGTCCCGCCGGAATTTGATGGTCCGTCGACCAGTGATCTGGACCTGAGGTCTTTCGATGAAGATAGCTGGATGAACGATGTTAATAATCCGGCGCTGAAGAATATGGATCTGAGCGATTTCAAGGTTGGCGGGATCGCAGAAACCGACCTGTCGCCATGGGAAGATTGGCTAAAAACCCAGAACGTGCGCCAGCTGGAACGTTGGGCGCTGGATGCCGGCTTCCCCAATCTGGCGTCGGCATTGGCCCGGGCCACCTATCTGATCAGCCTTGTTCGTGATGAAGGCTGGCGCAAATGGGCGATGTCACCACCGCCATGCCATGGTTATTCCGGTTGTACGACTTATTGGGCTGATCTGCAGCGCCGCAGCGCTCTTCTTGCGCTGGGCGATGTGCTGAACGAAAGTCGTGATATTTTCTCGACCGGTGGATTTTCTGATATCGGTATTTCAAGTCAGCAGCTGGCCTATCTTCTGCGTGATAATGGTGTGGAAGATAATGATATTGTTGATATTGAAATTCGGCAGTTTGGCCGACCGATCTATAACAGTCGTGTCGTGCTGACCAATGCAGGAGAAGATTTTGATATTGGCCTGAGAAGAGGTGTGGCCTCACTCATTATTACGGCCGTAAATGAAGGGCAGTTTTCCCCGAATACGGCACAAATCAGAGTCGATGATGTGGTTCGTGGCGAAGGGTTGCAATCCTATTCTCTCTCGACGGGTGAATCCGCGACACTTCGTATTGAAGCAAATGCAACGGCACAGGGTAATTAATCATGAAGACAGCAAATTCTTTGGGGCTGTCGATGGCCCTTGCTATACTGTTCACCGGATCAGCCGCCTATTCACAAGCGACCCCCGATATTGAAGGGGCAATTATTCAGGGTGGCCAGATTGATGATGTCATAGAGCGTAATGAAGAGACTGGCCGCGGCATTCTGGCCACAGAAAGCAACGAAATAGATGGTGAAGCAGGCATCTATGTTCTCAAGCTAAATGAAATCTTTTACATAAATGGCAGCCTGGGCACCGGATATTCCGGGAATCCGCTCCGCACCGTTGACGATGTGGGAGGCAGCTTTTTTGTCGAGGGAAGCGCTTCTGCAGGTGTACAGACCCGACTGGATGGCAAATATGATTTTGGCGTTCGTACAGGTATCTCCGGGATTGAATATGGCAAGGATTTTGCCCCGTCATCACGTAACTGGAATACCTCGATAAACCTGGGGCGAGCTATTTCCGGGACACCACTTTATGGCAGTATTGCTGCCTTCGGCGGGTTCAATTTTGATAGTGGCTTTGGGAATGGGGTTGGCTTCTACGGATTGTCTGTGAACCTGAATGCCGGCTTTCCTCTTGGTCCGAGAACATTGGTTCGTCCTGGCATAGGGCTTGTTCGCCAATGGAGTGAAATTGGAGAGAATAACAGCACCTCGGCGTCTTTTTCGGCCAGCCTTATACATGTCTTGTCACAGGATCTGACCTTGCGGGCGAATGCCAGTGTAAGCCGGGCATGGTTTGATGATTTCTATGAAGATGTGACGTTTGTCAGCAGAAAAGACTGGCAATATGGCGGTGCTGTCTCGTTGAATTATCGTCTGTCCGATGTTGTGGATTTATCTGCATCTGTCGGGTATGAGAAAAAGGATTCCACTTTTTTCCTGTCGAATTACAACAGCTTTGAAACGGTGGGCGCTATATCTGCGATTGCTCGTTTTTAAGGCACTTCCGGGCCTTGCTGCCTTGGTTTTCTGGCCTGTGGCAGGGCTCAATTAATTGGACAACAGTCTGGGCGGTTGCCAGGAGATATTCCGAATACTTCGTGTCTGGGAAGGCAACTCGCCAAACTTGTCCCTGTACAGGCCGGAAAACCGTCCAAGCTGTGTAAATCCTGCCATAAAGGCAATGTCAGTCACGCTGTCTGCGCAGTCAGGATCAAGCAGCTTTTGTCTTGCGGCAGACAGTCGAACCTCTGTCAGATATTTTTTAGGGCTGGTGCCGACAAACTTGCGAAACCCTTCGACAAGAGATCTGACGCTGTACCCTGTATGATTGGCAATATCTTCCAACTGTATCGAAGATTCGTAGTTGAAATGAATATAGTCGGTTGCCTTCCTGATATAGTGTGGCAGCGGGTTGCCGGCCCGGCCTTTTATTCTGTCAGAATAGTTATGGGGCAGTGACAAAAGCACAGCCGTTTTGATATTTGACGCATAAACCTTGAGCAGGGCACGGATCTGATTGATATCAGCCGAGTTATCAATCAGCTCAACCACGGTTTTGATCTGGCTGAACCAGCTATAGGCGGCAGGGTCCTTTAAACACACGCGGGAATCGAAGAGCAGCTTCGAACTTAAATGTTCCTGCATGAACTGGCTGGCATGATGTTCAAGCGTCTTGCGCGATATCCTGAGGACAATACGATCGCAGCCACTCCGCCAGACGTTTTTTCGATGGCGTCGGGGTTCTGTACGCCCAGAACGCCGGGGCGGATATCAATTTCACCGTCCCGGTTATGCAGAATACCCACACCCTTCAATGGAATTTGTATCAGATAGAATTCCATGATCGGGTCGGGATGGACTTCTACATTACTGCCATAGGAAAAGAAGTTGACGGAGGTATCCTCATCAAGGGGTACACCGGCGTAACGGACGCTAAAGTCGCTTGATTTATCGAGAATAAGACGATGCCCTGCGAACAAGGAACTCATCTTGTGTTCGGCAAAATCAACATTCGTTGTATTTACATATTCAAATTCGGAAAGCAAATTACGCCTACTCCCGAGTAATGGTCCCCTGCCAACTTTGCATCATGCGCATAAGCCTTGTTCCAGGCTATGCAGTTAACGCCCGGACTATACCATGATTGCAGGAAATGACCATAACAAGAGTCCCGGGCAGGAAATCTGCTACCCGGGACGCTTGGTGTGTCGATATAACGTGTGGTCAGAATTCGCCCGAATCGAGCTTCCGGTTAGGGTATTTCTCGATCAGCTTTTTATGGGCGGCAATGAGCTTCTGAAAAGGAACCACCTTTGCGAGATACTGGTACATGGCGTCAAATTTTTCAGCCGGGTCGCGCCGAATGTTATAAACTTCAACATTGGGCAGGCCGCCTTGTGACTGGGATTTAATGTGCATTTTAATATCCCCCATACGCACCGCACCAATCTGGTTACCATTATAATGGAAGATATAATCCCGCCGCCCGTGTTTGTTCCCGTTCAACAACAAGGGTGTCTGGTCTATACCGTCAACAACCCGGTCTGAAGGAATGTATTTTGATGCGCCTGCAATACGGGCGGCTGTTGTGAAAAGGTCGGTGGTCGAAATCATGTCGTGGATCGTCTGACCTTCCCCGATGGTGCCTGGCCACCAGGCAATGCCCGGCGTTCTGACGCCCCCTTCATAAACCTGGCCCTTGTGGCCGCGCAGCCATGAATAGCCGCTGTTGGGCCAAAATGCATACATTGGTCCATTGTCACTTACCCAGACCACAAGTGTGTTTTCGGCAATACCTTCCTCACGCAGGGTATCAAGCAGTTGCTGCATGTAGTCGTCATGCTGTGCGAGTTCAGCCGACTGGAGGTTGGTGTCATCATAATCCGGCCGACCCCGAAAATCTTTGGGAGACGCAGCCATTTGCTGTGCATAGCTGGCCCAGTAAACAAAGAAGGGCTTGTCGGATTTGGCGTGATCCCTGATATAACCTTTGATGCGCTTGATGCTTTCCCGCTCCATGTCGGGCATCGAGGTCAGGCCTAAAGGTGCAACTTCCTTTCGTCCCTTGCCCTTTATGCCTTCGAAGATGCCGGGAACGTCAATACCGGTCTCTTCTTCATAATCTTCAATTGTGCCTTTAAAATCATATTCAAACGGGTTACCCGTCATAACCTCGGCATCATAATGATGATTCATGGTGGCCCAGGAAAAGGGTTTGCCATTATAAAGGCCGTAATAGGCATAATCGAAGCCCTGGCGTTCGGGGGCGTGCTCTTCCAGCTCGCCGACATGCCATTTGCCGAACATTGCTGTACTGTAGCCAGCGTCTGACAAGACCTCCGCGACGGTCACTTCCTCATCCGCCAGTCCCTGCGTATGGCCGGGCCATAACACAATATCAACGCCGGTCCGAGCCGGGTAGCGACCCGTCAGGAGGGCCAGCCGGGTTGGCGTGCAAGATGGTTCTGAATAGTGAGACATGAACTTCATGCCCTGATCTGCCATCCTATCAAGGTTAGGCGTTGGTGTGCCACGCACGGCACCGCCGCTGTACGACCCCAGTTCACCCCACCCGATATCATCGGCGAGCACATAAACGATGTTTGGCTTCTTGCCGTATTTTTTTTCCAGTGCAGCCAGCGTTTTATCCAGTGACTTGTCTTCGCTGGCCCATTCTTCCTTGTGTTTCTTTTGGGCTTCCAAAAATGGGGCATCGGGCTGATACGCCTGCACTGGCGACACACAAACAGACAGCGCGACCAGACTGGCCAAAGGGACCCGCAGGATACCTTTCGGTATAGTTGACATCAGAAAATCTCCTGTAAATGCTTTGTCGTACGATCAGAAATTTGTTTTCAGGCGGGCATAGACCAGACGTCCGCGCGGATCATGCGTTGTAACTTCCCAACCTGTGGAAAGAGCGGCAGGCGGTGTTTCATTGGTGACGTTGATGGCGCCAATGGTCAGCACCGTGCCTTTTCCAACACTGTCAAACAGATAGCTGTATTGCAGATCAAGCGTTGCGAAATCGCCGATATCACCAACAACAGCAGGGTCCCTGCCCAGAGCGTCATCCTTCATGGACGAGACATACCGGACGATGGCATTGGCACCGTGATTTCCCTGTGCCCATGCAAGCGAGAAGTTGGACCGCCATTTGGGTGCTGCCCGACCAAAGTTGCTGTTATTGCGCCATCCGGCCCCTGCAACTGTACCCTGTTCCAGCGCGTCCAGACGATAGGTGATAATATAGTTGGTCTGATTGCTGAATGTCAGTTCGCCTGTACTGCCGACTTCGAAAGCATATGAAGCTGAGAAATCAAGTCCCTCTGTCAGAAGGCCCCCGGCATTTTGAAAGGGCACATCCACGCTGGTTGCCACATTTCCGGCCGCCTGAATGCGCGGGTCTGTCTGGTAGCCACCCGCAGCACAGGCAGCGGCCAGAATGCTGTTGGTCTCTGACCGGGTGATAACATTCTTGTAGTCATAGCGCCAATAATCGAAACTTACCTGAAATGCCCGGTTACTTTGATAGGCAAGCCCGGCTGTGTAGGAGGTTGATTCTTCCGGTTTAAGGTCCGGATTACCCACCGTTCTTACCGCGACAGCATTCCGTGCGGGTGCAAGCTGACCATTCGGTTGGCATATTGGCTGAGCCACGCTTGGCGTCACCAGAGTTGAAATCGTTTGCAGGGGACTTGGGGCCCTGAAAGAGGTGCCGACCGTACCCCGGACCAGAAATCCATCGGTTACATCCCAGGAGACGGCAAGCTTGGGGTCAAACGTACTGCCAGCCCCGCCGCCATACTCTTCATATCGTGAAGCAACTTGCGCATTCAGATCAGATGCAAGTGGAATGGCCAGTTCACTGAATACAGCAATGGAATCCAGCGAGCCGGAAAAGTTTTCAGCCTGCCCAAAAAAGGCAAATCCGTCCTGCAGCTGAATGGCATCAAATTCCGCACTGATCGTGTCTTTACGGTAAGAGGTACCAATGGCCAGTCCCACAGGGCCGGCAGGCAGGTCAAAAATCGGGCCGGACGCAACCGCATCCACCACATACAGCTTGGACTTGGAATCCATGCGCGCGATCCCGGTAATGGCATTGATAACATCCAGAGAGTTCGCCTGTGCCGGGTCGGTGACGGCAGAACCAAACGGGTTGAAGTAGGTATTGCCGTCCGGGCCACCGTTCAGATAAAGCTGGATCTGATCTACAATTTCGTTTTGGGTTTTAAAGAAGCCCTTGGACTCAGAATAGACACCGCTTACATCAACATACCAGTTGTTTCCAAAATCATATGTTGCTGCTGCGGCTGTCCGAATGACTTCACTGCCGTACTGGTCCGGCTTGCGGAAATCTTCAAAAGAGACGCCCAGTGGTTCATATTCCAGCTGGCTGACAGGGGCCCAAAGAAACGAAATAGCGGGTGTGGGATTACCGCCCAAATCCGTAAATGGATTGTTGGGGTGGTTTGCCGGCACAACAAAGCCATTCTTGGTCGCAACAAAGGAATGCATGGCTTTCCATGTTGTGCGGGTGCGACCGTAGTTGCCTTCAAGGCTAAGCGTCAGATTATCATTAACCTGGTGTTCCAGCCGGGAAAAGACGGCTGTACGATTTTCATCCGGCACGATGGTCGTGTCTGTTGAAATATCACTCAGGCACAGGAACGGCGGCACAGCTTCAGTTTTTGGAACACTGCCACAAGCCGGGTCACGTGTAGGCCCACCCAGCGCTGGCACAATCCAGGTGCCGGATTTTGACAAGGGACGGGTAAAGGTATTGGCTGTGATGTCTTCCCGCTCGAACGAGGCGAGGTCTGTACGCTCCAGATGAGAAGCAAAAACGACGAAATTGGTCCGGTCACTGGCATAGCCATAGCCGCCGTTGATATTCATATCCTGCTGGGAATTTTTTGTGGTCGTCTGATAGCTGCCGCCAATTTCAAAGCCTTCGAAATTGTTACGGGTAATCAGGTTGACCACGCCCGCGACGGCGTCAGATCCGTAAAGTGCGGAGGAGCCGTCCTTCACGATTTCAATCCGCTCGATCATATTCAACGGCAACAGGTTAATATCAACAAACTGGCTGCCGTCATCGGCCGCCCGTGGCGAGAGTACATTCCGCTTGCCGTTTACCAGGGTAAGGGTCGCCCCCAGACCCAGTCCGCGAATGTTGAACTGTGCGGTCCCGGCTGAACGCAGCTGGTTGGCAACAACACTTTGCGTTTCGGATCCGGTATTGATCGGCAGGTTACGTACCAGATCGGTCAGGTCTACGGCTCCTGAACTTTCAATCTGGGCCCGGTCCATCGATGTGGTCGGGACGGGTGCCGTATAAGTATCCTTCTGACGAATATAAGAGCCGGTAATTTGAATTTCTTCAATGCCTGCCAGGTCGACCGCTTCCTGAGCCATTGCAGGCGAGATCATTGCAGATGCCAGTATGATTGCAGTACCTGATAAGAGTTGCCTGCGGTTCATAAAATTCCTCCTTGTTTTGTTTATGACCAATATCGTGATGCTTTTGGCCAGATCTAACGTAACAGCCCCGCAGGATGTTCTGGACGAGATGCCTTTTGCGTTCCAGACCTGCACATGTTTCTCGATCCTAAAGACTAGCAGAGCGAAGAAATATTCACTTCTGACGGATTGTGTGCATATCTGGCAGAAAAATGGTGGAAGCCATAATGCCGAATGTTAAAGTATGGAGAACTTTATGGTGATTTACGTGCCCTGACATGATCATATAGCGTTAATCCTGACGGCAGTAAAATAGAGGAACAAACAATAGTGTCGCATAAAATAGCGAGATCAATATTCATTTGCCTGACATTATTTCTGGCGGGATGCATACAAGGCGAAAAAACCGGCACGGAACAGGCTGTTATTTCGGGCACTATCAGCTATCGGGAACGCATTGCCCTGTTGCCGGGGTTTAAGGCGCGTGTCTTGCTGGAAGATGTAAGCCGTGCAGATGCACCGGCAACAATCATTGCTGAAAAGATATTTGAAATAACGGGTCAGGTGCCCGTACGGTTTGATCTGGTTTACGATCCAGACAAGATTGTTGACCGTCACCGGTACGGTATCAGGGCCCAGTTCCTGGACCCTGAAGGGCGCCTGCGCTGGACGACAAACGATTTTTACTCATTTGATGCGTCAAACAACACCGGGGATATACAGCTGCTGGTTCATCCGGCAGGATCGGACGCCGGCACGGTCATGCAGCCTGTCGAGACCGGAAAAACGCATGTGTTTGAATGTGATGAATTCGCATTTTCCATACGTACAGGGCCGGGAGAGCTGGCGTTGTATTTGCCCGACCGATATGTGGTCCTGTCACAGGTTCGGGCTGCATCTGGGGCAAAATATGTCGAGGGAGATATTGTCTTCTGGAACAAGGGAAGTGAGGCGCTGCTGGAAATTGGCAACAAGGTATATGATCAGTGCCGTGCGAATGCAGTCAGGGTTCCCCGGGTGAAAGCGGGTCGATATCCGGTCGACCTTCGGGCCACCGGAAACGAACCTGGATGGATCATTGAAGTTGTCGAGGGCCGTTCCATTCGTCTGGTGATGAATTACGGGCAGACAGAGCTGGTGTTTTCGGCACCGGCGTTCTTGAAGACAAAAACGGGTCGTGTCCTTGACCTGACGACAGAAGCACATCACCTGACAGTCCATATAGAAAATATCGAATGTCAGGACACAATGAGTGGAGCATTGTTTAATGCTGCCGCACGCGTAGAACTGGATGAAAAATTATATTCCGGTTGCGCGCAGTCTTTTTGAAGCCAGCAATGATATACGCTCGCGGGCCGTTTTTTCCCTTTAGTAAATCAAGACTGGAGTGCCGCAGGTGAGAGGATCCCAATCTTTGGCACTCCAGTCTATAGTCGCAGGCTGTTTATCGGTTCTTTTGTTGTATCAATCTGTGTGAATACTCCTCACAGATATGTCCAGCCCGTCAGTTGTTACTTCGCTTTTTCCGCCAAATATGCGCCGTGGATGGTACCATCGTAATAGGAGGCCTGAAATCCGCGTGCCTTGCCCTTTTTGACATCGAAGCGGAAGACGTGCTCGTCATCCATGGCAGAAACAAAGGTGTCTTTTCCCTGATAGAGGAGCGGGATCAATGGCGCACCGCTGCCAACACCGGCATATTGCAGATGCAATTTGCCGTTTTTGGCAACAAATCCATAAACGGGTGGCCCGAATTCGAACGGCTTGATTTCAAAGTTGCCGGTAAAGCGTTCCAGTTTTTTTGCGGAAAGCGCTTCGTCTTTTATGACGGGCTGATCTTCACCCAGCGCAACACGGGCAAATTTATGTTCGATGGATGCAGGGGGCATGGACGCTCCCTGATTATTGGTCAGCAAGGCAACGGTCACATCATCTTCGGGGTAGTAGGCATAATGGGATGAAAAGCCGTAAACGTCGCCGGAATGGGAAATTTTTTCATGCCCGTCCAGTTCCCCAAGAATCAGGCACCCAAGCGCATAATAGACGTCTGTGCCATCATTCAGTTTGTCAGTGGTCAGAATCAGTCGGCGCACATTGTCGTTTACCTTGTCGCTGGAAAAAACAGCTTGCCGATATTTGAGCAGATCACCCACGGTAGACATGATCGCGCCGGCTGAGTATGGCACGCTTGGGCTCCAGTCGGTGGCATTTACCCAGCCATCAGGCCCGCGTTTGTAACCTTCGCCCTGATGTTTGATCAGTCGGGTATAGTCGTAATAATAGGTATTTTTCAGGCCAAAAGGGGTGAAGATATTATCCTGCAGGTATTCCGCATATGATTTGCCAGAGACCTTTTCGATAATCATACCCAGCAAAAAAGTATTCGAATTGCTGTAGCTCCATTTTTCGCCCGGCTGGAACAGCAGATCCTTGTCTTTCCAGAAAGCCATCATTTCTTCCTGACTATAGTCCCGGCGCGGGCTTTTGGGGAATTCAGGCAGGCTGGTGTAATTGGGAATGCCGGAGGTATGGTTGAGCAGATGGCGCATCTTGATATCAGAGCCGGTTCCATCATAATCCGTCAGATATTGCTTCACTGGGGCGTCCAGTGAAACTTTCCCGGCGTCAACGAGCTGCATAATGGACAGGCCGGTGAACGATTTGGTGATCGATCCGATCGGGAAAACCGTATCGGGAGTGACCGGTACATCATTCTCCAGGTCGGCCATGCCAAACCCGTTTTCATAGAAGATTTCACCATTTTTCCATATGGCCAGGGCCATGCCGGGATAGGGGCCTTTTGCCATCACATTTTTGGCAATTTCTTCTATCTGGGTCTGCTGTGCGGGGGTCGCCTTGTCAGCGACGGCGCAGGTGGTGGTCAGAACACCGAGTGCAAGTGCGGCAAGGCACATGGTAACCCGCTGCGTTATTGTTTGAATTGAAATTACCCGAAACAATTTATTCTCCTTTGGTTGTTTTTTACGCACTCACGTTTGCGCTGGTGGTAATGGCAGATTGTGACCAGGGGTCAGGGTCAAATGGCCATTTTGGTCTTTTGATATTTTTGTAATTGCTGGCGTCCAGTGATTGCCCCAATGCGCCCGGGCCGTCGATGTATAGAATGTCATGCGCCAAATGATGAAATTCGGCGTGAAAGTGCTGACTGGATTTCACGACGATGATGTCCCGGCTGGCGGGATCAATACCCATATTGGTAAAGAGATCTGTGCCCAGTGCCTGCTCACGGCCACTGACCAGAACAACATCAATGCCCTGAATGTTGATTGCTGCGGCATCTCCCAGTGGCGACCGTGTGCCGGCAAAAGTCTGATAAGCGTCGGCCATCAGCCGGGTGACAGTGACTTCGGCATCTACCGGAGAGCCGGAGGTTTTGCCCGCTTTCCCGCCAATGCGCATGGCGAGCCTTGCGCCTTCACCTGCCGCAAAGGCAGTCTTTACCGCCATCGGGTCCCAGAGGGGGCCAAGGCAGGCGTTGGTGATGCCCCGGCGAATGAGTGTTTCCAGAACATAGGTAGCGTCGCCCGGTGCGCCGCCGCCCGGATTGTCGGGTGAGTCTGCTATAACGTATGGTCCGCCCGGATTCGCCGAGATACGGTCAAGAGCCTGATCGAGATCAAGATAAGTGGGGGAGGTCTCTCCTCTTAAAGCGATGAGCTTGTGACCAAGACTTTCTGCAAGCGCGTCTCCCTTTTCGGCGGCATCATTTGTTATAACCAGTATTTTTGTTCCCATGTCCTCAACATCGCCCCAGGGGAAGCCGTGGGCGACCGAGACAGAGAGAATGTCATTCTTGCCCTCCAGAGAGCGGATATGATTGACATAGTCTCGCATTGGCTGGGCGGGCGTGTGGAAGATCCCGATCATGCGGCAGTCAAAGACCGACATGACGGGCTTAACCTTTCCGGTCCTTGTCGCCTGCATAATATCCAGCAGGCTTTCCGCGCACTCGCGGAAATCGGTGTGGGGGTATTCCTTGAAAATGGTAACAACATCGGTGTTTTCCACCATTTTTTCACTAAGGTGACAATGCGGATCAATTTCCAGCCCCAACACAACATCGGGCCCCGCCAATTCGCGGACCCGTGCCATAAGGTCACCTTCACAATCAGGATATCCGTCTGCCACCATGGCACCGTGCATGCTGATCGCAACCATGTCCAGCGGCAGGGCGGCTTTTATCTGGTCCAGTATGTCGTCCCGTAGCGATTCATATGTGATGCGCGTTGTAATGCCGGCAGGATGAGCAAAGGCGCAGGTGCCTTCAATCAGATGCCATCCTTCTGCATTTGCGCGCTGGCGACAGGCCCATAACGGTGCGGTGGTTTCTGTGCACTCGTCCGGGTGTTCGCCCGGCCTGAAATAAAGACAGCTTTTGTATGCCCCCATATCCGTTGGCATGGGCGAGAATGTGTTGGTTTCAGTGCCAAGCGCCGCCGTGAAAACTTTCATATTGCCTTAATTCCTGACCTTGGGGAATGCATCCCTGTGGTCCTGTTTTTCCGGTTTGAAGTGAGCGTACTGCTGCCAGATTTGAACATCAGCCCGAGGTTGCACTCAAAAAACGATAACCACATTTTGGAGGTTTGTATTTCTTGTCGTGGCAAACATAATAATTGAATTTAAATTCAAAATCAATTACTGTTTTGAGTATGGAATATTTATGTGGCTTATTTGCCATAATCTGAAGGTTGGAGGGGCTATTTCAGGGTGGCATGATGCAGGGTGGCAAAGAGAGTATAATGGAGATGACAGGAAGCGGTACATCAGACGTTGATCATGTGCCTTATATTATTATCGAGATATTATTGTGGGCTATCAGGGGTGTTGACATGGCTTTCATCGCCATAATTCATAGAATAATGCCAGGAATGAAAAGGCAGGACAGATGACTGAATCAGCAGTTTTAATAAATGTAAAAGATGGTATTCGGTTCATCACATTGAATCGCCCGGAGACACTTAACGCCATGAATGCCGATCTGGTGTTGGGCCTGCTTGACGCCGTGAAGAGTGGACATGCGGATCCGGAAACGAAGGTTATGGTGTTGTCCGGTGCGGGCAAGGCTTTTTGTGCTGGTGACGATCTGGGGGAGCGAAGGTCTGGCCCCGGAGATATGTCCCGTCAGGAGCTGTATGAAAAAGTGAATATGCTGCAGGATGTGACGCGCGAAATCGTGTTTGGCGACAAGATCGTGATTGGAGCTATTCATGGCTGGGCTGTGGGCGGCGGATTCGAGTGGGCCATTAACTGTGATTTTTCTATATGGGGGCAAGGGGCGCGGGCCTTTTTTCCCGAGGTGAAATGGGGAATGTTTGTGACCGGCGGTGTGACCGCACTGTTGCCAGCCATAATCGGAGCGATCAAAACAAGAGAACTTATCCTGTTTGGAGAAAAGCTGGATGCGGCCCAACTTTTGGATCTTGGTATTGCCTGGCGTGTGGTTGCGGATGATCAGGTGATGGCAGAGGCGACGCGTGTCGCGCAAAATATTGCAAGCTTGCCGGAAGCGCCCGTCCGCAATTTGAAACGCGCACTGGGACAGGTTTCCCGCCAGACGCTGGAAATTGCCATGGCGGCCGAGACACAGGCACTGATCGAAGGGTTTCTCGATCCGGAAACGACAGAGCGCATAAAGACTTTCGAAGGTGGGGCGGAATAACGGGGGAGACCATGCCGAACGCATATTTGGGCCGCACGGACCGACGTAAATTTATAATGGCTTGTCTGGGGCTGCCGTGTTTTCTGGCGCTTGGCTCCTGCAAGGACAAGGTGCCACAAGAAACATTCCTGACGCTTCGAGCTATCATGAAATCCGCAGAAGGCGGCGCATATGGCCAGGTAAAAAACGGGGTGGCGGTGCTGAGCTACCCGGCAGGTAACTTGCAGTTTGAACAGGCGTTTGGAAAGCGGCGGTCTGATGGGGACCAGCCCATGACTGTAGAGAGCCAGTTCGCTGTGGCAAGTGTGACCAAACCCATGACTTCGGTCCTGATTCTGCAGCTATTGGAGCAGGGCAAGCTTGGCCCTGACGGATTGCGAACCACGCTTGAAGAAACAGGGTTGTTTGATGACGCCATACTGGATCGGCTATTGCTTGTCGACGGGAAGAATTACGGGCGCCAGATAACCATTCACCAGTTGCTGGGGCATCGTAGCGGCATGCGTGACGTGTTTACAGATGATGGCAGTAAAGTGTCGGAAGCGGGTGGTATGGTGTCTGATGCCAATTCTTTCAGCAACCAGGTGATGAGCGGGTTGGAGGAGCATGTCGTCTGCCGCAAAACACCGGGCTGCCGCCTGGAGGATTTGAAGACAGGTAAAAGCTGGGTGCCCTGGGACCCGTCAAGACCGGATGACAAATGGGCGGGCGTGCTGAATTTCTATCTGAATAACGATAATATGGCGGCTTCAGGCCTGTTCAGGCCCGGTGAAGGGTATCACTACAGCGACACGGGATATATTATTCTGGGCCTGCTTGTTGAAAAGCTGACGGGGAGAAGTCTGGCGGAGGCATATCGCCGACATATATTTGAGCCGCTTGGCATGACCCGGAGCTATCTTCAATACAGGGAAGACAGCGATCCGGATGCCCCCTGGATGGGTGATCTTGCCGACAGTTATATCGGCGGCTTTCCGATTTTCTCACAAGGTTTGAATATTTCCTTCGACTGGGCAGGCGGCGGCGTGGTTTCAACCGCAGGTGATCTGGTCAAATTCATTCGCGGATTGGGTGAGGGGCGACTGTTCCGGGATGCCGCGACGCTTGGAATCATGACAGACTGGTCATTTTATCCGCGTCCGGACGGGGCCAAGGTCGGGCGGGGATACGATCTTTCTGCCATGTATTTACCGGATGGCCGCGAACTTTGGGGACATACCGGTTTCTGGGGGGCGATCATGTTGTATGAGCCTGCGACCGGGCTTGCTTTTGCCGGAACGCTTAATGCGGCAGGGGCTGTCGTGCATCAGTGGGCAAAAGATATGATCAAGGCGGTGCCCGTCTCCCGGGATTGATATTTTGAGCAGGGCCAGTCATAACGACTGGCCCTGCTTGTTCCGCTTATTCTTCAAGTCGTTTATATTTCTTCAGAATTTCCCGAACGCGGTCATGGGGCAGGCCATGTACGATCCCGCCGTTGCCGCCCTTCATGGTCCGGCCAGCGACAAGTGCGTTCAGAATGGCCTCTTCCGTGGCCTGATAGGTGGCGGCAAAGACCGGGTCCATGGCGACATCAGGTAGTGATGTATAGTTGACCAGACCCTGTGCGCCGAAGGGGACGGGGTTGGCCGTCGAGAAAGCCAGGAAAATATCCCCTGATGTAGTGTTGCCGGTGCCGCCTACATGGGCCAGACCGATCGTTGCGCGCCGGGCAATGCGTTTCAGTTGATAAGGCAGAAGCGGGGCGTCGGTCGCAACAATTATGATGATCGAGCCGTCATGGTCTGGCCTGTATGCCCCGCGTTCGGGCATCAGGTCCTGAATTTCCTTACCCACCGGAACGCCGGCAATGGTGAGTTCATTTCGCTTGCCATAATTCGCCTGTACGAGCACCCCGACATTGAATTTAATGCCGTTTCCAAAATCTACAACACGGGATGCGGTCCCAATGCCACCTTTAAAAAAATGGGTGACCATGCCGGTGCCGCCGCCAACGCTGCCTTCTTCTACAGGGCCCGGTTTGGCATTGTTGAGCGCCGCAAAGACGTGTTCCTTGCCAACATGAAAGCCCCAGGCATCATTCAGGCCGCCATCATAGGTTTCGGCTACGACGGGCAGGATGCGGGTGAAACGGACATCCGGGTCCTTGATAAAGCCACGGGTCCATTCCAGCGTGGCGTCTCGTACCAGCCCGACGCTCAGGGTGCCGGTTAACATCACAGGGCCACAGAAAATTCCGAATTCGTCAATTAATTTGGTGCCGGTCATCTCACCGGTGCCGTTAAAGGCGAACCATCCGGCGGAAACACATTGTGGTGCTGATTTGCCCAAGGGGAAAATTGCGGTGACCCCGGTTCTGGCGCCGCCTTCCTGACTATCGTCGATGATGGTCGTATGGCCAACCTCGATGCCGGAAATGTCAGTTATGGCATTCAGTGTGCCCGGCGTGCCGTCAAACGGAATGCCAAGGTCACGCGCACGCTCCGGAGGACTGGCGCATGCAGCAACAGATACAAAAGTTATAAGGGTGCCGGCAAAAAGGGCAGGGATCAATCTGGTAAAGTGTCTGTTGCGCATATAATTTCCTCTATTGTGTTGTTGGGTTTGGCATGGTTAATCGGGCAAAGCCCTCGTATCCGGCCAGCTTGTCTGCTGGCGGGTTTTCCAGATAAAGTGCCCTGTACCAGATAATGGATAAAAACCGGGATACTTCTTCCTGTGTCGTAAATGATGTTGCGAAGTCAGGGTTGCGATCGACGTATTTCTCAAACAGAAAATTATCGACCATGCCACCCAGTGCATAGGCAATCATCAGTCTCTCATTCTCGCTTAAGGGCGAATCCGGGCACCGCCGGGCAATATCCCGGGCAACTCTCTGGCTCCAGTCATTGCTTATTTTCTGGTAGAGCTTTGAAAATTCGGCCTCTTCTTCGTCAAAATGCAGGAGACATCTCATCAGGCCGGGCGTTTCGGCATAGGTTCTGGTGACCAGCTGATTGGCGCGCAGAATGGCATCAAAACGATCATCCGTCGCCGGTCCGATAAGGTCGCGTACTTTCCGCTGATCCAGCAGTTCAGCCAGAATTTCATGGGTCAGATCCGCCTTGCCTGTAAAATAGTGATAAAGCAGACTGACATTGACTTCTGCCTCCTCGGCGATATCGGCAAGCCGCATCGCCCGGTAGCCCATGCGCTCCAGAACGCGGACGCAAGCTTCCTTAAGTTTATCGCGTGTTTGCGATCCGCGCCTGGTCGTGGGCGCAGAAGGTTTGCGATTTACCGCGTTTCGTCTTTCCGAGCGTATGGCTACAGAAACGCCGGCCCGGCGACGAGTGGACGGTTTTTTGGGCTTGGAAGTCGTCAATTTTAATCTCCTGAAACTACAATAATTGAATTTGAATACAAAATCAATTACGTTAATTTTATTTTGTTAACGTGTCGGTTATATAGGGAAAAATACTGTCGTTGTCTCTTGGTTTCCAGCTTAAAGGATTGTATCGGATATATTGATCCGTGCAGCCAATGTTACTCTTTTTTTGAGGAAGGGAGAGTAAAAAATAACAGGCTGTCCTTCAGACTGATCTGGGGGCTTGAGGCCGGGGCAGGGATGGCGACAGGGGGCATTGTCGCGCGAGGATTGTGTTTGGGGTAGAGATAAAGCCCGGCTTTAAGGGCCGGGCTCGGGGTTTCGGGCAGAGGGGAAGCCCGCCCTTAACGGGCCGGGCTCGGGCATTGCTGGGTTACTTCAGCGGTAAATAGATGTCAGTTACGAGTTCATGTTCTGCCACCTCATGGATGAAGTTCAGATAATGGAAAAAGCACGGGAAGTCCCGAGCTTCCTCTCTATTCTGAGGAAGCCATTCCCTGTACAGATAATAAATGCTGTCCTCAACTTCATTATGGCTGCCAAAATGTCGGATTACGGCAAACCGTCCGCCCGGAATGCATCCGGTTTTTACATTATAATTATTTTTGGGGACGTCCTTCTCTATCGTGCCGCAGAAGTCAAAGCGAAATTCTTCAGGTTTTGTGAGTTTCGGATCGCTATATGGAATGCCGTATGTCTGGCTGGTTTCAACAGGCGACAGCTTGCTTTCCTTGCGCCATGCCACAAATTTTGCGGCTGTATCGTAAATATTATCCGGTGATCCGTGGTGTTCAAGAATCGCGGTCTTGATGTCTGGAAGGGTAACTGTTTTTACGTCCATGGTTTTTGTTCCTTTTGGAGCAGAAAATTGAAATTTGGAATGCCATAAGGGCCAGTCCGGGGCTTTTTTGAATTGGGAGGGCGTTTGTTCAAATTCTCTTTTGAATGCGCGGGAAAAGGCCTCCGGGCTGTCGAATCCGGCGTCAAGGGCAATGTCGATGATTTTTGGGTCGTTCTTGAATGCAAGTTGAAATGATGCCTGCTTAAGACGCGCCATTTGGATGAATTTGGAGATGTTCAGCCCGGTACATGCGAAGAAAACACGATGAAAGTGGAACTTTGAAAGCGCTGAAACGGCGCTTAGTGTTTCCAGTGTCAAGTCGGCGTCAAGATTCCGGGATATGTATTCGCATGCCCTGCTGATTCTTTGGTCAAGGGTCTGGCGCCGTTCGATCTTCAATGTCTTTCTCCTCAATTGCCCGGCTATACTGGCATGGATATGGAGGCTGGTCCTGATCGAGATTGCGATAATCTGTTTTAAATGTCGACAAAGGTAAAAATCAAACTTGAATTTAAATTCAAATTGTATATTATCGATTCTCGACAAGGCAAATAATGACGTTTCGTAATTTGTTTTGATGTGGCTCAGGCAAGGTATCCAGTCGATTAATCTCCTGTATGACAAGAAAAGGAGACTGGGCAGGTTTCGCAAGAGCAAGTTTGTATGAAAAATTGTCGGGAGGATAAAATGGCTAAGCTAAATCAACTTCTCATGACAACCGCCGCATTTTGCGTGGTTGGTCTTTATTCGCCTTCAATGGCGGCAATGTCTGTGGAACTGGAAGAAATAGTTGTTACTGCACAAAAGCGTGTAGCCCGAATGCAGGACATTCCGGTTGCAATTTCTGCGATAACAGCCCAATCAATCCGGGATGCGGGGATTACCCGTATTGAAGACTTTTCCAATTCGATACCTAACGTATATTTTGACAAGCGCAATCTGCGGGATTCATCCATCAGTATTCGCGGCATTGTGTCGGAAACCAATAACCCCGGTGTGGATCAGGGGGTTGGTGTGTATGTAGACGGCGTTTATATTGGCCGGCCTACAGCGATTAATACCAGCCTTTTTGATCTTGAGCGCATTGAGGTGCTGCGCGGGCCGCAGGGCACCTTGTACGGCAAGAACACGATCGCGGGGGCCATCAACCTGATCAGCCGAAAACCTGACGATGAAGCCCGTGTGGAAGCTCGTGCGCGCTATGGCAATTATGATGCGATGAGTGGCTATATCTCCATGAGCGGGCCCCTGGCACCCGGCAAGGTATATGCCAGTGTGGCCGGCACGATTGAGAAGCGCGACGGGTATATTACGAATACCTTTACCGGGACCGATCTGGATGATGCAGATTCTATCGCGGGGCGCGCAACCTTGTTGTTCAAGCCACAGGATAATCTGGAAATAGTGGTCAGGGCTGACGCATCCCGGGACCGTACCAATTCCGGCGCGTCAGAAGTTCTGGATAACGGTGCGTTTACCGGTGCACCATTTGCGGATGCCGATCCGACTGATCGAATGATTGCGAACAATCTGGACACCATTCAGGACCGGGATATTTTTGGTACTTCACTGGAGCTCAACTGGTCATTTGATATGGGCACCCTGACTTCGATCAGTGCCTATCGTGAATTTGACTGGTATAATTTTGCGGATAACGATTTTTCGGTCCTGAACATGCTGGCGTCCGGCATTACCGAAGATCAGCATCAATACAGTCAGGAAATCCGGTTTGCGTCGCCTTCAGGCACCCGGTTCGAGTATGTGGTTGGTGCCTACTATTATTACCAGACGCTTGATACGATTGCGTCGGCACTTGTCGGTCCGGATCTTGGTATTTATCCCGACGACGTGACAGCCGATATCTTTGCGGATGTGACGACCGAAAGCGTGGCGGTGTTTGGGCAGGGAACCTATAATATTAACGATCAGTTCAGCCTGACGGCGGGCTTGCGGTATACGGACGAGCAGAAGAAGCTGAAGCACAGCCAGACAGGCGACCCGTTTGAATTGCTTCAGGCGGCATTGGGCGAGCAGAACTTCAAACGCAGCGACAGTGAGCTTTCGCCAACAATCAGCGTGAATTACAAGCCGAATGATGACATGTTGCTTTATGCTTCATTCAGCCGGGGGTTCAAGTCGGGCGGCTATAATGCATTTTCCATTACCGCGACCGACAGTGCCCAGTATGAGCCTGAATTTGTCAGCAGCTGGGAAGTCGGCTTCAAGTCTGATCTGCTGGATCGCAAGCTTCGTTTCAATGCGGCGGCCTTCTATCTTGATTACAAGGATCTGCAGGTCAACCAGCTGCTTCTGGTGGGCGGGATTCCCCAGTTCCAGACGTCAAATGCGGCCAAGGCGGAAAGCAAGGGCGTCGAGCTGGAGCTTACAGCCCGTCCAGTTCAGGGGCTGGATCTGGCAGCATCCTACGGGTATCTGGATGCGACCTTTGATGACTATCAGAACGCGACATCAAGTGGTGATGATTTTACCGGCAATCGGCTGGTCAAGGCACCTAAACATAACTTCAGCGTATCTGGCCAGTATGTCACGCCGGTAACCGACAGAATCAACGTTTTCGCCCGGGCGGAAGTGACCTATCGCAGCCGGGTATATTATTCCGCGAATAATATTTTGAGCCAGGGCGGTGTTGCGCTGGTGAATGGCCGTATCGGCCTTGCGGAAAGTGAAAGCGGCTGGGAGATATATCTGTGGGGCAGAAACCTGACTGATCGGGATTATGTGATCAATCGCCTGGCCGGTGTCATTGTGCCGGGTCAGACAATCCAGTCGTTGGCGGCTCCCAGAACTTATGGCGTTGAGGCGCGTGTAAAATTCTAGTTATCTGAAATAGCCTGATATCCGCTCCCTTTACGGGGGGCGGATACATAAAATGATGAGCGACAGAAATAAGGATTGATTGCCGTGGTGCAAAAAAAAATAAATGTGGCAGATATCAGGAATATGATTGGGGAGGAGTTGCTGGTAAGCGACTGGATTTCAATCAGCCAGGAAGAGATCAACGCGTTTGGCGCCGTGACGCGTGATCCTGATCCTATGCATGTTGACCCCGACTATGCACGCAAGGGGCCGTTCGGGCATACAATATTGTTTGGCTTTCAGACCCTTGCCATGCTCAGTCATATGTGTGAGCCACTGCGTTTTGACCACGATGGTGCGCAGGGGGGATATGATCTGAATTATGGCTTCAACAAAATCCGGTTTATTGCGCCCGTGCCTGTCAACGCACGTATCCGTAATCATATGGTCCTTAAGAAGGTTGAAGAGCGCGCAGATGGCAGTCTGTTAATCACCTCCGAAAATACGATTGAAATCGAAGGGGAGGAGAAGCCTGCCCTGGTGGCGGAATGGCTCGGTTTCCTGTCTCGCGAGACGGAAAGTTGAATTTAATCGAGTGTAATCGGACGGGTGGAATATGATAACAGGTCGGGATCTGGTCACGAGAATTGAAAGGTTGCCGGACGCTGTGGCGTTTCGTGCGGCGGAAACGCCCGATCAGGAAGCCGTCGTTTTTGGCGAAGTTCGCTATACTTATGCTGAACTGGACAGGCTGGTCACGGCGTGTGCCTTTGCGATGGCGGGGCACGGCGTTGATCTGGGGGACCGGGTCGCGGTTTTGTCGACTCCGCGCCCTGAATTTCTGATCACTATGCTGGCCGCCATGCGGCTGGGTGCGATTTGGGTCGGGCTTAATCCGAAATACAAACTGGATGAACTGGTCTATGTCGCGCGTGATTGCGAGCCAAAGCTCCTGTTTTCGATTGAGCGCGGGCCGGATGGTACAATGTATGATGATATTGTCCGCAGAATACTGGGGGCTGTTCCCTCGATGGAAAATACGATCTCCATAGGCGGGGATATGTCCAGCGTGCAAATGTCCTTTGAAGAATTCCTGAAAAAGGGGCGCGCGAACGCGGCTGGTCACAACGAGAGTATTTTTCAGCGTACGGGACGGCGGGACCCCGCTGTGCTTGTCTATACGTCCGGGTCGACCGGCAAGCCCAAGGGTGCCTTGCTGGCAGCGGACGGGTTTTTTCATTCCTACAAGGCGTTATCCGAGACCTTTGTTGGTTATGATCACCTGCGTACAGGACA
This sequence comes from Sphingomonadales bacterium, assembly GCA_965227345.1. Taxonomy (GTDB): domain Bacteria; phylum Pseudomonadota; class Alphaproteobacteria; order Sphingomonadales. Next base: position 3,460,856 of record OZ245755.1, read on the forward strand.
CAGGTTTATCGCCAATTTGCCAATCAATCATGTAGGGGGCCAGTCAGATACCTGCGGGAATGCCCTGATTGATGGCGGCACAATTATTTTTATGGAAAGCTTTGACCCTGCGGCAATGCTGGTGGTGGCAGAGCAGGAAAAAATTACCATACTTGGCGGTTTGCCGTTGATGATCCGGGCGATATTTGATCAGCCTCATATTGACGATCATGATCTTTCCAGTGTGAAGGTCATTGCCTGGGGTGGAGCGGCAATGCCCCGGCCATTGCTGGAGAAGTTGAGTCAAAAAGGATACTTTTTCTCCCTTCATTATGGCCTGACAGAAGGAGGCTCAATTTGCAGCGTCAATCCTCCGAATGCGGATCTTGATACGCTGACAGATACAATTGGCCGGCCTGATCACGACAATAATTATCGCGTTGTGGACGCAGAGAACCAACCTGTGGAGATTGGCGAGGTTGGAGAAGTGCAGATCAGCGGACCCGGTCTTTTCCTGAAATACTGGAACAGGCCGGAAGCCACTGCTGCTGCGTTTACGCCGGACGGCTGGTTTAAAACCGGTGACCTTGTGGAAGTTCTTAAAGACGGCTACTGGCGGTTTGCCGGGCGTTCCGTCGAAATGTTCAAGTCGGGCGGGTACAATGTCTACCCGCGTGAGGTGGAGCTTGCATTGGAAGAGTGCCCGGGGGTGGCGGCCGCTTTTATTATTTCGATGCCGGATGATAAATATGACGAGGTGGGCTGGGCCTTTGTTATTCCGGCTGCTGGTGCGCATCTGACAGATCGCGACCTAAGACTGTTTTCGGCAGGCCGTCTGGCGAATTATAAAATTCCAAAGCGTTTTCAGATTTGCCAGGATGTGCCTATGCTGCCCATCGGCAAAGTCGACAAGCGGACTTTAAAGAACGAAGCCCTCAAAGATCTGCAGAGCTTGATTTAAACCCCTTTTACCGGGAAGGAAGTATGGATGGCAGGCATGGCTGTTGCTGTCATGGTAACAATTTTTCTGCTGGCAGGTGCCGCCCTGGCCTATGTCAGCGGTGCCGCAGCCACTCTTGCCTATCTGGCCAGCGGGCATGCCCAGTATCTGGCCATTCTGCCACAACGGATATTCTCGCAACTTGATGTTTTTGCCTTTATGGCCATGCCGCTGTTCATTCTGGTTGGTGAAGTGATGAACAGGGGAGGGATCACCCGGGCGCTGGTCGATTTCTCAATGTCGCTGGTGGGCTGGTTGAAGGGCGGGCTTGGCCATGTGAATATTATGACATCCCTGTTTTTTGCCGGTATTTCAGGTTCGGCCATGGCGGATGCCGCAGCCCTGAGCAATACCCTTGTGCCTGCCATGCGGGAACGCGGCTACAGCGCCGAATATGCCGGGGCCATCACGGCAGCTTCCGCCATTATTGGCCCCATTATTCCACCCAGTATCATTCTGATATTTTATGGTGCCATCATGAGTGTGGATGTAGCGGCGCTGTTTGCGGCGGGTCTTGGTCCGGGGCTGCTGCTTGCCAGCGTCCTGATGCTGATGAATACATATTTTGCCCGGAAGCATGATCATCCGGGCGGTGATCCGGGCGATCGGCGGCCGATCCGGAAAAGTTTTCTGAAAGCGGCTCCGGCGCTTCTGTTGCCCGTAATCATCATGGCCGGCATTATTTTTGGCTGGATGACCCCGACGGAAGCTGCTGCCGTGGCGGTTTTTGCAGCTATTGTGATCGGATACTGGTATCGGACGATGAATCGCCGGGTGCTTGGGGAAAGTTTGAAGCGCGCTGTTGTCTTGTCCGGCTCTATCTTCATTCTGATTGCGGCGGCGGCGGGGATCAGTTTTCTGGCGGCCCTGACCGGCTTTCCGCTTGCCTTGTCTGAATTTGTGGTGGATCTCGGGATCGCAGGGACGGGTTACCTGCTTTTGCTTACTGTGCTTTTTCTGATCATGGGTATGTTTCTGGATGTCCAGATTGCGCTGGCACTGGTCGCGCCGCTGCTTATTCCGGCGGCCATCCTGCAAGGGGCAGATCCGGTGCATATCGGGGTTGCGGTTTGTCTGAACCTGTCGATGGGTCTGATTACACCCCCGTTGGGCGGGGCTATTATGGTGACGGCCGCGATCACCGGCACAAACTACTGGACGCTGGTGAAAGCTACGTTGCCCTTCGTGCTGGTAGAAATTGCGGTGCTGGTGATTATCGTGCTGGTGCCTGAAATTTCATTGTTTCTGCCACGCTATCTGGGGCTTATGTGAGGGAATTGATGCCTGTTCAACATGTCATGCGGCTGCTGGTGTTAATCGCCATCTTTTGGGGAGGGCACGGTGTGCATGCTGCGGACCGGATCAATATCGGTATGGCCAGCAATACCGACAGTGAGCGTTCAGGGGTGTATGTCTGGGTGCAGGCCTTTACCCGCGAAATGAACGCGGCAGGGTATGAAACGCAGGTCTATCCCAACAGTTCACTGGGGCGTGAAGACGAGCGCAGTATTCAGGTCAGTCTTGGACTGCTCGAGATGAACTTTTGTGCCGAGCATGAAGTTGCCATGTATGCGCCGCTTTTCAAAGGGATTTCCCTGTCGTTCCTGATTGGAAGCTACGCCGAATTTGACCGGTTCCTCCACGAAACCCAATTTCTGGAGGAGGTGAATTCAGTTGCGGCTTCGGTGGGTCTCCGGGTCGTGGATGTGGCATTTCTCGGCGGAATGGGCGGTATTTTCAATACTCGTAAACCCTTGTATTCACTGGCGGATATGGAAGGCTTGCGCATGCGCGCCATGGGCAAGACTGATTTAACTGTCATCAATTCGTGGGGGGTGAGGGGAACACAGGTCGCCTGGGAGGAAGTCGCCCAGGCGTTGCAAACAGGCATTGCAGACGGATATCTTAATCCGCCGCTGGTGCCGATAATGTTTGGTCATGCCGGTCAGATAAAATATTTCGCGAAGATCAATACGGCACCTTCATATCGCACGCTGGTTGTCTCGGACAAATGGTATAAAAGCTTGTCGCCGGCTGATCGGGCGGTGTTCGAAAAAGCTGTGTATGTTGCGCGTCGGGCGAACCGGCAATGGTCGGCTGCGATGGAACTTAAAGAAGCATCCATTTTAAAACGCGCAGGTATAACGATTACCGAGTTTCCGGCCAAGGAGCGTGCCCGTCTGGTGGCGCAGACACGGGCCGTTTATGATCAGATACTGGACCCCAAGCTTCTTCCCCGGGTCATGGAGTTTGTCCGAGAAGTGGAGCGGGAAGAATGATATCGCTTTTGATCCGGATGAGTGCAGCCCTGAACCGGCTATGTATGGCCGCTTCAGTTGGCTTCTTGATTGTCATGCTGGTGCTGGTGGCTATACAGGTTATCGCGCGGTATGGCTTTTCCGCCCCGCCGCAATGGACAGAAGAAGCGGCACGGTATGCCATGGTATGGGCGGGGCTATTGGGGGCCACTGTGTCATTCCACGAGAAATTTGATCCGGTTCTTATTCGGGTTCGGCCCGGCTATATGGGCGTGCCGCCGCTGGCGTGGCGTCTGGTTCGATTGCTGGCCGTCCTGTTGTTTGCCTGCCCGGTTCTGTATTTTTCACCAGACATTTTATTGCTGCATATTCACCGCCATACGGAAAGCCTTCAGTTTAACTCGGCGATTGTTATTTTTGTGGTCCCGCTGATGGCCGGGATCATTCTCTTTCATGCGGTAGCAGAGCTTCTGGCGCGAGGCAATGAAGCCGAGACAGCAACGTCAGACCAACAGGAAAGTCAGTCATGAAAATATTTATTTCCATCGATATTGAAGGTGTGGCCGGCGTGGTCAGTCGCGAGCATCTGGGGCCGCAGGGCTTTGAATATGAACGGGCTCGCGAATTCATGACGGATGAGCTGCTCGCCGCAGTTGAAGGCGCCCGGGCGGGCGGCGCAACGGAGTTTATTGTCGCGGATTCTCACGGGAATGGCCAGAATATCCAGCTTGATCGCCTGCCGGACGATGTCGAGCTTGTGCGCTCCTGGCCCCGGCCCCTGCAAATGTCGCAAGGGGTGGAGGAGCCGGGTGTGCAGGGGGCCATGTTCATTGGCTATCACGCCGGCACGACCAATTCTGGTGGCAATATGTCTCACACCATGTCCAGCCGCTCGCTGATGAGTATCCGGCTGAATGGTGAGGAAGTGTCTGAAACCGGACTTAATGCGGCGCTCTGTGGCCATTTTGGTGTGCCGGTGATCATGGTCTCTGGCGACAATGTTTATGTGGAAGAAACGCTCAAGCTGTTGCCGAATGTGCAGGCGGCTGTCGTGAAATGGACATACGGAACCTTGTCTGCACGTTCCATGACACCATCCCGGGCACAGAAGACAATCCGGGAAAATGCTGAAGCAGCCGTGAAGCGTCTGGTCGATTTTAAGCCCCACACGTTGAGTACCCCTGTCACCGTTGATCTGGTATTGAAAAGCAGACTATCAATTGAGCTGTTGGACTATTTGGCATTCATGGAACGCACGGGCGCAAACAGTATTCGTTTTACGGTGCCTGATATTGTAGAAGCATCAAAGACGGTTGCCTTCATTTTAGGCTATCAATCAGATTTATAAGGGCAGAAAATGAAACTTTCAGAGATTGAAACCCCGGCGCTGGTGCTGGATAAAGGCCGCCTGGCGCGTAATCTGGCGCGGATGACGGACCGGGCCAGGGCGCTGGGTGTGAAGCTGCGGCCCCATGTTAAGACCACCAAATCCGCAACCATTGCCGAAATGGCAACCGGTGGTCATGGACCGATCACAGTCTCGACGTTGAAAGAAGCGGAATATTATATTGCTCACGGCTTCCGGGATATTTTGTATGCCGTGGGTATTACACCGCAAAAGCTGGGCCATGTTGCAGCCTTCATACGCGACGGCATACAGATAAAGGTCGTGCTGGACAGTCTGGCCATCGCGCATGAGGTTGTGCGCGCAGGGACAGATCAGGGTGTCCGGTTTCAGGTGATGATAGAGATTGATTGCGGTGCCGCCCGCGCCGGTCTTGATGCTGGCGACCCGGCTGTGGTCGAGATTGCCCGCCTGCTGGACGGGGCTGATCATGTTGAACTGGTCGGTGTTATGGCCCATGCAGGGCATTCCTACGAAGCCAAAAATATAGAAGAGATTAAACAGATCGCTGAAGACGAGCGCCTTGCCGTTGTTGCTGCGGCGACGGCAATCGAAGCTGCCGGTATTTCGTGTCCTGTGCGCAGTGTGGGGTCAACACCGACCGCACTTTTTGCCGATCATCTGGAAGGTGTGACGGAAATGCGCCCTGGTGTTTATATGCTGGGGGATATTTATCAGGTGCATCTTGGAACCTGTCAGGCCGAAGATGTGGCAGTGAGTGTGCTGGCAACAGTTATTGGCCATAAGCCCGGTCAGGATTTTGCCCTGATCGATGCCGGTGGGCTGGCCTTGTCAAAAGATCGCAGCGCGGCGGACCATTTTGACCGGAATATTGGCTATGGCTGGGTTCACGATCTGCTGGGCCAGCAGCGCTACGCGGATATTACGCTTGGGATCACCCATCAGGAACATGGCTGGTTGCAGGCTGTGGAAGGTGCCTTTCCCTATTCAAGGCATGCTGTCGGATCGAAGGTCCGCGTCATGCCGAACCATGCCTGCATGATGACGGCCCCCTATGACCGCTATTATGTGGTGGATGGCACCGATGAAATCATTGAAACCTGGGATAAAACAACGGGCTGGTGATGTGTGTATAGCGCATTTACGGCAGTACCAGTGAAATAAGGAAAGAACGGATCAGCCGCAATAACTTCTGATCCGGGCAATCAGTAACAGGGTTTCAGGGCATGAGTTTAAAAAAATCAGTCTATCTTGGGTTTGGCATGGGTTCACTGGGAACCGGTATTTTTTCGACCGTGCCCAGCCTGCTGCTTGTCTATTATATGACCAGTATCTTGGGTATTTCGCCAGCCCTTGCCGGGGTGGCGGTCTTTTTTCCAAAGCTGTGGGATGTGTTTGTTGATCCGCTGATCGGTATCCTGTCAGACCGGACCGAAAGCCGCTGGGGGCGCAGGCGGCCCTATCTGCTGGTTGGCGCTGTGCTGATGAGCGTGTTCTTTGTCGCCCTGTTTCATGTGCCGGATTATCAGTCTGCTCAGGCCCGCTTTATTTATGTGCTGCTTATTCACGTGGCGCTGGCCACAAGCTATGCCATCTTTTCAATTCCCTATATTGCCATGCCTGCCGAGATGACCGATCATCCGCATGAACGTACGGTGATTATGTCGTACCGAATGGTTTTTGTAATGGCAGGTATTCTGGTCGCGGGGGGGCTGGCCCCTGTGCTGGTCGAGACCGCCGGTGGCGGGCGTACAGGGTATGAATTTATGTCGCTCATACTGGGCGGGATTTGCCTCTTTGCCATGCTGGGCAGCTTCTGGGGGACCAGATCAGCTCCCTACCGGACCCGGCCATTAATTCCCGAAAGCTTTTATGACCAGTTTCGTCAGGTCATGGCGCACAAATCCTTTCTGATGCTGCTGCTGATTTATTTCCTGCAATTGACGGCGATCGGCTGTTTCTCGGCTTCACTGCCATATTACGCTATATATTTTGCCGGCGGGGGTGGTAACATTGTTGCACTGGTGTTCTTGGTTTTGAACGGCGTGGCCATACTCGCCATGCCAATGTGGGTTTCCTTGTCGCGCAGGCTTGGAAAACTCAGGGCCTATCTGCTTTCATCAATATTAATGGCCATCTTTTATGGCTTGTTGTGGTTTGCGCCTGCCTTGGGTGGTACAGGGGTGCTGGTAAGTATCACTGTTATACTTGGTCTGGCGTTTGCCGGCCAGCAGGTGCTGTCATTTTCGATGCTGTCTGACATGGCTGGCGAGGAACCAGTTGCAGGAGCTGCCCGACTGGAAGGTTTGTTGACAGGGCTTTGGACTGCGGGCGAGAAAGTGGCGCTGGCGTCCGGCGGCCTGATTGCAGCTCTGGCGCTAAGCCTTGGCGGGTATATTGAAAGTCAGGGGGGAGATGTTCTACAGCCCGGGCAAGCCCTGACGTCAGTCCATCTTATTTTCTCAGTTGTTCCGGCTGTGTTGTTTGCGGGCAGTGTTGGCTTCGTATTTTTGATGCTGAACCGTGCCGGAAAGGCCGAAGCGGAAGCCTGATCCAAACTCTATTCCGCACGATCTGGCTATTTTCATTCATGCGAATGGTATCAAAACTATAGACGGTAAACGTGTTGACACAAGACATTTAACGTTATAGTAAAATAAGGGGTTGGTAATGAATAGGGAGTGTAAAGTGTCTGTTCCTGGAGAAACTGTAGCTTCCGGGCATCCTCCCGGCCTGTGGGTTTTGTGTTTTAGCGAGTTCTGGGAGCGGTTCAGCTTTTACGGTTTGAGAGCGCTTCTCGTTTTTTATCTTGTCCAGGAATATAATTTTTCCGACGCGCAGGCTTTCGTCATATACGGCAGCTATTCAGCCTTGATTTATGCTGCAACCATTTTTGGCGGTGTGTTTTCGGCACGATTCCTGGGGTATAAAAGAGCTGTTATTTACGGCTCTATCCTGATGTTGATTGGCCATGTTATTATGGCGATATTAGCAGAATTACACACTTATTCGCGGGATTTCCAGGCCATGTCGTCCATGGACCAGGTCGATTTCCTCTATATTGCCCTGACCTTTCTGATTGTGGGCGTTGGATTGTTAAAGCCAAGCATCAGCGCCATGGTCGGCGAGCTTTATGTAGATGACAGCCATAAGAAAGATGCCGCATATACATATTTCTTTATGGGCATTATGGGTGGTTCCCTGCTCGCCACTGTTGGATGCGGCTATCTGGGGATGGCTCTGGGCTGGCACTATGGTTTCGGCGCAGCTGCCGTGGGGTTGCTTATCGGGCTGGTCGTTTTTATGGCCGGCGATAAACATATCAGGACAATCGGTGGCAAGCCAAAATTCAAGACAGTCCGGAACTCGATTTATGACGGGGGACTTACCTTTGTGGTGATGACTTTATCCCTGTTCGCGTTCCTTTATTTGATGCGGCTTCCGGAAGTGCTGGGCACCTTCCTCTTGTCGATATGTGTGTTGACATATGGTTATGTTATTTACCGGGCATTTGCCGTTGAGAAACCGGACCAGAGGAAAAGTACATTCTTTCTGCTGTTGCTGATGGGGATGTGGATTATTTTTGCTGCCCTTCTTGAGCAAGGCGGCATGTCCGTGAATCTGTTTACGGCCCGGCATGTGGATCTTTCCGTTGTTGGTGAAATGTCGCTCCAGCCAGCCCAGCTGAAAGGGTTTTTACCCTTGTTCCTGATCCTTCTTGCCCCTCTGTTTGCGCGTTTGTGGGACAGGATCGGGGATGGCGGCAATGATACCAGATCAACCCTTTTCAAATTCTCGATGTCGTTCGTTTTTGTCGGGTTTGGGTTTCTGGTGATATCCTATGCCGGGTATTTTACGGCAAGTGAAAACCTGATTGCCATGCGATGGCTGATCATTGCCTATTTCATGCATGCGATTGGCGATTTGCTTATCAATCCGATCGGGCTTTCGGCCATAAGTAAAAGGTGCTCTTCAGAGATGGCCGGGACCATGATGGGGGTCTGGTACCTGTCACTGGCAGCAGGCAACTTCTTCGCCGCCCGGATTGCGGCATTCAGTCGGGCTGATTCAGAAGCTGATGGTTTAACAACAGATATTTCCGGTGCCAGTCTTGATCATTATTCCAGCTTCTTTGGCACTGTCGGATTGTCATCGGTTGCGTTCGGCCTTGTTTTTGGCGCCGTTGTTTACCTTAGGTTCAGGTCGTCCGGTGTCAGACGTTCAGGCTTTTCTTGAGCTGTTCAAAATCAGTTTTATGCGGGTTCTTGCGCATGGCGGACGGGCTTTTGCCATACCGGGCGCGAAAAATTCTGGAAAAATGTGCCTGATCGGAAAAGCCATGGTCGAGTGCGATCTGGGCCATCGGAAAATGATCCAGAAGGACAGCATGCAGGGAGTTCTGTAATCTAAGCTCCTGTGCCACGGTGTGAGGGCTCATGTTCAGATGCTTGCGGAAAAGCCGCTCCAGCTGGCGCCTCGACAGCCCCAGGGCTTTAGCCACACTTTCAATATGGATGGGGTCTGCCATATCCTGCTGCATCAGAATAACCGCACGGCGGACCTGATTGTCGGAAATATTTTTGATCAGGGCCGGGTGCGGTTGGGAAGACGTGGGGGCACGCGCGCGGTCGATAAGCATAATGTGCAGGCTTTTGCTGGCGAAGTTTCCCTTTAGATGTTTGCGCACCAGCCAGGCTGCCATATCGGCAGATGCCATGCCGCCGGAACAGGTCAGGCGTTTTCCGTCGACGACAAAAATCTGATCGGAAATGGGGGCTACATTTGGAAAGGCGGCGATCAGGTCATCCCTGTGAAACCAGCTGACACAACATTTGTGCCGCGCCATCAGGCCCGCTTCCAGCAGCGCGAATACACCGGTGCACAGTCCGGCCAGTGCGGCACCGCGACGGGCGGCAGTTTGCATGAACCGGGTAACCCGTTGGGGAATGGCGGGTTTGGGGTCGAGTAATCCCCCGACAATCACCAGATATTCAAAATGATCTGCCTCATCAAGGTCTGCCCAGGGTGTGACGGCGACACCACAACTGGATTTGACCGGGGCCAGTCCATCCCCCAGGACGGTCCAGCGGCACCGGTTCTGGCTGCTCCGGTCGCCTTCATCGGCAGCAAGTCGCAGAACGTCAATAAAGGCGGAGAAAGCCGTCAGGGTAAAATTGGGAAGCAATAGAAATGCCACGCTTAGTAAAGGCGGGGCCATCTCTTTATCCGGGCTGGTCGGGGGTAAATTTTTCATGTCGCATATATTCAAATGATTTGGGGTGAACATGCAAGAATTTATTGCGGAAATAGTGGTATTGTAGCGAAATCATTATCGGTTAAACGGGCTGTAAATGCGGTATTCAATTCTGTCACTTGCGCGCCAGGCGCTGTCTGGTCATAAAGGCTGGCCTAGAATTTGGCGCGATGCAGCGCCCAAATCGCAATATGATGCGGTGATTATTGGCGGTGGCGGGCACGGCCTTGCGACGGCCTATTATCTGGCCAAAAATCACGGCCTGACCAATATTGCAGTTGTTGAAAAGGGCTGGATCGGGGGTGGCAATACGGGTCGCAATACAACAATCATTCGGTCCAACTATCTGTATGACGAGACGGCGCTTCTTTACGAGCATGCCTTGAAATTGTGGGAAGGCCTGACCACGGAACTGAATTACAATTTGATGTTCAGCCAGCGCGGGGTCATGAATCTTGTGCATAATCTTCATGACAGGCGCGAAGCCGTGCGCAGGGTAGAGGCCAACCGCCTGAATGGCATCGACGCCGAATATCTGGATGCTGAAGGTGTGAAGGCATTTTGCCCGGTGATCAATATCTCGCCAGATGTTCGGTATCCGATTATGGGGGCGACATTGCAGCGTCGCGGCGGTACAGCTCGCCATGACGCCGTGGCCTGGGGTTATGCCCGTGCGGCTTCTGCCATGGGTGTTGATATCATTCAGAACTGCGAGGTAACCGGCATTCGACAGGATAGCCGGGGAAAGCTGTCGGCGCTCGAAACGACCAGAGGTGTAATTAAAACGGGACGGGCTGGTATCGTGGCAGCAGGGCATTCATCAGTGCTGGCGGGTATGGCGGGTATTCGCCTGCCGATACAAAGCCATCCGCTGCAGGCGCTTGTCTCTGAACCGGTAAAGCCGGTGCTTGATTGTGTTGTAATGTCGAACGCAGTTCATGTTTATGTCAGTCAGTCAGACAAGGGTGAACTGGTGATGGGGGCCGGGATTGATGCCTTTAACAGCTATGCCCAGCGTGGTTCGTTTCATGTGATTGAACATCAGATGGGGGCTTGTCTGGAATTGTTCCCGATCTTCAGTCGCCTGAAAATGATGCGCAGCTGGGGCGGGATTGTCGACGTTACACCGGATGCTTCACCGATTATCGCCTCGTTGCCGGTTGACGGCCTTTATATAAATTGTGGCTGGGGAACGGGCGGCTTTAAGGCAACGCCGGGCTCCGGGTGGGTCTTTGCCCATACAATCGCGAAAGGCGAGCCGCATTCCCTGAATGCACCATTTACACTGGATCGTTTTTCAACGGGCGCTCTTGTTGATGAACATGGTGCCGCGGGTGTCGCACATTAACGGAGGCGAAGATTATGTTGCTTGTCACATGCCCATACTGCGGACCGCGTGATGAAGTGGAATTTCATTATGGCGGCGAAGCCCATGTGGCGCGACCTGAAAACCCGGCGGCCTTAACGGATGAAGAGTGGGCCGCTTACCTGTTTATCCGAAACAATCCCAAAGGCCTGTTTGCTGAACGCTGGTTGCATCGGGATGGTTGCCGAAAATGGTTCAATATGCTCCGGGACACCGTGTCTCATGACGTGCATGCTGTTTACCGCGCGGGTACACCGCGCCCGATGGCCCCGGAAGCTGAAGAGATAAAGCCATGACCCGGAATTTTCGCTTGAAATCAGGTGGCAGAATAGACCGCAGCACGCCGCTTCAATTTACCTTCAACGGGAAAGAATATACCGGCTGTCAAGGAGATACTCTGGCATCGGCATTGTTGGCAAATGGTGTGCATCTTGTGGGGCGTTCATTCAAGTATCATCGCCCGCGCGGCATTATGTCTGCGGGTGCGGAAGAGACCAATGCTTTGGTACAGCTTGGACGGGGCGCCTTCACCGAGCCGAATGTCAGGGCAACCGAGGCCGAGATATTTGAGGGACTTGAGGCGTCATCCCTGAATGCCTGGCCAGGTGTCGGGTTCGATGCGGGGGCGATCACCGGCCTGTTTGGCCGCTTTTTCCCCGCCGGATTTTATTATAAAACGTTCATGTTTCCCAAAAATATGTGGAAATGGCTGTACGAACCTGTGTTGCGACATATGGCGGGGCTGGGCAAGGCGCCGGACGTACCGGACCCGGATACCTATGACCATATGCATGACCAGTGTGATGTGTTGGTGATCGGGGCAGGGCCTGCTGGACTGGTGGCCGCCCTGACAGCAGCAAAGGCAGGTGCGCGGGTTGTGGTGCTGGACGAACGTCAGACGGTTGGTGGCAGCCTGCTTGCCAGCCATGAAGAGGTCGACGGCATGCCGGGCAAGGTCTGGCTGGAGCAGACCTTGAAGACCCTTTCATCAAGTGATCATGTGACCGTTTTGAACAGAACCACCGCGTTTGGCTATTATGATCAGAATTATGTATGCGGACTTGAGCGGAGGACAGATCACCTTGGTTCTGGTGCAGGGGCTGTGCGGCAGCGTGTCTGGCATTTTCGGGCCAAGTCTGTTGTTCTGGCTACGGGGGCGCATGAACGCCCGCTGGTGTTCGCCGACAATGACCGGCCGGGCATCATGCTGGCGTCGGCAGTGCGCCGCTATGTCAATGAATTTGCGGTTTTGCCCGGGCGGAACGCCGTCATTTTCACCAATAATGACAGCGCATATGTTGCGGGTCGTGATTTTGTCGCGGCCGGGGGCAGCGTTGCCACCATAATCGATAGCCGGGCCGAGATTTCGGAAAAATGTATTGCGCTTGCGGCCGACATGAAGGCCAGCCTTGAAAAGGGCTGTGCTGTTATAGGCACAAGGGGGCGGAGGCGCATCCGGCAAGTATCGGTCGCTGCCGTTGTCGATGGTCTGGTGCAGGGCCCGGTGCACGAATATTCCTGTGATCTGCTGATGATGTCGGGGGGCTGGAATCCTGTTGTGCATCTTTTCAGTCAATCCGGGGGCAAACTGGAGTTTGACAAAAAGGCAGCCTGTCTTGTGCCATCCGGGAAACGCCAGCAGCAGTATATCGCAGGTGCACTGGGTGCGTCTTTTGGTCTTGGGGCCTGCCTGAGAACAGGTGTTGAAGCCGGACAACAGGCGCTGGCGGCTGCGGGCCTTGATGCCCCCTCTGAAATGCCCATTCCATCATATGCGGATGAGGAAACGGAAAATATACAGACTTTCCATCTTGTTCAGGGGGCTGGTCGCCATAAAAAACAGTTCATCGATTTTCAACACGATGTCACGGCGGGCGACGTTCAACTGGCCTCACAGGAAGGCATGCATTCGGTTGAACATTTAAAGCGCTATACAACAACAGGCATGGGCACGGATCAGGGGAAAACATCCAATGTGAATGCGCTCGTGCTTCTGGCGGCGATACTGGGCAAGGATGTGGCCGAGGTCGGGACGACCACGTTCCGCCCGCCATATACCCCGGTTACCTTTGGGGCGCTTGCAGGCCGGGATAAGGGGCATTTAAGCGATCCGGTGCGGAAAACCCCCATACACAGCTGGCATGTTTCCGCAGGGGCGGTTTTTGAGGATGTCGGCCAGTGGAAGCGGCCCTGGTATTTTCCCAAGGCGGGGGAAAGTATGGATCAGGCGGTGCGCAGGGAATGTCTGGCCGCGCGCCAAGGTGTTGCGGTAATGGATGCGTCGACCTTGGGGAAAATTGACATACGGGGCCGGGATGCTGCCCGTTTTCTAAACCTTGTGTACACCAATGCCTGGCTCAAGCTGGGCGTGGGCCGTTGTCGATATGGCATTATGTGCAAGGAAGACGGCATGATCTTTGATGATGGCGTGACCATGTGTCTTGCGCCTGATCATTATCACATGACCACGACAACCGGCGGTGCAGCGACTGTGCTGGAATGGCTGGAAGAATTGCTGCAGACCGAATGGCCCGACATGGATGTGTTCCTGACCTCGGTTACCGAGCAATGGTCAACGATAGCAGTTGTCGGCCCTCAATCACGGGCGGTTTTGGAAAATCTGGCTCCTGGCGAGGATTTCAGCGCGACCGCTTTTCCTTTCATGAGTGTCAGGGAGATGAGCATTGGTGATGTTGACGCGCGGGTCGCCAGAATAAGCTTTTCCGGGGAACTGGCATTTGAAATCAATGTGCCAAGCTATGATGCTCTTGGTATGTGGACGCGTGTTTTTGATGCCGGTGATGCGTTCGATATAACGCCGTATGGTACGGAAACAATGCATGTCCTGCGCGCGGAAAAAGGTTTCATCATTGTCGGGCAGGATACGGATGGCTCGGTAACGCCATATGATGCCGGGATGGGCTGGATTGTCTCTGACAAAAAGCCGGACTTCATTGGCAAAAGATCCTTCTCGCGGCCGGATATGTTGCGGGCGGACCGGAAACAGCTGGTTGGGCTGTTGCCTGACAACGAGCAGCTTGTGCTGCGCGAAGGGACGCAGTTACTTGCCGAACCAACATCGATTGTCCCGGCCCCGATGATCGGCCATGTGACCTCCAGTTATCATAGTGCGACGCTGGGTCGAAGTTTTGCGCTGGCGGTTGTGAAAGGCGGGCATCGGGGGAAGGGCCAAAAGATTCATGCCAGCCTGCCGGATGGTGGAACGGCACCGGTCAGGATTGTGGATCCGGTAGTTTATGATGCGGAAGGAGTACGCCGTGATGGCTGACAAGTTACCAGGTGCACGCGTTTATGAACAGCCATTGACGGCACAGATAAATCTGCGCGGGCGAGAAAATGACGCTGACTTTTTGCAAAAAATGCTGTCGTTTCTGGGGCAAGGATTGCCGGAAAAATGTGGACAGGTACAGGAATGCGTGGTTGACATTGCTGCCGCGCAGGTTGGCTTTAAAATATTCTGGATGGCGCCGGATGAATGGTTGATTGTGGCGGATTTTGACCATCGCAAGGCGATACTTGACGGATTGAACGCAGGCCTTGCTGGCAGTCATTATGCCCTGACCGACCTTTCGGCAAATCGCCGGATTATTACGCTTGAAGGGGAAGGCGCGCTCAAGATACTTAAGCAGGGGTGTTCACTGGATATGGGTGCCGCGTTACCTGCGCCGGCGGGGGCTGTGCAAACCCGCTTTGCTCGGACACGAGTCATTCTGGAGCGGGTGAATGACAGATCGTTGTTTCAACTATATGTTCGAAACTCTTTTTCAGAATACCTACTGGACTGGCTCGCCGTTACCGTTGCTGAATAAGCTGGTGGTAGCGGATTGATTATAAAAGGTATCGACCGGGTGGGCCGGGAAACTCGCTGCCGTTATCTGTGCCGATTTCTGCGGCCATGGCCATGTTCAGGCGGGTGTTTAGCTGCAGGATAAGATCCTTGTACTGTGCCGGAAACCGGCCAAGGTTTACCAGTTCGTCAGGGTCGTTTTTCATATCATAAAGTTCAAGTTCGTTATGGCTGGTCAACATGTCCCAGTCCTGCGGCGTGTGGTGCTCCATTGGTTTGAAATAGCGGGCAAATTTATACTGCCCGTGAATGATCGCTCTGAAGAATGCCGGGTTATCCAGAGATGGCTTTACCGGCTCGGGAAAGGCGTCCGGGCCCAAGCGCCTGATATCGTCCCGGCGCTTTTTGAGCTTTCGCATGATATCGGGGTCGGTCCAGATCCCGATATTGAAATAAATTAATGCGCCTCTGTCATCGCGCTCTGTCCTGGCTGAGGGGTCCAGCACCGGTGGTGCCAGATTAATGCCGTGCAAGTCCGGGAAGCGGGCCTTGATGTCTTTATCGGAGACGCCTGCGAAGCTTAGCAATGTTGGCGCAATATCCACGGCCGTTCCAAGACCATCTGTTTCAACACCGGCGGGTCCGTCAGGGTGACAAACGATAAATGGCACGCTGATATTTTCCTTGTAGGACACAGGGCCTTTTTGAGTGAGCCCCTGTGCACCGGCCATTTCGCCGTGATCGGAAGAGTAGACAATAATTGTGTTATCCAGCTGACCGCTGGCTTCAAGTGCAGAGACCACCAGTTCCAGATACTGGTCCATGTCGCGAATACAATTAAAATAATAGTTCTGAAATCGCAGCCAGGCTTCTTCATCCTCACCTTGTGCAAGCCGCCCGTACAAGTCGTTGTTGCGCTGGGCGAACGCCCGGTGAGCCCATGTTTTGGTTTCCGGATCACTCTTGTAGTAACTATCGGGCAGGGGGTAATCAAGATTGTCGTCATAAGGCCAGCCCGCCGGTGCAGGGCGGATAGGCGCAGCAGGTTTTTTATGATGCGGGTTTTATTCTGCTGGCCCCCGGCATCATAAAACATGATATCGTGCGGATTGACAAAATTGACAGCGAGAAACCATGGCTGGTCCGCAAGCCGGGTTTTTGCATCGTGCAACCAGTGCACGGCCTCGCTTGCCGTGACGCGGTCATCCCGGAACCCGCTCCAGGGTTCTCCCAGCAGGTCGCCGGTCATCGTGTAGTCGGAAAAGCCGTATGGAACGAGGGCATTTTCAGTTGAAGGATAGGGGGCGAAGCCGACAGATGCATCTACCTCAATATCGCTCAGGTGCCATTTTCCTTTATAGGCCGTGTAATAACCGGCCTCTTTCAGCATGTCGCCGATTGTCGGCAGGTCTTCTGACATTGATGTCCAGGCGGGTGTGCCGGGATTGCCCGTTACTTTTGTAAACCTGGTGTGCTGACCGGTATAAATGACGGACCGTGACGGCGAGCAGGGGGTCGTTGTGACCACGAAATTGGGAAAGCTCACTCCCTTCTTTTTAAGCCACTCGTGTCCGGGTAATGGCAGGTCATGGGGCAGGCATGAGCCTGATCTTTCCTGATCTGAAAGGATGAAGAGAATATTGGGCTGCTTTTTTCTGGCACCGTTGGCCCCCCGGGGGCTGCTGCCCGCCCAGGACGTCCGGGTGGCAAGCGCAGTGGCTGCCCCCATGCTCATGGCTCCCGTCAGGAAGTCTTTCCGCGTTATGCCATCACTGGTTTTTTTGGGGCCTTTAGCCATAGCAATCACCCGATGTTTGAGATGAATGAAGGTACTCCCTATTATTCATATTTCACGATTGCGTCGAAAGAAGCGCCAGCCCGACGGCGCGCTGCCAATTCAACAGGATCGAAGGGAATCCCTGTAAAGTTCTTTTTGAAGACATCGGAGTACATGAATTCAAATGCCTGATCCATGGTCATGGTATCAATTTGCAATTCGACAGAATTATTCATTGGATCCGCATAATACATGGACAGGGTCGGCCCGTGATTCAGGCAATATATAGGTTCAATTCCTGCTTCTCTCAAGACTGTGTGCTTGTCCAGCAGGTCATCCAGTGTTGCAAAAGTATAGGTGAAATGATGGAGTGGTCCCCCGCTACGCGGTTTTGCGGGCTTCTTGAAATCGGGGTCATGAAACAGGACGACCCGGTGATGTTCTTCATCATAAGCCATAAAACAGACCCTGTCATTTTCAAATACAGGCTTGCCGTCGAGGACCTTCAGATACCAGCTTCGTGCTGTTGCCAGGTCATGTGTCCGTAAACCTATATGTGCAAATTTATACGGTGCTGCCATTTGTCTATCTCTAACTTTTAATCAAAACCATTGGGGGAAAGCAGGAGGCTTGTCATGCATCTTGCTTTCCCCGGCGCGGTACCCCTCTTTTTAGCACTTTGACCGGTGCGGGTAAGAGTTAGAAGTTAACTCTGCCGATGACGCCGAAACGCCGGCCATTCGCATAGCTGTCGATCACAGCAGGCCCCTGTCTGGTAACGCTGCTCAAATAACGTTTATCAGTCAGGTTGGTAATATAGCCTGTAATGCTGAACTGGTCGTCAGGTGGTGTGATTGCCAGGCGAACATTTCCGACCAGATAATCATCCTGAGCCGTGAGCGGATCTGTGACGTCAGCATCAAAATTATACTCGTCTGTCCATATCCAGTCCGTGCTGAAAGTTGCGCCCCATCCGTCGGAAACTTCCAGAGTATATGAGCCGCCAACAGAAATTGTATGCTCAGGGCTGGAAGGCATTCTGTAGCCAGAGAAGTCGACACCGTTTGCCGCATCAAATATGAAATCATCAAATTTGGCATCCAGATAGCTGTAGGACAGGCGGAGATTTACTTCTCTTGCCGGGGCCCAAAGAACATCAACGTCAATGCCCTTGATTTCACTGGATGCCGCATTGGTGGTCAGGGCAACCGGCGAGGCACCAAAGAGTTTTACCCTTTGTTGCTGAAGATCGGTGTAATCATACAGGAAGGCCGCCAAATTCAGGCGCAGTGTGCCATCGAGTAATTCAGACTTCAAGCCGACTTCATAGGCGCTAAGTCCTTCAGGATCGAAGACCTCGGTTGCGGCTATTTCTGCCAGAGCGGCAAACTGGACGCCGCCACTCTTAAAGCCTTGTGAATATGTGAAATAGGTCATCACATCTTCTGTCCAGCGCATGTTCAGGGTGATTTTGGGATCGAACGATGTCCACTTCCTCTCGCCTGAAAAAACATAGTCATTGACCAGGGCAGGTACACCCGGTGCTGTTGTGTCCCCGGTCAGAACAAATGTCTTTTTATCTTCCGTATACCGGGCACCTACTGTCAGGGACAGTTGTTCCGTAATGTCATAGGTGGCCTGGCCGAAGAAGGCGATGCTCTCTGTTTCTACGTCCACCGTAAGGGCATCGAGTATTGTTGTCGGGCCGCCGGCGAGAAAGACGGGAATTGAATCTGCTCCCCACAGGAAGCCGTCCATACGTATCGCATCATCATTGTAGTAATAGACACCGGCCAGCCATTGTAGTCGGCCATCCAGGGAAGCGCCCCCGCCATCAACAGATGAAATTCTGAATTCCTGCGAGAAAGTGTCAGATTCCTCGTCTGTTAATTCGATCCCAACGGCCAGGCTGGTGATATCAAAGTCTGTTGACTGGTCCAGATCCGTGTGCTGGTAACCCGTCAATGACGTTAATGCGATATCGTTGCCCTCCCAGTCAACCCGGAAGGTGCCGCGGATCGCTTCCATATCAATGTAGCCGTCCAGGTTCAGGGGTTCGGACCACGGGTCCGGTGTTCTGGGATCGACATTTGCAAGTGGGCTTTGCAGCAAACGCGGGAAAGTGGATGGCTCATTGACCGAGGCAACCTGCTTCAGTTTCGTGTATTCAACGCTGGCCTTGATGGTCAGCTGATCTGTCGGCAAAATGGCTGTTTGCAGTCTTGCTGCCGTAGTTTTTCTGTCGTCGGTGTTGCCTGTCGTCGCATTTGTTGAAAAGCCACCTTTGTCTTCATATCCCGCAGATAGCCTGACCCTGAACTTGTCTGGAACAATGGCGCCGGAGACACCACCTTTAATGAGGAACGAGTCCTTGTTGCCGTACCCGGCTTCGACAAAGCCTTCCAGCTCTTCAGTCGGGTCTTTTGTAATAATACTGATCGCGCCACCGGGTGTATTCCGCCCGAACAATGTCCCCTGCGGGCCCTTTAGTATTTCTATGCGTTCAATGTCGAGCAGCGTGGAACTCAGCCCGCTAAACCGGGGTTGATATATTTCGTCAACAAATGTGCCAATGGAGCCTTCTGCGCCAACATCAAATTTACGGCTGCCAACACCGCGCAGCCTGACTCTGGTGCGGCTGGCTGCGGATTGGGCAATGCTGAGAGACGGGGTAAAAAAAGTCAAGTCAGTGATGGACGTAATGTTTTTGCTGACGATTGAATTGGCGTCAAAAACGGAAATTGTAATCGGGACATCCTGAGATGATTCAGCCCTTTTTTGTGCTGTAACAACAACCTCTTCAAGATAGCCCAAAGAGGGGTTTTCCTGGGCCATGGCGGCATTGGAGGCAATCCCCATAAGGGCAAGTATACTCAGACCATATTTTATTGAGTTGGTAGGCATTTTATAAGCTCCCTATTTTAATGGGATGACTGACTGTGACATCAGGTCATCGTAGTGGTTCTTCGATAATAAGTGTCGCTAGTTCATTACGGGCACAACGGCCCGACGGCTTTCATCATGAGACCTCCAGCATGACCTTGCCGACATGTTGGCGACTTTCCATTTTTCGATGTGCATCCGCTGCCTTGTTGAGCGGGAAAACGCTATCAATAACAGGAAAAATTCGACGGCTATCATAAAGTGGCCAGGCTTTTTCAAGCAGGGCATCCGCCACGCGTTTCTTGTATTCGTTACTTCTGGGGCGCAGCAGTGTGCCTGCCAAAGTCAGGTTTTTCATCACGACCGGGCGCAGGTCGAGTTTTTCTTCAAGCCCTTTGGCCGCCCCAATAATGACAAGCCTGCCGCCGCGCGCCATGCAGGCGAAGTCTTTCTGCAAATAGTCGCCGCCTACAATATCGAGGATAACGTCAACGCCCTTTCCGTCGGTCTCGTCATTGATGACCTGATCAAACTCTTCTGTCTGATAGTCGATCGCGCGCGTTGCTCCCAGATCTTTGACTGTTTTGCACTTTTCGGGACCCCCGGCCGTTGCAAAAACTGTGTGACCCAATGCCGAAATCATCTGGATGGCGGTGACGCCAATGCCACTGGTTCCGCCGTTCATGAGAAAGCTTTCTCCCGGTTGCAGGCCTGCTTCCTCAAAGACATTGCTCCAAACGGTAAATGCGGCTTCCGGCAGAGCTGCGGCTTCGATCCAGCTATATCCTTTTGGTACGGGCAGGCACTGGCCTTCCGGCGCGACGGCGTACTCAGCGTAGCCGCCTCCGCGTAACAATGTGCAAACCTTGTCACCTGTCTTCCATTTGTTAACACCACCGCCAACGGCGGCTATTTCGCCCGCGACTTCCAGTCCGGGGAGTTGTGTTTCGCCGGGCTTTACCGGGTGAGACCCGCGGGCCCTGTGATGAAGGTCATGCCCGTTCACACCTGCAGCCCGAACCCTGATCAAAACTTCGCCATCTGCAGGGGCAGGCCTTGGGTTGGTGGCTTCTGTTAAAACCTCCGGCCCTCCGGGGCCGCTGATCTCTATAACTTTCATCGTCTCACTCATACTCATCACTTCTTCTGTTTAGGTCGGGTTAGGGCGGCGTTTGGAGCAGATGTTATGCCAAGTGGCTCAACGGATTGACGCGCAGCGTTGAAATGAGCCAGTTTGCATTAACCCTCGAAAATTCAATGATATATTCCCCGATTACATCCGGTTTCAGGCGTATATTCTTTTCGACGTCTTCATCGCTTGCCCGCGCATTGGAATATATTGTGAAATAACATTTCGCGGTAGCGGCATCACTGCTGGACAGGGCGAACACGAAATTTGAGCATAAATGACGCGTGCTTTTTTCAGGGGGGCGGTCTGCAAGACTTTGAACAATATTCTCGCGACCAACGGTTGTGCTGCCGCGTCGGGTCAGGGTTGAAGATTCTGCAAAATAGGGGCCGATATCACTAAAGCGCTTTTCATCAACACAGCGCAGAACATTGTAAACTGCTCCTTTACAGGTGATTTCGCTCACAACGGGATCAATCATTAAATTCGGCTCCCCCAGACGTGTACGCGGCCTGCTTTCAAAACTGGCCATACTTGTTGTTTCATCACATTGCCTATGGCTGCATGCAATAATAGTTTTAATTTTCAGACGGGCTGCGCTGAATATTAGAACCATTAAGGCTGTTAGTGTCCCTGTGTGATTGTTAATGTATTCGTTTTTTAATTATTGCATGCAATATAGCGCTTTTGTTTTTGCATAGCAAGCAGGCTATTTGGAAAACATGCCATTCGGCTATTCTTGCCAGGTGTCGAATTATTTGCAGAAAATTTTTGCTATTCCCGTTGCCAGTTCAAACGCGGGGGTGCTGGTCTGTGCGTTGCCGACCCACCCGATGTGACCATCAGGACGCACCAGAACGGCAAGATCCTGATGGTCGCATATTTTTTGCCAGACTTCGTGTCCTGCATGATTGATCTCGACCGTTTTTATTGAAAAAGGCGCGGGGACAGCTTGTTTCAGTGCCGCCTGCGACCATTGCCGTCCATACGAGTTTGAGATAAAAAGCGTGAGGGTGTTGCAGGACGTTTCATCCAGAGTCGAGCGACCGTTGTCCAGCGATATGTGGGGAAATGGGCTGCCCGGGTTAATATTTGGAACGAAACCTTCAACAATGGGCACATCATTTTCTATCCGGGGAACGGACGCGCCAAAAGCACCGGCTTTATAGGTTGGGGCCATTTCCACATCCATAAAGGCAAAGTGTTTGATCTGGTCATCAATGGCGGATTGTACTTTCGCCCGTCTGTTTGTGCCTTCGTCGGAAAACAGGGCGTCAATTGAGGCTTGAAAAGCGGATTTATCCGGGCTCACGCCGATCAGTTCCTGAACACGTGTCATGGCGTGATGGTTGTGGGCAGAGCGATCCCTGTTATATTCCGCAATGGGGCGGCATTCCAGTTCGTAGCTGTTCAGAAGAGCCTCGGATCCATTTCCTTTTATGGCGGCTGCCAGTTTCCAGACAAGGTTGTTCACATCCTGAACGCCGGTATTCATGCCCAGGCCGCCGGTCGGCGGGAAGCGATGTGCGGCATCTCCAGCCAGAAATGCCCGGTCTTTTCGATAAGTGCGGGCCACCTGGGCAGACATGGTCCAGTGATCAATGCCGATGATCTCAAAAGGGTGGGGTTTGCCGATTGCTTTTTCCACCAGGTCCCGGCATTTATCCATATCGAAATTAGCCGCTGTCATTTTTTGCGTATCGTAGGGCACCATGAAAACCTGACTTTTACGCATGTTATGGACAATGAAAACGCCCCGGATATCGGGGTTGAGTATCCAGTACAAAACCCCCGGGCGTTTTGCCGCAAGGGATGTAAAGTCAGACCGGAGATGAATAGTGCAGAATTGTGCAAGCATTGGCGGGCCGTCAAAGGCGATATTCAACTGGCGCCGGACCGTGCTGCCCGCGCCATCCGCGGCGATAAGATAGCGGGCCCGCAGGCTTTTCGTGTTCCCCTGCCTGTCTTTGATCCGGGCTGTAACGCCAGTCTCGTCCTGTTCGAGGCCCAGAAGCTCGGTGTTAAAATTTATCTTGTCACCCGCCTGTTCGCAGGCTTTGGAATATATAATGGGTTCCAGCAGATTTTGTGACAGGTTGGCCGGGTAGGTTGGGCTGACAGAGAGAAAGCGTGTACTGGGGCCTTTTTTGTGCTTCAGGTCAAGATAGCCATACTCTGATCCTGTCATGCAGGTGCGCCATGTAGTGTATTGCTGCTCGTCGGGGTTTGTGCCTGCGTCATGAATTTCGGACTCAATACCCAGACGACGGAAAATTTCCATGGAACGTGTTTTGATGACGTGCGCCTGGGGCAAGGTATGCAGGCCTTCACGCTTCTCAATGACAAGATGATTGATGTTCAGCCTGGAGGCGATGATGGAAGCGGTCAGGCCGACCGGTCCTGCGCCAACAATTAGCAAGTCAGTGTCATATGTGTTCGTCATGTCAGGCGTCTTCGTTTTTTATGATGTTGCGCAGGGTGCCAATACCGGAGATTTCAACCTCAATGGCATCACCATCTTTAAGCCAAAGGGGTGGGGTTCGCTTTGCGCCGACACCACCGGGCGTGCCGGTTGCTATAACGTCTCCGGGAGAAAGTGGCGTGAATTCTGACACATATGCGATGATCGTCGGGACATCAAAAACCATCAGATCGCCGGTTGTTGATTGCACGGATTGCCCGTTGATACGGGTTTCCATCCTGAAGGTCGTTGGTAAATTGCTGATTTCAGGGCCAGAGACGATCCACGGGCCCATGGAGCCGGAGTTAGGGAAGTTTTTCCCGGCTGTTACGGAATGCTTTTGATAGGCGCGTATGCTTCCATCGAAGAAGCAACTGTATCCTGCAACATGATCTGTTGCGGCTTCCGGGGAAATTCTCCGTCCACCTTTCCCTATGATGATCGCGAACTCACCCTCGAAGTCATAGGTTTCCGAGGCGCAGGGCCGGGTAAGGACGGCATCTTGTCCGACGAGCGTGTCTGGCCATCTGGAGAAAAGAGCCGGGAACTTGTGCTCTTCGCCTATTGTTTCTTCAATGTGGGATTTATAATTGAAGCCGAGGCAGATAATTTTGGATGTTGGGGAGATGGGGGCGAGCAGCTGGGCAGACGACAGGGGGATGCGCTCCCTTGCAGATTTTAGCTGACTGTTAATTTCTTCGGTACTGCGCGACGGCAGGGAGAAGGGGTGGGGGCCGGTATGCCACGGGCCCAGCACGACAATACTGTCGTCAATAATGACGCCCTCGGATGATCTTCCTTCATATGCAAATTTGACGAGTTTCATGCTTTCCACCTGATCTGTTAATGTTTTCGTTCCTGACGACGCATTTCCGGCGACGCATTCAAAAAAGACAAGCCTGTCCTGTCAGTGCAATTGCATGCACTGTTATTGATGTTGGCTGGTCGATGGATTGTGTGATAGGCGGACTGCTGTCGGCTGGCCTATCCTGTGATCAACCTTAAAGCTTGTATGCTTCCATGTCGTGTCTTGCCTTCCAGGGCGCTGCGCAAATCATCACGACTTTGAAATGCGTGCTCCCGAATGAGGTTTTCTGCCCTTGCGGCTTCCCCTTGCTGCAAGGCTGTTACTATTCGTTCGTGTTCGGCGTGAGCAGTTTGCATATATTGAAATGCAGTTTCCATCTCGCCAGAGGAAAAAGCGATGGCTCCGGCACCAACCAGAGGCAGTCTGGAATTGAGTGCATGAGCCGCGCTAAGGGGTGGGCTATCGGCGGCCTCCAGAAGAGTGTGGTGAAAATATTCATTCATCTCACTCCATTTACTGGCGGAGAATTCATCAAAATGGCCAACGGACAAAAGGGACCGGCCTTCCTGAAGGCACTGGTTCAGGGCTGTTTCTGTTGATTTCCTGAGTCCGTTTTCCGCGATCAGCCGGCACGCCAATCCCTCTAATACTCCCCGAACATCAACGGCAGAAAGGATTTCGTGCAATGTAAATGTTCTGACCGAGAAACCGCGGTTTGGTTCGCTGACCACCAGTCCCTCGTTTTCAAGAACGCCCAGAGCCAGACGAACCGGTGTTCTGGAGACGTTCAGGCGCTTCGCGATTGCTATCTCCTGAATACGCTCGCCGGATGCAAGCTCATTCTTCAATATCATGTCGCGCAATGCGAGTGTAACGGTTTCAACGCGGGTTGCCACCCTGAAATTCCTCTGCTTGTTTGATGTCTGGGGGTGACATTACCTCACATGTATGGCATTGACAAGATAAGATTGCATGCAATAATTATAGAAAGTATGCAATCATGAGATTATGTGATTATGAGATTATGGTATTTGATTCTATAACATGATTTTTGTATTGGGTTTGTAGCGCTCAGGGGAAGGCTACATAATCTGTTTTTAGATCAGTCATTTAACAGGGAGACTTCGATATGTCAGGGAAGGATATGACAAAATTTATCACTCACGTCGCTTTCTATTGTCAGGATATTGGTAAAACTGTTGACTGGTATAAACGAGTGCTGGAGATGAATATCGTCGCCGAAGCACCTGGTCGGTTTGCGGCCTTGAGCTTTGGTGACAAGCACCATGATCTGGCGCTTGTGCAGGCACCGGAGGGTTTTGGAAAGCCGGAGGTCAGGAAGGCCGGGCTGTATCATTATGCGATTGATACAGGTTCGTTTGACGCGTCCATGAAAATATATGAACGTGCAAAAGAGCTGGGTGTGGTTGTGGAAAAGGCGATGGACCATCGTCTTGGGCGAGGTATTTATATTCGGGATCCGGACTTGAATCTGGTCGAGCTTTGGTCAGAAAGCTATCCATCCTATGTTGAGGCCATAGCATCCTTGACAGAAATGGACCCGCCCTTTTCGGAAAATCCCGTCGGTTGGCCAATAGACGATATCTATGCCGAGTGGAAAAAACTGCAGGGTGAACCTTGAATGACGATGGATATTGAAGGCCAGGGGTACCGGCCGCTGCGTGCCTGGATTATTGTTGTTCTTCTTTGTCTGCTGTATGTCACGTCCTTTGTGGATCGCATTATTCTGGCACTTTTGGCCGACCCTGTCGCCCAAAGCCTGAGTATCAGTGATACGCAGGTCGGGCTGATGGTGGGTATTGGGTTTGCGGCCCTTTATGTCCTGATCGGGCTGCCAATTGCACATGTTGTGGATATGGGATATCGGCGCCGGGTTTTGCTGGCCGGGGTCGGCCTGTGGAGCCTGTCAACGATCTCGTCAGGTTTTGTGGAAAGTTATGGTGGCCTTTTTGTCGCGCGCGCCGGAGTCGCAATTGGTGAAGCGGCGCTTACGCCCGTGGCGATTTCTCTCATTTCGGAAATGTTTTCATGGAAACGCCGGGCCTTGCCAACCAGTGTCTATATGGCCACGGGCGTTCTGATGGGCTCTGGCGCTTTTATTGTTGGGGGTGGCGCCATTGAAGTTGCAGGTCAGCTTACAGCATATTTTGATCTGGAAACCTGGCGCCTGACATTTGTGATAGTTGGCATTCCCGGGCTTTTGCTGGTGCCCTTCGTGACGGTGCTTGTGAAGGGAAGTCGGGGCTCTGAAGGCAGGGAAAAGAATGAGAGATCTGTAAGCGGGGCTCTCGTGTATCTTAAATTGCATGCACGCATTTATCTGCCGGTTTTTGCGGGCGTCGGGATTATAAATGCGCTGGCCATGGGCGCGATTGTCTGGCTGCCTACAGTTCTGGTGCGCACGCATGATCTTGGTCTCGCGGAAGCTGGCATGATGTTTGGCATGTTCGGCTCCCCCGCCGCGGCAATCGGCACGATACTGGGACCCTGCCTTGTTCAGCTATTGCAGCGTAATGGTGTGCAAACGGCTATCCCGCTGGTTTTGTCGGGGGCTGCGCTCGTTGCGGCCGTGGTTCTGGCGATGACTGTGGCGTCTGCTCACCTGTCTGTGGTGATGATGGGGCTTGTGTTTGGAATGACGGCAATTGCAGTGATGACAGTCATGCCGCCCATTGTCATACAGCTCTACGCACCTTTGGATATGAAGGCGCGATTGATGGCGCTTAATCTGCTGTTCCTTAATTTATTGGGGATGGGAAGCGGGCCGGTGATTGTGGCCTCTCTGTCCGACTATGGGGTTGTCAGTTCTTTGGGGCAGGCCATCCAACTGGTTGCGATTGTATCGGGCGTCATCAGTTTTGCCCTGTTTCTTTATTCGCGGCGTGCATTTATTGGCCTCTTACCAGAGAAAGACCTGCCTTTGCGGCCTCAATAGAAAGGGCGTATTCAGTCTGACAGGTACGCCAGCAGGTCTTCAAGGTGAGGGCGAGCAGCTGCGCGTAGCTGGTCTTTGTATTCCGGATTCTTTTTGGTCTGAAACACCGTCTCGAAACCGGGGCGGGCCTGAATGCGCTGCCACCAGTCGCTGCCATCGGGATGGTGTTTGTTCATCACCTCCAGCAAACCCAAAAGGTCAAGGCGATAGAAAAAAGGGGTAACAGCGGCGTCTGCCATACTGTAGGTGCCGCCCGCAAGCCAGGCATGCCGTGTCGCTGCTGCATTCACCCGGGCAAGAAGGTCTGCCAATATTGTCATCGCATAAGGCACATCAGGCGCTTGTACCCCTTTTTCGATCCACATTTTGCGGCGGTACCGATCAATGGGATTTGTAATGGCGGCAAGTGCTGCAGATACGACGCTTTCGGGCAAGGCGAGGAATTTGGGGCGCAGATAGGTCGTGTATGTAATCGCCCCCAGTGCCGGCAAGGCTTCGTCGTCGGCGAATTTCATCCAGCGACGCATGTGCAGGCGTTCGTTGACAGTGTCCGGCGTTAGTGAATTCTCCGGGTATTGGTCATCCAGATAAGACATGATCACAGAGGATTCTGTAATAATTTCGCCGTTATCCTCAAGCGTTGGGACAACACCCTTTTTGTTGATCGCGCGATATTCTGATCCGGCAAGCTCTTCTCGTGTGAGGATGCGTTCGTTAAAGGACAGTTTCTTTTCGGCGAGGACAAGACGGACCTTGCATCCACAGGTCGCTTCCGGAAAATGATAAAGTAACATGGCCCCTCCTGATTTGGCAGGCACACAAAATGCATGCAATTATCCCGGGGGTCAAGTCCCGCCCATTACGGCGTTAGTGATCCAGTCGAAGCCGGGGATCAGAATTAATACTTGAATCACTGCGCAGCGCTTCCAGAACCTGACCCAGCTTTTTTTTGCCATTATGGACGTGCTGGCGCATCACATATTCCGCCCAGGCCCGATCCTTTTCGGTGATGGCATCAATGACCCAGCGATGCTCGCTTTGAGCAGCAGCGATAACGTCGCGTTGAACATCCAGATTGTTGTATGTTCCGGCAAAAGACTTGGCTGCGGCAAGCGGGATGTTTTCAACCCGCGCCAAAAGGCTGCAGAGAAGCCCGTTATTGGCGGCTTCGACAATTGTTGTATGAAATTTGCCGTTAATCTCGCTCCAGATACGGACATCGGCGTGCGTCAACCCGCCGGAAGAATGCAGCAGTTCATTGCCCTGCCGGACGCAGCTTTCCAGTATTTCAAGGTGTTCGTCTGCAATGCCTTGCTCTGCCACTATCCCCGCAGCCATGCTTTCCAGTCGTTCCCGAATGGCAAAGGCGTCCATGACATCCTTGATGGTAAAGCCCTTGGCGACAAAGCCGCGATTGGGTTCATAGTCCAGAATTCCCTCGCGGGCGAGTTCCCCAAGAGCCAGTCTTACCGGCGTACGGGATACCCCGAGCTGTTTGGCGAGATGAATTTCTGCAAGTTTGGCCCCCGGCGCAAAAACACCGCGCATTAAAAAGTCTCGTATTCTGGCAATTACGGCTTCGGTTTGTGTCGACATTGGCTTTTGTCCGTCTCCAAATGCATATTGTTTTATGCTATTCTAATTCAGTCGTGCATCGGTTCTGTGTTGTGCGCGACGTTTGCGCCGAATTGCTTGTCAAGCCTGTCCCCTTGCCATAATTCCGGTAACCTTTGAAGCAGGGAGTTACAGAATACACTCCTTGATAAACAATTCCAGAAATAGCTTGAACCGGTCCATCTTCTCACATAGTTTATAGATTGCATGCAATTATAGGTTCTGCTCATGACTGTTACTTTGCAAGATAAATATAACCCGACATGTGAACGCGTCTTCCTGAGCGGTGTTCAGGCGGCTGTCCGGGCGATGATTGTCCGACAGACAATGGATGCGGCAGCAGGATGGAACACAGGTGGTTTTGTGTCGGGCTACCGGGGTTCGCCCCTTGGCAGAATAGATACGGAATTCTGGGCTGCCCGGCAGCTTCTTGACAAACACCAGATTCACTTTCAGCCGGGCGTGAATGAAGAACTGGCGGCTACGTCAGTCTGGGGTACGCAGCAGGTGGGCCTTCTTGGCAAAGCCAATGTTGATGGCGTGTTTGGTCTATGGTACGGCAAGGGGCCCGGTGTGGACCGCAGCGGTGACGCTTTCAAGCATGCCAATATGGCAGGTACGTCTGCCCATGGCGGTGTCGTTGCGTTGGCCGGTGATGATCATGCTGCAAAATCATCAACCGTCGCACACCAGAGCGAGCAGGCCTTTGCTGCGGCCATGATGCCTGTGCTTGCGCCAGCCAGTGTGCAGGAAGTGCATGATTATTGCTTGCTGGGATGGGAAATGTCGCGTGCCAGCGGATGCTGGGTGGGGGTCAAGGTCACGTCGCAGATTGCTGACGCCAGTGAAACCATTGATACCGGCAATTATGCGGACCGAAATACCGCTGATGCTGCTGCCCATGATCTTGGCATTCGATGGCCGGAAGACCGAAACGCCATGGAAGTGCGACTGGTGGATGAGAAGCTTGATGCTGCTCAGGCATTTGCCAGAAGCCGGGGTATTGACCGCACGGTTATCGACGCGCCGAACGCCAAACTGGGCGTTGTCACAGTGGGTAAGGCTCACCGGGATTTTCTGGCGGCGACCAATAAAATTGGCTTGTCCGAAAGTGATCTGAAAGACAGGGGTATCCGCGTTCATAAAATCGGGATGAGCTGGCCGATTGATCCCATAACCACTCTTGAAGCCTTGAGCGGGTTGGAGAAGGTTTTGGTGATCGAAGAAAAGCGGGCGTTTGTTGAATCCCAGATTGCTGAACTGCTCTATAAGGCGAGGGTGGCAACACCGCCCGTTCTGATGGGTAAAAAGACGGGTGCCGGAGAAAGTTTATTGCCTGCCCACGGGGAGCTTTCGCCGCAACTTGTCGAGCAGGCGGTCAATCATCTGCTGGGCCGTAACTTGCAAAGCGAGAAAACGTTGGGCGATCTGGCCCCGCTGCCTGTATCGCAAACCCGCCGGGAGTTCTTCTGCGCAGGCTGCCCGCACAACCGCTCAACCCGTGTGCCGGAAGGGTCTATTGCCCTGGCGGGCATCGGATGCCATACCATGGCGAGCCGGATGCCGGATCGAAGCACTGTCACTGTCTGTCAAATGGGGGGTGAGGGTGCGACGTGGATTGGGCAGGCTCCCTTCGTGGAACGGCAACATGTCTTCCAGAATATCGGGGACGGCACGTATTTCCACTCGGGCTTTCTTGCCATTCGCGCCGCCATCGCGGCAAAAGTAAATATAACCTACAAACTTCTCTACAACGATGCAGTGGCGATGACCGGTGGCCAGCCGATTGACGGTACACTGAGCGTAGAACAAATTTGCCGCGAGCTGATGGCTGAAGGTGCCAACGAGGTCGTTATCGTAACCGAAAATTCGATCGCACCACGTGCTGGTCTTGAAAATGTCCGTATTTTCCCCCGGACTGAAATGGACCATGTACAGCGCGAGCTTCGTGAGAAGACCGGCGTGAGCATTATTATATATGAACAGGTCTGTGCTGCCGAGAAACGGCGTCGCAGGAAGCGCGGGAAAATGCCAGAGCCGCCAAAAAGGCTGTTTATCAATGAACGGGTTTGCGAAGGTTGCGGGGACTGTGTCGCGAAATCCAGCTGTATTGCCCTGCCTCCGGTTGAGACGATACTGGGGACAAAGCGACGGATTGACCAGTCTGCCTGCAACAAGGATTTTTCCTGTGCTGAAGGGTTCTGTCCAAGCTTCGTAGAGCTTTCGGGGTCAACGCCGCACAAATCAGGTGCGTCAGGCATTCTGGAAGTCATCGAAACACAGGAAATTCCCGAACCATCTTTGCCATCGCTGGAAGCACCCAAACGTTTGCTGGTGACGGGCATCGGCGGTACGGGCGTTGTCACGATTGGTTCTGTGCTTGGTATGGCCGCACATCTGGATGGCCATGGAAGTGCGATTCTGGACATGACTGGTCTGGCGCAAAAAAATGGTGCGGTGACCAGCCACATTACGATTGCCAAAAATCCGACTTCTATTGATGTGGTTAAAATAAATAATGAAAGCGCTGACCTGTTACTGGCCTGTGATATGGCGACGGCTGCGTCAAATGAGTGCCTGGCAATCCTGAAGAAGGGCCAGACTTCGGCAGTTCTGAACAGTAATGTGACAGTAACGGCGGGTGTAAGTTTTAACAGTCAGGAACATATGGATCTGGCCTTGTTGCGGCACCGGATTTCTGACGTTGCAGGTGAGGGCGCGGTATCGGAACTGGCAGCCTCATCCACCAGTCAGAACCTGCTGGGGGACCAGGTGTTTTCCAATATGATGATGTTGGGTTTCGCCTGGCAAAAAGGGACAGTCCCTGTTTCTCTGGAAAGTCTTAAAAGTGCTATTCGTCTTAATGGTGCCGCTGTTGAGGCGAACCTTGTTGCACTTGAACTGGGTCGTCGTATTGCGCATCTGGGACCGGAATCCGTTGAAGAAAAGCGTACGCTTTCCAAACGTCCGAACAAGGATAATATGTCAACGGAAGAGCTTGTCGCCTATCTTTATGATGAGCTCGTGGCTTATCAGAATGCAAAATATGCCTTGCGGTATTCCAGCAAGATTACGGCCATTAAAGCGGCAGAAAAAGCTATTGGAGACAGTCTTGATATTACGCGCGCTGTTGCGATTCATCTCTATAGACTGATGGCGATCAAGGACGAATATGAGGTTGCAAGGCTGTACACGGATGGCGAGTTTTTGAAAAATGTGACCCGACAGTTTGATAATGTTGGTGCCATCCGCTTCCATATGTCTCCTCCGTTTCTGGCCCCAAAAGACAAGGTAACCGGACTGCCCAAAAAGATTGTGCTTGGCAGCTGGTTAATGCCTGCGTTGCGTGTTCTGGCCCGTGCGCGGATATTGCGGGGCAGCTGGCTGGATATCTTTGGCATGACTGCCGAGCGGCGCCTTGAACGTCGCCTGCTTTCGGATTATGAAAAAGTCATTGACAAGCTGGCGAGCGAGCTTACGCCGGGCAACAGGGAACTGGCCCTCAAGCTTGCGTCCTATCCGGCGGCGATAAAGGGATTTGGTCATATCAAGCAGGCAAACGCCATTGCTGCCGAACAAAATCGCGACGATCTGTTGAATGTGTGGACCAAGTCTGTCAGCGGTGAAAAGACCGCCGCATAAGCTGCTTGCAGCTATGGTGCCATTGAATTATGTGGGCCTGAAAATCAGCCTTTGGTGATGGCTGATTTTTCTGAAAGTGTGGTGAACCTTTCACCTGCTGACGGTACTTTTATACCGGCAATCAATAATGCACTTATAAATGCGCCGCCGGCGAATATGTAGAAGCCGGTTTCATAACCGCCGAGGTAATCAAAAGCCACTCCCAGAACAAGGGGGCCGAACAAGGAACCTGCCCCGTATATTCCACCAAAAACGCCGTAGATGGTCGGATAGTGACGTTGTCCGAAGCAGCGGCGTAATATGAATGCCATCAGATCGCCTTCAGCCCCAAGACCACTGCCAACCAGAAAGGCGCCCAGTCCCAGGAGCATCAGGTTCGGAGCATAAATAAGAAGCAGGGCACCGGTTGCAGCTGCCAGAAAGCTGACGACACCAACGAGTGTCGCGCTAATTTTATCCAGTAATATGCCGGCTATAAGACGTGACAGAAGCACAGCAACGCCGATGGCACTTAGAACCTTGGCCCCATCAGCACTTGAATATCCGCGATCGATAATCATTGGGGAAATGTGGACAATACAGCCGGCCCCGACACAGGAAACCAGAAAAAAGGCAATAGCCATTTTCCAGAAGCTTGTGGTTGCCCGCGCTTCACGCAGGCTCATGCCTTCCATTTGTTCCGGTGACTTCTCACCGACCGCAGCCTGGTGGACAGGCGGGTTGCGATAAAACAGAAACCCAAGCGGCAAAACGACCAGAAGGTTGAGTCCTCCCAGATAGACAAGTGTTGTCCGCCAGCCGGCTGTACTGTTGATCGCTTCGGTCAGAACCGGTAGCAGCGCCTGTCCAAACCCGGCCCCTGTCATGGCAATGCCAAGGCTCAGGCCCAGGCGCCGGTCGAACCAGCGGGGCAATATGCTAAGATAGGCAAACGGCGTGACACCCGCCCCGACAACACCCAGAATTAAAAGGAAACCGATGAACAGAAAATAATTGTTCGGCATGAATGAGAAAAGCGCAAGCAGGCACGAGAAGGTTATCACAGACCCCAGAACAACAAGCCTTGGTGATGTTCGCTGTATGATGTTCCCGACGAACGGGGTCGCCAGCGCAATGGTCAGGGTGCAAGCAGAAATGCCGCCGGACAGAGCGGTTCGGCTCCAGCCGTATTCGGCCCCGATTGAAGGAAACAGAATGCCGGCGATGGCTCCAAGAACCGGGTTTACAGTGAAAAGAAGCCCGGAAACGATGGCCAGAAGCAACCCTGACTGCAGGAAGAGTGCTTTACGTTCAGACATGTTTCTGTTCAAGCTGCGAGATCCTCTTCTGCTGCAATCGTGTTGGACAATGTCCCTATTTCAGGAATATTAACTTCAATCGTATCACCGGGCTTTAGCCAGACTGGCGGCTTTCGCACAGCCCCGACGCCGTCCGGTGTGCCTGTCAATATAATGTCTCCGCCGGATAGGGGCGTAAATCGTGAGATATAGGACACAAGAAAAGGTACGGAAAAAATCAGCTGGCGGAGAGAACCCCGTTGCATTTCAACGCCATTGAGACGGGTCACCAATTCAAGATTTCGATAATCATCAATCGAGTTTGCGGTACGAATGCAGGGACCGAAGCCGCCGGTTTTATGAAAATTCTTACCCGCCGTCAGGGAATGTTTAAGCTGGATATCGCGTACGGACGCATCATTGAAAGCGGCATACCCGAAAATATGTTCAAGGGCCTTGTCTTCATCAATATGTCGTCCGCCTTTTCCGATGATGATTGCGATCTCTCCTTCAAAATCGAAACTTGTTGACATCTCCGGGCAGACCAGTGGCGCACCAGAGGCAACAAGCGTATCAGGAAAACGCGTGAAAAGGCTGGGATAATCGGGCAGTTGAAGCGCTGCTTCCTCGACGTGTCCTCTATAATTGCGCCCGACACAGATGATTTTTCCCGGGTCATATATGGGGGGCAGCAACTGCACTTCGTTCAGGGCACGTATTTCCCCGGCAACAATATCCCTGACGACGGCTGCTGAATGGCGCAGGGCAGAGCCAAGTGTTGGAAAGCGATGAGTAACCTGTTCGCCAACAGAAATGATATCTTCCCCTCTTAACACGCCCCAGGAAGATTCACCGCGATAGTTAAAGCTGACATATTTCATGTGTCAGTCCCGTTGTTTAAATGTGGGAGAGGATTGAAGGGCGCAGATCAGCCACTGGTCATTTTCATATTTCAACTTTGCTTTAAATACAGAGATAGCTGCGGGCAAGGATACGGGTGGAATTTCATCGCCTGTTTTGGTTTGATGGGCAAATACTGTTGAGTAAAATGTTGCGTCATAAGTTGTCTGGCTTATCCGTGTGACAATCATGTTGGAAATGATATGCCGTGTCAGCAGACCAGCCGGTCGCGCACGGAGTGTTTCCAGAAGTGCTGTGCGCCCCACCAGGGGCTTGCCCTGCCTGATCCAGCTGCCATTTTCAGACAACAGGTCCGTGCATGCCTCATAGGCGCAGTCATCAAGGGCGCGGAAGAAGCGATTAAGGGTATTCACGCAAGCAAGTTCATCAGACATTAGCGCTACCATTTATTTGATCTTGTTTTCAGATTGGACTTTCAGGTTTCAATGTTCATGCAGAGGCTGGTTGGCCTCCACGTACCCGATCCAGTAATTTGGGGATATTCTCGGGCCCCTTATCGCCTCGCCAGCAAACATGGCCATCCGGGCGCACAAGAACAAGGCGACGTTCATAAAGGGCAATGTCCTCCGGCGCTTGAAGGTGGACATATGTGAGCTTTAGCCCCAACTTTTTCGCGGCTGTCGCGAATGGCTCTATATCTTTGTCAGAGCCACTATGAACCAGACAATAGCTCTTGCCAAAATGGTCAAGAATTGATGTCTCTGGTGTCAGCCATAAATGAGGTGCACGTGCGCCAGGTCGCGTTGTCGGATTATATGTTCCGGGATCGAATTCTGGCGGGGCAGTGCCGTCGTCAATACAGATCGGGGAATTCTCGTATATCAGGCCTAACTGAACCCCCATGGTATTCCATTCGGGTATCCGGGTTTCCAGTATCACCTTTCCGAGCGTTTTACGGGCCGTTTCACCTTCTGGGCTATTGTCTTCCAGATAAGGGGAAACATTCAACTCTGCTTCGGACCGGTAATTTTTTGATGCTTCCCTGACTGTCGTGATGGCTGCAGGGCGGCGCTCAGGCTCGTAGCTGTCCAGAAGGGTCGGGCCACCCCAGCCTTTGAGAACCGCTTCAATTTTCCACCCCAAATTCCCGACATCGGCAATGCCGGTATTCATCCCGAAGCCGCCACGGGGCCAGCGCAGGTTTGCTGCATCGCCCAGCAGAAATACATTGCCGTCCCGGAAGCGGGCGGCAACTGCCGAATGTCCGGCCCAGACACGGGCATCCAGTATGTCGGCTTTAACAGGCCGGCCAACAGCGCGATTGATACAGTCTTGAGGGTCCAGAGAATGAGGGTCGCGGTTGCGTTCAAAAAACACCAGCCGCCAACGTGCTTTTCCGTCAACGGTACTCAGGTTTGCACTAAAGCGAGGGTTGATGATTTCGGCCATCACCCCTTCACGCTGCTCCATGATTTTTTGCAATTCTTCAGAAGAAAAATATATGCCGAGATTACGCCCTTCTGAAAAGGTCCCTTCCATCTTGATGCCAAGTGCCTTGCGAATTGGGCTGGAGGCACCGTCGCACGCTGTTAGAAAGCGAACGTGCCGTGACTTGCGCTCCTTGGTGGCGATACATTCAATTTCGATGTCGACGCCATGGTCACGTTGCTCAAACCCCAGAAACTCGTGGCCGGTGAGAAGTTCGGTAAAGCCTGTTTTCCTGGCACCTTCCAGCAGGGTGTTGTCCAGCAGGAATTTGGGACACCAGAGAGCGCCTTCCGGGCTTATATGCTGGTTCAATTCATGTTGTTGCCGGTTGGATGGCCGGTCAACCCGGAGTATCTCGTGCCCTTCCAAAGTTGTGACAAAGTGGACGTTTCTGTGAAGATCAGGCGGAAATCCGGCAAAGCGGACGGCATTTGAAAGGCCCCAGCGGCGAAATATTTCCAAGGTGCGCGTTTGCACGGATTCACTGGTTGGGAAATCAAGCGGTTCGGTCCGCCGCTCGATCAGCATGTGCGGAATACCGCGCCAGCCCAGCTCGTTTGCCAGGGCAAGACCAACAGGGCCGGCACCAACAACAGCAACAATGCCCTGGTCTTTTTTGATATCAATTTTTGAAGTCATAGGCACTATTCCGGCAATTTTATGAGTTCTTGCCGGTCAATGCCTGCGCGTAAATCAGAAACAAATTTCTTTGCATCAATTTCGATACCACCAGGGTTTTTGGCAAAACCGGGCGAACCGAGAAATGCCTTGTAATCCTCCTCTTCGACAAAGTTAGGTCCCGATATTTCAACCAGATTTTTATCAGGGTCTTCATAATAGAAACTTGTTGCGGGGCCATGATTAAAGCTCTTGTAGGGATGTATGTCAAATTCTGCCAGGCGTTCAAATCGATCGGCCAGCAGACCCAGTGATGCGGCACGAAACTGCATGTGATGGAGGCCTGTGCCGATCTCTTCGGGCTGCAAACCGGGGATTTCGAATAACGCGATAACCTGAGTAAAAGGATAGTCCGAGAATAGACGCAAAAAGCACAGTTTGTGGCAGTTTTCCAGCCTGTTATTTCCCAGAGGGCCACCGCCGGGAACTGCGTATTCATAGGTTAGCGTGGCACTTAAGGCGAGTTGGTACCAATCCCTCATCACGTCAAATTGCGATGTTTTCAATACAATTTCACTTATCCGTGGTGCAGGCAAATCAGCACTTGCTCCAGGATCAATCGAAAGAGCAGTTTTGGGCATGGTCCCTCCGTTCATCAGATGAAATACACGTGAGCTTCATGGTGCGCTCAGGCGGTTTTCAAGGCTACAATCGCTCAGCACAAAAACCACATGGGAGCACGACGATCAAATGTTGCGCGTTCCAGAGGTTTCTGCGAATTTTCTTATTCTTAATTTTATAATCATATATCTATATGATATTAAGTGTCAATGAATTTGAGCGGCAGGCGTGAACACGCATGCGCGTTGAGAAACGCCTGTTCCCAGGGGCGGGGATTTATATGATATCCAGAACTTCCCAGGCGCCGTCAACCAGATTCATCCTTTCAAGGGGAGCCGCTTCCCGGGGATGAACATAGATGCGTACCCATTCAACGGTTTCGCTTTTTTTGTCGAACAGATGATATGTGTACACCAGTACGGATTGTTGTACGGAAATACCAAGATGGCGGGCTACTTCCATACTGGGCAGTGAAACGCCCAGCCTGCGGTGGAGCCGGACGGGTTTGATGCCGCCCCGTTCCAGAAGCATTGGCATAGGTTTGCTTTCCAGATCCTTGACAGAATGGTGTGCGCCGAGCTCCGGGCTTTGAATATTGAGCGAGACACTATGAGGGCGCCCTTTGAATGAACGTAAGCGGCTGCAGCTCCATAAACGGGAGCCTGGAGGAAGATCAAAGGCGACACATGCTTCTGCCGGTACAATAGCAATATTGGTTGAGATAATCTTATATTCAAAGTGATATGGCCCTGTGGGAAATACCGCTGGCGCAGGCACCAGCGGTGGCGCACTTAACGGATCGTATGTTACGG
Organism: Sphingomonadales bacterium; assembly: GCA_965227345.1. Taxonomy (GTDB): domain Bacteria; phylum Pseudomonadota; class Alphaproteobacteria; order Sphingomonadales. Next base: position 3,498,834 of record OZ245755.1, read on the forward strand.
CAGGGCGACGTCCGCGTTCTCGTCGAATAAGGTTTTCCGCAACCAGACTTTCCAGCGCGCGCCGGGATGTAATTTTGCTGACATTGTACTGGGCTGCGAGTTCTTCTTCGCCGGGAAAGTTCGGACGGCCCACCCATAATCCATCCAGAATTTCCATTCGTAACTGAATATATATCTGGTGATGCATGGGGATATTGGGGTCAAGCAGCGCCTCTGATTTTGAATTAAATTTGTTATTATCTGTCGCCATATAAATACTTATTTCCCTGAATGTGCCCGTTAAGGTTACGGTAAAAAATTTGACTTTCCCACGTGTCTAAGATAGCAGAAAACAAATGATACTCGCAAAAGAACTTATAAGTTATTAGAGGATTATTTTCCAGTTTCAGCTAATTTTGGGATGTATTTTATGCTTCCTGATAAAGTTGAAACTATTACTGCGAGTAAAAATAATTATATAGAAATGACTGAATATTTATTTGGGATTTACTTGTGTCCTAATATATCAGACTTGGGTTCAAGACTCATTCAGGGCAAACTGAAGCTTTAAATTTATATAAAGTCTATTTTTAATGGAAGATAATTTGCAAGAAATATATGGCGGTTTCACAAGCGCAGGTGTGACACCTTTTATCTGAATTTTAAATGTGGGCCCTGATTTTGCGAGAGGAAGGTTTGAAAGTGATACGTGAAGGTGAGTTCCTATGGCAAGGTCGTGCTGAATTTGTTTCCTCTTCAAATATAAATGTCTTCATGCAATGGCTGGATGATCGGTACGGGCTGAGATTTCAGAATTATGAGGAACTGAGGGTCTGGTCAGTCGAAAATATGGCTGTCTTCTGGGCGGCGATATGGGATTATTTCGAAATTATTTCAGACGCGCCCTTTCAGGAGGTTATGTCTGGCGACGGGATGCCGCACACCAGATGGTTTACAGGCAGTCAGGTCAACTATGCAGAACATATTCTGCGGCATGAAACGTCCTTTGAAAGTGAGACCGTTTTATATTCCAGTTCCGAGATCAGGCCATCGGCTCAAATGCGCTGGCGGGACCTTGGGAACAAGGTCCGGATTATGGCCAGCCGTCTTCGCGAAATGGATATTGCGCCCGGTGATCGCGTGGTTTCCTATATGCCCAATATCCCGGAAACGGCGATCGCAATGCTGGCGACGACAGCGATTGGGGCCATCTGGTCGTCAGCTGCGCCCGAGTTTGGGGTCAACACAGTCGTTGATCGTTTTTCGCAAATTGAGCCAAAGCTTGTATTTGCGGCGGACGGGTATAGCTTTAATGGCACAAAATATGACCGCAGCGGCGAAATTGCGCAGATAATCGAGAAGGTACCGTCGCTTGAAATCATGGTCTGGCTGGATTATCTGAACCCAGGCGAACAACCGCAGTTTCAGATAGATACCTGCCTTTCATGGGAAAGTCTGATGGCAGGAGAATCCGTTGCTCGCGAGGGTTTCCAGTACGAGCGGGTGCCCCATGACCATCCCTTATGGATACTGTTTTCATCCGGTACAACCGGATTGCCCAAGCCCATTGTCCACAGTCATATCGGGATTATTGTCGAGCATTATAAAATGGGGGCTTTTCATTTCAATTTGAAGCCATCTTCCAAAATGTTTTTTTATTCCACCACCGGCTGGATGATGTGGAACACGCTGTTTATGGGGCCCATGATGGGGGGCGCAGCAGTCTTGTATGACGGAAGCCCCGTATACCCCGACAACGCCCTTTTGTGGCAGCTGGCTGATGAAGCCGGTGCAACTTTCTTTGGGGCAAGTCCAGCCTATATAGAATTGATGCGGAAACATGATGTTGTCCCTTCTTCCCTATGCGACCTGTCGTCACTCGATACCGTCCTGTTGTCCGGCGCGCCGTCCACCCCCGAAACCTTTAGCTGGTTTTATGAAAATGTGAAAAGTGATCTTTGGGTCACATCCCAGTCCGGGGGAACAGAGTTTTGTAGTGGCGTTGTTGGGGCGACCCCGAACATGCCAGTGTATGCCGGGGAAATTCAGGTCCGGTTGCTGGGCGTGGATGTCCGGGTGTTTAACGATGAAGGCGTTGAGATTTTTGACGAGGTCGGAGAAATGGTAATTGTCCAGCCCATGCCCTCGATGCCTCTGTTCATGTGGGGGGATGATGATTTCAGCCTTTATCATGACGCCTATTTTGATACATTTCCCGGTATCTGGCGGCATGGTGACTTTATAAAAATCAATGATCGCGGTGGCTGTTACATATACGGGCGTTCCGACTCCACGCTGAATCGTTTTGGTGTGCGTATTGGATCTTCCGAAATATATCGGACCATGGAAGGCATTGAAGAGGTGCTGGACAGTCTGGTTATTTGCGTCGAGACCCCGGACGGGGGCTATTATATGCCTTTGTTCGTGACCGTTCGGCAGGGATACGCGCTTGATGATGCCCTGATCGGGAAAATCACGTCACGATTGCGGCGCGAGCGAAGTCCAAGACATGTCCCGGATGAAATACGGGCTGTTCCTGACATTCCCTATACCCTGTCGGGCAAGAAAATGGAAATACCCGTCCGAAAACTGCTGATGGGCTGGTCCCCGGAGAAATGCTTTAGCCGTGACGCCATGAAAAACCCGGAAGCCATTGACTGGTATGTGGATTTTGCCGAACAGCGTGCCCGGCACTGACGAAGGTCTGCAAGGGTTTCATTATCGTCTTTCATGATTCCCGAAAGAAAAGCCTGTCATCAATATGTCTCTGGTTTAGGTATATTCCATATAAAGTTTAACGTTAAATTTTCATTGACGCATATCAGCTTATATCCAATAATGCCGGCACAATATTGCTGGATGCCCCTGTAAAAAATACTGTCGCTGCTGCACGCTGAACATAATTGATTGTATGAGGAGAATGACGTGGAGACCTCGTTACTGGCCGGTTTTGGACGAAGCGATATCACGCCGGCGCCTGATTTTCCAAGCGGCATGTGGATGGCGCAAAAACATGCAAGGGCAGAGGGTGTTCACCGTCCGTTATATATCAACTGTATCATTGTTGGCACCCATGATGAAAATGCTGTTGCCATTGTCAATTATGATCTGACCATTCTGTCTCCATACCAGATCAACAGTATCAAGGACGTTATTACAGATCGTACCGGCATATCGGGTGATCGAATATGGCTTTATGTGACGCATAACCATGCGGGCCCGGTGACCCAGGATTTTTATGATCGGGAAGGCGCTGATGAAGTGAAAGCTTATATTGGTGACCTGATTGTAAAAAGCGGTGAAGCTGCCCTGCAGGCGTGGGAGTCACGTCGGCCATCCCGGGTGGGGGGCGGGTCCGGGACCTGCAATATCGGGATCAACCGGGATCTGGACTATAACGGCAGGGTCGTTACAGGTCCGAATTTTGACGGCTTTACCGACCCGGAAGTGGGCGTGCTCAGATTTGATGATCTTTCGGGCAAACCCATCGCGTCGATTGTCTCATATGCCTGTCACCCAACTTATCTTGGCCCCGAAAACAAGCTTGTCAGCCCTGATTTTCCCGGTGTAACAAGGGATATATTCGAAGAAATGACTGAAACACCCTGTGTGTTCCTGCAGGCGGGTGGTGGCAATGTTGGTCCGCTCCGGGGATTTCTGGGGCCGATTGATGAGGTGGAGAAGGACGGGAAAATACTGGCCTGTGAAGCCGTAAAGACCTTTCTGACAATCGAGACGGAAAAGACGGAAAAATATGTCGGCCATGTCATCGAGTCCGGTGCGCCCCTGGGGATACTGCATGAACGTGTGGTCCCTGAAACGGAAGCTTTCAGGTTTGGCGCCGTCTCGGCCACGGTGATGCTGCCGACCGATAATCCAGGGCCTACCGTATATGACAGTGTGGAAGACGACCTTGAGGCCATGGAGGCTCAATTGCGCCGCCTTCGGCAGGAAAATGCACCGGAAAAGGAGATTCAGCATACTATTCATCAGCGATTACGCCACAAGCTCCGGCTGGATCGGAAAAATCTGTATTTCGGGTCCGATCATTACGGTGTAAATGTTTGCGCTTTGAGAATGGGCGATATCTGCTTTGTTTCTGTAGGCTGCGAGGCGTATGCCGAGATTGCCGTTGCAATCAGGGAGAAGTCGCCGTTCGCCAGGACAATCTTTGCCTCCTATGAAGGGCCGGACGTTATTTATATTGCGCCTGGAAAATATTACGCGCCGCCGGTTTCAATGGAAGTCTTTAACTCGCCATTTGGTCCGGCTGGGGCTGATATTCTGGTGTCCGAGGTTCTGAAAACGCTTGATCGGTTGATGTAACCTCCGCACGCGCTGACCGCGCAGGGGCATATGTATGCACCATATACCTCATGTTTGCTTAAAGTACTTCCTTGAACTGTATAACTTTATGTCGTTAGATGTTATACCGGACGGAATATCCGTTTCCTGCCGTTAACTGACGAGATAGTGCTCATGTTCGACACCCTTGATGCAACGCTTCTGGCAAGGGTACAGTTTGCCTTTACCATTTCCTTCCATATTATTTTCCCTGCCTTTTCAATAGGCGTGGCAAGTTATCTGATGGTACTTGAAGGACTGTGGCTCAAGACGGGAAAAGACGTTTATCTGCGTCTGTTCAAATACTGGATGAAGATATTTGCCGTTGCCTTTGGCATGGGTGTCGTCTCCGGCATAGTCATGTCATATCAGTTTGGCACGAACTGGAGCGTCTTCTCGGACAAGGCCGGGGCGGTGATCGGCCCCCTTATGGCATACGAGGTGCTGACGGCATTTTTTCTGGAAGCCGGGTTTCTGGGCGTCATGCTTTTTGGTATGGGACGTGTCTCGAAGCGACTGCACTATGCGGCGACAGTGATGGTTGCTTTTGGCACGTTATTGTCTGCGACCTGGATTCTGTCGGTGAATTCCTGGATGCAAACACCAGTTGGCTATTCAATCAATGATGTTGGGCAGTTTGTGCCCGAAGACTGGTGGGCCATCGTCTTTAACCCGTCTTTTCCCTATCGTCTGGTCCATATGGTCCTTGCGGCTTATCTGACAACGGCATTTGTCGTGGGCGGGGTAGGGGGCTGGCACTTGCTGCGAGACCGTACAAATGCCGAGGCCCGGAAGATGTTTTCGATGGCCATGTGGATGGCGGCCATTGTCGCTCCCTTGCAAATTTTCGCCGGCGATCTGCACGGGATCAACACGCTGGAGCATCAGCCGGTAAAAGTTATGGCCATGGAAGGCCATTATGAAAGTCATCCTCACGGTGCTCCGCTTTATCTGTTCGGCATTCCTGACGACAAGAACCAAAGGTTGAATTATGCCGTGGGAATTCCCAGGCTCTCGTCCCTGATTTTAAAGCACGACCTGAACGCGCCGCTGGACGGGCTGGATACGGTGCCGGATGAATTGCAGCCACCTGTCTCAATCGTGTTCTGGAGCTTCCGCGTTATGGTCGGGTTGGGGACGCTCATGATGCTTGTCGGGGGTGTGAGTCTTTTCCTGCGCTGGCGGGGCAAGCTGTTTGATGCGCCGCTGTTTCATCGCCTGGTGATTTTGATGGGGCCGTCCGGATTTGTTGCGGTTCTCGCTGGCTGGATTACAACAGAAGTTGGGCGGCAACCCTATACGGTATACGGCCTGCTGCTGACCAGTGAATCCGTTTCGCCGATTGATGCGCCGGCGGTGGCGTCGTCGCTAATTGCCTTCATTATTGTTTATTTTGCCCTGTTCGGTGCGGGCACCTATTATATTCTTAAAATGATGAGCAAGGTGCCGGGCGGGGTTGGGCCGGTGCCGGGCACGCCGATGCGGGCTGCGGGGACAACGCCAATGGCGTCTGTTAAACCGAAATCGATCCCGACAGACAAAGGAGAGCCATGATGTTTGATCTTCCTGTAATTTGGGCCGGTCTGCTTGCCTTGGCTATTTTCATTTATGTCATACTGGACGGGTTTGATTTGGGTATTGGTCTGCTTTTCCCCTTTCTCAAGAGCGATCAGAGCAGGGATATCGCCATGAACTCGGTTGCTCCTGTGTGGGATGGCAATGAAACCTGGCTGGTTCTGGGGGGCGGGGGGCTTTTTGCCGCTTTTCCTCTGGCTTATGCTGTTGTTATGCCCGCGCTTTATGCGCCGTTTATAGCCATGATTCTGGCCCTGGTTTTTCGTGGTGTTGCCTTTGAGTTTCGCTGGCGGGACAAGGCTCACGAGAAAATCTGGGACAGGTCTTTTCATCTGGGTTCTCTTGTCGCGACGTTCATGCAAGGCATTGTCCTGGGGGCTTTTGTACAGGGAATTGAAGTGGACGGGCGTTCCTATGGCGGGGGTTGGTGGGATTGGCTCAGCCCGTTTACGGTGACATGCGGCGTTGCATTGATGGCGGGGTATGCCATGCTGGGCGCTACCTGGCTCGTGTTGAAGACAGAAGGGGAGTTGCGTGAACGCGCCTATATTCTGGCGCGGCGGTCGGGTCTTGCAACGCTTGTTTTTATTGGCGTCGTCAGTCTCTGGACCCCGTTTTTATCGCCTGAGATTGCTGATCGCTGGTTTACCTACCCGCATCTGCTGTTCGTGTTACCCGTACCGGTGCTGACCCTGATTCTGGCGGGGTTGCTGGGATGGGGGCTGATCGGACAGAAGGATAATGTCCCGTTCCCGGCAGCCATTGGGCTGTTCGGCCTGTGTTTTGCAGGACTGGGGATTGGCATTTCCCCGTATATCGTGCCCCGGGCGATCACTATTCACGAAGCTGCTGCACCAGATTCAAGCCTGCTTTTCATGCTGGTCGGTGCCGTTATCCTGTTGCCCTTGATATTAGGATACACCGCTTATTCCTATTGGATATTCCGTGGAAAAATCGACCCGGAAGCAGGGTATCACTGATGCCTGACGAGCGGGATCACCACATTGAAAAGACCGGCTGGAAAGAAATTGGCTGGTTTATCGGGCTTTGGGCCGTCGGCGTGGGGGCTGTTCTGATCCTTGGTGCCGCGATTAAATTCATAATAGCTGTTTGATATCAATATATTAGAAATGCCGTGCTGGCGGCATCGATTTTTCATGAATAAATATTAATAATCATTTGCAATATTAATTGGCGCGTGATAGTTACCTGCGAATAGTTCTTATTAACACTGTTCTGGAGGAATCATGAGAATCGCTATGCAAGCCCGTCTTTTACTGGGGGGCGTTTCCCTTTTCGCGTTTGGCCCTGCAATGGCCGCTGTAGCAAATGATGCCCTGGACAATAGCGCATTTGAAGAAATCATCGTCAACGCTGTTCGTATTCCGACGCCGCAGCGCGCGCTTCCGAACAGGATTACAGTGATAGACCGCGAAGAACTGGCAAACCAGATGACGGTCTCGACTTCTATTCTGGACGCTGTCAGTGCCAAAGTGCCCAGCTTCTCGCCAACACGCCAGAAACTGACCGGTGCGGGCGAGACCATGCGCGGGCGTGATCCCTTGTATATGATTGATGGAGTGCCCCAGTCTAATCCGTTGCGCGACGGGTCAAGAGACGGGGTTACGCTGGACCCGGCAGTTATCGAAAGAGTGGAAGTACTGTATGGCGCCAATGCTATTCAGGGCATTGGTGGCACCGGCGGCGTTATCAATTATGTGACGTTGTCACCGTCGGAAGAGCGTGGTTTGCAGGCCCGACTGGAAGCAGGCATTACCTCTACCGGGCGTTTGAATGGGGACGGTTTCGGTTATCGTGGCGCTGCAACGTTGCTGAACGATTTTGGTGCGGCCGATGTTGTTTTAAGCGTCGCCGGAGAAACACGCGGCGCATTTTATGACGGTACCGGAAACCGTATCGGGATCGATAATGTTCAGGGCGACCTGCAGGATTCGAAGTCACTGAACCTGTTTGCCAAGGTCGGTGTTAATCTTGATGACAAAACCCGGGCGCAGGTGATGGTCAATATTTTTGATATTGACGGGGAAGGTGACTATGTGCCGATTGACGGAGACCGAACGCTGGGTATTCCGACCAGTGCCGTCAAGGGCAGCTATGAGGGAGACCCGACATATAATACCGTCCGCACGCTCTCGGCGGATTTCACCCGGTCAGAGTTGGCTGGTGGGACGCTGACTGTTCAGGGCTTTTATCAGGATTTCAAGGCGGTATTTGGCGGCGGGGTTTTTGCCTCCTTTCAGGATCCGACGATTGATCCCACCGGCAACCTGTTTGACCAGTCGGCCAATCAGTCTGAAAAATATGGCCTGAAGTTTGCCTATAGCCATCAGAACCTTTTCGTTCCCGGGTTGTCAGCGGTCCTTGGGCTGGATTATCTTCACGACGAAACCGAACAGTCGCTGGTCCAGACCGGCCGTGCGTGGGTGCCGCCCACCAGTTTTGAATCCTGGGCACCTTTCATCCAGTTGAATCAGGACCTGATGGAAGACAGATTGCATGTCTCGGGCGGGGTTCGCCTTGAGAGAGCCACCCTGAACGTAGACACGTTTCAGACACTTGCGTCTTATGGACCGCAAACAGTAGATGGCGGCAGCCCCGGCTTTAGTGAAGAATTGTGGAATGGCGGGATTAGTTTTGAAGCGGCATCCTGGCTTACGGCCTATGCATCATATGCGCAGGGCTTTACCATGGCAGACGTTGGGCGTGTGTTGAGAAGTGTGTCTACCCCTAACGAAGACGTTGATACCTTCCTGAATGTTGAGCCGGTGATCGCGGATAATATCGAGATTGGCTTCAAGGTTAATACCGGTCGCTTCCGGGCAGATATTGGATATTTCTGGTCGTCGTCGGATTTTGGACAGCGCCTTGTGGCGGACAGTGACGGCATTTTTAATGTTTCCCGGGAAAAGACAAAAATCAATGGTTTTGAGGCTTCGGGCGAGTTTGCGGCAAGTGATGATTTCTCGATCGGGGCCAGCTATGCAGCCTTGACCGGGCGCTTTGACAGTGACGATGACGGCAAGGTTGATCAGGACCTGGGCGGGCGCAACATCAGCCCTGATCGTCTGAACCTTTTCGCAAGCTGGACTCCAATGTCTAACTTTGACGGCAGAATTCAAACCAGTGTCTATTTTGACCGGAATTTCGATGATGGCACCGAGTTTGATGGCTATGTTCTGGTTGATGCACGTCTGGGATATAACGCGGAAGGTTATGGAAGGTTTGATCTTGCCGTCCAGAACTTGCTGGATAAACAATATATTACATACTTCTCACAAACGGCCAGCACTGCAAACTCGGCCTATTATGCCGGGCGTGGGCGCACGCTGACACTGCGCTGGACAGGGTCATTTTGAGCGCGAAGAGCCCTTTTATGAAGACATTGAGAATGGTGCACGCATGGGCGGGCGCCATTCTCTGTCTCATCATTGCGGTTATGGGGCTGACCGGTTCCCTGCTGGTATTTGAAGACGATTATCTGCGGGCGATCATCCCGCAGGCCAGAGAGCAGGCAGACACCAGCGCCGGGGCCATTGCTGATATTGCAGACATGATGGAGGCGAGATTTGGTCAAGAGAATCTGACCTCGCTTGTGCTTGCCAGACCCGGCCTCGGGATCCACACCTTGTATTTTCGCGATCGCCACCGCGCCTATATCTCTCAGGCCGGTGATGTGATTGCAGAATGGAAAGGTGCCAAACGCTTCGAGGTGTTTATATTTGGCTTGCACCATGAACTGCTTCTTGGGGCATTTGGAAAGGAGGTCGTCGGCATCTCGGCCATTGCGCTGACTTTTTTTGTGCTGACGGGCCTTGTGATCTGGTGGCCTTTTCGACATCATTTTTCATGGAGAATTTGGCCAAAGGATTTCCGACGCTCGTCCATCATCGCAGCGCACAGAAATCTGGGTGTCTTGACGGCGGTGCCTGTTCTGGTTCTGGCGTTGACCGGGGTAGCCATTATCTATCACGGCCCGGCAAAGTCAGCGTTGCAAACCCTGTTTTCTGATGAAATCACAGCTCCCACTGTTGTATCGACCGAGGTGATCTCAGGCGATATAGACTGGCACGCTGTTCTGACGGCCTCTTATGCGCAGTTCCCGCGTGCTACCCCGCGCGTGGTGAGTTGGCCCAAAAGCGATGATGCGCCCGTATCCTTAAGGCTAAAACAGCCGGAAGAATGGCACCCGAACGGGAGAACATCCATAAAGCTCAACCCGTCCGACAGTCGCATTGTCAGCTATTATGATGCAGCAACCGCCGATCTGGGGTCGCGTCTGGATTATATGGTGTATCCACTGCACGGCGCATTTATTGGCGGGCGAATTTATGATGCCGTTATCTTCATTTCCGGAATATCCGTCACAATTCTGGGATTGCTGGGAGGCTGGAGCTTCCTGCGGTGGCAGTACAAGCGCCGAAAAATATAAGGTTATTTTATACTGTTGGCGCCAGAGTAATGCGGGAGGGGATAGGCCTTACGATACGGCACCCCGGCCCTCAATCGGCCAGACGTCTGCGACAGTGGACCCGCGAAAAACAATCAGCCAGTCATACAGGTTGACGGTCGGATCGCAATGTCCGGGCACAAGCCGGATATACTCGCCCAGGTCGGGCAACAGGCCCCCGTTCACTGAAACAATACTGCCATGTTCGTCTGCTGGCCGCACGTAAGCCAGATCAGGACGGCCATAAACGGCGGGCATGCCACAATCCACGGTATGGGCTTTATGCCCCGCATCTATCACGGCGCGATTTGCGCGGCGGCTGTGGACTGTCGAAAATATGAACAGGCTATTTTCAAAAACAGGCGCATCCGGGGCCGGCTGGTTAATGCTATAGTCGTGATCCATAAAGACGTATGAGCCGGGCTGTATCTCCGTATAGATTCCGCTGGAGGCTTCAAGCGTGAATGTGCCGGTTCCGCCGCCGGTGATAGTCTTTGTCTGAATATTGTGGCGGTCAAGCAGGGCTGTTATTTCCTTGACCCGGCTGATGGCGTCGGCGATGGCATGTGCGCGCTCTTCTGCCGACCGAATGTGCTGGGCCCGGCCATAATAGGCCTGAAGGCCGGCAAACCGCATATTGGTGCCTTCTGTAACCAGTTTTGCCAGTGCCAGCACCTCCTCCGGTGTTTCAACGCCGGAGCGTACGGTTCCCAGCTCAACTTCGATGTACACGTTGATGGGGTTGGCTGATTTGTGGCAGGCCGTTTGCAGATTTTCCAGCCCTTCCGGGCTGTCAATACAGATGCCTATTTGTGCCCGGGCGCTGAGTTCGACCAGCCGCTCAAGCTTCGATGGCACGAAAACCTCGTTGGTCACAAGCACGTCGGTGATGCCGCCTGCGACAAGAATTTCCGCTTCCGAGACTTTTTGACAGCATAACCCCGTGGCACCCGCCGCAATTTGCAGGTGTGCAATCGCCAGACATTTATGGGTTTTAAAATGAGGACGAACGGCCACCCCTTTTTCTGCGGCGTAAGCGGCCAATTTGGCAATATTGGCCTGTAGTCGGTCGAGATCAACCGCCAGCGCGGGGGTATCTATGGTGTCAATCGTATCACCGGTGTTATGCAGGGGCTTGCGTGCCGTCAAGATGGCCTCCCGAGTGAGAGCGGTTTAGCTGGATTTTTTTCTAATGACCTGTCCGGACCGTTTGTCGGTCAGGCGGCCATCATAGATGGCAAGTTCGCCGTTCACAATCACATGTTTCATGCCCACAGCTGTCTGGTTGGGCTCCCATGTGGTTGCCCTTTCACCAAATTCATCGGGGTCGAAAACAACGATATCGGCGAAGGCCCCAGGCGTCAGCACGCCACGGCGGGACAGATTCATGATGGCGGCGGGTTGGCCGGTCAATTTGTGAATCGCAGCTTCAGGTGTCAGGATGCGCCGGTCTCGCACCGAAGACCGATAGAACCAGGATGCCCAGCTATAGGCCCCGTGAAATGCCGATCCGGCCAGGGGGCCGTCAGGGCACAGGGCTGTAGCATCGCCGCCGGGGACGCATAAATCATGCTCAAACGCCAGATCCTGATCACGTGGCTCGTAAACCGGACGGATCATCATCAGGGGGTGAGGAGAATTGGCCGAGCGTGCCAGCAATTCCAGTGCAGCGTCGCTCGGTGGCATATTCATGGCGGCCCCGATTTCGGCAAAGTTCTTGCGTCCAAATTCCGGCGCCACGTTATTGTCAAGCAGTGTCACTTCCGGCCAGCCACCGCTGCCACCTGTCACAATAGAAGGGTGCGCATGAATGCGCGCCCTGTTTTCAGGATTGCTGATAACAGATCTCAGACCGGCCAGCCCGCCTTCCATGGCCCATGCAGGCAGCATGGCATGAAGGAAAGTCAGGGAAAATTCGCGGGTATGCATATCGAAGGAGATGTCCTGACCATCGCGATGGGCCCGGTCAACCACTTCAAGACATGCCAAGCAATCCGCCCGGCCGCCACGCGGCAGCAAATGCGATATTTGTAACCGGATACCAGCGTCACGTGCGGTTTGAAGTGCTTCTTCCACGGCAGTTACGGATTTTTTGTCCCGCCAGCGGGTATGGGATGCATACAGAAGGCCCTGTCGTGCTACCGGCTTTAGCAGTGCCCCTATTTCCTGTGCGGTCACGCCGACTTCGACGGGATATTCCAGGCCGGTTGAAAAGCCAAAGGCGCCAGCCTCCAGACCTTCTTCCAGATAGTGAAGCATTTGCGCTATTTCGGCACTGTCTGCGGGGCGGTTTTTCAGGCCAACAACGGCCTGGCGTAATTGCCCGTTTGGCACCAGCGTCATAACATTGACAGCCGGAGAAGCGGCTTCCAGTCGATCCAGATATGCTGACGGCGTTGACCAGTCCAGTGTGACGTCATCAGAAATGCCGTATATGCTGTTTTTAGCCAGCTGTTTATTGATCAGCGGGAAACAGCCATGACCGCAATTGCCGATAATTTCAAGCGTAACACCTTGTGTAATTGAACTGATGGCGCGAGGGTCCACAAGCAAGGTAAAGTCCGAATGGCTGTGAATATCGATAAAGCCGGGTGCGACATAGAGCCCTGTGGCATCAATTTCACACTTGGCGGTCGCCGGAAGCTTGCCTGTTTCCGCAATAACGCCGTTATGGACGGCGATATCAACGGATTGGGGAGGAGACCCCAAACCATCAAAAACCATACCGTTGCGAATGATAATATCGGGGGTCATTATGCTCTTCCTGCCATATCCTCACGCAAATTGTTTGTGGCTTCCATGTCAATCTTGCCGTTGGTCAGCACAACGCCATAGTCGCGCGTGGCGGCCTCCGGACTGATTTTTTCATCAAGAATATCTTCCAGAACAGCATGAATATCGCGTTCGAGAGGCTGGCCATATCCGCCTCCGCCAGCAGACGCCATATAGACGATATCCCCGTGTGAAAGGTCATAGCTGCACATGGGCATGGTCGGAATTTGTTTCAGTTCACCACCGGACTGCGTCAGCTCGTTGACCGAAGCTTTACCGGGTTCGCCGCCCTCGACGCCGTAGGGCCGGTGGTCTCGCCGGTCAGATCGAATGGTGAACTGGGCATTATTGCCCAGATTCTCAAACTCGCGCTCGAAAGCAAGCCCGCCCCGGAACTTGCCCGCGCCACCGCTGTCTTTCACCAGCCCGTATCGCAGGACGCGCAAGGGCAGTTCAGCTTCGATTAATTCAATCGGCTGGTTAGAGAGGTTGGCTGCAGGATTGGAAACACCTTCTTCGCCATCAAGCCCGCGACGCGCACCCCATGTCCCCACCATTACTTCGGTCAGAACAAAGGGTTTACCCTCATTTTCTCCACCGACAGAAAACAGGATGGGTCCGCCTTCGCAGCCGGCAATGACCCGTTCCGGCATAGCTTTTGCGAGCGCGCCCATGATGGCGTCAAATACCCTGTAGCCCATGACCCCGCGGGCGGCACAGGCCGCTGGTTCACGCGGGTTGAGAATGGACCCGATGGGCGCTGTAATATGGATGGGCCGCATGTAGCCTTCGCAATTTGGAATGTCCTCCTGTGCGAGGCAGCGAATGGCGCAGTAAGCGCTTGAATTAACCATGGCGATCGGACAATTGATTGCAGCCTGAATCTGGTCGGATGTCCCCTCAAAATCTATATAAATCTCGGGGCCTTTAATTTCGATCCTGACCACGATCTCCAGACGTTCCGGCACTTCGCCGACGCCATCCACATAATCGGTATTGGTGTAAACACCATCTGGCAGCGCCTCTATTTCGGCTCGCATGCGCTTCTCGGCAAAGTCATGCAACGCCGTATAGTAAAAATTGAGCTGATGCAGGCTGTATTTGGCAATCAATTGCTCCAGACCCCTTTGTCCGGCCCGGCATGCTGATATTTGTGCGCGCAGATCACCCAGCACCTGAATAGGGGACCGGGTGTTCTTCTTGATGATACTGAACAGAGTTTCGTTTGGCTTGCCCGCATTATAGAGCTTCAGGATTGGCAGGCGAAGGCCTTCCTGATAGATCTCGCGGGCATGAATAGCGACGCTGCCGGGCGTGATGCCGCCGACATCGGAATGGTGGGCCATTGTAGTTGCATAGCCTGCCAGTGTGTTGCCGTCAAAAAGTGGCATTACGATATAAATATCGGGGAGATGCTGTCCGCCTGCACCATAAGGATCATTGGCAATGAAAATGTCCCCCGGACGGGCGTCTGCACGGTGATCCCGGTCAATCAGGCGCATAATGTCGGGGAATGATCCCAGCTGTACCGCGAGCGTCAGCCCCTGGGCCACTACAGCGCCATCAGCGTCACACAGGGCTGTTGAATAATCCATTGAATCACGAACAACCGGGGAATAAGCGCTCCGCATGATGACCAGCGCCATCTCGTCGGCAATCGAATTCAGGGCATTCTGCACGACTTCAAAAGTGATCGGGTCAACTGTCCAGGTCATACGTTATCCTCCAGTTTCAGAACAATATTGCCCACCGTATCCAGTGCCACATGGCAAAATGGCGGCACGACGCAGGTTGAATCATATTCTTCGATAATGACAGGCCCTTTGCGGCCTTTCAGATCCAGGTCTTTTCGTGCCAGAATCGGTGTGTTTAAGGTGCCAAAATCAGGACCAAAACAGACCTGTCGGGAGTCGCTTCCCTTCAGTCCTGATTTAAGGTTAAGTGTAAGGCCTTCCATTGCAGCGTTGGTGCGGGCGGTGGCGACTATCTTGATGCTGACGACATCCACAGGGTCGGTATAGGATTTATGGCCATAGGTTCGGCCATGCTCGTCGGAAAAATCTCTTTGCATGCTGGCGAGAGACGGTTTTTTGTGATCGGTCAAGACGGTCAGTTCATAGGCCTGCCCTGAATATCTCACGTCTGCATAAGCCTGTATTATGACCCGCTCTGCGCCGTATCCTTCTGCTTGCATTGCGGCATAGGCTTCTGCCGCGAGGGCATCATAGGTGGCGACCAGATGCTCTTCCGTGATTTCCTCCCAGCGACCCAGAACCGTTTGTACAAATTCATGCTCTACATCGGAAAACAGGAGCCCCATGGCGCTCAGCACGCCCGCTGCCGGCGGCACGAGAACTTCGCTCATTTGCAGGGCACGTGCGACTTCGGCAGCGACCACAGGTCCGTTGCCGCCAAACGCAATCAGGGAAAATTCTCGCGGATCACGACCCTGATAGGTTGAGACGGCCTTGATCGCCCGGGTCATTGTGGCAACCGCCAACGTCAGAATGCCATAAGCGGCCTCTTCTGTCCCCATGGCCATTGGGTCAGCGACTTTTGCCTTCAAGGCGCTGTGTGACGCTTTCTTGTCGAGCAGGAATTCTCCGCCGACCAGGGAATCAGGGTTGATAAACCCGAGTTCGATAAATACGTCTGTCAGGGTTGGCTCGGTGCCGCCATGACCGTAGGCGACAGGGCCGGGACGGGCGCCTGCGCTTTGCGGGCCAACCGAGACACGACCATCACCGGACACGGATATGATGGAGCCGCCGCCGGCCCCAATTTCCGAGACATCAATAAAGGGCAATTTGACAGCGTATCCGCCACCTTTTACCAGTTTTGAACTGAGATTAATACCGGACCCGACTTCAAATTCAGCCGTTCTGGCGGGCTGACCGTCTTCAATCAGTGCAGCCTTGGCAGTGGTGCCGCCCATGTCGAAGGAAATAACCTTTTGGTAATTCATGGCGGCGGCTATACGCGCCCCGGCAATAACCCCTGCTGCCGGACCTGATTCAACAAGATGGGCCGGCTTTTTGATGGCGGACGCAATACTCATGATGCCGCCTGCCGAATGCATGATCTGAATAGGGCATTTCAGGCCTATTGCCGATATCCGTTCTGACAGGGACTTGAGATACCGTCCGACGACAGGTCCGATATACGCATTTACAACCGTGGTACTGGTGCGCTCGTACTCCCGGATTTCCGGCAGAACATCAGAAGAACTGGAGACATAAACGTCGGGTCCCAGAATTCTGGTCAGGATATCGGCGACCCGCTTTTCATGTGCGGGATTGGCATAAGAGTGAAGCAGACAAATCGCAACGGAATCTATTTCCACCTTCTTCAGGGCCCGGGCGATATCTTCGACATCCTCGTCATTGAATGCGCGAAGAACCTGGCCCTGGAAATCCATTCTTTCGTCAAGCTCAAAACGATGACGGCGCAAGGCCAGCGGGCGCGGTTTTTTATAGTGCAGATCATAAATAACCGGTATGCGCAGGCGGCGCATTTCGAGAACATCCCGAAAGCCCAGAGTGGTCACCAAACCTGTTTTGGCACCCTTGTATTCCAGAATGGTGTTTGTGGCGACCGTTGTTGCATGAACGATGACCTCTACAGAATCAGGTGAAATGCCATGCACATCCAGAATTTCTGTAAGGCCTTCGGCAATCCCGCGGCTGTAATCATCCGGCGTGGACGGGAGTTTGTGCGAGAGGATTGTACCGTCACTGGCCAGAAGCGCAATGTCTGTAAAGGTGCCGCCAATGTCAACGCCAACCCTGTATGTGATTCCCTTAACCATCGGTTCCCCCATCACTGAATGAATATTTCTCAATATTCAAATTTTAACGTTACATCATGATAAAAGATAATCAATACTTTTGCCAAACTCGATCAAAATACCTGATCTTCCGGAAGCTGGCCAAAGAGGGTACGGATATATTGGCGTCGGGGGGGGGATGGCTCCGAAAAGTGAGGGGAAGGTATGCCATAACCACAGTCTGAATATTTGTTCTGTCAGACCGTGGTTATGTCAAACCTGTTGCGATCAATGCTCCCCGTGCATCCATTTGCGAATGAAGGGTGTCATCAGCAGCGCGGCACCGCCCAGCAGACCGGCCCCTATTGCCAGATAGGTGAAGAAGCCCTGATAATGTACCAGAATTTCCGAGGTTTCCATTGTCAGTAAATGGGCTGGCTGTATTGAGGATAACTGTGCGACAAGAGCGGCCAGATATTGGCCGATTGCCACGGATAAAAGCCATAGTCCCATCATGAAACCGATGATACGCGGCGCTGACAGCTTGGTAACGGCTGAAAGGCCCACGGGCACGATAAACAGGTCTCCGACGGCGATGAAAAGATAGCTCAGCAATATCCAGAACATATCGACCTGACCTTGCTC
Organism: Sphingomonadales bacterium; assembly: GCA_965227345.1. Lineage (GTDB taxonomy): Bacteria > Pseudomonadota > Alphaproteobacteria > Sphingomonadales. Next base: position 3,516,383 of record OZ245755.1, read on the forward strand.
GTTTGGCAGTGCCGTGCCCAATGATAACGTTGCGAATCCGGCGCCCATAAAGAGAAGGGATATTGCAAATTTGGCGGGCGTCGACGGATTTATATTATGTCTTTCCAGAAAGCCCCACAGTTTGATGATCGCTGGTGAGAACAGAATAATCATCAGGCCCGGTATTCCCAGCATCTGGGAAGACTGGATTGCAAAGGTTGCCGGTTCCCCGCCTGCAGAAGAAAAAATGTCGGGAAGCGCAACCTGAAGGTCAACGGCTCTGGTGATAAACAGGTTCATTGAACTTCCCTGTTGTTCGATCAGGGCGGCAAAGAAAATCCAGATAATCATCAGGATCAGCGCGCAGAACAGTTTTTCCCTGTCAAGTTTTTCCAGATGCTTAAGCCCGTAATATACGGCGCCGCCAAAGGCAAACAGGAAGATGCCCACAACCAGAACGCCCATGCCCTGTACAACCGTAACAAGTTTCCAGGACATTAAAATGAATAGAAGAATCGAAATATAAATAAGAGGTTGTTGGCCGATTCCCAATCGTGTCATTTTGGCGAGTGGTTGGGCAGGATGACCCAAACCGTTCAGGTATTTACGTCCGAGAACAAAAGTTGCCAGGCCAAGGGTTACGCCAATGCCGGCAAGACCAAAGCCATAATGCCATCCGAACTTTTGACCGATATAACCACATACCACAGCGGCCGATGCAGCCCCAATGTTAATGCCGAGGAAGAAAATCGTAAACCCGGAATCGGCTCTTGAGCCGCCTTCAGGATAAAGGCCGCCTACCAGTGAGGTGATGTTTGGTTTAAACAGGCCAACACCTGTAATGAGCAGGGCCATGGAAAGATAGAACAACTGCATGTCTTGCACAGGGTCGGTAAGGCTTTGTGAAGATAGATAAAAGTCTCCGAATACCAGACCAAGGTGGCCAAGAATCAGCAGAACACCGCCGATATAAATACCCTTTCTGAAGCCCAGATATCGATCGGCTATCAACCCGCCAATCATTGGGGACATATTTACCAGCGCCATATAGGTGCCATACAAGCCAAATGCCAGATCGTCGGAATAGAGAAATTTCTGGGTCAGATAGAGAACCAGTAATGCTCTGACGCCATAAAAGCTGAAGCGTTCCAGCATCTCAGCCGAGGTGAGAATATAAAGCCCTTTGGGATGGCCAAAGAGAAGATCGCTGCCCTGACTCATTTTGCCTGCACTTGTAGATAAATCAGTCACCAAATTTTCCTTCAAAGTTATATTTGCAATGTTCCATGGCAGTTAAGAATCCTGATTCTTAAATTGGGCCCGCCAAGGGTATATGCCTGTTTGTGAACATGGCATAAGAAATAAGCTGCGCAATAATATGTATCGTTAAATGTAAAAATATCAAAGATTATTTTTATGAACAGGGAGCTCCTTTATTATTTTCCCGGAGGAAAAAGCGCTTCCTGATTTTTGGTTTGATGAGGGGTGTTGTTTCTCCGCTGTCGAGCATAAATCGTTGTATTTGCCCGCTGTAATAGCCGATATCTTTTACGGAACTATGTACATTTTTTAATATCAGGAAAATTTATCGGGGTGAAAATTTACTCTTTTCGCGGACATTCGGGTGTCGGGTTGGTATTTCTTTAGGTGGGAATCCTGGTCACTTGTTCCCGCTCGAGATATTTGGGCTTGATGTATTTTAAAAAATCGAATAACGTATAAATGTAACGTTAAATATAAACAGATTTTTTTGGGGCTTTGAAAAATTACAGCAATAGACTCTAACGTTACATCTGGAGGTCTATTAAGTATCTATTTTATGAACCAAGGAGGATAGACATGAGTCGGCAACGAAAAACGTCGGTAACAGCAAAAATACTAGCACTTGGCGCGTCAACGGCAATCAGTGCGATTAGCGTCCAGGCGATGGCTGCGGATGGCTTTTCACTGGAAGAAATTGTTGTGACTGCATCCAAGCGCTCCGAGTCCCTTCAGAAGGTGCCAATTTCTGTGGCTGCCCTAAAGGGGGAAGATCTGGAAGCGCTGGGTGTTTACTCGCTGAATGATTATTACAAGTTTATTCCCGGTATCAACTATGCGCCATCGGTTTTTGATCGTGGTGGTCCGAATATTATTGTTCGTGGTGTTACAAATACTCGCCTGTCGGGTGTCGATGCCGCAGCATCTTCTGCGACGACAAGTTTTTATCTGAACGATATTCCTGTGACATTGATCGACCCGCAGTTGTTTGACATCAACCGGGTTGAAGTTCTTAAGGGGCCTCAGGGTACCTTGTTTGGTGCTGCTTCCATGGGCGGTACTGTTCGTATCATCATGAACAAGGCCGATACTACGGAATGGGCAGCCCGGGTTGAAGGAACGGTTCAGGCTATCTCTGGCGGGATCGGGAACAGGATCAGCGGCATGATCAACGTTCCGCTTGTGCAGGATGTGTTGGCTGCGCGTGTTGTTGCGTACCATGCTTATGACCCCGGGTACATTGATCGGGTGAGACCGGCTTTGACAGACACATCGATTACGTTTTCTCCGGATTTGCCACTTGATGTGGCTGATGCGCAAGAATCAACCAATATCGAGAATAACGTCAATACAAAGCGTTCCGATGGTGCCCGGTTGGCACTAACGTTTACGCCAAATGACAAGCTGACGCTGGAGCCAACCATATTGTACCAGCGGACAAAGGCTGCTGAGACAGATCAGTTTGATGCCAGCCTGGGTGCCGGATTGATAAAAAGCCGCTTTATTGATGAGCCTTCATCGCAGACTTTCTTCATGGCTTCTCTTGAGGGTTCGTACGATATGGGCGCTGTGGAATTGTATTCTGCAACAGGCTATTTCGAGCGGAACTACAAGGAAACATCAGATCAGACACGCGGCACGGCCCAGATCTTTGGCTACACAGCTGATGGGGCTATTCCGGCTGCTGGCGGTTTGGGTGCAGCGATCAAGACCGAAAGTTTCACGCAGGAAATCAGGCTGCAGTCAACTGGTAACAGTGGCAATGACTTCATGGATCGTTTCGATTGGGTGATCGGTGCTTATTATTCGCATGAAAAACGTAGGGGTGAGCAGCTTTGGCAGAACCTTGGTTTCAATGCCAATGCAGCGATGCCGATTGTCACTATTGACGATGTGATTTTTGCATCGGTCTGGGACACGGTTGATGAGAACAAGTCGGTGTTTGGTGATGTTTCTTTTCATGTGACCGAAAAACTGAAGCTTTCTGCCGGTCTGCGCTATTATGATCAGTCACAGGAAACTGCCCGTGACCTGATGGGGCCGTTGCAGGGGGCTGCGTTTGCTTTAACCCCTCAGGAAACTTTTGTTTCAGCTTCGTCAACTGGTACGACGCCCCGGTTTACGGCATCGTTTCAGGCAACGGATGACATTCTTGTCTATGCGTCGGCTGCCAAGGGTTTTCGTGCCGGTGGTGGTGTTATCCCGTCAACGGAACCTAACTGCGTAGATGTTATTGCTGATAATAATCTGGAAAGCTTTAATAACAGCTTTGGGCCGGATAAACTTTGGCAGTATGAAGGTGGTTTCAAGTCTACCATGGCTGACGGTCGCCTGCAGTTGAATGGTGCTGCATACTTGATTAAATGGACCAAGTTGCAGCAGGGTATTCTGCTTTCCCTGATCCCAGGCAGTACGTGTACAAAAGTGTTGACCGGTAACGTGGGTGCGGCGGAAATAAAGGGGCTTGAAGCCGAATTCAAGGCTCTTCCGATGGAAAACCTGATGATTCAAGGGTCTGTTTCCTACTCTCGTGCAAGGATCTCGGAAGTTGATCCGCTGGCACCAGTGGGTAGCGTTGGAGACTCCCTGCAGAACGTACCAGACTGGAATGCTGCGGCATCCATTCAGTATAGCTTCCCCGATCTGATTGATGGCAGCGAAGGTTATGTCCGTGCTGATTATGCATATCGTGGCAGCCTGACAACAACCATCGGTGAGCCAGCCAATCCGTTGCAGAGACTCGGTTCATATTCAAACGTGAATTTCCGTGCCGGTGTTAACTGGAATGATATCAAGGTTGAAGCGTTTATTAACAATGCCTTCAATACCTATCAGCTGATGAACGCCGGTTCTTCAAGTGGCGGGATTGTTACCCAGCAGACCAATACACCAAGAACTGTTGGTTTGACTGTTGGTAAAAAATTCTAGGCATTAACTGTGATGGGCGGATAAGATATTTTATCTGAAAAATCCGCCCACTACATCTCTGGTATTAATGATATCCTGTTTGTGCGGCGATGCCCGGTACCAACCCGGGCATCGCCGGCAAATACAAGAATAACAAGTTCGTTATCTAATTGACGTTGCAGTTTGAAGGGCCATCTGTTGGCCGTCCTGATAAAGACAAAATATCTCTCATTGTTCTATCTTTTGGCAAAAGAAGATTGCCAGTTTTTTAGGTGGCCTGGAGCACTGTTATTAGGAGAGACACATGTCGAAACACACAAAAACCAGCCTGAAGCACCCTGAATTTCGCGGCCGGATAGGGGTGGCGCGAATGGATATTACCCATCCGGAAGGTATTTACGCGCGGACCTGGGGTAGTGCCAAATACGATGTTGCCCAAGGTGTTCATCAGCCGTTACTGGCCACTTGTATTGTGTTCCAGGATCTGGACGGCGGTACAGAGCTCGTGCTGGTAACGATGGATGCCATTACCCTGCCGGCACCGGAAGATCTGAATAAAATACGAGAGACCGTTGCGGCGCGCTTTAAGCTGGAACCGTACCAGTTTATATTTCTGCCCTCGCATTCTCACAGTACCCCTTTTGCCATGCGCCAGCATGCGGATCGTGAAGGCGGGCATTTGATCGGTCCTTATGTGGATTCATTGCCTGAACGTTACGGAGACTTGATCGAAGAAGCGCGGAAAAATGTAAAAGTTTCGATATTGAGCTGGGCCTATGGCACATGCGGGCTTGCTTTCAATCGCGATTCCATTGACCCTGAAACAGATCGTGATATTTGTGGCATTAATCTGGAAAAGTCGGCAGATGATACGCTGCTTGTTGGCCGGGTAACAGATGAGGATGGTAAAATTCGCGCCGTCTTTGTGAATTACGCTTGCCATCCGGTATCCATGGGCGGGGGAAATACCCTGATATCGCCTGATTATATCGGACCGATGCGCGAGCTTGTGGAAAGCAAAAACAAGGATGCCATTTGTGTATTTCTGCATGGCGCGTCAGGCGAATTGACGCCGCGGCGCAGCTATGAAGCCAGTGTGGATGCTGCCGAGCAGAATGGCCGCGAGCTTGGCTACGCCGCATTGTCGGTGCTCAATTCCATGTACCCGCCGGGTCATCAACTTGATTATCAGGGAATTGAGGAGTCCGGTACGCCTTTGGGTGTCTGGCATCTGAAAGCCAATGCCGACATTAATACAAAAATCGGTCGGGAGCGAGTTAGCGAAAAGCTTGCGTTCAAGCCAATGCCGACGCGTGCGGAACTGGAGGCCAGTCTGGCGGCGGCCAAGGAAAGTTTTGAGATTGAGCGTCTGGAACGCAGTCTTGTTCGACGGAAGCTGATTGGTGACGGCGCCGAAGGTGACTTTTATTTCTCTGTCTGGCGCCTTGGTGATTCCTTTTTGATCGCGACGCCATCTGAATTGTACAGCCAGTTTCAAATTGAAATGCGCAAGAAATATCCGGATATGGCAATTGCTGTGCTTAACAATGCTGATGGCAGGCACATGTATTTGCCCGTCAGGGAAGCATATGAGCGGGATACCTATCAGTCGCGTATCTCGTTATATCAGCCTGGCTCACTGGAGCGCGTCATGGAACGGTCTGTCAAAACAATCAACCAAATGTTCTAGTATCAGGAGATACATGATGTCAGAAGCTGTAAAGACAAGTTTAAAGCATCCGGAATTTCAGGGCCGGATTGGAATAGGCCGGGTTGAAATTACGCCACCTGTCGGGATTTATGCCCGGTTATGGGGGAGTGCTGTTCATGACGTAGCCGAAGGTGTGCACCAGCCATTGCTGGCAACGTGTGCGGTGTTTCAGGACTTGAAAGGTGACAATGAGTTCATTCTTTTAACGATTGATGCCTGTCTGGTTCCGCCAGATGATTTTGATGACATCCGGGCGGCTTTGCTCAAACGCTTTGATCTGAAGCCTCATCAGTTGATGGTACATCCGTCGCACACCCATAGTGCGCCGTTTACGGTGCGCCGTCACGCTGACCGGCCTGGCGGGCATTTGATCGCACCATATCTGGATTCTCTGCCGACGCTTTATGGCGATGTGATAGAGATGGCCCGTGACTCGGTCGAAGATGCGACATTAAGCTGGGCATATGGCAAATGCGGTCTTGCTTTCAATCGGGACTCGATTGATCAGGGTACGGACCGGGATGTTTGCGGACTGAATGTCGAAAACAAGGCCGAGGATACATTGCTGGTCGGGCGGATTACTGACGCTGCAGGCAAAATCCGGGGTGTTATTGTCAATTATGCCTGTCATCCGGTATCGCTTGGTGGCCAGAACCGTTTGATATCACCGGATTATATCGGGACCATGCGGGAGGTCATCGAAGAAGAGAATAAGGATGCCCTGTGTCTGTTCCTGCATGGCCCTTCAGGTGATTTGACGCCTCGGCGCAGTTACGAGGGGAATGTTGAAGCCGCCGAGCAGAATGGTCGTGAGCTGGGTTATGCGGCTCTGTCCGTATTGACCTCGATGTTTCCTGTCGGGCAGGAGCTTGATTATCAGGGTATCGAAGAATCCGGGACACCGCTGGGGGTCTGGAAGCTTAAGGCAAAGCCTGAAATCAGTACAACCTTGTCGGGCGAAGTGGTTGATATTAAATTGCCATTGATTGACTTGCCGTCACGGGCGGATCTTGAAGCCAGGCTGGCGGTTGCGACCGAACGTTTTGAGATTGAACGTATTGAGCGAAGTATTGCCCGGATTGACACGGTTGGAGATGCAACCGAGGGTGATTTTCAGTACGGGGTATGGCGGCTGGGGGATTCCTTCATTGTATCGACCCCTGCTGAGCCATATAGCCAGTTTCAGGTAGACTTGCGGAAAAAATATCCGGAAGCCGCGGTCGCTGTGTTGAATCTTACAAACGGATTTACGACTTATCTGCCTGCCGTTTCGGCTTTCGACCGGAAAGAAAGGTATCAGGTGATGATTGCGCTGTATGAGCCCAAATCCCTGGAAACAGTTATTGAACGGGCGGCAAATACCATGCAGGCGTTGGCTTCCTGAGACGGGACGGAATTATGTCACAACAATCGAGAACCAGTTTGCAAAATCCTGAATTTTCCGGTCGGGTGGGGATTGCGCGAACGGATATTACACCGCCTCCGGGCATTTATGCACGAAGCTGGGGGAGTGCCCGGCATGATATTGCCGATGGTTTGCACCGGCCCCTGCTGGCGACGTGTCTGGTGTTTCAGGACCAGGCAGGCGGGAATGAGCTGATCCTCCTGACCCTGGACGCCATGGTTTTCTGGAAAGGCGAGGCAGATAAAATTCGCTCGGTCATTCTTGAAGCGTTCAATCTGGAACCCTTTCAGTTGCTTGTCCATCCCTCCCATTCTCATGGGACGCCTATTTTGCTGCGTATACACACAGATCGACCGGGCGGGGATCTGGTTGCCCCTTATCTGGATTCAATACCGGCCATTTGCTGTGATCTGATCAGGGAGGCGCGGCGGACGGCCTTCAAGGCCACACTGGGCTGGGCTTATGGCAAATGCGGGCTGGCCTATAACCGGGATTCGATTGATCCGGAAACAGGCCGTGACATATGCGGAATCAATCTCGAGAAGCCGACGGACGATACAATACTGGTGGGCCGCGTCACAGACGAACAGGGAGCTGTTCGGTCTGTCATTGTCAATTATGCCTGCCATCCGGTTTCCGTCGGGGGCGGGAACAGGCTGATATCTCCGGATTATGTTGGTGCCATGCGGGAAGTGGTGGAAAAAAATACGGATGGTGCCATTTGTGTCTTTTTCCATGGACCGTCCGGGGATACGACGCCCAGGCGCAGTTACGAGGATGATGTCGAGGCCGCTGACCAAAATGGCAGGGAGCTGGGGTTTGCGGCTCTGGCCACATTAAGCTCGATGTTTCCGGCAGGGCAGAAGCTTGAATATCAGGGGATTGAAGAATCCGGTACGCCTTTGGGCGTCTGGCGCCTGAAGGACAAGACAAGCGTAAATACTGAAATTGCCGGCGAACTTATTAAAACAAAAATGCCGATAATGGAATTTCCGTCCCGTGCAGAACTGGAAGAAAGCCTGAAGACGGCCACTGAGAATTTCGAGATTGAACGGATCGAGCGAAGTATCGCGCGCCGCGATCTGATCGGTGAGGGCACGGAAGGTGAATATCAATTTACCGTCTGGCGTCTGGGTGGCCTGTTTCTGGTGGCGACACCGGCAGAACCTTATGTCCGGTTTCAGGTCGATTTGAGAGCCAGATTTCCAGATGCAGCTGTTGCTGTTCTGGGGGCAACAGATGGTGCGTTGAATTATCTGCCAATTCCTTCGGCCTATAACAGTGATGTCTATCAGGTACGGGTCGCTTTTTATAAATCCGGGTGCCTGGAAGCGGCAACGAACATGGCGGCAGATGTCATTCAGAAAATGAGTTGAATGCAATTGAGGGAATAAAAGTCGTGGGTCAGGAATTTCTCGATTGCTTTTCTGATAATTATTTCAATGCCCGTGTGAAATTTAAAGCTGAAATTGAAGGCACACCTGCGCGGCTGAATAGTCATGTCCTGGATGCCAAAGGCCCGGATGGGCAGGAACTGTCCACAGATGTTGTGCGGTTTGGTTCTGAAAAGGCTTCAAAAGTATTGATGATGATCTGCGGAACCCACGGTGTTGAGGGGCTAAGCGGTTCGGCCTGTATGGTGGACTGGTTGCAGCAGGGGCATTGGCGGGCCTTGCCGGATAATATGGCGGTAGTCCTTGTCCATTGTCTAAATGCCTATGGTGTGGCGTGGCGGCAGCGCCAGACGGAAGAAAATATAGACCTTAATCGCAATTTCGTCGCTCATGCGAGCGGTAATTACAGATCCAATAATCTGTATGACGAGATGCACGATGCCTTGGTCCGTGCCGCACCATTCACGCCCGAGTGGGGCAAGGCAAACGAAGAACTGAATGGCTTCAGACAAGAATTTGGCGAGGACCAATTTTCCAGGGCTATTCTGGCTGGTCAATATGATCACCCGGATGGTTTGTTTTTTGGCGGGAACGGGCCAGCACGGTCACATCTGACGATTGCCAAAATTTTGAAAAAGCACTGTGCTGATGCCCGTGATCTCGCTATCGTAGACTTTCACACAGGATTGGGCCCTTACGGGCATGGCGTAATGGGGATATCGGCAATGCCAGGGAGCCCGGCCTATCGCCGCGCAGAACATTGGTACGGCAAGGAAACAATCACCCCCATTATTGGGCTGATCGGGCAGGAAAATTCTGCATCGGATATGGGGATGGGAGATATGGGGAGCGGATTACAGCAGATTCTTCCACATATAACGTTAATCTACGGGGCGCTGGAATATGGCACATATGATGTGGAGCGCTTTATTGAGGTTTACAGGGCCAATTGCTGGATGCAAAAGTTCGGCAGAAGAAGCGATGCTCTGGGAAATAGAATTGCAGACGAATTTGAGGCGTTCTTCTATCCGCGATGCGATATCTGGAAGGAAATGATCATTTGGCGTGCCCGACAGGTCGTGCGTCAGGCAGGGGCTGGTTTGTTGTCAGCCGCGTAAGTAGAAGTCATGTATTAACCCGGATATTCTCCTGACATTTGGTTCGTTTATTTGTTTCCATTGTGGTAATCATTATGGCAACAGATTTTTTGTAACACTGTGGCTGGAAATATTGTAGCATTCGTGTGAAAGCGCTATAAAGCTTTCGCTCTATATTCCTGCGCCGTCCGATCAGATAGTCTTTTTCCAAGTACTATTGAGAATGGGATTGCTGCTGTATAATCCTTAACGGGATTCCTGAGAAGAGAGGCCGAGCCTTGACGGATCGTCAGAGAAAAGAAAAAAAACGTGTGACGTTAAGTGATGTTTCGAAAGCAGCTGGCGTTTCAGTCATGACGGTTTCCAACGTCGTGCGTGGCAAAGACAAGTTTGTTGGTATCAAAACCCGCAAACATGTGGAAGAAGTTTTGGCCCGTATGAACTATCGGATCAATGTCAGCGCCCGGAATTTGCGGGTGGCTGAAGAACATTCTGTGGGCATGGTTATTGTCAATAGCGATCCTGCATTTCTGATAGATCCTTTTATTTCACGTCTTGTCAGTGGTTTGAGTAACTATCTCAGTCGTCTGGATTATACCCTGGATATTCAGGGTGTTGTGCCTGAGCGTTTTGAGAAGGCAACGATTCTGAGCAAGGCGAGAAACGACGCTATGTGCGCCGTATTATGTGGACCGGAAGAATCCCGGCGCGAGTATCTGGCTTACTTGCAGCGGTTGGGGCAACCGCTGGTTATTTTTCAGGAAGTGTTTAAATCACCGTCACCGGATGTTGCAATTATTCGTCAGGATGATCAGGCTGGCGGAACGATGCTGATGCAGCATTTGTTGAAAAAGTCGTTGCGAAAATGTGTATTCCTGCGCCCAGAGATCGAATGGCCTGCTGTTGAACAAAGAGAGAAGGGGCTTCGCAATGCGTTATCAGAATCTGGTAATGAAGAATGTGAAGTACTGATACTTAAAACGTCTTCCGAGAAATTTGAAGATGTTCAAAAGACCGTGGCCGAATATTTATCGGAGGATAAGCCGGATGCCATTATGGCTGCAACGGATTCCATGGCTGTTGCAGCGCTTAAGGTTTGCGAGGAAAAAGGGTTGCGTGTTCCCGAAGACATTATGATCACAGGGTTCAATGGCTTCGATGTCTGGCGTTATACTCGCCCACAATTGACCACTGTCATGTCGCCGGCATACGAGATGGGCCAGTATGGGGGGGAGTTACTTATGCAGAAGCTGAACAAGGGGACGTTTCAGAAAAGAAATGTTGTGTTCCCTGTAACTCTTCAGGTCAGTGCTTCCGCCTGAGGAAGGCAAAAACAAACCGGAATATTTAAATGAATAGCTGACAAAAAACTCATTTAGATGTAAGTTTAACGTTAAATTTATTTTCTGTAACAGGAAAGCCAATTGAAACGAAATTATCAGGTGAAATATGACCAGTAAGAGTTCAGGGCATAAAATCAGTCAGGATTTGTCGGAAAAATTCGGCGCTCGTTTTGTGGTCTCTGCGTCACAGCTTGAACATTATGCGCATGATGAATCGTATCATGTAGGGCGCCTGGCCTGCGGTATTGTTTTGCCGAGAACGACAGAAGAAGTCGCTGAAATTGTCAAGATATGTGCCGCTCATAATATGCCGGTCATTCCCTATGGGGCGGGAACGTCGCTGGAAGGTCATACCAATATTGTTGATCGGGGAATTGTTATCGACCTGCGCCAGATGGATGCCATTCTTGCGGTTCATGAGACAGATATGGATTGCGTCTGTCAGCCGGGCGTCACGCGGGAAGATCTCAATAGTCACCTGCGGGATACGGGCCTTTTCTTTCCGATAGACCCGGGTGCCAACGCGACTCTGGGAGGCATGGTAGCCACCAGTGCTTCCGGGACGAATGCTGTACGGTACGGGACCATGAAAGAGAATGTTATATCGCTTGAAGTTGTCATGGCTGACGGATCAATCATCAAGACGGGCAGGCGGCCCAGAAAAACATCTGCGGGGTATGATCTTACACATCTGTTTATCGGGTCGGAGGGCACGCTGGGAATCGTGACCTCTGTCACCCTGAAGCTTCATGGCATACCGGAAGTTGTGCGCAGTGCGACCTGCGCCTTTCAGGATTTAACATCGGCGGTTGAATGTGTGATGACAATTATCCAGTTGGGCATTCCGGTGGCCCGGATTGAATTGATGGATGAAAAGCAGGTAGAGGCCTGTAATGCTTTTTCAAATATGACCAAGCCGGTGATGCCGACGCTGTTTTTTGAATTCCACGGGACGGATGTCGAGACCGAGGATCATATCGAGCGCGTCAAATCGGTGATGGAGGACTATGGTGTCAATGATTTTGACTGGGCGACCAGACCAGAGGACCGGTCACGCTTGTGGGCGGCCCGGCACAATGCATTGCCTGCGGCCAGGAATTTGCGGCCGGGTGCTGAAGTGCTGATTTCAGATGTGGCTGTGCCGATTTCCAGACTGGCAGATTGTATTGCTGCGACACGGCAGGACATTGATGAAAACAACCTGCTGGCGCCGATTGTAGGGCATGTCGGGGACGGGAATTTCCATGTGTTTTTCGTCATCAATCCGGATGATCAGGAAGAAATGAATGTCGTGAACAGGGTTCACCACCGATTGGCGATGAGAGCCATTGAGATGGATGGTACCTGCACAGGTGAACATGGCATCGGCATCGGTAAGAAAGATCTGCTGATTGCAGAAGTCGGCGAAGAAGCGGTCAATGTCATGCGGCTGGTCAAGAAAAGCCTTGATCCTGCGAATTTATTCAATCCCGGCAAGATATTTGATCTAAAGCAGGCGAATAAACACCAGGGTCTTTAGGGTCAGGAAGGCTGGCTTTGTTGCATCATGTCCCTGATGGCGTCGGCAACTGCCGCACCTATTTTTTCTGCGGCACCCGCCTTGAACAGGGCGACCTGGACCGGATAGGTGTTTTTTGAATAATCTTCTTCCGGCGGGATGTAGCTTAGATAACCGTTTGCTATGTTCAGCACAGATATCGATGTGCCGGGAAATTGCGCGCGCAAGGCTATTTGAAAAGGCGTATGGCCTTCGGCCGGGAGGGCGACGATAAAAGCATCCCCAAGCTGCCAGACCATGACGGTGAAATCCGAAAACTTGCCGTCACCAATGGTTTCCCGTTGAAGCAGTCTTCTGCCAAGTCGCTCAGCCATAAATCTGTCTTTGCAGGCGGTAATCCGGTCCTGAAGCTCCTGCCGGGTGGGCATGTCGGCAACTTCCAGGCTAAGGGTGATCTGACGGGATTTCAAGATCCCGCTCGGCAAGGACGGCTGTTCATTCCAGACGGCCAGTGCCGCTCCTGATTCCTCGATACCTTCATAAGCCAGTGCCTGACCGGCGGGCAGCATGGACATCAGGGTTGCCAGTGTGGCGTATCCGAGTTCTCGTCCGTTCCTGTCAGTATGATCCAGATTGGCGCCAAAGCTTCGGCGTGGCGTCATGTCGCCAGATGGGCCGTGCAGAAAAATGCAAATAGCGCCGTCGGTTTCACGCTCGACAGTTTCGCGCATGGCACCCGGATAATCCGAAGAGGTGTACTGGTTGGCACCCCCAAGGGACGTGGGGTGGCAGGCATAGTTGACCATTGTGAACTGCGTCTTGCCACGGGCATCTGTAACGCGCCCCACCAGCAATGTGCTGTCAGTCGGGGCATCGGGGTTCAGGCCAACTAAAATGCTGCCGTCAATCGGTGATACAAAATCCCGGTTTACGGCAAGGTGACAGGTGCCGGTTGACCAGGTCAGAATTGACGGGGTCAGGCCGGTGCGTGCCTTTGCAACAAGACCAATGCAGCTTTGTTTGATCCTGTCTGTGAATTCGGCGATCAGGTGCCCGCCCGGTCGGTCAGCCAGCTGCGGAGCCGTGGACGGAGCACTGTGCGTGTGTGACAGGTGAAGTATTAACTGATTGGCTTGTAAACCGGCACCCTCAAGGATCGCTTCCCGGAAAGATAATTCTTCGTTCTTCGAACGCCACCAGCTCAGGTCTAGGGCCAGCAGGACAAGTTCGTTCTTGCCATTGCTGTCAGCAAAAACGGCACAGCTGGCGAGCAGGGGGCGGTGAACCCCCTTTGCAATATCATGTCTGGCACTGCCCCAGGTGCGCGAATAAATCCCGGCAGGGGGATTTATTTCTGTTCGGGCGACACCTGCAAGGCCTGAAAATTCGGGCGCTCGCAACACTCTGCCGCTGTTGCGTCCCTGTACTGCATCAGCCTGAATATTGTTGGCCACCTTACCAGTCTCCTACCGCACCATCCGCATAAAATACACGTTGCAGAAGCTCTTGCTCAAACGGATGTTTGGCAATCGCCTCTTCGTCAAGTTCTACACCAAGTCCTGGTTTTGTACCGGGGCGAACTGTGCGATTGGATTTGTCTATCGGGTGGTGGTCAGTCACAACATCATGCCGCCATTCAACGTCCTGGCTGACAGTTTCGCATATAGCAAAGTCAGGCTGGGAGAAGCCCAGCTCGAAAGCAGCCGCCGTGCTGACGGGGCCCTGCGGGTTGTGCGGGGCTACAGCGATCTTGTAGGCTTCAGCAAGTGCCGCAATTTTGCGAACAGCAGAAAGCCCGCCGCAATGTGTTATATCCGGCTGGACCACATCGCAGCCGTTCAGGGCAAACAAATCGCGGAATTGGCTCAGGCTGGTAAGCCGCTCGCCTGTCGCAATCGGGGTGGTGACGGCGCTATTGATCCGACCCAGTGCTTCCATATTCTCAGGCCAGCAGGGTTCTTCAAAGAAATACAGGTTGTAAGGTTCAAGCGCCTTGGCGAACTGCATGCCCATATTGGGCGACGGGCGGGCGTGGCAGTCGACCATGATATCAATATCAGGACCAACGGCGTCACGCATGGCAGCAACGGCCTGTACCGCTGCGCGGACAGGCTTGTTGCCTTCAAGGACGCTTGTCGGGGGAACAGCCATGGATTTAAAGGCTGTAAAGCCATCTTCAACGGCTTCGCGGGCAAGGTCGCCAAATTTGTCGGCGTTTGCGACGGGTGTTTCGTAAAAGTCTTCCATGCGGCCACCGCCCAGGTGGCAGTAAAGGCGGACATAGTCACGGACTCTGCCGCCCCAAAGCTGATGACAGGGCACGTTGAGAATTTTGCCGGCAATATCCCACAGGGCAATATCAATACCGGACATGGCCGTCGATCGAACAATTCCTGAGCCATGCCAGAAATGCTGGCGGAACATCATCTGCCATAAATGCTCAATCCGTTGCGGGTCTTCGCCGACCAGTAATGTCGCAATGTCTTCAATGGCGCCAACAACTGACCGGGTATGCCATTCCAGGGTGGCTTCGCCCCAGCCAACCAAGCCGGGTTGGTCTGTCTCTACCTTGACAAATATCCAGTTCCGCATGCGGGCGTTGCAGACGATCGGCTTGATAGACGTAATCTTCATTTATTCATCCTGTATTCGTATTTACCAGCCTTGTGTCATAATAGGGGTGCAAGGCAATCAGTCTATAGTCTCGTTTTCTACCCCTCTGAATTTGAACCAGATTGGCTTTGGGTCAGATGTTTGATCAAGGCTTGTTCTATTCTCTGATGACTTTTTAATAGAGTTCTGCCGTTTTATGTTTGAACTGTATTTAATTTAACGTTACATATAAAATCTGTAAACTGAAAAATGATGCAAAATTTCATTTGAACGTAACATAAGGAGAAATTTGGTGAAATTGGTTCGTTTTGGAGAGCCGGGGGCGGAAGCGCCGGGTTTGGTGGACGCGCAGAAGAATATTCGTGATTTGTCGGGTCCAATGGCCGGCATAACGGACAATATCCTTTCTGCCCGCGTTTTGGCCCAGTTGGCCACGATTGATATTGAAAGCCTGCCCATTGTCAAGCCGTCCAGATTGGGTGCGTGTGTTCAGAATGTTCCGAAATTCATCTGTGTGGGCTTGAATTATGAAGACCATGTACGCGAGTCAGGAGCGGAAATCCCCAAAGAGCCACTGTTGTTTATGAAGGCGACCAGCGCCATATGCGGGCCCAATGATCCTGTTCTTATTCCTAAAGGCGCAGACAAGGTTGATTGGGAAGTCGAACTGGGTGTGGTGATCGGTACAGAAGCACGCAGTGTTTCACAGGCGAGTGCCTTTGAGTATGTGGCAGGATATTGTGTTGTGAATGATGTGAGTGAGCGGGCATGGCAGCTTGAAAGAACAGGGCAGTGGGTGAAAGGTAAAAGTGCGGACAGCTTTGGCCCCATAGGCCCCTGGCTTGTCACCAAAGATGAAGTGCCGGACCCCCAGAATCTTAACCTCTGGCTGTCGGTGAACGGCAAACGCTGGCAAGACAGCAGCACGAATCAGATGATATTCCCCGTGGATGAGTTGGTCAGTTATATCAGCCATTTCATGACGCTGATGCCCGGGGATATAATTTCAACCGGGACGCCGCCGGGTGTGGGGCTTGGCGCAAAACCCCCGACATATCTGAAAAGCGGTGATGTGATAGAGCTGGGGATTGAAGGCCTTGGCGAACAGCGGCAAGAGGTGATACCCGCACCATAAAATAGACATTCTCTCAGGATAACAGCGCATCGGGCGTGGTTATCCTGATCAGTATTGACATTAAATGATATCGGTATCATGATATCGATATCATTTAATGATCCGAAGAAGCTTAAATCTTATTCAGGATAGAAAGATGACTAAAGATTCTATGATTGACGACGAACTTGATGATTCGTTTCAGGAGTGGTTCTCTCCCCGGGTGGACCGCAAGGTCATGCGGGGCCTGATGGCCCGCACCAATTATCACGGCCTGCTCTTTTTTGGAGCCTGGCTGCTCCTTTGTATTGGCAGTGGGGCACTGGTAGCGCTCAGTCTGGGGACCTGCTGGCTGATTCCGGCAATGCTTCTCTATGGCAGCATCCTGTGTTTCTCTTATGCCGCATCACATGAATGTGCACATGGTACAGCGTTCAAGACCCGCTGGCTGAACGAGACAGTTTTCTGGATAACCTCTGTAATATTTATCGAAGAACCGATTTATCGACGCTATGCGCATGCTGAACACCATACCCATACATGGTTTAACCAGACCGATCCCCAGAAGCCTTATGGCATTCCCTTGCGTCTTGCAGCCTATTTGAATGAGACATTCGGCATTACGTTTTACTTTGATGCGGCGAGCCGTCTGGTGCGCCATTCTCTGGGGCGGTTTTCTGACCATGAATCGCAGTTTTTAGGAGAGCTGGAGCGCGGGCAGGTTCGCCGGAATTCGCGGTTGATGCTAACCGGGTATGGCGGGCTCCTGATTTGGGGGATTGCAGGCCCCAGTCTTTTGCCATTCGTTTTCTACTTTATCCCGCGGCTGCTGGGGGGATGGCTGGTGACCATGCATGTAAATACACAGCATATGGGCATGGCCGAAGACTTCAAGGATCACCGCCTGACAACCAGATCTATTGAATGTGGGCTTCTGCAACAGCTGTTGTACTGGAACATGAACTTCCATATTGAGCATCATTTGTTCCCGTCGGTGCCATTCCACGCGCTACCAAAACTGAATGCGGCAATAAAAAGCGAATTACCGAAACCGGGCTACGGTGTTCTGTCAACCAACATGCAAATTCTGCGGGCCATTTTTCGACAGAGAAAGGAACCGAACTTCAACCTTTCGCGCCCCGCCGAAATTGATGCAATCTCTGCAGGAAAGTGAGTGTACCGGCATGACCAGTGAGATGACGCCAGATTGGCACGACGCCCTTTCGCTCTCGGACTTTGATGATCGGGATATGGTTCCGGTCAGGATCCTTGATAAAAGGCTGATTATTTATAAAACAGATACCGATGTGCTTGCCACTGATCGGCGATGTACTCATCAGGCGGCAGATCTGATGCGCGGCTATTTCGACGGTGAAATTATTGAATGCCCGGTTCATCAGGGGCGTTTTGATGTTCGGTCGGGTGCGGCGCTCAGTCCCCCTGTTTGTGAAGTGCTGAAAACTTATGCCGTTAAAATTGTTGACAGTCGGGTGTATGTTAAGCTGGACTGATCGTGGTCAGATACATATGTCAGCAACGTGCGGAAAGTTTTAACCGATGGTTCTCAAGTCGCCGTCAAATATTTCCCGGCCCATCACCATTGACGATGTCGCCGCGCTTTCCGGCGTTTCCCGGATCACGGTGTCCAGAGCGTTACTTTCGAATCCTCAACTGGTGGCGAAAGAGACCCGCCTAAAGATTGAAGCGGCGGCCAATGCGCTGGGGTATGTCCCCAACCTTGCGGCCAGTGCCTTGTCGGGCAGGAAAAGCGGCATCATTGCGGCTCTTGTCTCGACCCTGGGCGATTCATATTTCACCATGATGATGGAGGGGATTCAGAATTCCTTTCAGGATACCGGCCTTCAGCTTCTGATTGGTGATATGAGATATAACCCGGACAATGAGGATGCGTTGCTGCGGCGGGTGCTGGGGCGCCAGCCCGATGGGCTTGTGATAACCACCGGCGAACATTCCGCAGAAGCAATCCAGCTTTTGAAAAAGGCGCACATTCCGATCATTGAGGCCTGGGACTTGCCTGAAGACCCCATTCATTCAACTATAGGCTTTGATAACTATGAAGGGGGTGTTCTGGTTGCTGAACATTTTATGCGCTGCGGATATCGCCAGCCCGTTTATGTGGCGCAGGCATCAAATCCGCCCGACGGATTAACAGAAAAGCGTGCGCTTGCGCGCTGGCATGGATTTCGCGATACATTGCGCAAGAAGGCCGGTTTGGACCCCCGGCTGATTCTCTCCGGTGAACCGGGCACCTTTGAGGCTGGGGCACAGATTATGGATCAGTTGATTGCGCAGGGGCTTGCAGCTGACGCCATTTTTTTTGTGTTTGATATCTGGGCGGTGGGCGCTGTTTACCAGTGCCAGCGGCGAGGGGTTGATATTCCGGGGCAACTGGGTATCTGCGGGTTTGGTGATGTGCCAATTTCGTCGGTCATGGTGCCGCGCCTGACCACTGTACGCATTGCTATTGAGGAACTGGGCATGCTGGTCGGGCAAACCATGATCAGGATGCTGTCGGCAAAGCAGCGTATGAAAACAGTGACAAAAGTTGAATTGTCCATGATTGCCGGAGAAACCACAAGGATGCGCTGATGGCCTGGCCGTGGCATGACGGGGCTGGCACATGCAGCAAATTCTATCGTAAAAAATGGTTCAATTTATTATCTTTACATGTAGCGTTAAAATATGATGGCGGCATCAAGTAATATTGAGGTAGCGAAATGTCTGACGCGCACGAAGGTTCCCCGATTGTTAGCTTAATGTCTGAGGGTGATCTGGCTGATTTGCCCGTTCGCTGTGAAGAGGATGGATTTGCTGCGCCTTTGCCAGCAATCGGGTCAGGTGAAGCGGGCAGATATCTGGCGCTACTGGAAGCTTATGAGCAGGGCCAGCCTGAAACTGCGTCTGCCGTTCTGCGACACAAGGGGCATGTTGTGCTGCCGTGGCTGGCCGATCTTGTGCGTGATCCCCGAATTCTGGCACCGGTTGTCAGGCTTTTCGGCCCGGACCTTTTGTGCTGGACGACCAACGTTTTTTCCAAACATGCGGGGGATGCCAAATATGTACCGTGGCACCAGGACGCGACATATTGGGGCTTGAGTTCCAATGACGTTGTAACCGCCTGGGTAGCGCTGACCGATAGTGTGCCCGAAAATGGATGTATGCGCGTATTGCCTGGGTCTCACAAGGCCGAGCTTAGGCCACATAATGACACCTTTGCCGAAAACAGCCTGTTGACCCGCGGTCAGGAAATGGCGGTGGAAGTGGATGAGAACGAGGCTGTGGATATTGTGCTGAAAGCAGGCGAAATGTCCCTGCATCATGTTTTGATGGCGCATGCATCTTCGCCTAATCAGTCAGACGGGCGGCGCGTAGGGATTGCGATCCGGTATATTCCGACCCGCGTACGCCAAACCCTGGATATTTCGGACAGCGCAACTTTGGTGTGCGGGAAAGACAGGTATGGTCATTTCCAGCTGGAACCGTGCCCAACAAGCGCAGACGATCCGGTTGCATGGGCCTTTCACGAGCAAGCGTTGGAGGCCTCTCGAAAGATCCTTTATCATAACAGCAAAAGGTGATTCCGGGCTGGTTTTCCAGGACTATAATATTAGCTTTTTGCCCCCTGTCTGATACTTGTTGTCCTGAGCGCCAATTAAGATTCTGACCCCCTGTGAGGGCAGCAATGTCCTTGCTCAGTCCATCATGGAATGTGAGGAACGGGGCGCTTCATCCCCCGTGTGTTTCATTCAGCCAGCCACATTCACCCGGACGTATTCCAGTTGTTAATGAAAATGCAAACCGGATTCTTAAAATATATCTTGACATTAACAATTAATGTAACGTTAAATGTAATAAATATTGATATGGCGTAAAGATTATGCCCACAGCAAAGCAGCCCTTTTTTTTGTGAACGAAATGTACTTCGAACGGATTTTACCCCTATGACCAAGACCGCGAATAACAAACTACTGGAATTGATTGAGCATAACTCGAAATATATTCCAGGTGGTGTGAGCTCAATCAACCGGCTCATTGATCCTCCTATTGCCTTTGTCAAAGCGGAAGGTGCTTATCTGTGGGATATTGATGATCGCCGGTATATTGATTACCACGCCGGTTTTGCGCCGTACTTTCTGGGGCACAATTTTCTGCCGATTAATCAGGCGGCTATAGATGTTCTTCATACGGGCGAAAGCTTGTTCGGGGCGGGGTCTTCTGTTCTGGAAGGCAAGCTGGCTGAACTGATTTGTGAAAACATCAGTGTTGTGGAAAAAATGACGCTACTCAACACGGGGAGTGAGGCAACGTCACTGGCTGTCAAGTTGAGCCGCGCTGTTACAGGCCGGGACCACTTTATTTCCATTCAGGGCAGTTATAATGGCAATCATGACGAGTTGGCCTGCAACGTATTTAATTCGATTGAGGAAATTGGGCCACGGGTAAGCCCGGGTGAGTACCCGTTGCGCCCCATTGGGGCGGGAACAACCGTGGAAAAGGCCCATCTGGTACATGCGATCAACTTTAACGATCTGGAATCGGTGCGCTATGCCTGTCAAAGGTATCCGATCGCGGCCCTTATTCTTGAACCTGTTTTGCAGAATATCGGTGTTGTCAAACCGCAAGAAGGCTATCTGGCCGGGCTACGGAAGCTGGCAGACGAATTTGGCTTTATTCTGATCTTTGACGAAGTTAAAACCGGGTTCCGTCATGCCTTGGGCGGGTATAGCACCCTGTCAGGTGTTACCCCGGATCTGGTCGTATACGGCAAGGCGATTGCCAATGGTTTTCCTCTTGCAGTGCTTGGCGGCAAGGCGAAGTATATGGATTATATCCTGCACAAGGATCCCCGTAAAAGGCCGTTTGTTGCGGGGACCTACAATGGCCATCCGGTAGCTGTGGCTGCCGCGATCCGCACAGTTGAATATCTGATTGAACACGAGAAAGATGTTTATGCCAAAACGGCTGATCTGGGCAGGCGTATGAAAGACGGCATTCTTCGTATTTTTGAAAGCCATGGTGTCACAGCTTCAGTTTCGCAGCAGGGGTCGGCTTTTTCATATTATCTGATGCCGGATTCGCCAAAGGACTTGCATGATATTATTGAGCATCATGACTTTAAACGCGATGAAGAGCTGCGCAAATCATTGATTAGGAAGGGCGTGTTCTTTGTACCGATTGCCACAAAACAATGTTCTATTTCCTATTCCCATTCTGTTGAAGACATAGAATTTACGTTGGAAAAATTTGATGAGGCCGTAGGGGAGGTGTGGGGGAACTAGGTGTTCCCGCCATCTTTATGTGTGGAGACCGGATGCAGGGAAAGTGCTGACACGCTTTAGTCTTGGCCAGCTTGAAGCTTTTTACTGGGTCGCCCGTCTTGGCAGTTTCCACGCCGCGGCCAGTCATCTTCTGTTGTCTCAACCGTCTGTAACATCGCGCATTCACAAGCTTGAAGATGCAATCGAAACCACACTTTTTGACAGATCAAATTATCGTCCTCACCTGACCACCGAGGGTGAGTCTGTTTTGCGATACGCCCAGCAAATTCTTGAACTGGCAGGCAAGATACAATCGTTCCAGGGGATTGCAGCGTCACCGGACCGGTTGTTTCGTCTGGGGATTGCAGACTCTACCGCCATGACCCGGATGTCGCGTCTGCTGCATGTGTTTGAGAATAAATTCAACAATCTCTGGATTGATCTGACCATAGACTATAGTTCAAGGCTGAATACGCTGCTGGCAGAAGGCAAACTGGATCTTGCTGTCATGACAGAGCCGGACTATTCACCCGATATCAGGGCGGTGCCGATCAACACGATCGAATTGTGCTGGGCGACGTCTTCCCGGTCTCCCTTGATTGAAGGGCCGCTGCGACCTCAGGACCTGATCAATCATCGTCTGGTGACGAATCCCTCGCCCTCAAACCTTTATCATTCAACAATCGACTGGTTTGGGTCGGCTGGCCTGCGGCCCGAACATATTTCAACCTGCAATACGTTGCAGGGCACGCTTCAACTGATTGCGTATGATTTTGCCATTGGTCTGGTGCCTGCTGAACTGCTGAATTACCTGC
Source organism: Sphingomonadales bacterium (assembly GCA_965227345.1). Classification (GTDB taxonomy): domain Bacteria; phylum Pseudomonadota; class Alphaproteobacteria; order Sphingomonadales. The sequence continues at coordinate 3,538,798 of OZ245755.1, forward strand.
CTGCTCCTCTTGGGCTAAAGGCGCTGAATGCCTTGCCTGAAATCAAGCCACATAGTCTTTGCATCTGTTATAACCATTCGGTAATTGATCAGACGTTACAAGCTGTAATTGCCGAGCTTGGGAATATTCTTTGCGAAAGACCCTGTAAAGCAGCTACAGATAACGTTATAGAAGCATTCAATCCGACGATCTGAAAGAGGCACAATGTCAGATATTGCATTTTTAGGCACAGGAATCATGGGCGCGCCAATGGCCCGGCATCTTGCCGAGGCCGGGCACGATGTAAAGGCGTGGAACAGAACGCCGGACAAAGCGGAACCGCTTCGCTCGGCTGGTGTGGTGATTGCGGAAAGTCCACGGGCGGCAGTTGCGACCGCCGATGCCGTTATCCTGATGGTGAGCACAGGTACCGTGGCAGATGAATTGTTGTTTGGGGGTGCTGATCGCGGAGGGGCAGGTATTGCGAGCCATCTGAAACCCGGTGCTACCGTTGTTGTTATGAGCTCAATCCCTGTCGAGACATCCCGTCAGCAGGCCGAGCGGCTGGCCCCTATGGGTGTGGGGTATGTTGATGCACCGGTCTCGGGGGGCGAGAAGGGGGCGATTGGCAAGACCCTGACGATCATGGCGGGCGGCGCTGCTGCTGATATTGAAAAGGTCAGGGTTGTTCTGGAAGCCATGGGGAAGGTGACGCATGTCGGGCCCGCCGGGTGCGGGCAGTTAACGAAGCTGGCGAACCAGACTATTGTCGGTATTACAATTGGTGCCGTGGCGGAGGCCTTCCTGTTGGCGCGGGAAGGTGGCGCAGACCTTGCGGCCGTCTATCAGGCGTTAACAGGGGGCTTTGCTGACTCGACAATTCTGCGTCAGCACGGGCAACGCATGATTGAGGGGAATTACAAGCCGGGCGCACAGGCGGACATTCAGTTGAAGGATTTGCGCACTTCTCGCGGTCTGGCGGAAAGTATCGGCATGTTGTTGCCTATCCTCAAACTTGTCGAGAGCCTGTATGCCGATATGTGTGAGGGGCCGTGGGCCAAACTGGATCACAGTGCCCTGATATTGGAAATCGAGCAGCGAATGAGACAGCCTGCCAAAGACGCCTGATCGGGCAGGCGCTAGCTGTTAGCCTGCCGATACGGCCCGTCGGGGATTAAACCAGCCCAGCCCGTCTTCCGTCTTGCCTTTCGGGCGATATTCAGCCCCGACCCAGCCTGTATAACCTGATGTCTCAATCAGGTTGAACATGGCGTCCATATCAACGGTGCCGGTCCCCGGTTCGTGGCGGCCGGGGGCATCGGCAAACTGGATATGACGGATATAAGGTAATGTTGCATGATACGCTTCCGCGACATCCAGCCCCATCATGTTCAGATGATAAATATCGAACTGAAAACCGATATTCTTGTCCGTGCCGGTTAAAATATTCAGCACATCATCAAGGTGATGAACAAGATAGCCGGGTACATCGCAGGTATTGATAAGCTCAAGGTTCACGCCGATACCATCACCGGCAAAATAATCTGCGGCGAAAGACAAATTATCCCGCAGCGTCGACAGGCTGTTTTTTCTGTCATCCGTTTTCGAACATGTGCCAGCCAGGATATTTACCTGTTTGACGCCAAGACCACGGGCATATGTCAGGGGCTCTGCCAGTCCGGCGCGGAACTTGTCCTGCAGTTCCGGCTTGCCGGCAAGGCCAAAGGGCTGCTCTGGTAAGACAGGTGAATTGATCAGCACAATTTTTACACCAGCCTGTTCGGCAGCAGACTTCACCTTGCCCAAGGGCTCTTCATACGGAAACTGGATTTCAACAGCCGTGAAGCCCGCGTCAGCAGCGGCCTGAAAGCGATCAAGGAACGGATATTCGCAGAAGAGCAGGCTGATATTGGCAGAAACTTTTAGCATAACGTGTGACTTTCGCAGGTGTCGATCAGGCAGACTGAATATAGCTGAAAATATTGAACAATATAGGCAATTTGCTCTCAGGTTACCAATGCAATTCGTCCTGTTCGTTCCAGCGGGCAGGGAGGGCAGATCATCATTAGGCGGGAATACGCCTTTTTCTTCTGGAACGCTCCCGGGTGAGGCGGATGTGGAACCAATAGCAGCGCCGTACGTTGGTTTTCCTGATGATATACGTGAACTATATTGGAGAGATATAAAATGAGACGATTGATGATTGCCGCCATTGCGATGGCTCTTCCGACCGGTCATGCACTGGCAGACCGTCAGCCCAATGATGAAGAATTAGGAGACCTCACGGCGGAGCTGGAAAAGTCCGGTTATGTGAGCTGGGAAGAAATTGAGCTTGATGATGATGGTCCCTATTGGGAAGTGGATGACGCGCGTCGTTCAGATGGCTCTCGCTGGGATTTGAAGCTGAGCGTGGATAAATTCACTGTGATTAAGAAAGATCGCGAGGACTAGTTCCTCCAACATATTTACAGCGAAAAATGGCGGCCCGTAACATTTTTCGGGCCGTTATTTTTTGGCTATTTCAGGCAAGAATGTCCGCCTAAATTGTAAATCCGGCCAATACGATCAGAAGAAGAATGGCCGCGATAGTCAGGGCGATGGTCCAAAGGGGTGAGCTGTTTTTCAGAAAGTCCAGAATGCCCGGCCCAACCAGAAGGGTTATCGCTGCCAATCCATGATATCGCAGGAGGCGGGTGCCCAAAATGGCGGCCATAAAAGGCAGGAAGGAATAGCCAAACGCACCGCTGCCAAGCGTTGCAACCTGAATGGGTAACGGGAAAAGGCTGATGGTGGCGACCAGCCAAAAGCCATTGACCTGAATGTTCCGCTGGAACTTTCCCATTTGGTCTTCGATCTTCAGTATTTGCACAATATCCTGACCAATTGAGCCGTAGAGAAGTGCACCAATGGCGTAAAAGGTGGCTGCCGCCAGCAGACAGCCGGCAAGTGCGAGTGTTGCATATATCCATGCCCGTTTCCTGTTCTTCAGAAATGCAGGAACCAGAATAACTTCAAGGGGAACAGGCAGGAAGGAGCTTTCCAGAAAACCTGCCACGAATATCCCCCAGGTCGCGTATTTTCCTTTAATTATTTGATCAAGTTTTGTGAGCAGCTTTTTGCCAGCGGCCATGTTGGCTAACATCTTCTCCTGATTTATCTTTGTCTGTTTAACGTATGAGTGGAATAGTGGTTCCTGTAAATTCCCTGTATATTTTTAGGTTCCATGCCTTTATAAGGTGCCCAGGTTTCTTCTTTGCTTCCCTGTTCCTTGTCTCCGATCCGGGGCAGAAGCCCAAAAATCGCAAAGAATTAAAGTCGCGACCTTGCATTTATGCAAGGCCGTGAATTCTGCTTTTTTAATTAATTAAGTGCTTGATAAAATGAATATACCTCTGTTCAAGAATTTCAAAGTTGAGGTGCTGTCCGGTTTGACGGTTGCTCTGGCGCTGGTGCCAGAAGCAGTTGCCTTTGCATTGATTGCCGGTGTGGCCCCGCTGGTCGGATTGTATGCGGCCTTCATGATTGGTCTGATAACGTCAGTATTTGGTGGCCGACCGGGCATGATTTCCGGTGCTACGGGTGCGCTGGCAGTCGTAATGATCAGTCTGGTGAAGGATCACGGTGTCGAATATTTATTCGCCACTGTCGTGTTGATGGGCATATTGCAGGTTTCGGCCGGGTTGCTGAGACTGGGTAAATTCATCCGCATGGTGCCGTATCCGGTTATGCTGGGTTTTGTGAACGGGTTGGCGATTGTCATTTTTCTGGCACAGCTGGTACAGTTCAAAACAGTGAATGCTGCGGGCGAGCTTGAATGGATGGACAGCAGCACGCTCCTCCTGATGCTGGCCGTTGTGGCAATTACGATGGCGGTCACATACTTTTTGCCCAGAATTACCAACAAGTTTCCAGCGTCCCTTGCCGGTATTCTGGTAGCAACAGCAGTTGTTGTGATCGGGGGGCTGAGTACGCCTACGGTTGGTGATCTGGCGTCTATCGCCGGAGGATTGCCGGAATTTCACATTCCATCTGTGCCGATCAATTTTGAAACGCTTTATATTATTTTTCCCTATGCGCTGGTGCTGGCAGCGATCGGCCTTATTGAATCCCTGCTAACCCTGACCCTGATTGATGAACTGACCGAAACACGGGGCCGGAACAGCCGCGAATGTATGGCGCAGGGCGCTGCCAATATTGCCACGGGATTCTTTGGCGGCATGGGGGGATGTGCCATGATCGGCCAGAGCATGATCAACATCAAATCCGGTGGTCGGGGGCGCCTGGCGGGCATAAGTGCCGCGTTGTTTCTGCTGACTTTCATTCTGTTTGCGTCAGACTGGATCGAGATGATCCCTGTTGCCGCGCTGGTGGGCGTCATGTTTATGGTTGTAATCGGTACGTTTGAATGGTCGTCGCTGCGGATTATTGGCAAGATCCCTCGCACCGATGCTTTTGTGCTGGTTCTGGTTTCTGCGGTGACGGTTGTGACCGATCTGGCGATAGCGGTTGTTGTTGGCGTTATTATTTCAGCACTGGCTTTTGCCTGGGAAACGGCGCGTTCGGTATATGTCGAGGTCAAGTCGGAAACCGGGTCCAGAAAGGTTTACACCCTGCACGGCCAGCTGTTTTTTGCCTCGATCGCACATTTCAGGGACCTGTTCGACCCTAAGAATGATCCTGAAGATGTGGTCATTGATTTCCGCCACTCTCGTGTCTGGGATCATTCTGCACTGGAGGCTATAGACTCACTTGCCGAAAAATATATTCGTAATGGTACCCGACTACATCTCCTGCATCTTAGCCCCGATTGCCGGGATTTGCTTTACAAGGCCGGATCGCTGATTGAAGAGGACAAGGATGGTGACCCTCATTATCGCGTGGTCGTGGATTACAACCTGCATCCCCCTTTGGACATGAAAGACTAAAATACCGCGAAATTGTCTTCCCGGAGCTATTTAAGCGCTGATGCCGGATATTTTCACTGACATCAGGGGGCTTCTTTATGCTATGGGATACAGGTACTTATAGTCAGTTCCCAGGGAAGAGAATATGTCGATATGGGGTAAGGTCGTGGGCGGTGCCGCAGGGTTTGCACTGGGGGGGCCCATTGGTGCCCTGCTGGGTGTCATGGCAGGCCACATGGCAGACCGTTATCGGGAAGATGTGGTGGTTGCGCCAGGCGACGATGGCACCCGAAAAATAGCCTTCACGATCGGTGTCATTGTGCTAAGTGCCAAGATGGCCAAAGCGGACGGGCATGTTACGCGGGATGAAATCAAGGTCTTTCGCCAGATTTTTCAGGTGCCGCCGCATGAAGTGAAAAATGTTGGCCGCATCTTCGATCTGGCCCGGCAGGATGCAGGCGGGTATGAGCCTTATGCGCGCCAGATTGCGAACCTGTTCAAGGACCGTCCGGCCGTTTTGGAAGACCTGTTGGGCAGTCTGTTTATGATAGCCAAGGCCGATGGGCACATGCATCCGGCAGAACTGGCGTTTCTGGAGGATGTCGCGACTATTTTTGGCTTTACGGCGACGCAATTTGACACCATCAAGGCATCGCATTTGACCGGAGACAAGGCCGACCCCTATACCGTATTGGGGGTTGCGCCTGATATTTCGGCGGCTGACCTGAAGAAGAAATACAGAGCTCTTATCAAGGAGCATCACCCCGATACATTGATCGCGCAGGGCTTGCCGGAAGAGTTTATCGCTACGGCCAATGAGAAAATGGCGGCCATCAATATGGCTTACGACCAGATTTGCAAGCGGCGCGGACTGGCATAAGGCAAGGGGTATTTTATGCCGTTACGACATGTTTTGCTGGCTGTAACGATTGCAGTGGTTTGGGGTGCCAATCTGGTTGTGGTGAAAATCGCCATGCTGGAAATGCCTCCCTTGTTATTGTTGTCTTTAAGGTTTGGCCTGATTGCCCTGGTGCTTTTGCCCTGGCTGAAGATCATTAAAGGCCAGATGGTAACGGTGCTACTGATATCCGTGCTGGCAGGCGCGCTTCATTTTGGAGCTTCTTTCATTGCGTTGATGATGGCGGATGATGTTTCCTCCGTTGCGATTGCAACACAATTGAATGTGCCTATTGCCGCTGTTTTGGCTGTCATATTTCTGGGGGAGCGGATCCGGTTCTGGCGCATATCAGGGCTTGTTCTGGCCTTCTCGGGTGTCATGGTTCTGGGTTTTGATCCGCAGGTTATGCAATATGTCGAGGCCATGTTTGTTATGGCATTTTCGGCATTTGTCTATGCAGTTGCAACCATACTGATGCGCAAAATTAATGGCGTTGGGGTGTTTGAGCTGCAGGTATGGCTCGCACTCGTCAGCGTACCTTTTCTTGCGGGCTTGTCATTCGTGTATGAACCTGATGCCTGGCGTGGCATGATGGAGGTCAGCTGGATTGTTATATCTGCTATCTGTTTTAGCGCTTTTGGTGCGTCGATACTGGGGCATGGCGGGTTTTATTTTCTGTTGCAGCGCCATTCGGTTATTTCGGTGGCACCTTTCGCGCTGATGGCACCGGTTTTTGGTATTGCACTGGCCATTCTGATGCTGGATGAGCATCTGACAATTCAGATGACACTGGGTGGCCTTATGACATTGATCGGTGTGACAATCATTACTCTTCGCAGCAATCGCCTCACACCGCCGGTTTCTGAAGAACCTATTCCTGAATATCATCGGACCCTCGGGGGAGATTAATGGGCGACGGGCACCTAATTCGCGACTACATGTCGCCCAATCACGATCAACGACCTGATGGGTCGAAGATAGATATGCTGGTGGTGCATTATACCGGCATGGCTTCCGGCCGGGCAGCGCTGGAGCGGTTGTGCGATCCTGAGGCAAAGGTTAGTGCGCATTATCTGATTGAAGAAGATGGCCGCATATTTGCGCTGGTGCCAGAGGATCGCCGGGCATGGCACGCCGGGGTGTCTTTCTGGGCCGGCGAAACGGATATCAATGCATGTTCCATCGGGATAGAGCTGGTGAATCCGGGGCATGAGTTTGGCTATCGGGCATTTCCGGAAGCGCAAATGATGGCCCTGATTGATCTGGCACAACAAATTGTCAGGCGGTACGACATTTCACCTGTGCGCGTACTGGGCCATTCGGATGTGGCGCCAGAGCGCAAGGAAGATCCGGGGGAGTTATTTGACTGGAAACGTCTGGCAGAACATGGTGTCGGATTCTGGCCGAAGCATGTGCCGGGTGATTTGGCCGTGCCGGGCGACAGGGCTGTGTTGCAGCCGGGTGATCAGGGCCGTGCAGTACAAACGTTAAGGCAGCAAATTGCCCGGATTGGGTATCGTCTGGAAGTGGGTGATTGTTATGACCCGCAGATGAAACTCGTGGTGGCCGCAATGCAACGCCATTTCCGGCCAGGCCGGATTGACGGCGTGGCAGACGCGCAGACCCAGGCAATTGTCCGGGCTCTTCTGTAAGGGTTATTCGACGGGGAAGCTTTCGTTCGTGTGAACGGCGTTCTTTTCGTCCGGTAGCAGCCCCCTGGGCTTGCCTTTCAACTCGTCTTTGGTATCAGGTGCCTTGACTTCGTCGAACGAGGGCGTGTTTTTGCCACTGGAACAGGCGGGCAGGACGACAAGCGAACTTGTGCAGAAAATAGCCGCTATTACTGATCTTAGTGAGATTGACGTTTTCATCCGGGCACCTTTATTTTAATCGCCTGTGATTTTCCTAAAGCATAGCTTCTCTTGACGCAAGGGTCATGAACTTCTATCTGTTGCTGGTCAGATGGCCGGGCGGCCGCTGCCATACGGGGTTTGCCTCGTTGGTTGAGGAAAGTCCGGGCTCCACGGAAACACGGTGCCGGGTAACACCCGGCGGGGGCGACCCCAGGGATTAGTGCCACAGAAAGTAAACCGCCCTGATTTTAATTGGGGTAAGGGTGAAAGGGTGCGGTAAGAGCGCACCGCGCGGCTGGTAACAGAAGCGGCATGGTAAACCCCACCGGGAGCAAAACCAAATAGGAACGGTGGCTTTTTGCGTCTTGTACAAAAAAGGCAGGTCATGTTTCCGGATTGCTGTTCGGGTAGGTTGCTTGAGTTGCCTGGCAACAGGTATACCAGATGAATGGTCGCCATCCCGTGGTTCTGCCATGGGATACAGAACCCGGCTTACAGGCCATCTGACACTTTTCTCTCCTTTAATGTCATATTTATTGAAGACTGGCGGACCCTGCCCATGTTTTCCCAGGGGGCTTTCCCGGGGGCTTGCCTTTTCAGGTGCGAAAATAATTATCCACAGCCTTGTCTACATGTTCACAATAATCCTTAATTTTTTATAAATACATGAACTAATAAAGAACAAAACAGAAATAAATAAAAAACATACGCCCGTATTAGCTGTTTTATCCACAGCTGTTGACGGTATCTGTATGCCCATTAATACCTTATTAATCCCCAGCTTTTACCATGTATTCCCATTGACGCCCAAGAGCTCCCATGGTAATCCATATTTACCCTGACAATCGAACTGACGATCGAGAATCCAAGCGGGCTGAAGGTGTCGTCGATAAAAGGGCAAGGTGTTCCAATTCGTGGGGCGTTGGAGAAATTGTTCGAGACTGAATTTTTGATCGTTTGATCCGGGTGCAAGATGCCGTTGTTTCTGTCCACATTCGTCAACAAGATCGACAAGAAGGGGCGCGTTTCTGTGCCGGCTTCCTTTCGTTCGGCGTTGGCCGGGGCAGACTGGTCCGGCACCATTCTTTATCGCTCTCATGTTGTGCCTGCTCTGGTGGGGGCTGATCTCGCCTATATGGAGCGCTACAGCGAGCAATTTGATGAACTGATGTCGATGGATGATCCGGAGCAGGCGCTGGCCGCACGGATTCTGGCGGACAGCCGCCAAATTCCATTCGACCCTGAAGGTCGCATCGTGATCCCGCAGGATCTGCTTGAGCATGCAGGTGTCACAACGGAGGTTGCGTTTGTCGGTCGCGGCAAAACCTTTCAGGTCTGGGAACCCGAAGCCTACAGGCAGCAGGAAGCGCAGGTTATGAGCGTTGTGCAGCAGAACCGGGATCAGCTGACCCGTGCAGCGCGGAAAAAGTCTGATGAAGGGGGGCGCGCATGATGAATGCGGGGCGCCATCTACCGGTTATGTGTAATGAAATTGTTGCGGCAATTGCGCCCAGGGACGGTGATGTCATTGTGGATGGCACCTTTGGGGCGGGTGGTTATAGCCGGGCGCTTTTGAATGCAGCCAATTGTTTTGTCTGGGCCATTGATCGTGATCCCTCGGCGGTTGCTGGTGCGGAGGCATTGGCAAGAGAATTTCCGGACCGTTTCCAGATTATTGAAGGTTGCTTTGCCGATATGGACGAGCTGTTGAGGGCTCGTGGCGTTGATGCAGTCGACGGCGTTGTGCTGGATATTGGCGTGTCCTCAATGCAGATTGATGACCCTGAGCGTGGTTTTTCGTTTCAGGACGATGGTCCACTGGATATGCGGATGGATGGTGGCAATACGGCGACACGGTCTGCAGCGGATATTGTCAATGATCTGGATCAGGATGATCTGGCGGATATTATTTACAATTATGGCGAAGAGCGGAAGTCCCGTGCGGTGGCGCGGGCAATTGTCTCTGCCCGCGAGCAGGAGCCGCTCACCCGGACCCGCGAATTGGCGAGTGTTATATCGAAAGCAGTCGGGCGGGTGCCCGGCAAGAAGTCTATTCATCCGGCAACGCGCACCTTTCAGGCGCTGCGTATTTTCGTCAATGACGAACTGGGCCAGTTACGCCGCGGACTTGAGGGTGCGGAACGGCTTCTGAAAACGGGCGGCAGGCTTTGCGTGGTTTCGTTTCATTCTCTTGAAGATCGTATTGTGAAAATGTTCCTGAAGCTGCGGACAGGTGATGTCTCGCGGGGTTCAAGGTATCTGCCGGATGTCTCGGAGCAGGGGCCTGCACCATCATTCAGGCTGCAGTTTAAAGGGGCCAAAGGCCCGTCTGATCAGGAAATTGGTGTGAACCCCCGGTCCCGGTCGGCCCGTATGCGGGCTGCGGTCAGGACGCAAGCGCCAGCTTTTGCTGCGGAGGTGCTGGCATGATCAGGTTTTTCAATATCATTGCGGTTTGTCTGATTATTGTTTCGGCAATCGCGCTTTATCAGTTGAAGTTCGAAACCCGGCAGTTGCAGGAACGTGCCGATCATCTGAACAGGCAGATTATTGAAGATCAGTCCGGCATTCGTGTGCTGGAAGCGGAATGGGCATATTTGTCGTCGCCCGAGCGATTGCAGGAACTGGCAGGCCGTTATCTGGCCCTGAAGCCCGCGTCTCCGGCGCAGGTCATGTTGACGCTATCAAGTATTTCCCTGCGCACGGATGATGCCGTTACGCCATTGCTTGTGGACGAATTTCAGGCACCCCGGCCTGTTGTAAAACCGGCACCAAGGCTGCGTATGATTGACGATTTAAGGCAGGCTCAAAAAATCGAGCCTGATCTGCCCGAGTTGGTGGAGCGGGCTGATCCTCCCCGCACAGTGGCTGAAACCCGGATGGCGGAAGTTAAGCAGGTCAGGGCGGAGCCCCGGGAAAAGGAACAGCATCGCCAGCCCTTTAATCCCCTTACTGATCAGCTTCGATTGATCTCGTCGGATGGGGGGCGTCAATGACGGCGCGAAATCGAACAGGCGCCGCAGCAGGCGCACAGGGCCCTGACAAGAGGCCGCCGAACAGAACGGTCCGGATCGAAGGACATGCCAAGGAAAATATAGAAGTCGCCCGCAATCGCTTGCTGGCGGCTGCTGCGCTTTTTGGGGCAGGCTTTCTTGTTCTGGCCCTGCGTCTGGTTGACCTTGGCTTTTTGCAGCAGGTGCAGGAAACACAGGTTGCCCGGTCCGCCGGTGACGGGCAGATTGTTTCAGGACGGGCTGATATTGTTGATCGCAACGGCGTGATCCTGGCCACGACCCTGACCACGCATTCGCTTTATGCCGACCCCAAGCGTGTGCTTGATCCGCAAGAGGCTGCTGACAAGCTTCTGACTGTTTTCCCGGACCTGAACAAAGGTGACCTTGTTGCCCGTCTTGGATCTGCCAGCAGATTTGCCTGGATCAAGCGCAAATTGACGCCGGATCAGATGTGGCAGGCCAACCGTCTGGGTATTCCCGGGCTATATTTTCAAAGTGAGGAACAGCGGATTTATCCTCAGGGACGGCTCGCAGCTCATGCTGTCGGGTATGTGGATATCGATGGCAAGGGGCTGGGCGGGATTGAGCATTATTTTGATGACCGGCTTCGGGACCCGCTGAATTCCGGTGACCCGCTTGGCATGTCGCTTGATGTTCGTGTGCAGCATGCCCTTCGTGACTCCCTGTCAAAATCAATTAATACCTTTCAGGCCGTTGGGGGTGCCGGGCTGGTGCTGGATGTGCAGACCGGTGAAATTCTGGCCATGGTGTCGCTGCCTGATTTTGATCCCAATAATCCGGGCGGGGCCAGCGAAGACGAGATTTTTAATCGTCCCGTCCAGGGCGTTTACGAAATGGGGTCTGGGCTGAAAATTTTCACGATTGCCATGGGTCTTGAATCCGGCGTGGCGACCATCAATGACGGGTACGACGCGACGGACCCCATCAGGATTGCGCGTTTTACCATCAATGACGACCATCCCAAAAAGCGCTGGTTGTCGATTCCCGAGATTTTCATCTATTCCTCGAATATCGGCTCTGTCAAACTGGCGCTTGATGTGGGGACAGATTATCAGCGGCAGTTTCTTGACAAGGCCGGATTGCTGACACGTTCGCCGATTGAGTTGAAGGAAGCGGGCGATCCGCTGGTCCCCAGCCCGTGGCGTGAGATCAATACCATGACCATCGCATTTGGGCATGGGCTGGCTATTTCTCCGTTGCAACTGGTTAGTGGTGTCGCTGCGGTTGTAAATGGCGGTCGCCTTGTTCCTGCCACCTTGATGAACAAGAATGCGGGGGATAACGGCGCTGTTGTTCAGAAAATTTCCCGAACTTCCGGACCAGACCCCGAGCGGCTGGTATCGCCCCGGAACAGCGAAATGATGCGCAAGCTTTTGCGGCTGGTCGTCGAAGCGGGTACAGGCAATAAGGCCGACGTGCCGGGCTACCGGGTTGGTGGCAAGACAGGTACTGCAGAAAAATCTTCCGCGCACGGGTACCGTCGCAAGGCGCTGATATCTTCATTTCTGGGGGTCTTTCCCATGGATGACCCGCGCTACGTTGTGCTCGCCATGCTGGATGAGCCAAAGGGAACGGCTGCCACGTTCAATTTTGCGTCAGGTGGATGGACGGCGGCCCCCGTTGTTGCAGAAGTGATTACCCGTATCGGGCCCATCCTCGGCGTCTCTCCGCGTCAGGATGATGCTGACGACGAAATTCGTAACGCCCTTCTTGTGCCGGCGACAAGGTGATGAGCATGCAACTTTCAGAGCTGACAGGAGATCAGGCGGCAGCGGGCATTGAAATTTTGGGCCTTGCACTGGATAGTCGCGATGTCAGGCCCGGGTATCTTTTTGCGGCACTGGCAGGATCCCGGACGGACGGTGCGAAGTATATCACTCAGGCTGTTGCCAACGGTGCGGCGGCTGTGCTGGCTGCAATCGAGCTTGAGGCCACAGAAGATACGGGTCATATTTATCGTGTGAATGCCCTGAACCCGCGTCGGCGTTTTGCGCAGTTTGCTGCCCGTTTTTATGCGCCGCAACCCCGTCATGCCGTCGCTGTAACAGGCACAAACGGAAAAACATCCGTAGCGTCTTTTGTGCGCCAGATCTGGGGGCATCTGGGCACGAAGGCTGCCAGTATTGGTACGCTTGGGGTCATTGGTCCGAATTATAATGAAAAGGGAACCCTGACCACGCCTGATCCTGTAACCTTGCACAAGTCTTTACAGGCGCTGTCTTCCCGGGGTGTAAATCATGTGGCTTTGGAAGCGTCCAGTCACGGGCTGTCCCAGTTTCGCCTCGACGGTGTGCGCTTTGAGGCTGCAGCCTTCACGAACCTGACGCGCGACCATATGGACTATCATGGCAGTGAAGAGGAATATTTTTACGCAAAATCACGCTTGTTTGGCGAGGTGTTGTCGCCCGGTGCCACAGCTGTTCTTAATCGGAATTCGCCATTTTATCATGAACTGGAAAATATTTGCTGGGCGCGCGGGCATCGCGTGATTTCTGTCGGGACAATTGAAGGCGATATTCATCTGGTTGAAAGTGCCCCATATCCCGGCGGCCAGCAGCTCAAGATCAGCTATAAAGGTAAACGGTACGACATATCGCTACCGCTCGCTGGCGATTTTCAGGCCATGAATGCGCTGACGGCGGCAGGGCTCGTCATTGCGTGTGACGGAGAGCCCGAGAAGGCTTTTGCGGCATTGTCGGGGCTGGAAGCTGTTCCGGGTCGTTTGGAGCTGGTGGCCAGTTTGCCAAATGGGGCGGCTGTCTATGTGGATTACGCCCATACACCGGATGCGCTGGCGACAATATTGCGGGCTTTGCGTCCTTATGCCACGCGGACACTTTCGGTCCTGTTTGGCTGTGGCGGTGATCGTGACCGTGGCAAACGCCCGTTAATGGCCGATATCGCAAGCGCTTACGCTGATCAGGTTTTTGTCACCGACGACAATCCACGCAATGAAGATGCCTCAGCCATTCGCCGCGAAGTTATGGTTGGATGCCCCGACGCTGTTGAAATTGGCGATCGGGCGGAAGCCATTCATCATGCCATGGCGGGGCTGCAGTCTGGTGATGTTCTGGTCGTGGCCGGCAAAGGCCACGAAGAAGGCCAGATTGTTGGTGATGTGGTCAAACCGTTCAATGATATCCAGATGGTCAGGTCGATTGCTGAAAAGCTGAAGGGGGAGGGCCCTGATGCCGATTAATCCCCTTTGGAGTTTCAGTGAAGTTGTCCAGGCCGTAAATGCAAAAGCGGATCTGGTAAACAGGAAAGGCCCGGTTATCCGTGGTGTGTCAATTGATACCCGCACCATTCGGTCCGGCGATTTATTTGTGGCATTGAAAGGCGAAGGCGCTGATGGCCACCGTTACATCAAATCAGCCTTGAAGGCGGGTGCTTCGGGCGCGATTGTATCTCATTGCCCCGAGGGCGTTGATCCAACCCAACTTATTATCGTGCCCGACACAATGGCCGCGCTGACGGCGTTGGGGCGCGCTGGCCGGGCACGATCTTCTGCAAAAATTGTGGGCGTGACAGGCAGTGTTGGTAAAACCGGCACCAAAGAGGCGCTAAGGGCCGCCTTGGGGCGCTTCAAGCCTACGCATGCAAGTGTTTTGAGCTATAACAATGATATCGGCGTGCCTCTGACTCTGGCCCGGATGCCCCGCGACGTTGACTTTGGTGTGCTGGAAATGGGCATGAACCATAGCGGCGAGCTGACGGCCTTAAGCATGCTGGCGCGCCCGCATATTGCCCTGATCACCACAATTGCACGGGCTCATATCGAATTCTTTGATTCCATTGAAGCCATCGCGGATGCAAAAGCAGAAATATTTGCGGGTCTTGCCCCCGGCGGTACCGCAATCCTTAATCATGATAACGAACAGTTTGCCCGTTTGAAGGCCGCTGCTGCAGATTATGGCGTGGAAAACGTGATTTCCTTCGGATTGGATGCCCGTGCTGACGTTCGTGTTCTTAAACATGTCCAGCACGAACTGTGCAGTTGTATTACGGCGGAAATATGCGGCCAAACCATGACATACAAGATTGGCTTGCCCGGTCGACACTGGGTTTTAAACAGCCTTGGCGTGCTGGCAACTGTGCAGGCGGCGGGTGGCGATTTGGGGCTGGCCGGACTGGCGCTGGGCGAAATGTCTGCTGTTGCAGGTCGCGGCCAGCGCATGCAGGTGTCGCTGGATGAAGGTACTGGCGCCAGGTTTATTGTGATTGACGAGAGCTATAATGCCAACCCGGCGTCGATGCGTGCAGCGATTGAGACGCTTGGACAAGCCAACATTGAACAGCTTGTGGCGTCAAGCAAGGGCGATGTGGGCAGGCGTCGCGGCCGCCGGATAGCTGTTTTGGGGGATATGGGTGAACTGGGCAAGCAGTCTGACGCGTTGCATGCCGGTCTTGCGAAGGCTCTGGGCGACGCAAAAATCGACCTGGTTTATTCGGTAGGCCCGCATATGGCGCATCTCGATGCAGCCTTGCCGGCAGAAAAACGCGGATACCACGTGGCAACAGTGGCCGAGATGATTGAACATCTGATCGGACAGGTTCAGACGGGTGACGTCATTATGGTCAAGGGGTCTAAAGCAACCGGAATGGGGGTTGTCGTTGAAGCCCTTCTGGCGCTTGATCATGGAAAAAACAGCAATAAAGCGGCGAACGGATAAGCCCATGTTATACAATCTTCTCGCACCTTTGGGTCAGGATTACACGATCTTCAACCTGTTCCGGTATCTTACCTTCCGGACCGGTGGGGCTGTTATGACCTCGCTGTTTATCTGTCTGGTGTGTGGGCCCGCCTTCATTCGCTGGCTGAAATCGAAACAGAAGAACGGCCAGCCTATTCGGGATGACGGCCCCGTCAGTCATATTGTCGGCAAGCAGGGCACGCCCACCATGGGGGGATTTTTGATCCTGATGTCGTTGACTGTGACGACACTGCTTTGGGCAGATCTTTCCAATCGTTATGTCTGGGTTGTGATGTTCGTCACACTCAGCTTTGGTCTGATTGGCTTTCTGGATGATTACCACAAGGTGACCGGCGGCTCGTCGAAGGGATTGTCAGGAAAGGTCAGACTTCTGCTTGAGGTGTTGATTTCCATGGCGGCTGTGGCCTGGGCCATGGATATATCCGGGCCGTCACTGGCCGGTAATGTCAATATCCCCTTTGTGAAAAATCTGGCGATTGATCTGGGCTGGTATTTTCTGGGTTTTGGAGCGCTGGTTATTGTCGGGGCATCCAATGCTGTTAACCTGACAGATGGGCTGGATGGACTTGCCATCATGCCGGTGATCATTGCCGCCGGAACTTTTGCCCTTATTGCCTATCTGGTGGGGAATGTTATTTTTGCCGAATATCTGCAGATACGGGCCGTCTCGGGTACGGGGGAACTGACGGTTTTTCTGGGGGCCCTGATTGGTGCCGGTCTTGGTTTCCTGTGGTTCAATGCGCCGCCTGCCATGGTTTTCATGGGCGATACAGGTAGTCTGTCGCTGGGCGGGGCACTTGGTACGGTCAGTGTGATCACCAAACATGAAATTGTGCTGGCAATTGTTGGCGGGTTGTTTGTGCTGGAAACGGTCTCGGTCATCGTTCAGGTCGCATCCTTCAAGCTGACCGGGCGCCGGGTTTTCCGGATGGCCCCGCTGCATCATCATTTTGAGGAAAAGGGCTGGGCAGAATCAACGGTAGTTGTGCGCTTCTGGATCATTGCGGTTGTGCTCGCACTGATCGGGCTGTCTACCCTGAAATTACGCTAGCGTTTGTGAGTTTGTTTAAGAGTGAGTGAGGACAAGTTGATACCGATACAAGGGTACAAAGGTAAGAAAGCTGGTGTGTTCGGGTTGGCCCGGACCGGACTTTCGACTGTGCAGGCCCTGGTATTGGCCGGGGCCGAGGTTGTGGCGTGGGACGATAATCCGGAACGCTGCAAGGCGGCCCGGTCACTGGGCGCCCGGATTGAAGACCTGTCTGTTTTTGATATTAGCGATTTTGAAGCAATTGTGGTCAGCCCCGGTGTGCCGTTGACACACCCGGCACCACATCCGGTTGTGGCCCATGCGCAATCATCAGGGGTGCGGGTTATTGGTGATACAGAGCTTTTCGCGCAGGCGCTCAAGGCCTTGCCACCGTCACGAATTGTTGTGATTACCGGGACGAATGGCAAGTCTACGACCACAGCACTGATCGGGCATATGCTGAAAAGTTGTGGCCGCAAGGTCGCAGTTGCCGGCAACATCGGGCGTCCGGTACTTGACCTTGAGCCCTTGCCCGAAGACGGCATTTACGTCCTTGAGATGTCATCTTACCAGATTGATCTGACCCGCGGCATGGCGGCGGATATCTCTGTGCTTTTGAATATTTCACCTGATCATCTTGATCGGCACGGTGATTTGCATGGCTATGTGGCGGCAAAGAAACGATTGCTCGATATGCAGCATCAGGGCCAGATTCAAGTGATTGGTATCGACGACAAGGAAAGCCGGGCACTGGCCCATGGAGCGGATGTTAGTGGCCGTGGTATAAAGGTGGTGCCTGTTTCTGCGGCGCGAAATGCCGGACGTGGGATCTCGGTTGTTGATGGCATTCTTTATGACGGCCTTGAAGGCGTCGCGATACCGATTGGTAATCTGGTCCGCGCGCAGGCGCTTGTCGGGCAGCATAACTGGCAGAATGCGGCGGCGGCCTATGCTGTTGGCCGGTCCCTGGGGCTTGAACCTACCGCTATATTTGGCGCCCTTGTCAGTTTCCCGGGGCTTGCCCACAGGATGGAACTGGTAGCTTCATGTTCAGGGGTTAAATTTGTCAACGATTCCAAGGCGACGAATGTGGAGGCTGCATCACGTGCGCTTGGGTCGTTTGAGAATATTTTCTGGATTGCAGGCGGTAAGCCCAAAAGTAATTCTCTCGAAGAGCTGGCGCCGCTTTTTCCCCGTATCCGGAAAGCATTTCTGATCGGCGAAGCTGCGCCGGCGTTTGAAGCCTCGCTGGCGGGCAGAGTGCCTGTTGCATCATGCGGCACGATGGACATTGCAGTGGCCAATGCGGCGGCGGAAGCACTGGCAAGCGGTCTGGAAAGTGCAGTTGTGTTGTTATCTCCTGCCTGTGCGTCATTCGATCAGTTCAAGGATTTTGAGCAACGCGGCGATACGTTCAGCCAGCTTGCGCGCGACTTTGTTGATGCTCATTGTGATGTTTCGGGCGATCCGCCACGGCGAGCGGGAGGCAATGGCGCATGACCATGTTCAATCGCACAGATACGAGCCTTCTGAGCCATTGGTGGTGGACTGTTGACCGCTGGATGCTTCTGGTGCTGGCCATGCTGATCGGGGCAGGACTGCTGCTGACCATTGGTGCCAGTCTGGCTGTGGCAGAGCGTCTTGGTCTTAATTCATTTCATTTCGTCTATCGCCAGGTGGGTTTTCTTGTGGTGGCTGTGTTTATCATGCTTGCCATATCGCTGATGTCGGCTCGGGGCGTGCGCCGGCTGGCGGCGATTATGTTGCCGGTCTTTCTGGGGCTGTCCATTCTCACTTTATTTGTCGGCCCGGAAGTAAAGGGTGCCCAGCGCTGGTTGCCATTAGGCAGTTTCACGTTGCAGCCATCCGAATTTTTGAAACCGGCTTTTGTTGTGGTTTGTGCGTGGATGTTTTCGGAGCAGAATAAAAACGGCGCTTTCCCGGGGAACCGTATTGCCATTGGTCTGTATCTTGCTGTCGTGACCGTTCTCGTATGCCAGCCGGATTTTGGTCAGACATTGCTGATTTCGATGATCTGGGGTCTGCAATTCTTCATTGCAGGTTTATCCATGGCCTGGGTTCTGGGACTGATGATCAGCGGGCTTGTGGGTATTATTTGTGCCTATAGCTTTGTGCCCCACGTGACCAGCCGGATCGACCGCTTTCTTGATCCTTCGTCAGGGGATACATATCAGATTGACACCGCGTTGAATGCTTTTCGCAATGGCGGCCTGTTCGGGCGAGGTCCGGGCGAAGGGCTGGTGAAGCGCATTCTGCCCGATGCACATACAGATTTCATATTTGCCGTCGCAGGCGAAGAATTCGGGGTCATCCTTTGCCTGGGGTTGCTGGCGCTTTTTGCGACAATTGTTCTGCGCGGCCTGCTCAGCCTGCTGAAGGAAAATGACAGCTTCATCTTTCTGGCCACTGCCGGTCTCATCATGCTTTTCGGACTTCAGGCCTTTATCAATATCGGCGTGAATCTTGCCGTATTGCCAGCAAAGGGCATGACACTGCCTTTCATCAGCTATGGCGGGTCTTCGCTTCTGTCCATGAGCGTTTCCATGGGCATGGTGCTCGCTTTGTCCCGTCAACGCACCTATGCAAACAGAACCTCTGGCACATCTCTTTATGGCGCAAGGGGGTGGGCATGACACGCCGGAGATCCATCAGGGTTATAGTGGCGGCTGGCGGCACGGGGGGACATATGTACCCGGCGCATGTCGTGGCGCGGGAACTGGAAGCTCGTGGCCATGATCTGATGTTGATCACAGATCGTCGCGGCATGCAGTTCAGGTCGTTGTTCAAGGGATTGAATGTTTACAAGGTGCCGGCGGCGACTTTTGCCGGGCGCGGTATCTGGGGCCGGATTGTCGCTGTATTTGAGCTGGGACAGGGCGTTCTTCAGGCCAGGGAATTGTTAAAGGGCCTGCGGCCGGCAATTGTGGTCGGCTTTGGCGGTTATCCGTCTCTGCCTGTTCTGGTGGCGGCGATGACGTTGGGAATTCCTACCTGTATCCACGAGCAAAATGCCGTGTTGGGGCGGGTGAACAGATTGCTCTCGTCACATGTGGGCTTTGTCGCCTTGTCATTTAATAAAACCCGCAAGTTATCCTCGGGTCAGCAAGATCGCCAGATTGTGACAGGTAATCCCGTGCGGCCCGAGATTGTTGCCATCGGCGAAGCCTCCTTCCCGCCGCTGGACGATACACGCTATTTGAACCTGCTGGTTGTGGGGGGCAGTCAGGGCGCGAGGATACTGAGCGAAGTGGTGCCTGCCGCCGTATCAGCATTACCGAAAGCCCTGCGGCGTCGGCTTAATATTGTACAACAGTGTCGGCAGGAAGACATAGAATCTGTCCGCGAGACCTATCGGCAGTTTGGCGTTAAAGCGGAACTGACGGCCTTTATTGAAGATATGCCTGCGGTTCTGGAAAATATCCATCTGGTCATCGCGCGCGCCGGAGCCTCCACTGTTACCGAATTGGCCGCTGCGGGCAGGCCAGCGATATATGTGCCCTTGCCCGGGGCCACAGATGATCATCAGACCGCAAATTGCGTTGAAGTTGCGTTGGCGGGTGGTGCCTGGATGATCCGGCAGAGAGATTTCAATACGGCGTCGGTTGCCAAGCTTTTGCAGGGTTTTTCAACCAGTCCGGAGCGCTTGAGGAAAGCGTCGGAAATGGCATTGATCAATGCGAGGCCACACGCCGCAAAAGATCTGGCGGACCTGATTGAACAGTTCGCCATTGCTGGCGGCACAGTCCCGGAACCCGGTTTGCAGAATAAACAGCGGACTGCGGAACTGGATATGCAGATAAATTCCAAGTTTGCCGGCCTGAAGATGCCGCGAGCCATGGCTATCAGAGAGAACGCGATATGAGAAGTCTGCCATTGAATATTGGCACCATACATTTTGTCGGCATTGGCGGCATTGGCATGAGCGGCATTGCCGAGGTCATGAATAATATCGGCTACAAGGTGCAGGGCAGCGATGTCTCGGAAAATGCCAATGTCAAGCGGCTGCGCGGTCTGGGCATTCAGGTGTTTATTGGTCAGAAAGCTGAGAATCTGGGCGATTCCCAGGTTGTGGTTGTGTCAACTGCCATTCGCAAGAATAACCCCGAAGTGGTAGCCGCCCGCGAAAAGCTGATTCCGGTCGTGCGCAGGGCTGAAATGCTGGCGGAACTCATGCGCCTGAAGTGGTGCATTTCGGTGGCAGGAACACACGGCAAAACGACGACAACATCAATGATTGCGGCACTGATGGATGCTGCCAGCTATGACCCCACGGTGATAAACGGGGGCATCATTAATGCTTATGGTACCAATGCCCGTCGGGGCGAAGGCGACTGGATGGTCGTTGAAGCGGATGAGTCAGACGGTACATTTGTCAAGCTGCCTGCGACCATTGCCATTGTGACGAACATCGACCCCGAACATCTTGATTTTTATGGTGATTTTGAGACTGAAAAGGCCGCTTTCCTGCAATTTGTCGAGAATGTGCCTTTTTACGGTTTCGCCGCCATGTGCATTGATCATCCTGAAGTTCAGGCGTTGATTGCCCGTGTTTCCGATCGCAAGATCGTGACCTATGGCATGAGCCCGCAGGCTGATGTGCGAGCCATCAACCTTACCTTTGAAAAAGGCGGCGCACATTTTGACGTGGAAGTCACCGATCGCAAAACAGATACAAAACGCCTGATTGAAGGCCTGCATCTGCCGATGCCCGGGCAGCACAATGTGCTGAATTCCATGGCGGCCGTTGCGGTGGCGTCTGAAATGGGCATTTCCGATGATGTCTTGCGATCTGCACTCAATGGGTTTTCAGGCGTCAAGCGCCGTTTCACCAGGGTGGGCACAGTCAACGGTGTGACAGTTATTGATGATTACGGGCATCATCCGGTTGAAATTGCGGCGGTCCTGAAAGCGGCAAGACAGGCTTATGACGGGCGTGTTATTGCCGTTGTGCAACCGCACCGTTATTCGCGACTGCAAAGCCTTTTCGAAGAATTCTGTTCCTGTTTCAACGACGCTGATGCCGTCATCGTGAGCGACGTTTATGCCGCAGGTGAAGAGCCGATTGAAGGAATTGACAAGGCGAGCATGGTGCAGGGTTTGAAAGAGCGGGGGCACAAGCGTGTTCTTGCTCTGGAAAGTGAGGCGGATCTGCCGGGCGTGGTGGCTGCAGAAGCAAAGCCGGGTGATCTGGTGGTATGTCTGGGGGCTGGCTCGATCACGACCTGGGCGCACGCTCTTCCGGATGCCCTGATCGCGCTTTCATCAGATGGCAAAAGTGCCGGAGGTGCCGCATGATGGCCGCCCGGCAACATGAAGATCGTTTGATCGATCGCCTGCCGGATGTACGCGGGCGCTACGATGTGGGCGAACCCATGTCTGGCATGACCTGGTTCCGGGTTGGTGGTCCGGCTGAAATATTGTTCAGGCCGGCTGACCTTGATGACCTTGTGCATTTTCTGCGCCAGCGGCCAAAAGATGTTCCGGTGCTGGTGGTCGGCGTGGGGTCCAACATGCTGGTGCGTGATGGCGGTGTGCCCGGGGTCGTGATCCGTCTGGGCAAATCCTTTGCCGGGATTACAGTTGACGGTAATCGCATCACCGCAGGCGCGGGTGCAATGGATGTAACGGTGGCTTTCAAGGCAAGAGACGAAGGCATCGCCGGACTGGAGTTTATGCGCGGGATACCGGGGACAGTTGGCGGCGCGCTGGTCATGAATGCCGGGGCTTATGGTCGCGACGTCAGCGACATTCTGATCGAGGCAACAGCCGTTGATCTGGATGGCAATCTTCATACCTTGTCCAATAGTGAAATGGGTTTTGGATATCGTCATGCCGATGTTGATTCTTCGTGGATATTTGTTTCAGCCACATTTGAAGGGGTGCCGGGCGACATATCGGAAATTGCGGCACGCATTGAAGAGATTAACAAGGCCCGCGAAGACAGCCAGCCCCTTCGGACAAGGACAGGTGGCAGTACATTCCGGAACCCGACAGATGGAAAGGCCTGGCAACTGGTCGATGACGCCGGTTGTCGCGGGCTGCGTGTTGGCGGAGCCCAGGTATCGGAAAAGCATTGTAATTTCCTGATCAACACAGGGGATGCTACCGCAGCCGATCTGGAAGCTTTGGGCGAACAGGTTCGGGACCGTGTACAGGCTCGGTCCGGGCATAATCTGCACTGGGAAATCAGGATTGTTGGAGAGCCAGACCCGGTTCCGGCATCCGTCAAGGGAGGCATGGGGCATGAGTAGCGCCAAACATGTCGCCGTTTTGATGGGGGGATGGTCGACCGAACGCGACGTATCGCTGGTGAGCGGGAAGGCTGTGGTCAAAGGGCTGGAAGCAAAAGGCTATCAGGTAACCGGTGTTGATGTGGACCGGAATATCGCGGCCACACTGGCACACGTTAAGCCGGATGTTGTTTTCAATGCGCTGCACGGGCGGTGGGGTGAGGATGGATGCCTGCAGGGCATGCTGGAAATTATGGGTATTCCCTATACACATTCGGGTGTGAAGGCATCGGCTGCCGCCATGGACAAGCCATTGGCCAAGCGCGTTTTTCATGATGCGGGCATCCCTTGTGCACCTGACGTTATTGTCTCGCGCAGCGATCTTGGAGGGCGCGACCCGATGGCGCGGCCCTATGTCGTCAAGCCCATGAACGAAGGGTCCAGCGTCGGTGTCAAAATTGTGCAGCCGGGCGACAATTGTGTGCTTGAGGACGACGCTTTCTGGCAGAAAACCGACAGTGCCATGGTGGAAAAATATGTGCCGGGCCGTGAAATACAGGTTGCCGTCATGGGTGATCGTGTACTGGGCGCGATAGAAATCAAAATGAAGCGCGGCTTTTACGATTATGAAGCCAAGTATACCGAAGGGTTTGCTGAACACCTCATGCCGGCACCGCTGGACAAGGGGATATATGAGCAGGTTCTGGAGTATGGCTTGCGCGCCCATCAGGTGTTGGGGTGTCGCGGGGTCACGCGGTCCGATTTCCGCTTTGACGACACATCACCGAACAAGCCGGGCGAGCTTTACATTCTGGAAACAAATACCCAGCCGGGCATGACGCCCTTGTCGCTGGTGCCGGAAATTGCGGGTCACGCAGGTGTCTCTTTCGAGGATCTGGTGGCCTGGCTGGTAGAAGATGCAGGGATTGAACGATGATAACTGAAAATCAGGACCCGTTTGCCATTCCGCGGCCGCAAATGATATCGCATCCGCCAGCACAGCCTGTCCGGGCACGTGGCAGGCGACTGGCACAGCTTGACAAAAAGCGGAAAGTACGGCGCGGCGAGCGGGAAGAGCGGAATTTGCTTCGCCGCCGCCGGATCAGGATTGCCGAGCAGATGCTTGTCAGTGCCTGTGTTGTGGCAATACTGGTTTTCAGCGTTGCAGCCTGGCAGACCGGGGCAGTTGCCCGAACGGTGGACGTGCTGGCGGCAAGGCTTGGGAATATGCTGGTCAGCGCCGGACTGACAGTTGAAGAAGTCCGGGTGAGTGGTCAGCATCAGCTTCCTGCGGCGGATTTGAGACAGGCACTTGATTTGAGTACCGGTGTCCCGATTTTCAATATTGATCTGGATGAGTTGCGGACCCGGATTGAGGCTCTTGGCTGGGTAGAGCAGGCTTCTGTTTCCCGGCGCATGCCCAATGGATTGCTTATCGATATCACGGAGCGGGTGCCTTTTGCCTTGTGGCAGGACCAGGGTCAATTATGGGTTGTGGATGCTGCAGGTATCCGGCTGACGAATGACAATATTGATCAGTATGGCAAGCTTCCGATGGTGGTCGGACAGGGTGCCGCACAGCATGCAGCGGATTTGGTGACGGTCTTGCAGGGCAATCCTGACCTGTTTTCCCGGGTAAAATCAGCGGTACGGGTGGCTGACAGGCGCTGGGATCTGGTTTTTGACAGCGGCGTTCGGGTTCGTCTGCCGGAAGGTGCATTGGGCGCACCATTCGCCCGGCTGGATAACCTCCAGCGCCAAACAAAAATTCTGGAGCGAAATGTTGCGATCGTTGATCTGCGGTTTGACGGGCGCGTGATCGTGCGGCTGGATCATCAGGTTGCAGAAGCAGAGCTGCGCGCACCTGCCGTAGAAGCCAGTGTCAAGACGGATACCCGTCATCATGGAGGAGAAATCTAAAATGGCAGTGGGACGCGAAAAATTGATCACAGCGCTGGATATAGGCAGTCACAAGGTCAGCTGTTTTATTGCCCGCTCCGAGCAGAACGGAAATCTCAGGGTTATTGGTATTGGCCACCAGCTTTCGGCGGGAATCAAGGCAGGGAATGTTGTCGACCGGGAAGAAACGGAAACGTCGATCCGGGCCGCTGTTGATGCCGCCGAGCGTATGGCAGGCGAGACCGTGCAGGACGTATATGTCAGCCTGTCAGCCGGCCAGCCAACGTCGCATGCTATTTCAGTAGAAGTTTCAATTGATGGCCATGAAGTTGATGGTTCTGATGTTCGTAACGTACTGGGCGAGGGGCGTATCAAATTCCCTGCGGAGCATGGCGAAGTCATACATGCGCTGCCTGTGGCCTACAGTGTTGATGGTGCAGACGGTGTAAAAGATCCCCGTGGTCTTTATGGTGATCGCCTTGGTGTTGATATGCACGTGGTGACGGCATCGCCTGGTCCCAAACGAAATCTCGAAGCCTGTATTGCACGGTGTCACCTGGGCGTTGCGGGGTTTGTTGTTGCACCTTATGCCTCTGGCCTTTCCTGCCTGGTGGAAGACGAGAAAAACCTTGGCGTCATGTGCGTTGATATGGGCGGAGGTACCACATCTTTCTCTATCTGGCTTGAAGGCGCTATGGTCTATGCTGATGTCATCCCCGTTGGCGGAAATCACGTTACCAATGATATTGCCCGTGGACTGCTGACCCCGGCAAGTCATGCCGAACGTCTCAAGACACTTTATGGCAGCGCAATGGCCGGGCCGAGCGATGACCGCGAGGTTCTGGATGTGCCGCAAGTGGGTGAAAGCGACAGCGAAAACAGCAATCGTATTCCGCGGTCTCTGTTGACGGGCATTGTGCGGCCGCGGCTGGAAGAAACTTTCGAGCTGGTGAGAGACCGTCTGGCAGCCAGCGGTCTGGACGCCATGGTCGGCAGCCGGATGGTTCTTACCGGCGGTGCCAGCCAGCTTTCCGGCGTCAAGGAACTGGCCGGACAGATACTGAATAAACAGGTCCGTCCCGGCTATCCATTACGCATTAACGGGTTGGCTGATGCGACGGCCGGGCCCGCATTTTCGACCTGCGCCGGCATTTTGAATTACGCCCTGCATCAACCTGCTGAAATTCAGTCACGTCACGAATTTACCGAACCTCACAGCCGGATTGCCCGAATGGGTCGATGGCTGAAGGAAAATTTTTAACACCAGAAGCCATCATAATCATAACAGCCTAAACAGACAGAAATCAGTCAACACCAATATCAAGGAGAATAAAATGTCAATTACCATCGCTATGCCCGAACTGACAGAACTGCAGCCAAAAATTACCGTTATTGGTGTTGGTGGGGCCGGAGGCAACGCCGTCAACAATATGGTGAAAGCGCAGCTTCAGGGCGTCAGCTTTATTTGTGCCAATACCGATGCACAAGCACTTGCTCATTCAACAGCCGATCTGAAAGTTCAGCTTGGTGCACAGCTTACGCAAGGGTTGGGAGCAGGTGCCCGTCCGGATGTTGGTCGTGCTGCAGCAGAAGAAACGCTGGATCAGGTTGAAGAATATCTGGCTGGCAGTCATATGGTCTTTGTCACCGCCGGTATGGGCGGGGGTACAGGTACAGGCGCAGCACCTGTTATCGCCAAGGCAGCACGTGAAAAAGGCATTCTGACAGTTGGGGTTGTGACCAAGCCATTCCAGTTTGAAGGCTCGCGTCGCATGGCGCTGGCGGAAAAGGGGATCGAGGAACTTCAGAAATATGTCGATACACTGATTATTATCCCGAACCAGAATCTGTTCCGTATTGCCAACGAAAAAACAACGTTTGCCGATGCGTTCAGCATGGCGGATGAAGTGCTTCATTCCGGTGTCCGCGGGGTGACAGACCTGATTGTTATGCCCGGTCTTGTTAATCTTGATTTTGCAGATGTGCGCACGGTCATGAGCGAGATGGGCAAGGCGATGATGGGGACCGGCGAAGCCGAAGGCGAGAACCGTGCTCTGGAAGCTGCAGAAGCGGCCATATCAAACCCGCTCCTGGATGAAGTCTCCATGAAAGGCGCACGCGGCGTGCTGATCAACATCACGGGTGGTATGGATTTGACATTGTTTGAGGTGGATGAAGCGGCAAACCGCATCCGCGCTGAAGTCGATCCGGATGCGAATATTCTGGTGGGTTCTGCATTGAACGAAGAACTCAATGGCAGAATGCGGGTCTCTGTTGTGGCTACCGGCATTGATGCCAATATGGAAACGGCGACCGTTTTGACAGCGCGTCAGAACGCCCCTGCCAATGTGGTCACGATCGATCGTACCGAAGAGGCGCCAGCCGCCCGGACGCCAACTCTTGTAGAGCGCGCAACAGAAGCAAACAGGCTAGTCCGGACGAGTGATGAGCTGGTATTGAATGAAGAAGTTGCTGAAGCAGCGGCTGTTGAGCCAACTGCAGCCGAACTTAAATCGGAAGATGCCTTTATTTCACCTGAACCCATGATGCCAAAAGCTGCGCCTTCTTCTGCGCCTTCACGCCAGCCAGACCCTTTTGCGGAAGCTGCGCTGGCCAATGGTCCTGTACCTGAAACAAGCGAGAAATCCGGTCTTGGCTGGTTTGAGCGCATGCGGAATGTGACGCGCCGTCCTGCCCGTGAAGAGCCATCTTCTTCACAGCCCCGGCTTGCTCGTCCGGAGCCAGAAGAGGCAGCGCCCGTAGCACAGGTACAGCCAGCGGCTGATCAGGGTGTCGATGATGCCGGTGTCGCGACAATCGGTCGTGTTGGTCCACAGGACCGGATTACGCCAAGTCGCAACAAGCTGGATGACCAACTGGAAATCCCGACATTTTTGCGTCGGCAGGCAAATTAATCGGTAGATTAATTTTATTAGAACAGACGAAGTTTGAAATAGGAAAGGGGGCCAATGAGCCCCCTTTCTTTATAATATTTGCGTCGCCGGATTTGAAAGATCAGCTGTCGCGAAGCTGTGTTGCAAGGGTTTTAACCAGGCTGGATAGCGTTGAGCGAACTGTCGTATCTTTGATATCGCTGAAATTCTGGGCGATTTCGATTGCAGCGCGATTGGTGCCACCATGCTTTGGTGTATGTGCTGGCAGGCTTTCATCGAAACCCTCAAAAAAATACTGGATCGAAACGTCCAGTGTTTTTGCGAGCTCATAAAGGCGCCCGGCGCTAATTCTGTTCGCACCGGTTTCATATTTTTGTACCTGCTGATGCGAAAGCCGCAGCTGTTGAGCAAGTGATTCTTGCGTATAGCCCATAAAACTGCGCCGTTCGCGAAGTCGTTCGCCAACATGCACATCAACACGCTTGGCAAACGGGTTTTGACGCGAACCTGCCCGGCGTCCGCGTGGTCGTGGCTCGGTGGTAGTGTTGTCGGCGCCCTTTTTGGCTGATTGACTCATTCTAGATCTCCAATAGTCGCATTAATATAATTGGAATGCAGACTTGATTTGCGTCTGCTTATGTTATTGAAGAGAGCAGTAATGACGCCCCAATTGCCGTATTGGCATTATTTGATGATGGTCACAATGTAACGTCTCTTTGTAAATTCCTTCTCATTAATTGCCTTTGAAGGAAATGCAATATGGCCCCGCAAGTAACAAGGAATTAATACTTGTACATACCACGTTCTCGTGTAGGTAGCAAGTGCGTATAATGGTATTTTTGCGAAATAATTGTACTATAAGTTGCAACTTCCCCTGACGCGTGGCATGAAAATGCCCAAGTGTTATTTGCATGTTTGTCACTGAGCGATTACAAGCATATATTATTGTTTTCAGGCGGGGCGACAGGTGACGGATATTTCGGAGATGAGTGACAGGATGAATCGATTGACGTTTGCTGCCGGAATTGGCCTGATTATTATACTTTCATCTCTGGTGTCAGGGTGTAGTAACGATCCCAACAAAAAATATCGCGAGCGCGATGTTGTCACGCTCTATTATGATGCTGTCAAATATCTTGATGATAAACAGTATCGTTATGCGGCAGCGGCCTTCGACGAGGTTGAACGCCAGCATCCTTATTCCCAGTGGGCAAGGCGCGGGCAGTTGATGTCGGCTTATTCCTATTATATGGCCAACCGGTACGATGAGGCTGTGCTGGCAACGGAGCGTTTTATTGCCTTGCATCCCGGTAACAAGGATGCGGCATATGCCTATTATCTGACTGCAATCAGCTATTATGAACAAATTTCTGATGTAGGGCGCGATCAGAAAATGACCGAACAGGCGCTGAGCGCCCTGCAAGAGGTTGTGCGGCGCTTCCCCAACTCGGAATATGCGAAGGATGCGCGCCTGAAAATTGATCTGACGCGGGATCACCTGGCGGGCAAGGAAATGGAAATTGGCCGATTCTATCTGAATGCCAAAGAATATCTTTCTGCTGCATTGCGATTTAAAAATGTCATTGACAAGTATCAGACCACAAGTCACGTACCTGAAGCCATGCATCGGCTGGTGGAAACCTATATGGCACTGGGATTAACCAGCGAAGCTCAGCAGGTTGCGGCGGTATTGGGTTACAACTATCCTCAAAGTGACTGGTATCGCTATAGTTACCGGCTGGTGGCAGAAAAGAAACTGGGACCCATAGATAATTCCGGTTCCTGGTTCGGGCGGATGTGGGACACGGTTTTTTAGAGTTTGTAATATTTTCTGGTTCATGTAAATCTCAACCGTCAACACCGGATAATTCATGCTTGATAGTCTGATTATTCGAGATATCGTTCTGATCGATAGTCTGGAGTTGGAACTGGCCCCGGGCCTGTGTGTCCTGACCGGGGAAACCGGTGCGGGCAAGTCAATCCTGCTTGATGCTTTGGGACTGGCAATTGGGGCACGTTCAGAGCGCACTTTGGTGCGCCAGGGCAAAACCCAGGGTGTTGTCTCTGCCGAATTCCAGCTGGATCCCCGCCATAGTGTCTGGTCTCTTCTCGAAGAGCAGGGGCTTATGCTCCGTGAGCAGAATGCTGGTGCCAGCCCGGTGCAGCTTGTCCTGCGTCGTGTCGTGTCGGAAGATGGACGAAGCCGCGCCTTTGTTAATGATCAGCCGGTCAGCGTCACCTTGCTTTCCCGGCTTGGGGACATGTTGATTGAGATACATGGTCAACATGATGATCGTGGCCTGTTTAACCCGGCAGGGCATCGGCTGTTGCTGGATGCCTTTGGCGGGCTGGATCAGAACCTGAAGTCTGTCCGTGCTGCATGGACCGCATGGCAGGATATCGTCACGGCCCGGGATCAGGAAAGAGCCCAATATGATGCCGTGCGTGAGGATGAACAGTATATTCGACATAATCTGACGGAACTTGAGAGCCTGAACCCCGAAGTCGGTGAAGAAGACGTGTTGGCCACCAAACGTTCCATGATGATGCAGGGTGAAAAATCATCTGAACTTATTCGCGATATTCTGGAAAGCCTGACAGCGGAAGGCGGAGCAGATGCCACTTTGCGTGGCACATTGCGCCGTGCCGAGCGTCTGGCCGAGCGATTGGGTGATATGGCAGAAACAGCGATAAGCGCACTGGAGAGAGCATCTGTTGAAACAGCAGAGGCGATTGCCCAGATTGACGATCTTGCGGTGCGCCTGGAATTTGATCCCCGAATACTGGAACAGACGGAAGAGCGCTTGTTTGCCCTTCGGGCTGCGGCGCGCAAGCACCAGTGCCGGGTCGATGATCTGCCCGACATACTGGCAGACTTCAAGGATAAACTGCGTGCGCTTGATCATGGTGTTGAAGAACTGGAAAGACTTGAGAAAGAGGCGAAACTGCTGTGGTCAGCGTTCGAGGTTCAGGTGAATGAACTGACGGCAAGGCGGAAAGCCGCGGCTCTGGCTATGGATGATCAGGTGAATGCAGAGCTGGCATCCCTGAAACTTGAAAAGGCCCGCTTTCATACGCGTGTCGACGATAACCCCCAAAAAAGCTGGGGGCTGGAAGGCGGTAACAAGATAGAATTTGAAGTTGCGACCAACCCGGGCGCCCCCTTCGGTTCGTTGATGAAGATTGCGTCCGGCGGCGAGCTTTCCCGGTTTATTCTGGCCTTGAAAGTGGTTCTGGCGCGCCATGGAACAGCACCCACCCTTATTTTTGATGAGGTGGATCGGGGTATAGGGGGGGCCGTGGCCGAAGCGGTCGGTGAAAGGCTTGCCCGTCTGGCCAAAGACGCACAGGTACTGGTTGTTACACATTCTCCGCAGGTTGCTGCGTTGGGATCTCATCACTGGCGTATTGCCAAAGTAGCTCTGGCGCTGACAGATGCTCCCTCGTCAGGAGAAACCATTGTGACCAGAGTTGTGCCGCTCGACATGCCGGCGCGGAAAGAAGAAATTGCACGTATGCTTGCAGGGGCCACAATCACTGATGAAGCGCGTGCTGCCGCCAACAGATTGATGCAGGGACGTGACGTGTGAGCGACGAACAGATATCAGGCAAGGCCGTCAGTGTTGATCATCTGACAGAAGAAGAAGCTGCAGTGGAACTGGAAAGGCTGGCCGGCGAGCTGGCAAAACACGACAAGGCCTATTATCAGCGGGATGCCCCAACCGTCTCGGATGCCGTATACGATGAACTGAGGGCGCGTAATGCGGCAATTGAAGCACGTTTCCCGGCGCTGATTCGCAAAGACAGTCCTGGTTTGAAGGTTGGCGCCGCCCCGTCGAGCGGCTTTGCCAAGGTCGTGCATGCACAACCCATGCTGTCGCTTGATAATGCTTTTAATGACGGCGATGTCCGCGAATTTATTGATCGGGTCAGACGCTTTCTGGGCCTTGCGGCGTCTGAACCGGTAAGGCTGGTCGCCGAGCCCAAGATTGACGGCTTGTCGGCCTCCCTTCGTTACGAGCAGGGTGTATTAAAAATTGGCGGCACCCGGGGCGACGGACGCGTTGGGGAAGACATCACCCGAAATTTGAGAACTGTTACGGATATTCCTGAAAAGCTTGCCGGTGACGGCTGGCCGGATATTCTGGAAGTGCGCGGTGAAGTGTATATGTCCAAACCGGATTTCCAGACGCTGAATGAAGCACAGGTCGCCGCGGGAAAGCCGCCTTTTGCCAATCCGAGAAATGCCGCAGCAGGGTCGGTGCGCCAGCTTGATCCGGATATTACAGCGCGGCGCCCGCTAAAGTTCTTTGCCTATGCCTGGGGAGAGGTAAGTTCGGTTCCCGGCAGCAGCCATTCCGAAGTGCTGGAGAAATTTCGCCAATGGGGCTTTGAAGTCAATCCGCTAAGCGAGACCTTTGACAAGATAGACGAGATTTTGGCGCATTACGCCGCCATTGAAGCAGATCGGGCAACGCTGCCATATGATATTGACGGTGTGGTGTACAAGGTGGACCGGCTGGACTGGCAGCAACGGCTGGGGATGGTCAGCCGGGCACCGCGCTGGGCCATCGCTCACAAGTTTCCGGCGGAAAAAGCGCAGACAATCTTGAGAGATATTGAAATTCAGGTCGGGCGTACGGGGGCGTTGACACCTGTTGCCAAGCTGGAACCTGTGACGGTGGGTGGTGTTGTCGTTTCAAACGCCACGCTGCATAATGAGGATGAAATTGCCCGCAAGGATTTGCGTATTGGCGATACAGTAATTGTTCAACGGGCCGGGGACGTGATCCCGCAGGTTCTGTCGTATATCCCTGAAAAACGTCCTGAAACGGCAGAGCCATATACGTTTCCCGATATATGCCCTGCGTGTGGAAGCCATGCTGACCGGGAGGACGGGGAAGTTGTACGCCGGTGTACCGGGGGGCTGATATGCCCCGCTCAAGCTGTTGAACGCCTGCGCCACTTTGTTTCGCGGAATGCGTTTGATATTGAGGGGCTGGGTGAAAAGCAAATATCTTTCCTGTGGGAAGAAGGGCTGGTCAGAAGCCCGGCGGATATTTTCAGGCTTGAAGAAAAGGATAAAGCGGCAGGATCACTCCTGAAGCGCCGGGACGGCTGGGGTGCAACCTCGGTCCGAAACCTTTTCAAGGCCATCAGTGATCGTCGGAATATAGAGTTTGATCGCTTTTTGTTTGCGTTGGGCATCCGTCACGTCGGGCAGAACAATGCGCGCCTGTTCGCCAAAGTCTATCTGAAATTTCCCGAATTTCGTGAGGCGATGCAAAGCGCCGCCCGCGACAGGGACGGCGAAGCCTGGCAGGATCTTCTGAATATTGACGGGATTGGCCCCCGGGTGGCTGAAGCAGTGGTTGAATTTTTTGCGGAGCCTCACAACGAGACGCTTCTTGATGACCTGCTGGATGAACTTGTCGTGACAGATTTTGTTGCGCCGCAACAGAATAATTCGGAACTTGCAGGAAAAACGATGGTTTTTACAGGTTCTCTCGAAAAGATGACCCGAAACGAAGCCAAGGTTCGGGCGGAACAACTGGGCGCCAGGGTTTCAGGCTCGATTTCGGCAAAAACCGACATTCTGGTCGCTGGCCCGGGGGCTGGCTCAAAGCTTGAAAAAGCAAGTAAATTAGGTGTTAAGGTCATCGACGAAGACGAATGGCTGGACATTTTAGGGCGGCATTAGACCCTTTCGTAATCGTTCCTTAAGGATTGTGTCATGTGAATGACATATAATATAGGTATGCATTTTATGCATGGCTGTATTGAGTTTTTTAGGGCTTCCAATAATCTTGTGCAATGCAATATATAGCGTATCCCAATCAAACAATTATTGGGTGGAATTCGGAGAAACTGAATGGTTGTCAAAATGGAAAATGTGGAACGTGATGTTCTGAATACATCTTCTATCCAAATGACAGCCAAGGAAAAACGTAGTGTTGCTACGTCCTTAGGCTGGCATGTGGATAAACCGAGTGAAACCGGTGAAGTCTCGCATATTGCTATGCCTGTACCGCCCCGGAAGAATGAGATGAGCCAAAGAGATTATTTATTGTCGGGAAGGACAAATGCTATGTTTATATTATTGCCATATCTGATCGCTGACGGGATCGTTAAGGCCTTCAGCCTGCTTCAACCGCTTGATTTCAACTTTGTTGAATATGCGACGGCCGGTCAGGCACAGAAAAATGTTACAGTTCAGAAGACTTCAGTCTGGAAAGAATACGCGGATCGGGCCGTTCGTGCGGTTGCGCAGCCTTTGAACGCTTTGAATAACTGGTTGTTCCAGCCTGAGTACGGCTATCTGGATCTGCTGCTTCGTAAAGGTCACGCACAGGCCGTCTTTGGTGGCGATTTTCTGGGTGACTTGCTGCAGGGTGACAGCTTCAAGTTTTATGATGCCGTCGATCGGGATACGCCAGCCAACGACAATGTGAAGTCGGGGCAAAAAGGTAAAGCTGCGCCGCGAGCTGCTTAATGAATATATTATATCCTCTGAATTAAGAGCGTGTGCCAGTTTCCCAACGGCACGCGCTTTTTCAGTTTAAAGCCACATGCCTCATACCTGGCCAGAATTTTGCTTTCCTGAGTGTTAAGTAGTCCGGAAAGTATGACCAGTCCACCGGCAGCGACGATTTCGGAAATGCCAGGCGCCAGTTCAAGCAGCGGTTCCATCAGAATATTTGCAAAGACAAGATCAAAAGGCTTCAGCTTTTGCAGGTCGGCATTATCCAGGCCTGCGGCAGTGATGCCCGCAAAGCCACGGTTTTCGGACTTTCCTTCAGTGACAGGAATATTATTGATTCGGGCGTTTTCAAGGGCAGTGGCCGTGGCAATCGAATCTATATCGCTGCCAACGATCAGACAATCCCACACCTTGGAAGCCGCCATGCCCAGAATGCCGGACCCGCAGCCCAGATCCAGAACCCGGCCGGGGTCAAGATTGTCGGCCAGGTCGTCCAGCACAAGCAGGCACCCGTGTGTTGTCTCGTGGCTGCCCGAGCCAAAAGCCTGCCCCGCATCAACCAGCAGGCCTGTTTTCCCCGCAGGCACCGTATCGCGATCATGGCTGCCATAAATATAGAAGCGGCCAGCTTCTATAGGTTTAAGCAGGATTTGTGATTCGCGAACCCAGTCACGGTCCTCAACCTGCGTGATCTGAATGTCCGGCAGGGGGGTGCCGCTGGCTTTCAAGGCATTCTTCAGGGCGGCTTTGATGATTTGTTCGTCCGGTTTGTTGTCGAACAGGGCTTCCAGCGCCCAAAGCCTGGCGTCTTCATCAACTTCGTACGACGAGACCGACAGAGGGGCCTGTTCAGGCAGGTCTGTCACGGCCTGTTCCATCAGATCAATCAGATCCAGATTACTTGCAAGCTCAAGTTTCCACAGGCCCGGGGCCGGTGTCAAAGTCATAATATGTATCCAGTATCAGGTAAGGGGTGCTGCTGTTACGAAACTGTCTATCACCTTTTTTGGGCTTGAATGCTCAAAATCGATTTCAAGCTTGTTTCCGTCGATGGCGATGACGGCACCATAGCCAAATTTGTCGTGAAAAACCCTGTCTCCGATGACGAACTTCGTTGCTGGTGCCGGACGTTTGACAACCCGTGCCTGACCTTCAATCGTTCGGGGGGATTGTCTTTTCTTCTCAGCCCAGCTGTTTCCGGGGCTCGCCGATTTGCCAGCGGGCCAGTTATTGCCCCAGTTGTTGGCCCCCCAATTGCTGCTTTCATCGGCCCAGCCAGCTTCTTGCCGGGCGGAGCCCTGACCACCATAAAGTCCAGGTTGGGTGATCACCTCGACATGCTCAGGCGGAAGCTCGTCAATGAAGCGGGCCGGTATGGCGCTTTGCCACTGGCCAAACACGCGCCGATTGGCCGCGAACAATATATGAGCATTTTTGCGGGCGCGCGTTAGTCCCACGTAGGCGAGGCGCCGTTCTTCTTCCAGGGCTTTGGTGCCGCCTTCATCCATTGACCGCTGGTTTGGAAAGACGCCTTCTTCCCATCCGGGCAGGAAAACCGTATCAAATTCAAGACCTTTGGCGCTGTGGAGGGTCATGACGCTGACCCTGTCATGGGTTTCTGTCTCTTCATTTTCCATCACGAGACTTATATGTTCCAGAAAACCGGCCAGGCTCTCGAAGTTTTCCATCGCCCGTGCCAATTCGCTCAGATTTTCCAGTCGACCAGGCGCATCAGGGGATTTATCATTCTGCCACATGGCGACATAGCCAGACTCTTCCAGAATGGTTTCTGTCAATTGTGTATGAGGATGTGTTTCGACCATAGAACGCCAGCGTGCGACATCTGCCAGGAATCCGCCAAGATTTCGTCGTGCCGCCGGGCGCAATTCGTCTGTCTCGACCAGAAGCTGAGCTGCGCGCAGAATTGGAATACCTTCACTGCGGGCCAGCTTGTGCAGAGCCTGAACGGTTGCATCGCCCAACCCGCGCTTGGGAACGTTGATAATACGTTCAAAGGCCAGATCGTCATCGGGTTGTGCAATCAGCCGGAGATAGGCCATGGCATCACGAATTTCTGCCCTTTCATAGAAACGCGGGCCACCCACAATACGATAAGGCAACCCAAGGGTGAGAAACCGCTCTTCAAACTCGCGGGTCTGAAAACCGGCCCTGATCAGGACGGCAATCTGGCTGAGGCTGTGCTTTTCACGCTGTAAATTTTCAATGTCTTCGCCGATGGTCCGGGCTTCCTCTGCGCCGTCCCAGACGCCCCGTACCGTGATCTTGTCGCCGCCTTCCTGATCGGTCCATAATGTCTTGCCCAACCGGCTTTGGTTGCTAACAATCAGTCCGCTGGCGGCTCCAAGGATGTGATGTGTAGAGCGGTAATTCTGTTCAAGCCGGACAATTTTGGCACCGGGAAAGTCCGCTTCAAATCGCAGAATATTGCCGAC
Source organism: Sphingomonadales bacterium (assembly GCA_965227345.1). Lineage (GTDB taxonomy): Bacteria > Pseudomonadota > Alphaproteobacteria > Sphingomonadales. Next base: position 3,575,190 of record OZ245755.1, read on the forward strand.
TTCGGCACCGCGCCAGCCATAGATCGACTGGTCATCGTCGCCCACGCAGCAAATATTTTTGCTTTTCTGGGCCAGCAATCGCAACCAGAGGTACTGGGCAACATTGGTGTCCTGATATTCATCCACCAGAATATATTTAAAGCGTCGCTGGTAATCGGCCAGTATATCGGCGTGTGTTTGGAAAATAGTCAGGCAATGGAGCAGAAGGTCACCAAAATCGGCGGCATTCAGGGTTTTGAGCCGTTCCTGATAGGCCTTGTAGAAAGCCGCACCCTTGCCGTCGGCAAAAGCAAAGCTGTCATCACTGCTGACCTTTTCCGGCGTTAAGCCGCGATTTTTCCAGCCATCAATCAGGCCGGCCAGCAGCCGGGCCGGCCACCTCTTTTCATCAATATTGGCAGCACCAAGAAGCTGCTTGATCAGTCGAAGCTGGTCATCCATATCCAGAATGGTGAAGTTGGACTTAAGCCCCACAAGTTCAGCATGGCGGCGCAGAATACGGGCAGAAACAGAATGAAAGGTACCCAGCCATTGCATGCCTTCCACCACGTCACCGATGGTTCTGCCAACCCGCTCCTTCATTTCGCGGGCCGCCTTGTTGGTAAATGTTACACATAGTATTTGCCCCGGGAAAGCCCGCCCGGTGGTTAGCAGATGCGCGAGGCGGGTGGTCAGCACCCGGGTTTTCCCTGTGCCGGCACCAGCCAGCACCAGAACCGGGCCATCCATCGCCTCGACAGCAGTCAGCTGGACATCATTCAGTCCGCGCAGATAGGGCGGGGGACCAGCGGATTTCATATGTGCCTGCGCACGGTCGGAGATGGACATTTCCATGTCGTCTAAATCAAATGGATCACTCATGGTTCGAGTTATACCCCACAGGTGCACAAAAAGGGAACATATGATTTGGGAATATCAGAAATTTTCCTGAAATTTTAATTGCAGCGGCTGATGGAGGCGTCGCTGCAGATGGTCTTGCCATCCACCCAGGTGGCACCCGACAGGTCTGCGTTCAGAAGATCAGCCCCGTCCAGTTTGGCATTCGTAAGATCAGCGCCGCGAAGGATTGCCCGAAACAATCTGGCCGTATGCAGGTTTGCCCCGACAAGCGAAGCATTGGTCAAATCTGACTTGGTCAGATCGGCGTCTGCGAGATTCGCGCCGTTCAGATTGGCCCCCGCCATTTTGGCGGAAAATAATTTGGCGCGTCTGGCATCGGCATTTACCATGTTTGCGCCCGAAAGATCAGTTCGCGCAAGGTTTGCCTGACGAAGATCTGCACCGGAAATATCAACATTGCCGAACGGTCGGCCGCTATGATAGCAGCCTTTCCATTCGACCCCGGGGCGTGCGGGGTCTGTGCAGCCGGCAACTGCAGGAAAACCCATGGAAACAGCTATAATCAGTGTGAATAAAGATAGGGTGAAAGAGGTCGGGGTGGACCGTTTCAATTGCATGTCTCCCGTTTTGGAATGTGATACTAATATTAGGGCGTGCAGCTTGATGTGCAACCTGTAAACTGATTTCCGAGGCGATGACCGGAGATAAAGATGAAAGCGATAATGTTTACCATATCACTATAATTACTTGATTATTAGCCCTGTTTTGGCCTCAAATGCAGGTTAATGTATAAGGCTTACGTATTAAATCCTGATCCATAACAAGGATATATATTTTTGTGAAACGTTCTGTCCAGATAGTATCGATTGCGCTCCTGGGGATTCTAGTTCTGCTGGTGTCAGGCGCTCTCGTTATTCCCAGCTTTTTGAACTGGAATCAATATCGTAGCGAAATTGAGCAGGTGGCAGGGAACGCAACCGGTCGGGATGTGCAGGTAACGGGCGATATTTCGCTGACATTGCTGCCGACCCCTGCGATGGAGGCGCGGGATGTAACCGTTGCCAATATACCGGGCGGTTCGCAGCCCGAAATGGCGCGGCTGGAAAGACTGGATGTCCGGGTGGCCTTGTGGCCTTTGCTGGCCGGCAAGGTGAAAATTGAAAAAATTGTCCTTGTGAACCCGGTTATTTTGCTCGAGCGTCTGGAAAGCGGACAGGGGAATTGGCAATCAGCAGAAGACCATGTCGGCAATACAACGGCGCAATCAACGTCTTTTGGTGATATTCGACTGGATAAATTCCTGGTCGAGGGCGGCCAGCTGACCTTTATCAACCACCAGACCGGGGATGAGAGAAGGCTTGGCAACCTGAGTATGCTGGTTTCGGCTGAAAGCCTGCAAGGTCCGTTCCGCGCCAGCGGCAATATGCATATGGAAAATGTGCCGGTTGGTTTTGAACTTTCCGTTGGCGAGATGAAGACCGGGGCAAAAACACCGGCCAGCCTGTCTCTGAATTTTTCACAATCCCGGTCTTCAATGCGTGTGAACGGCTTTTTATCCCATGATGATTTGGTTTTCCTTGAGGGCAAGCTGGATGGTCAGGGCGATAATTTTGTCGGGCTTTTAAACAGTATTGGAATTATGTCCGGCGTTGATTCGCTTATGCAGCTGGACGGAACGCCCGGCAGCTTCTCAATTGAAACGGCGATTGCTGCCAGTGCTGAAACCCTTAAACTTGATGATCTGGATTTCCGTGTCGGGGATACAAAGGGAAACGGTCGTATTGCTGTTGTATTGGGTGAGGCAACCCGTGTTGATGCCATGCTTTCCCTGAACAGTCTTGCTCTTGACACCTTTCTGGTTGCCGATGACAAGGCCCAGGGCGAACCGATGGATGTCGAGGCATTGGCACAATATCTGGCCTTTGATATTCCGGCCACATTTTCAGGCAAGCTTGACCTGACCGTGAATGCGGCGAAATATCGTGACGGTCTTGTCCGTCAACTGGTGCTCAGGGCATCCGCAGCCGAGGGCAAGGTTGTGCTGGAACGTTTTTCAGCGTTGGCCCCTGGCGGATCGGATTATGTGCTGGTTGGAGAGCTGACATCAAAAGAAGGCAAGAGCCGTTTTGACGGTCATCTGAAAGGGACCTCTACAAGCTTGCGGGCCTTGTTCGACTGGCTGGATATAACGCCTGAAAATATTCCAGCCGACCGTCTGGCCAATTTTGCGGTTGAGAGCACGGTGAGCCTGACCCCCGAGCTTTTGCAGATTTACGGCATTACAGCAAAACTTGATACAACGGAAATCAGGGGCGGCTTTGTTTATGCCTTGAGAAACAGGCCTTCTGTTTCAGTAGATCTGGGGATTGACCGGCTGGATATAGATGCCTATCTGGCACCCGGAACAGGAGATGATGACCTAAGCGCCGGGGGCGGGAGCTTCGCTGAGCAGCTCGCGACGCTCGGTGATTTTGATGCCAATATTCTGCTGAAACTTGATCAGTTTATCTACAACAAGGGCCGGGGTACCGGGGGTGAACTGGATGCCAGGCTTGTGGGTGGGGTGCTGTTCCTGAACAAGTTGCGTATTGAAGACTATGCCGGGGCCAGATTGGATGTGGATGGGAAAATTTCAGGTTTGGGCGAGAAGCCTTCTCTCAGTCTGAATTATGGCGCTGCTGCCAATGACCTGACGCGGTTTGCCCGTTATATGGCATTTGATTTGCCCGCACGGGGTGAGCGACTGGGCCGTTTTGAAGCAAAAGGCAAGGTTGGCGGCACTCTGGCGATTATGGACGTCAGCAACAGCTTTCGTTTGGGGGCAACAGCAGGCACAATCAGCGGTACGATCAAGACCGACGATATGCGGGGGAAGCTTGGGCTAAAAAGTTATGGATTGACGGTTGATATTGGCAATCCGTCCCTTTCGGCGCTGATAAACCAGTTTGATATGGCGTTGGCGGCGCCTGCGGCCAAAGACGACAGGGCCGCCCGGGTTTCGGGGCTGATTATGGGGAACATGACGGCTCTGGACATGAATCTGACAGCCGAGCTTGCAGGCGGAAGTGTGAAGATTGATGGTGAAGCCATCGGGATGGATAGCGATCCTTCCTGCAATCTGAAAATTGCGGCCACGAGCCCGGACACAGTAGCCTTTGTAAGGGGGTTAGGGGCTGACTATCAGCCATCGGACCGGCAGCTGGGGGCGCTGGCATTCAACGCCAGTGTCAATGGGTCTGCAAAGCGGATAGCGTTTCAGAATATGTCAGGTAATTTCGGGCCAATGTCCTTTAGCGGCTCGGCGACCCTGGACCGGTCGGGGAAAATACCGAAGCTGGTTGGTACAGCAACTGCAGGTGATATTCCGCTTGATCGACTGATGTCCGGTTCGGACGGCGGGCTTTCGAAAGGCACGGAAGGCACCGATCCCCGGAAACGCTGGTCGAAGGAGCCGATTGACCCGTCGCCGCTGAAAAAAATGGATGCTGAAATAGCGGTTTCGGCGACCAGTTTGACGACACAGGAATATCGCTTCCAATCGCCCAAATTTGCGCTCGTCCTGGAGGGCGGCAATCTTGGCATAAGGGATCTGACTGGTAAGCTGTTCGGCGGGGATGTTGCCATTACCGCGGCCTTTAGCGGGTCAGAGAAAATCCCGGCCCTGGCGCTTGATGTCAGCATTTCAAATGCCAGTCTTGAACAGGCGTTGAAACAGATGGCAGGTATCAATCCGGCAACGACCAGCTTTTCCCTGAAGGGTTCATTCAAGGCGGCGGGCAAAAGTCAGTTCGATATGATTTCATCGCTTTCCGGCGGGGCTACACTGACAACCAGCCCCGGCATTGTGCATGGCATTAATCTGCCAAAGCTAAGCCGGAATATCAGCGATGCCAAGGGGCTGGACGGGTTTATCAAGGCAATGGGGTCTGCCCTGTCCGGCGGGGATACGGCCTTTAAGGCATTTGACGCAAAAATAGCGGCAGACAAAGGTGTGATCCGTCTGGCCGACACCAGGGTCAATCTTGATGCCGGACTGGCACAACTGGCCGCGACTGTTAATCTGCCACAATGGCGCATCGATTCAGGAGGCAAGATGATGTTATCCGATCATCCCAAGGCCCCGCCCATAGGTGTTAATGTTGCAGGGTTGGTTGACAACCCGAAAATATCGTATGATACCAGACCGTTGCAGAAATTTGTGGGTGCAGAACTTGCCAGATTGCTGCTGCAGAATGCGGTCGGGCAGGGTGGCGGTCTGGATCAGTTGCTGAATGGTGGCAGTAATAGTGCCGTCAAGACAGAACCTGACGATGCTACAGCGCCAGACGACGGGGAAGTGGCCAAGCCTGATACAGCACCTGAGAAGAAAAAGCTGGACCCGGCCAGGCTCCTGCTGGAACAGCTTCTCAAGCCGAAAGGGAGTGAATAGGGTTTAGTCCCTTTGCTGATCCAGCTTGCACCGGTAATGGTTCAAGACATAAACCCGGATGGCACTGGACAGGTTTGTCGTCCGGTTTGCATCTATCCGGGTAATCAGCCGGGCAACTGGCTTGCCCTGTTCTTTGGCAATTTCCTGAAAGGCGCGCCAGAAGGTATTTTCCAGAGAAATGCTGGTCCGGTGCCCGGCGATGGAGACAGAATGTTTGACCAGTTCCGTCTCCGCCATGTTTTCATCTATCGTGCCCACCGTTCCGGCTTTCTGTTAAAGGGCGCTAGTCGTTCGGACCCAGCATATCTTCCGGGCGCACGATTTTGTTAAACTCTTCTTCCGTGACAGCCCCCATTTCCAGCGCAGACGCCAGCAGGGTTGTACCTTTCTTGTGGGCATTTTTGGCAATGGCTGCCGCTTTATCATATCCGATAACCGGTGCCAGTGACGTGACCAGCATCAGCGATTCATGCATCAGCTTGTTGATCTTTTCCTTGTTTGGAACCATTCCCGCAATGCAGCGGTCTGTAAAGCTGCATGCACCGTCTGCCAGAAGTCGAATAGATTGCAGAACGTTGTAGGCCATCACGGGTTTGTAAACGTTCAGTTCCAGATGACCCTGACTGCCAGCGATAGTAACCGTGGTGTGGTTCCCCATAACCTGTGTGCATAGCATGGTCAGCGCTTCAGCCTGTGTCGGGTTGACCTTGCCCGGCATGATTGATGATCCGGGTTCGTTTTCAGGCAACAGAAGTTCACCCAGCCCGCAACGGGGACCGGACCCCAGCAAGCGGATATCGTTGGCAATTTTCATCAGGCTGACAGCCAGAACATTCAGTGCGCCGGAGGTTTCTACCAGTGCGTCATGTGCAGCCAGCGCTTCAAATTTGTTTTCCGCCGTAACAAAAGGCAGGCTGGTAATCGTGGAAATTTCCTCTGCGACGGCAATGTCAAAGCCTTTTTTGGTATTCAGGCCGGTGCCGACAGCAGTGCCACCCTGCGCCAGTTGATACATGCGGGGCAGGACATCTTTAACGCGCTTGATGCCATTGGCGATCTGATGCGTATAGCCTGAAAACTCCTGACCCAGTGTCAGGGGCGTTGCATCCTGCATATGGGTACGGCCGATTTTGATAATGTCATTCCATTCTTCTGCCTTTTTATTCAGGGCAGCATGAATATATTCCAGTGCCGGGATCAGTCGGTGGTGAATTTCCTCGACGATGGCCACATGCATGGCTGTTGGAAAGGTATCATTCGACGACTGGGCCGCGTTGCAATGGTCATTCGGGTGCACCGGCTTTTTCGATCCCATCACACCGCCCATAATTTCGATGGCGCGATTGGAGATAACCTCGTTTGCATTCATGTTGGATTGCGTGCCCGACCCGGTCTGCCATACAACAAGCGGAAAATGGTCATTCAGTTTGCCGTCAATGACCTCCTGCGCCGCTTTTACAATACCGTCGGCAATGTCACTGTCCATGTTGCCAAGCCTGGTATTGGCTCTGGCCGCCGCTTGCTTGATAATGCCCAGTGCCCTGACCAGGGGATCGGGCATACGTTCACCGCCAATGGGGAAATTTTCCAGCGAACGTTGGGTCTGTGCGCCCCAATAGCGGTCTGCCGGAACATCAATCGGGCCAAAGGTATCACTTTCGGTTCTGGTCGGTGCGGTAGTCATCAATTCTCTCCATAGACGTGCGCCGGCTTTTTCGCCAACCGGGCACCACTTGATGGTGTAATATCCCGTTTCATGGGGCAGATACGGGGTACTATGTTATTGCCGGGTTTTTCTACTTCTTTTTTCGGAAGGCGTCGAGTGTTACGACGTTTGGCGTGTCGTCTTCGGCCTCAGGCGTTGTGGCGTCATCCCCGTTGGGGGCCTCATGGTCAGGCACCGGATCAGACGCTTCTTCCTCTGTGCCGGTTGTGTCGGCACTCGCCGTTTCATCAGCATCGGTCTGGTGCTGGAATTGCAGTCCGAATTCAACACTTGGGTCAAGAAAACCTGTAACCGCTGCAAAGGGAATAACCAGAGTCTCAAGTTTCTGATTAAAGCTTAATCCAACACTGAACTGGTTTTCCTGAACCTCCAGATCCCAAAACTGATTCTGAAGAACAATGGTCATTTCTTCCGGGTGTTTTGCTTTTAGATGTCCGGGAATGGATACGCCTGGAAAATCTGTTTTAAAAGCAATATAGAAATGATGGTTGCCCGGAAGTCCGTGTTTCGCTGTTTCGCCCAGTAATTTGCGAACAACATCCAGAAGGGCCTGCTGGACCATCTGATCATAATCAATCTGGTGATTTGACATATTTCGTTTGGTTTCACATTTGTAAGCTAGAAATTGAATATTGGCTGCGGTGCCATATCTGTCGACAGTACAGCATTACAATCAGTTATTGACTATACAGACTCAACTGCCCGCCTGCGAGTCACAATTTTGTCCAATTTGCCTGATCATTTCCATTCACATTTCATCCCTGTCGGACGTCCCATTCTTATCCAGCCAATGCATGGCTGCAGCAAAAGACGAAAACGGGGTGGTTGGTATGAAAAAATCCACGAAACTGGCACGAGATATTTTGGAAGTATTTGTGATTGAACATTCAAGTGGAAATTATATTTATTCCCTTGAAGATGTCCTGAAGCAATATCCGGAGATTGGTGATGATATGGCGGCAGAGCAGGAATTTGTTTATGCCGCATGCTCTCGCTGGCTGGGGGAAGCCGAAGTTGAAGCTCTGTATGACTCGGCGGACGCCCATGTCTTGGGTGTTGGTCTTTCAGACGCAACCAGACATGCTATTTTTCTTGAGCATCTGGGTAAAAAGCTGGGTACAATTCACTAGCGGGCCCGTATTTAAAGCGTAGGGCGCAACCTGTTTAGAAGGTCGGGGTTGGACCATGTGGGCTGGCGATCTTCCATGGTAATGCCATAGCCGAAGGTGCCCAGTTCCGGATCTGGCGAATTTTCAGCCACAGCAACCTCTACCCAGCGGGCAACCAGTTCATTGGCAAAATCGTCCAGTAAAGTCCGGGCCAGAGATTCCAGGTTGGCCCACGGGGTGTTTTCAATCATTTCGATATAGGGGCCGATAGCTGCCTTGTCCAGAATATGGGCGTCGGGTACATATCGGATGACAAGCCTGATCCTGTTGTCAAAACCGTCAACCTTCAGCTGCTGGTTAAGCGTTATAATATAGTCCATGCGGCGGGCAGGGTTGCTTTGTGTGACCAACAGGTCACGCCGTGGATCAATGATGGCACGCAGTTCAAGCATAGACACCTCCTGATGAATTCGTCGGTTCGGCAATGAAAGCCGCTGCAGAAAGCGGGAAAGGTTTGCCGGTCTGAAACACGACGTCTCCGGCAAAGTGGTTGTTTGCAAGTGCATTGGAAAAGATGTTGCTGATTTCGTTTTTCATATGGGGGGTCATGGTGCGTTCTGTCCGCATGATAAGGTCAAAATGTCTCGATTTTATCATGCCATCCATCTGAACCGGCCCCAGCTTGCTGAGCGAAATATCAATAACGAACCGTGTGGCGTCGTTCTTATCCTGATCACCGTCGCGATTATTGCGTTTGTTGGCATCTTCCGACTGGTCGCGCATTTGTCGCACGAGCATCGGCAGGGCGTGTGTTTCGCGACCGTCATTGAAGGGTAACAGTGCTGGCTTCCAGTCGGCAGGCGATGAATCGCGACCGAGGGAGGCAACGCGGTTGAAATCATCTGTCAGACGGTTGATCAGGTCTCCGCGCCCAGCCTTCAACAATGCTTCTGTCGTCTTGCTGCCAAGCCAGGTTTCGCCACTGTTTTTCAGACCCAGAATTTGAAGCAGGAAAGCCGCTTTTGCCCCCAGGTTATGGATGGGGCCGGCGACCTTGTTTTGAACGACCGCTGCCAGACCGGGGTTAAGGCTGGAAAGAGTTGAGATGATCTCGTCAATCGTGGACCAGCTTTCAAGGTAATTGGTCAGGGGTTGACGTGCCTCTGTCTGTCCAGCGGGCAGGGCCGCTGGCGCCTGTGCTTGTGTCGATGGTTGTGGTTGTGTCAAACCCGATGTTGACGGGCTTCCGGATATTTGGGGTGCTTTGCCTGCTTGTGCGGGGACCAGTTCAAGATGAATGGTCTGCCCGACGGGCAATCGCTGGCTTTCCGTCAACTGGAAGACACCAATATTCGTCGCCAGAAATTGGGCAGAAATTGGGGCCGGTGAGGGTGTTCGCGCTGGCGCTGTGTCCGGTGTTGACGGTGCACTGTTTGGGGGTAACTTGTCTATAACCGTTGCTGTCAGACGCCCTGCGCCGCTTTCGGGAATGGTGCCTGCGCTGGTGGGCGCTGGTGCAGGGACAACACGGAACGTCAGCGACTGCCCTTCAGGCGTCGATGCCTTGCCAGTGCCGTTTGCAGGGCTAATGGCGGCCAATATTTCAGGGGGCAAGTCCGGTGCAAGTCTGGTCACCGTGGCGGCAAGCAGTGAACCGGTGGCCAATGGTGGCGCGTTTGGAATATTCTGGCTGGCCGTCTGATAAACGCTGGCATTGCTGGTGGTCGCTGCGGGCAGTGCCGAAATTGGCACGCCCGCAGTGCCCGTTTTTGTATTCGCGGTCTGCGCGTTCGGGTTAGCGGGTGAAGGCGAGGTTGACTGCTGGTTGATCAGGGACCACAGGTTGCTCTTGTCTGCGGGCGCGCCGGTTGTCCCCGTCGTCTGTGGGACAGGTGCCGATGATGCTGGTGAATGTGGCACAACCAAAGATGCACTGCGGATGGATGTCACGGCGACCGTGTTATCGCCAGGTGCTGGATTGATGATGCCGCTTTGTGGTGCCCGTGGAGCGGGTGTGCCCGGGCCATAACCGGTTACTTTTGCCACACCGGCTTGCAATGATGGGCTTTGCAGGGTGTCATCGCCGTCAATGCCGACAAGTACAAGGCTAACGCGAACAGGCGGGTTAAGCTTCACATTGTCTTTTGTCATCAGCTGGGCTTCGATTACATGGTCAACCGCCGATATTTTGAGTTCAAGCTGACTGTTGGGCGGCAGATCAAGCACCGTTTTTATCTGGCTGGCGTCAAGAACAAAGGTGCCCTGAGGCGTTTTCAGCAAAACCTGCTGATTGGCGTCAAGTCCGGTCACAGTACCTTTTATCGTAGCGCCCAAATCCAGCCTGCCAAGGGAGGCAGACAAGGAAACGGCAGGGTCTGAATGTCCCCGTGCCCCCGATTGCTGATCAGGCTGATGTTGTCCGTCGGTATGCTTGCCAGTATTTTGTCGGGTTTGTTGATCATTTTGAACAGCGCCTGTCTGGCTTACCTTTGCCGCACCATTTTCTGTACCGGAAGTCGGCCTGCTGGTGTTTTGCGTCGGTTCAATACTGTTCATGATGTGCGTCCATTATTTCCGGTCGGGCCGGGTGAGCAATCTGGCGATCGCTTCAACATCGGCAGCGGCATTTGTGATTGGGTGGCGCGTCATGGTGGATGTCTGATGCCTGATAGCGTCGCGGACGTTACGGTCTTGCCTGATGATGCCAGCCAGTCCGGGGCTGAACTTCAGGAAGCTTTCGCTGGCTTTTTTCAGGGTTTCATAAGTGCGCTTTCCTTCGGCAACACTGTCGGCCACATTGACCACGACTGAAATATCAGCCGAGGTTTGCTGGAGCCGTTGCAGCTTGATAAAGGCATAGGCGTCGGTAAGGGACGTTGGGTCCGAAGTAACCACAACCAGTATGCGCCCGTCATGGTGCGCGAGGCAGGAAACCGCCGCATCCACGCCAGCGCTCAAATCCAGCAGAACATGATCATAATTGGCTGCCGCCTGAATGATCTGATCTTTCAGACCTTCCAGAGCAGGTTTTCTTAAGGATGCCAGAGAGCCGGAACCGGATTTGCCTGCAAGGACCTCAAAGGCGACAGTTGATTTGTTTCCATCCGTATAGCGGGTCACGGCATCTTTAACCGAAAGCTCGCCGCGAATGACATGCCCCAGATCATGCTCGGGCATAAGCCCAAGCTGTATGTCAATATTGGCCAGACCCAGGTCGCCATCAAAAAGCAGAATGCTTTTTTGCAGTCTGGCAAGTGCATGAGCCAGTGTGACCGAAAACCATGTCTTGCCGACGCCGCCTTTACCCGAGGCAATCGAGATCAGGTTCTTGCCGCGCGGTACAGCCCGCAAGGCCGGTGCGTTATCCATATCAATTGCATTCTGTGAAAGGGTCATTGTTTTGCGGCTACTTTTCTATGTGATGTGGAGTGGGTGCTTTTCCGGCTTGCAATCAGCAGCCGAGCGAGGGACACAGGGTTCAGTTGTTGTAACCCGTCGCCAATAAATGGTGTCGCGCTGACACAGGAAAATGCCAGCGGGCCGGTTGAGGCCGTTACCAGAAGGCTGCCAAGCCTGTATGTGGTGTCAAGTCGTGTGGCGATGAAACGCCGGGCCCCAATGCTGCCAAATATCCGCGCGAATTCAGCGGCTTCATACGGGTCGCCGCCTGCGGCCAATACGGCGACAGGTTCGGCATTTGAGGCATCAATCAGATCCTTTAAACCGGTGACATCTTCGTCGGAGAAAAGATTTATCCCTGCCGTATCAATAAGTGTCAGATCCCTGTCGCCATCGGGTGCTTTCAGAACAGTTGTGGCCAGCTCGCGGGATGATCGCGCCACAATAACCTTGTTTTTCAGAAGCTTGCCATAGCCGTCAAGCTGTTCGATGCCGCCGGTTCTGACGGTGTCGGTTGTGATCAGCGTGACCTTTCGGTTCTCTACAGCGGCCGCCGCCGCCAATTTTGCAATTGATGATGTCTTGCCAACGCCTGGTGCACCCACCAGCATAATGGGGCGGTTGGTTCCCGTGCTGAAGGGCAGGAAACGGAAACTGCCGTCAAGGGCATAGGCCAATGCCATTTCGGCCTCGTCAGCGTCCACCGCATTTGCAGCCTTGATCAGGGTTTCCGCCAGACTTCTGGGTGTGCCGTGACGTTGGAAAACATCAGTGATATTGACGGGATCAGATTTTGGTGCCTGGGGAGCCTGCGACACAGGCGTTGCAGGACCGGATGACAGGGTGGATACTGGCGAAGTTGAGACTGGCGGCGGGGTACCCGCTTCAACAGCTGCGATAATCTTGACAGGGCCATTGCGTGAAGACTGCTGGCTGGAAACGATGATGGCGTCGGGCCCTAGTTCCTTGCGGACGAGGGACATAACGTCTTTTATCGAGTCACCTGTATAAGTTTTTAGTCTCATTTTATCTATCGCGTTCCAGAAAGGGGCATTTCAACGCAGTTCAGCTAAATCTGGCCCAATGTTCGGATTTTCGCTTTTGGATGCACTTCATTTTGCGACATCACAACCGTTTGCGGGCGGAACCGCTCTACGATGGATCTCACATACGGACGGACACCAGGGCTTGTCAGCAGAACCGGAAGGTCGCCGCGTGCGGCATGCTGTTCAAATGTCATACGGACAGAGCCAATAAATTCCTGAAGCCGGCTGGGCGACATGGCCAACTGCCGTTCATCGCCCTGTCCGGCAAGTGCCTCGGCAAAATTCTGTTCCCATTCAGGCGAAAGCGTGATCAGCGGAATAAACCCTTGCGGCCCTGTATTGCTGTTGCTGATCTGACGGGCAAGGCGTGCCCGGACATGTTCTGAAATCTGAATAATATTTTGCGTATAGCCGGTGGCTTCGGCGACGCCTTCCAGTATGGTAGGCAGATCGCGGATTGAAACCCGTTCGCTGAGCAGGTTTTGCAGAATACGTTGAATGCCATTGACCGAAATCTGCGTAGGCACAAGGTCGCTGACCAGCTTTTGCTGATCCGAAGACAAATCGTTCAAAAGCTTCTGTGTTTCCGCATAGGACAGAAGGTCGGAAAGGTTATCCTTTATCACTTCTGTCAGGTGAGTGGTGACGACAGTCGCCGCGTCCACGACAGTATAGCCTCTGAATGAAGCTTCTTCCTTCAGGTTGTTTTCAACCCATACGGCGGGCAAGCCAAAGGCCGGTTCTGTTGTGGCTTCACCGGGAAGGGCGACTTTATCGCCGCGTGGATCCATGACCATCAGCATATTCGTTCTGATGTCGCCCCGACCGGCTTCTGTTTCCTTGATCCGGATGACATAGGTATTGGAAGGTAGCTGCATATTATCGAGAATGCGGACAGATGGCATGATGAAGCCCAGGTCACTTGCCAGCTGTCGACGCAGGGCCTTGATCTGATCGGTCAGCTTGATATTTTTGTTATCGTTGATCAATGGCAACAGACCGTAGCCCATTTCAAGCCTTATCTGGTCAATGGCAAGGGCTGTCGTGATCGGCTCTTCCACAGGCGCTGCTTCCGCCTTCGACTTTTCCTCGGCTTCGTTTTCTTCAGCGACCAGACGATCGGCCTTTTTGAGCGAAGCATACGCTGCAAACCCGGTAATGCCACCCAGTGCCAGAAACGGTATGAAAGGCATGCCCGGCACAATCGCCAGCATAACCATCAGGAATGAACTAACCGCCATGGCCCGAGGATAGCTTGAAAGCTGGCCGAAAAGTGCCTTGTCGGTTGAACCGGTCACACCGGCTTTTGTGACCAGCAAACCTGCGGCCGTCGAGACAATCAGGGCCGGGATCTGGCTGACGAGCCCGTCACCCACTGTTAATAATGTATAGGTATTGGCAGCTTCCGAAAAGGTCAGGCCTTTTTGGGCCACGCCAACAATCATACCTGCAATAATATTGATAAAGGTGATCAGCAGGCCGGCAACAGCATCGCCCCGGACATATTTGGCGGCACCATCCATGGATCCGAAGAATGTGCTTTCGTCTTCAAGTGTTTTGCGGCGGGTTCGGGCATCCTCTTCTGTGATCAGGCCGGATGAAAGGTCGGCATCAATGGCCATCTGCTTGCCGGGCATGGCGTCCAGGCTGAAACGGGCGGCGACCTCGGCAATACGCCCGGAACCCTTGGTGATGACCATGAAATTTACAATCAGCAGCACAGTAAACACAATGATGCCGATGACAAAATTTCCCCCCATGACAAAGTTGCCAAATGTCTCAATCACGTGACCGGCGGCGGCGGTGCCCTCGTGACCATTAGTCAGGATCAGGCGAGTGGATGCCACATTGAGAGACAGACGCAGCATGGTCGAAATCAGCAGAACGGTTGGAAAAGAACTGAATTCAAGCGGTCTGGAAATAAACAGGGATGTCATGAGCACCATCACGGAAAATGTGATGGAGATCGCGAGTGAAAAATCGAGAAGCCAGCTGGGCATGGGCAGGAACAGCACCATGAGAATGCAAACAACGGCAAGCGCGAGCGAAATATCGCTGCGTTCGCTGAAGAATTTGAAAAGATTCTGCCCGCTGGTGTTTGTGTTCTCGGATGCCACTGCGTTACTCATATATTCGGCCCCTGCTTATCCCATAATCTATTGACGGAAAAGCTATTTTTTCGATTATACTGCGGCGCGCTGACCCTCGCCCGGATTGGGAACAGCCACACCTTCTTCAGAATACTGGTTCAGCTTGTTGCGCAAGGTACGAATTGAGATTCCCAGAATATTTGCGGCGTGGGTCCGATTACCAATGCAATGGTTCAGCGTGTCCAGGATCAGGTCCTTCTCGACATCTGCAACGGTGCGGCCGACCAGATTGGCGGTTTCCTCGGCAGCGGTGGTAACATTGCCGGAACTACCCAGTGCCGCTGTAGCCGATGTGTATCCCGCTCCTGCATGTGGTTTGCCATCAGGCAAGCGGATCGCATCAGGCGTGATTTCCTCACCCGTTGAGAGCAAAACCGCGCGATGAAGTGTGTTTTCCAGTTCGCGAACATTCCCTTTCCATCCATGGCGCAACAATACTTCCATGGCGGGCTCGGAAATTGGCCGGTAGTCGACCTTGTTCAGGTCCGCATATTTCTGGGCAAAATGGCTTGCCAGAATGCAAATATCTTCCGGGCGTTCGCGCAGGGGAGGAATTTGCAGATTAACAACATTCAGGCGAAACAGCAGATCTTCCCTGAAGTGGCCATTGGCAACCGCTTCGGTCAGATCCCTGTTGGACGTTGCGATGATGCGCAGGTCAACCTTAACCGGCTTCGCGCCGCCAACCCGGTCAATTTCCCGTTCCTGAATGGCCCGCAACAGTTTGGCCTGAAGCCGGATATCCATTTCGCTGATTTCGTCAAGCAGCAGTGTGCCGCCGTCGGCTTCTTCAAATTTACCTACCCGACGGGCAACAGCGCCAGTGAAGGCCCCTTTTTCATGGCCGAAAAGTTCGCTTTCCAGCAGGTTTTCCGGAATGGCTGCGCAGTTGACAGAAACAAACTGTTGACTGGCCCTGCGGCTTTTCTTGTGCACGTAGCGGGCCATAACTTCCTTACCTGTGCCGGACTCACCGGTGATCAGGATACTGGCTTCGCTGGGACCGACCTGATCGGCCAGTTTGACCACGCCCATCATGCTTTTGTCACGATAGATCAGGTGATGGCTGTCTTCGGCAACGGCTTCCAGTACCGCCGCAATGAGTTCCGCTTCGGGAGGGAGCGGAATATATTCCTTGGCACCTGCGCGGATGGCGTCAACAGCGGACCGGGCATCGGAGTTGATGCCACAAGCGACAACAGGTACCGAGAAATGCTCGGACCGTATCTGCTTGATAAAGGAGCGGATATCCTGTTGAACATCAATCATCACCAAATCTGTACCGCGATTACGCAACAGGTCCAGAGCGGTGTCCGTATCCGGCGCGTGGACAACTTTGGCGCCATTGCGGCTGGCCATTTCTGACGCGGTGCTCAACTGACCGTTCAATGTGCCGATGATAAGTAAACGCATAACGAATAGCTCCCAGGCTGCAGTAGGTTATCTAAAATATTGAATTCGTTTGGCTGGTGGCAAAACGGTATTCACCAGCATTTCCAGTCGACGCGGGTTTTCCTGACGTCCGATAGATGTCGCACCCATTGTGTAAACGGCGTTAAGCAGTGTTTCTTCCCGTGCATTCCGTTCGGCCCGCGTGGCCAGCGGCAAAAACACCATATGCGCCAGCATGGCACCATAAAAGGTGGTGAGCAGGGCAATGGCCATTGAGGGGCCGATGGTTGCCGGGTCATTCAGATTTCCAAGCATTTTAACCAGACCAACAAGGGTACCGATCAGTCCCATGGCGGGGGCTACCTCGGCCGCACGTTTCAGAATGCTGACGCTCTTGACGTGAAGAGATGAGACGGCCAGTGTTTCCTGCCGCAGGATTTTCTCAACTTCATCCGCATTGGAGCCATCAACCAGCAGCCGTATCGCCTTGTGGAGAAAAGGGTCCGAAGAAAGACGGCGACTTGCTTTTTCCAGTTCAAGTGTGCCATCCCGACGCGCCCGCTCGGATAGTTGCAAAACTGCCAGCGCAGCGGCACTGGCGTCATATTTCTGGCTGAATAACACCTGCCAGAGTGCGCGCGGTGCAGCAGTCAGTTCATCCAGTGAAAAACTGACAGCAGTGATTGCCGCCGTGCCACCCAGCACAATCAGTGCTGATGGCGGGTCGAGAAACACCATGGGTGATCCGCCAAGAGACATGGCAGAAACCACAAGGGCAAATCCGACAATAAGTCCGGCGATCGTGATCACAAAAGAACTCCCAAAGGTTCCGGCATTAAACTGAATTGAAGCAGCGCGTTGTTCATTGATTTGCCCTTAAAGCACGTCGCCCTTGATGATTTCAGTCATGGTGATCCCAAGACGTTCATCAACCATCACCACTTCGCCGCGTGCGACAAGCCTGTTGTTGACGTATATATCGATAGCTTCGCCGACCTTGCGATCAAGCTCAATCACAGCACCGGGGCCAAGCTTCAGAAGCTGGCTGACCTGCAGGTAGGATTTGCCAAGCACTGCTGATACATTTACCGGTACATCAAATACAGCTTCCAGATCCGACGGGGAGTGAAGGCCATCGTCATCATTATTATCGCCTTTTTGACCGGCGCTGCCCTTGAGATCCTGAAGATCCATATTGTCGCCAGCCTGTTCCGGTCCCGCTTCTGTCTGTTCGTCTTCCGCGATGTTGTCCATTTCTTCATCCGACATTTATTTTTCTCCAAAACGTATTTTTATGAATGGGTGCCCGTGAGATCGTCCGGCGCTTCTTCGACATAATCCGCGTCCTGGATTGTGTCATCAGATGTGGCCGTGTCGACGGGCTGGTTGCCATTCAGTGATTCTGTATATCTGGTTACGACGGCTTCCATGGTGGCAAGCAATTGCTGGTGATTTCGTTCAGCGCCGCCATCGCGCCATTCAATTTTACAATCGCCGACAGGAATGGCCGGGTCGCCGGAGAGCAGTACTTCACCATCGAAATGCTGGCGTTCCTTCAGGATGCTGACCCGGGCTTCCAGAGGCTCGACCAGATCTTCATTGACCTTGATCACCAGCTTTGGCTGTTTCTGGCAGGTTTCCATGCAATCGGCGACCAATGCTTCAATTTCATCAAGTGGATGTTGGGCAACAAGTGATTCCGCCAGTTTGCGGGCCATGGAAAGCGCCAGTCTGGCAATTTCGACTTTTGCGGTTTCCTGCCGGGCAGCTTCCTGCTTCTCAAGTGTGGACAAAGAACTGCCTGCATGCGTCAGACAATCTGCAATACGTGCTTCTGTCCTCGACATGGCCTGCTGATATCCGTCAGCTATACCTTTTTCGTACATTTCCTGCTTGATCAGCTCAACAGCCTTGGCATCAAGCTTGGGTACGGCACGGGATACAGGAGGCCGGTTGCCCGTAGGGGCAAAACTGTTATCGAATGTATATTTCACGGCCTTCATAAAATCGCTCTACTCTAAAATAATACAGGTAACATTCCGGTTTGGGGTGAGCCTAGTAAACCAGTTCGTCTTCACCCTTGTTGTCGCTCATTATGATCTCGCCGGACTCAGCCAGATCCTTGGCCATATTGACCATTTTCATCTGGGCCTCATCAACGTCCCGCAGCCTTACCGGGCCCATGGCCTCCATGTCTTCACGCAAAATCTTGGCAGCGCGCTCCGACATGTTTCCAAAGAAAAGATCGCGAAGCGTATCGGACGCGCCCTTTAGCGCCAGACCAAGTTCCGCCTTGTCGACGCTGCGCAGCAATGTCTGAACGCCACTTGGGTCCAGATTGCCCAGATCTTCAAAGGTGAACATCAACGCCCGGATTTTCTCTGCTGAATCCCGGTTCCGGTCTTCCATCGCGTTCAGGAAGCGGGTTTCTGCGTTTCGGTCGAGATAGTTGAATATTTCAGCAATCGTTTCATGGCTGTCACGGCGACTGGTCCGCGCCAGATTATTCATGAATTCAATGCGCAGGGTTTGTTCAACCTTGTCCAGAATATCTTTTTGTACGGCTTCCATCCGCAGCATCCGCATGACGACTTCCATGGAAAAATCTTCCGGCAGGGCCCCCAGTACGCGGGCAGCATGTTCCGGTTTGATCTTCGACAGAACAACAGCCACAGTTTGCGGATATTCATTCTTTAGATAGGCGGCGAGTACAACCTCGTTCACGTTACCCAGCTTGTCCCACATTGTGCGACCTGCCGGGCCACGGATTTCATCCATGATTTGCTGGACCTTGTCCTCGGGCAGCATTCGGGCGAGCAGTCTTTCTGTATTGTCAAAGCTGCCGGTCAGCGAGCCAACAGATGATACCTGCTCGGCAAAATCCAGAAACAGTTCTTCAACGGTCTTGGCGTCAACCCGACCGAGAGACGACATGGCTGACGAAAGCTCCTTGACCTCGTCTTCGGCCAGCAGGCTCCATATGGTCCGACCATGTTCCTCGCCCAGTGCCAGCATGAAAGCTGCAGCTTTGTTAGGTCCGGTAAGGCTGTTGATATCCATTTCTCTATAACCCTGCTTGGTGTCGAATAGTTACTTGTTGTATAACCAGGTGCGAACGACCGATGCCGCTTCGTCCGGGTGGCGGTCGACCAGTTCCCCGACTTTCTTGACAGCACTGGTTTGAACCTTGCCGTCAATGGCGGCCAGATCGATGGCGGTTTCCAGACCCCCGGGTTGTTCAGCAATCTGGCGTGCTGTCAGGGGACGGCCTTCTTCATCTCGTGGTCGGTCAATTTCGTCTGATCTGCCAGGAAGGCGCGCAACTTCGTCGTAATTGGGACCTGTCAATGCGGCCTGGGATTCTGCTGTCGGCAAATGCCCGCCACCGGCGATCTGTGGCACCGGCTTCATGCCTTCAGGTATTGTGATCAGGCGGGTCACAAGCGGGCGCAGGACCAGTAGAATGACCAAAATGCCAACAACACCAAGAATGCCAAGCTCTGCAATGCGGAACATGTCTTCCTTTTTGAACCCGTAAAGATTGACTTCAAGAGGCTCAGGGATCGCGCCGCCGACAACTTCTGCAAATCTAAGGTTTACGACCTCGACAGTGTCGCCCCGTTCTTCGTTATAGCCCACGGCTGAACGGACTAGCGACTGCAGTTTGGCGATTTCGTCAGCGGACCGCGCTTGATAAGTCAGGGTACCATCTGCTGCTTCTGTATAGGTGCCGTCAACAAGAACAGCAACGGACAGGCGCTTGATGGTTCCAGCTTCATGAATTTGTGTTTTTATGGTCTTCGTGATCTCGTAATTGACCGTTTCTTCTGTACGGGAACCTGAAGATGTATTTTTGACGGACGAGCCTTCGTCTGCATCTGCTTCAGGCAGATTGTTGGCAATGGAGACGGACTTGTTTTGAGAGTTTTCAATATCCTGATTCTGATCTTCAACCGTCACGATTGATCGCACAACCTGACCTTCCGGATCATATATTTCAGAATTTGTAGTTACCCGGTTCAGGTCAATTTCTGCAGAAATTTCTGCCCGGACCTTGCCCAGTCCAACGCTCTTTTCCAGCAGCTCCTCTATATCGTGGCGCATCCGCTGTTCAAGTTCGATCTGCTTTTCTTCCAGGCTGTTGGCATAGGCGTTCTCGGCGTTCTCGCCTTCGCCTTTCGCGAGCAGGCGGCCCTTCTGATCGATAATAGAGATGCGTGACGCTTCAAGTTCCGGCACGGCTGCAGCCACCAGATTTTGAATAGCGATAATCTGGGCCCGCGTTAAGGTGCCACCCTGCGTTTTGATGGCGATGGAAGCACTGGGCTGACGTGTTTCGCGGCTGAAAAGCTGGCGCTCTGGCAATACAAGGTGAACGCGGGCGTTGGCAACACGATCCAGTGC
Organism: Sphingomonadales bacterium; assembly: GCA_965227345.1. Lineage (GTDB taxonomy): Bacteria > Pseudomonadota > Alphaproteobacteria > Sphingomonadales. Next base: position 3,595,685 of record OZ245755.1, read on the forward strand.
ACGAATGGTGCGCGCCAGCTCACCTTCCAATGCGCGCAGATGGTTGACGGATTGCACAAAGCTGGATGTGCCAAGCCGGTCACTGCGGTCAAAAATTTCATAACCTATAGACCCGCCTGATGGTACGCCCTGTTCCGCCATGGTCATACGCAGACGCAGTACCCGGTCTTCAGGTACCAGAATTGTGCTGCCGTCATTCCCCAGCGTAAACGGTACACCTTCCGCCTCCAGCTTGGAAACAATTGCGGATGAGTCAGCGACATCAAGGTTATTATAGAGCATGGCCATATTTGGTGTGGCAAGGCGCATGCTGATAAAAAAGAAAAAGCCGATCAGGCCCAGTCCTACTGTGCCGATGGCGATCAGGCGTCCAGGTCCCAAAGCGCTAAAAAGTGCGGAAATGCCGTTCACGAGTACTGCCCCTCAACAAATCTTGCCAGTTCAGGTTGATCGCAGCCGATTGGCTGTGCCTTCCTGTTATGTTGACAAGATTAGCAGTGACTTAGTGAACAAGTAGTTAATTGATAGGCAATTTTTGCCTAGCCTGAAAAATAGCTGTGTGAGAACAGAAGTTTTGGCGGTGCTGATGCCTCTAGTGAAAGTCGCGATATTGTTGAACGCGGGTTGTCCGCAGGCCGGGCATACCATTGCGATCAATAGCGCGCTGCCATGACAGGAATTCTTCAACCGACAGGGTATAGCGTGTGCAGGCGTCTTCCAGCGAGATCAGCCCGCCCCGTACAGCGGCAACAACCTCTGCTTTGCGGCGGATGACCCAACGCTTTGTGTTGGGCGGTGGAAGGTCCTCAATCGTCAGAGGCGCTCCAGTCGGTCCAATCACTTTATTCCTGTGCTGTGTTTTCTTATGCATCATTGCGTCGTGTCTCCGGTCTCGACTCTCAACTCATATTCTAGAGACTACAAAAACCCTTTTAATAAACCGCTAAAGAACGGGGTTAACCATGAATGAAAATTCGTCTTCATTTTAATGAAATTTGTTTCAATTCCGGCTCCCGCGACAGAATCATCGCAGAAGCCGGACATTACCTGTTAACCTTTGGTCTTATCGTTTGACCCGGTTCAATTCATCAAGCATTTCATCTGCTGTGGTCAGAATTTTGGTACTGGCCGAGAAGGCACGCTGGGTCGTGATCATTTCGGTAAATTCTTTTGCCAGATCAACGGTGGACGCTTCCAGTGTGGAAGGGGCCACAAATCCGGAGCCACCGTCCCCGGCAACCTGGAATTCGAAGTTACCTGAACTGTCCGACAGATCGTAGGAGTTGCCCTGGCGTCTCGTCAGGCCATCGGGGTTCTGGAAAATGGCGATCGGCAGCTGGTATACGTCTTTGCTCAGACCATTATCAAACAAGGCGGTTACCGTACCACCTTTTGAAATTGACACGCCATTCACGTTACCAAAGCGGGCGCCGTTAATGGACGATGACAACAATGTTGACGGCGTATCAAACTGCGTAAAGCCGTCAGCTTCGCCATCTGCACCCCATGTGATGGTGATGTCGCTGTTATCCGGGTCTGAACTGCCATTGCCCAGCCAGTCAATGTTCATGTTGCTGGTCAGTGCTGCGGATGTATTGGAGAGATCAAGGGTGCCATCCGTATTGAAAGCGAGAGTCCCGGACGCCAGCTGGCCTGCCAGGGGATGTGTCGCAACATTGGCATCGGCAGAGCTGATTTCGACATGCCACTGGTTGGGTACACTGCTTTTCAGTGCGTTGACCGTCAGGTTATGCGCAGTGCCCAGACTGTCAAATACCTGAATGCTGCGGGTAAAGTCCGGCGTGATCGCACCTGAAGCCATATTGGTTCCGTTTGCGCCCGGGGCATAGCCGGCTTCCTGTGCGCTGACGGGTTGCGAAGACTGCAGGTTGCCACGTAACGGGCTGATGGTTGTGGTGGCTTCTGCGGTGCCGGTCAGGCCGGTCACTGTAATCGGCACCAGATTCTGCACGTTTCTGTTTGCTGGTGGCAAGCCATTGTCGTCCAGCGCATATCCCATCAGATAGAGCCCGGCTGTGTTCCGAAGAAAGCCGTCTGAATCCGGTGTAAATGACCCGGCACGGGTGAAGCTGACCCCTGCGGTGCCAGCTGCTTCAGGCTTGGCGGAAACGGCAAAGAAGCCTGCGCCGTCAATGCTCAGATCGGTCGGAGAATTGGAAGCCTGCAGAAGTCCCTGACGGCTGATCAGGCTTTGCGGTATGGCCTGCACGCCGCCGGGTGAATAACTTGTGGACGAGCGCGTTTCGGTTACCAGTGTTGAAAAACTGGCGCGGGTTTCCTTGTAGCCGACGGTATTCACGTTGGCAATATTGTCGGAAATCATGCCGAGTGCGCTGCTGTATGCTCCCAAACCGGACACACCCGAAAACAGTGCTGCATATAGACTCATTTTATTACTCCTTGGCTGTTGGGGCGTATAATCAGGAAACCTGTCGCCCAACGGGTTAAGCTCTTGTTTTAAAGTCCGATTTTTCGGGTAATATCCGGCGTCATTTTGTCGCCTTTGTTTCTGGTCATCGCATGTTGCGAATATTGTTATTCATCTGTTGTTTCAGTTTGAGGCAACGACACCGAGGCAATTGCCTCACGCGGGACAAGCAAGCCATTGACCGAAAGAAGGCTTTGGCCTTCCGATGTGTCTATGGCGCTGACAATGCCCTTTTGATAGGTTTGGCTGCTGACCGTATTCCCTGCGGCAGACTTGGCGTCAACCGTCAGAAAATAGAGGCCGCTGTTCTGGGGCGTACCATTAATATTGATACCGTCCCAGTTGAATTCATGCAGCCCCGCAGTAGTAAGGCCGTTCTCAGTATAAACAGTATTGCCGGACACATCCTTGACCGTCAGTTTGACGTCAGCGGCATTGGCGTCGAGGCTGTATGACCATTTTGCCTCGCCATCCAGCAAGGCAGACTGGTTGCTTGCAATCGTGACCTCACGTCCCAGATAGCCGACAGAAGCGGCAATATCCTGTGTGGTCATCCTGGCAATCAGTGTTTCCAGATTTGTATTGGCGGCGATTTGCTGTTCAACACCGGCAAACGAAACCAGCTGATCTGTAAACTGATTGGAGTCCAGTGGATCCAGTGGATCCTGAAACTTCAACTGCGTTGTCAGCAATGTCAGAAATGTATCGAAGTCTGCTGCCAGACTGGCACCAGCACTTGAACTTGCTGACTGGGTGGTCGTGCCTGCACCTGTTACTTCCATAATGCCGTTCCTTCAACGATCAAAAATTTGTACGTCATATCCGAATATCCAGTGCGCGATCTGAGGTCCATTGCCGGGGTATGATGGCCGGATCCGCGCTATCTGCGGGATCGGTATTCTCGGCCTGCCAGTTTTTGCCGTTTGGCGTCTGCGCCCCGGCCTGCTGCTGATGTTGTGGCGTGTCCTGTCGCAGGGAGAAATTCAAGCTGTTCTGATCTGTCTGCAGCCCTGCACTTTGAAGCGCCCGGTCCAGAACTCTGGCGTCGCGCTGCAACAGGTCCAGCGTCTGCTGACTGTCTGCCGAAACAGAGGCCACGACCTTGCCGTCGCCCGCGAAGGAAAGCTTTACGTCCACGCGCCCCAGTTCCGCAGGGTCAAGCCGTACGGTGAATTCCTGTTTTCCTTCGACAATTGTTTTGCTGATCTGCATGCCAACCTGGGTCGCCACCATTGCGCCGCCGTTGCTGCTGTAGCCGCGTACCACGCCGGACGTGTCTGTTGTGGGGCTTGATGTACTGCCCACACCAAGTGTTGCGAAAGGTAACGGATTTGATGTGGCATCATCATTCAGAGATGATGTCACCGTATCAGCCACAGGTATTGCACTTGCCTGGCCAGCCATCATTTTGGCAATCAGTTGAGCGGGATCACCTGCCGTATTATTTTGGGCCTGTGCGGCATTTGCGGCATTGCCTGCTGTCGAGCCATTATTCCCTGCTGTGTTTGCGGCCTGAGCGGCTGTGCTGGCTCCGTCAGATGTTGCCTTGGCACCGCTTTGTGTTGCATTTGCCAGTTGTGATGCAATGCTTCCATCGCCATTCTTTGCCTTCAGGCGCTCCACTTCTGTGGTGGGTGCCATAATTTCAGCGCCTGCAACCGTCTGGGCTGCTCCTGTCTTTTTCTGGTCAGTACCGTCAGAAGCGGCCTTGGCACTGGCGATGATTTCCGGGGTCGGCGTTTTTGCCGCGATCTGCTCGTCGGCTATCTGATCTGGTCCCGCCATACCCGCCAGAGTGGCAGCAGGGGAAGTATTTGAATTTGCGGCTTGACTGGCCCCAATCGCATCAGGCGAAACATTGCCCGATGACGCGGATGATGCGTTCGTGGCTGTCGGGTTGGCAGTTGCCTGCGCCTGAGCCTGCGCCTGCGCTTGCGTCACACCTGTTTTGTCACTTGCAGGCCCTGCTGTCTGGCCCGTGGCCGTGTTATCATTTTCCGCCAACAGTCCATTGTCATTTTCAGGCAATGGGGCAGCCGCCGGGGCAGATTCTGTCGTAAGACCGATATCCGGTGCATCGTCGGGTGTTTGCCCGGCTGTTTCGGCTTGCGCGACAATTGTATTGGTGCTTGCGCCGCTGGATGTGTCACTGACATTTGTTTCGGTCGTGTTCGCCAGCACAGGGTCGCCAGCCGCAACATTGCCATTATTGTTGTCATCAGGGACATTGGGACTGGAGGTGTCAGCATTCGCCTTTGCCAACTCATGTGTATCTGCAGCGGCAGGCGTGTTTTCTACTTTGTTATTTTGGGCATTATCACCCGTTGTTTTTGGCTTTTCTGCAGGCTGGTCCACAGCATGTGCTGCTTGCTGGCGCTGCGTGGTTTTCTCACGAGGTGCGAGTTCGCGTTCAAGATGTTTCTCGAACCGGTCTTCTGTCCTGTCTTCTGCGCGGCGGTCATTCCCGCTGCCTTCCCGAACGCCCCCACGAACGCCTGCAGCATCCTGAGACGATCCCCGGGATGTAGTTTGCGCGCTTGATGTGGCGATGGCTGAAAAATAATCCATGTGCATCTCGAAAAAATTAACTCGACCTCTCACTAGCAAATCCCGGGCCAGTTTTTGTTTTATGATTAACTATTTGAAATACAATAATTTTACAGAAATTCGGGATTGGCCTTTGGGCTGGACATAATTGCCGGTTCGGAAAAATGTGCCCAAATTAACGGGTGTAATTTGCCGGGTTGGTCGCCAGGGAATTGCCATCAGGAGAGGAGATGAAAAAAACTGGCATCTACTTTGCATATAATGATTGGGAAAATGAATGCCCGGTATTTTTCAGGGTGTGCAGAAAGCAGCAGAAGTGTTTGGAAATGCGTTATAAAACAATGAACTATAGAATGATCAACGGAATGTTGGGCCATCACAGTTTAAGTGTTGTGCAAGGCAGCAATTGCCGGATCACCGGCTCTTTCGATAGTGCTGCGGTAATTATTGCCGGGAAATCGCGGGGACATGACGATTTCTCCATTAAACTGAATGTGGAATAGCGGAGAGCCAAAATGGCACTGAATTCAATAATGAATAGCGCGCTGACCGGATTGTTTACCAGCCAGTCTGCATTATCGGTTACTTCCAACAATATCGCCAATGTAAACACGCCCGGCTATGCACGAGAAGTTGTCGTGCAGGAGCCGATTATCAATGGCACTTCGGCGTCCGGGGTCAAGATTTCGGGGATCGAGCGGATTGTGGACCAGTTTCTGCAACGGGCCTCATTATCGTCGGCGGCAGACCACCATCAATATTCCGTAGAAAAACAATTTCATGATCGCGTGCAGGCGCTTCTTGGTCGTCCGGACCAGCAAACCTCGCTTTCCGGTCGTGTCGACAGCATGTTTTCTTCTATCGCAGACCTCTCCCTTGATCCTGGATCGTCTGTCCTGCGTCAGAATATGGTTTCGGGCATTGACAGCTTTACAGGTGAACTTTCACGCCTCTCCGGTGACGTTCAGACGCTGCGGACAGATGCAAGTGCCCAGATCAGCAATCGTGTAAACAGAATTAATGCGGCACTGGAGCAGATCAGTTATCTCAATCCGATTATTATCCGCGAAACAACATTGGGGCATAGCACCGGCGGGCTTGAAGGACAGCGGGATCAGGCCCTGACGGAACTGGCTGAACTGATTGATATCCGAACAACGGATACCGGCAAGGGTGGTATGGCAATCACGACATCAACAGGTGTGACCCTGTTTGATGGCGTGGTGTATCAATTGCAATATTCCTCGCCGGCAACGGCAACGGCCGAAACCACTTTTCCGCCGATCACGCTTTCCAAAAAAGATCCAATTACAGGTAATTTGACGCCGACGGGTACAAAACTGGACAGCTCAATCATATCCGGGGAATTGCGCGGCCTGTTGAATATGCGTGATCAAATATTGCCCGGTATGGCGCAGGAGCTGGGCGAACTTGGCCGCCAGTTTACACAGTCGATCAATGCCATGCATAACAGCCTGACGGCATTCCCGGCCCCCAACCAGCTGGCCGGCGTGAATAAGGGAATGCTTGCAGGGGACGCGCATGGTTTTACCGGGCAGGCATCCTTTGCGGTTGTTGATGCCAGTGGCGCAGTTGTGAACAAGGTTGATATCGATTTTGATGCCTTGCCTCCCGGTGCAACAATCAACGATGTTTTGACCGCTATTAATACGGGTCTGGCCGGGGCCGGGACCATGTCTTTTGGCAATGGCACCATGACCTTTACCGCTGCCAATTCGGCGAACGGGGTGGTGATTGCACAGGATGATGTAAATCCCGCTGACCGTGGCGGGCAAGGCTTTTCACACTTTTTTGGTATGAACGATCTGGTTAAGGCTCGTGTGCCCGCTTATTATGATACTGGATTTTCCGCCACAGATGCACACAGTTTTACAGCGGGCGGTACGGTGAATATAGAACTGCGGGACAGCAGCAACCGTATTCTGACTGATTATACAATGACCATACCCGCTGGTGGCACATTCAACGACCTGCTGAATGACCTGAATGGTGCCGGTGCGCTTGGACAGTATGCGACATTCTCAATGGATGCTGACGGGGCGCTGGTTGTAACGCCGCAAACCGGGTTTGAAAGTCTTAATGCCAATGTAACGTCGGATACCACGGCACGCGGGGCAAGCCAGAAAACATTTTCCAGCCTGTTCGGTCTGGGCGCGCGCTATGTGGCGGATGCCGCAAGTGATATGGGCGTGGTCAATACGATAAAAAATAACGCCAACAGACTGGCTCTGGCGACATTCGATCAAACAGCAGCTGTTGGTCAGGTGGCCATGACCAAAGGCGATCAGTCCGGCGTAATGAAATATCAGGCCCTGGAGACGACATCGGCAAGTTTTGAGGCTGTCGGAAATCTGAGCGCTTTCGAAGGAAGTCTCTCGCAGTTTGCTGCCTCGTTTCTGTCAAATGCCGGGTTGATGGCGGAAATGTCGGTCCGGCGCGAAGACGACACGGGCGCACTGCTGACGGAGATCAACCAGCGCAAGGGTGATATTTCCGGCGTTAATATCGATGAGGAATTGTCGAACATGATTATTTATCAGAATGCCTACAACGCTGCGGCACGGGTTATTACGACAGTGCAGGAACTGTATGATTCACTGCTGGCCGCAGTACGTTAGGCCATAGGAAAAATATCGGCGCATTTAGCCAAAGGACAGATTAATGACACGTATTTCAAGTTTTGGGCATAGCCAGTCGCTGGTCAATAGCCTGTTGCGTAATCAGTCAAGCATGTTTGAGACGCAAGGTCAGATTGCGTCGGGCAAAAAGGCAGATGATTTTCGGGGCGTTGCAAAAGAAGCGGCAACATTGCTGGGGGCCAAGTCTCTTCAAACCCGGACGACCAAGTATACGGAAACGCTGCAGCAGATTAATCAGCATCTTGAAATGAATAATGTGCAGCTTGAGGCGATAGAATCAACCGCCCAGTCCCTGCGTCAGTCGCTGGTTGAGATGGTGGGCCAGGAAGAGGCTGCGGCCCTGCCTGAGCTGCTGGAAGAGACATTTTCCTCCATTGTGACGTCCCTGAATACAAAAATCGGGGCCAATTATATTTTCTCTGGCAGCAAGGTGGATACGCCTCCTGTTAATGCCAGTTCCATTGCGGATCTGATGGCGGCACCTAATGCTGCTGCGCTTTTTGTCAATGATGATAGAAAATCCGCGGCCAAAACAGGCGACAACAGCACGACTGAATATGGCTTGCTGGCAAATGATATTGGTGAACAGGTGTTTGATTCCCTGAAGCGCATCGCCGACTTCAATGCAGGGCCATCCGGACCATTGAATGGTAAAATGGACGCAACACAGCGGGCATTTCTTGAAACTGAAATAAGTAACCTGATTACGGCCATTGGCGACGTGCAGGACCAGACAGCGGCAAACGGATTGCGCATAAAGAAATCAGAAGAACTGGTCAGCCAGTATCAGGTAACATCTGATTTTCTTGAGGTTTTTGTCTCGGACATTGAGGATACCGATCTGACCGTTGCCATTACAAAGTTAAACAGCGACCAGTTGGCACTGGAGGCTTCGTATAATGTTATGGGACAGCTTTCCAGATTATCTTTGTTGAATTTCCTCTAGGTCATCGCGCTTCAGCCTTGCCTGACGTTAAAGAATCCCTATATTCGGGCCCATGAACCATGGACCCGAAATGAATACCGGTACGTCAGACGAAAATGGTGAGACATTAAACTCGCTGGGCTTTGCCCGTGCGCCAAAAGACACGCGTGTGGTTGTGGCCATGTCGGGCGGCGTTGACAGCTCGGTCACGGCAGCTCTTTTGCATGAACAGGGCTATGACGTGGTTGGGATCACACTTCAGCTGTATGATCACGGGCTGGCGGTTCAGAAGAAAGGGGCCTGTTGTGCAGGGCAGGATATTCACGACGCGCGGCGTGTATCCGAAGCACTTGGTATTCCCCATTATGTGCTGGATTACGAAAGCAGGTTCCGCGATTCTGTCATGGAAGAATTTGCAGACAGCTATATTCGGGGTGAAACACCCATTCCCTGTGTCCGTTGCAACCAGACTGTAAAGTTTAAGGATCTGCTGGAAACAGCACGCGATCTGGGCGCAGATTGTCTGGCGACAGGGCACTACATTCGCCAGCAGCCCTCCGGGAACGGCAACCCGGCTGTTATGTTGCGGGCTGTTGATGCCAGCAAGGATCAAAGCTATTTCCTGTTTGCCACCACGCAGGAACAGCTCGATTTTCTGCGCTTTCCGCTGGGGGGCATGCATAAGGAAGAAACCCGTGCACTGGCCCTTCGGTATGGGCTGATGGTGGCGGACAAGCCTGACAGTCAGGATATCTGCTTTGTCCCCAATGGTGATTACGCCAGTGTGATTGAAAGATTGCGCCCCGGTGCGGCGGATCCGGGTGATATTGTGCATCTGGATGGCCGTGTTCTTGGCCAGCATAAGGGAATTATTCATTATACGATCGGACAGCGGCGCGGTTTGGGCGTGGGGGGCGGTGAACCGCTGTATGTGGTGAAACTGGAACCTGAAACCCGGCGCGTAATTGTGGGGTCTGTGGAAGCGCTGCAAATTCATTCAATTGTCATACGTGAAGTCAATTGGCTGGGCGATGGCCCGATTGATGTGACGGGCGTCGATGTGGACGTGAAGGTGCGATCCACGCGACCGGGTGTACCGGCACGTCTTTTTGCAGCGGATAACGGGGGTGCGACGATTGTTTTTAATGATCCGGAAATGGGCGTGTCTCCCGGACAGGCCGCCGTTTTCTATCAGGCCGATCGGGTTATGGGCGGCGGCTGGATTGCCAGTTCCCATTCAGTCTGACACAGTGCCTGCCTGACGGTGACTGGCTTGAATACTGTGGAAATCGTTTTGGAGGATGCCGCTAACTCCTGGTCCGGATTATCGGGCGCTAAAGACTTTTTGTAACATTTTTTGAAGTGAAAATGCTGGTTGTTAGTCTCTGGTCAATTGTATCGTGCTAGTTTGCTGGTTGACGAGCCCGGTAAATATTATAATGCGACGGACCAGCGGAGTAAAAATTGTATGTGTTTCAAGCCTGATAACAGAATTCAGATGTGGTTGAAGGTATCTTCCTGCCGTTTTTTCACCCTTGTTCTGGTGTGTTTTTCGGTCTTGGTGGTTGGCGAGGTCCGTGCTGACAGCGGCTCGTCATCGTCAAATTACGAAAAGGCCCTCACAGCCCAGGCCGAAGGTGAACTGCAAAAGGCAATCATTCACCTGAAGAATGAACTCCAGTCCAATCCGTCGAATGTTTCTGCAAGATTGCTTTTGGGGCGCATTTATATTGACAAGGGGGATGGCACAAGCGCGGAAAGAGAATTAACGCAAGCGCGTCGCCAGGGCGTGGACAAGATCATCGTCGTCCCGCTTTTGGGCGAAGCTCTTCTGCTGCAAGACGTGCCGCAACGGGTTATTGACGAAGTGCTGCCTGGTTATGGTGATGACAGGGTTGAGGCTGAAATTCAGGTATTACGCGGTAGAGCATATCTTGGTCTGCAAAAGCCCCTGCAGGCCGAAGAGGCATTTTTGCTCGCCATTCAAAAAAACCCGAACGATCTGAAGGCCTATGTTGGCCTCGCCAGTGTTAAAGCCAATCAGCAGCTTTACACCGAAGCGCTGGATTATATCAGACAGGCGCAGACAATTAACCCCACCGACAAGCAGGTGCTGACAACTTTGGCGGATATTCAGCGCCTGACAGGAAATATCGATGATGCTCTTGCCAATTATTCCCGTGCGATTGCACAGGACGGTGAAAACGGTTCGGCAAGATTGAACCGGGCCGGCATGCTCATTGATCTGGGGCGGATTGAAGAGGCCGAGGAAGATGTTGTTTATGTCTTGTCCAGAGCGCCATTCAACCCCAAGGCCAAGTATCTTCAGGCAGAATTATTGTTCCATAAAGGTGACCGGGAAGCGGCAAATACTGCCCTTGTGGATGCCGCTTCCATCCTGAGCCGGATTGAGCCTGCGAGCCTGTCTTCGCGACGGGAAGTCGCCATGCTCTCGGGCATGGTTGCCTTTCGTCGAATGGCCTACGAAGAAGCGGTGAAACGCTTTGAAACATATGTGTCCCTGACGCCAGGCGATAATCAGGGGTTGCGCCTTCTTTCCGCAGCGCTGATCAGGCAGGGAAATCTTTCCGGAGCCGTAGATCATCTGCGTAATGTTATTGTCAGTGAGCCGGATAGCGCGGCTGCCCACAGCCTGCTCGGGCAGGCCTATTTCGGTCTGGGTGATTTGACATATGCGCTTGATGCGCTCGAACGTTCGGTTTCGATAGACCCGAATATGGTGGACAGCCATATATATCTGGGGCGTGTTTATCAGGCGCGTGGCCAAACTGATCTGGCGATCGCTTCTTATGCCGAGACGGCCAGCAGGGTAACCGACCGCCGCGGGCTTGAGAGCCTTATGGCCTCAACCTATCTGGATGCAGGCAGGGGGAAAGAGGCACTGGCTATCATACAGCCTCTGCTGGACGCTGATCCGGATGATGCGCAGGCACATAATCTTGCCGGACTTGCCTTGGGATATATGGGGGACAAGGAAGAGGCGATTCGTCATTTTGTTTTGGCATCAGACCTTGATCCGGCAAGCCCGGAGGCTTCGCTGAATCTGGCCAAACTCTATTTGGGAACGGGCGCAATCGATGAAGCTGCGGCGCGGTTCCGGATCGTGTTGAAACGGGACGCCCGAAATATCGAGGCGCTGCTTGGTATGGGGCAGGTGGCCGCCTCGCGCCAGCAGGCTGAAAAAGCAGCGGGCTGGTTTAACAGGGCCCGTGTAGCTGCGCCCGAGAATCCCGCATCATGGGTTTATCTGATTAATTTGAAAGGGGCACAGGACGATTACAAAGGAGCTATTGCGCTGGCGGAAGACTTCTTGAAGCAATATCCTGAACATTACATGATCCGCAGGGCATTGGGCCTGGCGCAGGTCAAGGCAAACAAGCTTACAGATGCCACGCAATCTTATGAAATCTTGACGGACACAGCCCCTGATCGCGGAGAAGCTTACTACCAGCTGGCCGTCGTGCGTCAGATGGCGGGCGATACCCTGGGGGCGCGCAAGAATCTTACAAATGCCATTGTCTGGGACACGGAAAATACCCAAGCATATATTGCCCTGATACAGCTGGAGGCAAAAGAGGGGAACCTTGATCGTGTTGAACTTCTTGAAAAAGAACTACGCGCTCTTTCACCGGATCTGGCAGATGCAGCGGTTGGTCAGGCCTATCTGGCGGCCCGACAGGGCAATAAGGCTATGGCCGTTTATCGCAATGGTCTGGCGCGGGATAAAAATAGCTGGGTGATGACATCCGGTCTGTTCCAGTCGTATCTGGCGACCGGGAATTATCCCGATGCAATTCAGCTTATGGAAAGCTGGCGGCGCAAGTTTCCTGACCATATGGATGCGAACGTGCTTTTGGCGTCGAGCTATTTGCGCGCAGGAGAATATATGAAAGCAACGTCCGCTTATGAGAAGCTGCTGGTAGCCTATCCTGAGAACCCTGGTTTTTTGAATGATCTGGCCTGGGCATATCAGCAGACCGGAGATGAACGTGCTCTGGAAATTGCTGAGAAAGCTTATAAAATTGCTCCTCAGTCGCCTTCGGTCGCGGATACATATGGCTGGATACTTTTGGAAAAGGGGCAAGCTGACAAAGCCTTGCCGATCTTAAGAGAGGCGCAACTGCGCGATGCCGGAAATCCTGTTATCCAGTATCATATGGCGGCTGTTCTGGAGGCGCTTGGTCGTAAGGCGGAATCACTAAAAGCCGTGAGAAAGGCGTTGCAGATGTCTACCGCGTTTCCGGGTGTCGATGACGCCCGTGCCCTGGAAAACCGATTGGGCGGGTCCTGATACACATGCCTGTTTTGCCCGCGTATTTTGTTTCCCATGGCGCGCCGGATATTTGTCTGCGGGAGACGCCCGCTGCACTGTTTCTGAAGTCCCTTGATGTGTCGGACGCCAGGGCGATTCTGGTGATTTCTGCTCACTGGATGACGGCAGAACCGATGATAACAGCACACCCAAACCCGGTGACCATTCACGATTTTGGCGGCTTTCCCCAACCATTGTATGACATGCAGTATCAATCGCCGGGGGATACACGACTTGCTGCAGAAATACTGGATATGCTTATGCCGGCATTTCCGCTTTCCGCACTTGATATGGAACGTGGGCTGGATCACGGGGCCTGGATACCGCTCATTTTGGCTGTTCCCGAGGCAAATATACCGGTGCTGCAATTATCTATTCAGCCACATCAGGACGCGCGCCATCACTATAAAATGGGTGAATGTCTTCGCGACCTTCGCGAACAAGGTGTGATTATTATGGCGTCAGGTAACGCCACACACAATTTGCGCGGTGTATTTGGGCAGCAATACGCTGAAGTCCCGGCGGAAGTCACACGCTTCAATGATTGGCTTCACAAGGCATTGGTAGCGCGCGATGATGAAGCGCTAATGAACTGGGAGCAGGCACCGGACGCCTTGTGGAACCATCCCACCAATGATCATTTTCTTCCCCTGTTTACGGCTCTGGGAGCAACGGCAGGAAGTGCTGGCGCGACGCGTATTCACACCAGTATCGATTATAAGGTGCTATCGATGGATTCTTACAGGCTTTAACGCGAGATAAAACCTGCTCTTGCTGAACCAATCACATTAATGGGTCCTGACCCTGGTTTAGCTGCCCGAAGTTGTGATATGCAGCGTATGGCCACAATGCTTGCAGTGAACCGCATCTGATTCATGCCGGTTTAATCCACACTCCGGGCATTCATACCGTACCTTGGATGGGCGAAAGATCGTCTGCCCCAGACGAATGAACAGCGATATCCCGAAAATCATGATCAGGACGGCCAGCAGACGCCCTTCCGTACCAATAAGGGTAATATCGCCAAAACCCGTTGTTGTCAGTGTTGTTACTGTAAAGTAAAGCGCATCAACATAGTTCTTGATTTGGGGATTGACGCCAGCCTGAAGAACATAAACAAATGCCGTGACAATAAAAATGAACACCAGCAGGTTCAAAAGACTGAACAGAATATCCTGATTGATCGCGATGAATTTCGAGTGTTTTTTCAATTCCCACAGAACGTGATATGACCTGAGCAAACGAAGGGTTCTCAATACACGCAAGAACGCAAAGTTACCGGCGAGGGCAGGCACAAATAGTGACAGAATGACAATGATATCTGCAATTGCCAGAGGCTTGAAGATGTGGGCGATGCGCCTCTCGCTGATATAAAGTCGCGCTATATAGTCTGCCAGAAACAGAAAGCCCAAAAGTAACTCGATATAAAAGAGGCTCGGGTAGCGTTGAATGAAAGTTGTGAGAACAAAGAAGGATATCGCGATGATATCCAGCAGCAAGACGCCACTTCTAAAACGCTTGCCGGTGGTTGTCAGTCCCTTGTAAAGCTCTTCAAGTGTCTTTTTCATTTTTACCTTTAATAGCTCGCTTCCTGTTGCGACACTATAAAGGTATCACGTCTCAATGGAACACTGTTTGGGCAATAACTTTTGGCTGGAAGGAAGTTATTCAGATCGTTCGATTATTTTTTCCAAAGCTGTGCCCAGATTCTCAGGCCTGGAAATATCACAGGCAGCAATTTCCGGATCGTTCAGAAAACTTGATGCCATATGGAACCCCAGCGCCCGATAGGCTTCAAACTGGGCTTCGTCAAAAAACTGGTCAGCGGTCGTTTGCTGGGGAAAGGAAGGCTCGTGAGCAGCATATTCCTGAATATGAATATCTTCAGTTCCTGTAATGGCTGATTTGAAATAGATCAGATAGCCAATTTCTCCCTTGCCATAATGAATGCGGCCAATGGCAAAGGATGACCGACTATAACGGCCCGATGTACCCGGCGACGCGGGATTGCCCGGTCGGATGTCTTTGATATTAATCTGGATGCGAATGCCCAGATCTATCCTGATTTGCCGCACGGCATCGGCGAAGCCTTCAAAATGCATATCCGGATCTGCCTCTGCGTCGCTGACAATGATCAGTTTGCAGCGTCGTCGGACGAGCTCGTAAAGGCCCATATTTTCCAGATGTCCGCCATCGGTCAGATTGATAAATCGACCGGTTTCCCGCATGTTGCCAAGCATTTCGGATAACAGGTGAAAGGGCATTACCCGTGCCAGCGGCATCTGGAATATCCGAAAAATTTGCCGTAAAATCCAGCTGCGGGACTCTTTTCGGCCGATACGTGCAGGGTTGGGAAACCAGTAGCCAAGGCGAATATTGAGAAGAGTCATAATCAGAACAAGACCGCGCAGGGTATTATGGCCCATATTGGGAGCGGCGGCGGCGCCGGAAATGGCCATTGCTGTTGCCAGATCCAGATTCTCGTGGATATCCTCCAGGTGCCGGGTCAGGGCATAGCCGGTAAGATTGCCACCGCAATAGTCGCGCCCGAAAGTAAAGTGAGCGCCATTGCGTCCGCGCATGTTTGCCGTACTGGAGCGCTGTATGTTAATCGTCGCGTTGATCAGGTGATAAGGGCCTGATATCTGGCTCAGGCGGGTCAGCTTCTGTTCGTCATTATGAATGACGTGGCCGGCCTTCATGGTCTTCAGGCTGTCAAAAAGATAGGTTTTGCTGAGGCGGTCACGGTAAAATCGATGAAAAGACGTTGCATTGATATCGTAAAACAGAAGGCCGATTGAAAATGTACAGATGGTAATCGCCCAGTATGCCATGGCCATTCTGGTCGCGTGGATATTCCATTCCCAGTGGTCATGTAGAAAGGAAAGCAATAACCCGAGATTGTCTTCCAGTCTGGTGATCATATCGACCGCCAGATTCAGTGAGGGGGCAAAGATGAAATCTGCATTTTGCGAGACCGTTTTCAAGGTGTTTATGAGAAACTCGCCAAACATTGCTAGCCAATGGGGGGCTGTTTCTTCCAGAACGATCCATCTGGCAAGGTTAAGATAGACCAGCCACAGGACAACGGGACCCGCAAACGAAAACAGAAAAAGGCCAATTTTCCCCGCTGAACCGCTTTTCTTCCGGCGCATTCCCTGGGCAAAGGCAGAGGCGATAACGGTCAGGATGCCTGATAAAACAGTTGATAACTCGCTCAGGTCGCCCAATCCGGTGTCCCGACTATCGCCCGCCTTGTGGAAATGATAAATGAGGATTGGCTGCAATTCTATGAAGACCAGAAGGCCGAGGGCTAAAAGTGTACCGCCGCAAATCCAGCGGGTCATTCGATCCCGGGACTTCCAGCTATTGGTGCCGATTGATCTGTTTAGCCACTGGAGAACAGGATAAAGGGCAAATATTGCGATCGCGGCAATAACGGCATTGCGAATGATGCCAAGGCCATGATCAAGCAATTTCTGAATGGGGTGTTTGATCGCCTTGTCGTCTGCGGCCAGTGAGGCCCCGTTGCATTCGGTGCGGCTCATCACTTGTGCCCAGACGACAACACTGATGCTGAACGGTTCCAGAAATCCTGCGGGATATTGCAGGGAAACCTGATCAATTGAGGTCCCCGAGGACAACCATTGTCTGTCATGCAGATGGGCGTTCGGTATTACCTTGATCGGATCGGGCACGTTGGATAGCGCTATAAAATAACAGGTTGCTTCTTGAGGTGTCCGGGGCTCGCTTAAGTTAAGCAGCGGGCTGTTGGGGGCAATATGGTCTGCAACATGTATGTGATGTTGGTAGAGGCTCTTGAGAGGGCCCGGCTCATAGCCAAGAGAAAGCGGAGACGGGATATCGACGCTGAAGCTTTCGGTATAAATGGCGCGGGATATGCTGCTGCCAGACAGCCATATGGTGGCGAGGGCAGCGAGGAGTAATATGGGCAAGACGATGACAAAGTTGACTAACAGGCCGCGGATGAAAAGCCCGGGAATTCGCAGACCCGCCAAAAACTGTTTTGGTTTCAGATAATTGGAATTATCTCTCATATGCTTGAAGGCTTCAGACTCCGGTTCTCCATTGTGATGGCGGAAGGGAAAAGTCTCGGGCTGAATGGAAAAGCGGAATGTGCAGGGGGTACCATCGTTGCTGGCCGGAATGTTTATATCAAGACATGATTTCCGATGCCGACTGGCGCAGGTAAAGGGAACGCTGTTCTTTTTGTCGCCCGTCAGACGGGCTGACACCGATTGAGATGATTGTTGTTCCCCGGATGCCGGTTCTAAAACAGCCCTGGCCTGAAGACGGCATATATAGCCAGTACCTGAGGCGGGGAACCTTATGGACAAGCCCTTCGCATCCTCACCGGCGACACGCCAGCGCCCGTCCGGTGTTTTCTCACCATGATTGAGTGCGGCGTGATCGGGGATGCCTTCCAGATAATAATCTACCTGCGTCTCGTCCGGCGCTGTGGCAAAAATGGAACTCAGACACGAGCCGATATATCCCCCGCCGGATACTGTAGACATATAATCCATACACTGGAATAATCCTGTTCGGTGCAAGGCCTGAATGAGGCCGAGATTAAGTGTTGCTGACCGAATGCCGCCCCCTGATAACGCGATGCCGGCGAGATTGTTGCCCGGTGTGATGACGTCTTCATGCGGGGGCATTTCCAGACCAAAAGCCTGCCTTCGCAGCCGGATCGCCGCCATTTCCGCTGCGAACACCTTTGGCGGCAGGTCTTCCGTGTCCGGTGCTGGCGGAATGGTTTTTATTTCTTCAGGACTGCCTGGCGTATGCTTCCTGTCTTCAGGCAAGGGCTTTGCTGAATTCAGGTTCCTGCCAAACAATCTTTTAAGCTTTTGTAACATCAGCACTTGCCCCGTAGTCACTCAATTCACTGGTTATGGCAAGGAAGACGTCCGGTTACGGGTTATTGTGAAATTTCAGTCTGGCAGGGCAGTTTTCACAAATTCGGAGATAGACAGGTCATGTCGGCGCAGGCGAAATGCCGGACGGGAGAAAATAATGGCGATTGACTGGAGTTTTATCTGTTCGATGGAAGGAGCGGCGCAATTAAATGGCTATGTACCCGAAGCGGGTCATAGCCATAGCGGTGTCACCATTGCCAGTGGTGTTGATCTGGGACAAAGAACCGGGGAAGAAATCATGTCCCTGCCTTTGTCGGCAGATCTGAAAAGACGGCTTTGCCCTTATGCTGGCCTGAAAAAAGAAAAGGCCGTGCAATATCTGGCAAGCCATCCGCTTGAAATTACGCCTGAAGATGCCGATGCGCTGGATCAGGCCGTCAGATTGCCATTAGTGTCTAATCTTGCCCGGCAATACAATGCTGCACTTGCCGGAAGCCCGAACTGCACGTCCTTTGAAAAATTACCGGGGGGTATTCAGACGGCAATTGCGTCGGTTGCTTTCCAGTATGGCCTCAATCTGGCGTTTAGTACGCCACACTTTTGGAACCAGATAACGATTCAAGACTGGGTGGCCTGCGCGCGCGAGCTTGAGAATTTTGGCGACAATTATCCCTCGCGAAGGCGTGTAGAGGCTGCGCTGATACGTAAGGCTATTTCAGCCGACTGAAAAATATCGGGAAAATATTCACATCCCGGAAGGTTGGTCCGTCAGATTTCCATGCAGCAAATAATCGCTACCGGATGCTGCACACAATAGTTAGCGAGAGGCGCGTCGGTTGTTATTTGAAGGGCCTCGAGTCCGGCAAGTGACGCACCGGGTTCTCAAAATTTTAGGTACTTAAACAACGAGGAGAAATAATAATGGCTTTAGATCCAAGTTTCACAGGCTCGGTTATCAATGCCTTGCCTTTTGACAAGATGATTGGTGGCCCGTTGCAGGCGATGGTAACGGCTCAGGTTCAGTCGTCAAAATCATATGCAGATTTTTTGCAGTCTGTCTGCATTCGGGAAGGCAAGGCGGTCAACATCCAGTTTGATTATGATGAAACACTGGTTGATACCGAAGGCAATTACAAGGGCATGCTGAAAAAGACCATGCGTATTCCGCTGCTGGCCGCAATTACGCATCCAAATGTTTGTGTAGAAGAGGGTACGGTTGATTTCGAAATTGAAATCACAGCTTCGGAATCAAGCGCGTCATCAACCGACGTGGAAGTCGGTTTCGAAGGCAAGCTGGGTTGGGGTCCCCTCAGTGTTTCAATCAGCGGTAAAGTGTCCCACCATCAGGAACAGACCCGCAAGCAGGATACACGGGCAAAATATTCAATTCATTGCCAGATGAAGCGTCAGGACCCGCCTGAAGCAGTGATGCGCGTCATTGATTTCCTGACGGACGCTGCGACCAAACCTGTTGTCATTCCGGCCAACAAGCAACCTGTTAGCCCGGATGCTCTTCCGCCAGAGACAAAGATGGAAACACCGCAGGAAGAACAGGCCCGTCTGGAAGGTAACGGCTGACAAGGCTGATACCGGAAGCAATGCCAGAAGTAAGGCCCGGCACCTGTCCGGGCCTTACCCTGGTTTTTTCAGGTCCCCGGCAGAAATGAAAATATTAATATCTTTTCGCCCCGGAAATCAATCGAGGGACATATGATTAAATGGTTTAAACGGCTTTTTCGGCGAGGTAAGAAACCCATGAGAAACCAGGATCTCACAGATATCACACGCGGTCTGCAACATGCCGCTGCGACCACAAATTCTATGGTTGCTGAACAATATATTCGCATTCTTTCACAGTTTTTCGACACGCTGGAGGACGGGACCCTAAAGGCAAAGATGGTCAGGGTGCAAATCAATGACGATCACTATGCCCTGGTACCACTTGTATCCCTGGTGGCTCCTGCAGGACTTGCCCTTGAAAAAATGCGTGTCGAGCTGTCGATGAAAATCCACGAGGCAACGGAAAGGCGCGCGACAATTCTGGATATTCGTCACGGGCACAAGAATGATGATGAACTGGTAGAAGATACACGTTCGGCGTTTGCTGTATCCATGTCACCACGTACGCGGACCGAGACCAACAGGCGACCTTCAGACCATATTGATATTGTGCTTGAATTTGTTGCCCGCGAAACACCGGAAGCCGTTATGCGGGTTATTGATACCTATACCAACCTGATTCAGCCGATCAAAATGCCAGACGACGGCAAGCCACCGCCCCATGATATTATCAATATGAAAACCGGTCAGAAGTTCCAGATGGCTGGCAATGAGGAAGCCGTGGACGGTGCCGGGAATGACGGCAGCTCCGCTGGTGACAGCAAGCCACATGAGGAAGACACTTCGGATGCAGATGATGTGAAAGAAGATACAGACGATACATTACATTCAGCCGGTGAAGCTGATGAAACTGATGAAGACGAGCGCAGGTCGGGTGATGAAGACCCTGACAACAAGGGGGATAAAGTATAACCCCTGTTTGCATTTGTGTGGGGCTACAAATATATATTGAATAAGGTTCTTGTTTGTTCAATCATGGTCTGAACCTTTTGATAAGTTTCAGGCCATGAACAAGCTGACAAAAGAAACAGCAGACAGAATTGAAGTTCTCGCCGCCCGTAACGGGCAGCACGCCCGGCATATTGCCCTGCAGCATAAAGATGCGCCGGGAGGACTTGCCGGCGCGCAGGCCCTTGCCCGCGACATATTTGCCCGATATGCGAATACCGGGCGATATAGCTGGGGGTCGTGGGTGCCGGATATTCCCGTGACACAGTCACTGTTGCGCCATCCTGTCACTATTTTTGATCTTCCCTCAGATCCATGGGGCGGCATTCATGCCGCGCTGGGATTAAGAAAGGTACAGCTGGCGCGGCTGGTGGAAGAGGGCTTTGTAAAAATCAACCTTGTCCATTACGATTCCCAGGCCGAAAAAGGGTTTTGCGATTACGCGTCCGAGGCCAGCATCCTGCCATCGCTGCTGGAGAATGATAAAATATCAGCGGCAAACGGGATCTATGTCAATTCGGCCTTCCGGGAGCCGGTGTTGTCTCATCTTGCGGGGCAAAAAATTGACCTGAAAATTTTGTTTGATGACGCGTTGTCACGCTTTGAAGGGGTGACCTGCCAGTTTTCAAAAACATACAAGGCCGCTTCGGTTATACCCAGGGCCTGGCAGGGGGCTATTTTCCGTGGCGCACCGCCTGCACCTGTGAAAATCGCGTTTAATCACGCTTATCTGACGGCGCTTAAGGGGGTGCCGGGGCACCGGCTTGATCCTGTTCTGGACACCATACTGGCGGATAATGCAGATGGCAAACTGCATGATCCTTATTATTTTGCCCGCTTTGCAGAACGGCTGGAGGCCACCCACAAGCTGGTCACAGCACCACTTACCGGCGCATATGGCGGTTATTATGGCATGACCATAGAAGACAGCACCAAATTATCGTCTGTACTGGAAGAGCAGAATACAGACTTTGATGCGTGGGAGCAGCCGGACAGGGTTCTGGAAAGCCGGACCCGACAACAGTGGTTTGCGGTGTTGAGCGACATTGCCAGCGGCCGGATGGAAAGGTTTGGCGCTGATCTGGGTGTTGGGCCGGGCCGGATGTCCCGTGCGGTATTCATCAGGCAGCCTGTGCAAATGTCAGATCGGCAGTTTGACCATTTCATCGGCTTTTTACATGAGAACCGGGAAATTCTGCGCGAAGGTGAAAAAGTTGTGGATGGACTGGAACAGATATTTGCTAGTGGTGAGAATATCAGCCGTGCAGATATGGCCTGTTTCTTCAGGGCGGCATATGACGTACATGAACGCCAGAATCATTTGCTTCAGGAAAAGTTCGGTGCGCTGATGGAAGATGCCATCGGCATTTTTGAAGCGATCAGCCAGATGGATTTAAGTCTGTCCTTACCCATTAAAATTGTGAAAGAGCTCTCGAGGCGAACCGATGATCTGTCCCGGCAGGCCGACCGGGAAGCAATCCTGAAAATGCGCGAGGTTGCCAATACATTCAGCCAGCAGTCACGCATGATCGTTGACTATCAGTCCCGGTGGAAGCTGCCCTGACCGTCGTGGGGCGGAGAAGACGTGCTATTGCTGCAGATCGCGATCATTTACATCCTGGCGGACCAGTTGGCGACCCAGCTGTATGCGCTTTCGCACATTCACTTCCGTCAGGCCGAGCTGGCGGGCAATTTCGCTGTTTGAATATTGGTAAATGAAGCGCAGGACAAACGGGTACCGCAGCCTGACGGGCATGGCCATAATGGAATTCATGGCCTCGGTGACGGGTTGCTTCAGGGCCGATCGCTCTTCCTGAAGCTGTGACAGGGAAGGCGTCAGTGCCGCCGCTGCATACTGGTCGGGGGTCAGTTTGTCAAAGGCCCGGTTGCGAACCGAATTTTTGCGGTGCTCGTCCATACACATATTGTGCAAAAGCCGGGACATCCAGGGGCGGATGTTGCGAATTTGCGCGTGATCAATCAGGTATCTGTTATGGGCCTTAATGGCCAGCCTGCTTAGGGCATCTTCAGCATTTGCATGATTGTTGGAACTCCAGCGAAGTGCCAGACAGAACAGATACCGCCGATGGGTTAGCCACTCCTCCCAGAATACCCGGCCAAGAGCGGCCGTCTGATCAGGGACAGGGTTTCCCTTTTGTTGTTTCGGTGGGCCTGAAACGGGGGATGACGTTTTGGGCGCAATAGAGCTTCGGGTACGGCTAAAGCGTATTTTCCCTGATATCTTGAGCCTTGTTGTCGGCTTGCTTGCGATGCCGGAAACCGGGCTTTTGGACATGACGAATCAATCCTCCAATTTGTGGGAAGGTTTGTTAAATGGTGTGGAAACCAGACGAATGACGTTGTTTGGCCCATCTCAGGCCCATCTCAGGCCCATCTCAGGCCCGTCTCAAGATCGCATGGAAAATGACGCCAGAAATGTTTTCAGCGGCGTTTTGCCATAACAGAACTGAGAGGTATTTGGGCGCTCGTGATTGTAGAAGTCTATCCAGCGATCAATCGCGTTCTGAAGCTCGTCCATATTCCAAGCTGCCCGCTCACGTAAGGAAAAGCGATAAAATTCTGCTTTCATCGTGTTGGTGAACTGGGTCCAGGGCTCGGCTTTTCGGGTGGCACGGGAAGATCTGAACTGATGGCGGATGCCCCGCGTTTCCAGGAGTTTTTGATAATCATTTCTGGTGCCGCGGCCACAAAAGGTTTGCCCGCGATCAGATATCACCGTTTTCACCAGTACATGTTTACTCTGAAACCATGGCAAGACGTCGGATTCCAGAAAATCAATGGCGCTGGAAGGCGCTTTCGCTGTAGTGGCTCTGACAAATGCATATCGGCTGTAGTAATCGAGGAAGACATGCTGATACACCTGACCAATCCCTTGAAGGTGTCCGAGTGGCCTTAATCCCTGAAAGCAGAGGAAGCCGGGGCCGCCTAGTTCAATATTGTCAGGTGGCGATAATTTCTCGGCTCGCTTCATGAGGTCGATATGTTGCCGGGTCGCCTGAACCTCACCTTGCAGAATTTTTGCGCGAATCGCCTGAATTCTTTTTGTGAAGGTTTCAAGGTCGTTGCGCACCCAAATAGACCGAACGCCACTTGCTGAAACAGATATGTTGCGCGCTTTTAGAATGTCTGATGTTTTTTGCTGTCCATGCTCGGGGGAATTATAGGCACATTGCCGGACGGCAGATTCGACGCCGGCTGACACCCTGTTTTTAAGGAGAGGTTTGCGCCTGTTGACTTCTTTCAAGCCTTCCACACCAGCTTTATCATAGAGAGACCTGAATCGGTAGTAACTGTCGCGCGAGATGTTCATCATCTGGCAGGCTTTGGAAACGCTGCCCATTTCATCTGCCAGCTTGAGGAGCCCGAGTTTGACCTGAACCGGTTTGTGCTGATTTTTCATGATTTTCCCGTCTTGCCATTATATTCTTGAATACACTTATAGGTTGTTATATTACTGATTGTATATTTAAAATCAATAACTATTTAAAATCGAAAGTATATTTTTTGTTCAAAGTGACGGGTGGTTTTGATTTTGAAAATATACATAAATAAACAATCTATGGATGTAATATATAATATAAAGATATAATTTATAATGATATTTTAAAATTATATTTATGGTGAAATAATTATACAACCTAAGGTTTTAATGCATATTCAAGAATTTGGTCTGTCACAGACCATTTTCATAGACATAACATTTATGAAAATATCAATAAATAGTAGTTTAGGTTATTAATATGGTGAAAAGACATGCGCTAGGCGAGGTCATATGGTGTCTTGATGATCTGCTGGAAAACTTTGAAGGCATGACCTGGATTGCAAAAGCAGGTGATGTTGCCCGGCTGAAGACAAAATTCTGGGAAATTTCCGATAAGGGGAGGGGGGCTGACATGAGTATCTCATGCCAGCTACTGGATGTGATCAGGCTGGAGGAGGTGATAAAATTACGGAAGGGCGGGGTGTTTGAGGGCGGCCCGGACGATTCCGTTATGGTGATGTTTGATAAAATGGTAGAAGAAGTTGAAGGACGGTTGGCGGAAATTGAAAGCACGTGTTGTGCTGACGCTAGTCCGGGATAGACGGAAGCCTCTTGACACCGTAAGAAAAGCTTCATGTTACTCCTGTATCCAGTAATCTGAATCTGGTATTAAGTGCATATTAACAATCACATCTTGGGGGCGGGCGATGGCCCACGAGAATGAAGGACGGGCAAGATAATATATTATTCTGTTCCCATTGATCCTGAGGACATAAACCAGTTTGACCAGCATGTATCAGATTATGGTTTTGTTCCCGATATAGAAGAGCATGTCTGTACGGAGGTCGTGTACGATACATTTGACTGGCGACTGTATAGTGCCGGTGGCGTGCTTGTGGTTAAAAATGCGGGCAAGTATTATGATGCAACGTGGTTGCCCAACGAAGCAGGGACAGGTCCAGGCCTGACAGCCCGTCTCAAATCGCGGCCCGTACTCATTGGTGATTTTCCGGAAGGGCCTTTGGCAACCCACCTTTCGACACTACTGGATTGTCGCGCCTTGATACCGCTGACGCGCTTGCGGTCCAAAAGAAAAATGTTCAAGCTTCTGGATACCGAGGAAAAGACCGTTGCGCGATTAAGTATCCTGCGCGTGGTGGCAACGCCTGCTTCAGGAACAAGGATCGTCCATGAACTGCCGCTGATAGTAATGCTGCATCCTGTAAAAGGTTATGACAAGGCCCTGAATGCCGCGTCTGACTGGCTTGCAGGGACGATTGGTGTTTCGGCAAATCAGGGCTCGGTCTATCTGGATGCCGTGCGCGTTACGGGCCATCGTCCAGGTGATTATTCTTCAAAGTTTCAGATAACCTTTGATGAGGAGATGTCGGGTGTGGCTGCTGCGCAGCGTATTCTTGATAACCAGCTCCGGGCGATCGAAATGAATGAAGATGGTATTCTGAAAGACATGGATTCCGAATTTTTGCATGACTTTCGTGTCTCGCTCCGGCGCACGCGGTCTGCCGTGTCTCATATGAAGGGTGTATTCTCACCCAAAATGAAACAGACTTTTGGGGCTGATGTATCCTGGCTTGCTTCGGCGACCGGACCCACTCGCGATCTTGACGTTTATCTGCTTAACTTTCCTGAATATGAAACACTATTGCCTGTCGGTTTTCAGGAAGCCTTGCTGCCTTTGCAACATCATCTGATGCAAAAGAGGCAGCAGGCGTATAAAAAACTTTTGCGGGTTATGCGAAGCCAGAAATATCGGGACCTCAAGCGGCATTGGCGTCAATTGGCGGACAGCGCCAGTATTGATCGGGATTTACTCGGGGCCAGTGCCGATGCCCCCTTAAAATTGCTGGCCGATAGATGGATATGGCGGCTATATCGCAAGATGCTTGCCGATGGACGTTCAATCACACCGGAATCGCCCAGCTTTGATCTTCATGATTTGCGAAAACACGGGAAGAAATTAAGGTATATGCTGGAATTTTTCAAAAGCCTTTATCCGGAGCGTGAGGTCAATCGTCTGCTCAAGGTTTTGAAGGTATTGCAGCAGGATCTGGGTGATTTTCAGGACTATGAAGTTCAGGCGTCGTCGATTACACAAATGGCAGAAGAAATGCGGGATGCCGGTTCGGACCCCGTCGAGACATATCTGGCGATCGGTATGCTGGCCGGACATCTCATTGAGCGGCAGCAATCCGCCTTTAAGAGGTTTCACACATCTTTTGGTCACTTCAACAATGATGAAGTGATAACGCTTTGTCGTAAACTGTTTCGACACAAGGCAGAATCAGGAACGGCATTATGAAGGTCATAGGCGTTTATAATATTAAGGGTGGCGTGGGCAAGACGGCCTGTGCCGTTAATATTGGCCATCTGGCCGCCAAGGAAGGGGCCAGGGTACTGATCTGGGATCTGGACCCGCAGGGAGCGGCGACGTTTTATTTTCGGATTAAACCCAAGGTTAAAGGCGGTACAAAGAAGCTGTTGAAGCCCAGGACGGACATTGATGATCTGATTAAGGGCACCGATTATGAAGGGCTGGACCTTTTGCCTGCTGATTTTTCATATCGGCGCATGGATATCATGCTGGATGATGCCAAAAAGCCCGATGTCCTGCGCAAGAAGCTAAAATCTCTAGGCGATGACTATGATTATGTCATTCTTGATTGTCCGCCCGGCATGACGCTGGTTTCAGAAAATATTTTTGAAGCTGTCGACGCGCTTGTTGTGCCGCTCATTCCGACGACCTTGTCGCTGCGGACATTTGAACAATTATTGTCATTTTGTGTTTCGAACAAGCTGAAGGGCCTGAAAATCATGCCTTTCTTTTCGATGGTGGACATGCGCAAGAGCCTTCACAAGGAAATTCTGAACCGTCTGCCCAAAGAGCGTCCTGGCTTTCTGAAGGCTGTAATCCCTTATGCCAGTGACGTCGAGCGAATGGGCGTCATGCGGGCCCCAATTGGTACCTTTGCACCGAAAAGCCGCTCTACGATTGCCTATTATAACCTGTGGCGCGAGATTAAACGCAAACTATCGCGCTGATGCCTGCTTTTCCCGGATCAGGTCCGGGTAGGAAATATTCCATGTATTGAAGGGCGCATAAGCAATCGATGCATTGAAAAAACGGATGTCATCGCTGACTTCCGGGCCTAGCCAGCCGGGCTTGTTAAAGGCCTGGTCAGCCGATTTCAGTTCGATCTCGGCAACGATCAGGCCCTGATTGGCACCCTCGAAGACGTCGATTTCCCAAGTATTGCCATCTTCTTCAACAATATATCTGATTTTTTCAATGGGGGGATGCGGGCAGATGGTTTCCAGCATTTGAAGAGCATCCGAAACGGGAATGGAATATTCAAACTCATACCTGCTGGTCGCGTCGCGGGCAGCTTTTATGGTCAGAAAAGCTTTATCGCCTTTCTGACGCGCCCGCACCGTAAGGCCTTTGCCTGTGGCCAGATACCCTTGCCGGATAGGCTTTGCTTTTGCCTGCGACTTCCAGCCGTCACCAACGACCAGAAACTTACGCTCGATTTCTACATTGTTTGAAGAAACGCTTTTGTCCGGCGATGCATAGGTTGATTTGTCTGGTGTGTCTGGCACAAGAAATCCTGACTATTATCAAAAGGACAAATTGCCAGACGCCCGCCATATGTCAACCGGATAGTCTATTTCTTTTTCGACTTTGACTTCTTTTTTGCACTTTTCTTGCCGCCTTTTTTATCGGCTTTTTTTGATGACTTTTTCTTGTCTTTTTTCTTGCTGGAAGAAGCCTTGGCCTTTTTGTCAGCCTTTGTCGTATCCGAGGGTTTTGCCGCTGCCTTTTTTGCCGGTTTGGGCGCCGGTGACTGCCCTGAAAGCAGACTTTGAGCTGACTGTATTACCCGGCTTGCTGTGACGGGGCCAAAGCCGGGAATTGCGGCAATAGCTGCCGGTGATGCCGTCGCCAGGTCATCAACGCTTTTGATCCCCGCCTTTGAAAGCTCAAGAGCCTTCATTTCGGCGACGCCGGTCACGTCTGTTATTTTGTAGGCCATTCATTTCTCCTGATGCTGACTTGCATTCCACTATAGCACAATACTGGTGAGCTAATCTAAATGATTGACCGAATTTAATATGTGAAATTTTTATGACGATTCACTAAACAGCTTTTCGTCGGGTTCCAGCAATTTGTGAAGATGGACGATGACATATTTCATCAAGGCATCGTCAACGCTTGCCTGTGCAGCGCCCCGCCATGCTTCCAGTGCAGATTTGTAGTTGGGAAATATGCCAACTATTTCTATGTCGTCCGCTGATTCGAATTCGACCCTGGAGGGGTCTTTTACCTTGCCACCAAAGACCAGATGAAGAAGTTGTTTTGACATGATTTCGTGCCTGTTTTATTAAGTTGAGTAACAAATTTTCTTATCCGGTTATAGAGCCAAAAGATTTAGGATTCTTGAACACGGATGGGGGTTGATAATGGAGTTGGCGCCCCTGTTTTATCGATTTCGGGCGGCAATTCCAGTATTTTATAGCCTGCATAGGCGTAGATAACACCAATCAGCGGATTAATCAGATTAAAGAAGCAAAAGGGAAGGTAGGCAAAGGTTGCAACCCCAAGCGTTCCCGCCATAAAGGCCCCGCAGGTGTTCCAGGGTACCAGAGGTGATGTAATGGTGCCTGCGTCTTCCAGTGCCCGGGACAGGTTGACGGGAGCCAGATTGCGCCGTCTGTATTCCTCGCGGAACATCCGTCCGGGCAGGACAATCGAGATATATTGTTCTGCGGTTATAATATTGCTGCCAAGGCTTGCTCCCATGGTCAGGGTGATCAGAGATCCGGTGCTTTTTGCAAAACCGATTGTCCCCTGAATAAGCCGTGCAAGCATGCCGGTTCTTTCCATAATGCCGCCAAAAAACATTGCCGAGAGGATAAGCCATACGGTATTAAGCATGCTGCTCATGCCCCCGCGATTAAGCAGGTCATCTATTCGGGGGGAACCGGTGGCAATATGAAAGCCATCAAACAGGGCTGTCCAGACGCCCGCGACATAAGCCAATCCGCTGGAAAGTTCTGGCCGGTTTACAAAGTTGATGGTCAGTTCGGGTTGAAACAGGACGGCAAAAACACCGCCGATCAGGGCGCTGGTAAATATTGCCAGAAATGCAGGAACCTTTTTGACCGCCAGCAACAAGGTAATGGCGATTGGTATCAGCAGGTGCAGACCTATATTGAAATTGGCGTCCAGAATGGTCAGTGTTTCCATCATGGTGACGTCGGAATTGCCCGGTGAGCTGAAAAGCCCGATGGCACCAAATATAATGATGGCTATCGCCAGGCTTGGAACTGTTGTCCACATCATGTGGCGAATGTGTTCAAAAAGCTCGCTTCCGGCAATAGCGGGTGCCAGATTGGTTGTGTCAGACAGGGGCGACATTTTATCACCAAAATAGGCGCCTGATATGATGGCCCCGGCGGTAATTTCCGGTGACAGGCCCAAACCCGCTGATATGCCGATCAGGCCGACTCCTATTGTACCGACAACAGTCCATGAACTGCCGATGCTCAGGGAAACAATTACGCAGATAACGCAACTGGCCGCATAAAAAATACCCGGATCCAGGATTTTTAGCCCGTAATAAATCATGGAGGCAACGGTGCCTGACAAAAGCCACGTGCCGATCAGCGCTCCGACAGCCAGCAGGATAATAATGGCCCCGGCGGTCATGGCGATGCCATCCTGAATTGCCTTGTTCATTTCTGACCATTTATGGCCGTTTTTCAGACCAATGAGTATCGCGACCACCCCCGCCATAAATAATGCGATCTGGTTGGCACCACCTGAAGAACTGTCACCGTAGAGATAAACCGAAGACGATAGCAGAGCGACCAGAGCCGCCAGGGGAATCAGGCTGTCGACAAGGCTCGGTGCGCCTGCAATCCGGGGGCTGGCTGATGAATTGGGCATGTCGTTTTGCCTTTGTCCTGTGAGTGCAAGGTCGTAATTTCAGAGCATATCAGAGAATATGCTTTATACTGCTACAGAACAGAACAGTTTTTAACCTTTTAGAGGAGAGCGGGAATAATGAGCGTCGCCACCCATAACCTTGTGCTGATATCCATTGTGAGCCCGGATCAGGTTGGTCTGATTGCGGCGGTTGCCGGCCGACTTTACGATGCTGGTGCCAATCTTGCGGATACATCATTCTCGGTATTGGGCAACGGTTGTGAATTTTCGTGTCTGGCTGAATTGCCCGAGGGTGTTTCGCTGGAAGACATAGAAGGTGAGCTAAAGGATCTGGATGTTTTGGCTGAGGCAGACCTGAAAGTAACGCGGTATAAATTCAGTCCTCATCATCTGGACAGCGCGCAGGCAAGCCACATTGTCGAGGTTGACGGGGGAGACAGGCCCGGGCTGGTGGCCCGAGTGTCAGAAGTGTTTATGAACTATGGTGCAAATGTCGTCAGGATGAATGCGACGCGGACCCCGAATGCGGATGGCTCCAGCAGGTATCTGACAACATTTGAAGTCTCTATCCCGTCAGATCGGCAAGATGCCTGTCTGGCTGAAGTGAACAATACAGCAGGCCAGCTTAATTTATATTGCCACCATCGGGAGTTATAAAGTCCCGCTACCTAGTGGGCCCGTCGGATGCAAAAATCCACAATCCCCAGCAAGGCCGCCTTTAACCCGCTGTCCGGGAATATTGCAAGGGCGTCTTGCGCCATGGCCCCATAGTGCTGGGCGCGCTTGATCGAATCATCCAGTGCCTTGTGCTTCGTCATCAAATGCAAGGCATGTTCAAGGTCAGCGTCGGTTTGCTGCATATCTTCCATGGCGCGCCGCCAGAAGGTACGTTCTTCGTCCGATCCGCGCCGGAAGGCAAGGACCACAGGCAAGGTAATTTTCCCTTCCCGGAAATCGTCACCAATGGATTTTCCAAGTTTTGCCTGAAGCGCCGAATAATCCAGAACATCATCCACAAGCTGGAACGCGATGCCCAAATTCTTGCCATAGCTTTCAAGGGCCGCTTCCTCCGCACCGGGACGATCCGCAACAACCGCGCCAATACGACAGGCGGCCGAAAACAAGGCTGCAGTTTTGGCACTTATAACATTCAGATAGGCATCTTCAGTTGTTTCGGTATCGTTGGATGTCATCAACTGCAACACTTCGCCCTGAGCGATTGTCGATGATGCAGAAGACAGTATTTTTAAAACTTTAAGTGAGCCATCCTCGACCATCAGTTCAAATGAACGGCTGAACAGGAAATCACCCACCAAAACGCTGGCCTTGTTGCCCCAAAGCACATTCGCGGTTTCCTTGCCCCGGCGCAAATCACTGTCATCGACCACGTCATCATGGAGCAAGGTAGCGGTATGAATAAATTCTACACAGGCAGCAAGTTTTAGATGACGGTTGCCTTCATAACCACACATGCGGGAAGCCGCCAGCGTCAGCATGGGGCGCAGGCGTTTACCGCCAGAAGCAATAAGGTGCCCTGCCAGTTGTGGAATAAGTGCCACCGGGCTGTCCATCCGGCGTATAATGGTTTCGTTGACCTTCTTCAGGTCGTCGCCGACAAATTCCATAAGGACATCGAATGCAGCGCTCGATTTATCGTCCGTTATTGACTTGCTTTCGTTTTCAAATGACAGAACCTGTCCCACAGCTTATTCCTGGCAATGTTATAAATCAGGGTTTCCTCAAGATAGTGGTCAGGTCATATCATGGTCAAGCACACATGACTTCATTTTTTTGCGAGAAATCGAGAGAACAGGTGAATATATGAAAGAACTGCTTCGAACAACCAACGCCGTTTTGATATCAAGGGTACGCGCCTTGCTGAATGGGGAGGAAATTCCTTTCTTTCATCTGGACTATAATGCCAGTGTGGTAGAAGGCAGTATCGGGGCGTTGCCACAGCGCATCATGGTGGATGAAAGTGATATGAACGAAGCGAGAAAAACCCTGCAGGAGGCAGGCTTGGGCGATAGTCTGGCAATACAGGATTGACCATGACGGAAGACGATTTTCTGGATGGACGCATAAAACTGCGCCAGCCTGCTCACGGATTTCGGGCAGGTTCTGACACGGTGTTGCTGGCGGCAGCGGTATCGCCGCAGTCAGGTCAGCGTATTCTGGATGTGGGTTGCGGTGTTGGGGGCGCGACCTTGTGTCTCGCGTACAGAAAATCGGATGTTTATATTGATGGCATGGAAATTCAGCAGGAACTGGCCGTGCTGGGCCAACACAATATTCTGGCCAATAACATGTCTGGCAGAGTGACCATTCATGAAGGTGATCTGGCGCATCCTCCCTCGGTGCTGGCACGCGGATATTATGATCAGGTGATGTCTAATCCGCCCTATCTGGCCGAAGGGAACGCGACGCCGCCGCCTGATTTTTCAAAGGCTCGTGCACATATGACAATTGATCTGCCACTGGAAAAATGGGTGGCAGAGTCAATCAGGTTCTTGAAAGTCAGGGGCAGAATCACCTTTATATACAGGGCAGACCGTTTGCATGAATTGCTGGCGGCTATCGGCGAGCGTGCCGGGGACATTTCAATCATGCCCGTCTGGCCAAAAGCGGGTGTGGCCGCGCGTCGGGTGATTGTAACGGCCCGGCGCGGGGTAAAGGGGCCACTGGCGCTGTTGCCCGGACTGGTGTTACATGCTTCTGATGGCAGCTATACGCCGGACGCTGAAAGGCTGTTCCGGGGCGGAGAAGGCTTGAATATTTGAGTTTTACAAGGTTTTTTACGACAACAAATTGACAGAAAGTGGCAGACAATGAGCGGAAAATTATCAGGCGGCATTCGAAAATTACTGGCGAAGCTGCCATTTGAACATTTCAGAAATCCGGCACCGGTTGTGGCCGTTGTTAATCTGCAGGGGCAGATTGCGGCAAAAGGGCGTTTTGGGCAGGCTCTTAATCTTGCAGGTGTGGCGGATGCGCTGGAGGATGCCTTTTCACTGCATGGGGTGAAGGCCGTTGCGCTGGCTATTAATTCGCCGGGCGGATCACCGGTTCAGTCGGTTCAGATTATGCGACGTATCAGGGCGCTGTCGGAAGAGAAGGAGGTGCCTGTCTATGCTTTTGCGGAAGATGTCGCGGCGTCTGGCGGATATTTGATCGCCCTTGCAGGGGATGAAATTTACGCCGACGAGGCATCCATTGTAGGTAGTATCGGTGTGATATCTGCCAGTTTTGGTTTTCCGGAAGCGATGAAAAAACTGGGCGTTGAGCGGCGGGTTTATACGGCAGGCGAGAAGAAATCCATGCTCGATCCCTTCCAGCCGGAAAACGAGGAAGATATTTCGCATATCAAGGAATTGCAGAAAGATATTCACGCTTATTTCCAGTCGCTGGTCAAGGAGCGCCGGGGGGAGCGCCTGAAAGGAACCCAGAAAGTCATGTTCTCAGGTGATGTCTGGACCGGCACAAAGGCAGTCAAGCTTGGCCTCATTGACGGGCTGGGAGAATTACGTGCGACCATGCGCGAAAAACTGGGAGAAAAGACCCGCTTTCTGGTGATGGATCAGGAGAAGGGTTGGTTGCGGTCAAGACTGGGGCTGGGGGCCAGACAAAACAACATTGCAACACAGGTACTGGACGCGATGGAATCCCGGATGATATGGTCCCGGTTTGGTCTCTAGAACTGGAAATCCGCAAGTAATTCCGGAAATTCTTGCTAAAGGTCAGAATTTTTTAAGGGATTGAGCCTAAATAATGTCATGGACAGGGCGTATGGCGTTGTCTATGTGGTATTACGAGCTTATGGATTTTTATAATTCTCGGGAATACACAACGTTTTAAGGCTGAAAAACAGAAACTCTAATTCGGATATATCATGTCAGAAAATTTGCTTTCTTCCGATACCAAGGTTGCCGTGATCGGTTTGGGCTATGTTGGTCTGCCGCTGGCCGTCGCGCTGGCGCGACATTTTGATACCACAGGCTTTGATATCAATCAGAAACGTATTGATGAACTGAAAACAGGCAAGGATCGCACGGGTGAAATTGAACCGGAGCGCATGCTGGCAAGTAAATTAAAATTAACGGCTTCTACGCAGGACGTGGCGTCGGCAAAAATTTATATTGTGACCGTACCGACCCCTGTTGATGATGACAACAAACCCGATTTAACGCCTGTTCGTGCCTCTTGCGAAACGCTGGGTCCCATTCTGAAGTCTGGCGATATCGTCGTATTTGAAAGCACTGTTTATCCTGGTGTGACCGAAGAATTGTGCGGGCCGGTTCTTGAAAAAGGGTCAGGGCTGAAGTGTGGCAAGGATTTTTTCCTGGGCTATTCACCAGAGCGTATTAATCCGGGCGACAGGGAACATACTGTTGATCGCATCACCAAGGTCATATCCGGTCAAACACCCGAAGTTGTTGAAACATTGGCGCAGCTGTATGGCGCTGTGACAACGGGCGGGGTTTTCCGTGCCAAGAATATTCGTGCAGCAGAAGCCGCCAAGGTTATTGAAAACGCCCAGCGTGATATCAATATTGCCTTCGTCAATGAAATTACAATGATTTTCCAGAAACTTGGCATTTCGTCATATGATGTGCTGGAAGCGGCCGGCACCAAGTGGAATTTCCTGAAGTTTCAACCCGGTCTGGTGGGCGGACACTGTATTGGTGTTGATCCGTTCTATCTGGCCGAACGTGCCCGGCAGATCAATCATAATCCGGAAATCATTCTCTCTGGCCGCAGAATCAATGACGGTATGGCGGACTTTATTGCCGAGCGTATCGTGGCGCAACTGGGCGGCGAGGGACGGATACTGGTCCTGGGGATGACCTTCAAGGAAAATGTGCCGGATTTGCGAAATTCCAAGATTATTGATCTGGTGAACGGTCTTGAGCGTCGCGGTTATCGTGTTGATGTCCACGATCCTATGGCCGATCCTGACGAAGCGCAGGAGCATTACGGGATTACCCTGAAGAAGCGGGCGCTGGATATAGGCCTTGCCGGTGGTGATTATGATGGCGACGAAAAGCGCAAGGAAAAACAGGATGAATTTGAAAAATATGTTTGCGTGGTCGGGGCGGTGCAGCATGAAGAGTACCGTACTTTAACATCTTCAGAGATTGAGGGGATTGTGCAGCCCGGGGGTCTGGTCGCTGATATCAAGGCCATGTGGCGGGATCATAAATACGAGA
This sequence comes from Sphingomonadales bacterium, assembly GCA_965227345.1. Taxonomy (GTDB): domain Bacteria; phylum Pseudomonadota; class Alphaproteobacteria; order Sphingomonadales. Next base: position 3,630,727 of record OZ245755.1, read on the forward strand.
ACGGAATTCGCCGCTGGCAGCTATAGCTGCCATACGGGTTTTGGAGATGAAAAAGGGGCTCCGGTCATGACCGGAGCCCCTTTTTTACGTCGCAAATATTATCTCTATTCCCAAGGCTGCTGCTGTACTTTTGCCTCAAGCGCTTTTTGGGGCTCAATCAGGGCATGGGTGGATTCATATACGCCCATGTATTTGCCACTTGATTGACTGACCTTGTTGACGCCTGACATGTCGACAGCTTTGGCAGCCTGGCCAGTGCCGCCGACCAGACTGGCTGCGGTGTTTGCCAGACCTGCATTTTTCAAGGAGCCCAAACTGGCCAATCCGCTCAGGTTACCAAAGGAGGGGACAGATGCAGCCTTGCCGGCATAATAGTTTGTCGAGAACTGGTCTGCGTTCAGCACTTGCGGATTGCTGCCATACTGTGCGCACCAGGATGCCAGTTGTCCACTTGCGCCCTTGCAATAACTTGCCTGCCCACCACCTGCCAGGCTGGACGGGTTGAAGTTCAGGCCGCTTGCTTCTGTGCCCAGTGCCTGATCATAGGCGGAAAGGTTGTTGTTCATGCGATCAAGCGATTTTTTGAGAAGATCCCCTGTCTCCATTGATCCTTTCTGAATTTCCTTCAGCTGTTTTTTTGCAGATTTTGACTTCAGGTTGCCTGCGGCGACTTCGGCCCCCAGTGCTGTATAGGCTGCGTCATAACACGCTTGCGCACTGCTGACGGCGTCCCTGACACTGAGCAGGTCATTGGCTTCCGTGTCCATCTGGTCGCCGTAAGCGCCCCAGCGATCATCCTCATCCGGAAAATCTGTCTGCATCTGGCCCGTCAAGGCGGATGCATTTTCGATATACCCGCTATATTGAGAGACCTTTGCAGCGGTGTTTGCCGCACTTCCCAGCCCCCCTCCCAGACCGGCAAAGCTGCCAACCTTGCCAAATATTCCAGCGGCCTTGCCTAAGGATTTTCCGGTACTGCCTTTCTCACTCACCAGCGGTTCAGCTTCTTTAACCGGTGCATGGCAGTCCTTGTAATATTTGGCTTTGAAAGCCAGTGCGGGCGAACTTGCAATGACAAGAGCAATCGTTGCACCGGATAACAGTTTTCCGGTGCGTTTCACTATAGATGAGTTCATTTTACCCCAACCCCTTTTTAACGTTGATTTTTACATTCCACCCAATTTATTTAATTTTGTCAATTGATAGAGTGATATCCGGCTTGTTCAACGTCAGATATTGCCGGGTTGATTTCCCGTTTGCAGGAACAGTTTGGCACTAAAGTTGACAATACTGTATTTAGCTGGCAGATCAGCGGCCACAAGTTGAAAACTCTTTCAGCCTTGATTTGATAATTTTTCAGGAATTTTTATGACCAAAGAATGTATTGTGATGGGCAAACCTTCATCTATTCCCTTGTCACCAGCTGTGCGTGCCGGAGACAATGTATTTGTTTCGGGGCAACTTGCATTTGGACCGGACGGCAAACTGGTTGGCACAAATGCAGCAGAACAGACACGGCAATGCCTGGACAATATCAAGGCTATTCTGGCCAAGGCAGGGTGCGAAATGACGGACATTGTTAAATGTTCAATATGGCTGGTGAATGTGGAAGATTTTTCCGCATTTAATACTGAATATGCAAAATATTTTCCAACCAACCCGCCAGCGAGGGCGACAGTCCGGTCTGAGCTGATGGTGCCGGGTGCTCTGGTTGAAATTGACGCAATCGCCTATTGCAGGCGTTAAAGGATGCTCAATGTGAATGCCTTTTTTGTGGCCATATTTTTGCCGCATGTCTGGTTTAACTTTGCAGACTTGTGAATGCGGAAATGTTCAAGGAGGTATTGATCATGTTTCGTTCAGCTTCCGAAATGACAAAAGGCATTGCCACTGTTTTTATGATGTCTCTGGGCTGCGCAACCAGCGCGGCTCAGGGTGCGTCCGATGGCCTGGAGGCTGAAAAGCCCCCAATTCCGGCGTGGGAGAGAACAGGGGAGGTTACCAGGTGTTTATCCCTGTATATGATCCGCAATACAACTGTCGTAGATGACAAAACGATTATTTTCGTCATGCGGAATGGCGAGAAATGGCTAAATGAGCTACCCAACAGATGTCATGGCCTGAAGTTTGAAGACCGGTTTGCCTATCGTGTGACGTTGAATCAGCTGTGTTCCACAGATGTTGTAACCGTTATTCCTTCAAATGGAATAGAGGGTCCGTCTTGCGGGCTGGGCAAATTTTTCAAGGTGGTTGAGCCAGAAGACAAGGCAGAATCCGGACAATAAAAGATCGCCGTCTTATATCTTTATGTCTTGCGTAACGGTAATATTTTTCGGCGCAGGTCACCCGCAATAACATCAATTTCCCGTTTCAGCAGATGATTGGTGGCATAAATGGCCGCCAGCCAGGCCAGTGCCGCTGACCCCAGATACATGAGTACACGAGTTTCCAGATCGAAATCCTTTGGCAGGGCGAAGGACAAGGCCGCAACAGGCGCCAAAGTGATCAGGCCAACCAGAAAGCTTTTGGCGTTGATGAAAATCATTTCGCGGTAACCTACCCCGAAGAATTTTTTCATGCCGTAACTGTGGGCCCAATATCGGCCGATATACAGGGAGACGCCGAATATGGGGACATAGATAAGGCCAAACATTGACCCGGCGACAACGGATAATATACGCACGGTTTGCACCATGAACGATGTTTTGGCAGCATATCCCACATAGCCATGTGACTGGATCATAGAACCTGCCAGTGTGTAGGGAACATAAATTAACGCTGACAGGCAAATGATAGTTGCCAGCGGTGCAGCCGGGACCCATTGGTCACCATACAGGAAGAGGATAAGGGGTTCGGCTGTATAGGCAAAAAACAACAGGCCCGGGCAGATAACGGCAGAGACCATAACGGTCCGGTTTTTGAAGTTTTGAACAACATCCTTGCCGGTGCGGCTTTCATCCGAAAAGGTCGGGAACAAGACGCTGTGCATCAACTGGCTTATATTGTCGATGACAATAGAGGCGAAGCCGTTTGCCCGGCTGTACATTCCAACGTCGGAAAGACTTAACATTCGCCCCATGATAAGATCCGGCGAACTGTTGCCCAACTCATTGGTCAGCATGTTTACACTCGACTTCGAGCCATAGGATAGCACGCGGCGTATCTCGCTGAAACCCGGGAGCCAGGGCACTTCCGGGGGGTGGAAGTAAGTTGACATCATAATCGTGACGACAATGCCCGCGACAGACCCCCATGCCAGGCTTGCGGGACCGTAGCCCAAATATGCCATGATGACAGACCCGGCTGTCGCGACAAAGCTTGAAACCAGACTGATTCCGGCAACGGTGCCAAATTTCAGGTTTCGCCGCAGGATGGACAGCACTGGCGAAGAAATCGGAATAAGAAAGAAATTCAGTGCCAGAACGGACATGACGTTGACCAGTTCCAGATTGCCATAAAAGGCCGCGATCTGATGACGCCCGAGGAATAGGCTGATCCCAATCGTCCATGAGAAGCAAAACATCACAGCGAGTGCCGAGCGAATGCGTTCCCGTGTTAATTCCCGCTCCTGAATTAAATAGCTGCCAACGCCGAATTCGCGGAAAACATGTGCGATGGCGACAAGTGACGCGCAAACTGAAAAGACACCAATCTCTTCCGGTGTGAGCAGGCGAGCGATAATGACAGAAGCAGCGAAGGACCAGGCAATGTGCAAAACACGCTGTCCGCCAATTATGGTCAGTGATCTCTTGAATGACGACATGCCTGTAACTTCTTGTTTTCAGGTATATTATACCTGCCTGGATGCTGTTATGATCTATGCTGGTGAACATCTGACAATGAACGGGCACAGAACTCTAGTACACTCTTTTCGCATGCAGTATGTTTATTTTCCGTGAAGCCAGTTCCTAATTTTCGGCCCCCCATAGCCCTGCGCGGTTAATCCAGCCTTTTTTTCCATCAATCCTGATCGAACACCATTGCCGTTCGCATTTTAGCAGATCGGCGATGACGCCGGGTTCGGCCCGGACCACCGGCCAGCTCGAAACATCCGGCTTTTCATATATTGTCTGAATACCTTTTTGAATGACGGCGGTCTGGCGGCCCGAAAGCAGACTGCCATGTATCCATCCGGTCGACCCGTCCTGATCACTCACCTTGCGCCAGATATCGTATTCAGCCATGACCTTCAGCGGTAATCCCTTACGCACATACACCCAGTCAATGGGATATTGTTTGCCGGGGCCTGTGCGGACGTAAACAGTGTCTGACCCTAACGAGACGAATCTGGGCACGGGAAGGCCTGATGCACCCACCGATGTTCTGGCCTGACTGCCCGCTGTGCCAAGGGCAGTCAGGAACAGAAGAAAAACCAGCAGCATGTACCGGGGAGGGGTGGCGGAAAATACTCTGCCTGTAAATGTCATTATTCGTCCAGCCTCTGATGATAATAGCGAATGTGTTAAGCCGGTTTATGCACGGGGCTGAAGAGCAGGTCAAGGAAAGGGCATCAGGTGATTTATGTAGAGCGTCTGGGGCGGGCTGTGATAAAATTAACATTGTTACAATCGCTTCATTTGAAAGTCTTTGGCAGTTCTGCTAGACAGATCGGATAGTGTTGTTCATAAAAGGCATGGGTTTGACCCTTCAGATTGAACCTGTTGCCTGGAATGAATTAAAGATCGATCATAAAACAGAATATTCGGAGTTCGCGTATGACGCAGAAGAAGCCGCTTGTCATCGTTACACGGAAGCTGCCTGACGTTATTGAAACACGTATGATGGAGCTCTTCAATACGCGGCTCAACGTCGAAGATACGCCTTTCAGTCAGGCTCAGTTAATTGAAGCTGTAAAAGCAGCAGATGTTCTGGTGCCGACCGTGACAGACCGTATCGACGCGGGCATTCTGGCACAGGCAAACCCCAATCTTCGGCTGATCGCCAATTTTGGGACAGGGGTTGATCATATTGATCTGGCCACAGCTCGCCAGCGCGGAATCACGGTTACCAGTACGCCGGGTGTTCTGACGGAAGATACCGCAGATATGACGCTGGCCTTGTTGCTGGCTGTGCCAAGACGATTGACCGAAGGTGAGCGGCTTTTGCGTTCCGGCGAGTGGAAAGGATGGTCGCCCACCGGTATGCTCGGGTCCCGTATCTGGGGCAAGCGGCTGGGGATCATCGGGATGGGGCGCATTGGTCAGGCTGTGGCGCGTCGTGCGAAAGCCTTTGGCCTGTCTATTCATTATCATAATCGTCATCAGATTGACACGACAACCGAAGAAGAGCTTGAGGCGACCTATTGGGAGAGTCTGGACCAGATGCTGGCCCGGATGGATATCATATCGGTAAATTGCCCGCATACGCCCGCGACCTATCATCTGTTGTCGGCGCGCCGCCTGAAACTCTTGCGTAAAAATTGTTTTGTGATCAACACCTCTCGTGGAGAGGTTGTGGATGAGAATGCGCTGGTTCGCATGCTGCAGGCCGGTGAAATTGCCGGTGCGGGGCTGGATGTATTCGAGCATGAGCCCGCTGTAAATCCGAAACTGCTGAAGCTGGATAACGTTGTTCTGTTGCCGCACATGGGGTCCGCCACGATTGAAGGCCGGATTGATATGGGCGAAAAGGTCCTGATCAACATCAAGACCTTTGTTGACGGTCATGCCCCGCCGGATCGGGTACTTCAGGATTAATTTGTAGCCGTTTTGCCGGTTGGCCCGTCTTGTCGATTGTCATGAGTGGCATGAGTACTGCACAAAGGGCAGTCCGGATCTTTTCGGAAGCGTACCTTGCGGGTGCGTGCGGACAGTGCGTCGTAGATTAACAATTGCCCGGCCAGACTTTCCCCCAGCGTAAGAATCTCTTTAATCACTTCAAGTGCCTGCATTGACCCCATGATTCCGGCAAGGGCACCCAGAATTCCGGCCTCGGCACAGTTTTGAACTGATCCCGGCGGAGGCGGTGCCGGGAACAGGCATCGATAACAGGGGTTCGTGCCGGGTTCGTAGGCACGATACGTGGTAAGCTGGGCTTCAAACTGACTGAGGGCAGCTGATACCAGCGGCTTCCTTTCTGCATAACAAACATCGTTCAGCAGGAAGCGCGTTTCGAAATTGTCGCTGCCGTCAGCAACAATATCATATTGCCGGATCAAGGCGGTCGCATTCCGGTCATTCAGACGGACCGTATGCAGTTCTGTCTTAACATCAGGATTAATCGCAGCCAGCATGGCAGCAGCGCTGTCCGTTTTTTGTATGCCAAGTTTCGGCGTGGTGTGAATTATCTGACGTTGCAGGTTCGACAGGCTGACCAAGTCATCATCCACAATACCCAGTGTGCCAACACCTGCCGCCGCCAGATACATCAGTAAAGGCGCGCCCAGTCCGCCGGCACCAATAACCAGTACCCGTGCCTTTAATAATTTGGCCTGACCGGCCCCGCCAACCTCTTTCAGAATAATATGGCGGGCATAGCGGTCAAGCTGATCATCGGTCAATGGCATATGCGGTTACGCTTTAAAGCCCGTCAAACAGGGCCGTTGTCAGATAACGTTCGGCGAATGAAGGGATAATCACAACAATTGTTTTGCCATTCATATCAGGCCGTTCAGCCATTTCAATGGCGGCGGCAATGGCGGCACCTGATGAGATGCCGACGGGGATACCTTCTTCACGAGCGGCCCGGCGAGCATATTCAAAGGCCGTTTCATTACTGATCGTCAAGACTTCATCAATCAGCCCGGTATCCAGGATGCCGGGGACAAAGCCCGCGCCAATACCCTGAATTTTATGTGGGCCCGGTTGCCCGCCAGACAGAATAGGGCTGTCTTCCGGTTCTACGGCGACCATCTTTACATCAGCTTTTTTCTTTTTAAGGGCAGATCCAACGCCGGTTAGCGTCCCGCCGGTGCCGACGCCCGAAATAACAACATCTACTTTACCCTTGGTGTCGTTCCAGATTTCATTTGCCGTTGTCCGGCCATGAATTTCCGGGTTTGCCGGGTTGTCAAATTGTTGTGGCATAACGGCATTCGGATTTTCCTTGATAATTTCCTCTGCCCGCATGATGGCACCCCGCATGCCCTTGGCCGCGGGTGTCAGTTCAAGTTCTGCGCCCAGCAAAGACAGCATTTTACGCCGTTCAATTGACATGCTCTCGGGCATGACAAGAATCAGCTTGTATCCTTTGGCAGCGCAAACAAACGCCAGTGCAATCCCGGTATTGCCGGATGTGGGTTCTACGAATATGGTGTCCTTGTTGACCTTGCCTGCTTTTTCCAGTGCTTCAATCATGGCAGCGCCAATGCGATCCTTGACGGAGGCCAGGGGATTGAAAAATTCAAGCTTAAGAAGGATATCTGCTTTTAGTCCTTCAGCCATACGGTTCAGTCGGACAAGCGGCGTATTACCAAGCGTTTCGATGATGTTCTCATATATTTTGCCCCGGCCTTCTGTGCCATCTTCAACCACTGACATCTTCTTTCTCCGTTCTCTAATATTGCATTTCTATGAGCGGGCCCGATTTGGCTCTCGAGCCACGATGATCATCATAGCGTCTTAAATAATGAAATCCAAATTCTTCCGTGCTTCTGAACTTATCCCTTTTTTTGTTGCCTGCTCGCAAAGGTCTTGAATGGATATTGTATCAAGCTTGCGCATGATTTCCTTATTCAGGTCTTCCAGCAGCGGCTTGACCACCTTGTTACCCAGATCAGACGAGGATTCGTAAAGCTGGCTGTCACCCGGCGTTTCTATTTCACTGACGATTTGCACAATTTCACCAATGGTGATCCGCCGCCGTTCCCGTGCCAGCAGATAGCCGCCTCGCGGGCCCCGCACACCTTTTAAAATGCCAGCCCGCACAAGCTGTTGCATGACCTGCTCCAGATATCGCTGTGGTATGCCCTGACGCTGGGTTATTTCCTTGGATTGAACCGGGTCAGAGCGGCCATTGTAGGCAATGTCGACCACAGCCTCCAGCGCGAACATCATCTTTTTAGACAGTCGAAACATGAACCTTCATCTTCCCTTTTGTCAGCGTTCAGAGTTATTTTGCAGAGCGGGCCGCTGTGCCCGTGGAGCCAAAACCACCGGCTCCCCTGACTGTTTCAGACAGGTCATCCACTTCGCGCCAGCTACCTTGCGTTACCGGTGCGATGACCATCTGCGCGATGCGCATGCCGCGCGTAATGACAAAATCTTCCGGGCCATGATTGATCAGCAGGACCTTTACCTCGCCGCGATAATCGGCATCTATGGTGCCGGGACTGTTCAGAACCGTAACACCGTTCTTGTATGCCAATCCGGAACGGGGTCTGATCTGGGCTTCAAAGCCCTCGGCAAGCGCCATCGAGAATCCGGTCGGGACCAGCGCACGTGACCCGGGTGCCAGCACCATATCTTCGTCCACGGCAGCGGCCAGATCCATACCCGCGCTTGAGGCGGTTTCGTAGGCGGGAAGGGCCAAGTCGGCACCATGAGGCAGTTTTTTGATCTCTATATCAGTCATTCAGTTTACTCTTTAAAATATTCAGCAATTTTGAGCGCCAGCCGACGTGCAACTTCGTCTTTTCCGGCCCGCGCCCATTCTTCGTGGTCGCCGGGTGTTATCACATGAACCTGATTATGATCTGCGCCCATTACACCAGCCTCTCCACCGGAAACATCGTTTGCAATAATCCAGTCGCAGCCTTTTTTACTGAGCTTGGCCTGTGCGTGGCGGATGATATTTTCAGTTTCAGCGGCAAACCCGATCACAAGACGAGGGCGCATTTTCCCCGGCGCAGACAGGGTAAACAGTATGTCCGGGTTCTCAACAAGATTCAGGGCTGGCGGTGCACCGCCATTTTTCTTGATCTTTTGATCTGCGCTTTGTTCTGCGCGCCAGTCCGACACCGCGGCGACGCAAACAGCAATATCCGCAGGCAGATGCATCTCACAGGCCGCGAGCATATCTCTGGCTGATTCTACAGGGATAAAGACGGGGCCTGACGGCGGCTCAATTTCTGTGGGGCCAGAAATCAGGGTCGTGTTCGCCCCCAGCGCCGTCAGGGCAGCCGCGATAGCGTATCCCTGCTTGCCCGATGATCTGTTGGCAATGTATCGCACCGGGTCGATAGCTTCCCGTGTCGGGCCCGCTGTAACAATAGCCTTTTTCCCTTTTAAAGGCTGGTCCATACCAAAAAACTGGTCAAGAGCCTCAATGATTTGGGGAACTTCCGCCAACCGCCCTTCGCCGACTTCGCCACAGGCCAGTTCACCCGCAGTGGGTACAATAATCCGGACGCCATCCTTGCGCAGTGTCGCAAGATTGCGCTGCGTTGCCGCGTGGGTCCACATGCGGGTATTCATGGTCGGGGCAATCATGACAGGCTTGTCGGTTGCAAGTAATGCTGTGGTTGCCAGATCATCTGCCTGTCCGCCTGACATGCGGGCAATCAGATTGGCGGTTGCGGGTGCGACCAGAATGACATCAGCTTCGCGCGATAGACGGATATGACCCATTTCGGCCTCGTCTGTTAACGAGAAAAGCTCGGTGTAAACTTTTTCTTCCGACAGGCTGGCGACACTTAACGGCGTCACAAACTCCGCGCCACCTTTGGTCAGGATACAGCGCACCCGGGCCCCGCGTTCACGCAGGCGTCGGATCAGGTCCAGACATTTGTAAGCTGCGATCCCGCCACCAATGATCAGCAGAATACGCTTGTTCTGCAGCATACTTATATATCCTTTTGTAAAACAGGATCAGGGGGCCAAATTAGCGGTTAAGATTTGGATGTGCAATTAATTTACGAAAATCGGGTGTGAAAATTTATCTGATCGCGATCAGATGAACAGGGCAACGACAACAAGTGCGCCGATGATTCCTCCCAGCAGGCCCCATGCGAAGGCTGTGCCGCTGCGGGGGCGCGGGGTGCCAGCCTGGATGGATCTGACAGAATCGGGGTGCAGTTTAATTCCGTCTACGGCCATTGATTTCAGGGTGGCTTCTGTCTTTTCCAGAATCACGGGGAGCCTGCGCGCGGTATCCCAAACACGCCCGGTCAGTTCACGCATTTGAGGTTCGGCCCCTAGATTTTCCGTCATCCAGCTTTCAATCACCGGACGCGATATTTCCCACATATTGACATCGGGGTTGATATTCAATGCGACCCCCTCTGCCATAACCATGGTTTTTTGAAGCAGCAACAGCTGGGGCTGGGTTTGCATGGAAAAGGTCGCGGTGGTCTGCAATAGCTGGGCCAGCAGCTTCCCCAACGAAATCTCGCGAATGGGCTTGTCGGCTATCGGTTCACCAATGGCGCGCAAGGCTTGCGCAAATTCATCAATCGACTGATCGGCAGGTACATATCCGGCATCAAAATGTGCTTGTGCCAGCCCGTAATAATCATGTGTGATGAAGCCATACAGGATTTCGGCCAGCGTGCGCCGGGTTTTACGGTCAAGGCGGCCCATGATGCCGAAATCGACAGCAATTATTTCGCCGTCTTTGCCCATGAACAGATTGCCCTGATGCAGATCGGCATGGAAGAAACCATGAAACAATGCCTGACTTAGAAATGCTGTGATCAGGCGGTCGGCAAGCATCTTGCGGTCCGCCCCGGCGGCGTCCAGCGCGGCCTGGTCACCAAATGAAACCCCGTGAATGCGCTCAACCGTCAGCACGCGGGCGGATGTGCGCTGCCAGTCGACGGATGGCACCTTGTAACAGGGGTCGGCCTGCATATTCTCGGCAAGTTCCGATGCAGCGGACGCTTCATAGCGGAAATCCATCTCCATGGCGACAGACCGGGCCAGCGTGTTGACCGCATCTACCGGTCGAAGGCGCCGGGTTGCCGGTGCCGTTCGCTCTGCAATGCGGGCGAGCCACAAAAACATGTTAAAATCGCGGGCAAAGGCTTTTTCAATATTTGGACGCAAAACCTTTACGGCAACCTGCTGCCCTTCACGTGTAACCGCAAAATGGACCTGGGCAATCGACGCGGCCGCAACCGGGGTGTCATCGAACTCGGCAAAAATCTCGCTGACAGGCCGCCCCAGACCTTCTTCAATGATCTCGCGCGCCTGCGCGCTGGGAAACGGGGGCAAGCTGTCTTGCAATTCTGTCAGGTCCTCGGCAATTTCGTCGCCGATCACATCGGGGCGTGTGGCGAGCGACTGCCCCAGCTTGATAAAGCTTGGCCCCAGTGATTCCAGCGCCTTGGCGAGCTTCTGGCCGGGCCGCAATTCCTTGTGTTTGCGGGACACGCCTTGCACGCTTAGCGCCGCCAGCTTCCGGGCAAAATCCAGAGCAGGCGGGGCATCCTTGATCAGTTCAAGTGTGAAAAGCGCATCATGGCGGGCAAGTGTACGGGCAACATGGATAAGCCGCAGGCTGTGGCGAATGGAATCGAACATAATGCGCGGCTCCCTATATTCGCCAGGCGGTATGCAGGGCGACAACGCCACCGGTCATGTTCCGATATGAAACTCGCTTGAAACCGGCCTGCTCGATCATGGAGGCAAATTTTGTCTGAGTTGGAAACTTGCGAATACTTTCGACCAGATACTGGTATGATTCGCGATCGTCGGCGATCATCTGGCCCAGTGCCGGAATAACATTGAATGAATATGCGTCATATAACTTGTCCAGACCCGGCAGGGCAACTCTGGAAAACTCGAGACATAAAAACCGGCCACCGGGCTTTAGCGCACGATATGCCTCGTTCAGGGCATTCTGAACATTGGTGACATTTCGGATGCCAAACGCAATGGTGTAGGCGTCGAACTGGCCATCATTCACGGGAAGATGTTCTGCATCCCCGCAAACCCATTCAATATGTTGATCCAGATCCTGTAATTTGGCCCGGTTTCTGCCCACTTCGAGCATATTGTTGTTAATGTCACAAACCATGACCTCAGCCGGGGCGGCACCTGGTCTCCTTGAGTTCGCCTGTTTCAGGAAACGGAATGCGATATCGCCTGTGCCGCCGGCCACATCCAGCAAGTGCATGCCGGGCCGCGGGTTCAGTGTCTCGACCATGGCGTTTTTCCAGACCCGGTGCATGCCTGCACTCATGACATCATTCATAATGTCATAACGCCGCGCGACATTATCGAAAACACCACGCACAAGACCGGCCTTTTCATCAACCTGCACATCCCGGAATCCGAAATGTGTATATGATGTGCCTTCTGAAGCTTCCCCGTTGTCGGGATGATCTGTATAGTTTGCCATGTTGCGGAACATAGCGCGAGATGACGGGCTGCGCCAGTCTGCAAATGTGCTTTATCAAGGAACGTTTTATGAGGCCGCTTCATGCCTGAACTGCCGGAAGTTGAAACCGTTTGTCGGGGGCTTGCTCCCGTTCTGACGGGACGAACACTGAAACAGGTTATCCAGCGCCGGGCTGATTTGCGAATTCCCTTTCCGCATGACTTTGTGGTGCGGCTGGAAGGCCGTCGGGTCGAGGCTGTCAGTCGCCGGGCGAAATATATACTGGTCCATCTGGATAGCGGTGATGTGCTTGTCATTCATCTGGGCATGTCGGGGCGTATAAATATTGTTACGCCCGCGGCTCCAAAGGGGGTAAACGGTGCCCCCGGTCCACATGATCACGTGGTTTTTTACACCGATCACGGGGCAGAGATAACCTATTGTGATCCACGCCGATTCGGTTTGATGACAATTGTCGTTGGCGGTGATTTTAATAGCCACAGGCTTTTTGCCGGTATGGGGCCAGAGCCTTTGGGCAACGCGTTCGGCCCGGACATGTTGTCGGCAGCCCTTAAAGGCCGAAAGTCGCCGATAAAAGCGGCGTTGCTTGACCAGCGTGTTGTTGCAGGACTTGGTAACATTTATGTCTGTGAAGCGTTGTATCGTTCGGGTATTTCACCGAAGCGCCTGGCGCATTCAGTGGCAGGGAAACGTGCCCGGCGTCTGGCGGTTACGATTCGCGATGTCCTTCAGGAGGCGATTGCGTCCGGTGGTTCGACATTGAGGGATTATGCGCAGGTTGATGGTGAACTGGGGTATTTTCAGCACAGCTTTCACGTTTATGGTCGGGAAGGGGACACATGCAAGACGGACGGATGCGGACAAATCATCCGTCGCATGGTACAAAGTAACCGATCAACATTTTATTGCCCGTCGTGCCAGAGGTGACACGGGTAAACTGTTTTAGATGGCGTGAGGAGTATATGTTTTTGGGGGTTAACGTATTATTGCGAGCAGGTATTATGAGCTGCTTTCTGGTCTTCGGGGGCGGGTGCCATGCCCAGCCGTCTGACCGGGCAGAACTGGTATACCTGGAAGCGCTGGAAGACGTGCCCCTGGCGCCGGGTTTGCAGGAAGACAAGGCAGAACAGGTTGTTTTCGACAAACCCGATGGTCGCATTGTCGAATCACAGGCAAGCGGTGCGTCGTCCTGGGTGGACGTCAGGGCTTTTTATGAAAGAAACCTGCCCCAGCTTGGCTGGGTGATGGAAAACTCATCGGGCCGCGATATTGTGTTTGAACGCGAAGGCGAACAACTTGAAATCTCTGTGATCGACGAGGTACAGGAAGCAGCAACGCACAGCCGATCTGTAAGGCTGCACTTTTCATTGGCGCCCAACTAGGGCTATAAAGGCGCAAATATTATTATTTTAAGGAGATGCGGCAATGGCCTACGAGACAATTCTGGTAGATATCCGTGACAATGTGGGATTGGTTACGCTTAATCGCCCGGAAGCTCTGAATGCCCTGAACGGTCAGTTAATGGACGAGATGACGGAAGCCGTTAAAACCCTGGAAGCGGATGAAAAAGTCGGGGCAATTGTCATCACGGGCAGTGCGAAGGCTTTTGCCGCCGGTGCCGACATCAAGGAAATGCAGGGCAAATCCTATATGGATGTCTTTACTGAAGACTTCATCACCAGCAATTGGGAAAGTGTGACCCGGTGCCGGAAGCCTGTCATTGCGGCTGTTGCCGGTTTTGCGCTGGGCGGTGGATGCGAACTGGCCATGATGTGCGATTTTATTCTGGCCGCCGATAATGCAAAATTTGGTCAGCCCGAGATCAAGCTTGGCGTCATTCCCGGGGCAGGCGGCACGCAGCGCCTGACACGTTTTGTGGGAAAGTCCAAGGCAATGGATATGGTCCTGACCGGTCGTATGATGGATGCCGAAGAAGCAGAGCGTTCCGGCCTCGTCAGTCGTGTGATCCCCGCTGATGATCTGGTTGATGAAGCCGTCAAGGTGGCACAGACTATTGCAGGTTTGTCCCGGCCGTCGGTGATGATTGCCAAGGAATGTGTCAACCGGTCCTATGAAACGACTTTGGCGGAAGGGGTTCGTTTCGAGCGGCGTGTTTTTCATTCGCTCTTCGCGACAGAAGATCAGAAAGAAGGCATGTCTGCCTTTGCCGAGAAGCGCAAGGCACAGTTCAGGAACGTGTAATCGTCGGCGAATTCTTCCGTTGAAGGTCAAGATACGTAATATCCCTGTTGACCTGATGCATGACGGGGGGTATAAGCCTGCTCTGAATTTACTCCCTGCTTATCGCAGGGGGCAGCAAGTTATTTAAGGTTAGTCAATGGCGAATTCACCACAATCCAGGAAGAGAGTGCGTATTACCGCACGTAAGACCGAAGCAAATCGTTCGCGCGTCAGCCGTATTCGGACCTATGTCAAAAAGGTCGAAGAAGCACTGGCAGCGGGTGATGCTGAAGCTGCAGCGCTGGCGCTGAAGGCAGCAGAGCCTGAATTGATGCGCGGATGTACCAAAGGCGTGCTGCATAAAGGCACTGCTTCCCGCAAGGTTTCAAGGCTGACCAAACGCGTTAAGGCGCTTGCTGCCTAATCTGGTTGGCAGACAGAATCACCGGGTGATTCTTTAGCTTCATAATAGTGAAATAATTAAGCTTCCGCAGGCCCATCTGAAAAGATGCGGCCTGTTTTGTGTCAGATTCATGTCAAAACGGCGGGGCTTGTATTGCGCCCACGGTGCTCTTGCAAAGCGGCTATCAACATATTGTGTGTCCAGTATTTTCTGAACATATTAAGTCTCATATTTTTGTCATGTTCTATTTTCGGTCCTATTGCCTGCGACGTTCGCGGGCGCTAGTCTGTACGACCTCGTGACAACATAGAGGCAAGACCCGAAGAATATGTTCCGTCCAGTGGGCGGGCACATAGAACAAGGTCTTTGTTCGAAATATTGCGCCGGAGGGGGTCCGGGCAGCGGTTTTTATTATGTTGGCCCGACACGGGGACGGAAGATCTGAATCACCACGTCTGATCGGCTGAAGAGCTGAATGTTGTCGGTTTGGCATTCTTCACGGCGAGTATGCAAAAGCTTATGCGTAAGGAGTAAAACGCACGATGTCCGATTATGCTGGCGATATCAGCCCAAAACAGGCCTGGGACATTCTGAAGGCAGACCCCGAGGCTGTGCTGGTGGATGTGCGGACCCGGCCGGAATGGGCGTTTGTAGGCATCCCGGACCTTAGGGAATGTGCGCGGGACGCGAAGTTGATCTCGTGGCTCGTTTTCCCGGATATGTCGCCCAATGAAAATTTTGTGCAGGAAGTTGAAGCTACGGGTGTTTCTTCTGATGCGCCCGTCCTTTTTCTGTGCCGCTCGGGGGTGCGTTCCCGTGCAGCAGCTATTGCATTGACCGCCAGAGGGTATGGAAAATGCCATAATATCGAGGGTGGTTTTGAAGGCGATCCGGATGAAAATCGGCACCGTGGTCGTGTCAACGGCTGGAAAGTCGCAGGTCTGCCGTGGATTCAACAGTAGGGGGTGGTTGTATGGGGGTGCCAGCAACCAGTGATGATAACCAGAATATGAACGATATTGAAACCCAGTGGGGACGCGTCAGAGGCCTGCTTAAGAAGGAATTCGGAGACGCTGCCTTCAACAGTTGGCTCAAGCCGTTGTCTGTCATCAATCTGGATGAGGGTATGGTGCAAATTGCTGTGCCAACCAAGTTTATGCGGGACTGGGTCAATTCAAATTATCGCGACAGAATTCGGGATTTCTGGCATCAGGAAAATCAGGAGGTTCAGGGCGTCGATCTGATGGTGGCACGCGCCAGAGCGAGACGCGAACCTGATGAAACTGTCTCACAATCCCCGTCGCGCCAGCCTGTGGCCGAAGTGCACGCGCCAACCGGGAAGACCACTGAGCGCGAAAATGACGGCAGCATTCATGACTTTTCTGCGCCTCTGGACAAGCGGTTTACGTTTGACGGCTTTGTGGTTGGAAAGTCCAATGAACTTGCCTATGCGGCAGCGCGACGTGTGGCTGAAAGTTCAACGGTGAATTTTAACCCGTTGTTTCTTCACGGCGGAGTAGGCCTGGGCAAAACCCATCTGATGCATGCTATTGCGTGGGAAATTCGCAAGGCTGATCCCGGTCGTAAGGTGCTGTATCTATCCGCTGAAAAGTTCATGTATCAGTTTATACGGGCGCTTCGTTACAAGGATACGATGGCGTTCAAGCAGAAATTTCGCTCGGTCGATGTGTTGATGATCGATGATGTGCAGTTTATTGCGCACAAGAATTCGACCCAGGAAGAGTTTTTTCACACTTTCAATGCCCTGATTGATCATCATCGTCAGGTGGTGATTTCCGCGGATCGGTCTCCGTCTGATCTGGAAGGAATTGAGGACCGGATCAAATCGCGGCTTGGCTGGGGTCTGGTTGCTGATATCCATCCGACAGATTACGAGCTGAGACTGGGCATCATGCAGCAGAAGGCCGAATCACTGGGTTCGGAACCTGTGCCAGCGGATGTTATGGAATTTCTGGCGCGGCGAATCACTTCAAACGTGCGCGAGCTGGAAGGAGCCATGAATCGCATCGTGGCTCATTCGACCCTGATCGGACGGCCTATCAGTATGGAAATGACCCAGGAGGTCTTGCAGGACCTTCTGCGCGCCAATGACCGCCGTGTGACGATTGAAGAGATCCAGCGCCGTGTGGCGGAATATTACAATCTGCGTTTGTCAGATCTGCTGTCGGCCCGGCGTGCCCGTGCTGTTGCGCGCCCGCGTCAGGCAGCCATGTACCTGTGTAAGCAGTTGACATCCCGTTCCCTGCCCGAAATTGGGCGGAAGTTCGGCGGGCGGGATCACACGACTGTCATGCATGCGGTGAAGCGTATTGAAGATCTTTGTCAGACCGACAGTAATCTTGCAGATGACATCACTCATTTGAGGCGTCTTCTGGAAAGTTGAATTCATACTTTTCGAACATAATTTGCCGGGATCAGGCAGGTTTTTGCACGATCTGAATCAGGCAAACCTGTCATTTGTATCCGGTCGCAAAAAAATCTTCAAAATCAGGCCGAAATAACCAGTTTTTGCTGTTATCGAGCGGTTAGACCGTATATCTTGTGTCTCCGAGGGGACTGGATGCAGAATCAAAGGTCCTGAAAATTATGAACCCATTGTAAAAATAACGTTCAAGATTGCACATGAAACTGACCATTGAAAAAGCCGCCCTGATGAAATCTTTGGGTCACGTCCAAAGTGTTGTGGAACGGCGTAATACCATTCCCATTCTGTCTAACGTCAAGCTTGAGGCCAGCGACGGGCGTCTTGCCCTGACAGCAACCGATCTGGATCTGGCAATTGACGAAAGCGTGGATGTGGAGACGGCTGTTCCCGGGGGAACAACAGTGCCCGCACACACCTTGTATGACATTGTTCGAAAGGTTAGCGAAGGCGCGCAGATTGAACTGGCCCTCAACCCTGAGGATCATCGGTTGACCCTGACGGCAGGGCGCTCCCGTTTCACGCTGGCCTGTCTTCCCGGTGATGATTTTCCGGTGATGAGTGGCGGCGATCTTCCTCACCGGTTTGAACTGCCAGCGGCAGACCTTAAGCGTCTGGTCGATAAAACCCGTTTTGCGGTCTCCACGGAAGAAACCCGCTATTATCTGAATGGTATTTATCTGCACGTTACTGAGTCTGACGGAGAAAGCGTTTTGCGCGCAGTGGCAACGGATGGTCATCGGCTGGCCCGCGTTCAGCTGGCGGCACCCGAGGGTTCGAACGGCATGCCCGGCATTATCATTCCCCGTAAAGCTGTTGGTGAACTGCGCAAGTTGATTGACGAATTTGATGGCGTGGTCGGCATTGCCCTGTCGGATACCAAAATCCGGTTTTCCTTTGACAGCGCTATTCTGACATCAAAACTGATCGACGGCACATTCCCGGATTACAGCCGCGTTATTCCACAGAGCAATGACAAGGTCATGGAAGTTGACGGCAAGTCGCTGGCAGAGGCTGTTGATCGTGTATCGACGATTTCCAGCGACAAGACGCGGTCAGTCAAACTGGCGCTGGAAAAAGACCGGCTGACCCTGTCGGTCACAAGCCCGGAAAATGGCACAGCGACTGAAGAACTGGCGGTCGACTATCAGTCAGACCCGATGGAAATCGGATTCAATTCCAGGTATCTTATGGATATTCTGGGACAGGTTGAAGGCGAGCTGGTGCATGTTGTGCTGGCCGATTCGGCATCTCCGACTCTGGTGCGTGACAATGCAGACGCCGAAGCGCTCTATGTGCTGATGCCGATGCGTGTTTGACGCCCGGATTGCGTGAGTCTTGCAGGTTTCAAGGGAGGCGTTCTGAATGAGCCTCGGCGTTGCTCGGACAATCAGCGTGCCAGGTAACACAAGCCCTGAATGGTCAGATTGCCTGAGCGCTCCGGCGTTGGCGGTTCACAAACTTGTTCTGACTGATTTCAGGTCTTATGCGCATGCCGAAATCCGAACGGACTCCAGGCCTGTTGTGCTGACGGGGGCCAATGGAGCGGGGAAAACAAATATTCTCGAAGCGCTTTCGTATCTGGCACCTGGTCGGGGTTTGCGCAGTGTGAAGCTTTCGGATGTTGCCCGCATGGGGGGCATGGGGAACTGGGCCGTTGCGGCGACACTTGATGTGGCGGATGGTCCTGTCAATGTAGGGACTGGCATCGTTGGTGGAAATGTTGATTCCGACGAGCCCGGCACCGAGCGCCGCACCGTCAGAATAGACGGCGAGACAATGGGCAGTCCGGCCGCGCTTGCAGAAATTGTGCGTATGGTATGGCTGACACCGCAAATGGACCGGTTGTTTCTGGAGGCTCCTTCTGGTCGCCGGCGCTTTCTGGACCGG
The DNA here is from genome assembly GCA_965227345.1 of Sphingomonadales bacterium. GTDB lineage: Bacteria > Pseudomonadota > Alphaproteobacteria > Sphingomonadales. Next base: position 3,649,863 of record OZ245755.1, read on the forward strand.
CTGGCCGCTGCTTTTCATGTGGGGCATAGCCGTGAACTGAGCGCCTATGAGCGTGCGATGCGAGAGCGTAACCGCCTGTTGCAGGATGGAAAGTTCGATCCGTCCTGGCTGGGGGCGCTGGAAGCGCAGATGGCAGAGCACGGGACGGCGGTTGCTGCAGGGCGTCTTGATACCGTATCGCAGCTGGCGACGGCCCTTGAGATGAGTGATGGTGCATTTCCATCCGCCAGACTGTCACTGAATGGCGGGCTGGAAGTGGCTTTAATGCAGCGTCCGGCGATTGAGGTAGAAGACGAGTTCAAACAGAAACTGAGCAGGCTGCGACGGCTGGACGCGCAAGCTGGTCGCGCTACTTCGGGGCCACACAAGACCGATATGGAAGCGGTTCATGCTGCCCGGGATATGCCAGCGGCTCTGTGTTCCACCGGCGAGCAGAAAGCCCTGTTGATCGGCATTACGCTGGCAAGCGCCCGCATGATTGCAAGCCAGACCGGTTGCGTGCCGATTTTGCTGCTGGATGAAGTGGTGGCACATCTGGATTCAGAACGGCGTGCCGCCTTGTTTGACGAGATTTGTGCCAGTGGCGCGCAGGCCTGGTTAACAGGCACGGATTACAGCCTGTTTGAAGCCCTTGGGCATCGGGCATCTTTTTTTAAAGTGGCGAATAGCGCCATTACGCGGTCGGAAATCTGATCGTTTTTAGAACATTGGAAGTGAGTGAGGACGTATTTATATGACTGATGATATTCAAAGCCCTGATGAGGTTGCTGATGAATATGGTGCCGGTTCTATCAAAGTGCTGCGCGGCCTTGATGCTGTGCGCAAGCGCCCGGGCATGTATATCGGCGACACGGAGGACGGCTCGGGTCTTCATCATATGGTTTTCGAGGTAACGGATAATGCCATTGATGAATCGCTGGCGGGGCACTGCGACAGGATTGTTGTCTCGATCAATAAGGATGGGTCGGTCAGTGTTTCAGATAACGGCCGGGGAATCCCGACTGATATTCACGATGAAGAAGGGGTGTCTGCCGCTCAGGTAATTATGACCCAGCTACATGCCGGGGGTAAATTCGACCAGAATTCCTACAAGGTGTCAGGCGGTTTGCATGGCGTGGGTGTGTCTGTGGTTAATGCGCTTTCAGAATATCTTGAATTGCGTGTGTGGCGTGGCGGCAAGGAACATTACATGCGCTTTACGCACGGCGAACCGGATGGGCCTTTGGAGGTTGTCGGCGATGCCAATGGTCGCAAGGGCACGCAGGTTACTTTCTTGCCTGCCTTGTCAACATTCAAGCAGATAGAGTTTGAATTTGATCGTCTGGAACATCGATTCCGCGAACTGGCCTTCCTTAATTCGGGTGTTCGAATCGAATTGCAGGACAATCGCCATACTGAACATAAAGTGGTTGAGCTTTATTATGATGGGGGGATCACAGCATTTGCCAAATATCTTGATCGCAACAAAAGCTCCCTGATCCCGGAGCCTATTACGGTTCAGGATGAAAAAGAAGGCATTGTGATGGAGGCATCGCTGCAGTGGAATGACAGCTACCATGAAAATGTTTTGTGTTTTACCAATAATATTCCCCAGCGGGATGGGGGCACGCATCTGGCAGGCTTTCGCGCGGCATTGACCCGGACGATCAATAAATATGCCACGGACAGCGGCATCGCCAAGCGGGAAAAAGTCTCCATTAGTGGCGATGACGCTCGCGAAGGACTAACCTGTGTGCTGTCGGTCAAGGTGCCTGACCCCAAGTTCTCGTCTCAGACCAAGGACAAGCTGGTTTCTTCAGAAGTTCGACCAGTGGTTGAAAGTATCCTGTCTGACCGGCTGGGCCAGTGGTTTGAGGAAAACCCGAAAGAAGCCAAAATTGTTATAGGTAAAATTGTTGAAGCTGCGGCAGCACGAGAGGCTGCCCGCAAGGCGCGCGACCTGACCAGACGCAAGGGTGTTCTGGATGTTGCCAGCCTGCCGGGCAAGCTGGCAGATTGCCAGGAACGGGATCCGGCCAAGGCCGAATTGTTTATCGTGGAGGGTGATTCTGCAGGCGGTTCAGCCAAGCAGGGGCGCCATCGTGGCAATCAGGCCATCTTGCCGCTGCGTGGTAAGATCCTGAACGTTGAACGGGCGCGGTTTGATCGCATGCTCGGCTCGAATGAGATCGGAACGCTGATTACGGCGTTGGGAACGGGTATTGGCCGGGATGATTTTAATATAGAAAAACTTCGCTATCACAAGATCATTATCATGACCGATGCTGATGTGGACGGGGCGCATATCAGGACGCTTCTTTTGACGTTTTTCTACCGGCAGATGCCGGAACTGATCGAGAAAGGCTATCTCTATATTGCCCAGCCGCCCCTGTACAAAGTCGCACGGGGCAAATCGGAAGTATATTTGAAAGACGACCGAGCTTTGGAAGATCATCTGATTGGCGGCAGTATGGAGGATCTGGTGCTTGTTACTTCTGACGGTACGCAGCGTGCCGGAGCCGATTTGAGCGAGATTATTGAATATGCCCGCGTGGTCAAGGCGCGTCTTGATGCTGTGCCGCGTCGTTATTATCGCGTGCTTGTTGAGCGTCTGGCGGTTATGGGCGCGCTGGACCCTGCCATATTGTATGATTCCGAGAAGGGTCAGGAGTCTGTGGACGCTGTTGCCGGGCATATGAACAGTCTGGCTTCGGAAGGCGAAAATACCTGGGAGGGACGTGCCAAGGGAGAAGGCGGGGTTGTCTTTACCCAGAATATCAGGGGCATTACCGACGCCTATGTGCTGGACCGGGATTTCATTGAAAGTATTGAAGCCCAGCGTGTGAACCAGAAAGCATCCGAGTATCGCGAGATCTTCGAGAAATCACTGGAATTGCGGCGCAAGGACGAAGTGATGACAATCACCTTGCCGTCCCAGTTGCTGGACTCTGTTCTGTCGGCGGGCCGAAAGGGGTTGGGCATTCAGCGCTACAAGGGGCTGGGCGAGATGAACCCTGGCCAGTTGTGGGAGACAACACTGGATCCGGACGCGCGTTCCCTGTTGCAGGTCAAGATCAGCCATGCTGATACGGCAGACGAGATTTTCTCGAAACTGATGGGTGACGTGGTGGAGCCACGCAGGGAATTCATTCAGGATAATGCCCTGAATGTTGCCAATCTGGACGTCTGAGTTTGTGTTGCCAGTCATAATGTTTCCTCAATGGTCTGCCAGTTGTAATGCACATCGGCAACTGACAAGGTAGTGGCGTGACCGAAAAATCAGGAAAAGGTCGGGGGATGAGTGGCATTGAACGCCCGACCACACCCCGGCGCAAGCCTGCGAAAAGTGTAAGGGGCAAGGCTTCGGCCTCTGCGCGGGTGCGGCGTGCGCGGGGATTGGGTGCCACGCCACCCCCAAAGCGCCGCCTGATCTGGCGGTTGTTTTACTGGCTGGCTGTTCTGATTGTTTGGGGCACGCTGGCGCTGGGTGTGCTGGCTGTCTATTATGCTTACGATCTGCCGGATATATCCGACCTGAAGCCAACAGTTTATCGCCCGAGTATCACCGTTGTGGCAAGCGATGGCACCACCATAGCCAATTATGGCGATGTATATGGGGAATGGTTGAATTACAATGATTTGCCCCCCGTTTTGGTGCAGGCGGTTCTGGCGACGGAAGACCGGCGCTTTTTTGATCACGGCGGTATTGATTTTCGCGGGCTGGCGCGCGCAATGGTGCAGAATGTCCGTGCTGGCAGGGTGGTCCAGGGGGGCAGTACCATCACGCAGCAATTGGCAAAAAACATATTCCTGAGTTCTGATCGCACGGTGCGGCGAAAAGTACAGGAACTGGTATTGGCGCTATGGATTGAAGCGAAGCTGTCGAAGGAAGAAATTTTAAGCACCTATCTGAACAGGGTTTATTTTGGCTCGCGTTCATACGGCGTTGATGCGGCGTCCCGAACTTATTTTGGGCATACGGCGCGAAAACTGGAACTGGCAGAAGCGGCCATGCTGGCCGGGTTGTTGAAAGCCCCGTCCGCCTACGCGCCCACCCGAAATTACGAGAAAGCGCTACGGCGATCACACGAAGTGCTCGACAATATGGTGGAAGCGTCCTATATGCCGCAGGCCCGGATTGACAGTGCCAAGAAACAGCGTCCCAACCTGCTGGATCGCAATGCCACAACAGATGCGAGATATTTCACCGACTGGGTTGTAGAGCAGCTACCGGAGGAAATTTCGCAGCGGCAAGAGCCTTTAATTATTTACACCACATTTGATCTGAAAACACAGGCAGCGGCTGAACAGGCCTTTCGCGAACGACTGGCGCGGGAAGCGCCCGACCGGAATATCGGCGAGGCAGCACTGGTGGCCATGGGGCCTGACGGCTCGGTGCGGGCCATGCTGGGGGGGCGGAATTATGCCAAAACCCAGTATAACCGGGTCACCCATGCAAGGCGGCAGCCGGGCTCGGCGTTCAAGCTGTTTGTGTATATGGCAGCTTTGGATGCTGGCATGATGCCTGATGATATTATGCGGGATAGCCCCGTCATCATTGATGGCTGGCAACCGGAGAATTATAACGGGGCGTATCAGGGTAACATGTCTTTGGAGCAGGCGTTTGCCCAGTCTGTCAATACGATCGCCGTTAAAGTGTCGGAAACGGTCAATCGGCGTCGGGTGATCAAGGTCGCCGAGGCCATGGGGATCAAATCCCCGATTGTGCCGCACCCGAGCGTTGCACTTGGCACTTCAGAACTGTCGCTTCTCGAGATGACCGGTGCTTATGCGGTTGTGGCGAATGGCGGTTATCGCGCCAGCCCGTATGCAATTGTCGAAATTCGAAGCGGTCGGGGTGAAACGCTTTTTACCCGCGTACCCCCGGATCAGGTTGCATTAATCGATGGCAAGGCCAATGATCTGATGGATAACATGTTGCGCACAGCTGTGATGAGTGGCACCGCAAAGGCGGCGCGTCTGCCATGGCGGACGGTGGGTAAAACCGGCACCAGTCAGGACCATCGGGACGCCCTGTTTATCGGCTATGGTACAGATGAACAGGGCCGTATTCTTGTTTCGGGGGTATGGATAGGGAACGACAATGGTTCCCCGATGAAGAATGTTACCGGAGGCTCAACGCCGGCAAGAGTCTGGCATGATTTTATGGCGGAAGCCCACAAGGGCGGCGGATATGTCAAGCCAATGCCCCGCCCGAAAATGGATGTAATACAACCTGAAGAGGCACCCAAAAAAGACGGCTTGTTCGAGCGTATCCGCAAGAAACTGTTTGGGGATTAGGTCTGGAGTTTATTGCGGCCCGTACCGGGCAAGATCGACGGCATGGGTCCGCAGCCATTTGCGGGCAGGCTTGTAATCAGGGATCAGATATTCAACCAGTTTCCAGAAAGCAGGGCTGTGGTTCATTTCTTTCAGGTGGGCGACTTCATGGGCGGCAACATAATCAATAATCTCTGGCGGTGTCATGATCAGTCGCCAGGAATAATTCAATATTCGCCTCGAAGAACAACTGCCCCAGCGTGTTTTTGCATCCCCGATATTGATTTGTTTGAATGTAACAGACAATTGTTGAGCCATATGCTCTGAACGTTCTGTCATGGTTTGCCTTGCCTGCCGTTTGAGCCAGTTTAGAACCCTGATATCCAGTCCGGTCAGGGTGCCCCCGACAAAAAGAACGGGGTTGGAGTCTTCTCGCCGGATCAATGTGACGCGTGCAGGCGCTTGCGCATCGTGTTCGATACGGTGTTCAACGCCACGCAAGGGCAGGGTTTCTCCGGGTTGAAACGAGCGACGAACCGGCAATGACAGAAGCGCTTTTTCCATCCAGGCTGATTTTGAAGCCGCAAAGGCCAGTCCTTGCGATTCCGGGACACTTCCGGGCAGGGTCAGGACGAAATGATGATGCCGGGTATCCAGTCTTAATGATACGCGCCTTGCCCGGGCATTGCGCCGGATCACCAGACTGGAAAGTGCCGGGTTGTCATCCGTATTTGTGAGGGGTTCACTCTTCGTCATCATCCTGCCAGCCAACAATATGATCTTCCAGATCCCCCGCTTCATATTCCGATATGACCAGTCCCTTGACCGAAATGCCGGCCTTGACCACGGTGCGCGGATCCCCTGAGACCAGAGGGTGCCACCAGGCCAGTTCCTTGCCTTCCGCCAGCAGGCGATATGCGCAGGTTTTTGGCATCCACGGCAGCTTTGATACATTTCCCGTGTCCAGTACAAGGCAATCGGGCACCAGACGCTTGCGCTCGCTATACCGGGTGCAGCGACAGGTCTTCAGGTCCAGGAGGTGGCAGGCGACATTGGTGTGGGCAATATCGCCGGTTTCTTCATCTTCCAGCTTGTGCAGGCAGCAGCGACCGCAGCCATCACACAGGGATTCCCATTCTGCCGGGGACATATCCTGTAAGGATGTGGTTTTCCAGAAAGGCTCAACGGTCACTTAAAATTCCCGGGTTCTAGGGTAAATATGATTTAATTTTGTCGGCCATACGTTTGGGTTCAATCCCGTGACTGAAAAAGTCGACGTATTTGCCATCTGGCCCCATCAGATAGGTGACAGAAGAATGATCCATCAGATAAAATCCGCTGTCATCTTCAACCGGGCCTTTTTCTGCATATACCCGATAGGCAGCCTTGATCTTGTTTATTTGCTCATGTGTGCCGGTCAATCCGGTAAACTTGGGTGGAAAGCGACCGACATACTGGGCCATTTCTTCAACCGTGTCCCGATCCGGGTCCACGGTAACGAATATGGGCTGCACCTGTTCCAGCTCCTTCGGGCTTAAAAGGCTCATTGCCTGCGCGATTGTCTGCATCCCGTCCAGACATACATCCGGGCAGAATGTGTATCCAAAGTATATAACCGAATAATGGCCCAGGAGGTTTGCGTCTGTATAAGGATTGCCTTCATGATCAACAAGCTCAAACGGGCCGCCGACCAGTGCTGTGCCAGACCCGGTTGTTCGGGGGTCAGGTGCGGGTGTCAGGCTATAAGCAAGGACGGCGGCCACAAGGCCTGCCAGCAATATGGCAAATGGCCAAAGGGGTAGTTTTCCGGGGTTCTTTTTTGACATAAAACAAAGCTTCTCGAATAATTGAAGACGTGTCTGGCAATTCAAAAATATGCGCAGGATTTGTGCTCGCGGGATCGTGCATGTTCAAATGACGAATTCGATGCTATATAATAAAAGGTTATATACGTTGATAGTGACAGGTTCAAATGAAGTTGGTGACAGAAATGACGAATTTGAACCATATTGCGCAGGTTAGCGACAAGCCATGTCTGGAAAGGTTGAGTAGAGTGATGAAACGTGTCTCAAAAATTGTGTCGGTCTCATTTATTGCATTGGCAGTAGGTGTTGCGGGTATCTCGTTGAGTGGATTAGGCGGCACGACACCTGCAATGGCGCAGTTCTCGCCGACTTTTGAATTTCTGAAGGCATTAAAAAAGAATGATTACCGAGGCGTGAAATCAAACCTGATGAAGGGTGCCAACGTGAATACCCGGGACGATGATGGCGTGCCTGCTATTGTCCTGGCGACAGATATGGGGCAGCCTTCGCTGGTGAAGTTTTTGCTGGAGCAGGGCGCCCATGTTGATAATGCGGTACAGCGTACCGGCGAGACCGCGTTAATGAAAGCGGCCGCGCAGGGGGACAAGATATCATCCGGCGTGCTGTTATTCTACAAGGCTGATATCAATGCGCAGGACAGGCGGGGCGAAACGCCCCTGATCAAGGCGGCACGCGCCGGAAACCGCGAAGTTGTGAAGCTGCTGATTGATACCGGCGCAGATCTGGATTTGCAGGACTATACCGGCAAATCCGCACTTGATTATGCACGGCTCAGTCGCAAGCGTCCGGTAGAGAAACTGCTGGCGGAAGCGGCCGGCGAATAGGTTACTTCAGCAGTTTTGACAAGGCGCGGAAATCGTCGGTGCCCGATGTGTGTATCCATTCAAAGAATACCATTTCCGCACTGACGACGTGGATGCCATTGCTGATAAAGCGCTGTTCGGCCAGTCGTTTTGTTTCTGCATGGCGCGAACTGACGGCATCCATGGCAACAAAAACGTCATAACCACCCGCTTTCAGGCCAAAAGCGGTTTGAAGAACGCAAACATGTGCTTCCATACCTGTCAGGACAATCTGGGGGCGATTTTGCTCTTCCCGGATATAGCTGATATGCTTGGCAATTGCGGCATCTTCCGTGCATGAAAAGGCCATTTTTTCAAGCCGGGTGAAATTGTTCATGGGCTCTGTCACAGAGGCGAGTGTGTGGCCTAATCCTTTGGGATATTGTTCTGTGACGGTCACAGGGATATCCATCTGCCGCGCGGCCGCATTTATCAGGTTAATTTTTTGCAGCATGTCTTCGCCATCCAGAATGGCCGGGTAAAGCTTTTCCTGCACGTCAATGATCATGAGCTGGGAAGATTTTCTGTCGAGAAGCATGAATTTAATCCTGTTTCAAATAGCGTACCGAGTCACTGTTAGACAAAACAGGCGGCGCGCACAAGCCAGAACCTTTTGGATGGCATGATATACTGGCAGTCAATTAACAATATTCAAGGCAAATATCAGGAGACTTTGACAATGGATGCGAAAACAGACCAGGCACCCGGGTTGGGCGATGCCGCCCGCAAGTTTATCGCGCAACCGAAAAAAATGTTGATCGGTGGCCAGTGGCTGGATGCTGCCAGCGGAAAAACATTTGAAGTGACCGACCCTGCGACAGAACAGGTGGTGGCACATGTTGCCGAAGCCGGCGCAGAAGATGTTGACCGCGCGGCCAAGGCGGCCAGAGCAGCATTTGAAGAAGGCGCATGGCCCAACATGAAGGCCCATCAGCGCGAAGCCCTGTTGTGGAAGCTGGCGCAATTGATTGAAGATAATGCCGATGAGCTGGCGCAGCTTGAGGCACTTGATAACGGCAAGTCGGTTATGATGGCACGTTATGGAGACATCGCGATCGCGGTCAATTTCCTGCGCTATATGGCGGGTTGGGCCACCAAGATTGAAGGCTCGACCATTGATGTTTCCGTGCCTTATGTGCCGGACGGAAAATTCTTCGCCTATACGTCAAAGGAACCGGTTGGGGTTGTTGGCCAGATCATCCCCTGGAACTTTCCGCTTGTCATGGCGGCCTGGAAAATTGGTCCGGCGCTGGCGGCGGGTTGCACAATTGTGCTGAAACCGGCCGAGCAAACGCCCCTGACCGCCCTGCGCCTTGGTGAACTTGTGATGGAGGCGGGTTATCCTGAAGGTGTCGTGAATATCATTACGGGCTTTGGCGAAACTGCCGGTGCGGCCATTGTGGACCATCCTGAAATTGACAAGATCGCCTTCACCGGATCGACCCAGGTTGGCAAGATTATCGGCAAGGCGGCAATGGACAGCATGAAACGCGTCTCGCTTGAACTGGGCGGCAAGTCGCCGGTGATTGTTATGGCAGACGCCAATATGGATATCGCCATTCCCGGTGCTGCCATGGCCATTTTCTTTAATCAGGGTCAGGTGTGTACCGCAGGTTCACGGCTTTTTGTCGAACGCAGCGTCTTTGACCAGGTAACCGAAGGTATTGCCAACTTTGCAAAGGGGATGAAGCTTGGGCCGGGCCTTGATCCAGGGACGGATCTGGGGCCGCTGGTATCAAAGGAACAGCAGTTGCGGGTTGCCCAATATATCCAGTCAGGTATTGGCGAGGGCGCGCGTCCCTTGTCTGGCGGCAAGGCTGTTGATGGCAAGGGGTGCTTCGTCGAGCCCACCATCTTCGTTGATGTAAAGCCTGATATGAAAATGGTTCGTGAAGAGATATTCGGCCCGGTTGTTGTGGCGCAGGCCATTGATGACGTGAATGAAATTCCGGCGATGGCGAATGACACCATTTACGGACTGGGCGCCAGTATCTGGAGCAATGATCTCAGTTTCGTGCATACACTTGTGCCTAAAATCAAGGCGGGCACCGTCTGGGTGAATTGCCATAACATTCTTGATGCCGCCATGCCCTTCGGGGGGTACAAGCAGTCTGGCTTTGGCCGGGAAATGGGTCGCGCTGTGATGGATATGTATACGGAAAGCAAATCGGTCTGTATCGCGCTTTAAGATGCTTTTTAGGCTTGTTTTATCCTTGAGTATAGTTAACTAGTTTTAGCTGAGGACAAGATCGTATAGTTAATTTGTTGTTCAGGAACCTTAGTTAGAATAGAAAAGGATCCTAACGTTTAAAACGGAGAGCTTTTCGAATTAGGTAAATAAGCGTATTCTATGTCATAATATCGTGCATTGGATGTTTTTTGATATGGATTATGATGCTCTCAGGAGAGAATTATGAAGAGCCATCCGATTAATGGCGTTGTATCAGCATTTACAGAAGATCAGGTATCTAAACTAACGGGTATAACTGTTCACAGGCTTCGATACTGGGATAGAACTGCCTTTTTTAGGCCCGCTTATGGAGCTGATAATCGCCGTTTGCCATATAGCAGAATTTATTCGTTTTCTGATGTAACTGCTCTTCGCACACTTGCGGTACTGAGCAATCAGCACAATATTCCGCTACAACACCTTCGCCAAGTTTCCGACAAACTAGGTGTGATGGACAATACTGCTTGGTCACGTACTACCCTCTATGTGCTCAATCGGAGAGTAATTTTTGTTGATCCGGAAGTTAAACATCAAAGAGAAATAGTAAGCGGCCAATATATGATTGGAATTCCCTTGGAGAAAATTGTTTCGGATACTCGCCGTGACGTAAGGGAGCTTTCTACTCGGGATGAGAATCTGGTTGGCCAAATTGTACGGCACCGCAGAGTGTCGCATAACGTTCCCGTGATCGCGGGGACGAGGATTCCAGTTCGCAGTATTAAAGCGTTTGCTGAAGCAGGCTATACTGTAAAACAAATCCTTAAGGAATATCCGACACTTAAAAAGACCGATGTTGAAGCGGCGATAAGGCATGATGAAGCAGCGTGAAAAATGAAGAAGATCGACTAAAACTATTCTTGGATGAAGGGGTCCCCGATGCTGTGGGGCGTGAATTTCAAAAAGTGGGTCACGACGTAATTTATCTTCGTGATGCTATAGCGACGGGTTCACCTGACGATTTGGTCTGTGTAACTGCTGAAGCAAACCGCGCGATACTTGTAGCTTGCGATGGTGATATGAAAGCGTTGGTAAAGCGCTTCGGTATAGGAAGTGGACGCTTTAAACGGCTGAGCCTCATCAAAATATCTTGTCCCGAACCAATGGCCGCTAAACGCATAATTACTGCAATGTCATTGATTGAACATGAATGGGCAATTAGTGAATGCAAGACGTCTAGGCGTATGTATATAGAAATTAAAACAGACCTGATTCGTACTATGCGTTGATTGAGGCATTTTGTGTCGTCATAAATATTTCATTTGATAAATTTTTATATTTTGATAATTGTAGAAATATGGAAATTAAAGATGCTGTAAAATCTCTCTCGGCGCTGGCCTATGAACACCGGCTAAGTGTGTTTCGCATGCTGGTACGCTGTGGCCCGCAAGGGCTGGCGGCCGGTGACATTGCCGAAGCACTGGACATGCCGCCGTCAAGTCTGTCGTTTCATTTGTCACAAATGGAGGCGGCGGGGTTGATAACCCGCAGGCGCGAGCAGCGGCATATTATTTATGCCGCCGATATTCAGGGCATTCGGTCGTTGCTCCATTTTCTGACTGAGGACTGTTGCAATGGTAGCCCGGAGATATGCGGAAATCTTTTAGCTGATGCAATAAACTGTTAGAGCGGAGACGGGCCAATGACGGCGGAAAATCAACAGAAAACCTATAATGTCCTGTTTCTTTGTACGGGTAATTCGGCGCGGAGTATTATCGCCGAAGCTATTCTTAATCGTGCTGGTGCGGGCCGGTTCAAGGCTTTCAGCGCGGGCAGTCATCCTGTGGGCCAGGTAAATCCGTGGGCGGTAAGACTACTGCAAAACAACAATTTTGAGACCGGCCAGTTTCGTTCGAAAAGCTGGGAAGAATTTTCGGGCGCTGATGCGCCACCGCTCGACTTTGTTTTTACGGTTTGTGACAATGCTGCGGGCGAAGCCTGCCCCTTTTGGCCCGGCCAGCCGATTTCTGCGCATTGGGGGGTACCAGATCCGGCAGCATGTCACGGATCGGACGCGGAAATAGCCTTGGCCTTTGCGGATACTTTTCGGATGCTCCGCAATCGTATTGAAATATTTGTCAGTTTGCCTTTGGTGTCGCTCGACGGGCTAACGCTTCAGGAACATCTGAACCGGATTGGCCGTATGGCCGATGAAGGGCAGAAAAGCGACGCGTAGAGCACGCCAGGAACCAAAAATGGAAAGTAATTTGTGATGAGTGTTTTTGAGCGCTACCTGACGTTATGGGTCGCCTTGTGTATTGTTGTTGGGATTGGGTTGGGGCATCAGTTTTCCCCGGCATTCCAGATTTTGGGGCAGGCCGAGATTGCCAGCGTTAATCTGCCGGTCGCTGTGCTGATCTGGGTCATGATCATTCCAATGCTGATCCGCGTTGATTTTGGTGCGTTGGGGCAGGTGCGGGAACACTGGCGGGGCATAGGGGTGACGCTGTTCGTCAATTGGGCAATCAAGCCGTTTTCGATGGCCCTTCTGGGGTGGATTTTTATCAGTGTTTTATTCCGGCAGTGGCTGCCCGAAGACCAGATCGATTCCTATATTGCGGGGCTGATTATTCTGGCGGCAGCCCCTTGTACAGCAATGGTTTTTGTCTGGAGCCAGCTTTCTGACGGAGACGCAAACTTTACCCTGTCTCAGGTGGCGCTGAACGACACGATCATGATATTTGCCTTTGCGCCTTTGGTTGGGTTGCTGCTGGGTTTATCTGCAATAATTGTGCCCTGGGATACACTGGTTATCTCGGTCGGACTTTATATTGTGGTGCCGGTGATACTGGCACAAATCATTCGCCGGCAGATTTTGACCGTGCGCGGGCAGGCCGGGCTTGGGCGCACGCTGGGTGTTCTGCAACCCTGGTCAATCGGGGCATTATTGATCACCCTGATATTATTGTTCGGTTTTCAGGGCGACCAGATTATCCGGCAGCCCCTGATCATATTGCTTTTGTCCGTGCCAATTCTGATTCAGGTCTATTTTAACTCAGGCCTTGCATATTTGTTGAACCGGGCGCTTGGAGAGAAGCATTGTGTAGCGGCTCCATCCGCGCTGATCGGAGCATCGAATTTCTTTGAATTGGCAGTTGCGACAGCCATCGGTCTTTTCGGGTTTAAATCAGGCGCGGCCCTGGCGACGGTGGTCGGGGTATTGATTGAAGTCCCGGTCATGCTGTCAGTTGTCAGTATCGCCCGTGCAACGAAAGGTTGGTACGAAAAAGCCGGACGTTGAAGGCCGGAAAAGAGAATTTTGCCATTGTCCAATATGTCACACTAGCAAGAGGGTTTTTTGAGATCGACTGCAAATGACTTGACCGGATTGGCGTATACAGGATAGCCTTCCCTGAATATGTCCAAACGGTAGGCTATTATGCGCAATGTGTATTCTACAGCCGGATTGGGGCGTGACGAGAAAAACGAATACTGGTCTCGTTCCATGTTGTCAGTGTGTGGCGATTTTGACACACTGACAAAAGACTGGGATGGCTTTTACGGTGATATTGATGTCAGGAACCTTGGTGGATTTGATGTTGCCGGGCTTAGCCTGAATCCCGAGCAAGTGGTGCGTTCACGCGCACAGGTTGCCAATTCCAATGATGAATATTGTTTCCTGATTTTGCAGCTTGCGGGAAGAAGCAGGCTCGAGCAAGGCGGTCGGGACATAATGCTGATGCCGGGTGATCTAACATTGATCGATTCCGGTTTGCCGTCACGATTTGAATATGATGGTCCCTTTCGCCAGTTATCATTTCATCTGCCGCGCAAGGTTCTGGAGTCTCATTTGCATACGCGGCGGTTACCCTATGCCAGTCTTGTTTCAGGCAGTAAGGGCATGGGCGCTGTGACGGCCAGTTTCATGAAATCCATGTATGATCAGGCCCTTTTGCTACAACCGGATCAGGCCGAAACCATCAGGGATGCGTTGCTGGAGATGGTGACATCGTGCATTGGCCCGTCTTCCGGTGCGGGGAATGTCGGGACGGCTTCACCGAAGGGGCAACAGTTACGACAATTGCAGCAGTTCATTGATGCACGGTTAGCCGATCCGACTTTAAGCCCCGCCGGTATTGCAAAAAGTTACGGGATCTCGACGCGGCATCTGCATCGCCTGTTTCAGCTTTCGGGGATGAGCGTTGGCGAATGGATGCGTAACAAGCGTCTGGAGCGGGCGCGGGACGATCTGGCCAATCCAAAATTTGCCGACCACAGTGTCATACAGATTGCCTTTAACAGGGGCTTTAACGATGCCTCGCATTTTAGCCGCACCTTTAAGGTGGCGTTCGGGGTTACCCCGCGTCAATATAAAATTGATCAGGAACGCAAGGCCGCCACATAAGGCCACTACATAAGGCATGTCACAGGGGCCGTCGCTTTACGACAACTTTTACGGCGCGCTCAGTCAAGCCATCATCTCCAGACATGCTTTATACTTGATACTTAAAACTTCAGGACTCTGCCCAATAAATAAACGGAGGATAAGATATGAATAACCGGACAATAAAAAACCGCTTGATGACATCAACCTGCATGGCTGTTGCCGCAGTTGTGACCTTGTCGGCGTTTGGTGCCACAGAGGCGATATCGCAGCAACGTCAGGCTTCGGTCTTTGATGAAATTGTGGTCACAGCTCAGAAGCGTGAAGAGAATTTGCAGGATGTGCCGATTTCAGTCACGGCATTCAGTGGTAATGCCATCCGTCAGCTAAACCTGACCAGCAGTGTTGATATTGCGGGGCAAACACCCGGACTGAATATCGGAACACCTGTCGGAGAGGGGAACAACCCGTCCATTACCCTGCGTGGTGTTGGTCTGAACGATTTTAACGACAACAATGAATCTCCCATCGCTGTTTATATTGATGAAGTTTATCTGGGGTCACTGGCGGGCCAGACTTTCCAGTTGTTCGATCTGGATCGTGTTGAGGTTCTGCGCGGACCGCAAGGAACATTGTTCGGGCGGAATGCCACCGGTGGTCTGGTGCACTTTGTATCGAAAAAGCCGACGACCGAGCTGGATTATTATGCGGATGCAACCTATGGCCGGTATAATACGTTTGAGCTTGAAGGTGCGGTGGGTGGCCCGATCGCTGACAATGTTCAGGCCCGTCTTTCAGCGGCCATTCATGAGGCTGATGGCTATGTTGATAACCGGGCGGGACCGGACCGCAACGGAAAAAGCTCGTGGGCAGTGCGCGCGCAGGTGAATTTTGATATGTCCGAGAATTTTAGCCTTCTTGTGAACGGGCATGCCGGGGAAAGCGATACGGACGCGGCTGTGTATCAGCATCAGGCAACTGGCCCCGGAGGAACAGACTTTTTCGGATATGCGGATAATGACGGCGATGCTTTTGCGGGTGCCTATGACCGCAACGGTGTTCTGGACATCAAGACCAAGGGTGTCAATGTCAAGATGGACTGGGATCTGAATGACACCATGTCCCTGACATCAATCTCTTCCTACGACCAGGTGGAAAAGCTCCATCAGGAAGATACAGATATGGGGCCGCTGGATCTGGTGAACCCGACATTTGGACTGGATGCCGAGCAGTACAGTCAGGAGTTGCGCCTGTCGCAGACGACACAGAATTTTAACTGGATTGTTGGTGCATATTATTACAACCAGAATGTCGACATGCCACAGGATCTGGCGTTTGGTCAGGATCTGGACCCGACATTCTTCCTTGAGACCTTTGCCAAACAGGATACGCGCAGCTGGGCTGTGTTCGGGCAGGGCGAATATAACTTTACCGAGCAATTCTCGCTTGTGCTGGGCGGGCGCTATACAGACGAACACAAGGAGTATGATTATATTCAGATAGATCGTCTGGGTGGTGTGGCCATGACCCCTCCGGGTACTGTTCTTTACGAATTTAACGAAGGTGTTTTCGGCGACCTTGCTGTCTTCGACAAGGGTATTTTCTCAGGAAAAGCCGGTTTGAATTTCCGGCCAAACGAGGACTGGCTGGTTTTTGCCAGTGTCAGCCGTGGCTTCAAGAGTGGCGGGTTTAACGCGGGCTTTACAGAGGCTGCGCCGGATCAGTTGAGATATGATGACGAACAGCTGACAGCATATGAAGCTGGCTTCAAGGGAACATTTGCAGATGGTCTCGCGCGATTTAATGCCACAGCCTTCTATTATGATTACAAGGATCTGCAGGCGCTGACATTTGATCAGTTCTCTTCATTCATCACCAATGCGACAGATGCGACAATCAAGGGTGTCGAGCTTGAGTTGCAGGCCAATCCGCTGGATGGACTGGATATCAATCTGGGCATGAGTTATCTGGATAGTAATGCTGACAACATCACGTTGCCGGACGGGTCACAGGTAAGCGGTCGCCGTCTGGTGCTGGCGCCCAAATACAGCTTCAATGGTCTGGTTCGTTATGAGCAGCCGCTGGAAACGGGTGGGGCGCTTTCCGGGCAGGTTGATTTCAATTATCAAAGCTCGCATTACTTTGATATTTTCAATCAGCCGCTGGCGCGGGAAGGTGGCTATTCCATCTGGAATGCGCGTGTAGCCTACAGGCTGCCGGATGACCGTTTTGAAGTCTCGGTCTGGGGCAAGAACCTGTTTAATAAAAAATATCTGGCCTATACCTTTGATTTCACCGACGCGTTCGGCTTTAACCAGCAGTTCTATGGTCCGCCGCGCTGGTGGGGGATTACGCTTAGTTTCCGCAACTAGGACAGCCAGGGAATTGAGGCAGAGACAGCGCTTTTGCTTTTTACAGGTGCTGCCTCTGCCAATTCAGGGTAATATAGGTAACCAAGACAGAGATTCTGACAGGTAAAGGTGACGGGGAAAGCAATGATCGGCATGAAAGCGAGTATCACCGTTCTGGGAACTATGGCCCTTTTGCTGACGGGGTGTGGTGAGCCGGAGACAACGGGTAAGGCTGTTGATACCCGACCACGTTTGACAGAAGCTTCAATGGCTGAGGGTCAACAGGTGCTGACCGATACCTGTGCTGCCTGTCACGCAGAAGAAGATAACGGACGATTTAGCCGCATCAGCGATCAGCGCAAGTCGCCTGAAGGCTGGGATATGACCGTTGCCCGGATGATCGTCTTTCACGGGTTGGAAATTTCTGATGAAGACCGCACGGCCGTCGTAAAATATCTGTCCGAGACAAATGGTCTGGCCCCTTCGGAAAGTGCCCCTTTCCGGTATGCACTTGAGCGCCAGCCCAATGTTCAGGAACTGGGACATGATCCTGACCTGATGAAAATGTGCGCCCGGTGTCATTCATACGCGCGGGTTGCCTTGCAGCGACGTGATGAGGATGAATGGCGTTTGCTGTCCCATATGCATTTGGGGCAATGGCCTTCTGCCGAATATCAGTTATTTGCCCGTGAGCGCGACTGGTGGCAGGATGCCACAACGGAAGTGCCGGCAAAACTTGCGAAAATGTATCCCTATTCCAGCGCGGCATGGAGTGAGTGGAAAGATCGGCCTGCACCGGTACTTGACGGCAAGTGGCGGTTTGTCGGGACGCGGCCTGGCCTTGGTACATATGAAGGTGTGGCGACAATCACATCATCTGAAAACGGTAATTACAACGTAGAATATAATGCGTTAACAGGTGATGGCGCGCCGATCTCAGCTTCAAGCGAGGTCCATGTTTTTACCGGCTATGAATGGCGGGGCCAGGGCAAGATAGGCGATCAGGACATGCGAGAGGTTTATACTGTTTCAGAAGATGGTAACAGTTTTTCAGGCCGGTGGTTCTTTGAAACCAATGAGGAAATCGGTGGATTTGAAAAGGCCGTCCGTATGGGTGCCACGGCACCACAAATTCTGTCAGTTGTGCCTGCAAGCCTGAAAGCGGGTGAAGAGACACTGGTTACCATTAATGGTGTTGGTCTTAAAGATGCCCGGGTAAGTGCAGGTGAAGGTGTTAAGCTGGAACCCGTCTCGTCAGAGGATGGAAAGATCGTGGTAAAGGCCACAGCTGATGCCAATGCGGCGGCCGGGGCAAGGGCCTTGAAGGTCGGCGATATTTCACCGTCTACACTCGTTGTCTATAACGAACCTGACCACCTTAAAGTGACACCCGGGTATGGTATTGCCCGCGTTGGCGGCGGAGGTGGTACCCTGCCGCGGGTAACGGCGCAGTTTGAAGCGATCGGATATTTAAACGGCCCGGACGGTGCGTCTGATACTGAAGATGATGTTGAAATCGGCCCGGTAGATGTTGACTGGTCGATTGAGAATTACAACGAAGTGGCGGCGCAGATGGAAGACGCCAAATATGCTGGCGAGATAGACGAAAATGGTACGTTTATGCCAGGTGAAGCCGGCCCTAATCCGGATCGGAAGTTCGGGACCAATAATGCGGGCGATCTTTATGTTGTGGCAACAGCAAAGGATGGCACTCTTTCAGGAAAAGCTCACCTGATCGTTACTGTACAGCGCTGGAATACGCCGCCAATATACTAGGCAATGGCCTAAAGTGAACGGGAAAAGTATGACTTCACTCAGATTGAATCAACTGGCTTCTCACGAGGTGACTGTGGATGGTCGGCGTGTGTTGTTTCACATTCCGACGACCAGCCTTTTCGATCTGGATACGGTTGGCGGGGAAGTCATGGACCTTTTCCGTGAAAAGCCCGAAGTCGGTGAAGCTGATCTGCGGGCTAGATTTGATGGCCGGTATCCGGCGTCTCAGGTGCTTGAAGTCGTTGAAGAGTTTCTGGCGCTTGATATTCTGCATGGTGACGGGCCTGTACGCCCTGATGGACCTGCCATCAGGATTCAGGACTTTCCGCTGAGCACCATTGTGTTGAATGTAACCACAGGGTGCAATCTGGGCTGTACCTATTGCTATAAGGAAGACCTCGACAAGCCATCTGCTGCGCGTCGCATGGAATTTGAAACGGCTGTCAAGTCGGTTGATCTGTTGTTTCGTGAAGGACATACGCGGGACCGGGTCAATATTGTGTTCTTTGGCGGCGAACCCCTGTCGAACATGCCCCTGATCCGTGACGTTGTGGAATATGCGGAAAACAAGGGCCGCGAGATAGGAAAAAAGGTGGACTTTTCGATGACCACCAATGCGACATTGCTGACGGAAGACATTGTTGATTATCTGGATGCGCACAGATTTAGCATCGCCATAAGCATTGATGGCCCGAAAGCTGTCCATGATCTGCGCCGCAAAACCGTTGGAGGCAAGGGTACTTATGACGTTGTGGCCGACAAGGCGCGCATGTTGCTGGCCCGTTATAAAAGTCGCCCTGTTGGGGCGCGCGTAACGATGACAGCAGGTATTACAAATGTCGTCGATATCCATCATCACCTTAAAGATGACCTGGGCTTTGCAGAGGTTGGCTTTGCGCCCGTTACCTCTGGCGATATGGAAATATTCAATCTGAGTGGTCTGGAGCTTGCCGAGGTTTTTGACGGCCTTAAAAAGCTAGGTGTGGAGTATCTGGACGCTGCGTTGAAAGGACGTAACAACGGCTTTTCCAACATGCACCAGCTGATGACGGATTTGTATGAAGGCACGAAAAAAGCCCTGCCGTGTGGCGCGGGTGTCGGGTTGCTGGCTGTGGACCATGAAGGCGGTCTGAATCTTTGTCACCGTTTTACCGGGTCTGATGTGCCTACGTATGGCACCGTCGACAGTGGCATTGATAAAACGAGGCTGGGCAGCTTTGTGGAAGCGGCTACGGATCGCACCGATACGGGCTGTGCGACCTGCCGGATCCGAAATCTGTGTGCCGGCGGTTGTTACCATGAATCATATGCGCGTGTTGGTGATCCGCTGGAGCCGACTTATCACTATTGTGATCTGATGCGCGACTGGGTTGATTTTGGTATATATGTTTATGCCACGCTGATGGAACGCAATCCGCAATTCTTTGAAAACCATGTCATGCCACGCCAGTTGAAGGGCGGGTCATATGCGCGCTCTCGCGAGTTGGGCATGGGTAGTCTTAACACAGGAGGTGCCTGAGACATGAAACATCTGAAATCTTTGAACAGGAAAGCGGATATCGTGGATCAGGCGGTGTCAGGTGGCAGCACGGATGAAGTTTATGCGATGCAGAGTGTCGCGGGCTGCACGACAAGCACTGATCCGGGATGGGAAGTTGATCCGTTCGGGAGTGTTTCCAGCCTGTGCCAGCCGATGGAAGCTGACCTGTATGGTTGTACGGACCCGTGCTGGTGGCCTGCGCAGGTGCCGGATACTGTGAATACCTACCCGGACTGGAATGCCGAGGCGAGTGATGTTGAAAATGATTGGCGCAAGCTTCAGGCCGTGTTCCCCAAGAAGTAACCCCGGACCCTTGATCAAATAACAGGGAAGAAAAATGTCGTTATTCAGTCGTTCAAGAAATTTGGTCTCTGCACTGGTTATTGCCGGTGTTGCCCTGGGTGTCGTGGTTAGCTCTGCGATTGCTGCAGAAAAGCCCGGTAAAAAGGAATATCTGTTGACGGCGGCCAAGCCGGACAGGCTGTTTCTGATCGACATGAAGGCCCGGAAGGTGGCGAAGGAATTCAAGATTCCATACAACAGTGTTGCCCCCATGACCATTCTGGTCTCCCCGGACCATCAGATCGCCTACATAGTGACCAATCACCTGAAAGCGGTGACGGGTGTTGATTTGAATACGGGTAAAGAGGTATTTCGCGCCGACCTTTCCCAGGCGGGTGATGAGCGGACAATCAATTATGCTCTTGCGGTCAGTCATGACGGCAAGGAAATATTTTCTTACGAACTGCCAACAATATTGTTGCCTGACCGGTATGATGTCCAGCCTCCCCGTATTTCTGTCTATCGTGCAGATGCCGGGCTGGAGGCGAAGCCAACACGTGTGTTTACAGACGTGCCGCGGCGATTGCATATGATGGTGCCGCAGAATGACGGATCAAAGCTGTTTGCACTGGGGTGGGATTTTTACACACTGGACCCTGAAAGTGGAAAGATCCTGGATACCTTTCCCCTTCGGAACTGGGAGCGGGAGAACTCTTCTCCGCCTGACTTGTTGAATTTCTGGCAATTGTGGGGGCAGGCGGAAATGTTTTCGTCTTTGATTACCTGGGTCAGAACGGATATGTCTCCGGAAGATATGGCGGCCTACAAGACCGGCCTGCTGACCCTGGATCTGCGCGATGGGGAAATTGACGTTCGCAAGTTTGATATTGCCCCCGAGGTATTGTTTACGTCGGTCATCAGTCCGGATCGCAAGACGGCGTTCGCAGCTTATAACAACCTTGTAAAACTCGATATGGCCACTGGCAAGGAACTGGGGCGCACAGAACTTGACCACAGCTATTACATCACCCAGATATCGGGTGACGGGTCCGAGGTTTATGTTGGCGGCACATTGTGCGATATTGCCGCCTATTCAGCGAAAGATTTGAAAAAGCTGGGGACAGTGGAATTGCCGGGCTGTCCCGCTATGGGCGGTTCATCTATCTATATGGTGCAGCCGTAGACGATTGAAGGGCGGGTGCCGGAATCGTCTCTTGCCAGCCGTTGAATTCGCCCTTATTGCTTTGATATGGGCGCGATGAATTCTTTATTTGATCGTAAAATGGCGTACGGCTGGCTGATGCGCTTTGTAAGTGCACGGTGGAAGCGCTTGTCTGTCGTACTGGGCCTCTCTGTTTTTGCGACCGGGCTGGGCCTTGTACAGCCGTGGTTGACCAAAATCCTTATTGATGACGGCATTATTGCACGCCATTTCGACGCGGTGGCGTGGACCAGCCTTGTTCTGGTCGGGGTGGCATTATTGTCGCTGACGCTGGGGGCTGTCACGCGGCGGCTTTATGTCACCATGTCGGGGGATATTTTATTCGATATTCGTGAAACAGTCTTTGCCCACCTGCAGCGTCTGTCGCCTGAATTTTATACGGAACGCACCAGTGGTGATCTGATGACCCGGCTTGACGGGGATATTGCGGAAATCCAAAGGTTTGCAACCGATAGCCTGTTTGCACTGGTCAGCGCCATTATCGCTCTTGTGGGCAGTCTGACATTTCTGATCATTCTGAACTGGCAACTGGCCCTGCTGGCTTTTATCCTGTTGCCTGCCCAGATTATCTATCTGCGCTTTATGCGCCCCCGTGTTGAGGCACAAACCCGCACACTGCGAGAGCGAACGGGCGACATTACGGGCTTTTTCATGGAGCGTCTGCCTGCGATCAAATTCATCCAGACGCAAGCGGCGGAAGATTATGAAGCGCGCAACCTTCATCATCTGAACAGGACGTTTCTGGGGGATCTGGTTCGTTTGCAGATGACGTCATATTTTACCGGTGCTGTGCCGGGGTTCCTGAACACCCTTAGCACGGCAATCGTATTTGTGACCGGCGGCTATCTGGTAATCAATGGCGCGATGACGCTGGGCGGGCTAATCGCTTTTTCCGCATATCTGATGCGGGCGACGGGGCCTGTGAATACTTTTATGGGGTTATATGTCGCCTATCAGCGCGCCCGGGTCAGCCTGATGCGTGTGGCAGAGCTAACCGCAGAGGCGCCGGCGGTCACCGACCTTCCTGACGCCCGGGACGTCCCGTCAGACGCCAGGGGCGAACTTGCTTTCCAGTCTGTCTCGTTTCGTTACCTGACCCGCGATGAAACTGTTCTGGATCGTCTTGACGCGGTGTTTCCTGCCGGGGCCAAAATCGGCATAAGGGGGGCGTCCGGGGTTGGTAAATCAACCATGATCGATCTGATCCATCGCTTTTATGATCCGTCGTCCGGCTGTGTAACCCTGGATGGTGTGGATATCAGGAAATATCGTCTTGGTTCCCTGCGCCATGCAATCGGCATGGTAACGCAGGATACGGTGCTGTTTCACCAAAGTATTGCGGCAAATATTCGCTACACGTCAAGGGGTGCAACAGACGGGCAGGTTATTGACGCTGCGCAGCAGGCTGGCATCCATGATTTTATTGAAAGCCTGCCTCAAGGGTATGAAACGACCGTTGGGGGCCGGGGTATGGCCTTGTCAGGGGGCCAGAGACAACGTATTTCGATCGCAAGGGTTTTACTCGGGCATCCTCGAATACTGATTCTGGATGAAGCGACATCGGCAGTGGACCCGGAAACTGAAGCCCGGATTGTGAGTGCCATTGACAGATTGTTTGCGGGCCGTACACGTATTCTGATCAGTCACCGCGCTGCGACATTGGCAGAATGTGATGATATTTATGATATGGATCAGGGCAAGCTTGTCTTATGCGAGAGAAAGACGTTATGACGATACTGGTTGGATTGGTCGACAGCGGTATTTCCGGCCCTGCAAACACGCATGTGGAGCGGGCCGCCCGGTTTGACGTGTCTGACGATGGTGTGCGAACCGGCACGGCGACACCGGACAAGTTGCGCCATGGCACGACCCTTGCCAATGTTATTCTGCATCAGGCGCCGTCTTGCCGTTTGTTAAATGCGCAGGTTTTTGGTGACAAGGCGGTGACATCGCCTGCGGCTGTTGCCGAGGCTGTGGCCTGGTCCATGCAACAGGGGGCGCGCGTGATTAATTTAAGCGTTGGGCTTGTTCACGACCGGCTTGTGCTGCGTCAGGCGTGCCAGAAGGCGATTAGCCAGGGCGTGATATTGCTGGCCTCTTCTCCTGCTCGCGGCACACCGGTTTTTCCTGCCGGATATGCAGGCGTTATCCGCGTGAGTGGAGACGCACGCTGTGGGGAAGGAGATATCTCTTATCTGAACAACAGTCAGGCTGACTTTGGCGCCTGTCCGCGCGGCCTGAGCCATGATGAAGGCGCTGGCGGCGGGGCCAGCTACAGCGTGGCCTGGGTAACGGGGCTGGTTGCCCGTTATCTTGAACAATCGCCCGGCGCGGGTAATGAGCAGATCACACGCTTTATTGCGGGTATCGCCAGTTTTCAGGGAGCAGAGCGCAGATTGTCCTGAGGAGAGATCAATCCTCTGTACGAAAGCCAGGCAAGAGCGGTTTTTATCCCGGTCACATCAACATTGAACTTTCTGGCAAGTTTTTCCGCGTCGGGGCTTTTTCCCCTTATGACTTTCATTAAGTCAACGATCGGCACGCCAGCGACCATCCGAATGCCCCGGGGCTGATCAGCGGTTACAATGACCTCGCGTTCTACAATGAAATCATCCTCCAGAACCGGCACCTTTTCTATTTTGGGTGCATGGATATTCACGGGCAAATGGGACGGTATATCATCAGGCCAGTTCAGCCGTTCCTGCCAGAAGTCGCGATCCGGCCACTTCTGCTCTTGACGATAAAAGTCCCTGCCTGTTCTGGCATGTCGCAGAAATGCATTGGTATTGCGCTCATTATAGAAGGTACTGGCCAGTTTATGATCCCCGGCACGTGAAATCAGCGTATTGATGACAGCCGCCGCCGCCAGTGCCCCGCCAACGGCTTCAAAATTTCCATGCCCGGAAAGCGGGTCGATGGCAAAGGCCGCGTCTCCGACCCGTATCGAGTTTGGTGTGACTATGGCTGAGCTCATGCACGGGGTGGAATCACGGGCAAAGACAGATGACTGGGGTTGGGCTTTTTTGCCCAGTCGCTGCTTTACGATATCCAGATTATTCAGAGCTTTTTCAAACAGGCTTTCTAATCCGGCTTTATTTGCCGCGCTGACCGCACTGCCCGACAGCATAAGTTGGATCATGGCTGTCTTGTCGCCGGGACTGGCATACCAGCACCACCCGTCTTTGAATGAACACATATATGTATTGGCAGGCTGATCCTGCACTCCGTGATAGTGGCGGCTCAGAGATATTGATTTTGGGCCTCGCGCTGCAAGGGCTCCGGCGTTTGGTGCCCTTCTGCCACGCGCCTCGACCAGAAATTTTGTGGTAATGAGGCTGCCCGCATCCAGTGCAATCTGCCACAGATCATGCGCACGGACATATTTTCTTATCTGTCCGGTCAGAACGGTTACCCCTGTCAGGGCAGCATCCCGCAAAAGAGCCTGATCATACAGGGATCGATCAACGAGATATTCCTGATTGATGCTTGTAACGGTCCCATTCCAGTTTGCCGTGCGATCTGCCGGAATACTGCATACTTCCAGCGTGCAGGACAAACCGGCGCGGCGCAGGCCTTCAATAACGCGGGGTGACAGTCCCTCATACGTAGCGTGTTTTCTCGGACGCCCCAGAAGGACGACATGATATCCCATGGCCTTCAGGCGCATTGCGGTGACGACTCCTGCCGGGCCGCATCCCAGAACGGCAACATCATAAGGCATGTTGTTTGGCTCAGGTGTCGTGTTTTATCTCCCCGTCACTGGACAGCATGATGGCAATGGGTCTTGCCTGAGGAATATTCGAGCAGATTATGACAAGAATAACCATGATTGGTACACAGAGGAACATACCCGCAATTCCCCATATGCTGCCCCACAACACAAGGGAAAGGATAATCACCAGCGGGCTCAGGTTGAGCGACGTGCCCATGATCCGGGGCTCAAGAACATTGCCAATAAGGAATTGTACAATGCTCAGGCTGCCAAAAACGGCGATGAAGGTATATGCCGTATCGAATTGTACCAGTGTCAGCAGGGAAGGGAGTATTATGCCCATCAGCGATCCGATATTGGGAATGTAATTCAAAAGGAAGACAAGAAAACCCCAGAACGCAGCGTAGTCCACCCCGACATATGACAGGATCGCATAGGAAATCAAACCAGTCAGAATGCTCATC
Organism: Sphingomonadales bacterium; assembly: GCA_965227345.1. Classification (GTDB taxonomy): domain Bacteria; phylum Pseudomonadota; class Alphaproteobacteria; order Sphingomonadales. The sequence continues at coordinate 3,675,688 of OZ245755.1, forward strand.
AGGGTCTTGATCCAGACATAGGTTTCAATCTCGTGCGCCATACGATGCAGCATGTTGCGCACTGACTTTTCTTTTTCCCTGTTGTCGATAAGTGCTGCCAGCTTGCTGTCAAAGTTCTGCTGTTCAAAAAACAGAAATGTGACATAGATGATAATAAGCCCCGTATTGCTGGCGATACGTGTGAGCGCGCTTGCGATATTGCCAAGAATATCCCGTACGCTAAGCTGCTCCAGTAATTGAGACAGGCTGGGGGTATCGTTCAGGCCGATAAAGCTTGCCATTTTTTCAAGCAGGGCCTGCAGGTTTGCCTGATACATCGGGCCAGCTTCGGCGGCGGCGGACATGTTGTTGCTGATCAGGTCCACGACCAGAAAAAGGGTAATGCCGAACGCACAGACCGACAAAAGCAATGCAAGCCATCGCGGCATTTTCCAGCCCCCGGAAGGGATGTTCTGAAAAAGCCGGGTCAGGGCGTTGAGCAGGTACCAGACCATGATGGCAATCGCGAGCGGGATCAACAGATCGCGACCGGAAACCAGTACATAGAAAAAAAGAACAATAAATCCGAAGGACAATGCAAAAGGCGTGAAACGCGAGGTCATGTGTCCGGATTTTCCCTTGTGAATGAAACGCGGGCTGCCTGACGCTTGCCCCGTCTTTTGTAAAAATTGCGCTAACTGTCAATATAACATAGTATATTTAATTCCGGTCGCAATGGGAAGTGGCAGGATGGGTATCAGGGCACCTTCACATTCGAAGTCGCACAAATATCCAAAGATAAACTAAAGATAGACAGAGACTATTATTTTTTTTGGGGCTTCATAAAAGGAGAGTTTCGTGGAATCTGATGGTGTAGGACTACTTGGTTTTCTTCTGATCGGGTTGCTGGCCGGTTGGCTGGCGGGCAAGATTATGAAGGGCGGCGGCTTTGGCCTTGTCGGAAATCTGGTGATTGGCGTTATCGGTGCCTTTGTCGGCGGATTTGTGTTTGGCCTTCTGGGTATTTCCGCCGGGGGCATTATTGGTGCTCTGGTTACAGCGACGATTGGTGCTGTCGTCCTTCTGTTCATTGTTGGGCTGGTCAAGAAGAATTAGCTTCTTGTCGACAGAATAATATGGCAACAGGCTTCGCAGGGTGAATTCCTTTCGAAGCCTGTTTTGTTTTGAGATTTTATCCTCAGACCTTAAACTCACTTGATTGATGGTTAAACGGGGTTTTTAATGAAACCGATATTTTTTCTTCTGAAAGGCCTTTTACCCGCCGTTGTATTTTCGTTGATTTTACAGGTCAATGCAGTCAGCGCCGAAGATAAATGCGCAGGTCAGGCAGGCTGTCGTTCCGGATGGGTGGGGCTTTCCACCAATGACAAGTCGCGTATCAGTGATTTTGCAGAAAATTATAAAAAATTCATTGCCGTTTCACGAACAGAACTGACAAGTGTGGCCGAGGTCCTGAAACTTGTAAAGTCGGCAGGTTTTAAGCCATGGCCCGCAGATGAGGGCAAGGTTGTCAGAGGCGGTCGTTATTACGACGTGAACCGGGACCGCAGTATCGCGCTGATCGTGGTGGGTGATGCGTCCCCGGAAGAAGGTCTGCGTATTGTCGGGGCGCATATAGATACGCCAAGGCTGGAACTGAAGGGACGCCCCTTATATGGCAGCGGGGAATTTGCCCTGTTCGAGACCAGCAATCACGGCGGTATTGTCAATTTCCAGTGGACTAACGTACCATTGGCCCTTGTTGGCAGAATTGACAAAAAAGATGGCTCAACCGTTCAGGTGTCGGTCGGGTTGAAACCGGAAGACCCTGTTTTTATCATTCCCGGCCTGTCACCGCATGTTGACAAGGACCTTCACACGAGAACCTATCGTGATGCCGTGGCGCTGGAAGAGCTTGACCCGGTGGTTGGGCATCTACCCTCCCCCAATGGTGCCAACGTAGCGGGTATGGTCGCGGGATATCTCAAGCTCGCTTACGATATAGAGCTTGCTGACCTTGTGTCGGCCGAGCTGGCGCTGGTTCCTGCCCATGACCCACGGGATGTGGGCTTTGATCGTGCGCTGGTGGGCGCCTACGGCCAGGATGATATTCTGTCCGCTTATGTTGCCGTCAGGGCACTACTGGACGCCAAGACCCCGAAATACACCAGTGTTGCGTGGCTGGTGGACAATGAGGAAGTCGGTAATGTGAACAACACCGGTGCTGCCTCCGGTTATCTGAAAGATCTGATCCGCCAGATTGTCGCGGCAGATGCAGGCGATAAATATTCCGAGCTGATGCTTTCCCGCGTCATGGCGAAAGCCAAGGTCGTTTCTGCTGATCTGAATCCCGGCATTAATCCTGTATGGCCGTCGGCCTGGGAAGAAAAGAACGCACCCCGGCTGGGGTATGGTGTAAACCTGAAACTTTACGGGCGTGGTTTTAATGCCCGCTCGGAATATCTGGCCTGGTTCCGGAATGTATTGGATCAGAATAATATTCCATGGCAAACCGCCACATACAAGGTGGGCAAGGCCGGGGGCGGGACCATTGGCAGCGATATATCAGACGATAATATGGACGTGATCGATATTGGCATTCCGCTGTTATCAATCCATACGCCCATGTCAATTTCATCCAAGGTTGATATTTATAATTTCTATCGCACGCTGGGGGCATTTTATGCCAACTGACCGGGGGCAGGGAAAACCGGCCGCCGATCTGGCTGTTCTGTTGTCGGCGCGTCGATTTCTGCCACTTTTTCTGACCCAGTTTCTGGGGGCTTTCAATGATAATATTTTCAAGAATGCCTTGGTCATTCTGATTACATATCGGGCGGCAACACAGGTTGGGATAGACGGGGCCATGCTGGTCACGCTGGCGGCTGGCATTTTTATTCTGCCTTTTTTCCTGTTCTCCGCCACCGCGGGGCAGGTTGCCGATGTATATGAAAAATCCCGTCTGATCAGAATAATCAAAATGGCCGAAATTGTTATTATGGCGCTGGGGTCCGTTGCTTTCTGGCTGGGTGATATCACGCTGTTGCTTGGTGTTTTGTTTCTGATGGGCACACAGTCGGCCTTTTTTGGCCCTCTGAAATACGCCATTTTGCCTGACCATCTGCCTGACAATGAATTAATCGGGGGAAACGGACTGATTGAGGCGGCGACGTTTCTGGCAATCCTGCTGGGGACGATCGGCGGGGGACTGCTTATTCTGACCGATGGCGGAGTGGCGATTATTTCAGCGATGATAATGAGTTTTGCGGTGCTGGGCTATCTGTCAAGTCGTGCAATTCCGCCAGCACTGCCCACAAGTCAACATATGGTCATCAGCTATAATATCCTGTCGGCGACCTGGGCCATCCTGCGGCATTCGGCGGGGCGCAAGGATATCTTTATGGCGATTATCGGGATCTCGTGGTTCTGGTTTGTCGGGGCGGTATTTCTGGCGCAGTTTCCGAACTACACCAAACAGGTTATTGGAGGGAACGAGCAGATCGTGGCTCTTTTTCTGACCTGCTTTGCCATCGGCATTGCCATGGGGTCCTTGTTGTGTAATCGGCTGTTAAAAGGGGTCATAAGCACCCGATATGTGCCGTATGCAGCCCTGATGATGAGCCTGTTTATTGGTGATCTGTATCTTGCGACGCGGGGCTCCGCCATAACGGGTCCGGCGACGCTTGGGGCATGGGAATTTCTGCAAACATGGGCACATATTCGGGTTGTGGCGGATTTTATCCTGATTGCCATTGCGGGCGGTGTGTACATTGTGCCGCTTTACGCTCTGGTACAGGAGAAAAGCGCTGCCGGTCATCAGGCACGTACCATTGCCAGCCTGAATGTGATGAATTCCCTGTTTATGGTTGCCTCGGCGCTGATCACCATGGTGTTGTTTGCTGCCGGACTAAACGTACCGCATGTTTTTCTGGCGGTGGGAATGGCGAATTTGTTCGCCGCAGCCTATTTGTTCAGATTGTCCGTGCTGGAGGCGGACTGATCAGGCTTGCCATGGTCAATGACAGCGCGAATCAGGGCAATGGCTTCCGGGGTGTCCCATTCAGCGGGGCCCATCATGCGCCCAATCTCATAACCGTTGCGATCAAGTATCAGGGTCAGTGGCAAGCCCATGGCTCCCATGGCCCGGTGCATTCCACCGGTTTTTTCAAGATAAAGGTCCAGATGTTCAATGCCTGCTTCATCAAAAAAATCCCGCGCGACTTTCATGCCTGCCAGATCCAGCGAGATGGCGACAATGTCGAAATCAGGTCCGCCAAGCGTGGATTTCAGCCGGTCGAGTGAGGGCATTTCATGGCGGCACGGTGGGCACCAGGTTGCCCACATATTGACCAGTATAACCCTGGACTTAAAGTCCGATAACCGATATTCCTGACCGTCTTCGCCGACAAAAGGCATACTGGTGGGGATCGTTGCCCGGCTGTTTACAATAAAGTTTGCCATCAACCCGGTCGCAAAGGGTTGCAGCCAGGCCGTGTTTGGCGTATTCCCACCCATCGGATCATCATTGAAATGTGATTGCCACGCCAGCACAGCGCCGATAGCAAAGCCAGCAAGAACAGAATAGAGTATTATTTTTCGATTCATCAATATCTCCGAATTAGCCGGAATGTGACATGACAGAGCAAAAAAACAAGTCTTCTATTGAAACTGTTTCAGCAAAAACAGGATCGTCTTCTGCAAATGCCCTTTGGGGGGGGCGATTTGCAGCCGGACCTGCAGAGATTATGGAAAAAATCAACGCATCGATCGATTTTGATAAAAAGCTGTATGTACAGGATATTGAAGGGTCGCGGGCTCACTGCCGGATGCTGGTGAAAACGGGTATCATTAAATCTGCGGACGGTGATGCCATACTTGCAGGCCTTGATCAGGTGCGGGCAGAAATTGAAGCGGGTGATTTTGCCTATGATCCAAAGCTTGAAGATATTCATATGCATGTTGAGTCGCGCCTGACAGAGATTATAGGAGAACCGGCCGGGCGGTTGCATACGGCGCGGTCCCGGAATGATCAGGTGGCGACCGATTTTAAACTCTGGGTGCGGGATGCAGTCGACGAGCTTGACCGGAATCTGAAAAGCCTTCAAAAAAACCTGATTGATCGTGCCGATGAACATGCCGATAGTGTGTTGCCCGGCTTTACCCATTTACAGGCGGCACAGCCGGTCACATTCGGGCATCACCTGATGGCGTATGTCGAGATGATCGGGCGGGATCGTGGCCGTCTGGCTGATTGCCGGACACGCTTGAATGAATGCCCGCTGGGGGCGGCTGCCCTTGCCGGTACCTCTTTCCCGATTGATCGTAAAGACACTGCTGCTGCTTTGGGCTTTTCCGGTCCTACCGTCAACTCGCTTGATTCGGTGTCCGACCGTGATTTCGCGCTTGAATTCCTGAGTGCAGCGTCAATTGCCGGTATACATTTGTCCCGGCTGGCAGAAGAAATTGTAATCTGGTCCAGTGCACAATTCCGTTTTGTCAGGATGTCTGATGGATTTTCCACCGGTTCATCCATCATGCCGCAAAAGCGCAACCCTGATGCGGCAGAGCTGTGCCGGGCCAAGGTTGGTCGGATCATTGGCGCGATGAACAGCCTGATGGTGGTTATGAAGGGGTTGCCGCTGGCCTATTCCAAAGACATGCAGGAAGACAAGGAGGCGACCTTTGACGCCGCCAACGCGCTGTCCCTGTCGGTCGCGGCCATGACGGGCATGATCAGGGATATGAAAGTCAACACCGGTGCCATGAAGCAATCGGCTGGCGCAGGTTTTACAACAGCGACGGATCTGGCCGATTGGCTGGTTCGATCCCTGAATATGCCTTTCCGCAAGGCGCACCATGTAACCGGCGAGCTTGTCAAGCGGGCCGAGAACAAGGGGTGTGGCCTTGAGGATCTGACTCTGGATGAAATTCAGAATGTTGAGCCCGGGATAACAAAAGAGATATTTGCCGTATTGGGTGTCGATAATTCCGTTCGCAGCAGAACCAGCTTTGGCGGGACAGCTCCGGCGCGTGTGCGGGAAGCAATCATCGCAGCAAGGGCCAAATATTTATAAAGGAGCGGAAGGTGAAGAGCATTCTGGTCATTCTGGCATCCTTTGCCCTCCTGTCGGTCTCAGCCTGCGGCAAGAAGGGCGATGTCTTGCCTCCTGCTGGTTATGAAAGCCCGGCGCAATAATTTCCCATCGAAGGGCTTAATCATGGATTATTTTACATATAAAAACGGCGAACTTTACGCCGAAGATGTTGCAATCAATCAGATTGCAAAAGAAGTTGGTACGCCCTTCTATTGTTATTCGACCGCAACGCTGGAACGTCATTTTGACGTATTTTCCAACGCCTTTGCCGGTCAGGATGCGCTGGTTTGCTTTGCCCTGAAAGCAAACAGCAATCTGGCGGTCATTCGCACGCTTGCCCGCCGGGGGGCGGGGGCTGACGTGGTTTCGGGGGGCGAATTACAACGTGCACTGGCGGCGGGTATTCCGGTACAAAAAATCGTCTTTTCCGGTGTTGGCAAGCAGGCTGATGAAATGGAACTGGCGCTGGATGCTGGCATATATCAGTTCAATATCGAATCGGAACCTGAACTGGAACTGTTAAGCGACGTGGCCAGCAACAAGGGGATGCGGGCACCCATTACCATCAGGGTAAACCCTGACGTTGACGCGAAAACGCACGAGAAAATATCGACCGGCAAAAAAGAGAACAAGTTTGGCATTCCCTGGACACGGGCGCGGGCCATATATGCTCATGCTGCGTCATTGCCGGGCATTCAGATTGTCGGGGTTGATGTACACATTGGTTCGCAATTGACCGATCTTGAACCATTTGAACAGGCATTTACACGCGTTGCAGGCCTGGTCGCTGAATTGAGAGCAGACGGGCACGACATTTCTCGCGTGGATCTGGGGGGTGGACTGGGCGTGCCTTATGAAAAATCCAACACGGCCCCGCCACATCCGGATGAATATGCCGCGGTTATTGAGAAGGTAATCGGGCCGTTGGGCTGCCGCGTTATCCTTGAACCGGGGCGGCTGATTGCGGGCAACGCCGGGGTGCTGGTGTCGCGTGTCCTTTATATCAAGGAAGGTGAAAGCCGGCGCTTTGCAATTGTTGACGCCGCCATGAACGATTTGATGCGCCCCAGTTTGTATGATGCCTGGCATGAAATTATTCCTGTAGAAGAACCGGCAGACGGTTATGTAACGTCCTCTCTGGATGTTGTGGGGCCTGTATGTGAAACCGGGGATATATTTGCCAGGGAACGCCCCCTGCCACCCTTGGCGGCGGGAGATAATATCGCTATCCTGACGGCAGGCGCATATGGCGCTGTGATGGCAAACAGTTATAATACCAGACCATTGGTGCCAGAAGTGCTTGTGAGCGGCGGAGATTATGCCGTCATACGGCCCCGGCCCAGTGTGGCAGATCTGTTGAAGCAGGACAAAATACCTGCATGGCTTGAAGACTGAAGATCTGGGTTGATGGCGAAGTTTGTGAGGACACGGCACTGGCAACCAACAGTAACATCGATAAACTTCTAACCTTTCCAGTTCGACCTTTTTGGTCAGAACTATCTGGTTTTATTGGTCTTTTTACAGGGTTTGTTGCCATTTCCCTGTTTGATCCGTGGGTGCGATTTTCCCCCTGGGTCCATACGCTGGTGTTCGTGTTACTGTGCCTGATCGCTGTTACATCTGTCGTTACCGTGTTGCGCGCCAGTGATGAGGACAGGCACCCGGTGCGCTGGCTGCGTTTTCTGATTCTGGTCCCGGTTCTGATCACCGGGATGTATCAGGGGGGGAGCGATTCGTGGCGTCGAATCACTGTGGGCTTTATGCCAGCCTATATTACCCCGGCACCCGATATCACGCTTGTGGCGACGATTACGCCGCCCGATTATACCCGTCTGGGCGCTGTAGTCCTGTCGGACGGAACAAGGCCGCTGGAGCGGACGTCAGATGGCGGGGTTATTCACGCACCTGTTGGCAGTATTATCTCGCTTTCCACCGATGAGCAGCACTGGCGCCCTGCGATGGTGTGGGGCAAGGAAGCTGCCGCACTTCGCGCGCAGGGGGATGGCACATATGCGTTATCCGGCGAAATAAAGGCCGATAGCAATGTGCAAATTAGGGAAGGGTCGCAAATACTGGCCAAATGGCCGATTCGAGTTGTTGCGGATGAAAAGCCAACGGTTGCAATGTTGGCCCCTCTCCAGATCACAGCACGCCAGTCCCTGAAAATCAGCATGGATGCCGAGGACGATTACGGCGTGTCTTATCTTGGACTGGGCCTGTCATTATCTGATGAGCCGGGTGCCCCTGAAATGTTTGTTCCCCTGAACACCTATCAGTCAAATTCGGTACATGAAGTACAATATGCCAATTTGATTTCACATCCCTGGGCAGGGCGCAAGGTCAAGGCGCGACTGGTGGCGCTGGACGGGGCCGGACAGGAAGCCCGGAGTCAAAGTGTGGAAATAGATCTGCCCCGGATGAAATTCAGAAATGTACTTGCCATGTCTTTGGTCCAGATCCGAAACGGTTTACTGGAAGGTGGAGACGCCCTTCATCCAGCGTTGCGCCGCTTGAAAATTATGGCTGCAGGCCCTGAACATTCATCGCATGATGTCGCGACCTATCTGGGCATACGAACGGCATATCTTCGGGCAGCCCGTGCGGCGGATTTTGAACAGAGAAAAGAAATTGCAGCTCTTTTGTGGGATATGGCGCTGGATCAGGAAGACGGGGGCATCGCCATCGCCCGGGAAGAGATGCACGATCGGCTGGATCGCTTGCGTATGGTTATTAAAAGTAGCGCCAGCAATGGGGATATTGATATTGCCATGGCGTCCTTTGTCGAAGGACTTGGCCTTTTTGATGCCGTGCGCCGGGATGCAAACTATCTGGTTGGTATTGATATGGACAGGCTCGCGGACCTGCGTGAAGGCCTTGACTGGGCCGCACTGGACAAGTTTTTTACGACCGCACGAGAAAAGATCATTGCCGGGCGTTACGATGAACTTGCGGATATGTTTGACGGCCTGAAAAGTGGGTTGGAAAATCAGGGTGATATCCTTCTTTCTGCCGGCGCGTATCGCCGTTATCTGGTGGCCTCCTATGCACGCCAGATCATTGTTGACCTTCAGAAAGAACAGCGAGACCTGTTGCAGCAGTCAATGCGGGAAACGATACAACGGGATATGGCAGGCAAAGAACATGAAGACCGTGAATTTGTCCCCGATCAGGTCATTAGTGATCAGCAGGCTCTGGCGGACGGGCTTTCGTTGTTAATTGATCATCTGGACAAGGCCGGGCTCAATCGGCTTCAGGCCTTCAGTTCTGCGCGACGGTCCATGGAAGATGCGCTCAATTACATGCGCCGGAATATTCCTTCAAACGTGACTGATGCCCAGATTCAAAGCCTGACAGCACTTGATATGGCGGTTCGGGAACTGGGTACCGTCCCGTCCCCTGTCGGACCTGACTGGAAGGGCGGGACACAGGATCCGTTGGGTCGCCCGTTACCGGGTGGGTTGTTCAACAAGGGATCAAGCACCGCAGAAGAGACCAATTCAGAACGTGGTGCCAGCAATATTTCCCAATAACACTTCGTCTCGCAAGTTCGCGGGAGCTACCGGGTAATGAAATTCGGCACGACCCGTCGGGTACTTGATGGGGCATCTGGCAGATCGGTGGAGAATGTAACCCTGCCATTGGCGGAAATTGCGGCGGAAGGAACGGTGAATGTCCATTCTTTCAACGGGGCACCGCTTTCATCCTGCGCTACGGCGCGAACACGAGGCAAGGCGATTGGCATATCGGAAGGGTTTTCTATCCGTCCTTCAAAGGTCAGGATCAGAATTTCGCCATCGAATCTTGGTTTGGCGGACAGACCCTTGAATTCCAGAACGTCGGAGGGTGACGGTTCGCTGGAGGCCAGATCCTCATCTGCAATATTTTCCACCTCGATACCAAGCACGTCATACAGCTTTTGCGATGACGGCCAGGTTGAGCTGATTGTATTGCGAAACATATAGCCGGTTGCCAGTACCACAACCACAAATCCGGTCAGCATCATCCATCCCCAGATAGGAGATTTTCTGGGTTTGCGGACGGCGGGCAGGTTGGAGCCCCGGGGGATGGGCCGTATCCGGCGGGGCGGGTCTTGCACAGGTATAGTGTCCACGTCCGGGGTGTGGCCTTTCCGAAGTTCCATATCCGCAAGGGATGCCGCCCTGGCCTTATCCTCGTCGGTTGGCTCCTGGCGCCACGACGTGCCGCACTTGCTGCAGCGCACAGAACGGCCATTCGGCAGCAGCTGCGCCGAATTGATCAGGTAGCGTGTATTACACTCGGGGCACGATAAAATCATCTAAAGGCTTGTCCCAGAACCGGTTTCCGCCATTTATACGGGTGATAATCACGCATGGCAATAGATTGTATGAGTTTTGGTTGGCAAACGCGCTGGACGGGCACTGGTTGCCTGTGCCATCTTTGTATATAAACAGGCCAAATTTTGAATTTGGCGAGATAGTATAATTATTTTTGATCGAGCGGAGAATTGATCAGGTGGTTCGATTTGAAAATGTCGGCATGCGATACGGAATGGGATCTGAAGTACTTCGGAATATCAGTTTCAATCTGGAGCCGGGGTCGTTGCATTTGCTGACTGGCCCCAGCGGTGCCGGGAAATCATCCCTGTTGAAACTTCTGTATCTGGCACACAGGCCTTCGCGCGGATTGATCAATATGTTTGGTCGGGATATCGTGACCGCACCAAGGGGTGAACTTCCCGAGCTTCGGCGGCGTATTGGCGTTGTGTTTCAGGATTTCAGGCTGCTTGACCACCTTTCAGCTTTTGACAATGTGGCCTTGCCCTTGCGCATTGCGGGTGCGGACGAGCGAGAAATAAAGGCTCATGCAGAAGAATTGCTGGAATGGGTTGGGCTTGCTGACCGGATGATTGCCCGCCCCCCCACACTTTCCGGTGGTGAAAAGCAGCGTCTTGCCATTGCCCGCGCCATTATTGGTCGGCCGGATATTCTGCTGGCGGATGAGCCGACGGGGAATGTGGACCCGGAGATGGCACAGCGACTCATGCACCTTTTTCAGGAATTGAACAAAATTGGCACGACGACATTGATTGCCACCCATGACCTGAGTTTTGTGGAAACAATGAATGCGCCCCAGCTTCATCTTGAACGCGGGGAATTACAGCTGATTCCGGCAGGTGAACCGGAGGCCCCGGTCAGCCAGAGCTTTATCTCAGGCAAATCATATTCGGGCCTGTACAAAAGGGATGACTAAATCGATGGCCAGGCGGATTTCATTTTTGCCGCAGGGCAGGGACAAGGATTCTGGGCACCTGCTGCCCTGGGTCATTGCCGTGATGGTATATCTATCGGCTTTGGCGCTGACCGGCGGTTTGGCATTGCATCACTCTGTTCGGGCCTGGACGGCTGACATTTCCCGGAGCGTGACGGTGCAGATCGTGACGTCGACGAATGAGGCCAGGGAGGCGGAAACGGCCGCCGCAATCAAGCTGTTGAAACAGACGCCCGGGGTTGAGAATGTCCGGCGACTTGAAGCGGCGGATATTAATCGTTTGCTGGAGCCCTGGCTGGGGCAGGGAAATGTGACTGAGGATCTTCCTGTCCCTGTTCTGATCGATGTGACCCTGAAAGAGGGCATGCTTGTCGATACGGATGCGCTGCGCGCCAGAGTAAAGCAGGTGGCGCCCGGTGCCCGTGTCGATGATCATCAGCAATGGATCGGGCAATTGATGAAATTTTCGCGTGTTGTAGAAACGACAGCGATGGGAATTGTGCTGCTGATCGTGCTGGCGACTGTTGCGATTGTCATGTTTGGAACCAAGGCAGGTCTTGCCGCGCATCACAACACCATCGAAACATTGCATGTGATTGGCGCGAAAGATAATTTGATCGCGAACGCTTTTCAGAGACGGTTTGTTCTACACGGTATGAAAGGCGGGCTTCTTGGACTTTTTTTTGCGGGTATAACCATGTGGGCTCTTGGGAATGTAGCCTCGGATCTTGGGAGTGATGTGATGCTCTCGATAGAGTTTTCATACGCGCAGCTTATTGCGCTGTTTCTTCTGCCTGTATTCAGTGCATTGATCGCGATGATAACGGCCAGAATTACGGTTCGTCGTGCATTGGCCAAAATGGTATGATGATCTTGAAGTTAGCGGGAATGAGCGGGGCTATTCGCCTGTATTGTGTCGTGAGCAGCAGGCGCGGAGATTGACGATGATGGCGAAGAGACCTGCGCGCAAGGGACGTTTTGTTAAATGCGTCTTGTTTCTGATGGCGTCACTGATTGCTGCCTGGCTTGGTGGCTTTGCCTGGTTTGTAAAGTCTCTTGATCTGGAGGCCATGCCCGATGACCTTGTGACCGACGGAATCGTGGTGCTGACGGGCGGGCCCAGTCGTATCAAGGCAGCGGTAGAGTTGCTGGAGCAAGGATTAGGAGCAAGGCTGCTTATTTCGGGGGTTAATCAAACGGTCAGCCCTGAAGAATTGCGCCGCGCACTGAACATATCGCCAGAGATTTTCTCGTGCTGTATAGATCTGGGCCGTACCGCGCTTAATACACGCGACAATGCGATAGAGGCTGCCGACTGGGCCAGGGCAAGGCATTATAAATCTATTCGTGTGGTCACGGCCATTGATCATATGCCCCGAAGCCTGGTAGAGTTTCGGCGGGTGATGCCGTCATTTGAAATTGTGCCGCACCCGATCGCAGCCGGTGCTTTTCCCTTATCCGGGGAAAACGGTTCGTGGGTCAAACTTTCACTTGAATATTCCAAATATCTGATAAGTCTGGCGCGCGCCCGGTTTCTATCACCGCCGTCGATTTCTGCTCCTGTAAAAGCCATCTGATAGGGTAATGTTGTTTTGACTGTTATTCGCTCCCTGCTGTTTTTTGTTCTGTTCATTGTCTGGACGGCGTTATTGTCGGTTCTGGCGGTGCCCCTGCTTTTGGTCTCCCGGGAGGGGGCTATTTTTATCCAGCGGCTTTGGTCTCTTGGTGTCCTTTGGCTGGCGCGCATGATTGCGGGTGTCCGGTTTGAAGTTCGCGGACTTGAGAATATACCTGCCGGACAACCTGTTCTATTTGCGTCAAAACATCAGTCAGCGTGGGACACTGTCATATACCAGATATTGTTCAAGGCACCCGTTTACATTATGAAAAAGGAACTGCTGAACATACCGGTTTACGGCTGGTATTGTTTGCGGACCGGTATGATTCCTATTGACCGGGCAGGCGGCGGGGCCGCGTTGAGAAACATGTTGAAGCTGGGCAAACAGCGCATAGAAGAAGGGCGCAGTATCGTTATTTTTCCTGAAGGTACACGGGTGCCGCCCGGAGAGTTTACAGGTTATCAGCCCGGTATTTCCGGTCTGTATCGACAATTGGCGGTACCTGTTGTGCCGGTGGCGCTCAACTCAGGTCTTTTCTGGCCCAGGGCGGGTTTCATGAAGCGCCCCGGCGTTATCGTGCTGGAATTTCTGCCTGCCATCATGCCAGGCATGGGGCGTGAAGAGTTCGTTGCCGAACTTGAGCAACGCATTGAGACGGCCAGCAACAAGCTCATATAATTTACCGGCTGATTCTCGGCCGATTCGCAGCAGTTCTGCCCGTAGCTGGTGATGCTGTGGATAACTGCGTCTGGTCCCTGCTGTTGATAAAGTGTATAACCATATAAAATATAATTATATCAATAAGATATGCGCTATTCTTATGTGGATATCACAATGTAAACATAACGTGAACATTAAGTTGACGACCATGTCGCATGGCCGGTAGAATAGGCATGCGTATATTGTCTCCGGCGTTATGTACATTTGAACAAGGGTTATGGAATGTCTTCTGTTTCTGCGATTGCACGTCAGATATGGGAAATGAAATATCGTTTCATCCCGGCGGAAACGACGGGGGGGCTGAAAGAAGATTTGACGATTGAAGAGACGTGGCAGCGGGTGGCGGATGCCCTTGCTGCGCCGGAAGAAGAAACGGCAAGGGCCGCGTGGTCGGCAAAATTTTATCAGGCACTGGAAGGCTTCAAATTCCTGCCGGCCGGGCGCATTATCGCTGGCGCGGGAACGGGCCGCGATGTGACCTTGTTCAACTGCTTTGTCATGGGGGCAGTGCCGGATGATATGGCTGGCATTTTTGACCAGTTGAAGGAGGCCGCACTGACCATGCAGCAGGGCGGTGGTATTGGTTATGACTTTTCAACGCTGCGTCCCAAAGGTGCCATTGTCAAAGGGGTAGGAGCTGATGCTTCCGGGCCATTGTCCTTTATGGATGTCTGGGACGCCATGTGCCGCACGATCATGAGTGCGGGATATCGTCGTGGTGCCATGATGGCAACCATGCGCTGTGATCATCCTGATATTGAAGCGTTTATAGATGCAAAACGCGACGCTGGCCGGTTGCGCATGTTTAACCTGTCGGTGCTGGTAACAGACGCGTTCATGGATGCGGTCAAGACCGACAAGTCCTGGGATCTGGTCTTTAACGGTAAAATATATCGCACGGTGGAGGCCCGCGCGCTGTGGGATCATATTATGCAGGCGACCTTTGCCTATGCCGAGCCCGGTGTCATATTTATCGACCGGATCAATCAGCGCAACAACCTGCACTATTGTGAAGATATAAGAGCAACCAACCCTTGCGGAGAACAACCGCTGCCGCCCTACGGGGCCTGCCTGCTGGGGTCGATCAACCTGGCCCGGCTGGTCCGGGACCCGTTTACCGATCAGGCCTGCATCGATACGGCAAGGCTTGATGAGCTGGTCCGGGTATCTGTCCGAATGATGGATAATGTTATTGATGTTTCACGCTTCCCGCTTGAAGCCCAGCGGGCCGAGGCGTTGGCAAAACGTCGTATCGGGCTTGGTGTGACCGGGCTTGCTGATGCCTTGATTATGTGTGGCAAAAGATATGGCAGCCCCGGCGCTGTGAAGTTGACGCGAGACTGGATGCATAATATTCAGCGGGCCGCTTATTTGGCTTCATGTGATCTGGCGAAGGAGAAAGGCGCGTTTCCTCTGTTTGATCGCGAGAAATATCTGGAGGGCGAGACGATCAAGGCGCTTGATCAGGATATTCAGGACGCCATTGGCAGGCATGGTATTCGCAACGCCCTTCTGACATCCATTGCACCGACAGGGACCATTTCGTTATTTGCAGATAATGTGTCGTCCGGTCTGGAGCCTGTATTCAGTTTTTCATACACCCGGAAAGTCCTGATGAAGGATGGCAGCCGGGCGGAAGAAACGGTTACAGACTATGCGGTAAGGGAATATCGTCGTTTGCGGGGAGAAGATACGCCGCTTGCGGACAGTTTTGTGTCTGCGATGGATCTGTCGCCGCTGGACCATGTGCGCATGCAGGCGGCCGTTCAGGATTATATCGACAGCTCAATCTCGAAAACGATTAATGTGCCTGAAGACATCAGTTTTGACGACTTCAGGGATGTATATGTTCAGGCTTATGAACTGGGGTGCAAGGGATGCACTACGTATCGGCCCAATGATGTGACCGGCGCCGTGCTGGAACTTTCCGGCAAGGGGCTTGACCGTCATTCGGGTGCGGCGGACCCGGGGCCTGAACAGGGGGCGCTACCGCCGGATAAAACAGAACCTAAATCCCGCGATATATATGAAGCCGGCGGGGTCGTCTATATGACCCAGCCTCTGGACAGGCCGGAAGTTCTGCCAGGCAAGACCTACAAGATTCGCTGGCCGGACAGCGACCATGCCATGTACATCACGCTAAATGATGTGATCAAGGAAGGGCGCCGTCGGCCCTTTGAAATTTTCATTAACTCGAAGAACATGGACAATTATGCCTGGACGCTCGCCCTGACCCGGATGATCAGTGCCGTGTTTCGGCGCGGCGGTGATGTATCTTTTGTCGTGGAAGAACTGAAAGCTGTTTTTGACCCCAGGGGCGGGCACTGGATGGGGGGCCGGTATGTGCCATCCCTGCTCGCAGCCATAGGCGAGGTCATTGAACAGCATCTGGTTGATATCGGCTTTATACAAAATCCGGAAGGACTGGGGCAAACCGAGGCTTTGGAAATTGCGGCAGGTGAGGCAAAGTCCCGTACCGGTCTTCGGTCCTGCCCGAAATGCGGGGCACCATCCCTGCTGCGTCAGGAAGGTTGTGACAATTGTCTCAGCTGCGCCTGGTCCAGATGTGGATGACGGGGCCGATGAATTATCAGGTCACAAGTGCGACACTGGTATTTAGTCATCCCAATCGTTATAAAGGCCGTTTGATAGAGACTTCCGCGAAAAAGGGCTTTTGATGCGCTTCAGGATTTTAATGGTTACTGTACTGGCCCTGATTGTGGCCTATACAGGTTATTGGTTCATTCTGGCAGACAGGATGCAGACCGAAGCGGAACTGCGCATAGAAGCGTATCGTGATCAGGGACTGGAAATCACGTATGACGCGTTATCGGTTTCAGGTTTTCCCTATCGTCTTGAGCTCGTGATTGAAAATTTGAAACTGGGGGTTTCAGGCGACGCTGAAATTTTCTCGATGCGTAGCCCTAAAGTGCTTTTTGAAACATTGCCCTGGAAGCCGAATCATGTGTTGGCCATTATGCCCGTGGCAAAGGTTTACAGTGATCCCGCACATATGGGGGCTATCGAAGCCAGCATCAATGAAAGCAAGGCCAGTATCAAGTTCGGGCTGAACGGATCGCCAAAGCGCATTTCCACGGTGGCTGAAACCGTGAACTGGCATTTTGTGGACAAGCCGGATTTTGTATCAACAGCAGGTCATAGTGAATTTCATTACCGTAAAAGCAAGAAAAGCAAGCAGGAGAGTGAGGCGCTGGAGGAAGATCCGGATGCCCCCATGCTGGGGGAGTTTGCGATCAAGTTAACCGATATAGATTTGGCAGATATACCGGTAACGCCATATGGGAGCATTATCAATATCTTGCAGTCACAAATTGAACTTAAAGGTGATGTTCTGCCGGGGCGTAATATCAGCCAGATGATAAGGTGGCGTGATAGCGGCGGCACACTGGAAGTTGTTGATTTTCTTCTCAACTGGGGAGAGCTGGACGCAAAGGTATCGGGCACGCTGGCACTTGATGAAGAGATGCGGCCCCTTGGTGCCTTTGTGCTGAAGGTCAAAGGTTATGAACCGCTGATCGATTATCTGCAGGCACATGGCCATATTGACGGGGAAATGGCGGCCAATACCAAGGCAACGTTGGGTATGGTGGCTGGCGAGGCCAACACAACGGACGCCGGTCGTATTTCAATTCCGGTGACAATGCAGGGCGGCCGTCTTTTTGTCGGGCCCTTGCCGGTCGACAGGCTGGAGCCGATCACGAAATATCTTTTGCAGGAAGAAGACCTGGAGAATGCACCGGATGCCAGCCCATTGCCGGAAGCCGGGGCGGTAAACCCGGACGGGTCACTCTCCGCAGAACCAGCGCCCGCAGAACCAGCACCGGAAACGCCGTAACCGGCTATTTATTCAGAGCCGGAATCTTCATGACGTCCAAAGTCAGGTTTGGCCGTTTCCTGACCTGCCTCGATAATCTGGCGGCGTATAGCGCGCGTCTCTGTAAACAGATCAAACAACGTTTCGCCGTCGCTCCAGCGGATAGCGCGTTGCAATGCTGTGAGGTCTTCAACGAATCTGCCCAGCATTTCCAGAACGGCTTCCTTGTTGTGCAGGAAGACATCCCGCCACATGGTCGGGTCTGACGCTGCAATGCGGGTAAAATCGCGAAAACCACCGGCGCTGTATTTAATCACTTCCGAATTTGTCACCGTTTCCAGATCGGACGCCGTGCCAACGATATTATAGGCAATAAGATGGGGGACATGACTGGTGATCGCCAATACAAGGTCATGATGTTTGGCATCCATAATTTCGACTTTGCTGCCACAGGCTTCCCAGAATTTTGTCAGCTTGTCGAGGGCTGTGGCATCTGTGCCGGATGGCGGGGTCAGGATGCACCAGCGGTTGTCGAACAGGTCGGCAAAGCCAGCTTCAGGTCCCGAGTTTTCGGTACCTGCAACCGGATGGCCGGGGATAAGGTGCGTACCCGGCTTCAGGTAAGGGCCAACCTCCAGCAGAACCATTTCCTTGACCGATCCGACATCAGTCACTGTGGCGCCCTCTTTCAGGGCAGGGCCAAACTCTTTTGCCAACGCCGGGAAAGTACCGACCGGGGTTGCCAGAATAACCAGATCAGCATTTTGAACTGCCGCCGCAGCATCAAGCAGGCATTCGTCGACAAGCTTTAGTTCATCAACCTTCGCCCTGGTTTCCGGGCGGCGCACGCACCCGATCGTATGACCGGCCAGCCCGGTAAGTTTGATAGCGTGGGCAATGGATGACCCGATAAGGCCGACACCGATAATCGCCACGGTCTCATAGATGGGTGTTTCAAGCTTTTTTATTGCAGTCATTTGCTCGCTTCCAGAAAGTCTTTCAAATGAGCAACAACAGCCCTGTTTTCTTCCTCAAGCCCGACAGTCATGCGCAGGCAGTTTCCCAGACCCTGACCGGGTAACCAGCGTAAAATATAGCCTCGGGCCGTTAGCCATGCATTGGCGGCTTCGGCAGACTGTTTATCGTTGGCGGGAAATTCAATCAGGACAAAGTTTGTCACACTCGGGATGGCCTTCAGGTCAAGGGCGCTTAACTCGCTTTCCAGCCATGGCAGCCACTTGTTGTTATGGTCCCGGGCCCGCTGAAGGAAATCCTTGTCGTTCAGGGCTGCAATGCCGGCAGCCTGCGCGGGCACGGTGACGTTGAACGGGTCGCGCAGACGATTGAGTATGTCGATCACCTCTGTACTGCCGTATCCCCACCCGAGGCGTAGCGCGGCCAGCCCGAAAATTTTCGAAAAGGTATGGGTGACCAGTATATTCGTGCGTGTACGTGCCAGCGCCAGACCGGATGTGTAATCGGGTTTGTCGACGAATTCTTCATAGGCTTCATCAAGAACCAGCAATACGTGATCAGGCAGGCTGTCAACCAGTCGCAATATCTCAGGGTCAGGTAGATAGGTGCCCGTCGGATTGTTTGGATTGGCAAGAAAGATCACACGGGTCCTGGGGGTGATGGCCTGCAGGATGTTGTCGACCCTTGCTGTATAATCTACATCGGGTGCCTCAATCGTATCGGCGCCAACGGATTTGGCGGCAATCGGATACATCATGAACCCGTGACGGGCATAAATAACCTCGTTCCCGGGTCCGGCATAGGCACGGCAGGCCAGCTTGAGAATCTCGTCCGAGCCCAGCCCGCATATAACGCGCTCCGGTTCGATGCTGTATGCGGTGCCGATCGCCTTGCGCAGTTCGAGGCTTGCAGCATCGGGATAGCGGTGCAGGGTGCTGGCAGTTGTTGTAAAGGCTTCCACTGCCGCCGGGCTTGGCCCCAGCGCAGATTCATTGGATGAAAGTTTTATCGGATGTGCGACGCCCTCGGCACTGGCTTTGCCGGCAACATAAACATCAAGATTCCTGATCCAGGGACGTGCTTCTAATCCGCTCATTTAATTTCTCTGGTAATATTATCTATTGCTCATCTTTTAGACGAATGGGCAGGGCATATCCACCGATAATATCCAGTACAGCACCAGAGGTTATAGCGTCTTGCTCATAGTTGAGGAAAGCTTCATCCTTTTCTGTCAGATAGCCTTCTGCGGCAATCAGACAATCAAACCTGTCCTGATCCGGATCCTGTAACAGAATTTGGATGCCGGGAAGGTTTGAGAAATTTTTTACAAGGTCCGTTGTGGCCTGTCCCAGCCGGAGCAGGGTGACATCTTCACCACTTGCTTCGCGGTCGGCCCGGGCGATGATATAGCCCGAACTTTCATCCGTAATGGCCTTGTCGGTGAAAAACGGAAGCCGGGCCACAATCTGGGCTTTCCCGGGCGCCGCCGGGGGGAGGAGCTTCCACCAGGATGCGGCATCTGTGGTCCCGGGGGAAGGCACGACACCTACTGCATGATTGTCCCGTATGACCTGATCAATGACATCCTCAGTCTGCTGGCGCGATACCAAAGGGGTGTCGGGACCAAAATGGACACGTGCCATATCCCATAACGGCAAACCGCCCGGGCCAGTGGCGACATGGGCGGTGAATGGATATTGAAGCCTTAGAAAGACAGAAACAATGCCTCGCCAAAGCCCGGCCATTGCTGTGTTGGGCAATGTACTGGTGTTGGTTGAAAATATACGGCGAATGATCTGCGCTTCGCGTCCCGGCCGCATGGCGCTGGCTGGCGCTGATTGCTGGTTATTGCTTTTTTTAAGCTCACTCAACTGACCGACTATGTGTGCCCGACGGCCGAGAAGTGCCAGTAAGTCGCTGTCTATAGCGTCAATTTCCTGACGCATGGAGGCAAGCGTTTGATCCTTTTTCGTCGTATCTGACATTATTTTCTCGATATTTTCCCGATATTCCGGCCTCGAGCACAAGACCTCATCTCCAACCGGCTGTCAAACTAGTGTTGTCTGGGCATAAAATCAAAGAAAACCGGCTTTGATAAGCAATTTTCTGCCCCTGACATATTTGTGCACCTTATTGACTTTCGGCTCAAGCCTGTTAGCTATTCAGGATCAAGATTTCAACGAATGACTGTGATAATCGAATATGACCCAGCCCCCTGCAGGTGCACCATCGTCGTCTGGAGATAAAGCCCGAGCCGGGAAGGCCGCGGCAGCCTGTGGCAAGACAGCAGTATTAGGTGAAGTTACCCCTTTGAAACTTGATTGCGGAATTAACCTGGGTCCGTTTACCGTGGCCTATGAAACCTATGGCGAGTTGAATAAAGACAAGAGCAACGTGGTGCTGGTCTGCCATGCGCTGACGGGTGACCAGTTCGCCGCCGGTGTGAATCCCATGTCAGGGCGGGCCGGCTGGTGGGACCTGATGATCGGCCCGGGCAAGGTGCTGGATACAGAGCGCTATTTTATTGTTTGTCAGAATGTGCTGGGCAGTTGCATAGGGACAACGGGCCCAAAGGAAATAAATCCGGAAACCGGCAAGCCTTATGCTGTTAATTTTCCGGTGATCACCATTCGCGATATGGTGCGGGCCCAGGCGATGCTGATGGATCACCTTGGGCTGGATGACATCTTTTGCGTTATTGGTGGCTCGATGGGTGGAATGCAGGTTTTGCAATGGGCGGTCAGCTACCCTGAGCGCGTATTTTCCGCGATTCCAATTGCGACCACGGCGCGCCATTCAGCCCAGAATATTGCGTTTCATGAGGTGGGGCGTCAGGCCATTATGGCAGATCCGAACTGGCAAAGTGGATATTACGCGGAGAAAGATGAAGTGCCACATGCGGGTCTTTCTGTGGCCCGGATGGCGGCACACATCACCTATATGTCGGAAACCGGGTTGACCAGACGCTTTGGGCGCAGTTTGCAGGACCGCGACGAATTTACCTATGGTTTTGATGCTGATTTTCAGATTGAAAGTTATCTGCGTCATCAGGGGATTACCTTTGTGGACCGGTTTGACGCCAACTCGTATCTGTATATCACGCGGGCGATGGATTATTTCGATCTGGCAAGTTCTGATGGTGGCGGCGTGCTGGCCAAGGCCTTTGCAAAAACGCATGCACGTTTTTGCGTGATGTCCTTCACCAGTGACTGGCTGTATCCGACATCGGAAAGCAGGCATATCGTTCATGCGCTGAACGCTGTTGCGGCCCGGGTCAGTTTTGTCGAAATCGACACAGACAAGGGCCATGATTCGTTTTTGCTGGATGTGCCGGAAATGTTCGATATTCTGCGAGGGTTTCTGGCGTCTGCCGCTGCCCGGCGCGGCCTGGGTTAAAGCATGATACTATTGGGGAATAAGGGGTGACGGACATTCCAGACATTAAGGATTTGGCAGAAGATCGACCGGGGGATATCCGGGTCGATCTGTTGCTGATTGGCAAGATGGTTGCTGCTGGCAGCCGGGTTCTGGATGTTGGCTGCGGGAATGGTGAATTGCTTGAGTATCTGGTGGCGGAACGTCAGGCTGACGCGCGCGGGATTGAGCTTAGCCAGCCGGGCGTGAACGGAAGCGTCGGGCGCGGGCTTTCGGTCGTGCAGGGTGATGCGGATACCGATCTGGCCGAATATCCCGGCGATGCCTTTGATTTTGTGATCCTCAGCCAGACATTGCAGGCAACGCGTCAGCCACGGCTGGTCCTGAAGGAATTATTGCGCATTGGACGGCGTGCCATTGTATCCTTTCCCAATTTCGGGCATTGGTCGGTTCGCACCAAGCTTCTGCTGACCGGGCAGATGCCAAATACAGGCACACTGGACCAGCCATGGTATTCCACAGCGAATATACATTTGTGCACCATCCGTGATTTTGTCAATTTATGCAGGGAATTGAATATCACCATTGAACAGGCGCAGGCCATTGACAGGCAGGGCAGGCCGATCAGCTGGGCTTCGCCCTTGTTTCTGGCCAACCTGTTTGGCGACAAGGGCCTTTTTGTATTGCGTTATGATGGCGATCGTGAAGAGCTGCGCCGTTCCTGAGTGGCACTGGCAATTGCCGGTTTGCCTGCTCTTTTTGTGACAAGTCCGTCGGGGTTTTTGGCATATATCTGCTTTTCAGCTTCCATCAGGATAAGCCCTGCCAGCTTTCTCCACCATTTTTTTCCCGGAGTCTCCAGTGCCCCTAGAAGCCTGAGCGCAGCGGGGTTGGAAAAGGGTGGAAGATGCAAACAATAGTGCCATTGCGTGGGGGTCAGCATGCTGTCAGCAAGGGTGTCAAAAAGCTGGGTTCGTGAATAGGGGCGACCGGTGCCAAACGGGGTCTTGTCGAAAGGTGCCCACAGTCCCCGCCGATTGGGGGCCAGCACAAGAACACGTCCGCCGGGAGCAAGAACGCGCCATATCTCGCGCAAAAGAACTCTGGTCTGTTCGGTATTTTCCAGAACATGAGTGAGGATGATCCGGTCCATGGATGCGTCGGGCAGGGGGAGCTGGAGCTCATCTGTCAGACATGTCAGGTTGCCGGTCTTTCTGGCCGTTGCTGTTGTGGTGTTTTGTGAGGCAGGCCAGTGAACAACGCCTTGCGGCGTGTGCATCAGGGCAATCACGCGTTCAGGTTTTCGATGAACAGGCGCATTCAAAAAGGGCAGAAGATAGGGCCCGGGATAACCGAGCCCCATCAGGGACATGCCCTTGACATCCGGCCATATCTGGCCAATCAGGTCAGCAATCAGGCGAGCAGAAAGCGCGCCCAGATCACTGGTATAAAAAGCATTCAGGTCTTTCACATGTGGCTGCATGGCACAGAAACCCTTCTACAGCCTGTTGCGAAAAGACTAGTACATGTGTTGGCCGCCATTGATTGACATGGTCGAACCCGTAACAAATCCCGCATCGTCTGCCACCAGAAACAAAACGCCCCGGGCAATTTCTTCGGCCTTGCCCAAACGCCCGACAGGCACTTTGGCGATAATTTTTTCAAGAACCGCAGGAGGAACAGCGGCCACCATCTCGGTGTCGATATATCCGGGAGCAATTGCATTGACCGTGATGCCATAACGCGCGCCTTCCTGAGCCAGCGCTTTGGTGAAGCCATGTATGCCCGATTTTGCTGCCGCATAATTGACCTGTCCGTACTGGCCTGCCTGCCCGTTGATCGAGCCGATATTCACGATACGGCCAAACTTGTTCTCTTTCATACCATTAAATACGGCCTTGGACATATTGAAGCATGACCCAAGGTTTGTATCAATAACCTTCTGCCAGTCATCCTGATCCAGTCTGGAGAGCGTGTTATCGCGTGTAATGCCCGCATTGTTGACAATAATACTGACCTGACCCAGATCATTTGCGACTTTCCCGACACCTTTCTGGCAGGCACCAAAGTCTGAAACATCCCATTTGTAGGCCGGGATTTCGGTCTCTTGTGAGAAAGCCCTGGCCGCTTCGTCGTTGCCGCCATAGTTTGCGGCGACACTGTATCCGGCATCCTTCAGCATAACAGATATGGCTTTGCCAATGCCTCGGGTGCCGCCGGTAACAATTGCAACTTTACTCATTTCTTCTCTCCCGTGTTTTTGTTTCAGATATGTATAATAGCGATGGTGCCATAATGCCGTTCTTCGCTTTCACCTACGCTTCTTTTAAGGCCGATTTATGACAAATCAGGGGCGCTCGAGGCACATGGCAATGCCCATTCCACCACCAATGCAAAGGGTGGTCAGGCCCTTTTTTGCGTCCCGCTTCTGCATTTCAAAAAGCAGGGTGGTGAGAACACGGGCACCACTTGCGCCAATGGGGTGGCCAATGGCAATCGCGCCGCCATTCACGTTCACCTTCCCGGTATCCCAGCCCATGTCCTTGTTCACCGCGCATGCCTGGGCAGCAAAGGCCTCATTGGCTTCAATCAGGTCCAGATCACCGGCAGACCAGCCAGCCTTTTTCAAGGCCGCCCGGCTGGCCGGAATGGGGCCTGAACCCATGATGGCAGGATCAACTCCGGCTTGGGCCCATGATACAATGCGGGCCAAAGGCTTCAAGCCGCGCTTTTTGGCTTCGTCTGCTGTCATCAAGACCACGGCCGCTGCCCCGTCATTGATACCGCTGGCGTTGCCGGCTGTAACAGAACCATCTTTTGCGAATGCAGGGCGCAGCTTTTGCATGCTTTCGATTGTAGCCCCGTGACGGATATATTCGTCTTCTTCAACGATGGTATCGCCCTTGCGTCCTTTAATGGTGACAGATACAATTTCATCCCTGAATTTGCCAGCCTTTTGCGCGGCTTCAGCCTTGTTCTGGGATGCCAGCGCGAACTCGTCCTGCTGTTCACGGGTGATTTGCCACTTTCCAGCAACATTCTCTGCAGTATTGCCCATGTGATAGCCATTAAAGGCGTCCCACAGGCCATCCTTGATCATGGTATCCACCAGTTCCGTCGGGCCCATCTTAACACCGCTTCTCAGGTATGACGCGTGCTGGGCCTGGCTCATGCTTTCCTGCCCGCCGGCGACCACAATCGCGCTGTCGCCGTTCACGATTGACTGGAAGCCAAGCGCCACAGCCCTCAGGCCCGACCCGCAAAGCTGGTTAACGCCCCAGGCAGGCACTTCAACGGGGACACCCGCATTGACGGATGCCTGACGGGCGGGGTTCTGCCCCTGACCTGCTGTTAAAATCTGTCCCATGATGACCTCGGAAACGTCCTTGCCATCAACACCTGCACGCTCCAGCGCGCCTTTAATGGCAACCTCACCCAGATAATGGGCCGATACGGTACTCAGCGTACCGTTAAAGGAACCAACGGGCGTGCGGGCAGCACTTACAATAACAACTTCTGTCATGGAAACCTCTTTTTGATGAGGCAGCTGTCTCGTTCATAAAAGTCAGCTGCGATGGGCAAATATGATTGCTTCAAGTGTAGCCGGATAAGACACAATTGCAAATAATTATTGCAGCGCATTATTCTGGTGTTGCGTTGCGAGAGAGCCCTTTTGTCAATCCAGAAAGGCCGTTAGTTCCTCAACAATTTTATTACGGCTGGCCGTATGCGTAATCATGGAAACGTGGCCAGCCCCGGCGTTGAGCAGGGTTGCGTGTGGCAGAGCCTCGGCAAGTGCGCGTGCAGATTCCGGGGGCACAATCCGGTCGCGAGAGGGGATGACAACAATTGCACGCTTTTGGATTTGATCGGGTCTGATTGTCTGCCCTGCGACCTGCCATTCGCCCCGTCCGGGGGCATTGCTGCCATACCAGTCATGAAGGCATTCGCGTGCGACCTGTGTTGTCAGCGGGGCGCCGTCGTTTGCCCAGTCTTCGGTCGCGACAAAAAGTCTTGCTGCAGCACTGTTCTGGTCCATGTCGGCAAAGCGTCTGAACTTGCGATCATTCAGGGTCGGGTCCAGACTGGCGAAGAATAACTGTAAAAAGTCAACGGGCACTTCGCCCATTGTATCGAAGGCGGCAACAACACCAGACATCATTGTATTGATCGCCTGACGCTGGGCGGGGCTGGTTACATGAAAGTCCCAGGGCGTGGCAAGCAAGGCCAGATGGCGGATGCCGGGCGTTTCCAGCTGGGCAAGTGCCAGCGCCAGATTGCCGCCCATGCAATAGCCCAGCAGATCAACCTGTCCGCCGCCAATTTTACAGGCAGCTTCCAGCATGGGCCGCAGCCGCAATGTAACATAATCGCTGACCGCGAATTTTTTCTCTTCGTCGCCGGGTATTCCCCAGTCAACAAGCAACGGGCGAAAACCCCGGGCCTGCAAATCGCGCAGCAGGCTGGCTTTTTCGTCCAGATCCAGAATGTAGGAGGGGTTGATCAGAGAGGGGACACAGAGGACAACCCGATCCCTGTGCTTTTGCGTTGTATCCGAACCGTAGTCAAGTAATCGGCAAGAGCCAATGGTATGGATCGATGGCGGGCTGACTGTCTGGCGTTTATAAGGATGTTTGCGATAGGCATCAATTCCTGACAGTGCTTTCTGTAACCTGTTGCCAGCTTCCGTGACCATTGCGGCCTGAAGCGCGCTGACATCTTCTTTGGATACCTTCTCCATGAGCTTTCCTGCTCGCTCTGACAGGGTGTCATGCCAGGGGATCATCCCTGCAAGCGCAGCGGGCAATGCCATGGCCCCGCTTATCCAGGTGGAGCCGCCCAGTGCCAGATGAAGACCCAGAGGGCGGGGGCCCATCCTTTGGA
This sequence comes from Sphingomonadales bacterium, assembly GCA_965227345.1. Lineage (GTDB taxonomy): Bacteria > Pseudomonadota > Alphaproteobacteria > Sphingomonadales. The sequence goes on from OZ245755.1 coordinate 3,702,420, forward strand.
TTTCAGACTGTTTGATCGCGGAGTCAGGCATGGTGGTTATTCATTTTTCCTTCTCTGGGTCGGTTTTCTTCTCAGGTCCGGTCGTGTTCGGGACAGGTTTACCAGGCTGAGGTAAATATACTGAAGCTTCCGGGTCAGATGCCCAGGTCATGAGGTTCGCCTGCCACAGATCCAGAAATTCGCCCGCCAAATTATGCAAATGCGGTTCCGGGGCGATCTCACGATGATCCTTGTCTGTTACTTTTTTATTCATTGAAGCATTATACCGTGCGTGGTCAAGGTTTGACAGAAATGATATTTTGTGTGATGCAACAAAGCACTTGCACCGAGAGGCGCTTGCCTGCGAGAATAACAACGGGTTGTTTGGTGCCAGAATGTACCAGTACAGAAATAAGGTGACAGTAAAGGTGTGCCACAGTGAGCAAAAATAAATCAGCTGATTCAGAACCGGTTGTCATTAAGAAATATGCCAACCGTCGCCTGTATAATACCGAAACCAGCAGTTATGTGACGCTGGAGTATCTTTCCCAGATGGTTAAGGATGATCGCGATTTTATTGTCAGGGATGCCAGAACAGGGGAAGATATTACCCGTACTGTTCTGACCCAGATTATTTTTGAAGAAGAAAGCAAGGGACATACTCTTCTGCCGGAAAAATTTCTGCGTCAGCTTATTTCTTTCTATGGCGATGGACTACAGAATGTTATTCCGAATTACCTTGAAGTGACAATGCAGGCCTTTTCCCAAAATCAGGATCGGTATCGGGAATATTTCAAGGATCACCTGGGGTCCGCCGCCGTGTTTTCGTCGCCGCAGGATTTTCTGTCGCCGTTTCAGGAAATGGCGCGGCAGAATATGGAGGCTTTTGAGAAGGCGACCAAAATATTTTCGCCATTTGCGAGTGCTTCCGAAAATGAGCAGGCGCAAGAAAGTCATCCGTCAAGGAAACCGGAAACAAATGCCCGGCACGATGAAGAGGCGAACAGCGGTGACCCGTCGCTGGACCTTTTGCAAAAGCAGCTTGCTGAAATGCAAAATCAGTTGAACGCACTGTCCAAAAAGAAATAAATAACTTCAGATTGTTCAGGGTTTGGCGGTGTCGGCACCGAAAGTGGCACCCCCGTGGTTCAGATAGGTTTGCTCGGCAGGTGTCGGGTCGCGGCCGAGTATGGAATTTCTGTGCGGAAAACGGCCATAGGTTCTGATAATGCCCAGATGCTGTTCAGCATATTTCAGATAATCTCCGACATTGCATCTTTCCCTGACCAGCGTCACGCACTTTTCCTGATCTGCCAGATTTTCGCTGTGTTCCAGCGGCAGGTAGCAAAATACCCTGTGGCGTTCGGGCCATTCCATATCGTATTCGCGCTCCAGGGCGCCGTAGGCAATACGCACAGCAATCTGATCTGCTGCAAATGACTCTGGCCTGCCCCGGTACATGTTACGGGGAAACTGGTCCAGAAGAATGATGGTTGCCATCGCCTGGTTTGCATTCTCAAGCGCCATTTCCACAACCTTGTCCGCTTCTTCCGCGATGACTGACTGATAGTCATCCATAAAAATTTCCCGGATTTTCTGATCCATCTCGGCAGAGCTGATAAACCACTGGTCCGGGGTCATGTCCCTGAACCAGAAATCCAGAATCTTTTGGGATAGAACATTCGCCATATGAATACCTGTTTCCGTTGCGGTGCCTGCAAATCATAACAGATTAAGGCAAAGTGCCACAATACGTCCATCATAACGCCGGAATTTACTGGCACGCTCCTTGCTATGGAACATAAGACTAACGGTTCGTCTTTTTTCCAAAAGGAGAGTTTAGATGAGTACCAGTACTGTCCAACCAGCTAATGAATTACGCGAAACCGCACAGAAAATGATCCGTTGTATGGGCGTGGAACAGGCTTTGGCCTGCTGTATGACCAATCAATGGATCGGATTATGGCAGGAAATTCAGTCGCTTAATTCCAGCAGCGCGACCCGTCACTAAAACAGGGCCCGATGCAGACCTGACAAGGTGCCTGTTTTTACTTTGTCCTGGGCACCTGATTAAACTGATCTGATATACAGGAAGAAAACCTGCCTGAAGCCCCGCTTTTGACCGTTTTCTGAATGTCCCAAAACGGGACCGGGCGTCAGTCAAGCTTACAATTTGCAAATATAATTTTTAAGGCTAGCGGGTGGGAACCGGTTCTTCACCGCGATAATCGTAGAAACCACGCTGCGTTTTGCGCCCCAGCCAGCCAGCTTCAACATATTTCACCAGCAATGGGCACGGGCGATATTTACTGTCGGCCAGACCTTCAAACAGAACCTGCATAATTGAGAGGCAGGTGTCCAGGCCGATAAAATCAGCCAGTTGTAGTGGCCCCATCGGATGATTGGCACCCAACCGCATCGCTGTATCGATGGAATCAACGGTTCCGACACCTTCATAAAGAGTGTAGACGGCTTCATTAATCATTGGCAACAGGATACGATTAACGATGAAGGCAGGGAAATCTTCCGAGTTGGTTGTCGTCTTGCCAAGGCTGTCTGTTAATTCTCTGGTTGCCTTGAAAGTTTCATCACTTGTGGCAATACCTCTGATCAGCTCTACAAGTTTCATCAATGGCACGGGATTCATGAAATGAAGCCCGATGAACTTTTCCGGTCGATCGGTAATGGATGCCAGCCGCGTAATAGAGATTGAGGAAGTGTTTGACGACAAAATCGTCTCGGGCTTTATTTTCGGGCATAACTCGGTGAATATTCCCCGCTTGATTGCCTCATTTTCGGTGGCAGCTTCAACAATGAAATCTGCGTCTGAAAGGGCATCCAGATTATCGGCCAGTACAATTCGTTTTAGTGCCGCATCTTCCTGATCCCGGGCAACTTTTGAACGAGCAACCTGTCGGTCCATGTTTTTCTTGATGGTTTCCAGTCCGGCTTCAGCTTTCTCCATGCTGACGTCGGCTAAAATCACATCATAACCAGCCAGCGCAACGACGTGGGCAATACCATTCCCCATTTGTCCTGCACCGATAACGCCTATCTTCTTAAACATGTTGGGCCTTTACTCGTTCTTTAAAGCGTAACTCCTGAAATCAAATCTTCAGGGACGATGGAAACAATACATCCCTGAAGACACCTCTGCAAGAGCGACAGGTCTTGGTTTACTTGGACAGCTCTGCCGAAAGCTCAGGCAAAGCCTGAAACAGGTCGGCGACAAGGCCATAATCAGCCACCTGGAAGATAGGGGCTTCTTCGTCCTTGTTAATCGCGACAATAACCTTGCTGTCTTTCATGCCGGCCAGATGCTGAATGGCACCTGAAATTCCCACAGCAATATAAAGCTCCGGTGCCACGATTTTGCCGGTTTGCCCGACCTGATAATCATTGGGCACATATCCGGCGTCAACAGCCGCGCGGCTTGCGCCCACCGCTGCACCAAGCTTGTCTGCTATGTCATCGATCAGGCTGAAATTTTCTCCATTGCCCATACCACGACCACCAGAGATGATAATCTTGGCGCTGGTCAGTTCCGGACGTTCTGATTTGCTCAGTTCCTGACCGACGAATGATGAAATACCTGGATTGCCAGCGGCATCTATCTTTTCAACGGATGCTGATCCGCCCTCAGCGTCAGCTGCCGGGAAGGTTGTGCCGCGTACCGTGATAACTTTCCTGGCATCCGACGACTTTACAGTTGCGATAGCGTTACCCGCATAGATCGGACGCTTGAATGTATCAGGGGACTCGACTGAAATAATGTCGGATATCTGGGCGACATCCAGCGCCGCGGCAACCCGTGGCATGAAATTTTTGCCTGTCGTCGTTGCCGACGCCAGTATGGCATCATAGCCTTCGGCAAGTTTTACAACCAAAGGCGCCAGAACTTCTGCAAGGGGATGCTCGTATGTTGCATCATCCGCGACGAGTACTTTCCGGACTCCGGCGACCTTGGCTGCTTCAGCGGCAACGGCGTCACACCCTTTGCCCGCAACCAGAACATCGACATCAGATCCCAGTTTTCCTGCGGCGGTAATGGTATTCAACGTGGCGCTTTTCAATTCCGCATTATCGTGATCTGCAATTACAAGTGATGCCATGATCAGAGTACTCCTGCTTCGTTACGTAATTTGCCGACCAGATCGGCGACGCTTTCCACTTTGATACCCGCCTCGCGTTTAGGGGGTTCTTCCACCGTCAGCACCGTCAGGCGAGGTGTGGTGTCAACGCCATAATCGTCCGGTGTTTTCTCGTCGATGGGTTTCTTCTTTGCCTTCATGATATTTGGCAGGGAAGCATAACGCGGCTCGTTCAGGCGCAGATCCGTTGTCACAATGGCAGGCATGTTCAGACTGACCGTTTCCAGACCGCCATCCACTTCACGCGTTACAGAAACCTTGTCACCTTCAGGAGCTACTTTTGAGGCAAAAGTTCCCTGTGGCCAGCCCAGTATTTCGGCAAGCATCTGACCGGTCTGGTTACAATCATTGTCAATGGCCTGTTTGCCCAGAATAACAAGGCCAGGCTTTTCTTCATCCACAATGCCTTTGAGGATTTTGGCAACAGCCAACGGCTCAACTGTTTCATCAGTTTTTACCAGTATGCCGCGATCTGCGCCCATGGCGAGAGCCGTGCGCAAGGTTTCCTGTGCTTGTGCCGGCCCAATGGAGACGGCAATGATTTCGTCGGCCTTGCCCGCCTCTTTAAGCCGAATGGCCTCTTCGACGGCAATTTCGTCAAATGGATTCATGGACATTTTGACATTTGCCAGTTCTACGCCTGACTTGTCGGCCTTGACGCGGATTTTGACGTTATAGTCAACAACCCGTTTAACCGGGACGAGAATTTTCATCGAAGTGTGTCTCCTCAAAATTAACGCAGTATTCCTGAACTCTTGTGATTTGGTGAACAAATCCGTGTCATCGAATACGGTGCTGCATCGCAAAACAGGCTAGGAGAGTTACCGTAAGCCGGGCAATCCTGTCAAATGAAACCTGCCCTGCAGACGCGGACCATACATTTCTTTAAACGCCGGACCATCATTATCTGTTGGCTCCGGGGACCCACAGCACATCTTTGGTGCCATTATCGTTGAGCTTGCGCCCCAGAACAAAAAGCAAATCGGAAAGCCGGTTACAATATTTAAGTGCCAGTGGATTCAGGGCAACATGGTCCGATGCTTCACTAATCAGACGCTCTGCCCGGCGAGCAACTGTCCGCGCCAGATGGAGGTAGGCAGAGGCCGCGCTGCCACCCGGCAGAATGAATGAATTCAGGGGAGCAAGATCAGCATTCATGATATCTATTTCACGCTCAAGCCTGTCAATCTGCTCCTGAATTATACGCAGTGACTTGCCGTCACTGTATTCTTCGCCCGGTGTCGCGAGATCAGCCCCCAAGTCAAACAAATCATTCTGAATACGCGCCAGCAAGGCATCGACTTTTGCATTATCCGTTGTATGGAGGCGAACCAGACCAATCACAGCATTGGCTTCATCCACGGTACCATAGGCAGAGATGCGCAGGTCATGTTTGACCAGCCTGCTGCCGTCACTCAGCGATGTTTTGCCACCATCGCCGCCTCGTGTATATATTTTTGTTAGTTTGACCATAGGAACTTGTAAACCTAATTTTTCAGTACGAGGAAGTATAGGGCGATAAGGATAACGGCAATCAATTGCGCCAGTACCCGCATTTGCATCAGGCGATTACCGTATTTTCGATTCAATTCGCCGCCACGTGCCATAACAATAACGCCGGTCAGCAGAATGACCAGCACAACAGCCATGGCAACCGGGATCAGGAAGTTCAGAATGCTCAATATCCAGACCTTTTCTTGCCCCGATAACCTAAATCAATTGGCACTTGTCAGCAGGCGCCGGGCAATGACGTCTGCCTGAATTTCAGCGGCACCCTCGAAAACATTCAGAATGCGTGCATCACACAATACCCGACTGATTGTATATTCAAGCGCATAGCCATTACCACCATGAATTTGCAGGGCATTGTCCGCCGTTGCCCAGGCCACACGTGCCCCCAGCAACTTGGCCATACCTGCTTCCAGATCACATCGTTTGTCGGCGTCTTTTTGTTCTGCGGCAAAATACGTGAGCTGGCGTGCCATCATGATCTCCACAGCGCTCCAGGCCAGCTTGCCATGAACGCGGGGAAAGTTAAAGGTCGTTTTGCCAAACTGAACCCGTTCTGTCGCATAGCGCAGACCAAGCTCCAAAGCGCATTGTGCAACCCCTATGGCGCGGGCAGCCGTCTGGATACGGGCAGATTCAAAAGTAGCCATCAATTGCTTGAAGCCATTGCCTTCTACCTTACCTAAAAGATTGTCGGCTTTCACTTCGAATCCGTCGAAGCCCAGCTCATATTCTTTCATGCCACGATAGCCAAGAACTTCAATCTCCCCGCCGGTCATGCCCTTTGCGGGGAAGTCATTACCATCCGTACCTCTTGGCTTGGTCGCCAGAAACATTGATAATCCGCGATAATCCTTTGTGTCGGGATCAGTCCGTGTCAGCAAGGTCATGACGTCAGCGCGGGCGGCGTGCGTGATCCAGGTTTTGTTGCCGGTGACCTTGTAGATGTTTTCGCCTTCACTGCTGGTGGCCTTGACCGCGCGGGCGCGCAGGGACCCCAGATCAGAACCTGTATTGGGTTCAGTGAAGACGGCAGTTGGCAAAATTTCACCCGTAGCAATTTTGGGCAACCATTCCTGCTTCTGGTCATCTGTACCGCCACACAGAATGAGCTCGGCGGCAATTTCAGATCGGGTGCCAAGCGAACCCACGCCGATATAGCCCCGGCTTAACTCTTCGGACACGACACACATCGACATTTTGCCCAGACCAGAGCCGTCATATTCTTCCGGAATGGTCAGGCCAAAAACGCCCATATCACTCATTTTCTGGATGATCTCCAGCGGAATCAACTCATCTTTCAAATGCCATTCATGGGCATGGGGGATAACTTCTTCGTTGGCAAAACGGCGAAACTGCTGGCGAATCATTTCATAGGTTTCGTCCAGACCCAGCTCACCGAATGCCCCGGTGTCGACGCTGTGTTCAATGGCCTGTGCAATCTGCCAGCGGACATCTGCCGTATTGCCGTATTGCATCAGGTCAATAACGGCGGGGGTTCTAAAAGTGTCAAGTGCATCCTGGCCCAGCCACATATCGACGGGGCGCACGATTTCACCCTGGCTCATGGCAATGCCGCCAGATAATTGTGACAGATATTCGCCAAACCCGGCTTGCAATATCAGGCGCTCCAGCGTGCCGAATTTGCCCTCAGTTTCCAGCTTGCGCGCCCACCTCAGTGTTTCGCGCAATGTTTCGGCATAGGTGGCATACCAGGCATAGCCATGGGCGGCAGTCTGGTCGCGCTCCATGGCGGTGCGGTCCAGCTTGCCATCTTTGGTCAGGTGACCTGTAACGCTTTGTCGTGCTGCGGCAACGAGTGTGTCTGTGGCCTGAAGAGCTGACTGGCATGCTTGAAATAGCGATTCGTTGTCAGCATAGGCCGCAGGGGCTTCAGCAGGTGCTGGCATGTGATGGTGTCCTTCCCTGATATTGGGTCTGCCCCGTAGCGCGGGACAGACCCATACCTTCATAAATAGTCTTAAACGATACGTATTAAACGGGTGGTCGGGCCAATCAGCTGTTGCCCGCCTCTATGGCGTCTTCAATCGTTTTAAGTCCGGGTGTCTTGGCAGAAACCAGCACCGCCATGTTGCCGGGCTTGTGTTTATTTTTCCACATTTTCGTATGAGCGCGGGGAATATCTTTCCAGGCGAAAACCTCTGACATGCAAGGGTCAATACGCCGCTCGATCATAAGCTGATTTGCCTGTGCAGCCTGTTTCAGGTGCGCGAAATGGCTACCCTGAATACGCTTCTGGCGCATCCAGACAAAGCGGGCATCAAATGTCAGGTTGAAACCGGTCGTACCAGCGCAAAAGACTACCATGCCGCCGCGTTTGACAACAAAACATGAAACGGGAAAGGTTTGCTCGCCGGGATGTTCAAAGACAAAATCAACGTCGTTGCCTTTGCCGGTAATATTCCAGATGGCCTTTCCGAACTCTCGTACCTTTTTGTTGTAAACCGCATATTCCTCGACGTTTTCCACCGGGGGCAGCTGTCCCCAACAATCAAAATCCTTGCGGTTGATCACGCCCTTGGCACCAAGCGACATGACAAAATCGCGCTTTGACTCGTCAGAAATAACACCGATCGCATTTGCGCCGGCAGTGGCGATCAGCTGGATGGCCATTGAGCCCAGGCCACCAGAGGCGCCCCAAACCAGCACGTTATGACCAGGGCGAAGGATATGCGGGCGATGTCCGAAAAGCATACGGTACGCGGTTGCCAGCGTCAGGGTGTAGCAGGCACTTTCTTCCCACGAGAGATGACGAGGCCGTGGCATCAACTGGCGGGCCTGAACCCGTGCAAACTGTGCAAACGAACCATCTGGTGTCTCGTATCCCCAAATGCGCTGTGATGGTGAATACATGGGGTCGCCGCCGTTGCACTCCTCGTCGTCACCGTCGTCCTGATTGCAATGAACAACAACTTCATCGCCAACTTTAAACCGCTTGACCCGGGCGCCAACCTTGTATACCACGCCGGACGCGTCCGAACCGGCAATATGATATTCGGCCTTATGAACATCAAAAGGGGAGATCGGAATACCAAGTCCCGCCCAGATGCCATTGTAGTTAACGCCGGCAGCCATCACCAGAACAAGAACTTCATCGGAATCAATCTCTGGGGTATCCACCACCTCCAGCTGCATTGATTCTTCCGGTGCCCCGTGGCGTTCCCGACGAATCGCCCAGGCGTACATCTGCGGGGGCACATGGCCTAATGGCGGAATTTCGCCAACTTCGTAAAGATCTTTCAATGGCGCTGCTGGCTGTTCAGTCCGGTACTTTTCCTGGACAGTATTCTTCGGGGCTGCTGCTTTTGTCATCTCTTCCCTCATTAAGCTAATTCATAACAATACGGGCGGTGAAAATTCTCAGGTGCGGGCTGGTTTAAGTCTACCCTGTGGACGGTTAACAAAACAGTTACGGTTTGCAATGCAGCATGGGCCGATATGATTGTTGCGTCTCTTGAACCTTTTTTCTGATTGTATAATGATTAATCAGAAAGTACATTATTTATATTGCGCTGCACAAATCAATATTATATTTCTTGTTCATCGTCTAGTGAGAAATTTTAAAAAAATAACCATGAGAATTTTGAAATAAATACATAGTTTTATTCGATGAACAGGATTGAGAAGTTATATGTCCTGACCAGCTGGCCGAGTTTGGCGCTGAAGACTGTTCATCTTGCAGGACCGTTTTATGGGGGAAATCGACAATGAATGATGTGACAAAGCGGGACCGTCCATGGCTTTTTCGGACCTATTCCGGCCATTCCTCGGCCCAGGCTTCGAACGAATTGTACCGGACCAATCTGGCGCGCGGTCAAACAGGTTTGTCGGTGGCGTTTGATCTGCCCACGCAGACCGGTTACGACAGTGACCATGTGCTTAGTCGCGGCGAAGTGGGCAAGGTCGGCGTGCCGATCAGCCATCTGGGCGACATGCGCCTTCTGTTTAAGGATATCCCGCTTGAGCAGATGAACACATCCATGACCATCAATGCGACGGCACCCTGGTTGCTGGCGCTTTATGTGGCGGCTGCAGAAGAGCAGGGCGCGGACCGCACCAAATTGCAGGGCACGGTCCAGAATGACATTATCAAGGAATATCTGTCGCGAGGAACCTATATCTTCCCGCCAAGGCAAAGCCTGAAGTTGATCAATGATGTGATCAGCTTTACCTACCGTGAAATCCCGAAGTGGAACCCGACCAACGTTTGTTCCTATCACCTGCAGGAGGCCGGGGCGACCCCGGTGCAGGAGCTGGCTTTTGCGCTGGCAACGGCGATTGCCGTGCTGGACGAGGTAAAGGACGGCGGGCAGGTGCCGCCGGAAGATTTCGACAAGGTGGTCGGGCGTATTAGCTTCTTTGTGAATGCCGGTGTGCGGTTTGTGACCGAGATTTGCAAGATGCGGGCTTTCGTTGAGCTTTGGGACGAAATCACCCGCGAGCGTTACGGCGTTGAAGATGCCAAACTGCGCCGGTTTCGCTATGGTGTGCAGGTCAACAGTCTGGGCCTGACGGAACAACAGCCGGAAAATAACGTGTACCGGATCTTGCTGGAAATGCTGGCGGTGGTGTTGTCAAAGAATGCCCGCGCCCGTGCCGTGCAATTGCCCGCCTGGAACGAAGCGCTGGGGCTGCCGCGACCGTGGGATCAGCAGTGGAGTCTGCGCCTGCAACAGATTGTCGCTCTTGAGACCGATCTGCTGGAATACGGCGATATTTTCGATGGCAGCAAGGTTATTGATGAAAAGGTCGAAGCGTTGAAGGCTGAAGCGCGGGATGAACTGGCGCGCATCGACGATATGGGCGGGGCCATTGCGGCGGTTGATTCCAGCTATATGAAGCAGAAGCTGGTTGAGTCCAACGCGGCCCGGCTGGCGGCCATTGAAGCCGGTGAGCAGACTGTTGTTGGGGTCAACAGATATACCGAAACAGCGCCGTCACCGCTTGTGGGCGACGATGGCGGGATTATGACGGTGGACCCAAAGGCAGAAGCGGACCAGATTGCCAGCCTGCAGGCATGGCGCGCCGCCCGTGACGAAAAGGCCGCCACAGCCGCACTGGCGGACCTGAAGGCCGCTGCGCAGGAAGGCCGCAACATTATGGAGCCGTCAATTGCAGCCGCCAGGGCTGGGGTGACCACCGGTGAGTGGGGACAGGCCCTGCGGGATGTGTTTGGCGAATATCGTGCCCCCACCGGGGTGGGCCGGTCTGCCCGGTCGGCATCGTCGGAAAATATTGATGCTGTCCGCAAACAGGTGGAGCAATTGTCTGACCGTATGGGCCGCCGGTTGAAATTCCTGGTCGGCAAGCCGGGCCTTGACGGGCATTCGAACGGGGCGGAGCAGATCGCGGTCAAGGCGCGCGATTGTGGCATGGAGGTTGTGTATGAAGGTATTCGCCTGACACCCGCTCAGATCGTCAATGCGGCGCTTGAAGAAGGCGTGCATGTGGTGGGGCTGTCCATTCTGTCGGGCAGCCATGTGCCGCTGGTGACCGAAGTGCTGAAGCGGATGAGTGAGGCCGGAATTGGCGATATTCCGGTAATTATTGGCGGTATTATCCCGCCAGAGGATGCCGAAGCGCTGAAAGCCGCCGGAGTTGCGCGGGTCTATACGCCCAAGGATTATCAGCTGACCGACATCATGGCCGACATTGTCAAGCTGGTTGACGAGCGTCAAGGGTAGGGGGCGGGGCTTACTGCTGTACTGTCATGCTGAACTTGTTTCAGCATCCATGCGGTGTAGGAGCAAGGTGGGAGCAGCATCCGTGTGGGTTTGTGGATGCTGAAACAAGTTCAGCATGACAAAGGGCGGTGAACACGAGTTGTTCACCGCCTTTTTTAACCGTCGAGTTGAGTTGATCAGAAACCCTTGACGATTTCCTCAACCATTTTCTTGGCGTCGCCAAACAGCATCATCGTGTTGTCGCGGAAGAACAACTCGTTCTGCACCCCGGCATAACCCGATGACATGCCGCGTTTGACGAACAAGACTGTCTTGGCTTTTTCCACGTCCAGAACCGGCATCCCGAAGATCGGGCTGGCCGGGTCTGTCTTGGCGGACGGGTTGGTCACGTCGTTGGCGCCAATGACAAAGGCCACATCGGCTGTCTGGAACTGACTGTTAATGTCTTCCAGCTCGAACACCTCGTCATAAGGCACCTGCGCTTCAGCCAGCAACACATTCATGTGGCCCGGCATACGACCGGCAACCGGATGAATGGCGTAGGAGACTTTCACGCCTTCTTCTTTCAGCAAATCGGCCATTTCACGCAGGGCATGCTGTGCCTGTGCAACAGCCATACCATAACCGGGCACGATGATCACCGAACCGGCATTTTTCATGATAAAGGCCGCATCATCCGCGCTGCCGCGTTTGACCGGGCGTTCCTCGCCGCCGTCGCCAGCGCCGCCTGCTGCCGCGTCATCTGCGCCAAAGCCGCCCAGAATAACGTTGAAGAAGGAGCGGTTCATGCCCTTGCACATGATATAGCTGAGAATTGCGCCCGACGAGCCCACCAGCGCCCCGGTGATGATCAGCGCGTTGTTCGAAAGCGTAAAGCCAATACCCGCTGCTGCCCAGCCGGAATAAGAGTTCAGCATCGACACCACCACCGGCATATCGGCACCGCCAATAGGGATGATGATCAGGACGCCAATGACGAAAGCCAGTGCCGTCATTGCCCAGAAGACTTCCGGTGACTGGTCTGTGCAGAAATAAACCAGAAGGCCAATAATCATCAGCCCAAGCAGCGCGTTCAGCGGATGCTGGCCCTTGAAAACGACAGGTGAGCCGGAAACCAGCCCCTGAAGTTTTGTAAAGGCGATGACGGAACCGGAAAAGGTGATGGCACCAATAATAACACCGAGGCCCATTTCAATACGGCTGGTGACAAAAATGGTGCCGAACGGATCGGCAATGCCAAAGGATTGCGGGTGACTGAACGCCGCCCCGGCAACCAGCACGGCCGCCATACCCACCAGGCTGTGGAAGGCCGCGACAAGCTGCGGCATGGCGGTCATGGCGATGCGTTTGGCAATGACCACACCGATGACACCGCCAATGACGATCCCGGCAATAATCCAGGTATAGGAGACAACTTCCGGGCTAAGAATCGTGGTGACCATGGCAATGGCCATACCGATCATGCCGGCGATATTGCCGCGCCGGGATGTGTCGGGGGATGAAAGGCCACGCAAGGCCAGGATAAACAGTACGGCAGACACCAGATAGGCGAAGGCCGTCAAATTCACAATTGTGGATGACATATTCTTATTCTCCGCCCTGTTTCTTTTTCTTGCGATACATGGCGAGCATGCGTTGCGTCACCGTAAAACCGCCGAAAATATTGACCGATGCCAGAATAATCGCCACAAAGCCCAGAATTTTTGCCAGGCTGGCGTCGGCGGGACCTGCAGAAATCAGGGCGCCCACAATGATCACACTGGAAATGGCGTTGGTGACAGCCATCAGGGGCGTGTGCAGGGCCGGGGTCACGCTCCAGACCACGTAATAGCCCACAAAAATAGCCAGCACGAACAGGGATATCTGGGAAATAAATGGCGAGACGATAACATGTTCCATGACTAGCTCCCCTTCTGGAAGTTCGGGTGGATGACGGCACCGTCTCGTGTCAGGGCGATGCCGGTGATGATCTGGTCTTCCCAGTCGATTTTCAGCTCTTTGGTGTCAGCGTCCACCAGCGGCGTGATGAAATTCAGCAGGTTCTTCGCGTACAGCGCGCTTGCGTCGGTGGCCAGCAGGCTTGGTACGTTGTGACGCCCGACAATCTTGACGCCGTTCACCTCAACGACTTCGCCGGGTTTGGACAGTTCACAATTGCCGCCCTGTTCGACCGCCAGATCGACAATCACAGAACCGGGGCGCATGGATTTTACCATATCGCCGGTAATGAGTATCGGAGCCTTGCGACCGGGGATTAATGCCGTACAAATGGCAATGTCCTGCTTTTTCAGGGTCTCGGCGATCAACGTGGCTTGCGCCTTTTTATATTCGTCGCTCATTTCCTTCGCATAGCCGCCTGCGGTTTCGGCCTCTTTGGCTTCTTCGGAATCGACCATCACAAATTTTGCACCAAGGCTTTCTACCTGTTCCTTGGCGGCGAGGCGCACGTCAGTGGCGGAAACAATCGCGCCCAATCGGCGGGCTGTTGCGATGGCCTGCAATCCGGCAACGCCCGCACCCATAACCATCACGCGGGCAGGGGCTACCGTGCCAGCGGCAGTCATCATCATCGGAAAGGCCTTGCCAAACTCGTTGGCCGCATCAAGCACGGCCTTGTAGCCGGTCAGATTACTTTGCGACGACAGCACGTCCATGCTTTGAGCCCGGGTGATGCGGGGCATCAGTTCCATGGCAAAGGCATTGACCTTGGCCTTGGCATAAGCATCAAGGCTTTCCAAATCGTTATAGGGCGACAGCGTAGATACCAGCATCGCACCTTTCATCAGGGCAAGTTCGTCAATGTCGCCCTCGCCAGCACGCAAGGGGCGCTGTACCTTGAAAACAATATCGGCACCCTTCAGGGTCTCTTCAATGCTGGCACCAAGTTTGGCACCGGCTACCTCGTAATCCGCATCGGGAAAATTGCTGGCAGTTCCTGCGCCGGCTTCAATGACAATATCAAAACCAAGCGCGATTAGTTTTTTGACGGTCTCAGGCGTCGCTGCCACACGTCGCTCATGCGGGCGACGCTCTCTGGGTATTGCGATTTTCATATGAAATCACCCCTAAATCTTAATTATATGGAAAAGCTCGACATTTCACACTATTGGCCGAGCTATCGTCGTTTCTAGAGCAAGGTCAAGGCCATAATAACCATAATAATTACCATGGCAGCGCTGCTGTAAATAGATGCCTTGATGAAGCCGCTATATGTTTCCTGATGTGCCTTGACGTCCATGTTGCCACGTTCTGACATGATGTATTCCTCGTATTATCAATTGGTCGATCAGATTTTTTGCAGCGCAGTATAGCAAATGAATTTTCACACACAAGTCTGGAATGATTCAAGACTCGCGATGATAGCATGAGACCGGGCCTTGACAGAGGGGCGAGGTCACGATAGCCCTTCCAGCTCGTCAATCATGCTTGAAATAACATTCAGACCCTGTTGCCAGAATGCGGGATCACTTGCATCAAGCCCAAAGGGGGCCAGAAGTTCCTTGTGCCGCAACGTGCCGCCGGCTTCCAGCATCTTCAGGTATTTATCTTCGAAGCCTTCCGGGGCCTGCGTATAGGCAGCATAAAGGGAATTGACCAGGCAATCACCAAAGGCATAGGCGTAGACGTAAAATGGCGAATGGATAAAGTGGGGAATATAGCACCAGAAATTCTCATATCCGTCGTTCAGGTGAATAGCGTCGCCCAGGCTCTCTTTCTGGACTTCCATCCATATTTCGCCCAGACGTTTTGGGGTTATCTCCCCTTTGCGCCGCTCGGCATGGACATTTACCTCAAACATATAAAAAGCGGTCTGCCGTACCACCGTGTTCAGCATGTCTTCCACCTTGGACGCCAGCATCACGCGGCGTTCGGAGGGGTTGCGGGTTTTTCGCAGCATGGCCTGAAACGTCAGCATTTCTCCAAAAACACTGGCCGTTTCGGCAAGCGTCAGCGGGGTGTCGGCTAACAGGGGGCCCTGTTTCGCTGCAAGTACCTGATGCACGCCATGCCCAAGTTCGTGGGCAAGGGTCATGACATCCCGGGATTTTCCCAGATAGTTCAGCAACAAATAGGGATGGGCACTGGGAATTGTGGGATGCGCAAAAGCACCCGGGGCCTTGCCGGGGCGAACAGGGGCATCAATCCAGGCATTCCGGAAGAACTTTTCACCGATATCTGCCAGTTTGGGCGAGAATTCCCGATAGGCATCCAGAACCGTTGACTGTGCCTCTTTCCATTCAATCTGTCGGTCATCGCTTTCCGGTAGAGGGGCGTTTCTGTCCCAGAAATCAAGCTTTTTCTGGTCCATCCATTTCGCCTTCAGACGATAATAGCGGTGAGAAAGCTGTGCGTAGTTTTGCTGCACCGAACCGACCAGAGCTTCTACAACAGGTGCTTCGACCTGATTGGATAAATGGCGGGAAGACATTGGTGTCTCATAGCCACGCCAGCGATCCTGCACTTCCTTGTCTTTGGCCAGCGTATTTGTAATCAGCGAAAAAAGCCGAATATTTTTGGCAAATGTCTGGCTCAGGGCTTCGGCAGCGGCTTTCCGTTTTGCAGCGGATTTATCGGAAAGATAATCCAGTGTCTGTTCGGTGCCCAGTTCTTCTGTCGTGCCCGTCTCGGGGTCTTTAAAGCTGAAACTTAATGATGACATGGTCTCGTCGAACAGGCGCATCCAGGACGCGGCGCCACTGACCGCCTTTTCATGTAAAAGGCGCTCAATCCGGTCTTCCAGCTGATAGGGCCGATACAGCCTGACATCATCAAGCCAGGGGCGGTACCGGGCAAGCAGCGCACTTTCCCCAAGACATTTTGTCAGCTGGACGTCATCAATACGGTTCAGCTCCAATTCGAAAAATATCAGGTCCGTGGTTAGTTCATTGCCGGTTTCCTGCACATTCTGGTAGAATTGGCCAATCTCTGCGCTGGACATATCGCTGGCATGCAGCAGCCCGGCATAGCTGAATATTCTCCCGAATTTTTCCTGAATATTCTCATAATCCTGAACGGCCCTTGCCAGTTGATGACCGTCAAGGTTGGCAAGATTTCCTTTATATGCGGTGACGAAATCTGAAATATCTTTTCTTAATATTTTAAAGTCTTCGGCAATTGCCGGATCATCCGCACCCCTGTACAAATCACCAAGGTCCCATTCTGGCAGTTTTCCGAGCATTTCAGGCTTGTTCACGATTTCAAAATCCTTGTTGGGGCCTGTCATCAGGCATCCGGTTGCTACACTATCCATTTCATAAATATTAACAATTGTCCCGTAATGAAACAGGTAGAGGAAAATAAATTTGCCCTGACACCCTGGTGAGCCGGATATGACCCACGTCCTGATCGTTGAAGATGATAATACCCAACGTAAAATTCTCGCGCGGATGCTCGAGGAGCAGGAATTTGACGTCAGTCTGGCCGGTGGTGGTCAGGAGGCTCTGGACTATCTGAGGTCGGAAGAGGGGGGCGGGGTAGATGCAATGTTGCTGGACTTGTTCATGCCTGATGTTGGCGGGCTTGAAGTTCTGGCGTCCCTGAAGGAATTTAACCCCGATTTGCCGGTAGTGGTGCTGACCGCCCACAGTGAGGTGGATCGCGTGGTCGAAGTGATGAGAGCCGGGGCCTCGGACTTTATTCCAAAGCCTGCCGGGCCGTTGCGTTTGCGACGGGCGATTGAAAGCGCGATCGAACGTCGGGGGGCCGCAGGGAATTCTTCCCACTTTCAAAACAAGTGGAAAGGCCGGATCAGTTTTGACGAGTTGATTGGCCAGAGCGAAGCAATGCAGCGGGCTTTCGATATGGCGCGCAAGGGAGCTTCTGCCAGTGTGCCAATTCTGATTGAAGGTGAAAGTGGTGTGGGTAAGGAAATGTTTGCCCGCGCGATCCAAAGCGCCAGTGACCGTTATGGCAAACCGTTTGTTACGGTGAACTGCGGTGCCATTCCTGCAAATCTGGTGGAAAGTATCCTTTTTGGTCATGAAAAAGGAGCATTCACCGGGGCTTCGGAAAAACATGACGGCAAGTTTTTGGAAGCCAGTGGCGGCACGCTGTTTCTGGATGAAATTGGTGAATTGCCGCTGGATACCCAGGTCAAGCTGTTGCGAGCCATCCAGGAAGGCGAGATTGACCCGGTTGGCAGCCGTACGCCGATCAAGGTGGATATCCGGCTGATTTCGGCGACCAACAAGACGTTGCTGGAGCAGGTCGGACAAGGTGCATTCCGTGAAGATTTGATGTACCGGCTGAATGTTTTCCCGGTTCGCATTCCGCCCCTGCGCGAGCGACGTGAAGATATCCCGCTGCTGGTCAATCACTTTATTGCGCTGATCGCTGAATCCGAAGGCCGTGAGGCAAAGCCGGTGGGTGCGGAGGCCATGGCGCTGCTACAGGCATACGATTGGCCCGGCAATGTACGCCAGTTGGAAAACGCCATGTTCCGGGCGGTGATTTTGTCCGATGCCGAAGAATTGGGGGAGTCGGACTTCCCGCAGATATTAAATGCTCATCATAAACAGGAAACGGCAACGGGCTCCGGTCTGGACAGGCCGCGCCCCATGCTTGCCCATTCTCTCCAAAACACGCAAGGCGGTGTGCCTGATGCCAGAGAGCAAAATATCCGGATGTTTGATGAAAGCGGGGCCCTGCGAACGCTAGCCGAGGTTGAAGCCGAAATGATTGAGCGGGCGCTCAAACATTATGACGGGCATATGTCGGAAGTTGCCCGACGACTGGGAATCGGTCGTTCGACGCTTTACCGCAAGATCAGCGAACTGGGGCTTGATGAAAACGCCGAACCGCCAACAGCCAGTGAAGGCAACACCGGATAGCGATTGATGTGCCTTTATTCAAGACCTACAGCATGGGCATAAAGGTCCAGAAGTGCTTCCTGTTCTTGCCGGTCGGCTGTTTCCATCTTCCGTAATTTAATGACCTGACGCATGATTTTGGGCTCAAACCCGCTCCCCTTGGCCTCGGCATAAACGTCCTTGATGTCATCAGCGATGTTCTTTTTTTCTTCTTCCAGTCGTTCGATGCGTTCGATAAAGGATCGCAGCACATCTGCTGCAATACCGCCTGTATCTGCCATGTGGTTTTCTCCAAATAGGGTCTTTTGAATGTGCGGGGCGCGCAGACTAACCTGCCTCCTGTGCTGTGGCAATGCCAATCACCAGCTAAATTTCAGGGACGGTTTTTGGCCACGCTTTCGTCCATCCGCTGTAGCTGTTCCGGGGTTGCTTTCTGCTGATGTGCTGCCTTGAACTGATCATAAGGCATACCATAGATATATTCGCGGGCTTCCTCGCGGGATATCTCCAGCCCTTTTTCAGTTGCGGCATCCTTGTACCAGTCGGCAAGGCAATTACGGCAAAATCCGGCAAGGCCCATCAAGTCGATGTTCTGGGCGTCGGTACGATGGCGAAGGTGTGACAGCAGGCGGCGGAACGCTGCGGCTTCAAGTTCAGTCTGATCTTTTTTATCCATCAAATTCTTCCTCAATAAAATTGGGTTTGCTGCATCACAGGCATTGCAGCAATTTTTCGCAGTTCCTGTTCCATGATCTCTGACCATTTGATGATACCGTCGGTATGGTCAATTTCATCCTGACGTATTTCAACGGTAACCTGTGGAAACCCGTAGCGGGCGCCATGAATATTCATGGTGTGAAACAAATCTCGTCCACTATAGGGTTCGTTATCCCCGACCATCAGATTGCGCTCTCTCAGGCCTTTTATGAAGGCCTGCGCCAGGCGGGGGTCCCTGTCCCACAAAAAGCCGGCATGCCAGGGCCGCCTGTTGCCCCCCATTTCCGGTGTGTAGCTATGTATGGCGACTACAAGTGGGACAATGTCGCGGTTGGCAAAACCTTTGGCAAGCCGGGCAATGGTATCGTGAAACGGCTGATAATAATGTTTGATCCGCAGGTCGCGCTCCTGCTCCCCCAGGTTCTGATTGCCGGGAATGCTGGTGTCGTCACTGGATTCGGGAATCAGACCCGGTGTATCGAGCGATCGATTCGGATCGATCAGCAACCGGGAAAAGCAGGCCAGAACGGCAGGTGCATCAAAGACATTCGACAGGTTTTCGGTAATGGCAGCGGCGCCGATATCCCAGGCGATATGGCGCTGAAGATCACTTTTGCCCAGCCCCAGGTCCCGGTAGTGTGCGGGAATGTGATTGCTGGCGTGGTCACACACCAGAAGAATAGGGCATTGCCCTTCCTCGTTTAAAAGCCTGCAGGATTCGGACTGGTGGGCGAGGTTTTCGGATGCTAGTTTATTCATGCTGCCTTATTTGTTGTCATGATTCTGTGGTAACAATCTGGCACGGTAACGGGTTGAAGCCCGAAACCCAATATAAACCGATAAGAAATCCGCAACCAATATTCAAAGAGAAAAAAGCATGCGGCGAACCAGAAGTACCAAAATTATAGCCACGTTAGGGCCGGCAAGTTCCAGCAGAGAAAAAATTCTGGAGCTTTTTACGGGAGGGGCCGACGTTTTCAGGCTGAATATGAGCCATGGCCAGCATGAAGATGTTGCCCGGCTTTATCATATGATTCGGGATGTCGAGGTATCAGCGGGCCATCCCATTGGCATTCTTGCGGATCTGCAGGGCCCCAAATTGAGAATCAGTACATTTGCCAACAAGGAAATCGAGTTGGTGGAAGGGGCGGCGTTTCGCCTGGACCTGGATACAACACCCGGCGATATAACACGGGTTGGATTGCCACACCCCGAGATATTCGAGGCCGTCGAGGCGGGCACGGATCTGTTGCTGAATGACGGCAAGATCCGCTTGAAAGTAGAGACAGTCGGCGACGGCCATGTAAATACCACCGTTGAAGTGGGGGGCATGCTGTCTGATCGTAAAGGGGTGAATGTTCCCGGTGTTATCCTGCCGCTTGCCGCCTTGACGGCAAAAGACAGAGCTGATCTGGATTTTGTTCTTGATCTGGGGGTTGACTGGGTTGCGCTCTCTTTCGTTCAGCGTCCGCAGGATGTTATTGAAGCGCAGGAGATCATCAAGGGCCGGGCCGCGGTGATGGCCAAAATCGAGAAGCCGGCAGCTGTGGATTGCGTGGAAGATATCCTGCAGGTGGCCGACGCTGTTATGGTGGCGCGGGGTGATCTGGGTGTGGAACAGAATGTCGAGGATGTGCCAGGCATTCAGAAGCATATTATCCGGAAAGCAAGGGCAGCGGGTAAAACAGTGGTTGTGGCTACCCAGATGCTCGAATCGATGATTGCGGCACCTGTACCCACACGTGCCGAAGTGTCGGATGTGGCAAATGCGATATTTGACGGTGCTGACGCGATTATGCTGTCGGCAGAATCGGCGGCAGGACAATATCCTGGTGAAGCTGTTGCTGTTATGAACCGGGTGGCGACCAAGGTCGAAAGTGATCCGATGTATCGTGCAAGCTCGCGGTCAGACCTGACCATACCGGAACCGACAACGGCGGACGCTATCAGTGCGGCAGCGCATCAGGTGTCGGATACGGTCAAGGCTGCGGCCATCGTGACATATACGTCATCGGGATCCACGGCACTCAGGGCGTCGCGGGAGCGTCCGGCCGTACCCTTGCTGGTACTGACCCCTAATGCACGCACGGCAAGCCGTCTGGCCCTGGTTTGGGGGTTGCATACGATTGTGACGGAAGATGCGAAATCATTTCAGGATATGATCAACAAGGCCTGCCGAAGTGCCCTGGCTGCGGGATATGCCGGGGTTGATGACCGGATTGTGATTATGGCAGGTATGCCGTTCGGGTCGCCCGGCAAGACCAATGTGTTGCGTATAGCGCGGGTCATGCCACAGCACAAAAAATCAGGTGTCTGAAACCAAAAGGAAAAGCTGCACTTTTAAAGTGCAGCTTTTCTCATGTTCAGAACCACAGTGCGAGAGATTATCTTGCCTTGTGTATTATCCTCTGGTTTTTTACCCTTGGCGGGCTTTAAACCGGCGGTTTGTTTTGTTAATCACATAAACACGACCCTTGCGACGGATCACGCGGCAGTCGCGATGACGTGCTTTAAGGCTCTTGAGCGAGTTTACAACTTTCATTTGTCGTCTCAGCTGTTACAAAATTCTATTCAGCAAAAAGATTGCCCTTCTTGCGCGGACGCCGGAACATAGTGCCAAGGTGTGTCGCTGTCAACCGGGATGGAGACAAATGATATTTTTCTCATAACCCGCGGCCAAATCCCCCAAAAGTCATGAATTGTTATAGATAGCCGGAATTAAATATCTCATTAGGTGCAGAACATCATCAACCATTTAGGTTTCTTTAATACCCGGATGCTACATCTGCTTATTAACAGCAAATTTTCGAATAATTGCGATGGGTTGATGAAGAGAGGGTTTTGAGATGACGGGTGGTTCGGCTTCTATTCTGCAAAAAGGGCGCGGGTTCTTTACAATTCGAAACTCGCTGTTGACGATTGTGGCCGTTTTGGCCTCATTCATTGCATATTTCAGTGTCCAGTCAGCTATTGACGCTGGCCGGTCGCGAGCGGCAGCCAATTTGATTGTTGAAAATAACGAGATATCTGACCATCTTTTGAAAGTGGCCAGAAGCCTTTCCCTGGAGCGTGGCGTATTTAATACGGCGCTTAATCTGGAGACCCCCGGGTCTGCGCAGTTTCGGGTAAAAATTGATGAGGCGCGCAACGTTACCGATCCATCATACAAAATTGCTGTTGCAGGGTTGCGCGATGGTTCTCCATTTCCGGGCAGGGAAAAGCTTATCGGAGATATTGAGAAATCATATCAACAATATCTGGAGACAAGGGCAAAGGCAGATGTTGCTTTTGATCAGCCATTGGCCGATCGCGCGCGGCGAACAGATCGCGCCATTTTCAGGGCGACGACAGATCTTATCAACGCGACACAGGCGGCAAGGATTGCTGCCGAGTATGAAAGCGGCAGGTCAAACGCAACCGTTGTGACATACCAGCAGCTGAAGCACGCCTTGTGGTCCATGAGCGAAAATGCGGATCAGGAATGGGCGACAATTGGCGAGACAATGGCAAGTGCCAAAACAATTTCAAGCATTCGCCTGGAACTGCTAGCGACATATCGTGGTGCTCTCGAGTCATCATGGATGACGGTCAAGGCGCTGACCAATTCGACCGTAGTCAATGAAAGTCTGCGTGTACTGGTGGCTGATGTTGAAGAAAAATTCTTTACCGACTTTCAGAAGACCCGCGAAGACGTTTACACGGCAGCACAGGCAGACGAGCCATATCCGATCTCTGTCGGGGAATGGATCAGTCGCGCGACCGCTGCCACTGCTACTCTTCAGGCACTGGGTGACGCCGCAGGCGCGCGCACCAGCGAAGTCGCAAGAAGCCACGCCTCTGAGGCTACGGTTGATTTGTGGCGCGAAGTCATGACGTTGATTGTCACACTTGCGATTGCCGCAGCTTCTTTCTGGCTGGTTCTGTATCGTGTGATCAAGCCATTGCGTGCGCTGGGTGACCAGATGAGCGAACTGGCCAACGGTAATCTTGAGATCGAAATTGCCGGCTTGAACCGGTACGACGAAGTTGGCGATATGGCCGCGTCAGTACAGGTGTTCAAGGAAGCTGCGCAAGAGAAAATCCGTCTGGAACAGCAACAGCGTGAGACAGAAGAGACGGCTCGGGTGTCCAGAGAAGCTGAAGAACAGGCCCAGCGCGAGGCTGAAGAACAGCAACGTCTGCGCGACGAGAAACGTGAAGAGGAATCACGCGAGCAGCGCCGTCAGGAAATGCTGGCTCTGGCCGATGAATTTGAGCGTTCCGTCATGCAGGTCGTCGATGCGGTTGCTGCCTCGGCTGCCGGCATGGAAGAAGCGGCGCAGGGCATGTCCACTGTCGCGGAAGACACCAGCCGTCAGTCATCGGTTGTTGCAACCGCTTCCGAACAGGCCAGTTCCAATATTCAGATGGTTGCAAGTGCGGCTGAGGAATTGTCAGCTTCCGTCAAGGAAATCAGCGGACAGGTATCCCAGTCAACCAGCTTCGCCCGTAACGCCGTGAGCGAAACAGACCGGGCCAATGAAGAAATTCAGGGGCTGGTATCTGCAGCGCAGAAGATTGGCGATGTGGTCAATCTGATCAGTGATATTGCCAGTCAGACAAATCTGCTGGCTTTGAATGCGACAATTGAAGCTGCCCGGGCCGGTGAAGCAGGCAAGGGCTTTGCTGTTGTGGCGTCCGAGGTCAAAAATCTGGCCAGCCAGACAGCGACAGCGACAGACGAGATCACAACACAGGTTGCCGGCATGCAGCAGGCAACCGAGCAGGCTGTTACGGCGATCAAGGGTATTGCTGCTGTTATCAAGAAGATTGATGAAACAGCTGTAACCATTGCCGCCGCTGTTGAAGAGCAGGATGCTTCAACCCATGAAATTGCGAGAAACGTCGCTCAGGTCTCGACAGGTACCCAGGAAGTCACCAGCAATATTGTTACGGTGAACCAGGGGGCTGCAAGTACCGGCACGGCTGCGGCGGGTGTTTTGACCTCTGCAAAGGATGTGTCGAAGCAAACAGATTCGCTGCGTAGTCACGTCGGCTCATTTCTGGCCCAGATACGGTCAGCCTGATCTTCTCACCAGTTGCGATGAGATGAGGAAACGGCGCCGGAGCGAAAGCTCGGGCGCCGTTTTCATTTGCCATGCCGGGGTTGGGGGTTAGGAAACAGTGAGCATGATCTTGCCAATGTGACCGCTGGACTCAATCCTCTCATGTGCCTTCGACGCCTCTTCCAGCGGAAATGTGGAATCAATAACCGGTTTGACTGTTTCGCTTTCAAGCAAGGGCCATACCTTTTCCTTTAGGTGTGCTGCAATATCCGCCTTGAAAGATACATCACGAGGCCGAAGGGTGGACCCGGTCACGGTCAGGCGCTTAAGCATGACAGGCAGCATGTTAATGCTTGTTTTGGGGCCTTGCAGGAATGCGATCTGGACCAGACGTCCGTCAGGGGCCAGCAGATTTATATTCTTCTGTATATAGTCGCCACCAACCATATCAAGAATAACATTCACGCCGCCACGGCCAGCCCTCTCCCTGATCTCTTTTTCATAGTCTGCGGTTTTGTAATTAACGGCATGGTCAGCGCCCAGATCAAGACAGGTCTGGCATTTTTCGTCAGATCCCGCGGTCGTGAAAACCGTCGCTCCAAATGCCCTGGCAAGCTGGATCGCCGTCGTGCCGATGCCGGATGTCCCGCCGTGGACCAGAAAGGTCTCACCTGTTTTCAAACCGCCCCGGTCAAATACATTGGACCAGACTGTAAAGAATGTTTCCGGCAAGCTTGCTGCCGTTATCATGTCCATACCTTCCGGCACAGGAAGGGTATTTGCAGCAGGCGCGACGCAATATTCAGCGTATCCGCCACCTGCCACGAGCGCGCAAACAGCGTCACCTTCGCGCCATGCCGTCACACCGTCACCTGATTCGACAATATGGCCAGCGACTTCAAGCCCGGGTATTTCCGATGCGCCGGGCGGGGCGGGGTAGTTGCCCGTTCTTTGTATGACATCGGGTCGATTGACGCCCGCCGCCACAACCTTGATCAGCACTTCGCCCGGCCCGGGTGACGGCTTTTCAATCGAGGCAGGCTTCAGGACTTCAGGCCCGCCAAATTCAGTAATTGCAATCGCTTTCATCATGGGAAGTATCTTTCACTTTATTCGGGAACAGGATTCGATCATATTTACTTGTGAACCTACCCAATAATTTATGTTGAGAACAGGTCTGTCATGGAAGAAGATGAAAAACCGCTACGCAACCCAAAGCCATTGGATCTGGTAACGCGGGAGGCGCTGGATGTCTTGTCTGTTGAAGAACTTCAGGCCCGGATTGAAATATTGAAACGGGAAATATCCAGAGTGGACGGGGCGATAAAAGCGAAAAGGCAGGTTCTGGGTGCGGCTCAAAACCTGTTTAAATGATTCTGATTGTGGCGTTAACTTTTTATTAAGGAGGTCTCGGTAATCTCCAGATGTAAGCATGTAGTATCCTGTTCCCTGTAGATAACCTTCATGTTGACGCCTCCCTGTCTACCTGGGCCGCATCCGGTTTTTCCCGATGCGGCCTTGTTTTTATGTAAAGAAGGGGCCACCCGGACAGGGCAGCCCCAACGTTCAGATCATTCAGAAGAACCGGATCAAGCGGCTTTCTGCTCAATCTTTTTACTGTTTACAGTACTGGCACCGATTTCGATCTGTCTTGGCCGCTTGTGTTCAGGAATTTCCCGGACAAGATCGACCGTCAACATGCCATTGACGATATCTGCACCAACGACTTTGATCGTGTCGGCCAGACGGAACCGTCGCTCAAAAGCCCTGGCCGCAATCCCGCGATGGAGGAAGGTACTTTCCTTGTCTTCCTCTCCGGTTTTGCCGGCGATAATCAGGACTCCGTCCTGAACGGTAATCTCGAGATCCTGACGATCAAATCCGGCGACCGCCATGGCGATCTGGTATTCGTTTTCGTCTTTTTTCTCTATGTTATACGGAGGGTAAGCGCTCTCGGCCCCATCAGAATTAAAGCTGGCTTCAAAGGCCCGATAGGCAGGATCAAAACCAATGGTGGAACGCAACAGGGGTGTCAAATCAAAAGTACGCATAGCTATATCCTCATTCTTAAGCGATATGAACATTCAAACCCGCCAATTATTGGCCGGGTCACGTTTTAGCCGAACCCTCAACAGGCATCCGGCATATTATTGATTTAGGGTTTGTTTTTGGAAGTTCAAGATATGCGCACCATTTTGTTGTAACGACAATTTGTTAATATCGACCGTGTATGATGAAGTGTTGTGCAGTTATGGAGACAATATGGCCAACAACATAGTAGATCGCGACGGCAGTCTGAACGGCCCCTTCCTTATGAAGGCGTATGGCGATGCGATGGCGCTTGTCAGTGAAACGGCCGATTATCTGCAAGGCACCGGTGTTGCAGAATGCGAAGCTTTGGACGCGCCGCTTCGTGCTGTTTTTGCGGGTGAATCCATGAGGTTGACCACACGTCTTATGCAGGTTGTGTCGTGGTTTCTGGTCTGGCGCGGCGTTGAGGCCGGCGAACTGACAAAAGAACAGGGGCGGGAGCCGGGGCGTCGTTTGGGGGCTGTGAATGTCTGTATGGGTGTGCCTGCCAGGGGGACTGACCAGCTACCGGATCAGCTGCTGGACCTGCTGGATCGCAGCAAGAGCCTGTTCGAGCAGGTTATGCGTATTGAAGCCATGATTCTGGATGACGGCAACGATGAGGGGGCCTCACCGGTTCACAAGCTGATCGACAGGCTAAAATCCTGAATGAATGTGGCTGTTGCTGTGTGCAACAGAAAAAGCGCCGGAAAACATCCAGCGCTTCTGTAACCGGTTACGGCTTTCGTCTTATTTTTTCAGCTTGAAATTGCCGAAACGCTTGTTGAACTGGGCAACACGACCGCCAGCATCCATCATGCGCTGCGAACCACCGGTCCATGCAGGATGAGACGTTGAGTCAATTTCCAGCGTCAACGTGTCGCCTTCCTTGCCCCAGGTCGAGCGGGATTGGTAACTTGTGCCGTCGGTCATTGCCACTGTAATTGTGTGGTAATCCGGGTGTGTGTCTTTTTTCATCGCTTTTGCTCCGCGAAATGTGAGGCGTCTGTATAGCCAAGAGTTTGTGCAGTTGCAACCCTTGAGTCTCAACTTTTGGCGGGAAATCTTGACGAATATGGACCATTGTTGCAGGAAGCCATGCCTGCTATACACAGGCCTGCAACTGAAACCTGAGAGTAATCGGCACCTGAAGCATATGAATCAGTCAGACAGCACGCCAGAAAATGGCACTGAAAGTAAGAAAAAACTCGGCGGCCTGAAGTATATCTGGCAATTTCTGAAACCCTATAAGGTTCAACTGGTCGGTGCCCTGATTGCACTGGTTTTTGCCGCGTCAGCGACCCTGGGAATTGGACAAGCTATCCGTCGACTGGTTGACATGGGATTCTCGGCTGAAAACAGCCAGTTCATCAATCAGTATTTTCTTGCACTGATGGGGGTGGCGACGCTTTTGGCGGCTGCGACATTTGCACGGTATTTTCTGGTGTCATGGTTGGGGGAACGGGTCGTTGCCGATATTCGCAGTTCTGTTTATGCTCATGTGATTACGCTCAGCCCCTCTTTTTTTGACACCACAAAATCCGGTGAAATTGTCTCGCGCCTGACGGCAGATACCACGCTGATCCAGTCGGTTGTTGGTTCTTCCGCTTCTATTGCCCTTCGCAATCTGTTGATGTTGATCGGGGGGCTTGCCCTGCTGGCCATTACCAGCCCCAAGCTTACGGCGCTGGTCGTGGTTGTGGTGCCTCTGGTTATATTACCGCTGGTGTTTTTCGGTCGCCGCGTTCGTAAATTATCACGTGATACGCAGGACCGGGTCGCGGATGTCGGTTCCATGGCGTCAGAATCATTTAGTGCTGTGCAGACTGTGCAGGCCTATACCCATGAATTGATCGAGGGCAAGCGCTTTCAGGGCGCTGCCGAACGTGCCTTTATGGCCTCGGTTCGTCGTATTCGCGCGCGCGCCTGGTTAACGGCCTGTGTCATCCTGCTGGTGTTCGGGGCGATTGATATCATCCTGTGGGACGGGGCAACAGACGTCATTGCAGGGAAGATGTCGGGCGGTGAGCTGGCTGCCTTTGTTTTTTATGCGGTGATCGTTGCCGGTGCTGTGGGCGCGCTTAGTGAAGTTTATGGAGAATTGCAACAGGCAGCCGGGGCGGCGGGCCGGATTATGGAACTGCTGGCGCAGCAACCTGATATTCGTGCGCCTGAAAAACCTGTGCCAATGCCAGAGCCTGCACGCGGGGCGATTGAGTTTTCAAATGTGGTCTTTCACTATCCTTCAAGGCCCGACGTTGCAGCATTGAATGATTTGTCAATGACCATCAAGCCCGGTGAGACTGTGGCTCTGGTGGGCCCTTCAGGGGCCGGTAAATCAACCGTATTGCAGTTGTTGCTACGCTTTTATGACCCCCGGAGTGGTGAACTGTCTGTTGATGGAGTGCCGATACGTGAAGTGGACCCCCGGAATTTACGCGAGCGGATGGCAATTGTGCCGCAGGAAACTGTCGTTTTTGCGGCGAGTGCCTTGGAAAATGTCCGCTATGGTCGCCCCGATGCGAGTGAAGATGACGTGCGCGACGCGCTGCGTGCCGCTGTTGCCGAGGATTTTATCGATGCCTTGCCAGAAGGGTTACACACATATCTGGGCGAACGCGGCGCCAGATTATCGGGTGGGCAGAAGCAACGCCTTGCAATAGCCCGGGCTATTTTGCGCAATGCGCCGATATTGCTGCTGGATGAGGCAACAAGTGCTCTGGATGCCGAAAGTGAGCGACTGGTCCAGAAGGCTCTGGAGCATCTGATGCAGGGGCGAACCACGCTGGTAATCGCCCATCGACTGGCGACCATTCTAAAGGCAGACCGGATCGTCGTGATGGAAGAAGGGCGGGTCGTGGCAACCGGCACCCATCAAGAACTGCTGGTGCAAGGCGGCTTGTACAAGCGTCTGGCCGAGTTGCAGTTTGGCTTGTCCGAAACACGACCGGCACAGGCGATTTAGGAAACTATCTTTCCGTCAGTTTCAACTCGATACGCCTGTTGCGCTTGTATGCTTCGGGTGTGTTCCTTGCATCAATTGGCTGATAGGGGCCAAAGCCGGTCGCCGCAAGGCGTTCAGGCGGCACACCCTGGGATTGCAGGAAACGGGCAACGGAAATTGCCCGGGCAGTCGATAATTCCCAGTTTGAGGGAAAGCGTTCTGTATTGATGGGCAGAATGTCCGTATGTCCGTCAACGCGCAGAATCCAGTTGACCTCGGGTGGAATATTCTCAGCCAGTTCCAAAAGGGTTTTGGCAATTTTGGCCATTTGAACCTTGCCTTCACTGCCCAGCTGGTCAGAGGCTGATCCGAACAGGACTTCTGATTCGAATATGAACCTGTCGCCCTGAATGCGGATATCGGACCGGTTGCCCAGCACTTCACGCAAACGGCCAAAAAATTCGGATCTGTACCTGGCCAGTTCTTCAACCTTGGATGCCAGCGCCGCATTCAATCTCTTGCCCAGATTAACGATTGTCGCCTGTTGTTCCTTATCTTTCTGTTCCGAGATCTGGAGCGCCTGTTCAAGCCGGGCCAGCTGTTGACGCAAGCTGGCCAGTTGCTGTGTCAGCAAATCGACCTGTGATTTGGCTGCGCGTGATTTTTCCTGTTCCTTGACCAGAGATGTTTGTGTTTCTGCATATCGGGTGCGCAGGGTTTCCAGCTCGCTCATCTGTTCTTCACTGGATTTGGCCACCTGTCCCATGCGGGATTGTGCCATGGACAGGCGGTTTTGCAGATCATCCACCTGCGCCAGAAGCTCTTCCCTGGTCATGTTGGCATTGGTAAGGGAGGCTGACAGCTGGTTGATGTTGGCACGCAAGTCTGCCGTTGTCTGGCGTTCAAGGGCCAAAAGGTCCCCCAGTTCCAGAACCTGTTCATTCAGCTTTTCAAGGGCAGCATCCCGCCCGGATAAAGCTTGCCCCAGAAAAAATTGTGCCAGGACAAAGACAGACAGCAGGAAAATGATGACCAGCAACAGGCTGCTGAGGGCATCAACAAAGCCCGGCCAGGTGTCCGAGCCACCGGCAGATCGGCGTCTGGTGCGACCCAGGCTCATTTTCTGTCCGGTCCGGATGGGCGGTCTGACGCTGTTATTGAGCGTCGGGGGCTGTCGTCACCTGACCCTGGTTTCCGGTCCATGGCCGCAGCCAGTGTACGAGCCAGCAATTTGAATTCCGAACGCAGGTCGTCGGTCAGCTGGTTCCGGCTTTTGCCGACTTCTTCAGCAAGGTGTTTAACATGGACATCCAGATTACGGAGATGGCCCCGCGAGGCTTCGTCGAGGCCGCCCCCGCCTTCCCGATGGGAAAGGGCGTCACTCAACTGTGCCATAACGCTGCGCATTTCATTTTGGGAATCAACAAGCCGGACAAGCAGGTCTTGCTCCGCCTGACGTTGATCGGTCAGGGTCTCCAGTTTTTCGGAAAGCTGCATCAAGGCGCGCGCGCTGTCTTCACGACCGGATTCCGACCGGCTGATCGTGCGCTGAAGATTATCCAGACTATCCGCCGATTGTTCGAGAAGCGCCCCGATATAGGCGGGGATTGACTGGTCACCACCCTCGAGGGCGGGACCCGCAGAAGCATGGGACAATTTGGTGACCGTCGAAAGCCAGTCTTCCAGATCATTGAAAAACCGGTTCTGGGCCTGTCCTGCCTGAAGGTCCAGAAAGCCCAGAATGACAGAACCGGCCAGACCAAAAAGGGACGAGGAAAACGCTGTACCCATGCCGCTCAATGGCTTTTCGAGACCCTTTTTCAGGGAATCGAACATCAGGGCAAAATCACCAGAGTCGACGGACAGGCTGTCAATTGTGCCACTGATCGCGCTGATGGTCCCCAAAAGTCCCCAGAAGGTGCCCAGAAGGCCCAGAAAGATCAGCAAGCCAATAAGATAACGCGATATTTCGCGTGATTCGTCCAGTCGCGAGCCGATGCCATCCAATAGTGTCCGCATGGACAGGGGCGAAAGTTTCATGGTGCCGGAATCGTCACCCAGCATGCGTGCCATGGGGGCCAGCAGCACCGGGTCACGGTCAATTTTTGTTGGCGTGCCGACCTGGCGATATTCGTCAATCCACGCGACTTCATGTTTCAGAGAAGCAATCTGGCGCACGATATAGACGATGCCGATGATCAGCGTTGCGAGAATCAGCCCGTTCAGGCCGGGATTTGCCATGAACGCCGTAAAGATCGTGTTGAAGAGAGCGCCACAAACGGCCACGACAATTGCGAGAAACAGAAATATCCGTGTCAGGAATCGTTGCAATTGCGTCATGCTGGTGTCCTCTCCCTTGGGAAACGCTATGCTGTTGGCAGCATTTTCACTCGAAAGCCTAATATCATATCAAAGTCTTATCAATGACTTTGGCAGCATCAAGGCGTTTGGACATTGTTCGATAAGGGGCGGGACAGCAGATAAATGTCAGCACGGTCCGGGTTTGTTTTGCCGGGCGGGTCTGCGTCAGGCCCCATGGCCCGTATATTTATACGGTCAGCTTCAAGGCCGGCTTCCAGAATGAGAGCGCGAAGCGCCTCGGCGCGGTGATAGGAAATTCGTACCAGATCGCCAATTTGTGCAGGTTCTGATCCGGCATCTGCATAGGCCCTGATCTCAACAGTTTTCCCGTTGGAGGTCATCGTGCTGACCCAGGACCGCAGTTCACTGGCCTGTGCTGATGAAAAACTGCTTTCGCTTGTCCTGAAGGCAACAGAATAATCAGGTGCACCCTGAACCTGTACCTGGGGCAGGGGCACTGCTTTGGGGCGCAACTGACCGGCGTCAGTTCCAATCTTGTCTTTTGGAGATGCCTCATTTTCCGACAGGTCACCGGTCAAGGCGTCCAGAACACCCGGATTGATTTGAACATCATTCTTCTGCGAGGCGTTTTGCGCCAAAGCATGACTTATGGACCAGATTGCCATGATGCAGATAAATGCAGACCGGAAGCCCGACATTTGTTCTAGCTTTCCTGAGGTTGAGATTTTGCCTCACGTAATATTCGGGTCAGGCTGCCATGTATGTTGCCATTGGTTGCCACGATTTCTCCTGTTGTCAGCATGCGACTGCGCCCGTCATATTCGGAAACGTTGCCCCCAGCTTCCTGGACAATGATAATACCCGCAGCGATATCCCAGGCTGACAGCCCGGCTTCCCAATAGCCGTCATAACGACCGGCCGCGACATAAGCCAGATCAAGTGCTGATGATCCGAACCGGCGGACACCCGCCGTTTTGGGCATAATAATATTCATCTGCCTTAGGAAGGCCGCTGCATCGCCATGCCCTGCAAACGGAACACCTGTTGCCAGCACGCACTGGATCAGGTCGCGTCGCGCTGATACGCGCAGCCTTTGCGAATTAAGATAGGCACCGCGTCCCCGTTCTGCCCAGAACAGTTCATCGGTAACGGGCTGGTAGATCACACCGGCGACAATGCTGCCATTCTGCTCAAGCCCGATTGAAATGGCAAAATGGGGGATGCCGTGCAGAAAATTCGTCGTGCCATCCAGCGGGTCTATAATCCAGCGGCTGTTGGTGTCCTTGCCGACAATTTCTTCGCCTTCTTCCAGCAGAAAGCCAAAATCGGGACGTGCCTTGGATAATTCCGCTTTCAGAATTCTTTCTGCTTTCAGGTCGGCCGAGCTGACAAAGTCTGCCGGACCCTTGCGGGATACCTGAAGCTGTTCGACTTCGCCGAAATCTCTCACGAGATGGCGTGCAGCCTTGTGAGCCGCGCCGACCATGACGTTTATTACGGCGGATTGGAGAGCCATTTATTGTTCCTTAAATCAGAAGCTTATCAATTTTCGGCGCGTTTGACGTAGGTACTGTCCGCGGTATTGACCACGATTTTTGCCCCCTGATCGACAAATGGCGGCACCATCACGCGGACACCGTTTTCCATTTTCGCGGGCTTGTAAGACGATGTGGCAGTCTGACCCTTGACGGTTGGTTCGGTTTCGATAATTTCCAGTGTTACCGTATCCGGGAGGGTGATGCCGATCGGCTCACCTTCGTATGACTCGACCATTACCTGCATACCGTCTTGCAGGAACACGGCCGGCTCACCGACCAGTTCGCGGGAAATATCAATTTGTTCAAAACTTTCCAGATCCATGAACGTCAGCATCTCGCCATTCTCGTAAAGATACTGAAAATCCTTTTGGTCCAGCCTGACGCGTTCCACAGATTCTGATGACCGGAAGCGTTCATTCAGCTTGGTGCCGTCGCGCAGGTTTTTCAATTCAACCTGCAGGAATGCCCCGCCTTTTCCAGGCATGGTGTGGGCGGTTTTTACCGCTACCCACAAGCCGTTCTTGTGCTCAATAACGTTACCAATACGGATTTCGTTGCCGTTGATCTTCATGAATATATTCCGAATGATGATGAAAGCTGGCGGAAACTAACAGCCTGACGTTGTTTTTGCAAACAGGAAAGAAGAGGGGGTGATGATCAAAAAAGACTGTTGAAAGCCCGCACGGCCGCTGCAGGGCCTTCGTCGTAATGCCAGATCCCGGCACTGACGGCTAAAAAGTCTGCTTTTGCATTCACAAGCGGGCTTGCGTTTTCAACAGTAATGCCGCCGATGGCAACACAGGGGACTTCAAACAACCCGGCCCACCAGCTGAGTATTTCGGGATCAGCCTGTGCTTTGGGCGCTTTGGTCTTTGTGGGATAAAAGGCACCAAAGGCAACATAATCCGCCCCCGCTTCACCGGCTTCCATGGCAAGGTGCCGGGAGGCGTGACAGGTGACGCCGACGATGGAATTCGGGCCCACAATGCGGCGGGCTTCCTTTATACCGGTATCTTCCTGGCCAACGTGAACACCATCTGCCCCTGCCTTGGCGGCCAGGTCCGGGCGATCATTAATCAGAAAAGCCACATCATAAGCCTGTGTAACGGGGATCAGGGCTTCAGATGCTTTCAGAATTTCGGTATCACTGGCATCTTTCAGGCGAAGTTGCAGGCAGGCCACATCTCCACCATCAAGGGCAGACTTCAGTTGATCGGAGAAACCCGCCAGATCAATCACTGGCGGGGTAATCAGGTATAGTCTGCAGCCGGGTTCGTCCGTCAAGATAAAGGTTATTCCTTACCCTGATATATGCGGACGATTTTGTTCAGCATGGCGATGGCTTCTTCACGTGGACGCTGGAAAGTGTTGCGGCCAATGATAGAACCGTTACCGCCGCCGTCACGAATAGCGCGGGCATCTTCGTATACAGAATCAGCGCCTTTTTTCGCCCCACCCGAGAAGACGACCAGTCGTTTGTTCCCAAAGCAGGATTGCATGACATGCGCAACGCGGGCTGACTGGGACGAGATATCAATACCCTGTGCCTGATATACCTTTTTGGCTTCGCTCTGTTCCAGATGATCACTTGGCAGTTTCACCTTGATCACATGGGCGCCCAGCAGCGCTGCCATATGCGCGGCATAGGCGACAACGTCCATAGCGGTCTCGCCATCCTTGGTCACGTCGCCGCCACGTGGATAGGACCATAGAACCACAGCAAGGCCAAATGCCTTTGCTTCTTCGGCCAGTTCGCGGAATTCCTGCATCATGTCGTAAGAGGCGTCAGAACCCGGATAAATGGTAAAGCCGATCGCCGTACATCCCAGACGCAATGCGTCAGCAACGCTGGCAGTAATAGCTTGCGAAGGCGCGTCTTTTTCGCGGTTCAGCGAGTTGGCGCTGTTCATTTTAAGAATAAGCGGCACCTGACCTGCGAAACTGTCCGCCCCTGTTTCCATCATGCCCAAAGGCGTGGCAAAGGCATTCAGACCGGCGTCTACTGCCAACTGAAAATGATAATGTGGATCATACGCTGGCGGGTTGGGCGCAAAGCTGCGGGCAGGGCCATGCTCAAAACCCTGATCTACAGGCAGAATAACCATTTTGCCGGTACCAGCCAGCTTGCCGTGCATCAACAGCCGTGCAATGTTGGCCTTGGTGCCGGGGTTGTCGCCTTCATACCAGGAAAGAATTTGTTTGACCTTGCGGGTTATTCTCATGCCTTGCGTCCTTATATTGCCAGTTTACTGCATTTGATGATTTGATAGCCCAATGCCCATTGTTTGGCAACGGGTTTAGACTTCATTCTGTATGGCTTTATCGGCCATATCCCTTAAGAAATTCTTTGCAGGCGGGAACAGGATCGGGAATTGTGCCCAGATCAAGGGACTTTTTGATGTGTGAAGCAGGCATCAGTTTGCCATGTTGTGCATCCACAAGCATGAATAATTGCTTCCATGCGGGATGGGTGTCGCACAGTTTCAGGAATTTTGCACCAGCTTTCAGGGCAAACTGAACGGCCCGGGCCGAATTCCCGCAATCGATGAGAACATTCTCAAGTCTTGCCTGAGATGCCATTTCCAGCAGCACAGGTGTTCCCAGATACTGGCAGGCCTCGGGCGCAGACATTGCAATGGCCTGTATATTTGTCTCGCGGATGGCCTGGACAATCGCGCAAGCCTGCTGACTGTTTCTGAATATGATCACCGGCAGATCGGGGACGGGGCCGGTCATCTTCACCCTACTTTTTCAGGATGGCGACGCCCGGCAGGTCGCGACCTTCCATCCATTCCAGAAAAGCGCCGCCGGCGGTGGAGACGTGAGTGAAGGAAGAGGCAACACCTGCATGGTTCAGTGCAGCAACCGTATCACCACCACCGGCAACCGAGAGCAGGCGACCGCGTGTTGTCAGGCTTGCCGCTGCCTGGGCAAGCGTCACTGTCCCCTTGTCAAAGGGCGCAATTTCAAAAGCACCCATCGGGCCATTCCAGACCAGTGTCTTGCTTGTCTCCAGCACGGTAACAAGTGCCGTTATGCTTTCGGGCCCAACATCCAGAATCATGTCATCATCGGCCACCTTGTCAGCCGCAATCGTCTGGCAGGCGGCACCCGCCTTGAATTCCTTGGCAACAACAACGTCAGCAGGCAAGTGAACTTCACATCCTGAACCGGCGGCTGTCGCCATAATGGCGCGCGCTGTTTCCGCCAGATCATGCTCGCACAAGGATTTGCCCACATGCACCCCGTTGGCCGCCATAAATGTATTGGCCATGCCGCCGCCGATAATAAGATGATCAACCTGTTTCACCAGATGGTTCAAAACATCAAGCTTGGTTGATATTTTGGCACCGCCAACAACAGCAACTACCGGGCGGACCGGATCACCCAGCGCTTTTTCAAGTGCTTTCAGTTCGGCTTCCATTGCAAGGCCAGCGGCAGACGGCAAAATGCGGGCAATGCCTTCGGTTGATGCATGAGCACGGTGCGCGCATGAAAAGGCGTCACTGACAAAAATATCTGCATGTTCGGCCAACGCCTTGGCAAATGCCGGGTCATTTTTTTCTTCGCCAGCATGGAAGCGCACATTTTCCAGCAGGGCGATATCTCCTGCCTGCATCTTTGCGCAAGCTTCAGCCACTGGCGCACCAATACAATCCGGGACGAACTGTACAGGGCACCCCAGAACCTCTGACAAGGGCCCGGCCAAAGGCTTTAGGGACATTTCCGGCACGACCTTGCCTTTTGGCCTGCCAAAATGGGAGGCGACAAGAATTTTGGCCCCGCTTTTTGACAGTGCCAGCAGCGTAGGCGCCACAGACTGAATGCGGGTGTTGTCCGTGACCCGGCCCCCGCTCATGGGCACATTCAGATCGGCGCGTACAACCACGACCTGATCTTTAACATTCAGATCAGACAAGCTTTTAAAGTTGGCCATCTTGTTCGTCCGTTGTTTGGTATCGCTTAGCCCAGATTTGCCATGACAGTCGCTGTATCAGACATCCGGTTTGAGAAGCCCCATTCATTGTCGTACCAGCTAAGAACGCGCACGAATGTACCATCAATAACCTGCGTCTGGCTCAGATCAAAAGTAGAGCTTGCAGGAACATGATTGAAATCGATTGAGACACAAGGCTCGTCAACTGTGTCCAGCACACCCTTCAGGCGACCGGCAGAGGCGGCCTTGATCGCATTGTTGATTTCTTCAACGCTGGTGGATTTTTTGGCGTCGAAGGTTAAATCAATCATGGAAACATTCGGAGTTGGAACACGTACTGATGTGCCGTCCAGTCGGCCCTTCAATTCCGGCAGCACCAGCCCAACCGCACGTGCGGCACCGGTGGATGTCGGGATCATGGACACACCACATGCCCGTGCCCGGCGGGGATCACTGTGCAGTGTATCAAGCACGCGCTGATCCCCGGTATAGGCATGAACAGTCGTCATGAAGCCACGCTCAATGCCAACGGCTTCGTTCAGAACCTGCGCAACGGGCGCCAGACAATTGGTTGTACATGATGCATTTGAAACGATCTTGTGTTCAGCCTTCAGCTTGTCGTGATTGACGCCGTAAACGACTGTCATGTCGACATCTGTACCCGGTGCTGAGATCAGAACCTTTTTGGCGCCGGCGTCAATGTGGGCCTGTGCCTTCTCGCCTTTGGTGAATATGCCCGTGCATTCATAGACAATGTCAACGCCCAGTTCGGCCCATGGCAGATTGGCAGGGTCACGCTCTGCTGTAACGCGGATAGGGCCTGAACCAATATCAAATGACTTGCCATCTACCTTGATGTTGCCCGGAAATGAACCATGAACAGAATCGCGTTTTAGCAGATAGGCATTCATTTCAACGTCGCCAAGATCATTGATCCCGACAACCTGAATGTCTTTGCGACCGGATTCGTGAATAGCCCGAAGTGCCAGTCGACCTATGCGCCCAAAACCGTTAATAGCAACTTTTATAGTCATGTATTCAACTCCGATAAGCTCAAATTGGTCAGAAAATTGCCTTCTTTTAAACCCGTTCCTTGACCGCGTCTACTATTGCTTCTGCTGTCAGGCCGAAATATTTGTAAAGGTCTTCAGCAGGAGCAGACGCACCGAAGCTGTCTATGCCGAGGATGATGCCGTCACGTCCGACATATCGTTCCCAGCCAAAAGATGATGCTGCTTCAATGGCCAGCTTGACTGTTCCCTTGCCCAGAATATTGTCGCGATAAGTCTTGTCCTGCGCGTCAAACAATTCCCAGCACGGCATCGAGACAATACGGGTGCCAATACCTTCTTCCTGCAATATATCGCGAGCCTCCAGCGCAATGGAAACTTCGGAGCCGGTTGCAAAAAGCGTAACCTTTGGCTGGCCGTCCGCTGCACGCAATTCATATCCGCCCTTGGCGCACAGGTTTGCCGGTGTGTGCTTGATGCGGGCCAGTGGCAGGTTCTGGCGGGTCAGGGCGATGATCGATGGTGTTTCCCTGGATGCCAGTGCAAGTGCCCAGCATTCTGCTGTTTCCACAGCGTCTGCCGGGCGATACACATTCACGTTTGGCATGGCGCGCAAAGCTGCCAGATGCTCGATCGGCTGATGGGTCGGGCCATCTTCGCCCAGTCCGATGGAATCATGGGTCATAACATAAATGACCCGCTGTTTCATAAGCGCTGACAGGCGGATAGCCGGGCGACAATAGTCTGTAAAGACCATAAAGGTGCCGCCGTAAGGAATGAATCCGCCGTGGAGAGCAAGGCCGTTCATGGCGGCGGCCATGCCAAATTCCCGCACGCCGTAATAAACGTAGCGACCGGAAAAATCATCACGCGTAATGGCACCCAGATCTTTGGTTAATGTGTTGTTGGACCCTGTCAGGTCCGCAGATCCGCCAATGGTCTCGGTCACAATCGGGTTGATGACCTCCAGCACATTCTGGGACGCCTTGCGCGTGGCAACGGACTTTGGCGATTGAACCAGCTGGGCTTTATAGGCCACCACAGCTTCATTCAGGCCTGCGGGCAAGTCACCCTTCAGTCGCCGTTCAAATTCAGCCTTGTCAGCGGGCGGCATATCGTCAAATCTGGACTTCCAGTCAGAAGCGGCGGATGCATTGCGTTCCCCCGCTGCCCGCCAGGCGTCCATAATATTGTCAGGGATATCAAATGCAGGATAGGGCCAGCCCAGCGCTTCACGGGTTGCGGCAATTTCATCCGTGCCGAGAGGAGAACCATGGGCACCGGAGGTGCCGGCTTTCGTTGGGGCACCATAGCCAATGGTTGTTTTGCAGGCGATCATCGAAGGGCGGCTATCTTTTTGTGCCGCTTCAATCGCTTCAGCAATAGCCGCCGGATCGTGACCGTCAATGGCCTGGACATGCCAGCCACAGGCGGTAAAGCGTGCCGCCTGATCGTCGGACACAGACAGGTCTGTAGGGCCGTCAATCGATATGCTGTTGTCATCCCAGAAGACGATCAGTTTGCCCAGATTCAGGTGGCCAGCCAGCGAAATGGCTTCGTGACTGACGCCTTCCATCAGACATCCGTCGCCAGCAATTACATAGGTATAGTGATTGACCAGATTATCGCCGAGGCGGGCCGCATCCAGCCGCTCGGCAAGACTTAAGCCTACAGATGTCGCCAGGCCCTGACCCAAAGGTCCGGTTGTTGTCTCGACCCCGGCCAGTTCGCTGTGTTCAGGGTGGCCTGCGCAAGGGCTGTGCAGTTGGCGAAAATTCTTGATATCGTCCAGCGTCGGCGCATCATAGCCTGTCAGGTATAAGGCCGAATACAGCAACATGGAGCCATGCCCGGCGGACAAAACAAATCTGTCGCGGTCTGGCCATTCCGGCCATTTGGGATCAAACTTCATATACTTAGTGAAAAGGACTGTCGCGACATCGGCCATACCCATTGGCATGCCCGGATGCCCGGAATTGGCGGCCTGAACCGCATCCATAGAGAGTGCGCGTATTGCGTTTGCCATTTCCCCGTGTTGTGCTGACATTTAATTCCCGCGTCCGTATGTTGTCCAGATGAATATTAATGTTTCCAAATGCGGCTGGTCGCATGCTTGTTATGACCTAACATTCTGAAACCGCGCGCACAATGACCGCCTGCGGGATTGTCGTCAACCGCGTTCTTAAAATGACTCAGATTAAACGCTTGCCAGCATCCTGTTCTGGTCTGATATGATACGCCAGATTCGCATGCCGCAATTATAACACTATCTAGCTTTACGTATACGAGACCGCTAGCAATTCTATCAGGATGAGGCACAGGTTATGTCGGAAGATCAGGAATTTACGCCGCAACAACAGGTCAAGACGGATCAGGCTCTGCTCCGTATGGCCGGTGCCATCGACCAGCTTGAAGAGCAGTTGGGACGTACCTTGTCAGAACAAAAAGCCATGCAGGAAAAATATCGTATTTTACGCCAGGAGCATGATGCGCTTCTTCGCAAAACCGAATCAGTTGGTGGCCAGCTTGATGAAACAATCGGGCGCTTGAAGCTTGTTCTGCTAAACAACCGACCGGCAGCCGGTTCAGTCGCGCATGGAGATAGTGAATGGGCAAAATCACAGTCCAGATAAACGGTCATCCCTATCAGCTTGCCTGTCAGGATGGCGAGGAGGAGCGGCTCGAGTCGCTGGCAGCTTATGTTGACAGGAAGTTGTCAGGCTTGACCGAGAATCTGGGGCAGGTAGGGGATACCCGGCTGTTGCTGATGACGGCACTGCTGATTACGGATGAACTGGCGGAAAGCCGTGAAAAAACAGGTGGCACGCTTGAACATCCGGATATCTCTTCGGCTGTTGCCGTGCCACCCGGTGCTGATCAAATGATTGATGATATGGCAAAACGTCTGGAATCTATTGCAGCCCGGCTCGAGAGCGCCTAAGTGTATGTGTAGCGGGTACTGCCCGGTGCGTTGGGAACATTAATCCCTGGGGCGATAATCTTCTCTTTGGGAACTGTCCCTGTCGAGACCCTGGTCTTGTTACACGGTGCCCACCTGATCAATCAGGCACCAGAGGATCAATAAATCCTGACGGCCACGGTGGTCCCGCTACTTCTTGTTAAACTTGATCACAGGGCTGGAATACATTTGACCTTCGCCACGACAAAGGCTGCCTTGCGAAAAGCCGCCCGGGAGCGGCGTCTGCAGGCCTTTGAGAGCGGTCACTCTCGCGCTGCCGGGATGCTTTGTGAGAAATTCCTGAGTAATATAAAAATTTCAGAAGATGACATTGTTGCCGGTTATTGGCCAGCGGCGTCGGAAATTGACTGCAGGCCCCTTCTGAACCGGCTGGCGGCACAGCAGGTTGCATGTTGTCTTCCGGTCGTCAGTCGGCGCGATATGCCCTTAAGCTTTTATCCCTGGAAGCCTGATGATCCATTGACAGCGGGTGAATATGGCATCATGGAGCCCCTGGCCGGGCAGGCCCCTGTCATACCGACACTGGTCATTGTTCCCTTGCTGGCATTTGATGCCGAAGGATGGCGACTTGGTTATGGTGGCGGCTATTATGATCGGACAATCGAGACACTCAAAAAATCCTCATCCATGCCAATCCGTCTTGTGGGTGTTGCATTCGAAGCCCAACAGGTCGATAAAATACCTTGCGACGTTCATGACCAGCAACTTGATGCGGTTGTGACCGAGGAAAAAATTTATAACTTCAGGTGATGTTTTTTGAGAGTTTTGTTTCTGGGCGATATTGTAGGCCGGTCCGGGCGACAGGCAGTGGTGGACGCGCTGCCGGACTATCGCAAACGGTTAAAGCTGGATTTTGTCGTGGTCAACGGCGAAAACGCGGCGGCGGGCTTTGGTATTACCGCCAAAATATGTCAGCAGCTTTATGAAGCAGGCGTGGATGTGATCACGACCGGCAATCATGTCTGGGACCAGAAGGAAACCCTTGGTGCCATCAATCAGGACAAGCGCCTGTTGCGGCCGATAAATTTTCCGGCAGGCACGCCAGGCTCGGGCATTGCGGAAGTCACCGATGTGCGTGGCCGCAAACTTGTTGTGATTAACGCCATGGGCCGCATTTTTATGGATCCGCTGGATGACCCGTTTGCAGGCGTCTCTGCGGCCTTGTCGCGGCATGTTCTGGGGCGGACGGCACATTTCATCATGGTTGACTTCCATGGCGAGGCGACCAGCGAAAAAATGGCCATGGGGCATTTTCTGGATGGCAAGGTATCTTTTGTGGTGGGCACGCACAGCCATGTGCCTACGGCCGATGCGCAGGTTCTGGAAGGTGGAACGGCCTATCAGACAGATGCGGGCATGTGCGGCGATTATAATTCGGTCATTGGTATGGAAAAGGCCGAGCCAATACAGCGATTTACACGAAAGGTCGCCAGCGGTCGCTTTTCGCCAGCGGTCGGGGACGCAACTATTTGCGGTGTGCTGGTCGAAAGTGATGACAAGACCGGGTTGGCAAAATCGGTTCAGCCGTTGCGTGCCGGGGGAAGATTAAGTCCACAATGGCCTGCCTAGTGCCCGGACAATGAGAGGGCCGCAAAACAAGTTCTTCTTTTGTTGCTTCAAGGGGCTGGCGACGGGGCGAAAATTTGCTATACAGTGGCCCACATCCTTAAAATCACTAAATGTGCCTTTTAAGCAAAGGCCGGAAACAAATTTATCGGGCGAGAGTTGAGACATGGCAGGCCATTCCCAGTTTAAAAATATCATGTATCGGAAGGGGGCGCAGGACAAGAAGCGTTCTGCCCTTTTCAGCAAGTTGTCCCGCGAGATAACGGTGGCGGCGAAAGAAGGTCTGCCGGACCCGGCTGCCAATGCCCGGTTGCGCTCTGCCATTCAGGCGGCCAAGGCACAGAGCATGCCCAAAGATAATATTGATCGTGCGATCAAGAAAAGTCAGGGCGGCGACGGCGAGAATTATGAAGCGGTTCGTTATGAGGGCTTTGGACCCGGTGGTGTTTCCCTGATTATTGACAGTTTGACCGACAATCGTAATCGCACAGCGTCTGATGTTCGGACAGCCTTGCAGAAAAATGGCGGTAATATGGGGGAAAGCGGAAGCGTTTCCTATATGTTTGATCAGGTTGGCGAGATTAAATATCCCGGGGACATTGCGTCCGCTGACAAGGTCTTCGAAGCTGCGCTCGAAGCCGGTGCCAATGATTGTGAATCAAATGAAGACGAACACCTGATCTATTGTGAAGCCAATGATCTGCATGCAGTGCGCGAGGCGATTGAGCCCGTGTTGGGCGAAGCTTCTTCTGCCAAACTGGTATGGAAGCCGCATAATCTTATTGAAGTAGATGAAGAACAAGCTTCTACATTATTGAAATTGCTTGATGTTCTGGACGACAATGATGATGTTCAAAACGTTTATGGTAATTATGATGTGCCTGACGACGTGATGGAAAAACTGAACAGCTAACAAGAGCGAGATTGCCCTGTTAACCCTTTGGCCAGCAGCCTGACGCATGAGTAAACGCACCCGCCTTTTGGGACTGGACCCAGGTCTTCGCAAGACCGGCTGGGGCATTATTGACGCTGAGGCCAATCGTCTGGTGCATGTTGCAAATGGTTCTGTAACGTCGGAAAGTTCAGATGATCTGAGTCAGCGTCTGGTCCAGCTGTTTGATGGCTTGCAGCAGGTAATTGCTGACTGGGCCCCTGATGCGGCAGCGGTGGAAGAGACATTCGTTAATAAAAACCCGGGTTCGACCCTGAAGCTGGGACAGGCACGCGGGATATCAATGCTGGTGCCGGCGCTGGCGGGGGTTGCGGTTTTCGAATATTCGCCAAATCTGATCAAGAAGTCTGTGGTCGGGACAGGTCATGCGGCCAAGCAACAGATACATGCCATGGTTCAGGTATTGTTGCCGGGCATTAAAATTAACGGGCCGGACGCTGCGGATGCGCTGGCGATTGCCATTTGCCATGCCCATCATGCAGGCGGGGCAAATGCGCTTGCAGCCCGGGTTGCAGCAAAAGCACCGGTACAGCCGGGTGGAGGATATCGCCGATGATTGCCAGTTTGCATGGTCTTGTCGATTCCACCGGTGATGACTGGCTGGTTCTGGATGTAAATGGCGTCGGGTATCTGGTTTACTGTTCCGCCCGCACACTTGGCCGTT
Source organism: Sphingomonadales bacterium (assembly GCA_965227345.1). GTDB lineage: Bacteria > Pseudomonadota > Alphaproteobacteria > Sphingomonadales. The sequence continues at coordinate 3,746,318 of OZ245755.1, forward strand.
TGCAGGGGGCTGCTGATCCTGTGAAGCTGTTGATTGATATGCATGTGCGTGAAGACCATATCCACCTTTTCGGATTTGTAGACCATCTGGAGCGGGATTGGTTTCGCATGTTGCAAAGTGTGCAGGGGGTCGGGGCCAAGGTCGCGCTCGCCATTCTGTCGGTATCCCTGCCGGACGAACTGGGCGCGGCTATTGTGGCGCAGGACAAGGCAACGGTCTCACGGGCTAACGGGGTTGGTCCGAAGCTGGCCGCCCGCATTGTGAACGAGTTGAAAGACAAAGTTGCAAAACTGGCCATGGCCCCTGTGATCAAGTCTGCAATTCCAGCGCGGACAGGCGGAAAGGGTGCCGTACAGGTGGACAATGCCGGGGATGTGATCCGGGATGCGGTATCTGCTCTTAGCAATCTTGGGTACCGCCCGGCAGAAGCTTATACGGCGGTTTCGACTGTCGCGCGGGAGCTTGGTGCGGACCGCGAACTGGTGGCAGATGACTTGCAGACACTGATCCGCCTGGGACTTAGGGAACTGGCGTCATGACGATGGAGAACGAGGCGGACAACAGGCTGGTAGACAGTGCGCCGTCAGATGGTGATTTGCGTGACCCGGGCTTGCGGCCGACCAATCTGGACGATTTTATCGGTCAGCGTCAGTCCTGCAATAATCTCAGGGTGTTTATTGAATCCGCGCGTACACGGGGTGAAGCGCTGGACCATGTGTTGTTTTACGGGCCACCAGGTTTGGGCAAGACGACGCTGGCGCAGATCATGGCGCGGGAGCTGGGTGTCAATTTTCGCGCGACGTCCGGGCCCGTGATCGCCAAGGCCGGTGACCTGGCGGCATTGCTGACAAATCTTCAGGAAAATGACATTCTGTTCATTGATGAAATTCATCGGCTGAACCCGGCGGTCGAAGAAATTCTTTATCCGGCCATGGAAGATTTCCAGCTTGATCTGATCATTGGAGAGGGGCCTGCAGCCCGTTCAGTCCGCATTGATCTGCCGCGCTTTACACTGGTGGGTGCCACGACCCGTTCGGGGTTGCTGACAACCCCCCTGCGCGACAGATTTGGTATTCCGACACGGCTGGAATTCTACAAGGTCGAGGAACTGGTCGAAATCGTTAGCCGGGGGGCAAGATTGCTGGGGATATCGATGACTATGGACGGGGCCGCCGAAGTGGCACGCCGGTCGCGCGGGACCCCGCGCGTTGCCGGGCGGCTGTTGCGCCGGGTGCGTGATTTTGCGCTGGTGGCGGGGGCTGCAGAAATTACAGACAAAGTGGCCGATCAGGCCCTGACGCGGCTGGAGGTTGACAAGCTGGGGCTGGACGCCATGGATCACAGATATATGAGATGTATCGGCGTCGATTATGGCGGCGGTCCTGTCGGGGTTGAAACGCTTGCGGCGGCATTGTCGGAACCGCGTGATGCGATTGAAGAAATTATTGAACCCTATCTGCTGCAACAGGCACTGGTGCAACGCACGCCGCGCGGGCGTATGCTCAGCCCGGCAGGGTTCAGGCATATGGGGCTGGAATTGCCGCGCGCCGGAGCTGTTCCCGCATCTCAACTGGACCTGATTCAGGATGATCAGGGGGATGAAATTGACTGATACCCCGGAATTTGGCCCGAACCTTCCGCCTGAGAGCGGGCGGCTTGATGCGGGTGTGCACGCCCTGCCGTTGCGGGTCTATTACGAAGATACCGATGTTGGCGGTATTGTTTATTACGCCAATTATCTCAAGTTCATGGAACGTGGCCGGTCTGACATGCTGCGGCTGGCGGGGGTGGATCAGGCCAGCATGATGCAGCCGGGAGACAGCGCGGATGAGGCCCTGATGTTTGCGGTGCGCCATTGCAGTGTGGATTACCTTAAACCCGCCCGCTATGACGATGAAATACTGGTCAGAACATGGCTTCATGAAATAACCGGGGCCAGTGTGACCATGGTGCAGGAAATTTCAAGAAAGCAGGAAATTCTGGTCCGGGCCAGCGTCAAGGCGGCCGTCCTGAACAAGGAGGGGGCTCCCCGGAGATTGCCGCGAAATGTCCGCCATATTTTAGACTCACTCATCAGTTCTAATGCCGCAACCGCTTCAGGGCCAAAAGCGCTAAAGGCACTTACGCAACAGGCTTCTTCAGCAGAATAGCCAGCAAGACGAGGAATGAATAATCCTATGGAGCAGAATATTATCGAAACAACCGATCTGGGCGGCGCTGTACCGGACTTTTCGGCATGGGGCATGTTCACGGGCGCGGATATTGTTGTCCAGCTCGTCATGATCATCCTGCTTGCGGCATCAGTATGGTGCTGGGCGATCATTTTTGACAAATTGCTGCGCATGCGCCGGGTGACCCGTCAGGCGGACAGTTTTGAAGATGCGTTCTGGTCGGGAAAGTCGCTGGAAGACCTGTATGACAGGGTGGTGAAAAATCCTGATCACCCCATGGCGATGGTCTTTGTAACAGCGATGCGTGAATGGCAGCGTTCGGTCACCCCGTCGGGCAAACTGGCCAAGACGATGGGCTTGCAGGATCGTATTTACAAGGTCATGCGGATTACGGTCAGTCGCGAGATGGAGGGACTTGAGAATTATCTGGGCTTTCTGGCGACAGTCGGGGCAACGGCTCCCTTCGTTGGGCTGTTTGGCACGGTGTGGGGCATTATGAACAGCTTCCAGAGTATTGCATTGAGCCATAATACAAGTCTGGCTGTTGTGGCCCCCGGTATTGCCGAAGCCCTGTTCGCCACGGCGATGGGCCTGATTGCGGCTATCCCTGCGGTGATCGGTTACAACAAGATCACGGCAGATATGGGCCGTTATGCCAACCGGCTGGATGGGTTTGCGGATGAATTCGGGACCATCCTCTCACGTCAGCTTGATGAGGGGGAGCACTGATGGGGGCCAGCATGAATTCAGGCCCCAAAGGTATGGGAAGCGGTTTTCGGGGCCGCCATCGGGCGATGAGCGAAATCAACGTTACGCCATTTGTGGATGTCATGCTGGTGCTGCTGATCGTCTTCATGGTCGCAGCGCCGCTTTTGACGATCGGTGTGCCTATTGACCTGCCACAAAGTACCGCCCGGCCATTGCCGGAAGATAACCAGCCGCTGGCAGTTACCATTGATCGTGACGGCGCGGTGTATTTGCAGGATCTGAAGGTCACGGTGGAAGAGCTTGTTCCCCGTCTTGCGGCGATTGCCGAGAACAGAATGGACCGGCGGATATACGTGCGCGCAGATCAGGGCATATCTTATGGCCGGGTGATGGAAGTTATGGGCGCGATGAATGGTGCCGGGTTTTCCAAGGTCGCGTTGGTCAGCGAGCATGCGAGCAAGAAAAAGTAGTTTGCATTAAAGACGTAATGGGTCGCCATTTGGCCGCCCGGTGACAGGAAACAGAATAGTTTGCGTATTGGCGTCATATATTCCAGCGTTTTGCATGCAGGTGTTGCCTTGTTTGCCGTCTTTGGCTTGCCGCATGTTAATGACCGGGAGGTGCTGGAGCCAGATATCATTCCGGTTGAAATCGTCAACATTGAAGAAGAAACCATCAATAAAAAACCGGAAGAAAAGCCCGAACCGGAACCAGAACCTGAGCTCGAGCCGGAGCGCAAGGCAGTAGCCGTTGCCGCTGAGGCCACACCGCCCCCGCCGCCGCCCGCTGATGCCGTGCCTTTGCCGGATGTTGAACCGGAGATTGAGAAAAAGCCTGAAGCGAAAAAGGTAGAAAAGCCTCAGCCACAAACACCGGCGGCGTCACCCACGCGCAAGCCCAGGCCCCCCAGCCGGTTTGATGCCAATCGCATCGCGCTGCTGCTGGACAAAAAGGCAAAAGAGGATCAATCGGAACCGGACCGCCAGCCTGACGAGAAGGCGATAGACAAAAAGGTGGAGACCGCCAGCCGGTCAAGCATAGACAAGGCACGCCTGACTGCAAGCTTGCAGGCGGCGATCCGCGCGCAGGTGGAACCTTGCTGGAGCGTGCCTGCCGGCGCAATGGATGCAGAAGACCTGAAAGTCCGTATCAGGATATTTTTGTCGCCTGATGGTAGTCTGGCTAAAGCCCCCCAGATCCTCGATCAGACAAAAATGTATGTTACAGGTGGCGATTTCTATCGTGTGGCAGCTGAAAGTGCCCGTCGGGCGGTTCAGAAATGTGCGCCCCTGAAATTGCCCCTTGAAAGTTATGATATCTGGCGTGACACTGAATTGACCTTTGACCCCAAAGAGCTGCTTGAAGGATAAGCGATGTATAATGACTATAGCCGTTTGAACAGGAGACAAAGTGTGAAGACTGCCGTTGGAACAGATTGTTTGTGGACAAAACAGCATCGCCTGTTTCATGGCGTCGTGGGGCTGATGCTGGCGCTGTTTCTGGCAATATGGATGACGCCTGCCCATGCAGTGTTGAAGGTAGATATTACACGTGGTGCAGATGCGCCGCTTCCGATCGCCATTCCCGGGCTTTACGGCAGTTCCGCCGAAAACACCAGTGCAGGTACCAGCTCGGAAATTGGTCAGCGTATGGCGCAGGTTGTGACGGCCGATCTGGAGCGAAGCGGGTTGTTCAGGGCAATTGATCCACGGGCATTTGTCCTGTCTCCGGGGGCGACGAATGTGCGCCCCAAGTTTGGCAACTGGCGGGCGATTAACGCGCAGGCTCTGGTCACGGGCCTTGTGACCTTGCAAAGCGACGGGCGGCTGAGAGTGGAATTTCGGCTTTGGGATGTGCTGGCAGAAAGCCAGATGGCGGGCTACCAGTATTTTGCCACGCCAGATACCTGGCGTCGCGTTGCCCATATTATTGCTGATGCTATTTACAAACGCCTGACCGGTGAAGATGGCTATTTTGACAGTCGTATTGTTTATGTGGCGGAAACCGGGCCTAATACAAGCCGGATAAAACGTCTTGCCATGATGGATCAGGACGGATTCAATCACCGGTTTTTGACGGATGGCAAGAATCTGGTGTTGACCCCCCGGTTTTCACCAACCAGCCAGGAAATAACCTATCTGGCCTATTACAACGACAGGCCAAGGGTTTATCTTTACAATATTGACAGTGGCAAGCAGGAGGTTCTTGGAGACTTTCCGGGCATGACCTTTGCGCCCCGGTTTTCCCCGGATGGCAATAATGTCATCATGAGCATGGCCAGTCGCGGCAATTCCGACATCTACGAACTTGATCTGCGCACCCGACGTTCTGTGCGGTTGACCAGCAATCCGGCCATTGACACTTCCCCGTCTTATGCGCCGGACGGACAATTTATTACTTTCAACTCCGACCGGGGAGGGAGCCAGCAAATTTACGTCATGAAATCAGATGGTTCGGATGTTAAACGAATCAGTTTTGGTGAAGGAAAATATGGCACGCCGGTATGGTCACCACGCGGAGACTGGATTGCATTCACAAAAATATGGAAAGGCAAGTTTTATATTGGCGTGATGAAAACGGATGGTCGCGGAGAACGCCTGTTGACAGAAAGTTATCTGGATGAAGGGCCGACATGGGCGCCAAACGGCAGAGTTCTCATGTTTTTCCGTCAGCAGCCATATGACAGATATGGCAAAGGGGGGGATACTCACCTGTGGTCAATTGATTTAACAGGGAAAAATTTGAGACAAATTATCACGCCGCTGGATGCATCTGACCCGGCATGGTCACCTCTGATACAATAGCGCCCTTGATACGGGTGTGAGTGTATAGTAAAAGAATAATTACAAAGGGTGTACATGTCGTGGGAAGGGTTATCCTCTGATAAAGCGTAATTATGTTACGAAAAACAATCGGTTGATTAAGTCCGGGTGCTCGGGAACAAGTTGAATAAGTCCGAGTGTTCGGTCAAAACAAGTTAAACAATGAGCTGTGGAAGGAACCACCTTATGCTTCAAAGAAGCTTCGGCCTAACAATGTTAGGCATTGCAGCAGCGGCACTTCTGGTGTCGGGCTGTTCATCGACAAAAAAATCTGCACCCGTAGAAGAAACAGTTCAGCAGGAACCTGCTGTTTATGAACCTCAGGAACCTGTGGTCTCCGAACCTGTTTATCAGGGACCGGAAGCGGGCAGCCAGGAAGATCTGCAACAGGCTGCAGGCGACATGGTATTCTTTGGATTCGATCGATATGACCTGTCCGCGGAAGCTCGTGCTACGCTGGAAGCTCAGGCACGCTGGATGGCACAGAATCCTTCAGTAGACCTGATCATTGAAGGTCATTGTGATGAACGCGGTACCCGCGAATACAACCTTGCACTGGGTGAGCGTCGTGCAACGGCTGCCAAGAACTATCTGGTCGCACTGGGTGTTTCCAGTGGCCGGCTTGAAACTGTCAGCTATGGTAAGGAACGTCCGATGGTGCTGGGCAACGATGCCGAAGCATGGGCGAAAAATCGTCGGGCACTCAGCCGTGTAAAATAGCATTGACGATATGCTTGTTTGAAAACCCGCGCTTTTGCATGACAAAGGCGCGGGTTTTCTCTATTCAGGACACAGAGGTTTATATGAATAGCGGCCATAGAGTTGCCAGAATGTACTGTCAGAATGAATTATATTAAGGTATCCCTTGGTTGACATTTCTGCTGCGAAGGATTTGAAAAGATGTATTTGCGACATATGCCAGTTATGAAACAGAAGAATATCAAGGCCTGTTTCATAGCATTGGTGGTTCTGGGCATATTATCGGGCGTTTCCGGCATACCGGCTGGCGCGCAAAGTGTCGACAAGAGAATAGACCGTCTTGAGCGCCAGTTGAACGCTGTGCAGCGCAAGGTATTCGGGAACAGCAGCGTGCCGGATGAGCCGACTGTCATGGTGCCGACAAATCAGACTGTGCCGGGCCCCCGGGCCGCTGATACTGAAATCCGGTTAACAGACATGGAAAATCAGTTGCGCCAGATGACCGGTCAAATGGAAGAAGCCAACTTTAGACTGGGGCAGATGGAGCGCCAGCTCGAGAAAACCATACAGGATTTTGAATTTCGCCTGAATGCTTTGGAGGGCGGTAGCAGTCCTTCGGCTTCGCCGTCGGTGCCGGCAACGCCTGTGTCGCCTTCTGCGTCATCAGGGGCACCAGAGCCAGCCCCTGATGTGTCAGCGACTGTTGCTGAACCGGCTAACAATACAACACTTCCCGCCGGGAATGCTGCGACGGATTATGACAATGCCTACAAACTGCTGGCAGCTGGAAAATATGCCGAATCAGAAGGGGCTTTCAAGAGATTTCTGGAAACATATCCCGATGACGATCTGGCGTCGAATGCCCAGTATTGGCTTGGGCAATCATATTACGTGCGCGGAGATTACCAGACGGCGGCCCAGACGTTTCTGGACGGCTATCAAAAACACCCAAAAAGTCCAAAAGCACCAGCTTATCTTTTGAAAATCGGCATCACGCTGAATAAGCTTGGGCAAGCCGAGGATGCCTGTGATGTGTATCGAGAGCTTTCGACGCAATTCCCGACGTCGCAGGAAGCCACGACGCGTCTGGCACCTGAACGCCAGGCTGCAAAGTGTAAATAAGCCTGTCATGACGCAGGGCAGGCTGATCTTCAGAGGCGGCTTGTCGTTTAATTGTCCGGGAAGTCAACAATGGTCAACCGGACATGAGAGCTTCGACCCGTGCCAGACAAAATTTCCAGCTTTGCCCCAATGGTCTGTGCGATTTGTGACGCGACAAGCAGAGCGTAACTGCCCTGACAAGCTTTCGTGCCCGGTGGCCAGTTGGCTTCAGGCTCTGGCGAGCGTCCAAAGAGCGGAATGCTGAGAATGGCCTGGCGGAGATGATTGTCAACAGCCATCCTGATGGATAGCGGCTGGTCACCCTTGGCCCAGTCAATTGCGGTCACCAGAACCTTTACCAGGCATCGCTGAATAGCCTCGCCGTCATTCAGCAGTGTGATGTCCTGATCTGACTGGAACTCGGCAAGCTCAATCTTGCGAACGGCAGCATGCTTTCTAACGTCGGATACGCAAGTTTTTACAACTGATTTAAGAGAAATAAATCGGGGCCTGACAGCCTGCTTTCCTGCTTTTAACTTTGCGGCGTCCAGCACATCCGTAATGACATTTTTTAAATGGTGGGCTGAGTGCAGTATTTTTCTGGTCTGCTCGTGATACTGATCATTTACCGGCCCCAGTGTTTCGTGGTCAATCATTTCAGAAAAGCCAAGAATTGCATTCAGCGGGGTGCGGAACTCATGGCTGAGATTCTGCACGGTTTCGGCAGCGCGTTTTTCGGCTTCCGATTGGGCGTTTTCCTGTGTTCCGGGAACGGAGGTGCCAAGCATGGTCGTATCTGTGTTGTCCGCGCTTGCCGAATACATGCCGGGATAGTCGGCAATCTGGCGATTGGGGGTGGTCTTGACATCATTATAAACATCAAGCGTATTCTGGTGATCGCCGCGTGGCTGCTCCGGCCCGGACCCAAAGTCCGAAACAGGCTCCGCGAGTGCGGAGCGTTCCAAATTGCTGTCAGGGGCATGGTTGTTGTGTGCCGGGGCCATCAGGTCAGCTTCCGTGGCGGTACCACGGAAGCCCAGGAAGCGACCGGTTCCCAGATCAAAACGCGGTACGCCGCTTACCTGCCAGTACCGGTCACGCCCTAGCCTGTCAGTTGTCATGATATCAATGGACCGGAAGGGGCGGCGCAGATCAAGGATATCCTGCAAATCCTGATAGGGAAGGTCCGGGTCACATGCCAGACAATAATCTCCAAGATAAAAACCACGCATTGTCTGCGCCGGGCGTCCAAACGCAATATAGGCACTGTCGCTCAGGCTGTTGATATCGCCCGCACGCCCTGTTTCCCAGGTCCAGTCCGTTGAAGACCGTGTAATATCCTGAAACCGTTTTGGGTCAACGCGTTCTGAACGATCTATTGTCTGTTTTGTGACCTTGCTTTTGTCGGCGCTGTTCTTTTGGGAACCGGTGTGGCGTATCGTTGCCGACTGTGCCTGAGCTTGATGATCGTCAGCGCTTTCTGCACGCTTTGGGGCCTTTGCAATTTCTTCGGCCTTCAGATTCTGCTCATGGCCTGCGGGGGCGTTTTTAGGATGTTCCGGTTTCCCGTTATCGCCGACTGTTGCTTCAGCTTTGCGCAGGGCCTTTTTCAAAGCCTTCCGGACATTATCAGAAAGCTCTTTACGTTTGGCTATCCAGTTCAGGTGATCTATCGAGCCGTTTTTAATAACCTCAAGCAAAGTTTCTTCCGGAACAGTAGCATGTTCCAGAAGAGGGCCGGAAACCTCGATCACGTCATGAACAAGAAGATTGATCAGTTCTGGTGGCGGAGAAGGCATGGAGTATAGTTGCCCGGCCAGCTCACGGCGGACACGCAAATCAACCTTCGGTAATAAATCGACCAGAATATCGTGTAACATAGTTCTTTGCGCGGGAGCTTTCCGCACCATTCCCTGATAAAAAAGCCCCGACAATTGCCGGAACAAATGCCCGATTTTCTTCGGATCATCTTTTGCCTGCGCAATGAGCAGGTCAAATTTAGCACTTAGGCCTGAATTCCGCATCTTTTTGTAACTAAACTACCCGCACACATACATTCCCAAACCTGTCTTCAGCACAAAAACCATACAAGATATGAGGTTGAGCTACAAAAAGGCACTATCACTATACATGTGATCGGGTCGGAACACCAGATGGTGAATAAAAAATTAACGTGACGACGTCGAAGCGGCAGGTGCCATATATTTAAGTGCTGGAATGTATCTGGATATGTGACGGAATATGCCATGTTCTTCGATCCACAAGGCATATGTGACATAGGTGGGATCACGGGAGAGATGCTTTTCTTCCATTTTGGCCCTAAAGAAATAAATAGCATTGACCATCAGCAGAAGGCAGCAGTTCCTGAAAGCATCTGTCATGCCTATGCCAGGAATAAAGGGAATGGAGATCAGCCACCAGGACAGGTTTTTGGAAATATAGGCCGGGTGTTTGGTGAATCTGAACGGGCCATTGGTCAGAATACCGCGGTGGGTAAGGTTTGAAAATCTCAGCCCGAACGTAACCGTGGCCCAACCATAGACGGCAACACAGGTCAAAATCAGAATGCCCCAGATCATTTGCACGGATGGGTAGTTTTTAAGCCATCCCAGCCAGTTTATGGCATCTTCATATTTGAAATATTTCCCCGAAACCGCCGCCCAGAAAGGCGGGTAGCAGAGCAGCGTGACAAACCAGCCAAAAAAGAAGGGATGGCTGGATCTTATATGGGCGTCCACCAGACGCAGTGTCATGAGGTACCCGGCAACGGCAAAGATAAGATCAATATAATATAAAAAGTTCAGGCACCAGAAATAGGTGCCAATAAAAGTTTCTGATTGCACCTTGAACGGATGCGACATGAGCCAGCCGATATTGTTGTTCAGGAATATCAGCATCAGGGGCAGAAAAAATGCCTTGATCGTCCAGCCCAGCCAGTGTTCCTTGAGTTTTGTGTAGTCCAGTGCACGCCATCGTCCCCATACAAGTTGCCCCATATGCCAGTACCCGTCTTTCGGCTGGATCATGTGGCTATCAACAAAAACAAAATAAGGTACAGCGAGCAGGATAAACCCGGGTAGAAACAATGGTGCCTTGTCAAGGAAGGGGTCATAAAAGTCAGTATTATATTCAGGCAATAGCCAATAGACAAAACTGATAATAGCCAGCGTGGCCAGAAGCCCCATAAGTTTGGTCAGGACGCGTTTTACATTTACCTGTAACGGGCGGGCGCTGGAAAAGTCCAGCCCCGTGGTAGGGCGACGGTAAACCTTCAGAAGAAACACTTCCCCGATCATTATGGGCAGGGCAGCCGCGAGCACACAGAATACGGCGGCGGCACCCCGGGAAATATCGCTTCCTGTTAGCAAAATAATGGCGAGCGACCCGGAGAAAAAACCTGCGAGGTTAATGGCTGTATGAGTAACCGAGCCGGGTGGCTGTGGGGGCGCACGCATAAATTAAGTACCGATAAGTTCAGGCCGGGCACAGAATAGTCTGCCTAAACTGAATGCAGGCAAAGAAGTTATGCGTGCCAATATCATTTCCGGCGCCGCCTTCTTGTGACGCCGTATGCCAGCCCTGCCAGCCCTGACCCGAATATGACCAGTGTCGCAGGGGTCGGAACTGTCCTTGGTGACAGCAAGGTTAGTGTCATGCTGTCGCCGCTACGGATTGGACTTAACCCGCCATAATAAAGGATATCCAGTGTCAGGATATAGCTGCCGGGCTCATCAAACAGGTCACCAAACAAAGAGGTATCCAGCCTGAAGGGCGTTGATCCGGTTGCAAAACCCAGGCTGACTGTATCAAGCAGCCATTCGATGGTGAAATCTTCTTCCAGCATCGGCGGGTCAATAGAACAGAGGCCCAGCTCATCAAAGGTTGAGCCACAGAAATCCAGGTCAAATACATCGTCCATCAGGCCGATCTGGTCCGGACCGGCGTCTGCAACAAGAAGAGCCTCATTTCCACCACCGCTCGAGGACGAGGTGTCTCCGCCACTCGAGGAGGAGGTGTCTCCGCCGCTGGAGGATGACGTGTCACCGCCGCTGGAGGATGACGTATCGCCGCCGCTCGACGATGACGTGTCCCCGCCGCTGGAGGATGATGTATCACCACCGCTGGAGGAAGATGTGTCCCCACCACTCGAGGATGATGTATCACCACCGCTGGAGGAAGATGTGTCCCCACCACTTGAGGATGAGGTGTCACCACCGCTTGAAGATGAGGTGTCTCCGCCGCTGGAGGATGACGTGTCCCCGCCGCTGGAGGATGACGTATCGCCGCCGCTTGAGGAGGAGGTGTCCCCACCGCTGGAGGATGAGGTGTCACCACCGCTCGAGGACGAGGTATCACCACCGCTTGAAGATGAGGTGTCTCCACCGCTCGAGGACGAGGTGTCCCCGCCGCTGGAGGAGGAGGTATCGCCGCCGCCCGACGATGACGTGTCCCCGCCGCTGGAGGATGATGTATCACCACCGCTGGAGGAAGATGTATCACCACCGCTGGAGGAAGATGTGTCCCCACCACTTGAGGATGAGGTGTCACCACCGCTGGAGGAGGAGGCATCACCACCACTCGAGGAGGATGTGTCACCACCGCTTGAAGATGAGGTATCACCACCGCTGGAGGAAGATGTGTCCCCACCACTTGAGGATGAGGTGTCTCCGCCACTGGAGGAGGAGGTATCACCACCGCTTGAAGATGAGGTGTCTCCGCCGATGGAGGATGACGTGTCACCGCCGCTGGAGGATGACGTATCGCCGCCGCTCGACGATGACGTGTCCCCGCCGCTGGAGGATGATGTATCACCACCGCTGGAGGAAGATGTGTCCCCACCACTTGAGGATGAGGTGTCACCACCGCTGGAGGAAGATGTGTCCCCACCACTTGAGGATGAGGTGTCACCACCGCTGGAGGAGGAGGCATCACCACCACTCGAGGAGGATGTGTCACCACCGCTTGAAGATGACGTGTCACCGCCGCTGGAGGATGACGTATCGCCGCCGCTCGACGATGACGTGTCCCCGCCGCTGGAGGATGAGGTGTCACCACCGCTGGAGGAGGAGGCATCACCACCACTCGAGGAGGATGTGTCACCACCGCTTGAAGATGAGGTATCTCCGCCGCTGGAGGATGACGTATCACCTCCGCTGGAGGAAGATGTGTCTCCACCACTCGACGATGACGTATCACCGCCACTTGAGGTGTCGCCACCGCTGGAGGATGACCCGGAACTGCCGCCCGAAGATCCACCGGTATCTACCGGGCAGGTATCCTGGCCTTCTTCCAGCACGCAGTCTTCGTCTCCAGGAACGGCAGGTGTGGTGCCTCCGCTGCTGCTTGAGCTGCTGGTTGAACTGCCCCCGTCAACGCCGCTGCTACTACTGCTGGTGCTACTACTGCCACCGCCGCCGCCGCCGAATCCGCCGCCCCCACCCGAGGAGCTTGAAGAGCTCGATGAACTCGAAGAACTGGAGCTTGAAGAACTGGAGGTGCTGCCACTGGATGATATGAACGTAGCCCTGCCACCGCCAGCACCAGGTGCAGCAAAGTTATTTGCAAAGCGTGTGCGCGGCGAAGGATAATTGGCGAATTGCGAAATCGGGCTTTCGCCGAAATCATAGAATACGGGTGAACCTGCTGCTGTTTCAGTGCTTTCCAGAAGTGCCGCCAGACGATCCTGCAGGTCTTTTTCGATCTGCCCCAGATCAGAAGGACTGATCACCACTGCAGATATATATGTGTCACCTTCTGCAGGCGGGTCGAGTATAATCTGAATGGTGTTGTCGCTGACAATTGCATGGGTTGACAGGATTTTTCCGGCAACTTCTTCGTTTGCAAAACTGATCAGGCGCGGGCCGTTCGCATCACTTTGGCTGATCTGTTTGGAAATCTCGTTGATGCCGCCGGTGCCAAGCAATGCATAAGACCCGAAAGTTTCGTCTGTCAGATCGACAACCCGGACATCAGAGCCATTTGATCGCACGCCACTGCCAAAGGGGAATGAAGCTGTCGCAGGTTTTAGCGATGTTCCGGACAGCAGATAAATATTATAGATGCCAGCAGATCTGTTGGCTGAAAAAGATTCAACACGTTTGATGCCGTCGTTGACAAGGCCGCTGACGACAGTACCTTCAAAGGCTTCTGCATCAGGTCCCTTCACAGGTTCATCTGCCGGGCCAACCCGCATGAATTCGCCATAAGCGCGTTTGCCGGCCGGTCCCAGATCCCACCCCTCGTCCCCGTCATTCAGGGCAAAGCCATCCTGCATGAACAATGGCATTTCATATGCGGCCAATGCAGAATTTCTGAAGGCGTCCAGAATACGTTGCGCAGCTTGTGCAGCTTTGGGAAAGTCTCGCAATACGGAATGACCGCCCATTGCGTCGGTCAGATCTTCAGCCAGAGACTTCAGCGCTTTGTCATTTCCCCCTGCAGTATCAAAATAAGCCTGTAGATCACGCAAACCTTCAGGCGTGCCTTCAATGGCACCGATCAGCGCCTGTTCTTTGGAAACAGCATGGTCAAGCCGGTTTGATGGCCTGGGCTTTTGTTTTGGCGTTGCCGGGTAAGAGGTGCGCAGGGCCTGTGGTGTATCAGCTTCTTGTGATGATGCGAAACGGGTCGGGTAGGGTTTGTTTTGTTTTTCAACAGTATCAGTACCCAAAGCGCCCGAGTTTGCGGAATCTTCTGCCAGCAACCTGTCAATATCAAGGGCACTATCGCCATTATCCGGCGACAGACTGTCCTGCTCTGACGGTGATATTGCGACTTCCTCGACACTATAGCGCTGATAAAGCGTGGCGGTTGTGTAAATTCCCGTCAGCCCAAGCAGAGCACCAAGTACGACCAATATTTTCTGTGTCATCATAATTTTCCCGGCGTAAAAGACATGTGCTTTATACGCTTCATCGACTAATTTCGTCCGTACGTATCATCAAATCGGACGATATCATCTTCACCAAGGTAACCGCCGGATTGCACCTCGATGATGTGGAGCGGTATTTTGCCTGGATTTTCCAGTCTGTGTGTCGCTCCAATTGCAATATACACTGATTCATTCTCGTGGAGAACAAATTTTTCATCATCGCGGGTGACGCTGGCCGTGCCCTGGACGACAACCCAATGCTCGGCCCGGTGGTGGTGCTTTTGTAAGGAAAGCTTTTCTCCGGGGTTAACAACCAGCCTTTTAACCTGAAAACGATCACCGGCATCAGTAGTCTGGTAGTTGCCCCAGGGTCGATAGACTATTGTGTGCGATATATGCTCCTGTCGTCCGGAATGTTCAAGTTTTTCAACAACCTGTTTAACATCCTGGGCATATTTCTTGTCTGCCACCAGGACGGCGTCCTTGGTGGCGACAACAATTACATTTTGCAGACCAACCGTCGCGACCGCCGGGCCTTCTGTCCGCACAAGTGAATTGTGTGTATTCACGTTAAGAACATCGCCGTGCAACACATTACCATCGCTGTCTTTTTCGCCAATATCCCATAATGCGGTCCAGGATCCGACGTCATTCCAGCCCATATCAACAGGAACAACTGTTGCGGCGGCTGTTTTTTCCATTACAGCGTAATCAATGGAATTGGCAGGGCAAGGCAGAAACGCATCAGCGTCGGGGCGCAGGAAAGAAAGGTCTTTCTGGCTATTTTGCATGGCTTTGGTACAGGCTGCGACAATTTCCGGCTCGTGGCGTTCAAGTTCATCCATATAGGCGCGGGCCGGAAAAAGGAACATGCCGCTGTTCCAGTAATAATCACCGGAGGCAATATAAGTTTCTGCCGTTGCCAGATCAGGCTTTTCAACGAACCTTTTGACTTTAAAGCAGTTTTCTCCGCCCGGGATAGAGTCGCCTTTTTGGATATAGCCATAGCCTGTTTCCGGGCTCGACGGCTTGATGCCAAAGGTTGCAAGGGCTCCGTTGCCTGAGACTGCGCTTGCAGCCTGTCGAATGGCATGATGAAAGGCATCAAGATCATTAATCACATGATCAGAGGGCATAATCAGCATAACGCCATCAGGATCCTGCTCAAGAACAAACAGGGCTGCCAAGGCTGCAGCCGGTGCTGTATTGCGGCCAGCAGGCTCAAGAATAATGGATTCAGGAGTTATTTTTTCCTGACGCAACTGCTCGGCAATAATAAAGCGGTGCTCGTTATTGGCGATGATCGTCGGGCGGGCAAACATATTGCCGCCGAAAACGCGCAACGCGGTTTCCTGCAGCATGGTCCTGTTTCCGGCCAGCGGCAGCAATTGCTTGGGGTAGTGGGCACGGGACAAAGGCCACAGCCGCGTGCCGGAACCCCCGGACAATATTATCGGCCAAATCTTGCGACTGATCATATCTTGTTACTCTTATACACGCCTTATTTCCCTCCTTACTCAACCTCTGCCGGAACCCGGTCTGGCGGGCACTGACAACATAAAATGAGTATATATATAAAATTATAACAATTAGTAACCGGTGATTCCGACAATTATGAGGCAATTACACAGATGGACACACTGGCGAAGTCTGACGCAATGTACGAAATCGTGTGCGCCAGATGTTAACAAATTCTCGACATCATACATATTTTACGGTATTGTATTGATGAATTGTTTAATTAACATAAAGATATTGTATAATGTGCGCTGACGCAATTTTTGATACCCTTCCCAAGTTCGAACCGGGATGGGTATGGCTTGCAGGGGCCGGACCGGGTGATCCCGGTTTGATGTCCTTGCATTGTCTGAATGGCTTGCGTCAGGCAGACGTTGTTGTTTATGACGCACTGGTTGGCGGCGATGTGTTGGCGCACGCCCGTGCAGGTGCTGTCATGGAATTTGCCGGCAAGCGCGGAGGCAAGCCCTCTCCAAAGCAGCGGGACATTTCAAGTCGGCTGGTGGAACTGGCGCGCAGTGGCAAACGCGTGCTGCGCCTGAAAGGTGGCGATCCGTTCATTTTTGGTCGTGGCGGGGAAGAGGCGCGCGCGCTGGTCCGTGCAGCTATACCTTTCCGTATTATTCCCGGTATTTCTGCGGGCGTTGGTGGTTTGGCCTATGCGGGCATTCCCTTAACCGATCGCCTGACCAATCAGGCCGTGACTTTTGTAACAGCCCATGGTGCAGGCGGTGAGTTGGCATCGGGTGTTCAGTGGGCGCTGCTCGCCAAAATGACCACGCCGCTGGTCATATATATGGCGCTAAACAGGCTGCAGCAGATTAGCGACTGCCTGATTGAAGGTGGCCGGGAGGCGGATCAGCCCGTTGCAATCGTAAGCCGCGCGACCTTGTCTGATCAGAAAGTTCTGGAAACCACCCTGCGCGATTGCGCGCGCGATGCCATGGCCGCGGATATCCCGGGGCCAGCCATGATGGTCGTGGGGGATATTGTTCGTCTCAGGTCTTCACTGGACTGGATAGGTGCACTGGATGGCAAGGCTTTGGACGGCGATCCGATAGCCTGTGAGGGCTTGTCTGAGGTCTGTTAGAATAGTCAGGGATTATTTTTGTCGGTGCGGCAATTGGGCAATGATCTTGTGTTGAGCCTCCGCCGGCATTTTGCCCCAACCGGCAATTTCCTGGATCGTGCGGGCACATCCGGTACAATATCCGGTTTCACGATCAATTTCGCAAATGTTGATGCAGGGTGAAGGCGGGTGTTTTTGTATCATTCGGCTTTCTGTTATCACAAATAATTTACAGCCCGTTATATAGACATCTTTTGCGCAGTAAACCATTCTGGGACGACGTCAAAGACTGGAACTGATAATTTTATTGTGAAAAGACCGACAAACAAGAGCCAAAATGATCCGTCCGGGCAGGATCGGGACTTCACAAGTCTTTTGCAGGAAATACGTTCCTGCCGGATATGTGAAAAGGTATTGCCATTAGGCCCCCGACCGGTTCTGCAGGCTACAGCACAAGCGGGAATTGCCATCTGTGGTCAGGCCCCGGGCACCAAAGTTCACAAGTCCGGCCAGCCATTTGATGATCCCAGTGGCGACAGGCTGCGCCAATGGATGGGAATTTCCAAAGATGATTTTTACGATGAAAGCAAGTTTGCGATCATCCCCATGGGTTTTTGTTATCCGGGACGGCACGTCAGGGGCGGGGACCTGCCACCCCGGCCGGAATGTGCGCTCACCTGGCATGACAGGCTGTTCCCCAGGCTGGTTAATTGTCGGCTTAAGCTTGTCATCGGACAATATGCCATTGCCTATCACCTGAAAGACAAATGTCTTAAAACCCTGACAGATACCGTTAAGGCATGGAAGGATTATGCACCTGATATCATTCCCTTGCCGCACCCTTCGCCCCGCAACAATATGTGGTTACGCCGCAATCCATGGTTTGAAGAAGAGGTGGTGCCGCTGCTCCGCCAAAGAGTTGCGGAAATTTTGCGGCATTAACTAAATATGCTTGCTGATCAGGTAGCGCCATGCGGCCCAGCAGGTCAGGATCAAGCCATAAAAGACAAATGTCAAAGGGGCTGTAAAAAAGTCCCATATATTGGCAAAGCTGAAATAATCCGCCAAAGTCTCCTCATCCTGACCGATAATTCTTACTTCCCGCGGGGCCATTATTTCAATTTCGGCATTGCTCGCTTCAATTTTTATACGTTTCTGTTCTGCGGCCTGAAAAACCTGATGCTGGTGGAAGCTGGCATCGCTTATGATCATGTCGGTCATTTTAGGCTGGGTGATCGCAATATAATTACGCAGATCCTTTAGACTGGATTGAATGACCTCAAGCTCTTTTGACCGGGGACCCAGCATCTCGACAACAAGATCGCCAAGAGTTGTGTCATTACGACCTAGCGTTCGCTGGGTGTAATCGACACCATCGGCCCCAAGGCCTGCCGCGCGCGGATCAACACTTGCATAGCTTGTGTCGTCGCCAATCGACATCGTTTCCTGCAACAATTCACTTAAAGCTCGACGCTCTTCAGCCAGTTGAAGATAGTCCGTATACCGAAATTCACCGGCTTCTTCCAACGGGACCGTATCAGTCACTTCATTGCCAAGCCGTAACACGGCTCCGGGGCGGGAAGGCCTGAATGGCTGATAGGTGCGGGACGCTGGAACGGCGAGAAACCAGTCCTGCAAGGCAGAATCATCAAATCGGCTCGAAAGATCGGCGTGCGTTCCCCATAATGACTGTCCGGGCACGAGATTTTCGAAGATATCATCACTTTGCAGCGTTTTGATCTGATCAAACGAAACATCAGACAGGTCCTGGGCCACGCCGTCCTGCTGAATGGACAGAATCGTTCCCGCGTTCACTTCAAACCAGTATCCCGATCCAGTGAACGCCAGCACGATCAGCACTATTCTGCACATATTTGGCGTTTTCAATTTTTTCCTGACGCTAGATGGCCTTGATCTCATGGGTGAAGCGGGGTTAACAGTTTATCCCGGAAATATTCATCAAGCGTGACTTTCATCATGTGAACATAGCATGTACCCTTTTTACATAGAATATTTTTCATTTTGTAAACAACTCTGATGTAAACTCGCTGATTATCGATGAAATAGTATAGCCAATACAGGATTGTTGCGGGCGCATGAGATCAGGAATATTGAAAAACACTCTGGCACTTTGTTTCATGGCATTGTCACTTGCCTTGATATCTGCATGCGATTCCGAACCAACCTATACCATTGAGCAACATCTGGTCCGGGCCAAGGATTTCCGGTATCAGGGTGATTTGAGATCTGCTGTCATCGAACTCAAAAACGCGCTTCGAAAAGATGCCGATAATGGCCCGGCCAGATTCATGCTGGGGGAAGTTTACCTTGATGTCGAGAATGGTGCAGCGGCCGAAAAGGAAATAGAGCTGGCGCTTGAAAATGGTATGTCCTCGGTCGAAACACGGGTGATGCTTGGACAGTCATGGCTTTTACAGGGCAAGTTTCAGGAAGTTTTGGATGAATTCCCTGACGATGGACTGGTGGGCAAGAATGCGGCGTTCAGGCAATTACGCGGGGATGCCCTGCGGGGACTGAAAAAACATGACGAAGCCGTCGTGGCGTATGAAAGAGCCCTGGCAGCAAATCCAAACGATCTGGGAAGCATTATCGGATTGTCGAATATTGCTCTGGTCCGTAGAGAATATGCAGAGGCCGCAAACTATCTGGAACGCGCCGAGACGGTCGCACCCAATCATACCAAGGTTTATGCCTTAAGAGGTGATATCGCGATGGCGACCCGGCGCTTTGACGAGGCTGTAGAGGCCTATGACGCGCTGGCCAAGGCCAGGCCAGACAGCCTCTATTATCGCGTCGCGCTGGCGCAGGCGCTGTCACAGTCAGGACAGGTTGAACAGGCCATCGCCAATCTCGACAAGGTTCTGGCATCTGCGCCTTCGTTCGGACTTGCCAATCAGGTTATGGCGCAGGTGCTGCTCTCAAAACATGAATTTCAGCGCGCCAGAGCTCATGCAGAGCGGGCACTGACTGCCAATGAAAATAACCAGCGGGCATTGCTGATTGCGGGCACAGCGAGTATGGGTCTGGAAGAACTGGAACGCGCCAATTCCTATTTAAGCCGTTATGTTGCATTGGTGCCAGATAGTGTCTCCGCCCGAAAATTGCTGGCACGGGTTCAAACACAGCTGGGCAAGGGTAACGAAGCGCTGGAAACATTGGATCCTTTGGCAAAAAAAATGGGTGACGATATCGAGGTCCTCGCCTTGTTGTCAGAGGCATCGGTGTCTCAGGGCGATTATGATCAGGGTGCCGAATATCTGGCCCGGTCGCTCCAGCTCCAGCCCGATAATGCGGAATTGGCTATTAAGCTGGGCATGGCTGAAATTAAGGGTGGGTCTGTCAAGAAGGGGATTGAGCATCTGGAAAAAGGTGTCGCCCTTAATCCTGTTTCGATTGGCAATCATGTAGCCCTCATTGAAGCGCTGCTCGGTGCCAGACAGTATGAAAGTGCATTAAAGAAAGGAAGAAATCTGGCCAAGACAGTGCCGGATAGCCCGGCAGGACATATTATGTCGGGCATGAGTTTGCTTGCCCTTGGCCGAAATGACGAAGCCGAAAAATCATTCCGCGAAGCGCTGGCCATTAATCCGGGAAATCCGGTCGCCGCTGTAAAGCTTGCAAATGTTCTGGAAGCTCGCAAGCAATATGCTGAAGCAGAATTGGTCTACAAGTCAATTTTGACAACAGACAGGACCCACCTGGAATCCATGTTAAGGCTCGCGTCTTTGGCAGAGAAGCAGCAAAGGGGAGACGAGGCGCTGGACTGGTTGCAGCGCGCAGTGTCGATTTATCCGGAGGAACTGGCCCCCAGTCTTATTCTTGCGGCCGAATACATGAAAAGAGGCGAATATGACAGGTCACTGGCAGTCTCACGAAAAATCCAGACCACCTATCCTGATCATCTGCGTCTGTTGTCTGTTGTCGGAACATCCGAATTAAAGTCCGGGCAGGTGGACAAGTCGATCGGGACGTTTGAACGGCTTGTCGCCCTGGATCCGTCATCTGCCCAGGCATTATTTACCCTGTCGCAGGGATATGCAGAACTGGGAGACTGGGAGAAGGTCCGGGGGGTACTGTTAAGGCTTGAATTGCTGGACCCGGATCATGAAGGCGCAAAGTTTCAGTGGCTAAGGGTTTATGGCAATACGGGCGATATGGCACGTGCGAAGGTTCTGGCGGCTGATCTGGAGAAAAAGTATCCCAATTCACCGCAGCTTATGCTCGCGCTGGGGGATCTTGCCATGAAGCGCGAGGAACCGGCTAAAGCCACGGATTTTTACGCGCGTTATCTTGGCCAGCGACGTGATGGTCCCGTTGTTCTGAAACTCGCCCGCGCGCAATCGGAATCCGGCGCGCCAAAGGCGGCTGAAAATACTCTGGCGACATGGTTGAGGCATGAACCGGACGATCATCAGGCACGGGCCCTGTTTGCGTCGATCCTTCTGGATGACGGACAACTGGACAAGTCCGAACAGGAATATTTGCGTCTTTCGACCGAGCCGTCATATGCAGTTATGGTCAATAATAATCTGGCCTGGATATATCTGAAACAGAACCGGATGGACAAGGCCGTGATGTTTATTGAGCGTGCCATCGAAAAAGCGCCGAATAACAGGCAGGTTCTTGATACCGCCCATAAAGTCTATAGTGCTCAGGGCAACAACTGGAAGGTGATTTCCATCTTGTCGGCTCTTGTTGAGCAGGAGCCGGACAATGATCAGGCTCGCATTGATCTCGCTGTGGCCCTTGTTGATATCGGGCAGAAGGAACAGGCACTGGATGTTATCAGTCGGATATCTGTCAAAAACCTCTCTCATGCTCAGCAGAAAAAGCTGGATCAGATGAAGCTTGCGCTATCGGACTAGACGTTCTTAACCGGACCGGATTCCAGACCCCGCTACTCTGTATATTTAACGCCGGTTTTTGTATTATACGGAATATAAATGATATTTTCCAATCTTGAGCATCAGGCTGGAATAAAATGGACGCAAGAATAGTAGCAGGGTATTCATGTGCCGGAAGAATGACTGTTCATGAAAATTCATCAGATAATTTTATGGAATTTTAACGCACATCGACGATGATCGCCTTATGTTTGGCGTAATATGAACAAAATATGGTCGACTTTGTTATTTAGGAATAGCTGAATTGAGACAACAGGTTAATGTCTGTGATCCAGCTGGAATGACATGTCGTGCAAGGCAGGAAAAGGCCGCTCGGAAGAGAAATGATTAGAATATTCAAACACTATATCCCTCAATCTGTGTTCTTTCTTGGGCTTGCCGAGATTGTCATCCTGTTTTTGGCAATTCAGGGTGCTCTTAAGCTGCGATACAATCAGCTTAATCTTGGGTCCATCAAACTGGATGAACACATTGCTGAGGTTTGTGTTTTTGTTGGCGTCGTTTACGTCGCGATGCTGGCTGTTGGTGTTTATCGGCTGGAAACGTGCCGCGATTTGCGGGTGACCATTTTAAGGCTGGTTATCGCCTTGCTTGTCAGCTTCATTCTGATGAGTGTGATTTTCTATATTTTTCCTACAATTGACATCTGGCGCAGTGTTTTCACCATTGCCCTGTCGCTGGGGCTTGCGGGCATTCTGATTGCGCGGATTGTCTTTATCCAGGTCGTTGATATTAGCCGGTTCAAGCGCCGCGTACTGGTTCTTGGTGCCTCAAGACGTGCGGCACGAATTGAAAATTTGTCGAATGAGAGTGCGGGGCAGAATTTTACCTGCGTGGGCTTCGTCGCCATGGGGCGGGCGCCGGTGGCGGTTGGTGCTGCCGAAAAGTGCTTTGATTATGAAGAAGGCAAGTTGCAAGAGTTGTGCGAGCGTCTCAGGGTGGACGAAATTGTTGTCGCGATAGAAGAGCGCAGGGGTACCTTGCCGGTTAGTGATTTGCTTGATGCCAAAATCAGCGGCATCAAGGTACTGGACAGTACAACCTTTCTGGAGAGAGAGACCGGTGTTGTGGATCTTGACTCTGTCAATCCGAGCTGGCTCATATTTTCAGACGGATTTGGTCAGGGCGGGCAGATTGATCTTATGTTCAAGCGCCTTTTTGATATATTCGTCAGTGTTCTGATTCTTTTGTTAACAGCGCCGATTCTGATCTTTGCAGCTATCGCCGTTAAAGTGACCAGCCCTGGCCCTGTTTTTTATATGCAAGATCGCGTGGGCTTTAACGGGCGCGTTTTTTCGGTCATGAAATTTCGCAGCATGCGGAATGACGCCGAGAAGGACGGGCCGGTCTGGGCACAGCAGGGTGACGCGCGTGTAACACCCGTGGGGCGATTTATCCGGGCGACCAGAATTGATGAGATACCGCAGATTTTTAATGTCTTAATGGGCCATATGAGTTTTGTTGGTCCGCGGCCCGAAAGACCGTTTTTTGTGGAATCCCTGGAGGCTGATATTAATTTTTATCAGGAACGCCACAGAGTGAAGCCTGGAATTACTGGCTGGGCCCAGATTAATTACCCCTATGGTGCCTCGGTTGAAGATTCCCGACGCAAACTTCAATATGACCTGTATTATATCAAGAATTATTCGGTATTTCTGGACTTTCTCATCCTTGTGCAAACTGTCAGGGTGATTATCTGGCCGGATGGTGTGCGATAACCTGTTTTAAATCAGGAGGACCGGGACCATCGAAATTGCTGTTGGCTCCATAACTTATAGTATTGCCGCATTGGCATATCTGGCGTTGGGCGCTCTGCTGATTGCCAGCTGGAAAAAAAGCGGGCCAGGAACCTGGCTGATCGTGGCGGCATTTTGCACGTTTGTCTGGGCACTGGTCAATACGGTGGCTTTTTTGTGGCCAGGGCTTTCCAGAATACTGGGGCCTTTTGCTGAAACACTGCGATATGCAGGATGGATTATTTTTCTGTCCAGCCTTCTGGCGCAATACTGGAGAACCGTCGATAAACATGCCCAAAGCCGCGGTATTATTATTGCGGTCATAGCAGGGTGTGTCTTTGCCTTCAGTATGGACCTTCTGCTGGTTCTTGAGAATTTGAACATTCTTGAGCCTTACGCGATTGTCCCGCAGATAATATTACTGGAGCGGATGGCGCTGGCTGTTGCCGGCGCGTTTCTTGTGGATAATTTATACAGAAATACAGCGCTGCATAATCGCTGGAGCATCAGACTGTTGTGTTTGGGTCTGGGTGGCATTTTTGTTTTTGATTTCCTGTTTTATGCCGATGCGGTTTTGTCCAAGAGCTTTAGTGGAGCTCTTTACGAGGCGCGCGGGGCCGTGAATGCGCTGGTTGTGCCGCTGGTTGCTGTCTCTGCGGCCCGCAATCCCGGCTGGTCGCTGGATGTTTTTGTGTCGCGGGGTGTGGTTCTGCATTCGGCATCGCTGATCGGCAGCGGTGTTTATCTTGTGGTCATGGGTGTAGCAGGCTTTTACCTGCGCGATATGGGAGGGCGCTGGGGCGTCCTGTTGCAGGTCAGTTTCTGGTTTGGCGCCTTGATGTTGTTGTTTGTCACCATCTTTTCGGGCCAGTTCAGGGCTCAGCTCCGGGTGATGGTGAACAAGCATTTCTTCAATTATAAATATGATTACAGGGAAGAATGGCTGCGGTTCATTCAGACTGTATCGTCAAGCGATTATGCAGAAGGGTTGCGCGAACGTGTAATCAAGGCCATGGCTGATATTGTCGATAGTCCCGGGGGTGCCCTGTGGATGACAGAGGAACCGAACTGGTTTAGTCAGATTGCCGTCTGGAATTTACGTTCCAACATCAATGGTGTCGAACCCCGGTCCAGTGATTTTTGTAAATTTCTCGAGGATAGACACTGGATTATTGATCTGGATGATGTGGACCCTGAAACCGGTGTGTTTGAAGGGGCGCATGTACCACAGTGGCTGCGGGATGATCCTCGCGCCTGGTTGATCGTGCCCCTTATTCATCATGGACAATTAAGTGGCTTCATTATGCTGGAGCGGCCAAGAGCGGTTAAAGAACTTAACTGGGAAGATTTTGACCTGTTTAAAACTCTGGGTATTCAGGTGGCCAGCTATCTTGCGGAACAGGATAATGAGAAGGCGCTGGCGGAGGCTCGGCAATTCGAGGCCTTTAACCAGAGATTTGCGTTTATCATGCATGATATTAAAAATCTGGTCAGTCAGTTGTCGCTGCTGGCGAGCAATGCAGACAAGCATGCGGGCAACCCTGAGTTTCAAAAGGATATGGTGCTTACCGTCAAGGAATCGGTGGGCCGGATGAACCAGTTGCTGACCAAACTTAATACTATGAGTGAGACAACAGCCACCCGCAAGGAAGTTTTGGAAGTCACAGGTTTGCTGAACGGGTTGCTGGTTCGGCTTGCAAAAGGAACAGACAAACTTAATTTTGAGATACCGGAAGGAAAAATTAACGTGCAGGCTGATACTGTACAGCTTGAAACCGTTTTTTCTCATGTCATTTCAAATGCACTGGAGGCTGTTTCAGATATTGGCCGTGTAACAGTCAGCTTGTCATCTGAAAATGATAATGTTTCTATCAGGGTCGAGGATAACGGGCCGGGAATGAGTCGGGAGTTTATTCGGGATGAACTTTTCAAGCCGTTCAAGTCTACCAAGGAGACGGGCTATGGCATTGGGGCCTACGAAAGCAGGCAGCTGATCCGGAACTTTGGGGGGCATCTGGGTGTGGAAAGTATTGAGGGCAAGGGAACAACGGTTACGATAAAGTTGCCAGTATGGATAGAACCCGCCCAGGAATTGCAGCAGGGGAGTGCTATCCCCGAAAGTGTAAAGAGTTAGACAGGTCAGGAATATGGCAGAAGAGAAAGAAAAATTATTGATTGTCGAAGATGATCCCGGTCTTCAGCGGCAGTATCGCTGGAATTTTGGTGATTATGATGTCCTTCTTGCCGGGGACGCAAAAGAAGCGATCACGTTGTTGCGGGCCAATTCGCCCAAGGTGGTGACTTTGGATTTGGGATTGCCGCCAGATCCTGACGGCACGACGGAAGGCTTCGCTGTTCTGGAAGAAATATTACGGCTTTCTCCGACGACAAAAGTCATTATGGCATCCGGGCATGGCGCGCGCGAAAGCGCATTGCAGGCGATTGCCATGGGGGCTTATGACTTCTATCAGAAGCCTGTTGATTCTGATGAATTGGGACTCATTGTGCGCCGGGCATTTCATGTTCAGGCGCTGGAGGAAGAAAACAGGGTATTGCAGAGTCAGGGGCAAAAAACACCGTTGACCGGCCTGATCACCGGTTCGCCGGAGATGATCAAGATTTGCCAGATGATTGAACGTGTTGCGCCGACCAGTGTTGGTGTGATGCTGCTGGGGGCCAGCGGTACGGGCAAGGAATTGCTGGCGCGTGGTCTTCATGAAATGAGTGCGCGCAAGAACAAGCCGTTTGTTGCTATTAACTGTGCCGCTATTCCGGAAAATTTGCTGGAAAGTGAATTATTCGGGCATGAAAAAGGTGCGTTCACCGGGGCGATCAAGCAAACGCAGGGCAAGATTGAGCTGGCAGAAGAAGGCACGCTTTTTCTCGACGAAATTGGCGATATTCCTTTTCCGCTTCAGGTGAAGTTGCTGCGTTTTCTGCAAGAACGAGTCATAGAGCGCATTGGCGGCCGCAAGGAAATTCCTGTTGATGTGCGCATCGTATGCGCGACCCATCAAAATTTGGAGCGGCTTATTGCCGAGGGAGGTTTTCGGGAGGATCTGTTCTACAGGTTGAGCGAAATCTCGATTGATATTCCGCCATTGAAAGATCGCAAGGGTGACCCGGCTTTGCTGGCACACAGTTTTCTGGCAAAATTCAATAAAGAGCACAAGCGCAACGTCAAGGGCTATTCTCCTGATGCCCTGTCGGCGTTGGCGGCGCACGAGTGGCCGGGAAATGTTCGCGAACTTGAAAATAAAATAAAACGCGCTGTCATTATGGCCGAAGGTCAAAGAATTACCGCCGCTGATCTGGGGCTTGGTGACGGGGGCGAAACTTCTGCTATACTGAACCTTAAACAGGCGCGTGAAGAAGCGGACAGAAAGGCTTTGCAAACAGCTATTGCAACATCGGATGGCAATATATCTCAGGCGGCCAAAATACTGGGTGTGAGCCGCCCCACGCTTTATGATTTGATGAAACAATATAATATTAATGTGTAAACATTAAAGTGTAATTGAAATTGAGTGCCGGATCGGTCCGGCATTGCAAAATGGGCAAACAAGGGATTTTTCATATGAAACAGAAACTGACAACAAGCGCCAAGGTGTTTTCCTCCCTCGCTGTGCTGGCGATGCTTTCCGGGCCAGCCCTGTCGCCGACACTTGTTCTGGCAAAATCTGCTTCTGAAAAGTCAGTGGGTTTTGTCGAAAAGGCGAAAGAGCATTTTGACAAGGGCGACTGGCGGTCTGCGTCGATTGAGCTCAAAAATGCCCTGCAGGCCGATGCCGACAATGTCGATGCACGTATTCTGCTGGGCGATGTTTATCTGAAGACGTATAACGGCCCTTCAGCGGAAAAAGAATTCCGGGCGGCAATGAAGCGAGGTGCCGGCAAGAAAGAAATGCTCATTCGCCTGGGCCAGGCATATGAACTGCAGCGCAAGTACAACGAAATTCTGTCGGAAATTAAACCTGAAGCTGTTGCTGAAGAAGACACAGGGCAGGCCTTGCTTCTGCGGGGCAATGCATATCTGGGTCTGAAAGATGTGGATAATGCTGTTGCCTCCTATCGTGAGGCGCAGGAGAAATCACCCGAGAATCCGGATGTTTATTCCGGGCTTGCCCGGGTATATCTGTTGAAGCGTGAACAGGATCAGGCTCTTGAAGCTGTAGACAAGGCCCTGAAGCTTGACCCCGGAAATCTGGATGCTCTTATGATCAGGGCAGAAGTCAGTCGTGTTAAATCAGACTTTGATGAAGCGCTGACCTATCTTTCTGCAGCTGTTGATGTCAGTCCCGATTATATGCCAGCCCTGTTGGGGCGGGCATCGGTTCTGGTGGAATTGGCCCGTGACGAAGAAGCAAAAGCTGACATCGACCGGATTTTCAAACTTTCGCCTGACTATCCGATGGGTCATTATCTGAACGCCCGGATAAAATGGCGCGCCAGAGATGTTGAAGGCGCTTCCGAAGCTCTTCAGAAAACCGGACAGAATCTTGATAATTTCCTGCCGGCCATTTTTCTGAAGGGGCTGGTTAATTTTGCCCAAAATAATGAGGAACAGGCGGCTTTTCATCTTTCACGCGTAATTGAATATGCGCCTAATCACATTGGTGCACGTCGGGTTCTGGGAATGACATTATTGCGCCAGAATGAACCCAGCAAGGCAATACGTACCCTGCAGCCAATTGTGGATAGCGGCTTAAAAGACGGCAAGGTCTTTTCAATGATGGGCTATGCTTATATGAAACTTGGTGAACTGGATCAGGGCGCCAGGTATTTCGATATGGCCGTAGAGGCAGATCCGGAAGAAAGTTCCAACAAAACCCGCCAGGCTGTAAGCAAGATGGCGCTGGGTGAGTTTGACACCGCAATTGATACGCTGGAGGGTGTTGTTAAGGATGACCCGGAATCATTGCAGGCCGCGATCATTCTAAGTCTGGCAGAGTTGAAGCGCGGTGATCTGGATAGCGCCCTGACATCCGTGCAGGCCTTGAAGAAAAAATTTCCGGATAGCGCGTCTGGCCCGTATATCGAGGGCGAAATTTATATGCGGAAGAAAGACCTTCCTGCAGCGCGCAAGGCATTCGAGCAGGCGCAAAAGCTGAACACGGAAGCTGACTCTGCAACCATGAAGCTTGCTGCAATTGATATTGCAGAAGATAAGATCGCCCAGGCCCGCGAGAAATATAATGAAATTCTTGCCAAAAAGCCTGACCATGTTCCGGCGATGATGAATATGGCACGACTTGCGCGGGCTGAAGGGGATGACAAGGCATTTGTATCCTGGCTTGAAAAGGCTTCAGCTGCTGCGCCTGACAATATGACACCTGGCCTGGCCCTCGTAGAGATATACACATCACAGAGAGAGTTTGAGAAGGCTCTTGGTCTTGCCAATAGCCTGACGCAACAACATCCTGATAAACCCATCGCTTTTGAAGCACTGGGGAAAGTGCAGGCGGCAAAAGGGGATGCAGCAGCAGCCCTGGCGACTTTTGAGCGAATGGTGAGTATGGATACAAGCAATCCGGCGGCCTATCATCTGTTATCGCGGACGGAAATGGTTGCAGGCGAGAAATTTGCGGCATCAGAATCTCTCCACAAGGCTCTTGAAATTGCTGCCCCGGCCAAATCCTTGCAGGACGATGCGGGGCGCCTGGGTACACCATTGACCTTGCTGCTGGATTTGATTGACCTGAGACTCAGCAGTGGAGAAAGCAAGGAAGCGCTGGATGCCGTCAAGGAACTGGAGAAGAGATATCCCGAGGCACCTGTTGGTGATATTGCCCGGGGCAATATTTATCTTGCGGATGGCAAGGCGGATGAGGCTGTCGCCCAGTTCGAGAAAGCAACAGAAAAAGGCGCTTCCAACGCAGCGCTATCCATTAATTTCTATCGTGCCTACAAGGCGCAGGGAAACAAGGCCAAGGGTGTAAAGGTCCTGGAAGAATGGCTGGCATCGAACGAAAACGACCAGATGGTTCAGGGCGTGCTCGCGGCGATTTATCTGGAAGACGGGCAGTATGAAAAGTCAACAGCCCTGTATGAGAAGCTTACGAAGAGTTCGCCGAATAATCCGGGTTATTTGAATAATCTGGCCTGGCTGTATCAGGAAGCGAAAAATCCCGAGGCGTTGGAAATGGCGCGTCGTGCCAACCGGCTGGCACCGGAAGCGCCTGAAATCATGGATACATACGGGTGGATATTGTTGCAAAATGGCCAGGACAAAGACGCACTTGAGCAGCTGCGACGCGCCGCTATCCTGAAACCGGACCTGGCGGAGATTAAATACCATCTGGCTGTCGCCTTGCATAAAAACGGCAAGACTGCAGAAGCAAGACGTGAATTGCAGGGCCTGTTGAACTCTGGCGCTCAATTCCCGGGCGTGGAAGACGCCCGCAAGCTGATGGACGAAATATCCAAATAAATTCTGCTCAGATATTACAAGGCATAAGTGGCCGGGGAAGCATTGCTTCTCCGGCCATTGTTTTTATCGTTAGCCGTGATAATCGGCGCCTGATCTGACAAATGATGTCAGCGGGTCTCTAAAGCCGACGCTTGGAAATAGTTTGCCAATGGGCTAACTATTTATTATAGTTTTCCATATGGAGAACTATATGACATCCCTTGATGATACTTTTCATGCTTTGGCAGACCCCACACGGCGTGCGGTAATTGCCCGTCTTATTACGGGTAATGCATCAGTCAAGGAATTGGCCGAACCGTTTTCGATGGGGCTCCCGTCTTTCATGAAGCACATCAAGGTGCTGGAAGAAAGCGGCCTCATTGCGTCTGAAAAAGTCGGGCGGGTACGTACCTGTCGACTGGAGACAAAGCAGCTTGCCGCGACCGAAGACTGGTTAAGCAAACACCGGACGCTCTGGGAAAACAGAGCAGACAGGCTTGCCAGGTACGTCGAAACCCTTGCTTGTGAGGAAAAAACTGAATGAAAAATGACAAGGACCTTACCGTGTCGCGTATCATCAAGGCCCCGCGTCCTGCAGTTTGGAAAGCGTGGAAAGACCCTGCGCATTTCGTAAAATGGTGGGCCCCTGCACCCGTGGTTACGATTTCCAACAAGCACGAACTTTATGCCGGTGGTGGCTTCAATACGACCATGACACTTGAAGATGGCACAGTTATGGAGGGCGGCGAAGGTTGCTTTCTCGAGGTGATTGAGAATGTACGCATTGTTTTTACAGATGCGCTGCAAGGCGGCTGGCGTCCGAATGAAGAATCATTTTTCTCGGCCATTATCACCCTGGAGGAACACCCTGAAGGGACGCTTTATACGGCCACGGCATTGCACAAGAACGAAAAAGATCGGCAGAAACATGCGGATATGGGCTTTCTCGATGGCTGGGGCACAGCGATCGAACAACTTGCAAAGATCGCAGAGGAGTTCGCAAAATGAATGAAGTGAGCAAAAATGTCGAATCCGCATGGGTCTCGTGGCCGATAGACCGAGAAATCGTAATTGCGCGAGTCGTAGATGCACCTCAGGAAGTCGTATTCCGCGCCTGGACTGATGCATCACAAATTGTGCAGTGGTTTGGCCCCGAAGGGATGTCAATCGAGACTCACGAAATCGACATTAGAGTTGGGGGTGTCTGGAGATTCGATATGATCTCAGCCGAAGGGACACGTTACAGAAATCGTATGGAGTTTCTCCGAATTGAGCATCCGGCTCTACTTGAAGTCGTTCACGGCAGCAATGTCGTCGACGACCCTTGCAAGTTTCGTATGCTCGTTACTTTCGATGAGCAGAGCAATGGCAAGACCGTCGTCACGCTACGCCAAATGCATCCGTCGAAGGCTCATCGCGATAACGCAATTGATTTTGGGGCCGTGGAGTATGGCGCACAGACTATGAACAAGCTGGCTGCATACATATCCGCATCCTGAGTTCCATGACTGGCTGTAAGTTTGGGCTTTTGCATCGTGCCTCAGTCTGGTCAGTCAGAGCCATCAAAACCACGTTTTTGAAGGAGCTTCAAACGTCCGCTTTCGAGTGTACGTTCGACCCAGTGCTGACACTATCCGTCAGATCAGGCTCGTGAATATTACATTTTATCACTTGAAGGGATTGCGCGGGCATTTGGGGGTGAAACGACTGTTTGTCTGACAGCATAGCGTTTTTTGCTCTATGCAGCTCTATAGGAATGTGGGTCTATACCTACGGGTCAGCTTGCTGCTTTAAGCGAGCTGCGGTACAGACGAATGCCTTCAACGGCTTGTTCGTTCGCGCCTTCGACTGCTTTTGCAATTTCACTCAGGCTAAAATCGATATCGTTTACCGCGGTTGTTGTCGCTTGCATGTTGGATGCTATTTGCTGCGTCGCGGCACCTTGCTGTTCGACCGCGCTGGCCACTTCGGTTACACTGGTTTGAACCGGGGTAATCGAAGCCATGATCCTTGCCAGACCGTCTACAACATTATTGGAGACCGATTGCACGTTGACAATCTCATCAGATATCTGATTGGTCGCTGCAGCAACCTGATTGGCAAGGTTTTTAACCTCACTGGCAACGACGGCAAAACCTTTGCCTGCTTCTCCGGCACGAGCAGATTCGATTGTGGCATTGAGCGCCAGCAAGTTAATCTGTGAGGCAATGTTCTGGATCAGTACAACGATGCCGCTCATTTCATCCGTTGTCGAGCTAAGTGTTTGAGTGAAGTTGTCAGCGCTGCCAATTTCTTCAAATGCCTTTGCCAGCGACTCGCGCACACCTTGCATATTTTGCCCAATCTCGCGTGCGGACGCACTAAATTCTTCCGATGCAGCAGCAATTGTCTGGACGGTTGCTGCTGTCTGAGTTGATGCGCTGGAGGCAGAGGCTGCTTGCTGGTTCGCGGTACTAATGCCTGACACAATTGCGGAAAGCTTCTCGTCAATCATTTTGGCAACTTCTTCGCGCTTCTGTCGAGCTATGATCTGGTTCGTGATATCGGTTGCGTATTTTACAACCTTGAAGGGCTGGCCTGATGGATCAAAGATCGGGTTGTATGATGCCTGGATCCAGACTTCCTTGCCGCCACTGCCAAAACGCTTGTATTCAGCGGACTGGTATTCACCGCGGCGCAGCGTTTCCCAAAAACGTTTGTATTCTTCGCTGGTCGCTTCGGATTTTTCAACAAACATACTGTGATGTTTGCCCTGAACCTCATCCAGACTATAGCCCAATGTGTCCAGGAAGTTCTTGTTGGCGGTAATGATTGTGCCGTCCATATTAAATTCAATAACAGCCTGAGATTTGCTGATGGCATCTATCTGGCCTTGATAATCCGCATTTTTCAACTTGGATGCAGTCGTATCGGTTGCGTATTTTACAATCTTGACGGGCTGGCCAGCAGAATCAAAAACCGGGTTATATGATGCCTGTATCCAGACCTGCTTGCCTGATTTGCCAATGCGCTTGTACTCTGCGCTCTGGTATTCACCGCGCCTCAGCGTTTCCCAAAAACGTTTGTATTCATCGCTGGTCACATCACTTTTCTCGACAAACATGCTGTGATGTTTGCCCCTGATTTCATCAATACTGTAGCCGAGCGTGTCCAGAAAATTCTTGTTTGCCGTTATGATTGTGCCATCCATATTGAATTCGATAACAGCCTGTGATTTGCTGATCGCATCAATCTGGCTGCAATATGCGGCGTTGCGGAGCTTTTCTGCAGTGATGTCAGTTGCAAACTTGACAATCCTGGTGATTTTGCCCTGATGATTAAAAACGGGGTTGTATGATGCCTGGATCCAGACTTCCTTGCCTGACTTGCCGATGCGCCTGTATTCAGCGGCCTGATATTCACCGCGGCGCAGCGTTTCCCAAAAACGCTGGTAGCTCGCACTGGCGGCTTCATTTTTCTCGACAAATATGCTGTGATGATGTCCCTTGATCTCGTCAAGACGATAGCCGAGAGTATCAAGGAAGTTCTCGTTTGCAGTAATAATTGTACCGTCAGGATGGAACTCAATAATTGCTTGCGACTTGTTTAAGGCTTGCAGCATTATTGCGGCATCCTGATTGCCGATCTTAAATATATTATGCAACATCTTTCCCTCTACGTTTCAACAGAACTGAGTAGAAGGTCAGCATTTAAAACAATATTGGTAAAATAATTGATAATTTTAAGTAATACTCAATTGTATTGAAGTATTTGTACAAGTTATTATTATTTACATAAGCCGTTTATTTGTAATATACATATATAAATAGGCTTGAAGGGGGTGAGATCAAGCCGGGCAGGTCAGCGCTCCAGGGCATTAATGAGCCCTGGACCTAATGCATCAGCAATACCGGAATATCTGCGTCGCCGATTATATCGTTTGTCATGCCACCCAATATCATCTCACGCAGGCGGCTATGTGAATATGCCCCCATGATCAGCAGATCAGCACCCAGCGCATGCGTCGTTGCCAAAAGCTGACTGCTTTCGGATCCATCTTCCTCCGCTTCAACCCGCGCGGAAGCGGGTATGCCGTGTTGAACAAGATATTTCGCGACGGCATCGCCATCGGGGCCATCTTCGGCCAATTGGCCGACCGTCAGAACGGTTACTTCGCTGGCATTCCGAATAAGGGGAAGACTGGCTGCGATTGCCCTTGTGGCTTCTATAGAACCATTCCAGGCCAACACCGGCTTTTTCCCGGGTACAGCGTTTGTTGTCTCCGGTAACATGAGTATCGGGCGTCCGGACTGGAACAGAACGCCTTCCAGAATATCTGTCATGATATCTGCGTTAGGGGGTTTTGGCTGAGAGACAATGGCCAAATCGCAGGTTTGGGCTTCAACACCATATAGAAAATCGAGACTGCCGATTTCTTCCCGCCAGGATACGCTTGCCGCATCCCGCACCGGGGCCTCGGTAATTTTAATATCTTGCTTCTGGCATATGTCTTCAAATGCCGCTTTAGCTTTTGCTGCCCGCGTTCGCCCTTGTTCCTCTGCACTGTCGGAAAGTTGCACCAGCATTTCTGTTGGCATGGGGCCCACGACATAAGGCATGGATGCTGCCGGATCGGGTCGTACGTGAAGAGCAAGAATATGTGCCGAGTGTGCTTTTGCCAGTTTGATTGCCGTTTCCAGGGCGGGTGTGGAGAAATTTGCCGACATAAAGGGAACGAGAATTGTCTTGATCGACATTGGAGAGCTCCTTCAATTACCAGAATAGCAGATCCAGATTACCATAACAGAGCGTCCGGTGCACTTCATTGACATTTATCAATGCGAATGAATGTCAGGCAGGAACTATTCCCGATCATCTGCGTTCTACAAGTACAAGGATAGACTTCTCAAACAGGAGAAAACGAGATGAATGAAGATATTGTAAAAGGCAAGTGGAAGCAGTTAAAAGGCGAGGCCCAAAAGAAATGGGGCAAGTTGTCCGACGACCAGATTGAGATTATCAACGGTGACCGCCATAAACTGATCGGCAGAATACAGGAAAATTACGGTGTTACCAAAGATGAAGCGAGCAAACAGGTCGAGGAATGGGAAAAGGGTTACAAGTAATTGTTCGCTATGAAAATAAGGAATTACACCCGGTGCAGAAGTCTGTACCGGGTGTAATTTTGAGGTGTGAGGTCTTCCTCAGTATGGATTCTAGAAACCGGCTTTCAAAGTAACATACCACTGACGACCACGGTCAAACAGGCTTTCAATGGCCTGCATGGCGTCGCCATTAATGCCGGTTACCCGGTATTCTTCATCGGTCAGGTTTTTAATCCCAACCACAACGCCGATATCTTCATCCGCACTTGTCCAGGCGATATTTGCATTGACCAGATGGTAGCCGTCCTGAGCAATTTCAGGTGAGTTGAATGCGTCGTTATAGATTTTTGACTTATAGGCCCAGTCTACCCGCGGGGTGAGGGAGCCCATTTCGCCAAGCAGTACTTCATAGGAAATACCCGCACTTAAAGCCCATTCCGGGACACGTTCAAATTCGCTGTCCGGGTCAATGAAGGTTGTCGCCTGATCGATATCCTTATACTTGGCATCCAGATATCCCAATCCGGCCTCAACAAACAGGTTTGCTACCGGCATCGCCTGCATTTCCAGCTCGAAACCGGTAATGGTAGCGCTGGCGGCATTCTTGGTAACAGGTGCAACGCTTGTAAATACCTGAATTTGAAGATCGTCATATTCAGTACGGAAAATAGCCCCGTTCAAACGAAACCGGTTATTTGGCGTCGCATATTTGAAACCGGCCTCGTACACTTTCACAAATTCCGGATCGAATGTCGGGATCAGGTCTATGTCGGCAGTTCCCGGGGGGGCCGTGAAGGGGGCGACAATGGGCGGGAACACCCGTTGTGTAAAGCCACCTGATTTAAAACCTTCCGAATATGAAACATAGGTCATCAGGTCGTCTGTGACGTCATAGGAAAGATTGGCCATAGGCGTAAATTCGCTGATGGAGACTTCCTTTTCAAGGAATGGCAGGATGCGCTGCCCGGCCTGCATAAACGGTGCGTCAAGCAAGGGATCGCCACTGCCTGCGAACTTGTTTTCCAGAATAACCTGATCGGGCGTGAACTTTTTGCTTTCATCCGTATAGCGCCCGCCCAGTGTCAGGTGGAATCGGGGCGTGATATCATAGGTACCCTGCGCAAAGGCCGCATAGCTTGTGTTATCAAAGCTGCCACCGCTTCTGAACCTTGAAATGGTGAAGTTGAGAATATTTTCGTTATTGCCTTTTTCCTGAAAATAATAAAGTCCGACGATCCAGTTGAACTTGCCGTCGAAGGAATTACCCAGAAGCTGAAATTCCTGTGTGAATTGCTCCTGATTCAACTCGTCATAATATTCAGCAATTTCGAAGGGGGAATGGTCGCCATCGCGGGCGAATTCGCCTTCCAGATCACGAAAGGAGGTAATCGATTTAAGCTGAATGGTGTCACTGACATCCCAATCCATAGACAGGTTCACGGCCCATAAATCAGTGTTTGAAAAGGCGGGTGAGGTTCCGGCATCGGTGCCATTACCACGTACATATCGGTAATCATAACAGCCCGGTACTGCGGGATTATTGATCATGCCCGGGTTGGCGCATGGTACGGGGCCACCGCCAGCCATCAAATTGGCGCCTACGTTATGAATAACGGCGAAAGGGGGTGTGTCCGGGTCCAGTGTGTTCCCCAGATTGATGTCTGTCAGCTGGACCGCAGGCCCGTTTTCACGATCTTTGGTGCCTTCAACCGACAGGTTGACTTCGAAATTGTCCGATGCCAGCCAGCGCAGGGCTGCACGACCTGTTAGCGTGTCGTCATCGCCAAGGTCAATGCCGTCATCGCGGATCAGGTAACCGTCCTGCTGCAATTTCGCCGCCGAGAACTTGGCAAAAAGAGTGTCGGTGACGGGTATGTTCACGGAGCCTTTCAACTCGATCCGGTCGTCAGTACCATAGGTTGCAGAGGCCCGGGCTGACAATATCTCGTCGGGTTTGCGGGTTGTAATGCTTAAGGCGCCACCAATGGTATTGCGTCCAAACAATGTACCCTGCGGCCCGCGCAATACTTCAACGCGCTCTATGTCAATCAGGTCCA
This sequence comes from Sphingomonadales bacterium, assembly GCA_965227345.1. Taxonomy (GTDB): domain Bacteria; phylum Pseudomonadota; class Alphaproteobacteria; order Sphingomonadales. The sequence continues at coordinate 3,783,488 of OZ245755.1, forward strand.
GAATGCCGCCAACGGAACGGGCAATATAAACCCCGTCTACATATAGCCCGACACCGGGCTCGGTGGTTGGCAGAAATTCCTTTTGCCCGATGCCGCGAATGTAAATTGAGGCGGAATTTGAAGCGCCGCCGAAACTTGGGTTGTTGCTGAAGGTCAGGTTCGGCGTAAAGAGGGCAATTTCATCAACTTTCGTCACGCCGCGATATTCCAGACTGTCGCCGGTAAAAGCAGAAACCGCAATAGGTGTGCTTTGAAGTCCTTCCTCGCGTTTTCGCGCCGTGACAACAACTTCGTCCATCATACGGGATACGCGATCCGACGATGAGGAAGCGTTTTCGGCACTGTATGATATACCGGAAGTGGCACACAGCGCCGTCGCTGCCAAAAGGGCAATCCGTATATGCCTTGCAGGTTTCCTGTTCATTTGTTTCATTTTAATGTCCTCCGTAATTATGATTTTGTTTATGATCGTGAAGTCGCACATTGGTAAATTCAGGAATTGGAGCTTTTTGCTTTTGGGGCTTTCGGCTCTTCGCCCATAGGGGCCAGGGTGGCAAAGTTGCCATTCATATAAAGCAGGGGTTCACCGCCAGAGCTGTTCCGAACGCCCTGAATGTCGCCGATGATGATGGCGTGGCTGCCGGTATCAATAATGCTGGAAACTGTACAATCGAAGGCTACCAGAGCATCGTCCAGAACAGGAGCGCCGGTCGCAATAGTGGTCCATTTTCCATGGGCGAAACGATCATCTTCGCCGATATCCATCATGCCCGCAAAACAGGCGGCAAGATCGCGGTGGGTACTTGACAGAACATTCACACAGAACCGGCGGCTGACTGAAATGGCGTTGTAGGTAATGCCAGCCCGATTGATGCAGGAAAGCAGTCTTTGCGGTTCCGCAGACAGTGAACAGACGGCCGTGGCGGTTAATCCCGCTGGGACATCTTCATGAAGGGTGGTGACAATGGTAACGCCACCGCCCAGCATGCGCATACCGCGCTTAAAAAGGTCCACGGATACTGCCATGAATTTACTCCCTGCAATTTATTCGATAGGTTGATAAAAAGATACCTTTGGCGGGCGGGGATCGCTATGCGGTTTACGCAGGGTGTGTGCATCGACTGCACAAGATTTCTGTCACCTGGCAAGGCGCGCTCACGTGGCTGTTTCAACGCAGTCAATGTACATCCCTTGCAGTTTCCGCATAGAAGAATTCAAAGACATCGCTCAAGATGGTAGACTGTAGAAAATCTTTCAGGGAAGCATAATAATGACAGGACTGGACGGAAAAACAGCCGTGGTAACGGGGGCATCAACCCTGATGGGGGCAAAAGTAGTCGAAGCCTTTGTGAATGCCGGTGCAACTGTTGTTATGGCAGATGTGAATGAAGACGACGGCAAGAGCATTGCCGCTAAACTTGATGGCAAGGCCAGTTTCATCAAAACTGATGTGACCAGCGATAAAGACATAGATGCCTGTCTGGCTCATGCTGAACAGAAATATGGCGGTGTCGATTTTCTGGTCAATATCGCGTGTGTATATCTTGACAACGGCCTTGCTTCGACACGGGATGAATGGTTGACGGCCTTGAATGTCAATTTGATTGGGGCCATGATATTTGCCCAAAAGGCAGCGCCTTATATGAAAAAGCGGGGCGGGGGCGCCATTGTGAATTTTGCCAGCATCAGCGGCAAGCGGGCACAACCGGGACGCATGTTGTATTCAGCCTCCAAAGCCGCAATTCTGCAGGTCACCCGTAATGCGGCCATGCAGCTTGCGGGGGATAATATTCGGGTAAATACTGTATCACCCGGCTGGACATGGTCCAATATTATGGTTCAGTTGACCGGTGATAAACGCGAGAAAGCTGACAAGGTTGCGGCGCCGTTCCATATTCAGGGACGTACCGGTGACCCGGAAGAGGTTGCAAACGCGGTCCTTTTCCTGTGTTCGTCAGAGGCGTCTTTCATTAATGGCACGGATATAGCGGTTGACGGTGGTTATACGGCGATCGGTCCTGAGCAGATGACGGATGCAGTGTCGCAATTGATGGACTAATCCTCTATCCTGAAGCCGCTGGACGGGAGGCATCAATATGTCAGATGCAGATATTATCATTGTTGGCAGCGGGATAAACTCGCTGGTATGCGCCGGCCTTTTGGCAAAGGCTGGCAAAAAGGTATTGGTGCTGGAGCGCAACGACAGACCCGGCGGCTGTATACGCACGGAAGAACTAACGGTTCCCGGTTTTATACATGACGTGTTGTCGGGATTTCATCCCTTGTTCGTAACATCGCCGGGCTATGCCGAACTGGCTGATGACCTGCATAAACATGGTCTGGAATATCTGCACGCCGGGGCACCAACCGCTGTGTTGACGCCGGACGGCAGGTCAGCTGTTCTCAAGATGTCGCGAGAGCAGAATATGGCTGCTCTTGATGCTATCTCTTCGGGGGACGGGGCAGGGTATCAGGCCAGCATGGCAGAGATGGAGCAAAGTGCGCCGCTGGTCTTCGGCCTGTTGGGGAACGAGCCCTGGCGCTGGCAGACAGCAAAGCTCATGCTGGGTGAGCTGTGGCGGCGGGGCCCGCATGGCCTGTCTGTATTTTTTGGCGGTGCCATGGAAAGTTGCCGACAGTGGCTGGAAACACGTTTTGAAAGCCCGTTGAGCCAAGCCCTTTTTGCGCCGTGGATTTTGCACACAGGTCTGGGGCCTGAAGCCCCGGTTTCCGGCCTGATGGGCAGGCTGATTGCCTTTTCGCTGGAACAGGCAGGTATGCCCATTGTCAAGGGTGGCAGTGCGCAACTGCTGGTGGCATTTTCAGCACTTTTAAAAGAGTATAATTCGCGGATCGAATGTCATCAGGACATCTCGGAAATTATTGTTGAAAAGGGCCGTGCCGTGGGTGTGCGCAGTTCATCCGGCCAAAGCTGGATGGCAAGTGAGGCAGTGGTGTGCAATGTGACCCCGACACAGCTTTACGGGCGGCTTCTGGCAAGGGAATATGTGCCGGACAAAGTTTCCAGTCAGGCCCTGAACTATCGCTATGGCAGAGGTGACATGCAAATTCACCTGGCGCTGGACAGTCCGCCAGACTGGCCTGATCCGGCACTGGCTGATGTTGCCATGGTTCATCTGACGCCGGGGATTGATGGGGTGTCGCGGGCTGTGAATGAAGCTGACCGGGGGCTGCTGCCTGCCGAAGCGACGATTGTTCTGGCCCAGCCCTGTGCCGCAGACCCTTCGCGTGCCCCGGAAGGCAAATGGATTTTATGGATCCAGTTGCAGGAATTACCGCGCCATATTACAGGGGACGCCTTGGACCAGATTCCAGTACCAGAAGATGGAAAATGGACTGAAGAGGTGAGGGAGGCATACGCCGACCGCATTATTGATCGGCTGGAGGGTCAATTGCCGGGCCTGAAAAAGTCTATTCTCGGACGGGCGGTATTGTCGCCAGCTGATCTTGAAAGATTGAATATCAATCTTGTGGGCGGCGACCCTTATTCCGGTGATTGCGCGATTGACCAGTTCCTACTCTGGCGTCCGATAAAGGCTGTCAAAAATCACAATACGCCTGTTGGGGCCTTATATCACATCGGGGCGTCGACCCATCCGGGCCCCGGGCTTGGCGGTGGATCGGGGTATATGGTCGCCAAATCACTTCTGTAGAAGTGTGCTGTTTTCAATCAATATCCGGCAATAAAAAGTGCTGCGGAGAATATCCTCCGCAGCATGTTTTTTGTTATGAGCTTGCTGGTATCAAGCTGCCTTTTCGTTGAATTCGCGTATCACTTCTTCTGCTTTTTCCTTGTCTTCCAGCCAGGGGAAGAAATTGTTGGGTGTTGAGAAATTGCCAAAGAATTTCTTGTCGGCAAACTCGCGGTTTTTTGCAGCTTCCATCAGGGCCATCTGACCGGCTTCTGTCAGGGGCTCCAGCAGAATGTTGTTGAAAGTATAGGCGGCCCCACCGTGATAGGCCCAGAAGCCATCACACACGCCTTGCATCCATGCCTCGTCAAACGGGCCTTCACCCTGTGCGATGATCGCATCGGCGGTGAATTTGGCACTGCGGCTGGCATTGTTGCCTCCCTGACCACCAATAGGATCAAAGGCCAGCGCTGTATCCCCTACGGGCATGACCAGTCCGCCAGAAGGCATGCGGCCAAAAGCCTTGCGTACTGTTGGCGGGAATGCGCCCTTCAACCATGAAAACGGGTCATCCTCAATAACTCGCATATCCTTGACCAGTTCATAATCCCAGGGGGCAACGTCCCTGATGACTTCAAGTGCGCGGTCACGGGCGTCTGTAGCACTTGTACAGTCGCGGAACTTGTCCAGACGACCCCCTGCCTTGGCTTCAAACAGGACACACCAGGTCGCACCAGCCGTTTTGTGTGTGTATGGCACCCAGAAAAATTCCCCGGTATCACCGAAGAAATTGAATTTCACCGGCGTAAAATCAACACGGGAGTCCCATCCCTTGACACCTTCCAGAATGCACATGGAAAGGTAACGTTGTGGCTTGTCATAAACACTTTTTTCAGGGTCACGCGGAATGACTTTGGCCAGATCGGCCTTGCCGGCAGCCAGAACTGTCAGATCAGACTTTTGTGAAATTTCATCCATACGTTCCGGTGTTACAGACTCGATGACAAGCTTTCCGCCTTTGGATTCAAGGTCTTCAAGCCAGCGGGAAATCCGCATGCGTTGATCAATGGCACCACCGGTCCTTTTAAAGCGCCCGGCAACTTCCATCCGTGCCTCGCCATCAACTGTTGGTTTGAAATCAAGATGAACACCGCTGCCCCCGAACATATCCTGTGACCAGAAATCCATGTCCAGATCCCGTTCGATGTCTATTACTTCACCGTACAGGAAAGCTGTGCCTGTGGGTGGGCCCTGATTAAGCCACTGGTCGGGCGTGCGATCGGAATATACCGTTACTTCGTAGCCTTTGCGAAGCAGGGCATAAGCCAGAATCATCCCCGCCTGTCCCGCGCCAACTATTGATACCTTGGCCATTCTTGTTCTCCATAGTTTGCAATGTCTTGCAGTACGGGAAGAAGTCCCGCTTGGCGCCAATCTTGCGCATGCAAACCCCTGGCCGCTATGCAGTGACTGCACGACATATCCGATAACTGTGAAATTCAGAACGGTGGCATTTGCGGCGGCGTGGTTAAGGAGAGTAAATTAGCGGTCGGCAGATTTCTTAAGTGTTTCTGATGGCGATTCGCCAAAAGCCTTGCGATATTCAACCGCAAAACGTCCCAGCTGGCAAAAGCCCCATACCATGGCAATGCTGGTGACCGTATCTCCGGGCCGCGCATTTTCCAGATCACGCTTGACCCTTTCCATGCGCACATCCCGCAGATATTTCATGGGGGATGTGCCCCGGAATTGTTTGAAGCCGGCAAACAGGGACCGCGCGCTGACGCCCGACACCATGGTCAGTTCTTCAATGGTGATATCCTTGTCAGCATTGGCATGAATGTAATCTTCTACCAGCTTGACATGTCGCGGTGCCGCCGTCGACAGGCCATGGTGCAAGGCGTCTGTGTAATTATGCTTTTGACCATATAGCAACGAACAGATCAGGCTTTGTTCAAACTGCTTGGCGGCAAAAGGCGTATTCATTACATTATTGGTCAGTTCCAGTTCCGAGATCAGGAATTTTAACGCCCGCCACCATGATGCTGCGGCTCCGGCAGAGCAATCCATCATGACGTCAAATACCAGCGGATCCGGCAGATGGCTGCCAAGAAGGGCTGATAACTGCCGCTCAATAGTCTCGCGCTGCAGACGCAAAATAACCTCGGCTGAATCAGCCGTCCAGAGCATATGCGTATATTCCGACGGCGACAGTACCGATGCCTGCCCCGGGCCGATCTCGGCTTTCTGGCCGCCGGATTTGACTTTCATAATGCCTTCAAGCTGAACCTGGACCAGAAAAAAATCGTTCAACATGCCGGGCTCGACTTCGACCGGAGCGCCATATTTCAGGTAGTTGACAGATGTCTTGTGAATGGGGGCATGGTTCATCCGCACACCCGCAGGGGTGCCCCGGAACTTGACCGGTCGCAGGCTGTGCGGGCAAAATACCGAGCCTACAAATTCCTGCGCCTCGTCAAGATCATGAGAATCGAGCACAGAGAACCTTTTCAGCGGTTCTGGTGTCGCCTCATATGTCTTGTTGCCCGGTTCGAGCCACCACATATAAATCTCCCCGCCTGACTAAGCATTCAGGCCGTTGTGGACGCGCTCTTTAGTATTTATCGCCAATCTTCATAAGTCAACCTTGCTCATGAGGCACCAGTGGCTTGTCGGCTAATTGTTTGTGCAATTCCCGTATACTGGTAGCAGAATGCGGATATTGCGCCGGCGCCGTCTGTGTCATTGTCCGGAATGTCATAAACACAGGTCAGGAATATTTATGCTCACCGGTTCAGCCAACGCTGTTGGTTTGACATACTCGCATCGCCTGCCCCCTGTTGCAGATGGCGCTGCTGGCCTGACCCGGTACTGGCCGGAAGGCATTTTTAAAAATATTGTCGGCATTCCCGACCGGGCGCGCGGTGCGTCAATTGTGATCGGGAATTTTGACGGTATACACAAGGGGCATCAGGCATTATTCGACCGGGCAAGGGACATGGCCGGTAATGGACCGGTTGCTGCCTTCAGTACAGGTACACATCCCGTTCGTTTTTTCCGGCCTGATGTGGACCGGTTTCTGATTAGTCCCGGCGACATGAAATACCATCGCCTGGCTGCAGCGGGGGCAGAGATCGTTTTTGCCCCTGATTTTGATGCAAAATTCATGAGTATTCGGGCCGAAGACTTTGTTTCAAAAATACTGATTAATGGTCTGGGGGCACGCCACATTGTTGTGGGTGAGGGGTTCCGCTTCGGAAACGGTCGCAAGGGAGACACCGCCCTGCTGAAAAACCTGTGTGAGCGGGCGGGATGTGGGCTCAGCATTGTGCCGCCGGTGAAAGCGGGAAGCCATGATTGTTCGTCCACACTCGTCCGCACGCTCATTCGGAACGGCGCTATGGATCAGGTAGCGGGCATTCTTGTACAGCCCTGGTCTCTTAAGGCGGGTTCTGATGATCTGGTGTATACGGTGAGTGGTCGCCAGATAATGCGACTGAAAGAATATGACGGGTTGTTGCCGCCGGACGGAAAATACCCCGTGACCATTATGGGCAGCGGGATGAATATTGACACATGTGCCCGGCTGTTTATGTGTCATGACGGATGTCGGCTGGAACTGGCTGGTGTGCCCGAGCTTCCTGCCCTCGTGAAGAAGGGGATAGAGATCGTATTCAGGAGCCCAAGGCGGCTTGACTAGGATCAGAAATTTTTGCTGAGTCGCAAAAGTGCGAGTGTCGCGTTGCCCGCTGCCGCGCTGTGGCCCGCATTTATCTGATACAGAAAATTTGCCTGCAATGTAAAATTGGCCAGCAGGGGCAGGCTATAGCCCATCTCAAGGTCAATTTCGCGGGCCGAGGGGCTAAGCGATGCTGTTTGTGAGACGAATTTCAGCGTGTCTGTTGAATAGTCACGTGACGCTGCCCGGCGCAGATCTGCTGTTCCGCTATTAACCCGCAGCGGTTGTGAAATCATGAAGCCCAAGCGGTCGGAGATATCGGCCAGGCCCATGACGGTCAGACCCGCCCGGAAAGAACTGGTTTTCAGGTTGCTGACGTGGTCAATCAGACTTTCGCGCGCTGGATCGACGGTAGTGTAACCTTCTGTCCAGCTGCCGAACAGGCTGACCGAAGGCGCAAGCTTCCATGTTGCGCCGAGACTTCCATATGTGGTCGTCGCCCCTGTGCCCAGCGACAAGGCACCACCCGAAAGACTGCCAAGGACAGTATCTGATTCATCTATTGCCCCAACGTCTGCATAAAAAGTGAGGCGATCGGCAACGGTTTGGGACAGGCGCATGGTGACGGATGAATTATATCCTTCAAGCGCTTGTTCCGGCGAAGAGAGACGGTTGTAGGCAGCCGAGAATACAAGGGTGGTGTCGTCATTCAACCGATGGGAAAAGGCAAGGGCGAAATCATTTATGGAGTCAATGCCCGGCAGATCATTGCCAGGCTGGTTTAAAAAAAGCTCTTCCAGATCGTGTGCGTGTCCGGGGCCAAGGACGGTGTTGGCGCTGAACATGAACTGCGTGTTCTCATTCATGGAATGTGCCAGCCGAAACTTCATGTCCCGGTTTCGGATATGATCCGGTGCCTGATGTGAAAAATAGCGCTGGTCTATTTCTGCAAATCCGTTGCGGAGCAGGGCTGAAATATAAAGGCTGGTGCCGCCAGCAGTGTGGAGGTCGCGCCGGGCCAGCCGTTGTCCGGGTTCCGTGAGCAACGCGATATCAGGCAAGGTTTGCTGGCGCTTGATATTGTGGCCAAGATCGGTTCGGTAAGACCGGGCATATTCATCAACGAACATTGCGCTGTTAATGGCGCTTGATTGCACCAGAGAATCGCCAAATGCCCGGCTGAGATGCATGTTGCTGAGAGCAACCCTGTTTTCGCTTTCGGGCGCAGCGGGGGTAACGTCAATTGCGGTTGCAACGGCTGTCGTGCCGATGGGCTGTATGGCGGCTTCAAGATTGACAAGGCCGTAGCCAAATTCGGGGTCAACACCCGGGTCCCCCAGATCGGTGGCTGTGGTGAACAGGATTTCCGCCAGATCATGGGGGGAAAGGTTGGGAAAGCGTTCTGCAAGAATGGCGACCGCGCCGGCAATATGAGGTGCCGCGACGGATGTGCCGCTAACATAGGCAAGTCCGCCATCAAGGGTTGTGGTCAGTATTCGGACGCCCGGTGCAACCAGAAAGACGTTCTGAAACAGATAGCTCGGGGTATTACTGAAGTCTGCTGAAAGATTATTCTGATCGATGGCACCGGCAATGATGATTTGCCCGTTTGCCCAGTCTTCTGTGGCCAGTTGCGCAAGAGAGTCTGGCTCCGGCTGGCCTTCATTGCCGGACGAGATGACAATAACAAGGCCACCTGCCACGGCTCTTCGTATGGAGGATGTCAGGTATGCATCCAGACCGGCGTCATCAGTACCAAGGCTTAGATTAATAACTCTCGCGCCATTCTGTCGGGCATAATCTATGCCGTCGGCAATATCGTTCTGATAGAGTGTACAGTCATCGTCTGTACAGTTTGCAGGGTCGGTCGCGTTCACGACCAGCAGGCGCGCGTTAAAGGCAACGCCATGCGCCGAATCGCCATTGCGTTCAGCCGCAATAACCCCGGCAAGATAGGTGCCATGGGGATCCATAGCATCCAGATCTGCGGTGCTGCCGGTTACAATATTGGTGCTGGCCGGGTGAATATTATTTTCAAGGTCATAATGATCAACGTCAATGCCCGTATCAATTACACCAACAGTGATACCATCGCCGGATAACCCCTCGTTATAGGCAGCAATGGCATTTATGGCGTCCAGCCCGTAGTTTTCGCGATATTCAGATGTATCGTAATTGACGGGTATCGCACCACCGGACGGGTTGCCGGGTGTCATGCCACCGGAAGACTGGCCAGAGCCGCCACCGCATCCGCCAAGTCCTGCGGCGATGAGAAAAATTAATGATCTTGCCAGCATTTCCGGCGGCCAGCCGAAGATTGCCAAAAAGGGAAGACGTGTTCGTTGGGAGACTCCAAACATATTGCTGTCCAGCTGGAAATTGCAAATCTGCCACAATCTACACTGTAATCGTTAATGTAGTTTATATGTCTGCATGATCCTACCGAATATTTTTTACATATTCTTGAAAACATCATTTGACTTCCCGACGGCGAGCACTAGTATCCGCGGCGGGCCACACCCCCCCAACGGGGTGCAACTGTTCTGGAAGGAACACATAAAATGAACATTAAGACAAAACCCCAAAACCCTCTGTTTTCTTCAGGTCCCTGCGCCAAACGGCCAGGATGGACCCTGGACGCGTTGAATGACGCAAGCCTTGGCCGCTCCCATCGGGCAAAGCCGGGCAAAGCCAAACTAAAAGAAGCTATTGATCGTACCCGTGCCATACTGGGCGTGCCTGACGACTATCGTATTGGCATTGTGCCCGGGTCTGATACCGGCGCTGTTGAAATGGCGATCTGGTCTCTGCTGGGGCCGCGTGGTGTTGATGTGCTGGCATGGGAGAGCTTTGGCTCCGGCTGGGTCACCGATATCGTCAAACAGCTAAAGTTGAAAGATGTTCGGGAGCTAAATGCCGGATACGGTGCCTTGCCGGATCTTGGACAGGTTGATTCTTCTCGTGACACTGTCTTTACCTGGAACGGGACCACGTCTGGTGTCTGTGTGCCAGATGGCGAATGGATTGCGAAGGATCGGGATGGTTTGACCATTTGCGATGCCACGTCCGCCGCCTTTGCCATGGACCTTCCGTGGGACAAGCTGGATGTTGTGACCTACTCGTGGCAAAAGGTGCTGGGTGGTGAGGCAGCGCATGGCATGCTGATTCTGAGCCCGCGTGCCGTTGAACGGCTGGAAAGCTATACGCCGCCATGGCCCATGCCGAAAATTTTCCGCCTGACCAAGGGTGGCAAGCTGATTGAAGGCATTTTCGTCGGCGAGACAATCAACACGCCCTCCATGTTGTGTGTTGAAGATTATCTGGATGCCCTGAAATGGGCCGAATCAATTGGCGGATTGCCGGAACTGATCCGTCGGGCGCAGAATAACCTGAAAGTACTTGAGAATTGGGTTGCAAATTCGCCCTGGGTTGATTTTCTGGCGGAAACACCTGAAACGCGTTCATGCACGTCAGTGTGTTTGAAAATTGTTGATCCGTGGTTTACCGGACTTGGCGAAGACGAGCAGGCAGCACAAGCCAAAAAGCTGCCTTCCCTGCTGGACAGGGAAGGCGTTGCCTATGACATCGGCGCCTACCGGGATGCCCCTCCGGGGTTGAGAATCTGGGCCGGTGCGACTGTTGAAAATGCTGATCTGGTGGCCTTGACGCCGTGGCTGGACTGGGCATTTGAGCAGACGAAGCAACAGGCCACGTCGTAAACCCGACAAGCATTAGATATAGATCTCAAAAATACATACAGGGCGTGAGCCACTGGCTGCCCGAAGCAAGGATGAATTATGGTCAAGGTACTGATTTCTGACAAACTGAGCCCGTTGGCAAAAGAGATTTTCGAAAGCCGGGGGGTTGAAGTCGATCAAATCACCGGCATGAGCAAGGAAGAACTTATCGCCTGTATTGGTGAATATGATGGTCTGGCGATCAGGTCGGCAACCAAAGTGACAGCCGATGTTCTGGCAGCGGCCAAAAACCTGAAGGTTGTTGGTCGTGCCGGCATCGGTGTGGACAATGTGGATGTTCCGGCGGCTACAGGCGCAGGCGTTGTTGTCATGAACACACCCTTCGGTAACTCCATCACAACGGCAGAACATGCCATTGCAATGATGTTTGCCCTGGCGCGCCAGATTCCGGCGGCGGACCGTTCCACACAGGCCAGTAAATGGGAAAAGTCGAAATTCATGGGTGTTGAGCTGACAGGCAAGACGCTCGGGGTTATCGGCTGCGGCAACATTGGGGCGATTGTTTCTGAGCGTGCGCTGGGTCTGAAGATGAAGGTTGTCGCATTCGATCCATATTTGTCGCCGGAACGGGCAATTGATCTGGGTGTTGAGAAAGTTGAACTTGATGGTCTTTTTGCCCGTGCGGACTTTATCACGCTTCACACGCCCCTGACTGATTCGACCCGGGGCATCATAAATGCCGCCGCTATAGCCAAAATGAAAGATGGTGTCCGTATCATCAATTGTGCCCGTGGCGGGTTGATCGTGGAAGCAGATCTGAAGGTTGCGCTGGATTCGGGCAAGCTTGCCGGGGCGGCCCTTGATGTGTTCGAGGTCGAGCCTGCAAAGGATAATCCGCTGTTTGGCCATGAAAACCTGGTGGCAACGCCTCATCTGGGTGCGTCCACAACGGAGGCGCAGGTCAATGTGGCTGTTCAGGTGGCCGAGCAGATGGCCGATTATCTGCTGGAAGGTGCTGTCAGCAATGCCCTGAACATGGCATCAATTTCGGCAGAAGATGCACCAAAGCTGAAGCCTTATCTGAAGCTTGCGGATCAGCTTGGCAGTTTCGCCGGGCAATTGACTGAATCAGGTATCAGGCAGGTTTCTATCGAATATCAAGGGCACGTCACAGAACTTAACACACGCCCTTTAAGTGCCATCATCTTGCAGGGATTGCTCCGGCCGTTGATGGATTCCGTAAATATGGTCAACGCCCCCGTTGTTGCCAAGGAACGGAATATAAAGGTTTCCGAGGTCAAGCATGAGGATGAAGGCGATTATCATACGCTGATCAAGGTTGTGGTGACGACAGAGAAACAGTCACGCGATGTTGCCGGCACCTTGTTCGCGGATCGCCAGCCTCGTATTGTTCAGGTCAAGGGCATTAATATTGAGGCTGAAATTTGCCACCATATGCTTTATATCACCAATGACGATCAGCCGGGCTTTATCGGGGCGCTGGGAACCGTTCTGGGCAATGCCGGGTTGAACGTGGCAACATTTAATCTGGGTCGTTCAAGTGCCGGGGACGGGGCTATTGCCCTGATCGCTGTTGATCAGCCTGTGACACACAAGGTGCTTGACGAAGTGCAGCAGTTGCCTCATGTACGTCAGGCTAAATTGCTCAACTTCTAAGGGGCCAAAAGAAGGGCCCGGAACGGATCAGGAATGGCGACTTATTCGGAAAGCGCTCTATTGCCAGAGGGGCTGCATGACGATTTGCCGCAAGAAGCGGAAGCAGAATCGCGTGTTTTGCAGGCGCTTCTGGCAAATTTCGCATCATATGGCTACGAGCGTGTGTCGCCACCCCTGATCGAATTCGAAGACAGTCTTCTGGCCGGTCCGGGCGTCACCCAATCCCGCCAGATGTTCCGGCTTATGGATCCGTTGTCACAGCGGATGATGGGAGTCCGTACCGATATTACCTTTCAGGTTGCGCGTATCGCGACAACACGTCTTGCAAGTGTAGAGCGCCCTTTACGGCTTTGCTACGCAGGGGATGTTTTGCGGGTGAAAGGCGGGCAGATCAGGACGGAACGCCAGTTTGGTCAGGCTGGTGTTGAAATCATTGGCAGTTCATCGATTGAGGCGGATGTCGAAGTGTTGCTGCTTGCGTCGGATTCACTGGGGGCGCTGGGTGTTCGTAATCTTTCAATTGACCTGACATTGCCTAATCTTGTGCCTGCAATTTGCAAGGGGCTGGGGCTGGATGGCGAAGCGGCAGCAGTTGCACGTGATGCATTGAATAATAAGGATATTGGCGAGCTGAAGACCATTCAAGGTGCTACGGGGCAGGTATTGCGCGGCTTGCTGGCGGCGGCCGGACCGGCAGATGAGGCACTGCAGGATCTGGACCGTCTTGATCTGCCAGCGGAAGCCCGGGCTTTGTGTGACGAGCTTTCTGTTCTGGTCAAAAGGGTACAGCAATTGGCACCTGACCTGGCCCTGACAATTGATCCCGGTGAATACGAGGGATTTGAGTACAAGACAGGTATCGGCTTTAGCCTGTTTGCGAAGGGTGTGCGGGGTGAGCTTGGCCGGGGTGGCCGTTATACAGTGGCACGGTCCGGTGCCGGGAAACAGGCCAGTGAGACGGCTGTCGGGTTTTCTGTTTATATGGATAGTGTAATGCGTGCCGTGCCGTCGGCACAGAAGATAAAGCGGGTTTTTATTCCTGCAGGCACAGAAATATCTATAGTGAAAAAAATGCAGGCAGATGGCTGGAGAACGGTAAGGGGACTTGAACCGGTTCAGGATTTGATTTCAGAAGCCCGGCGGCACAATTGTTCGCATCTGTTGAAAGATGGCAAGGTCTCGGCTATCAGCTGAGATAATTACAATCGCGGGGCCCGACCCCAAATTTAACTTTTCGATATAAAGACAGGAAATACATTTTGGCAAATGTTGTAGTAGTGGGGGCCCAGTGGGGCGACGAAGGCAAGGGCAAGATTGTTGACTGGCTTTCGGAGCGGGCTGATGTTGTTGTCCGTTTTCAGGGTGGACATAACGCCGGCCATACGCTGGTTATTGATGGCAAGACCTACAAGCTTAGCCTGCTGCCTTCGGGCGTGGTACGCGGCAAACTTTCTGTTATCGGCAACGGTGTGGTTGTCGATCCATGGGCGTTGATTGCAGAGATCGAGCGTCTGAAAGAACAAGGGGTCAGTGTTAGTTCTGAAACGCTCAGGATTGCAGAAAATTGTTCGTTAATATTACCATTACATGGTGAACTTGATGTAATACGTGAAGATGCATCCGGGGTTGCAAAAATAGGCACGACGCGGCGTGGTATTGGCCCGGCCTATGAAGACAAGGTCGGTCGCCGTGCTCTTCGTGTTTGTGATCTGTCATCTGACGCGTCCATTGAAAAACGTGTTGATGTTCTGCTTGCGCATCATAATACCTTGCGCAAGGGTCTGGGGCATGAAGCGGTGAACCGGGCTGACCTGATTGCCAGAATTCAGGAAATTGCACCAAAAATTCTGCCTTTTGCAGGGGCTGTCTGGCGCGACCTTGATGACATGCGACGCAAGGGCAAACGGCTTTTGTTTGAGGGGGCGCAAGGTATCATGCTGGATATTGATCATGGTACTTATCCATTTGTAACATCCTCCAATACCATATCGGGTCAGGCGGCTGGCGGGTCAGGTTCAGGCGCCAATTCGCTGAATTATGTGTTGGGTATAACCAAAGCCTATACAACACGCGTCGGCAGCGGGCCTTTTCCGACAGAGCTTCAGGATGCAGTGGGACAGCGTATGGGCGAACGTGGTCGTGAGTTTGGAACAGTTACCGGGCGCAGCCGTCGTTGTGGCTGGTTTGATGCAGTAATGGTGCGCCAGGCGATGAAAGTTGGGGGTATTTCGGGTATTGCTCTTACGAAACTGGATGTGCTTGACGGATTTGAGACCCTGAATGTCTGCACGGGTTATGAACTGGATGGTGCACGTATCGACTATCTGCCAGCATCAACTGAAGCGCAGGCCCGGGTAAAGCCCGTGTATGAAACCCTTGAGGGCTGGTCGGACAGCACATTTGGTGCCCGAAGCTGGGCTGATTTACCAGCAACAGCCATCAAATATATCCGCCGTATTGAAGAGCTTATCGAAACGCCGGTGGCGCTCTTGTCGACAAGCCCTGAACGGGAAGACACCATACTGGTGCGAGACCCGTTTGCGGATTAAACAATATCCTGTATTTTTTCGTGGGCAATAACAGCCAGCCTTGTCTGGCTGTAGCGCTGCCGCAATGATTTTGGTGATCCCTGCCGTTTGTGCGGCTTGCACAAAAGACAGCCAGCCCGGCCTGATTTGGGTTTGCTGCGCTTGTGGTGTGCCATATTCGAATTTCCCGCATAATTTTTCTGCTGAACCCTACCTGTTTTCCGATTTTTGGACAAGTCATTGATATCCTGTCGACAATGGATTTATGGCGGTAATGCTGTGCGCCCACCCTTCAGAATCCTGTCAATAATATTGCCCGACGGATGCCTGTTTTAACCCCGTCTTAAGGATATGGATGCTTCTATAAGCCCCAGGTAAAAGATGCGGACATTGTGTCTGTTCTAACAAGGTGTGAGAGCCGGTTGTCTGAAGAAGCAGATATACTGAATAGCGTCCTGATTGCGGACCGATACAGAGTAGACTTGGGACAGCCATTACCAGAGCTGGATTCTCCCTGTGCCTTTGCTTTTTCTGCTGTAGATCAGGTCAGGCCCGAGAGTTCTGTTTTTGTCCTCGTTCAAAAATCGGGTATTCCCCGGCGTGAAGCTGTTTTCAAAATATTATCGGCAGACCGTGTTGCCCGGGTTATGTGTCCGCTGGCCCAGGGCCTGGTTCGGTTTGATAGCGAACAGAAGTTAGCCATTGTTCTGAACCGCCCTGAAGGCGGGCGGGCATTTCCCGATGGCCTGAAGGCCAGTTTGACGGAACGCCAGCTGAGATCACAGTTCCTGCCGCAGATCATTGAAAGCCTGTCGGCGCTCCACATGCTGGGCATTGCCCATCGGGGTCTGTGCCCGGCAAATCTGTTTTATCAGGATGTCAATTGTCAGGAAATCATTCTGGGTGAGTGTTTCACAAGCCCGCCCGGCATGACGCTGGCACCAGGCTACGAACCGATTGAAAGTGCGTCGGCCATTCCGGAAGGACGGGGCGAGGGCGACGTTGAACATGATATGTTTTCACTGGGGACACTTGTTATGTCCTTGTATGCCGGACTGGATCTGGGCGCGATGCCACCACAACCTGCAGGGGAGTTGTTCGAGCAACAGATGATTGCCCGAATTCGCCAGGGGTCATATCGCGGGCTGGGCGGCGGGCGCGAAGTGACGGGCAGCTTGAGTGAGCTTTTGCGGGGCTTGCTGGATGACAGGCCCGACAAGCGCTGGGATGTTGATGATGTTAAGCGCTGGCTGGAAGGTATTCCGGCCCGCACACAGGCAGCCGATGAACGTTGGGCCCTGGTCAGGCCGGTAAGCTTTGGGGGCAAGACAATACATGACCGGCGTCATCTGGCCCATGCCATGGGTAGTGATATCCCCGCGGCGGCGGCAATTATTCGAAACGGTAAATTTCTGCACTGGATACAAAATGCTCTTGTCGAAGCGCTTGGCAGGGAATGGCTGGATAGTGTGCTGGATACAAGACCAGCCGCATCGGCAGGTCGTGCGGGCGGGTCGGTAGACGAGGTTGCGGTAGCACTCGTTTGTGCAGTTCTTGATCCGAATGGTCCGATCCAGTTCAGGGGTATGCGTGTCTGTCCTGATGGTATTGGATACGCGCTGGCTGTCGCCATGGCGACGGGAAATGACGTTCAAATCGCGACACTAAGGGCGTTACTGGACGGGGCTGTGTTGCCGCGGATTTTGAATATTCTGCGGGGCAGAAATAATAATTTGTCCATTCACCAGAATCGCTTGTCTGATGCTTCGCGCCACATGAGCAAGGCAACACTGGGTTTTGGTCTGGAACGTGCATTATATACCCTTAATCCCCTACTGGCTTGTCAAAGCGCCCGGTTGAATAACTTTTATGTCGACTCATTGGCCCGACTATTGAAGGCCATGGAACAAAACGCCGAAGCAGGTAAAGCCGGTGCGGCAGCTATTGATCCGCATAGTGCCGCTTTCATCGCGCGCCAAAGCCGCGAAATGGAAGAAATCGTAAGAAGTCTGGATCTTGCCAAAATGGATCCGGAGCGGTTTGCGTCTGCCACGCTAAAGTTGCTGGGCACAATACAACAGCAATATTATTCGTATGAATTGCCTCACCTTTCACGTCTGCTTTCCGAACCTATCCGCAAGGCGATCAGCGAACTGCACGGCAAATCAATGCGCAGGCATCTGGAGGCACGGCTTAAAAAGCTGGTTGAGGCAGGGGATCTGGCGCGTATTGGCGTTGAATTGAATTTTCTGAATTTGAAGCTTCAGGACTCCCGGGGTTTCCAGGCTGCGCAACGCCAGTTCGAACTTATTTTGCGCGAGAAACAGCGCCTTGAACGTCCCGTAACGGGTCAGGACCCTGAAGCCCGGCGCATGGGCGCATCCGGCGCATTGTACGCGTCATATGCAACTTTACTGGCAAGCGGTGCCTATGTTTTGTTTAGTCAGCTGGTATAGGAAATGATCTGATGGCATACGGAAAAAATAACGCCAGACATGATCGAAGCACAGCCGGTTCACCTGTCCGCAGGGACACGAGGCCTTCTTCAAATGTGTCCGGCAGCAAGGGGGTGGATCCTTATAGCAGAGACCGTGCCGCAACACCGGCGAAATCATCAAGGGCCACTGAGCGTCGGCCCCAGTCAGCAACTTCGGCTGTCCGGAAAGATTCTTCAAAGCTGGGAATGCAGACAATACTGATTGTTGTTCTGATGGTCGGGTTGATGATGGTCGCCTTGCCCAGCTTCATAATTTTTGCGACCGGGATGGTGCCAACATTTGTCAGGTTGATTACGCAGCAGGATCGCAATTATTACAGTTTCTATACGGTCGCAGCATTGAATATGGCAGGCGTTCTTCCATTTCTGGGTGAGTTGTGGATGGGTGATCATACCGTTGATGCGGCGCTTGTCATGATAGGGGATGTTTACACACTTTTTGTGATGTACGGGTCGGCTGGTGCGGCAGTTGCGCTGTTTATGGTGGCGCCACATATAGCGGCCTTTATCCTTTCGCTGAAAGCGTCCAGACGCTTGACCGTCTTGAATCAGGCACAGGACAGGTTGCTTAAGGAATGGGGGCCTGAAGTCGCTGGCGAGCCTGCAAGGCCCGGTACAGGTCCCGTCATAGCACCTGCTGCCAGGAATGGGAGCATGCGGGCCTGAGTATTTGATGACCGTGCATGATACATTCCGGTGTTCGATATTTTTATGCTAGCATGGGCCCATGTCAACTTCAGATCAGCACTGGCCCGGCGATCAGGATTATGCCGGGATAGATATCTTCAGATTTGATAAAAATGACAGGATTGTGGAACATTGGGAGGTCTTGCAGGTTGTTCCTGAAAAGTCAGCCAATCTGAACAGACTCTAGCCCGGAGACCGTAATGTCGTTGAAAACAATCCTTCTTTCAGTGCTTGGACTTGTTGTGGCACTGATTGCAGTTGGGGCCGGATATGTCCATTATACATATAATATGCCGATTTGGGGGTCTGTGGTCGGACGGGCCGACCTGACACCTGAAGATGTTGCCCGATTATCGGTACCGCCGGGGTTTTCTGTTGGTGTATATGCAACAGGTATTGAGAGTGCCCGTATGATGCATGCGACCCGGCGCGGGGATATTCTGGTGACCAGTCCCCGAGACGGCAGCGTCTATCTGGTTGAAAGTGATGTTAACGGGGATGGGCAGGCCGACGGCGTCCAGGCGCTTCTGTCAGGTATTTACAGACCTCACGGGCTGGATATTCATGATGGCTGGCTTTATATCGCCGAAACAAATGCCATAGGGCGGATCCGGTTTGACGAGATGCGGCGCGAGGTCAGTGGCGACTATGAGCATATTGTGGAAGGTTTGCCTGATGATGGCGGACACTGGACGCGGACGCTGAAATTTGGGCCGGACGGCAAGATGTATCTGACCATTGGTTCCTCTTGCAATGTATGTCTTGAAGAGGATGACCGGCGGGCAACCATGATGCGGTTTAACAAGGATGGCACCGGGGGTGAAATTTATGCCAGCGGTCTGCGCAACAGCGTCGGTTTTGACTGGTCACCCGCCAATAATAAATTATATGCGACAGATAATGGCCGTGACCGGCTGGGCGATAATTACCCGCCAGATGAGCTGAACCTGATTGTTGAAGGCGCTTTTTATGGCTGGCCTTTTGCAAATGGTTCTCGGGAATTGGACCCTCAATTCGGCGAGGGGGCCGGTGACAGAATTAAAAAGTCTGTCCCGCCGGTTTTTGAGTTTGATGCCCATGTTGCGCCGCTGGGGATTACCTTTGTGCGCAGTGAACATGTGCCGGTTGATTATCGTGGTGCAGCACTGGTTGCGTTCCATGGTTCCTGGAACCGGTCAGAAAAGTCAGGTTATAAAGTGGTCTCGTTGCATTGGGGGCCGGATGGCCGGATTACAGCGAAAGACTTCATGTGGGGTTTTGAAGTGGACGAGAATGTGATCGGCCGCCCCGTTGACATCATCGAGGGGGTGAGCGGAGAATTCTATATCTCGGACGACTATACGGGGACAATATACAAGATTGTTTTTGACGGCCTTGATCAGCCATCATTCGCCAAAGCGCACATTCGTTCCATTGCGGGGCTTTAGCTCGTAAAAACCTTGAATGAAATCATGGTAAAGGTGTCTGCAATATAGGGCAGGACCTGCACTTTCTCGCAGACAAACCGCCCGATGTCAGTATCGTCATCAAGATTGAACTTGGCGAGCAGGTCGTACCTTCCGGATACAGAATAAACCTCGGATGTTTCTTCAATCCGGTCAACCAGTGCGTCTGCTACAAGATATGCTTTGCCGAGCTCGCATTTGATCATCAGAAAAACCGGCCTCATGTCTTTTTCTCCAGAGTAGGCATTTTATTTCCAAATATTCAGACAGGCTAGTTTCATCGCCCGGTGGCGTCCAGCAAAAATATCAATATTAGCCACGGATCCGGATATTAATTATGCGCTTGAAAAAATACACCTTGATATCGCTTTATTTTAAGCTTAAAATATATCGAAATTCAGAGAAAAGGTGTTATCATGAAAATTGTATGTATCGGGGCCGGGCCGGCTGGACTTTATTTTTCCATCCTGATGAAGTTGCGAAACCCTTCACACGACATCACGATTTATGAACGCAATCGTCCTGACGACACTTTTGGATGGGGTGTGGTTTTCTCCGACCAGACCATGGATAATCTGAAAGTATACGACCCCAAAAGTGCAAAGGATATTCTGGACCAGTTTGCGCACTGGGATGATATTGATGTGCACTTCAAGGACGAGTGCATAACGTCATCCGGTCATGGTTTTGTGGGGATCGGTCGCCAGAAGCTGCTGAATATCCTGCAGGACAGGGCGACGGAGCTGGGGGTTGATATTCAATATGAAACCGACATCAATATGGATGATGATCTGGCACAATTCAGTGATGCCGATCTGATTATTGCGTCGGATGGCCTGAATAGCCGGGTGCGCAATCGCTACCCGGAAGAATTCCAGTCAGAC
Source organism: Sphingomonadales bacterium (assembly GCA_965227345.1). GTDB lineage: Bacteria > Pseudomonadota > Alphaproteobacteria > Sphingomonadales. Next base: position 3,804,236 of record OZ245755.1, read on the forward strand.
ATCGACGTGCGCAAGAACAAGTTTGTCTGGTTGGGTACACATCAGATGTTTGATGCCTTTACCTTTGTTTTTGAAGAAACGGAACATGGCCTGATCTGGGCTCACGCCTATCGTTTTAACAAGGATACATCAACGTTTATTGTGGAGTGCAGTGAGGAAACGTATGAAGCCTTTGGCTTTAGCGGGATGTCCAAGGACGAAAATTCAGCACTTCTTGAAAAGATTTTCGCCAAATATCTGGGCGGGCACAAACTCATGAACAACGCGAACCATGTTCGCGGCTCGGCCTGGATCAATTTCCCGCGGGTGATTTGTAAAAAATGGCACTATAAAAATATCGTGCTGCTTGGCGATGCCGCGCATACGGCCCATTTCTCGATCGGGTCCGGCACCAAGCTGGCACTGGAAGATGCCATTCACCTTGCCGGCGTGCTGAATTCGGATGTGGATGTGGAAGAAGGCCTGAAAGAATATCAGGAAACGCGCCACATAGAAGTGCTCAAGATTCAGAATTCTGCAAGGAATTCAACTGAGTGGTTTGAAAATCTGCATCGTTACACGAAATTTGAACCCATGCAGTTCGCTTATTCCCTGTTGACCAGAAGCCAGCGTGTGAGCCATGAAAATCTGCGATTGCGCGACAAGGACTGGCTTGAAGATGTTGAGCGCTGGTTTGCTGCGCGGGCATCCGAAAATACCATTAATGAATCTGTGCCGCCGATGTTTACACCCTTCAGGTTGCGCGATATGGAGCTGTCCAATCGCGTTGTGGTGTCGCCCATGTGTATGTACAGTTCCGAAGATGGCACACCGGATGATTTCCATCTGGTCCATTATGGCGCACGTGCGCAGGGCGGAGCCGGTTTGATTTTTACCGAGATGACAAATGTGTCCCGTGAAGCCCGTATCAGCCCTGGTTGTGCCGGTCTTTACAAGGATGAGCATGTCACGGCATGGAAACGTATTGTTGATTTTGTTCACGGGCAAAATACCAAGATTGCAATTCAGCTGGGACATGCCGGCCCGAAGGGGTCGACCAAGCTGGCATGGGAAGGTATTGACCAGCCGCTGGATGAGGGAAACTGGGAAGTTATCGCCCCGTCACCCGTTCCATGGTCGCCGGAAAATCAGGTGCCCCGGGAAATGACCCGCGCTGATATGGACAATGTTCGGGATGATTATGTCAAGGCTGCGCAGCGGGCAGAGGCCAGTGGCTTTGACATGATTGAACTGCATGCGGGTCACGGCTATCTGTTGTCATCTTTCCTGACGCCCCTGACCAACAAGCGGACGGATGAATATGGCGGGTCGCTGGAAAATCGTCTGCGTTTCCCGCTGGAGGTTTTCAAGGCTATTCGCGATGCATGGCCCGCCCAAAAGCCAATGTCTGTACGTATTTCTGCCCATGACTGGTGTGGCGAAGAAGGGGTGACGGACGATGAAGCCGTGGATATAGCCAAAGCTTTTCACAAGGCCGGAGCCGATATCATCAATGTGTCTGCCGGTCAGACGTCAAAGAAGGCCCGGCCGGTTTATGGGCGTATGTTCCAGACACCTTTTGCCGATCATATACGCAATGAAGCTGATGTGCCGACAATTGCAGTGGGTAACATCTATGAAATTGATCATGTGAACAGCATTCTGGCCGCTGGCCGCGCTGACCTGTGCTGTCTGGCCCGGCCACATCTGTCTGATCCGTACTGGACGTTGCGGGCGGCAGCACAACAAGGCTATCATGGGCTTCAGGCGCCGGACCAGTATCTTTCCGGCTTTGAACAGCTTGAGCGCAATATGGAACGCCAACAGGAAATGGGACTACAGGCTTAATGACAGAATCGCTGATTGATGCACATGCGGTAATTACCGGAGGAGGGACTGGCATTGGGGCTGCAATTGCAGCACGATTGTCGGCCATGGGGGCACGTGTCACATTAATGGGCCGCAATCTCGAACGTGTTCGGGAAAAAGCCAAAGAGTTTCCCAATGCTCAGGGGGTAGCTGTCGATGTGGGCGTTGAGGTCGAGGTGGGGGTTGCCTTCGCCGAGGCCGCCAGCGTATTTGGTCCCGTCTCTATTCTGGTGAACAATGCCGGTCTGGCCGAGGCTGTTCCGTTTGGCAAACTTGCTCTGGCGCAGTGGCAACAGGTTCTGAATGTCAACCTGACGGGCACATTCCTGTGTACACAGGCTGTCGTGGGCGACATGGTTCAGGCAAAATATGGTCGTGTGATTAATATAGCCAGTACGGCGGGTCTGACCGGCTATGGCTATGTTTCGGCCTATTGTGCTGCCAAGCACGGTGTTGTGGGGCTGACACGGTCTCTGGCGCTGGAATATGCGCGAAAAGGGGTCACTTTTAATGCCGTTTGTCCCGGGTATACCGAAACAGATATTGTCAAAAGTGCGATTGAGAATATTGTCGCGAAAACCGGTCGCACGCCTGAAGAGGCACTGGGCGAATTAACGGCCCGTAATCCCCAGGGAAAACTGGTGCAGCCGGATGAGGTGGCGTCGGCTGTGGCGTGGTTATGCGGGCCGGGGTCGGATGCTGTGAACGGACAGTCAATTGCCGTAGATGGCGGGGAGGTACTCTAATTGGTCAATCAACTCAAGCTCGTAGAAGAAAAACTGGATGCCTTGCCGGAAAGCAAACATGCGCTCAGGCTTTGGTTGCGCATGCTGACCTGTTCAACAATGGTTGAGCATCGCATGCGGAATATGCTGAAGGAGCGGTTTGATACAACCTTGCCGCGATTTGACCTGATGGCGGCACTTTACCGGGTGCAGGACGGGCTGACCATGGGGGAACTGTCCCGCTGGCTGATGGTCTCGAACGGCAATGTGACCGGTGTGGCCGAGCGACTTGACAAGGAAGGTCTGATCAGTCGCACGCCGTCTCCTGCAGACCGGCGAACCCATGTCGTTATGCTAACGCAAAAAGGCCGGGAAGAATTCGGCAAAATGGCCGCCTATCATGAAGACTGGATCAATAATCTCTTTAGTGACTTTTCGATGGAAGAGCTTGATCAGATGATGGGTCTGCTTGCCAAGGCCAAGGAATCAATTGTGAAAAACTCGGAACACGAATAAAGGACATTTTTTAATGAATGCAGGCGATATTAATCCTGAACATTTTCTGTGGTCTGTTGATGGGGACGTGGCAACCATTACCCTGAACCGCCCGGATCGCAAAAACCCCATCACGTTCGAATCCTATGCCGAGTTACGCGATACCTTTCGGAAGCTGGTCTATATTGATGACGTCAAGGCCGTGGTGATTACGGGTGCGGGCGGCAATTTCTCATCCGGGGGTGATGTGCATGACATCATCGGGCCCCTGACCAAAATGGATATGAAGGGTCTGCTGGAATTCACCCGGATGACCGGCGATACTGTGAAGGCGATCAGAAATGCGCCGCAGCCTGTGGTGACAGCGATTGACGGTATTTGTGTCGGCGCGGGCGCTTGTATTGCAATGGCGTCTGATATCCGCCTGGGAACACCGGCGGCAAAAACGGCTTTCCTGTTTACACGTGTCGGGCTTGCAGGATGCGATATGGGGGCGTGCGCAATATTGCCCCGTATTATCGGGCAGGGCAGGGCATCCGAGCTGTTGTTTACCGGTCGGGTGATGAAGTCGGAAGAGGCCGAAAGATGGGGGTGGTTCAATCGTATTGTAGACGCTGAAGAGATTGTCAACGAAGCGCAAAAGCTGGCACGGGATTTGGCCGACGGTCCGAATTTTGGCCATGCCATGACCAAGATGGCGCTGAATCACGAATGGAACATGAGCGTTGATCAGGCGATTGAGGCAGAAGCCCAATCGCAGGCGATCTGTATGCAGACCCAGGATTTTGTTCGTGCTTATGACGCCTTTGTTGCCAGGTCCAAACCCGTATTTGAGGGCAATTGATGACTGACAAGACCTATTTGCACTGGCCATTTTTTGAAGACCACCATCGTGAACTTGCCGAATGGCTGGATGATTGGGCGGCAAGGGAAATTGCACCGCTTGGCCATCAGGCCGATGTGGATGCAACCTGCAAGCTGCTTGTGGCAAAACTGGCAGAAGCGGGTGTGTTGGAATATTGCGTACCATCGGCATATGGCGGTCGGCATGAAGACCTTGATGTCCGTTCCCTGTGCATTATCCGCGAAACACTGGCGCGCTATTCCGGGCTTGCTGACTTTGCCTTTGCCATGCAGGGCCTGGGCAGCGGGTCCATGTCGCTTTACGGCCGTGAAGAGGTAAAGCAGAAGTATCTGCCGCTGGTCCGGCAGGGCAAAAAGATTGCGGCCTTTGCCCTGTCTGAACCGGAAGCCGGGTCAGACGTCAGTTCAATGACAACGACCGCGGAAGATGACGGGGATCATTATATCATCAACGGGACCAAGACCTGGATTTCGAATGGCGGTATTGCGGATTATTACACGCTTTTTTGCCGCACAGGTGAAGCGCCGGGCGCACGCGGGATCAGTGCGATTATCGTGGACGCGGATACGCCGGGCTTTGAAGTTGTTGACCGCATTGATTTAATTGCGCCTCATCCACTGGCAACCATTCGATTTAATAATTGCCGGGTGCCCAAAAGCCACTTGCTAGGGGAGGCCGGGACAGGTTTCAAGATCGCCATGGCGACGCTGGACATATTCCGTACCACCGTCGGGGCAGCAGCCCTGGGCTTTGCCCGTCATGCTCTGGACGAGGCAGTCAAGCGCACAACGACGCATAAATTGTTTGGGGCGCCCATGACGGAATTGCAGATTACGCAGGCCAAACTGGCTGATATGGCTGTTGATGTAGATGCGAGCGCGCTTCTGATATATCGATCTGCCTGGACCAAAGATACCATAAAGGGTCGTGTGACCCGCGAGGCCGCGATGGCAAAATATTACGCCACGGAAGCCGCACAGAAGGTTATCGATTCCGCCTTGCAAATGTTTGGCGGGCTGGGGGTTGTATCCGGTGTTCCAGTGGAAGAACTTTATCGGGAAATCAGGGCGTTGCGCATTTACGAAGGTGCGTCAGAAGTGCAACAGGTTGTCATTGCCCGCCAGTTGCTTGCACAGGAAGCTGCAAAAATATAAGTCAAAATAATCCCAGGGAGTGGGCCAATGTCTTCATACACAGCACATAAAGACAAGTTTGCAATTGATAACCTGCCGCCGGCGGACCAGTGGCCGGAAATGATTTTCGATTTACCCGAACTGAATTATCCGGAACGGCTGAATTGTGCGGCAGAAATACTGGATGCACGCATTGCAGAAGGTCTGGGTGACAAGATAGCGGTCCACGGTGATGATCATTCCTGGACATATGCCGAACTGCTGGCATGGTCCAACCGGATTGCGCATGTGCTGACGGAAGACATGGGGGTTGTTCCCGGCAACCGGGTTCTGTTGCGCTCGCCAAACAATGCGATGCTGGTGGCGTGCTGGTTTGCGACCGTTAAGGCGGGTGCGATTGCGGTGACAACCATGCCCATGCTGCGTGCCAAGGAGTTAGGTGCCATCGTCGACAAGGGGCAGACAAAATTTGCCCTGTGTGACGCACGGTTGTTTGGCGATCTTGAGGCCGTGAAGGCGGCAGATAACGCCTTGTCAGATGTCATATGTTTTGGGGGGGATGCCCGGGAACTTGAAACCAGGGCAGCGTCGAAACCGGATACGTTTGATAATGTCGAGACAGCCAGTACCGATGTCTGCCTGTTCGGGTTTACGTCGGGAACCACCGGCCAGCCAAAGGCGACCATGCATTTCCATCGCGACGTTATGTCGATGGTGCATTCCGTATCGACGTATCTGCTTAAAACAGAGTCTGATGAAGTTTTCTGTGGTACGCCGCCAATCGCATTCACCTTTGGGCTGGGGGCTGAACTTGTCTTTCCGTTGGCATCCGGCTGTACCACCGTTCTGGTGGAAACGCCCAGTCCGGAAAATCTGTTTAATGCAATTGCCAAATACAGGGTCACCACTCTTTTTACGGCACCGACGGCCTATCGCTCTGTTCTGAATATGCTGGACCAGTTTGACATCTCCAGCCTGCGAAAATGTGTTTCCGCCGGTGAGCATCTGCCCAAGGCCACGTGGGAATCCTGGTACAAGGCGACGGGTATTAAAATTGTGGACGGGATTGGCTCGACAGAAATGATCCATATCTTTATTTCGGCCTATGGTGATGATATTCGACCGGGTTCAACAGGCAAGGTTGTACCGGGCTATCAGGCCTGTGTTCTGGATCGTCACAACAGGCCCCTGCCGCCCGGTGAACCGGGCAGGCTTGCGATTAAAGGCCCGACCGGTTGCCGGTATCTGGCCGACACCCGGCAGAAGAATTATGTATCAGATGGCTGGAATATAACCGGCGATACCTATGTGATGGACGAAGACGGTTATTTCTGGTTTCAGGCACGATCAGACGACATGATTATTTCGTCCGGGTACAATATTTCCGGGCCCGAAGTTGAAAGCGCGCTACTGGTTCATGAAGCTGTGCAGGAATGCGCTGTGGTTGGTTCACCGGACGATGGCCGTGGACACATTGTCAAGGCTTTCGTCGTGCTGAACCCTGGCTTTGAAGCAAGCCCCGTAATGATCAAAACCTTGCAGGATTTCGTCAAGAATACGGTGGCACCCTACAAATACCCCCGCGCGATTGAATTCGTGGATGATCTGCCCAAAACACCGACCGGCAAAATTCAGCGTTACCGGTTGCGGCAGATGGAAGAAAAACGTTCAGGCTAAAATAGTGAAAAGGTAAATTTATGAAGACGTTACTACCAGAAGGCTGGCCCCGGCCCAGTGGGTATTCAAATGGCATCGTTGCTGATGGACAAGTGGTTTTTGTCGCCGGTATGGTCGGCTGGACCCCTGAGGGCGTCTTTGAAGCCAAAGACCTTGTAGGCCAGTTTCGCCAGACACTGGAAAACACTGTTGCTGTGCTGGCCGAAGCAGGGGCCGGCCCGGAGCATATTACGCGCATGACGTGGTATATTACCGACAAGCAGGATTATAACAGGAACCTGCGTGAAATCGGACAGGCGTACCGCGATATACTGGGCAAGGTTTATCCGGTTATGGCTGTAGTGCAGGTTGTTGCCCTTATGGAAGATGACGCCAGGGTTGAAATTGAAACAACTGCAGTTGTCCCCCGGTAGGAAAAAGGGCCCGGCCAGCTAACCGGGCCCCGTACAAATGTTTCTCGGGAAGGTGGCTCCGTCAGGTGACGGCGGCCACTTTACTGTATTCAGGCTTCTGCCATTCGTTTGTTTCCATGATTTCGACCAGGATCTCGACCATATTCCATATGTCGATATAACGCAGATACAAGGGTGTAAAACCAAAGCGCATAATATCAGGTGCCCGGAAATCACCAATAACACCACGGGCGATCAAGGCCTGAACAATGGCATATCCATTGTCATGCTTCATGGAGACCTGACTGCCACGAACGTTTGCATCACGCGGGCTGACAATTTCAAACCCGTAATCCTTGCACTTTTCATCCAGCAGCTGGATGAAAAGGTCACCCATCTTGCTTGATTTCCGGCGAATGTCCGACATATCGGCTTGTGCCATAATATCCACACCAACTTCCAGAACAGACAAGCCAATCACAGCGGGCGTACCGCATTGAGTTCGCTCAATGCCACTGGCGGGGCGGTAATCGTCGTCAAACACAAATGGCGCTTCATGGCCAAACCAGCCCGTCAGCGGGGTTTGAATCTTGTCCTGATGACGTTTGGCGACAAACAGAAATGCCGGTGCACCCGGACCGCCGTTCAGGTATTTGTAGCCGCAGCCCACGGCCATATCAGCGTTGCAGCCGTTCAGGTCGACGGCCAGCGCACCGGCGCTATGGCTCAGATCCCAAAGGGCCAGCGCGCCCTTGTCGTGGGCGCGTTTGGTTATCGCCTTCATGTCGAACATCAGGCCGGTTTTATAATGGACCTGTGTCAGCACCACGGCTGCCGTATCTTCATCAATCGCATCAGGAATCTTGTCGCGTTCAATAACCGCCAGCGTATAGTCCGACCCCAAATATTGTACGAGACCCTGCAGGATATAAAGATCAGTCGGGAAATTACCGGGCTCGGATATGATCTTGTGACGACCCGGCTGCATCTTGACAGCCGCCGCTGCAAGTTTGAACAGATTTGCTGATGTTGAATCCGCGCAGATAACTTCGCCGGGGTTGGCGCCAACGAAGGTGGCAATCTTGTCGCCAATGCGCCGGGGTGCATTGACCCAGTCGGCTTTATTCCAGCTGCGGATCAGGCCTTGGCCCCATTCCTGGGTGATGACTTCGCGGGTTCTCTCAATGGCTGCTTTCGGGAGCAGTCCCAGAGAATTGCCATCCAGATATATTTCATCCTCTGCGATCACGAACTTGTCCCGCGACGGTGCGAGGGGATCATTTGCATCCAGCACTTCAAAATCGCCATGTGTCAGATTTGACATTAATAAACTCCTCAGTGTTGACCTGGCCGGGCTGGAATTGAGATGATCCAGTCTGAGCGGCAGGGCATTGTATGTCCCTGCTCAAATAGCCGTTCGTACAGTCCACAATTCGGGAAAGAATTTCAGATCAAGCGCCTTTACCAGATAGCTTACGCCCGCCGTGCCACCGGTGCCTTGCTTGAAGCCGATAATGCGTTCAACCGTTTTCATGTGGGTGAACCGCCAGCGCTGGAAGTGATATTCAAGGTCGACAAGCTTTTCTGCCAGCTCATACAGGTCCCAGTATTTGTCAGGGTTGCGATAAATTTCGAGCCAGATATTCTCAATGTCTTTTGACGGGACATAGGGCTGGCTCCAGTCGCGATCAAGATAATCTGAAGGCACGTCAAAACCCCGTTTGGCCAGCAACCTTATGGTCTCGTCATACAGGCTTGGCTGGTTGAGAATGCCTTTCAAATGTTCATATGTTTCAGGGTGTGCCCTGTGTGCTTCAATCATCCTGGCGTTTTTGTTGCCGATGGTAAATTCCAGCGCCCGGTACTGATGGGATTGAAAGCCGGAACTTTTCCCCAACTTGTCGCGGAAAAGCATGTAATCTGACGGGGTAAGGGTGGCGAGAACTTCCCATGACTGAAGCAGTTGTGCCTGTATACGGGCCACCCGGCTGAGCATTTTGAACGAAGGACGCAATTCATCACTGCGCACCAGCTTTAGCGCAGCAGATAATTCATGCAATGACAGTTTCATCCAAAGCTCGGACGTCTGGTGAATGATGATGAATAACATTTCATCGTGCTCATTCGACTGTGTGGGCTGGCTGTTGAGCAGGGTGTCGAGGGACAGATATTGTCCATAACTCATTTCCTGATCCCAGTGAATTTTCTCACCGGAAAGGTCTACTGCTCCGCCCGTTGGCTTGCTCGTCTCTGACATGGTTTTTACCTGATATTGTGTGATCTGATAAGCGGACTATATATGAAAGAAAAAATTATTTGAAGCATAAAATAATTATATGAAAGACATGTGAAAATGGGAGTTTCTGATGAATAAGATATATAAGTTTGTGAGGCTTCTATTGTTATTAAGCGAACAGAAGTTGCATTGCGAATGATTTGGTGACGCCAGTTTCAAGGGAACGGGACTGATGCAAGAATGCTGTGGGAACCATAGAAAAACACTTTTTACAGTCGCAGTAAGGGATGGGATGTAATATTCTGCACTAGTAAAAACACATTAAGTATAATTAGATATATTTCGTAATCTACGGCAAGTAGTTTTTCGCATTATTGTTTTATTCTTCAAGTATTTAAGACTTTGACAAAAAAATAAAACACGTCAATACTCTAAACTTCAAAGCTATTTCAGTGTTTGATTGCAATATCAATAAATACAAAAAAACAAGAGGAAACCAAGCTGTGAGTCATGTTGGGTCAGTTTGCTTTTTGTCATCATCAACAGTACTTCTGTACGCTGCCTTTTTGCCTTTCGCGATGGCTGGTGAAGCTGGCTACGTATTGGAAGAAATTGTTATAACCGCTCAAAAACGCGAAGAAAGATTACAGGATGTTCCGGTTGCGGTAACAGCATTTTCTGCGCGGCAAATTGAGAGTGCGGGCATTGAAACCGCAGAAGATTTTCTGGCCCTGACCCCCAATGTGTTTATGGCGAATTCATTTACTGTGGGTAACAGCTTCGTCACGATCAGGGGCGTTTCACAGATCAATAACGGCGACCCTTCCGTTGCTGTTGTGGTTGACGGTGTGCCTCAGTCAAACCAGAAACAGCTGACAGCTGAATTGTTTGATGTTGAACGGATTGAGGTCTTGAAAGGCCCGCAAGGGGCCTTGTATGGCCGCAATGCCATTGGCGGTGCTATTAATATCGTTACAAAACAGCCAGGCAACGAATTTGCCGGTTTTGCCAGGGCTGGATATGGCAATGGCAATGCGATTGATGTGGCGGCGGGTATCGGCGGACCGATCGTTAAAGACAAGGTGCTGTTTCGTATCGCGGGCAGCTACAAGGACTTTGACGGTTTAATTGAGAATGTCTTCCTGAACGAAAAAGTTGATTTCTATGAGGACAAGACCGGGCGTGCACAGTTAAAGGTTTCTGCAAGTGAGAGCCTGAACCTTGATTTGCGCGCGAGCTATGCCGAAACGGAAGGTGGAGCTGTTTTTTACAGTGTCTTTCCCACCAATGGTTTTTCGAATGACACCAGTTTCAGGCCAGACCAGAATGCGCTGGGTTCAAGTCGTCGCGAAACAATTGATCTGTCGGCAAAAATCGATTGGGATATAGAATTTGCGACTGTAACCGGTATCGTTGCTTATACGGATTTGCAGGAAGATTATTTCGGCGATCTGGATTTGACCAATCCCGACAGACTGGCAGATATAGTCCCCGGCTTCCCTTCGCTGGGGCAGGGACAAGACCTTGATCTTGAAACCATTTCTTACGAGTTACGCCTGACGTCACCTGACCAGCATGCCTTTCGCTGGATTGCGGGCGCTTACCTGCTTGAAACGGACCGGACACTGGTTACAACCGGCTATATTGATGTCTCGGGCGATCCTGATGATTTCGTCTTTTTCATCAGCGGCGGCAATGCGACGGATGATAACCGTGCCTACGCTTTTTTTGGCCAGTTGGAATATGATGTAAGCGAGCAGCTGGTTGTTCAGGCGGCTTTAAGGTATGACAACGACAGACGCGAACAGTTAAATAATGAAGACGCTGATCCGGTAACCCGGATGCGCCGTCGCAGCTTTGATGACTGGCAGCCAAAGGTCACAATCAAATATAACTGGAGCGACGATGTGATGACATATGCGACCGTCAGCACGGGCTTTCGGTCCGGGGGATATAATTCGCCCAATCCATCGATCGTGGCACGCGGTATCAGTGTGTTTGAAGATGAGACCCTGACGAATTATGAGGTGGGGTTCAAAAGCACGTTGCTTGACCGCAGATTGATCGTCAATGCTGCAGCTTTCTATCAGGAACAAAATGACTATCAGTTTTTTATGGTCGACTTTCTGACAGGATCACAGATAATTCAGAATATTGACAAAGTTAATATGCGGGGTGTTGAGATAGAGTTTCAGGCCCTTTTGGCTGATGGTCTGGATATTTTTGGTGGCTTTGGGCTGACGGATTCTGAAATTAAAAAATATGCAGGTTCTGCCAGCTTTGTGGGGAATGAAGCGCCAACTACGCCTAAATATACGATCAATTTTGGTGCTCAGTATATGTATCCTGTTGCCCAGGGCCTTGATGGCGTTCTGCGTGTTGATTATCAGCGTCAGGGCAAAAAATACTGGCATGCGGATAATTCGGATTTCCAGAAGCCGGTTGATCTGGTGAATGTTCGCCTGGGGATTGAAAGCGAAGCGTGGTCCCTGACCGGGTGGGTCGAGAACCTGTTCAGGGAAGATTATTTTGTTGAATACGGGGATGCCGGCTTCTCAGGTGCACCTACGGGGCTGGATCTGGCGCAACTGGGGCCGCAGCGAACCTGGGGCGTGGAAGGCAAGGTCAAATTTTAAAGTGACCGTCGCGCGATTGCGGCATTAATTGAAGATGTCCCGGAATTTGGGCATCGCGGTGATGCCTTCTTCGCGCTTTCTAATGCGCTCAAGAATGTCGATGGCGTCGTCATAGTCCTGTGCTGCAGCCTTTTGAAACCAGTATTTGGCTTTCCCCAGATCCTGTTTTACGCCTTTGCCATTATAATAAAGCGTGCCCAGGCTGTATTCAGCCGGTGCAAAGCCCTGCCCAGCTGATCGTTGATAATATTCTACGGCCCGCGCTTCATTTTTTATAACTCCTTCACCGGTCATGTACATATAGGCTGTCATTTCCTGTGCCTCTGCATGGTCTTGATCGGCGGCTTTTTTGATCCAGTTAAAGGCAAACGGGACGACCCTGGTGATCCCGACACCGTGAAGATACATGGTGCCCAAGGTAAATTGCGCGTCGGCATCTCCCTGTTCTGCGGCAAGACGTATCCATTTTTCGGCCTGACTGTCAGCGTTCAGCAAACCTTTCTGGTTGAGATACATCTGGCCCATATACCTTTGGGCCAGGGGAGAACCTGCTTCCGCCAGCTCCCGGCAATATTTTTCAACGGCATCATAATCAAGGGCGTTGTAGGAACGCCTGCATTTCTGTTCTGCCAGTTTTAGCTGAACCGATTCTGTTTTGTCGGCAATTTCATCTGCAAAAGACGGAGAGAACCCTGCGCCCAACGTAAATATAAATAGAAATTTCAGAAAACAGGCATGGTGGTTCAGGGGCTTCATCGCTCACTCATATTTGATAATGTCTATATGGAACTATGAGGTTTAATCTAACACCATAATATGGCAAAGATATGGAGTTCTCGCCTTTAGGAGTAAAATAATATGCTTGCGTTGATTTCGCCCGCCAAAAAGCTGGATTTCAGTGCTATGGAAAAGCCGGTGTCAGTAACCCTGCCAGCCCTGCTGCCAGAAACGGAGAAGCTTGTTAAAATAGCCCGTAAGCAGAAGGTATCAGATCTGAAGCGTCTGATGGGTATCAGCGATAAACTGGCTGAACTGAATGTTGACAGGTTTAAAAAGTTTTCAACGCCATTTACGGCAGAGAATGCCAAACCGGCCGCCTATGCCTTTAACGGCGACACATATGCCGGGCTGGAGGCCAGGTCTCTGGATGATGATGACATGGAGTTTGCCCAAAGTAACTTGCGCATCCTTTCAGGGTTATACGGTCTGTTGCGCCCCCTTGATCTGATGCAGGCTTATCGGCTTGAGATGGGGACCAAGCTGGCTAATACACGTGGTGAAAGCCTGTATGATTTTTGGGGTGACAGGATCACAAACGAAATTAACAGTGTGTGCATGACGGAAGGGCATGAGTTTGTGATTAACCTGGCGTCAAATGAATATGTATCGGCGGTGAATTTGAAAAAGCTGAAGGTGCCTTTGATCACGCCCGTGTTTAAGGAAATCAAGGATGGACAGGCAAAGATTATTGGTATGGTGGCCAAGCGCGCGCGCGGCATGATGGCCAGATATATTATTCAGCACCGCCTGAGTAATCCTGAAGATTTGAAAAAGTTTACCGAAGGCGGGTACGCCTTCCAGCCGGATCTTTCGGATGAGCGGCGATGGGAGTTCAGCCGGGTGTCTGGCTGAATGATCACAGATCCCTGGTTTTATGCAGCGGCTGTCCCGGCTCTTTTGATTATTGGGATATCAAAGGGCGGGCTGGGCGGCGGACTGGCGATTGTGGGTGTGCCATTGCTGGCGATGGTCGTAGACCCCCGGCAGGCGGCAGCTATCCTGCTGCCCATTTTGTGTGTGATGGATTTTTTCGGTGTTCTGGCTTATCGCGGGTCCTGGGATCGCCCGAATATGCGTATCCTGTTGCCAGCCGCGGTTGTAGGCATTGTTATCGGCGCCCTGACATTCCGGTATCTAAATGCGGATGCCATCAGGTTGTTGATCGGGGTTATCTCTATTGGTTTTGTCGCCAATTATCTGGCGGGGAAATTCCGGTCTGTACCTGCAGAACCTGTGGGCCCGAACATCTGGAAGGGGGGCTTCTGGGGTGGGGTGGCGGGTTTTGTCAGCTTCGTGGCGCATGCCGGGGCACCGCCGCTTTCAGTATATCTGTTACCGCAACGTCTGAGCAGAACAGTGTTTATGGGGACGTCTGTTCTGTTTTTCATTGTCGTTAATTATGTCAAGCTGGTGCCCTATACCCTGCTCGGGCAGTTCGACGGCCGTAACCTGATGACGTCACTGGTGTTGATGCCACTGGCGCCCATCGGTATTTGGATGGGCGTCTGGGCGCACAACCGGATATCGGAAAAGGTGTTTTATATCATCTGTTATACGGCGGTTGCCGTGGCCGGTTTTAAGCTCTTGTACGAGGGCATATCAGCCCTTTTTAGCTAAAACGGCAACCACGAACGCTTTTTGGTATAGTGCAGATAGCCCATGTTCACACCGGCACGCAGGCCAACACCAACGCGGATCGGGGCCAGAATAACGTCGCCTCGCTGGTGGTAATTTACGCCAATACCGCCAACGTAATAGATGCTGCCTTCTACGGCAGGAAAGCGGTGGAAAAGCTCCTCCGTATCATAGAGGTTATACACCAGTGTAACCACCCGAGACGCATTGCCGCCCAGATCAAAACCAATGGACGGTCCGGTCCAGTATGTCTTGCGCTGGCCTTCTATTTTGTGGTTAAGCTGGCCGTCACCATAACGCAGGCCAACGGCAATGGCGCCGCCAGCTTCTGATCCGATGATATAGGCGTTGGGGCGCCCCAGATCGCTGAATATTTTTTCAATAACCTTGGCAACGGCTTCAGACCCCGCCCCCAGAAAATCTGATGATACATCAATGATCGATTGCTGGTCGTAGGTGTTATCGTCTGTATTTCGCGAGTCCTCTGCCTGTGCAAAGGGCGCTGTGAAAAGCGCCACGGCAAAAACAAGGATCAAATGTATCTGGTGCCGTCTCATTACTTTTATCCCCTGCGGATGAAATCTATCAGGGTGCCAAGTGAAGCAGACCCTGTAAATACTGGCGACAAGAATGCCGTACGACATGCTTAATGACAAGTAAATATGGCAGGAACAAGTCTTTTAGAGGCTATATTTTGTGTCTTGCTGAAAAATCTGATCAGCAGGTGGGGTTGAAATAAGGTCTGCAACAAACACGACAAGTGCCCGATTAGCATTTCGGGAAAGGCAATAATACGGTAATAAGGAAGATAATACGTTAACAGGGAAGACTGAAAATCAAAAAATACGTTTAGGAGGCGGAATATTGCTGGGACTGATGAATAACAAGCCATTGCTGGTTTCGGGTTTGATGGAGCACGCTGTACGGAATCACAGTACGACTGAAATTGTTACGAATACCGTTGAAGGTGGCATTCACCGATACACTTTCAAGGATTGTGAAAGTCGCACCAAGCAGATGGTGAATGCGCTTGGTGCACTGGGTGTCAAGGCGGGGGACCGTATCGGCACCATGGCGTGGAATACGTACCGGCATCTGGAGGTCTGGTATGCCGTGTCGGGCATGGGAGCCGTTTCACATACGATTAATCCCCGCCTCTTTCCCGAGCAAATCAGTTATATTGTCAATCACGCCGAGGACAGCTTTCTATTCGTCGATCTGACATTTGTGGCGCTGCTGGAAAAAATTGCGCCGCAATTAAATACGGTCAAAGGATATGTCATCATGACCGATGAAGAACATATGCCCGAGACAAGTTTGCCGAACGCATATTGTTATGAGAGTTTGATTGCCGGTAAGCCCACAGATTATATATGGCCGACTTTTGATGAAAATACAGCTTCGTCACTCTGTTACACATCGGGAACAACCGGCAATCCGAAGGGTGTGCTGTTTTCGCATCGTTCAACCATCCTGCATACATACGGCATATGTCTTGTTGATGTGATGGGGTTGAATTCAAGAGACCCTGTCATGCCGATTGTGCCCATGTTTCATGCCAATGCATGGGGCGTGCCCTACGGCGCATTTGCGGTAGGGGCCAAGCTGGTTTTTAGCGGGCCGCATATGGACGGAAAATCACTTCACCAGTTGATTTGCAGTGAGGGGGTGGCCATGAGTGCGGCCGTGCCTACAATCTGGCTGGGGCTGTTAGGCTATATGGAGGATACGGGCGCGCGCGTGGAGTCCCTGTCAAGCGTGGTGATTGGTGGCTCTGCGGCCCCCTGTTCCATGATTGAAACACTTCATGATCAATACGGCGTTGAGGTCAGACATGCATGGGGTATGACCGAAATCAGCCCGCTGGGGACGGTTTGTACACTGAAAGGCAATCAGATTAAGCTGCCGAGGAAGGCGCAACTTGATCTTCTGTGTAAACAAGGGCGTCCGGTCTTTGGTGTCGAGTTGAAAATAATTGATGATGACGGCAATGAACTGCCTTGTGATGGCAAGGCTTTTGGCAATCTTATGGTGCGTGGTCCCTGGGTTGTATCAGAGTATTATAAAGCGGAAGGCGGGGTTGTCATTGATGCGGAGGGCTGGTTCGATACCGGCGATGTTGCGACCATTGATCCTGACGGTTTTATGCAAATCACGGATCGTGCAAAGGATGTCATCAAGTCGGGCGGTGAATGGATTAGCTCCATTGAACTGGAAAATGCAGCCATGGCGCATCCTTCCGTGCAGGAAGCGGCCGTGATCGGCATATCGCATCCCAAATGGGACGAGCGCCCCTTGCTGATTATTGTTCCCCGGAAAGACAAGAAGGTTGGCGTATCAGAAATGCAGCAGTTCCTGTCGGACAAGGTTGCAAAATGGTGGTTGCCCGATGATGTGGTCTTTGTTGATGAACTGCCACATACAGCAACCGGCAAAATACACAAGCTGACCCTTCGCGAAACGTTTAAGGATTATGCCTTTCCCGGGACCGGGAGTAATACAGCCTGAGTTTAATCGTTCTCGCGGTTGATCCGGACAACAAGCCAGCGGGCAGGGATAATCCAGACAATCCCTGTCACTAAATAGAACAGAAAATCAACAGTCCAGTGAACAGGCAATATATTGACGGCCAGTGCCACAACCGCAATGCAATAAACCGTCAGCCCCAGAATGAGGGCTATCATACCGAATAATTTTGCTGTTCTGACGGACACTAATTCACCCTTGCCTAGTTGAGACGATCGCTGACCCACTCTATGGCATAAATCAGCAGATGGATAAAGCCATAGGCGGTCAGGCCACATATCGTTGCAATAGCAATAATTGTTAAGTGCGTCCTGATTTTTGTCAGGATGCCGGGTCTCGGGGAGGAGTCGGTCATGCGTTTTGACCAGCGTTCGCCTGTTTCATGACAAAGGATTTTTTCAATACGCGACGGGTTTCTTCCCAGGATACCACCTCTAAAGCGCGCTCAAGTGTAAACCAGGCAGCGTCCGAGGCATCATCACCAGCCATGACCTCACCACCTGTATATTCTGCCAGCACATCAATCAGGGTATAATGGTGGCGAATTTTATTATTCTCATCAGGATCTATCACATCTATGACATCAACAATGTCAGTGACCTGTATATGGATACCGGCTTCCTCCTGTACTTCACGAACAATCGCCTGTTGTACTGTTTCACCCAGATGTTGAGCGCCGCCGGGTAAGCTCCATTCGCCCTGACGTGGCTTGTTTCGGCGCTTGACAAGCAACACCTGATCACCATTCCAGGTCAGAGCTCCCACCCCTACGATCGGTCTTGCAGGATAGTCCCTTTTCATTTCCTGCCCCTGTTTTGGAAAAACTTTTATTTCAATGCCCGTTATTGGCGAGCCGGTCAAATAAATTGAATATTACTCTTTGTTTATGGTATCAATGTATTGTCATAATTAAACTTTTCCGAGGGGAGCTGTAGACGATACCCGCAATATTCAACGGGAGCATATCGTGTCTGATATTTTACTTGGCAGGACAAGCGTGCCGGGGGCATGGCGCCGTAGCGCCGAATTTGGGATTGTCGTTGCCTCTTATTTTTTAGCTCATTATGTGATGACCGGGTTTCTGGTCAATGATGATTATGTTGTGATTTTTCCGACCGCAGGCGTGGCGCTTGCGGCAATGCTGCTCTTTGGCCGCTCTGTATGGGTGGCCGTTGCCACGGGAGCCGTGGCCTCTGGACTGGCTTATGGATTGCCACCTCCGCTAGCGATTTCAATGTCTGCAGCGGTTACCATTCCTGCCTGGCTGGGGGCTTATCTTATAAGTGAAGTCGGCAAGATTACCCCCGACAGCCCGAAATACAGGCAGGCTGCCGCGTTCTTTTTATTGGGCGCGGTGCCGGGGTCATTTCTTTTTGCCAGTCTTTTGACCGTTCACCATTACTTTGCAAATACAATATTAAATAATCCGTTACCTGTATTTATGGGTGATGTGTTTCTGGCTCACCTCCTGGGCACACTGGCCGTCGTGCCGGCAGCTATGGTTGCTACAAGACTGGCGATGACGCGCAGAAAAATACGGTTGAGTGTTAATATGCTCGTATTGGCGGCTCTTTCGGCGGCCTGGTGCTGGTTCTTGTACCGTCCAGGGGAGGTGGAGAGCAGTGCGGTTATTTTAACCCTTTTTCTGGCGCCAACGGTATGCTGGGCCTTGCTTTGGTTTTACCGGCCAGGCGTTGGTGTTGTCTTGTCTGTGCTGATTCTGGGCGGGGCATACGGGGTTGCGCATCAAACAGGCCCATTTGCGGGAATGAATCCGCATGAAGCGTTTCTGGTTTTCGCCGCGTTGACCCTTGCATTATCCTTTTCGGTCATGTTCTTTGCAGCGGTTCTGGATGATCGCAGCCAGGAACTGGAAGATAAAGTCTACCAAAGAGAGCTGCTGGCGACGGCTTTTAACGGGAATGAACAGTCGCTGCTATTGTTGGGGCCCGACAATTCCATTGAAATGGCCAATAAAAGCTTCCTGAATAATTTTGGTTTTAGTGAGGAGAATGTCAGGGGCAAGGATCCGTGTTTTATCTATGCGACAAGTGAGGAAGCAAAACAGTATGGCAAGGAATTCTCTGATACTGATTTAGGCAAGACAATCGTTTTTTGTCGACGTGCCACTGGCTCGGTTTTCCCTGCCGTCGTCTTGCAGCATCTTGTCAGAGGTTCCCCTGACCAACCAAGTTCGACATTGTTATCGGTACAGGATGTTACAGAACGTTTACTCACCCAGCGCCTGAGACTGGGGCAAAGCAAATTCCTTCAGGCGGTGATTGATGGCTGGCATCTGGATGTAACAATGGACATCCTGACGGTGACAGCCGAGGTCGTGCGTCCGGGGATGTTTGCGTCTGTATTGTTGCAGGATGAGTCCGGATCGAGATTGCTCACTTGTTCTGCACCAAGTTTACCGTCTGCCTATTGTGAAGCTATTGATGGTCTTGAAATTGGGCCGCTGCAAGGGGCCTGCGGGGCCTCGGCATATCTGGGGCAAAGGGTAGTATGTTCGAATTTGTCAACCGATCCGAATTGGGAAGGATATCGTGAACTTGCGGCAGAGGCAGGTCTGGCCTCATGCTGGTCAGAACCTATAGTGGACAGCGGTGGTGAAATTCTGGGATCCTTTGCGCTTTATTATTCTGCTCCTTCATCGCCGGATCCTCAGGATATCGGGTTAATCGAGGATTTTGCCCATTATGCCGCCATTGCAATTGAAAAGAAAAAATCAGAACGTGCATTGCATCAGGCAAAAGCCGAGGCAGAAATAGCCAGCAATGCTAAATCGGATTTTCTGGCAAATATGAGCCATGAACTCAGGACGCCGCTAAATGCAATTATCGGCTTTTCCGAAATGCTGGAAAACCAGGTTTTTGGTCCGATAGAGAATTCTACCTATCTGGGCTATGTTGCCGATATTAGAAAATCAGGTAAAAACTTGCTTGCTATCATCAATCAGATGCTTGTGTTGTCGAAAATCGAAGCCGGCAATTTTGAGATCCAGCATGATGATGTCAACATACGGGATACTTTGGTGTCTGTGATGAAAGAGATGTACGAGGACGCGAAAAAAAAGAATTTGCAGTTGTCCAACAGCTATTTGACGACACTGGATTACATAAGTGGAGACCAGCAAGCGGTAAGGCGGATACTGCAAAACCTGCTTTCAAACGCGATTAAATATACCCCGCAGGGGGGTAAGGTGATTGTTGAAAATTTCCTGAAGCAAGATGGCAGTATGGTTATTGTTTTTAAAGATAACGGTATTGGAATTTCTGCAGAAATGATCAGTGAAGTACAAGAGCCTTTTGCCCAGGTGGACCCAACAAAAAGCTCGCGTTTCGGGGGTGCTGGTCTGGGGTTGGCTGTAACAAAATCTTTGCTGGAGTTACATGGCGGCAGGCTGGAGATTGAAAGTACCCTTGGTGTGGGGACGACGATATATGCGATATTCCCACCCTATCGTATAATCCATCGTAATACCGGGATGTTGCCAAAACTGGTCAGCAATAAAATTCACTGACCGTTAATGTCTTGCACAAAATTGTCAATTGCCTGTTTGCACGGTACTTCGTTCAACAAGGGTGCATGCCCGCGATTTTTTACGATAACAGCCTTCATGGCGGGTATTTTTTTCTGCATTTTTTCAAATGTGGAGGATGACAGGATATCGCTCAACTCACCACGGAAGGCCAATAAAGGGGCGCAGGACAAAGCCGTAAACATGACCCATAAATGCTCAGGTGCAACGGCTTCAGTGCTTTCGCGCATTGCCGTGCCAATATGGGGGTCATAGTCTGGCAATGGAATGCCATCCGGTCCTTCGCGGAAGGTCCGCCGCGCAAAGGCCATCCAGTCTGCCGGACCAAATTCCGGAAAGACTGTTGCGTTTAATTCCATCGTTTGCCGGGCAGCATCTTCCCAACTTTTAACAGGCTTCATATTCCCCGCGTATTGGGCAATCCGGGCAAGACCCGCCGGATCAATTTCCGGGCCAACGTCATTCAGGATCACACCGGCAAGTATAGTGGGGCGCGTGATGGCAAGGCCCATGGCAATCAGGCCTCCCATTGAGGTGCCAATGATTATGATCTTGTGAATTCCTGCCGCTGTCAAAAGATCCAGCACATCACCGATATAGGTGGGAATCTGATAGTTTTTGTAATCCGGGTCGTAACCGGATTTCCCGCGCCCGCGCATATCGGGCACGATCACGCGATGCGTCTTTCCCAGATGGCAGGCAATATCTTCAAAATCACGCGCATTCCGGGTCAGACCGTGAAGGCAGAGGATGGGTATTGTCGTTGTATGCTGCGCCCCGTATTCCCGATAATAGAGCGATAAACCATCCTGTATGGTTACGTAATGTTCTGTATAGTCCGGGGATGCCGAGGGCATATATCATTTCCTGCTTGTCGTGATGAGGCATTCTGGCCACAATAATCACATAATTGTTGTCCATTGTAACCTGTGAACCTGACCTGAAAAAAGGAACAATGATGTTGAGCCCTAAATTTTGCCTTTACCCCGTATCCGGAATAATCATTGGTTTTTCCCTGGCCTCTACCAGTGTTGCATTCGCTGGTGATCTGGAACTGAAACGGGTTCTGTTGTCACAAGGTGGCGTCGGATATTTTGAATACGAGGCAAATGTAAGTGGAGATGTTTCCCTGCCGCTGGGTCTGCCCCGTGATCAGATGGATGATATTCTGAAAAGTATTGTGGTTTTTGACAGCAAGGGCAAAGTCGGGGGAATTCGCGTTGCTGGCGAAAATCCGCTGAATGCTTCTTTCAAGGATTTGCCGTTCAATCAGTATGAACTGAGCTCGCCGGCGCGATTGCTGAATGCCTTGCAGGGCGAAGAAATCAAGGTCACTGGTCCGAAGGAAATGACTGGACGGATTGTTCAGGCGCTGGAAACAGATGCTGATCTGAAGGAAAAGGGTGGGCTGGGATTAATGGAAGGCAAGACCCGTATCAGCCTCTTGACCAGCAAGGGTTTGCAACAGTTCGTTTTTGAAGAAGCGGAAAGTGTTGCCTTTACAGACAAGAAACTGGATAGCCAGATGCGCCGGGCGCTTGATCTGTTGGCGCAGAACAATCGGGCAGAACGCCGGACACTGCATATCAGCAGCGAGGGCAGCGGCAGCCGTACTGTAACGGTCGGGTTCCTGATGGAAATGCCCCTTTGGAAGACGACCTATCGCCTGACGCTGGGCGACAATGACAAGGGTTATATGCAGGGCTGGGCCCTGTTTGAGAATATGAGCGGGCAGGACTGGAAGGACGTGGATCTGACCCTTACATCTGGCAATTCGGTGACTTTTCGGCAGGCAATTTATCAATCCTATTATGTCGATCGCCAGACGGTGCCGGTTGATATGCTCAGCCGGGTCATGCCGCGAACTGATCAAGGGGGCATGATGGCCGATGCGGCCGAATCGGCTGCCATGAATTTTTCCAAAAGATCCGGGGTTGCATCTGCGCCTGCGATGGCGCCTGCACCTTATGCGAAAGGGTCTTCTGACGTGGCGACGGGAGAAACTGCTACACAGGTTACTTTCCATTTTCCCCGGCCGGTCACGGTGCCATCGGGAGAAAGCTTCTCCATTCCAATTATCGACGGGGAAGTACCGGCCACCCGGATCGCACTTTATCAGCCGGGCACCAGTTTTGATCACCCTGTTATGTCGGCAGATATTAAAAACACCAGCCCAACCGCTTTGCCCGGTGGTGCTGTGGCCTTGTATGGCCGCACAGGGCAGGGGGATATTACCTATTTGGGGGATGCCTTGCTGAATGGTATGCCCAGGGGGGACAGCCGTATGCTGAGCTATGCGATGGATAGCGGCACCATTATTGATCGCCGCGATGGCAATACCAGCTACAGCGCCAATGGCCGTATCGCGAATGGTGTGTTCTATTACAGCACCGTGCATCAGCAAACGACATATTATCAGATCAAGGCAGCTGACGGCGAAGGGCGGTCTGTCATGCTCGAACATCCGCGCATTCGCGGTTATGATCTGACCTCGCCTGACACTCGGAATATTCAGCTATCGGGTGATTACTACCGCATCCCTGTAAGTCTTAAGGGCGGAGAACAAAAGAGCGTCAAGGTTGTGTTGGAACGGCCGGTTGCTCAAAGCGTTGGCCTTGCGAAGATTACTGACGCACAATTCAACGCCTTTGTTTCTGACGGAAAGCTGGAGCCGTCACTTGTCACAACGCTCAAGAAAATACGTGACCTGAAATCGAATGTTGATCAGGCTGAGCGTGATATGACAACGCTGGGGGCGAACAGAAAAAGCCTGTTTGAAGATCAGGAAAGGTTGCGACAAAATCTGGCGTCTGTTTCCGGGGACAGCAATCTCTATCAACGCTACACCCGGAAGCTGGCAGAGCAGGAAGATAAAATTGATCAGCTTGAAAGCAAAATCAGTGCGTCTCAAAACCGGCTTGAGACAGCCCGTCAGGCGTTGAACGACTATATTGCCAATCTTAAAATTTAGGCGTGTGTCAGCGGTTTAATATCCGGCCGGGATTCATGATGCCTTTGGGGTCAAGCGCCTGTTTGATCCTTTGCATCATCTCGATTTCCAGCGGGTCTTTGTAATGTGCCAACTCATCAGCTTTCAGGCGCCCGATGCCATGCTCTGCGCTGATGCTGCCGCCCAGTTTCATGACGATATCATGCACGATGCGGTTCACTTCAGACCATTGTGCAAGAAATCCGGCCTTGTCCGCCCCGTCCGGCTGTGACAGGTTGAAGTGTATGTTGCCATCGCCAACATGGCCGAATGGTACGGGGCGAATGCCGGGGATTTTAGCTTCGACAGCTGCTGTGGCCATTGCAAGAAATTCTGCCACGCGGGATACCGGGACGGACACATCGTGTTTGATACTGCCGCCTTCCGGTTTTTGGGCTTCCGACATGGCTTCGCGCAATTTCCAGAAATCGGCGGCCTGGGCCAGATTGGCGGCTATGGCGCCGTCGAGCACCCATTCTTTTTCCATACCGATTGTCAGGATCTGTTCCATCGCCTGAGCCGTGTTTGAACTTGTCCCGGATGAGCCGAACTCAATCAGGACATACCATGCCTGCGGGGTGCCTAACGGGTCGCGGGTGCCGGGCACGTGACGCAGCACAAAATCAAGGCCGATCCGCGGCATCAGCTCAAAAGCAGCCACCTGATCCCCGCTTTCGTGGCGGGCCATTGACAATAGATTAATGGCAGCTGCCGGGTCTGGTACACCGACGATCGCTGTTGCTGTATCTTTTTGATGCGGGAACAGCTTGAGTGTTGCAGCGGTTATAACGCCCAGCGTACCTTCCCCGCCGATAAAGAGCTGTTTCAGGTCATAACCGGTATTGTCCTTGCGCAAGGCCCGTAACCCGTTCCAGATCCGGCCATCTGCCAGTACCACTTCCAGCCCCAGGACAAGATCGCGTGTGTTGCCGTATTTTAAGACGGATACCCCCCCGGCATTGGTGGAAATATTACCGCCTATCTGGCAGGACCCTTCCGCGGCGAGGCTCAGGGGGAAAAGCTGTCCTGCATCACGGGCCACCTGTTGAATGTCTGCAAGGACACAGCCGGCTTCCACGGTTATGGTGAAATTTCGCTGGTCATGCTCGCGCACCCGGTTCATGCGTGAAAGGGAGAGAAGCAGTTCGTTACCACTCTCGTCAGGAACGCCGCCCCCGACAAGGCCCGTATTCCCTCCCTGCGGGACAACAGCTATGCCGTGCGCATGGCAGATCGACAATATATCCGAGACTTCTGTCACATTTGCGGGTCGTGCTACCAGAGGTGTCTTGCCAATATAGAGATCACGCCATTCCGTCAGATGCGGCGCCATTTCGTCAGGCTGATCGGTCCAGCCTTTATCTCCAAGACGGTTTTTGATGGCGTCCAGCGCGGCGTGTTGATCTATCATTCAATTGCTCTCTCGTGAGGTCGTGATTTGTGGTGGGCGTGGGGCTGCGGCTCGTCTCAGTCGATCATTGATTGCCAGCCCCAGCCCATGTTCGGGGATAGGCATAACGGCAATGATCCGTGCCCCGGTCTGGTCAAGTTCCCGCAGCATGGCAAACAGGTTTCCTGCTGCTTCTGTCAGATTTGCGGCCTTGCTCAAGTTCATGCTGAAGGGGGCATCGGGGGCCAGACCGAACGCAAGAAATGCTTCGCCGGGCTTGGGGGTTGATGCGCCAAGGCGAAGTTCTGCCCGTGGCGCGTAATGGCTTTTCAACTGTCCGGGGGCGCCGGGGTTTTCTGTTGCTGGAGCTGGCACAACATTCAGGCCGGTGGTCTGGGTGATATCTTCAGGCGTGACGCTTCCCGGGCGTAACAATTCAACGTTGCCGTTATGAAGGCGTACAATCGTGGATTCAAGGCCGTTGGCGCAAGCGCCGCCGTCCAGCACCAGGGAAACCTTGTCGATCAGCGCGGATTCTATATGCTCTGCGCGGGTTGGGCTTATGCGGCCCGAAAGGTTCGCGCTTGGAGCGGCCAGGGGCTTCCCGTATTGCCTGATGAGTGCGCGCGCTACAGGATGGCCCGGCACGCGCACAGCAATCGTATCCAGCCCGGCAGATACCAGCAACGACACAGTGCTATCCTCGCGCCGTTTCAGGACCAGTGTAAAAGGCCCGGGCCAGAAAATCGCGGCCAGCTGACGCGCTGCCTCGTCCAGAACGGCAATGTCGCCTGCAGCATCAAGGTCGGCAACGTGAACAATCAGGGGGTTGAAGTCAGGGCGGCCTTTCGCGGCATATATATTTGCCACGGCCTGATCATTGGTCGCGTCCGCCGCCAGACCGTAAACCGTTTCTGTTGGCATGCAGACAAGTTCCCCCCGACCCAGAGCCGTTGCGGCTTCGGCCAGCCCGCGATCATCAGGATTCGTGATTTTTGACTTGTCCGTCGGCGTGTCAGGCATTATCAGTTGACTGCATTTTTATCAGGTTCAATACTTCCAGTGTCAGGCTGGTTCAACCTGATTATCATCAGCATTGGGTTGATGCCATCCTCGGCCCCAAATTACAATGGTGGCTTGGGAAAGCATTCAGAATTTGGGAATATCATGATTTCATACAAAGCACCACTTCAGGACATCTCTTTCACGCTGGATCATATTGTTAATTTTTCTGATTTAACCAAAACAGAAGCATTTTCAGAGGCAACGCCCGATCTGGTTGAGGCGGTTCTGGAAGAAGCCGGCAAGTTCACATCAGAGGTGCTGGCCCCCTTGAACGAGGTCGGGGACCGTCAGGGATCGGTGCTGGAGAATGGTGTGGTCCGCACACCTGATGGCTTTGCAGACGCCTATCGACAATATGTTGAAGCGGGATGGAACGGCATCAGCAGTTCGCCTGAATTCGGCGGGCAGGGGATGCCGTCCGTCATGGGGGGTATCCTGACCGAAATGATCGCCTCGTCAAATATGGCTTTTGGTCTTTGTCCGCTTTTGGGGCAAGGGGCAGTCGAATCTTTGCTCAGCCACGGTTCCGCTGAATTACAGGAAAAATATCTGGCCAAACTGATCAGCGGGGAATGGACAGGCACAATGAACCTGACCGAACCTCAGGCCGGATCTGATGTCGGGGCTTTGCGGACGAAAGCGATGCCACAGGCCGACGGGAGCTATCTGATTTCAGGGCAGAAGATTTTTATCACCTATGGAGACCATGACTTTACAGACAATATCATTCATCTTGTCTTGGCGCGGTTGCCGGATGCGCCGGCGGGCACAAAGGGTATTTCTTTGTTTGTTGTGCCCAAGTTCCTGTTGAATGATGATGGAACTCCGGGCCGGGCAAACGATCTTCGCGTGGTCTCGCTGGAGCACAAGCTGGGCATTCATGCGAGCCCGACCTGTGTGATGTCTTACGGTGATAATGGTGAATGCGTTGGCTATCTTCTGGGGGAAGAAAACAAGGGCATGCGCTGCATGTTCACCATGATGAATTATGCCCGCCTAAGCGTTGGTCTTGAAGGTGTTGGCATTGCCGAGCTTGCCTATCAGCAGGCGCTGACATATGCGACCGAGCGTGTCCAGGGTACCCCGGTTGGTGCTACAAGTGCAAATGCTCCCATTATTGAGCATGCTGATGTTCGCCGGATGTTGTTCACCATCAAGGCCTATACAGAAGCAAGCCGGGCGATTTGTTACCTGAATGCCAAGGCGATTGATCTGGCGGGTCATGCCGCAGATGAAGCCGGGCGGGAGCGGGCGTCTGGCCTTGCAGACTTGTTAACACCCATGAGCAAGGCATTTTCTTCGGATATTGGGGTTGAATGCGCGTCGCTGGCTGTGCAGGTTCACGGGGGCATGGGCTTTATCGAAGAGACCGGCGTGGCGCAGACCCTGCGCGATTCGCGTATTACCCCAATATACGAGGGGACAAATGGTATTCAGGCTATGGATCTTGTCGGGCGGAAACTCAATATGGACGGGGGCAAACACTGGCGCAGTCTGTTGACCGAAATTGAAGAATTTCTTGGCGGTATGTCGGCATCTGACGATATGGCGAAAATGAAACCCAATGTGCTGGAATCCGTTGTGACAACACGTAAATGTGCCGAATGGCTGATAGAGCAGAGTGGACAGAATATGCGGGCAGTCGCTGCTGGTGCCACGCCTTTTTTACGGCTTTTTTCAATGACTGTGGGGGCCTATCTTTTGGTCAGGGGTGCCCGGGCTGCTACAGAAATGCTGGCGACGGGATCGGGTGACGGTGAATTCCTGCGCCGGAAAATTGCGGTTGCTTCATTTTTTGTCAGCCAGTTATTGCCACAGGCCATCGCACTGGCACCCGCAATCAGGGCAACCGATGAACCCCTGTTCGATGTTGATCTGGCGTAAAGACCGGGTGCCGCTGATGCGGGACGAGTATTGCCTTACGTTAACGTAAACGTTAATATTCGCGCAACTGCCTGTAATTTTGATGATTTGAGTATAGATGACTGATCTGGCGTACCCTTTCGATGAAATTCCAGAGCCAGCCCAAGCTGTTGAAGTGGCTGACGGGGTGTTCTGGATCAGGATGCCGCTGCCGGTCAGTCTGGATCATATCAATCTGTGGCTGCTGCGGGACGGCAATGGCTGGACGATTGTTGATACCGGCATAAAATCAGCTGAAACCAGAGCGTGCTGGGAAAAACTGTTTTCAGGTTTTATGGCGGGGCGACCGGTCAAACGGCTGATCTGTACGCATTTGCATCCTGATCATTTTGGCCTGGCCGGATGGCTGTGCGGTCGCCTTGATATTATGTTGTGGATGGCGCGCGCAGAGTATCTCCTGGGAGCTGCACTGGTCGGCGGTAGCCAGAAAGAGCCGCCACCGGAAATTATGAGATTTTACAAGTCTGCAGGCATGGACGCACGGGCTTTACAAAAAATTCACGACGCCGGTTATGATAATCTGGAAAAGATTGTTTCCAACCCCCCTGCAGCGTACCGGCGGATACGCGATGGCGGGACACTGACCATTGATGGTCGACCGTGGCATCTTGTTGCCGGGCGCGGCCATTCGCCGGAACATATCTGTCTTTATTCTCCGGATCTGGGGGTGATGATATCCGGCGATCAGGTTTTGCCGACAATCAGTTCAAACGTTAGCGTGCATGCGACAGAGCCTTTCTCCAATCCTCTGGATGACTGGTTGGCCTCCCTGCAGCGTTTTAAGGAGTTGCCGGAAAATACGCTGGTCCTGCCGGCACATGGAGAACCGTTTTATGGCCTCCATACAAGACTGGACAGTCTGATTGCCGGTCATCAGGATCGATTGGACAGAATGCTGGATGTATGTAAATCACCCATGACCGCTGTTGAATTTATACCTCTTGTTTTCAGGCGTGAACTGAAGGGATTTGACTATATTCTGGGGCTTGGAGAGGTCATTGCCCATCTTCATTATCTGGTGGAGAATGATCAGCTGTACGTGCGCGAAGACAATGATAATATTCGCAGGTTCAGCTCGTCGTAATGTGCTGTTTCCGGTCCTGTACATTTGTCATGGAATTCGTGTGAGTTGCATGTCAAACTCTGAACCGGAAGCCCATCCAGAACCGGAATTTTCGGGAGTATACAAGAATGAAACAGCGACCCTGGCTTGACTATTATCCGAAGTCTGTCCAGTGGGACAAGGAATATACGCCAAAACCGCTGTTTTCCATCACGGACGAATCCTGCAGCCGATATCCGTCCCGTAATGCGGCAGACTTTCTGGGCAAAAAATACACCTATGCTGAACTGGGGGACCTGATAGACCGGGCTGCGAAAGGCTTTCAGTCACTGGGGGTAGGTAAAGGTGTTCACGTTGGATTGTTTCTGCCCAATTGCCCGCAATTTATTGTCTGCTACTTCGGCATTCTGAAAGCAGGCGGTACTGTGGTTAATTTCAGCCCGCTGTATTCAGAGCAGGAATTGCTTCAGCAGGTGGAAGATTCATGCACGGATTTTATGGTCACATTGAATCTGAAATCGCTCTATCCGGCGATACACAGGGTGCAGCAGAAAAGCAGAATTAAAAAACTGATTGTGGGGACGCTGGATGAGGTTCTGCCGTTTCCGACAAACTGGTTGTTTAAACTGTTCAAACGCGGCGAAATTGCCAGCGTCGACCAGAACGAGAGATATATTTCATATCAGGAAATACTGGATAATGACGGTACGGTTGTTGTGCCCGATATTGACCCTGTAAATGATATCGCCGTGCTGCAATATACCGGCGGCACAACCGGCGTGCCCAAAGGGGCCATGCTTACGCATGCCAACCTTTACATCAATGCGCAGCAATCGGCAGACTTGAACACGATTGCCACGGAGACCGGCGAGAGAATGCTTGGCGTGCTACCGTTTTTTCATGTTTTTGCCATGACCGGTGTGATGAATCAGGGGCTGTTAATGGGCGCAGAAATTCTGATGTTGCCGCGGTTTGAACTGGACGCGGCCATGAAGTTGATCTCGAAGAAGAAAGCCACGATCATGTTTGGCGTGCCCACGATGTATACCGCAATTTTACATCATAAAGATGCGTCGAAAGAAACCCTTGGGTCAATCAGGGCGTGTGTATCAGGTGGCGCACCTTTACCCGTCGAATTGAAAAATAAATTTGAGAACCTGACGGGGTGCAAGCTGGTTGAAGGCTATGGCCTGACAGAAAGCTCACCGGTCGCCGCCATAAACCCGTTTGAAGGGGCGAACAAGCCAGCGTCTATTGGTCTGCCTGCGCCGGGCACGGATATTATCATCATTGACCCTGAGGATCACAGTAAAATTCTTCCCCAGGGTGAAAAGGGGGAAATTTGTCTGCGCGGGCCACAAATCATGAAAGGGTACTGGAGGCGGCCCGAAGCAACACAGGATGTCATGATTGGCGACATGCTGCGGACAGGTGATATCGGCTATATGGACGAGGAAGGCTATACCTTCATTGTCGATCGGGCGAAAGACCTGATTCTGGTGAGCGGCTTTAACGTTTTCCCGCGTGTGGTGGAGGAAGCCATTCACCAGCATGAGGCGGTGAAAGAGGTGACCGTCATAGGTGTTCCTGACGAATACAAGGGTGAAATTCCCAAGGCATTTGTTGTCCTGAAGCCGGGACATGAAAACGTGACCGACAAGGATATCCTGGCTTTTCTGCGTGAGCGGATTGGCCGGCATGAAATTCCGGGGCAGGTCGAGTTTCGCGATGAGCTTCCCAAAACGATGATCGGCAAGCTTTCAAAAAAAGAGCTGGTGGCGGAAGAAAAGGCCAAAAGAGAAGCTGATGGCGCTGTAGAAGGCTAATTCCGGACTACGGGCAGAGGACATAATGACGACCACAATCTTTACGCATGACGACTGTCTGGAGCATGATACCGGTCCGGGGCACCCTGAGCGAACAGAGCGTCTGGAGGTCGTTCTGGAGGCTTTGCGGGGTGAAATGTTTCACGGCAGGCTGAACTGGCGGGATGCGCCAATGGCCACCGCTGAGCAGATCGCCCGTGTGCACCCTTTAGATCATATGAATAACATTCGAGATTCAGCTCCCGCTTCGGGATACGCAAGGCTGGATGCCGATACGGTAATGTCACCGGGATCGTATCATGCTGCCCTTCGCGCGGCAGGGGCCGTATGCGCGGCAGTGGATGCCGTGATCGGTGGCGAAACCGGCAATGCCTTTTGCGCCGTTCGGCCGCCCGGGCATCATGCCGAACCCTCACAGGCCATGGGGTTTTGCCTGTTCAACAATATCGCTGTCGGGGCCATGCAGGCGCGGGCGGTGCATGGGATGGACAAGGTTGCGATCATCGACTTTGATGTTCATCACGGCAATGGCAGTCAGGCCGCGTTTCAGGCCGATCCGCGGGCTTTTTATGCGTCAACTCATCAGGCACCGCTTTATCCGGGGACGGGGGCGGCAACTGAGACCGGTGTCGGGAATATTCACAATTTTCCCATGGCAGCCTGTAGCGATTCCACAGCTTTCAGAAAAGTAATGTCAGATAAATTGCTACCGGCACTTGACCGGTTTGCCCCTGATATGGTTCTTATCTCGGCGGGATTTGATGCTCACGTCAGCGATCCGCTCGCGCAGCTGGACCTGGGTGAGGAAGATTTTGCATGGGTAACATCAGCTATCATGAAGATTGCCGATAAACATTGTGCCGGTCGGGTAGTATCTGCACTTGAAGGCGGCTATAATCTGGATGCCTTGGGTCCTTGCGTTGCGGCGCATGTGCAGGCCCTGCTTGCAGAATAAGGGAGAGAATTATGACGGCCAAGAAAACTGGCGAAGTGCCGCCGGATATTGCAAGTCTGAGCTTTGAACAGGCACTTGAAAGTCTGGAGACAATCGTACAGCGGCTGGAAGCCGGAGATGTTGATCTGGAAGAATCGATCGACATTTATACGCGCGGGAACCTGTTGAAGAAACACTGCGAGGCAAAGCTTGCTACGGCGCAGGCTAAAATTGAAAAAATCACCGTCGGTCAGGACAATGAAACGCCGGTCGCCAGCCCTTTTGAAGTGGATTAAGTGTGACCTCCAGTAAAGAGACGCTTGCCGTTGAAGCTATGGGCGTGACTGCGGCGGCTGTTGAAGACATGCTTATCCGTTTGTTGCCTGACGTTTCAGGACCCGAGAAACAATTGGCGGAGGCCATGCGCTACGCGACGCTGGGCGGTGGCAAGCGATTACGCCCTTTCCTTGTTGTGGCAACAGCTGATTTGTTCAGTGTGGCCCGGGATTGTTCGCTGCGTGTCGCGGCGGCTGTAGAATGTTTGCATACATACTCGCTGATTCATGATGATCTGCCATGCATGGATGATGATGACCTGCGCCGGGGGCAGCCATCCACGCATAAGAAATTTGATGAAGCAACAGCCATTTTGGCGGGCGATGCCCTGCAGTCGCTGGCTTTTGATATCCTGAGCGACGAAAAAACACATCCTGACCCGCGGGTCCGGTGTGAGCTTGTCAAATGTCTGGCTGCCGCCTCCGGCTTTCATGGTATGGTGGGGGGGCAGATGATTGATATATGGGCCGAACACAACGATCTTGAAGTGGCTGAAATTACCCGCATGCAACAAATGAAAACGGGCGCGCTGATTTGTTTTTGTGCGGAGGCAGGAGCAATGCTGGGCAGGGCGCCCGCAAGCGCCCGCAGTGCCTTACGCGGTTATGCCCATGATTTGGGG
Organism: Sphingomonadales bacterium; assembly: GCA_965227345.1. Taxonomy (GTDB): domain Bacteria; phylum Pseudomonadota; class Alphaproteobacteria; order Sphingomonadales. Next base: position 3,836,879 of record OZ245755.1, read on the forward strand.
CTTGCTTTCCAGATTGCCGATGACCTGCTGGACGTTGAAGGAAGTGATGGCGATCTGGGCAAAACCGCCGGCAAGGACGTCGAGGCGGGCAAGGCAACGCTGGTGTCGTCTTTGGGGGTGGAGCGGGCCCGCACACAGGCACGGATGCTGACCGATCAGGCGCTGCATCACCTGGACTATTTTACTGAAAATGCTGATCTTTTGCGTGCGGTCGCGCAATTTGCTATAAATCGTGACAAATAGCCGAAGTGCTTTGAAATAGTCAGTGGATTGATATTTTGACGGATAAACCTGAAACACCTCTTCTTGATACCATAAAATTTCCGAGCGATTTGCGGGCCTTGAAACCTGCCCAACTGCCAAAGCTGGCAGATGAGTTGCGCAGTGAAATGATTGATGCGGTGTCGGTCACGGGAGGCCATCTGGGCGCCGGGCTTGGTGTCGTGGAACTGACTGTGGCGCTTCATTATGTGTTCAACACCCCTGAAGACAAACTGATCTGGGATGTTGGCCATCAATGCTATCCGCATAAAATACTCACGGGGCGGCGGGACCGCATTCGGACATTGCGCCAGCCGGATGGCTTGTCCGGTTTTACCAAACGTGCCGAAAGTGAATATGATCCGTTTGGGGCGGCGCACAGCTCCACCTCTATCTCTGCCGGCCTTGGTATGGCCGTGGCACGCGACCTGAAGCATACAAACGAGCGGATTGTATCCGTTATTGGCGACGGTGCCATGAGCGCAGGTATGGCTTATGAGGCGATGAATAATGCCGGGTCGCTTGGGTCGCGTTTGACCGTCATTTTGAATGACAATGACATGTCAATCGCGCCACCCGTAGGTGCCATGAGTGCATACCTGGCCCGCCTTCTGTCTTCACGATCCTTTATGGGGTTGCGGGATGTGGCAAAGCAAATGGTCGCGGTGTTTCCGAAATCCATTCGCAGCACAGCCCGCCGGGCTGAGGAGTATGCGCGGGGTATGGCTACCGGGGGCACCCTGTTTGAAGAAATGGGCTTCTATTACGTGGGGCCTATTGATGGTCATAATCTGGAGCACCTCCTGCCTGTGCTGGAAAATGTGCGGGACGCCCAAAGTGGGCCTATTCTGGTGCACGTCGTGACCCAGAAAGGGAAGGGCTATGCGCCGGCTGAGGCCGCTGCTGACAAGTACCACGGTGTTTCCAAGTTTAATGTCGTGACCGGTGCGCAGGCAAAATCGGCCCCCAAGGCCCCCAGCTATACCAAGGTTTTTGCGCGGGCATTAATGGCCGAAGCAGCATTGGACGACAAGATTGTCGCGGTCACGGCCGCAATGCCATCGGGCACCGGGCTTGATATGTTTGGCGAGAAATATCCTGATCGCTGCTTTGATGTAGGCATTGCCGAGCAACATGCCGTCACATTTGCAGCCGGGCTGGCCACAGAGGGATACAAGCCTTTTGCGGCGATTTATTCAACCTTCCTTCAGCGTGCCTATGATCAGGTCGTGCATGACGTTGCCATCCAGTGTCTGCCCGTAAGATTCGGCATAGACAGAGCCGGGCTGGTGGGGGCGGATGGTCCGACCCATGCGGGTTCATTTGATATTACCTATTTGACAACCTTGCCGAATTTTGTCGTCATGGCCCCTGCAGATGAAGCAGAACTGATGCATATGGTTGCCACATCGGCAGCGATCAATGACCGGCCGTCAGCGGTTCGTTATCCGCGTGGCGAGGGTACAGGTGTGCCATTGCCAGCCAAAGGCGAAGTGCTGGAGGTCGGCAAGGGCAGGATTGTGCGCAAGGGCAGCCGCGTGGCTATATTGTCGCTTGGCACGCGCCTGGCAGAAGCGATGAAAGCGGCCGATGATCTGAGTCAGCGCGGTATTCTGGCAACGGTCGCTGACGCCCGTTTTGCCAAGCCGATTGATCAGGACATGATCAAAAAGCTGGCCCGGGAACACGACCTGCTGATCACGATTGAAGAAGGTTCCATCGGCGGGTTTGGCTCTCATGTTGTGAATTATCTAAGTGCCGAAGGCATGATGGACAGTGACCTTCGGGTGCGGTCCATGTTCTTGCCGGATACCTTTATTGATCAGGATACGCCCTATAACATGTATGAAGAGGCCGGTTTGAATGCTTCGGGTATTGTGAAGACGGTGCTTGAAGCATTGCAGCACAATAACGTTGAAAATATTCAGCTGGCTTGACCTTTCTTCTGAATGCCTGCTTTTCCTGAAGGGCTCTGGTGGCAAAAATTCGCGCAGATCAATTGCTTGTCGACCGGGGGCTTGCCGAAAGCCGCAGTCGGGCACAGGCCTATATCCTCTCAGGCATTGTCTTTAGCGGAGAGAAACGCATTGAGAAAGCCGGTCAGCAGCTTGCAAATGATGCAGCTCTGGAAGTGCGCGGCAAGGATCATCCATGGGTCAGTCGTGGTGGCGTGAAGCTTGCCAGGGGGCTGGAATTTTTTGACATTGCTGTTGAAGGCAAGACAGTTCTGGACGTGGGCGCGTCAACGGGCGGTTTTACAGATGTCTGCCTGCATCACGGTGCCCTGAAGGTATATGCTGTTGATGTTGGTCATGGGCAGCTGGCGTGGAAATTGCGCCAGCATGAACGGGTGGTCGTGATGGAGCGCACCAATGCACGGCATCTCACCACAGATGATATTCCCGACCCCATAGATCTGATTGTGTGTGATGCCAGTTTTATTGGATTGCAGACAGTGTTGCCTGCGGCTCTGGCCCTGGCAACAAGGGGAGCGCACCTCATTGCATTGATCAAGCCACAGTTTGAGGTCGGCAAGGAGCGCGTGGGCAAAGGGGGCGTCGTGAGGGACCCGGAGCTTCATGCCGAGGTATGCACGACCATTGCCGGCTGGCTTGCCGATGTGCCGGGCTGGCAGGTGTTGGGGGTAACGGAAAGCCCGATCAAGGGACCGGAAGGCAATGTGGAATTTTTGATTGGGGCACAATATGGATCATAGACAGACCGTTCAGATTGATCATATTGGTGCCAGGGGTGATGGCGTGGCCTATGTCGGTGGTGAAGCCCTGTATATTCCCTTTTCGGTACCGGGTGATGAGCTGGTCCTTGAAAGTGCAGGTAGCCCTCGCATTGCACAAATCGTCAATCCCGGACCGGACCGGCAAGCCGCCGCCTGTTCCCATTTTTCCATTTGTGGGGGGTGCGCCTTGCAGCATGTCGCAGTACCAGCCTACCGGGACTGGAAGTCTTTTCAGATCAAACAGGCGCTGGGGCACCGTGGATTTACAAATGTTGACGTTGAAGCACCGATTGTGTCGCCTAAAAATTCGCGCCGCCGGGCCCGCCTTCATGCCCTGCACCGGGGGCGGACAGGTGTTGCGATCGGGTTTCACGAGCGGGGATCAAACCGAATTGTCAACATGGCGGAATGTCCCGTTCTGGTGCCTGAAATTGTGGAGTTGCTGGGCCCGTTACGTGAATTTCTGGGCGGGTTATTAAGCGGTGGCCAAAGTGTCGATGTCAATGTAACGGCGACGGTAACCGGGATTGATCTGGGTATAGAGTCCATGCAATCACTTGACCTTGATTTGCGGATGGATCTGACAGAATTCGCGGAAAAAAATGATCTGGCCCGTATATGGTGGGGGCGGGATCGGGAAATTGTTCTTGAGCGACGTAATGTGATCGTAAAACCGGGTGGTATTCCCGTAGCCTTGCCGCCAGCGGCATTCCTGCAGGCCACGATTGAAGGCGAGCAGGAACTGACCCGGCTGGTAGAGGAGGCCTTGCCTGACGCCGTTCGTGTGGCGGATCTGTTTTCCGGGTGTGGTACCTTTACTTTTGCCCTGGCAGGGCGGGCCCGGGTACTGGCCGCTGAAGGGGATGTCGCCGCCATAGATGCCCTGCGCAAGGCTGCGAACATGGCCACAGGATTACAGGAAATTATCACCGAGCAACGTGATCTTTTCCGCCGACCGTTATTGGCAACTGACCTTAAGTCATTTGATGGCGTGATATTTGATCCGCCGCGGGTAGGAGCGAAAGCGCAGGCCGAGCAGATTGCCATATCAAATGTGCCGGTTGTGGTGGCCGTTTCGTGCAATCCGGCGACCTTTGCCCGGGATGCCCGCACACTGGTCGATGGCGGCTATGAAATGACCAAAGTGACACCAGTGGACCAGTTTTTGTGGTCACCTCACATCGAGCTGGTTGCCGTGTTCAGAAAAGGGCGACTCTAGCCACATTGGGCGCGGTGGCGCAGCAGGTGATCAGCCAGCACACACGCCATCATGGCTTCACCCACCGGCACTGCACGAATGCCCACACACGGGTCGTGGCGTCCTTTGGTGGAAATTTCAGTTTCATTGCCTTGACTGTCTATGGTCTGGCGGCTTGCCAGAATAGAGCTGGTCGGCTTCACGGCGAACCGGACGATGATGTCCTGACCTGTGGAGATGCCGCCCAGAATGCCGCCTGCGTGGTTTGAGCTGAAAACAGGCTGGCCATCGGTGCCCGAGCGCATTTCGTCTGCATTTTCTTCGCCCGATAACGCTGCAGCGTTAAATCCGTTGCCGATTTCGACCCCCTTGACGGCGTTTATGCTCATCATGGCGGCGGCAAGATCAGCATCGAGTTTGCCATAAATCGGCGCCCCAAAGCCGACGGGAATGCCGCTGGCGACGACTTCGATCACGGCACCTGTGGAGGAGCCTGACTTTCTGACCTTGTCAAGATATGTTTCCCATTCTTGCGCCGCGACCGGGTCCGGGCACCAGAAGGGGTTGCCGGAGATATTATCCCAGTCCCAGCGCGCCCGGTCAATTTTATGGGGGCCAAGCTGTACAAGTGCACCGCGGATTTGAACTGAACGGCCCAGAATTTTGCGGGCAAGGGCACCCGCGGCCACGCGTGCGGCGGTTTCACGTGCAGAGGACCGTCCGCCACCGCGATAATCCCGAATGCCGTATTTGGCCATATAGGAGAAGTCTGCATGGCCTGGCCGATATTTCTGTGCAATATCACCATAATCTTTTGAACGCTGGTCGATATTCTCGATCATGAGCGAAACGGGTGTGCCCGTAGTTTGCCCTTCAAAAGTCCCTGATAGTATTTTGACGGCGTCAGGCTCGCGACGCTGGGTCGTAAAGCGGGACTGGCCCGGTTTGCGGCGATCAAGAAAGGCCTGAATGTCACTTTCGGAAATATCAATTCCGGGTGGCATGCCATCGACCACGCAGCCCAGTGCCGGCCCATGGCTTTCGCCCCAGGTCGTCACACGGAACAGTTTTCCAAAAGTATTATGGGACATAGGCTGTGGTCCGGGCCGTCGTCAGGGTTATATGACCGAAATATCCGGTGCATCTTCAAGCTTCATGCCGATAATATTATAGCCGCTATCTACATGGTGAATTTCACCTGTAACACCGGAAGAGAGATCACTGATCATATAGACACCGGCATTGCCGACGTCTTCGATTGTTACATTTCGGCGCAACGGCGAATTATATTCATTCCACTTGAGAATATAACGGAAATCGCCAATACCGGCAGCCGCCAGTGTTTTAATAGGGCCCGCAGAGATGCCGTTCACCCTGATATTGTCCTTGCCCAGATCCTTGGCCAGATATTTAACACTTGCTTCCAGCGCCGCCTTGGCAACACCCATGACATTATAGTGGGGCACGACCTTTTCAGCGCCGTAATAGGTCAGGGTAATCAGGCTGCCGCCATTTGGCATCAGCTTTTCAGCGCGCTGACAGACTGCCGTGAACGAATAGCAGGAGATGTTGAGCGACATGGCGAAATTATCCGCCGTCGTATCAACATATCTGCCTTTCAGCTGTGTTTTGTCGGAATAGGCAATGGCGTGTACCAGAAAATCTATGGTCCCCCATTTTTCGCGGATCTGTTCAAACATGGCGTCGATTGACGCATCGTCTGTTACATCGCATGGCAGGATGGTGTCCGAGCCGACTGAATGAGCCAAAGGCGTCACCCGCTTCTCAAGAGCTTCCCCCTGATAGCTGAAAGCCAGTTCTGCTCCATGCTCATGGGCCTTTTTGGCTATGCCCCAGGCAATGGACCGATCATTGGCAACACCCATGATCAAGCCTCTTTTTCCTGCCAATAAACCTGACGATTGCGTCATTCGCTCATATCCTTCTTATGTTCGCACATGCGCCATGTTACGAGTTTGGGCATCCTATACCAAAGTTTTTTTGAATCAACGATTACGAATTATCATTTTGTGAAAGTTGATCGCTTTGGTCGGCTGCGGTTTCCTTCTGTTTACGCAGCCAGGATATGGTTGAATTCACTTCAGCCCCAAACAAAAAACAGGCATTTACCAGGTAGAAAAACAATAAGGCAATAATCGGCCCGGCAAGACTGCCATAGGTATTGTCATATTGGCCGAATTGCTTCAGATAACTTGAAAAGACGGCACCGATTCCCATCCACAGTACAAGAGTTGTCAAGGCTCCGGGCGTAACCGGGCTCGACCGGCGATATCCGCTGGGTCTCAATACAAACATGAGTGCGCACAAGGCAGAAAACATCAGCAGGAAGCTGGCCCCCAGCCTTGCCCAGCCCATGTATGATGTCCAGGCACCACTAAGGGGAATAAAGGCGTTAACAGCTTTCCAGGCGGCGGGACCGAGAACATATATCGCCATGCCGGTCAGAATCGCCGAGGCGGCAAGGACAACCATGACAATGCCTTCAAGCCGACGCCGCCAGAATACCGGGCCATCCGATACACCATGCGCCCGTTGAATGGCTACCCGGGCCGCATCAATTGTAGATGACGAAACCCAGATGGCCCCCAGAATACTTGTGGTCAGAATGCCCCTGTTGGTGTCATTCATCAATTTATTAACCGGGCCGTAGAGAACATCCTGAATGTCCTGCGGCATCTGATCGAACAGGAAGCCTATAACCTCAATGCCTGCCTGGGACTGACCGAAAAAAGCGGCGAGAGAGACAAAAAAAATCAGAAAAGGAAACATGCCCAACATGGTCAAGAAAGCCAGATGACCAGACATGACAGGGCCATCGTGACGCGCGAATTCGCGTGCAGCTCGCAGATATATGGTGAAGATCAGTTTCACTGTTTGAATCTGTCTCTTACATTATAGTTGTTTGTGTCTGACCATTTTTTCATGAACTTCTCAAGATCGGAATCAATGGTTTGCGGCAACATAACAAGCAGCTTAACATATTGATCGCCGGGATCCTTTGATTTTGATGAAGAAACACCTTTTCCTTTAAGGCGTAACATTTTACCTGAGCTTGAACCGGGTGGAATGCTCAGGCTGACGTTGCCGTCAATGGTCGGGACGCTGACTTTCGCGCCCAGAATGGCTTCGGCAAGCGTTATTGGCAGGTCCAGATGGATATCCTGACCTTCCAGTCGGAAGTAATCGTGCGGGTTTATCTCGATTTGTATCAGGGCATCACCATTCGGGCCGCCCCCCAGGCCCTCGCCACCCTGACCTTTCAGGCGGATCTGCTGGCCTTCCTTGACGTTGACCGGGATTTGCACATCCAGTGTTTTGCCATTTTCCAGAGTAATACGTCGCCTGGTGCCTTTTGCCGCATCAAGAAAGCCAATTCCGACCTTGTAAATACGATCGGACCCGCGCTGGGCTGCCCTGCCACCCTGCCGCCTGCGCGCATTGCCAAAAATAGAAGAAAACAGATCTTCGGGGTCAAAGTCGCCCGCACCGAACCCGCCAGCGCCAGTGTTGCCCCCGCTGGTTGCGCCGGCCCGCTGATAGTTTCGATAGGCATCCCGGAAACCTGAAAATCCGCTGCTGGAACCATCTGCGCCCATTTCGCCCCGGTCAAACTTTGCACGGTTCTCCTTGTCAGAGAGAATTGTATAAGCGGCAGAGACCTCTTTAAATCGCTCGACGACCTTTTTATCATTCGGGTGGAGGTCGGGATGCAGTTGTTTGGCGAGCTTGCGATAAGCCTTTTTGATTTCGTCAGCGCTTGCAGTTTTGCTTACACCTAAAATGTCATACGGATTTTTCATTGCTACCGGATACTATTCTTTTGCCATACAACACAATACCCTGTTTGTTGCAGGGCAAACATTAAACAGTAATAGTAAATAGGTCATGACTCCAGGGATTAAAGGGGCGCAAGGTCACAATCGCCAGATAATAAAGAGTTCTAGCCGTTGCTAACGACTTTCCATGATCCATCTTTTTGCTGGCAGGCTGTGCCGTATCCTGTTTCTGTCTGATCATCCACCACAACAGTTTGCTGGTATTCCCGGCATACCTGACCAGATGAGTTGGTGTAAGTGGGTTGCGGGGTCACAGTACCTGAATTGCCGCTTTCCGGATTGCTCCAGCTGGACGTCGTGCCGGCGGGGGAAGAACTCAGAGACTGCTGTGTTGTTTGCTGCATGGCAGCCCGATCCTTGCGGTCGAGAGATTTGCCGATTTCATTACCCAGCCAGGCACCTGCCAGGGTTCCAGCGGCAATTGCAATGGTTCTGCCCGTTCCACTGCCGACCTGAGAACCCAGCAGTGCACCGGCAGCTGCACCGATTAACGTGCCAGCCTGTTGGTTTTCCTTGCCTGCTTCACACGCTGCGAGCGTGACAGTTAACATAAAAACACATGATATCCGGGAAATTTTCATAACTTATGCTCTTTCTGGTCTGTTCGTAAGCCGTTCTGCATTATATATGGTATGTGACACAGATAACAGTCACAATTACCAGTGTTAAATGATCGGATGTAGCGGGGCCTGGGCTCCCAACAGGCAAGAGAAGAAAATGGCAGACAATAAAGACCCATTCGCCCGGTTTGGAGAATGGTTTGAAAAAGCAACAGAGGGCGAAGTTTCAAATCCGAATGCTGTGGCTCTGGCGACGGCGGATGCGGCAGGTGTGCCCTCGGTGCGTATGGTTCTACTGAAATCCTGGGGGCCGGAAGGTTTTGTGTTTTATACAAATCTGGAAAGCCACAAGGGGCGGGATCTTGCGGAAAATCCCAACGCCGCTTTATGTTTCCACTGGAAGTCTCTGGATCGCCAGATCAGGATAGAGGGGACTGTGGTACCGACAACAGACGCCGAGGCTGATGCGTATTTTGATAGTCGTCCGCGGGACAGCCGAATTGGCGCGTGGGCGTCTCAACAATCCAGACCGCTTGAAAGCAAGTTGCATTTCGAGAAGGAAATCGCAAAATACGCTGCAAAATTTGCCATTGGAACAATTCCTCGCCCGCCATACTGGTCAGGCTTCAGGGTCGTGCCGGAAGTTATTGAATTCTGGCAGGAGAAGGCCTTTCGCCTGCATGACAGACTGGTGTTTCGGCGTGAAGACGGCGAATGGAAGACAGAGAAACTGTTCCCGTGATATTTGGAAGATAAATGCAAAACGGAAACGAAAACGCGCAACTTGGCGCTGAGGCAGAAAAGCGTATCAGGCTGATGAAACGGGCGACTTATGCGTCTGTTACTGTGGCATTGACGCTTATCGCTATCAAGCTTTCTGCCTGGCTGTACATTGGCTCAGTTGCCCTGCTTGGGTCTTTGGCAGATTCGTCGCTTGATCTGCTGGCATCCCTGACAACGCTTTTTGCCATTCATCACGCTGTTGAGCCCGCCGACCGGGAACACAGATTCGGTCATGGCAAACTGGAAGCCATCGCAGGTTTGGGGCAGGCTGCTATCATTATTGGATCGGCGGTTTTTCTGGCATATCAGTCAGTTGATCGTTTTCTGAACCCGAGAGTGGTTGAGAATAGCACAGTCGGGATTGTTGTGCTTGTGATCTCAATCGCCTTGACGCTGCTTCTGGTGCGTTACCAGCAGAAGGTAGCCCGGGACACCGGTTCGCTGGCCATTGGCGCAGACTCGCTGCATTACAAGGCGGATCTGATGATGAATGTTGCCGTGATTACGGCGCTTTTGTTGTCGGGCTATTTGAACTGGACGTTGGCTGATCCTGTCTTCGGTCTGGGCATCGCTGTTTATATCGGGTTCAATGCCTTCCAGATTGCCCGACAGGCATTTGACATGCTGATGGACCATGAAATGCCACATGAGGACCGGATAAAAATATGCGACATCACACTGGCCCACGAACATGTGCGAAGCATGCATGATTTGCGCACGCGAACCTCCGGTTTTAATCACTTCATCCAGCTTCATATTGAGCTTGATCCCGAGATGAAGCTTAAACAGGTTCATGATATTTGTGATGATGTTGAAATGAAAATTGCGGCAGCATACCCTGATGCGGAAATTCTGATTCATCCGGACCCTGAAGGTTTGGAAGTGCCGCACAATGTCTTTGGGCAACGCCCGGAAGCTGTGCTGGAACAGAATAACAGTGAACACGCAGATGAGGCAAAGGCTGAAACATGATTATCTATGGCATTAAAAACTGTGACACGGTGAAACGCGCCCGCGCCTGGGCAACGGCAAAGGGCGCAGGGCACACTTTCCACGATTTCAGAACCGATGGTCTGGAGCGGAAGCAGTTGCAGGCGTGGTGTGATGATCTGGGCTGGGAAATCCTGTTGAACCGGCGGGGCACCACATGGCGCAAGCTGCCGGAGGCCGACAAGGAAAATCTGGATGCGGCCCGGGCGGTTGATCTGATGCTGGCCCACCCGGCGATGATAAAGCGCCCCGTTTTTGATTTGGGCACGCGCACGATTGTAGGATTTGGCAAGCCGGAACAGGCAATTCTTGAGAATGCCTGTTAATTGGCTGTGAGATGCGACGAGTTGTGATAGTCTCACGCCAACAGCAGGAAAGCAGCCGCCATGGATAACGCAAAAAAGACTTTGATTCTTACCGGGGCCAGCCGGGGTATTGGCCATGCGACGGTCAAGCGATTCTCCAGTGCAGGATGGCGGGTGATTACCTGTTCACGGCACGGTTTTCCCGAAGGCTGCCCTTGGGAGGCCGGACCGGAAGACCATGTCCAGATTGATCTGGGTAACCCGGAAGGGCGAGCGGCAGGCATTGCCGAGATTCGCAAGCGGCTGGCCGGGCAACCATTACATGCGCTGGTCAACAATGCCGGTATATCGCCAAAGGGAGAAGGGGATACGCGCCTTGGGACGATCGAGACGCCTGAAGATACCTGGATGCAGGTTTTTCAGGTCAATTTCTTCGCGCCTGTTGTCCTGGCACGCGGTTTGCTGGAAGAGTTGAAACTGGCGCAGGGGTCCATTGTTAATGTGACCTCTATTGCGGGCAGCAGGGTACATCCCTTTGCCGGATCGGCTTACAGTACGTCGAAAGCCGCACTGGCGTCCCTGACTCGTGAAATGGCGGCGGATTTTGGGCCGCTGGGTATCCGGGTCAATGCGATTGCGCCGGGCGAGATTAAAACCGCAATCCTGTCGCCGGGGACGGAAGACATGATCAAGGATATTCCCATGCGCCGTTTGGGCACGCCGGAGGAAGTGGCAAAAACGATCTATTATCTGTGTACGGACCAGTCAAGTTATGTCACGGGTTCTGAAATTCATATCAATGGCGGCCAGCACGTTTAGGGTGCGGGTTTTAAAGGTTCAGAAACACGGTTATACATGACCGCGCCGCCCGTGATATTCATGTCATTCCAAAGGACTATGCTGGCGGCGCTATAAGTTATCTATTCCGTCAATCCAGATAATCCAGCCCGATGTCAGCGGCCGGGGCGGATTGGGTGATGCGCCCGACCGATACATAATCCACGCCTGTTTCTGCAATGGCCCGTATCGTATCCAGATTTACCCCGCCGGACGCTTCCAGCGCAATCTGACCGGCATTGATGCGCACGGCCTCGCGCAAGGTCTCAAGGCTCATATTATCCAGCAGGGCCCGGTCTGCGCCAGCGTCAATCACATCGCGCAACTGGTCCAGTGTATCGCATTCCACCACAATCCCGATCCGGCTGTCGCTCAGGTCATGGGTGAGGGCAGCCTGAATGGCGGCTTTTACACTGCCGGCGCGGGCAATGTGGTTGTCCTTGATCATGACCCCGTCATCAAGGCGCTGGCGGTGATTCTGTGCGCCGCCCATCAGGGTTGCATATTTGGCAAGCTTGCGCAGGCCGGGAATGGTCTTGCGGGTATCCAGTAACACGCAGCTTGTGTGCTTGATCTGATCGACATATTCGCGGGTGAGGGTGGCAATCCCTGACAGGTGCTGGACAATGTTCAGCGCCGTGCGCTCGGCGGTCAGCAAGGCCTGTGCGTTGCCTTCAATAACCAGCAGTCTGTCGCCTTCATGACACAGGGTGCCGTCTTCTTGCACATCGCTATAGATGCAATCCGGGTCACATGCCCTGAAAGTGGCTTCTGCAAGGGCGCGCCCAACCCAAACCATGTCATGCCGGGCAATCATGGCGGCTTTCAGCTTCATATCGGCTGGGATGGTTGCCTTTGTTGTCAGATCACCTTTGCCGACATCTTCGGCCAGTGCCATATCAACAAACGAGAGAGTTTCAGCACTGCTTAGGGGGAAACTGGTCACAAATCAGCCTGTGCTGTCATCGACGGGATACGATTAGACGCCATGGTGGGCGACATTTCCAGCATGCGTTCCAGGGGTTGCAGCGCGCGCAGGCGCATGTCCTCTGGCACGTTTATTTCCGGTCCGCAGCTTGCCATGCACAGATAGAGCTTTTCCATGGTGTTCAAGGCCATGAAGGGGCACATGTTGCAATTGCATTTGCCGTCTGCCCCGGGGGCACCGATGAATATTTTGTCCGGTGTGGCTTTCTGCATCTGATGAATGATGCCGGGCTCGGTTGCGATGATAAATTCCCCGGCCTTGTGCTCACCGACAAATTTCAGAATGGATGACGTGGAACCCACATGATCAGCATGTTGCAGGATATGCTCCGGACATTCCGGGTGTGCGGCCACAGGGGCGTCAGGATGGTTGATTTTCAGCTTGATCAGCTCTTTTTCCGAGAACCGTTCATGAACAATGCAGGTGCCGGGCCACAAGACCATGTCCCGTCCTGTCTTGCGCGAAAGATAGGCGCCGAGGTGGCGATCGGGTGCCATCAGAATCGGCTGGTCTGCCGGGATTTGGTTGATAATGAACTCGGCGTTGGATGAGGTGACAATAATATCAGACTGGGCCTTTACCGCAGCGGAACAATTGATGTAGCTGATGACAATATGGTCGGGGTGTTTGGCCCGGAAGGCGGCAAATTCATCGGGCGGGCAGCTGTCCTCCAGACTACATCCGGCTTCCATATCTGGCAGCAGCACGGTTTTTTCCGGGCTGAGAATTTTGGCGACTTCGGCCATGAAGCGAACACCGCAAAAAACAATGACATCAGCATCGGTTGCAGCTGCTTTTCTGGACAAATCCAGTGAATCTCCGACAAAGTCGGCAATATCCTGAATCTCGCCATCCTGATAGTAATGCGCCAGAATAACGGCATTCATATCCTTGCGCAGCCGATTGATCTCAGCTTCCAGATTAAGAGAGGGATCAATACCGCCAGCAACAGGTTTGGCCGCGTCACGGGTGAACAGAATGTTATTCATGGATCATTACACAATTATTGCACTTCGTAATTTATATTTGTGCTTTACCATGTTCAGTCAAGAAGAAATAGAGATTAGCTGTTAATTAGGGTCAGGACTCATTAATCTGGTTGGGATCAGTCATTGAAGAAAGACAAAGTGCAAGAAGCAAGACGAAATACAGGGTGGCTCCCCTTTATAAGGCTTTGTGACGCTGCAATTTGTCTTTCTTCAATGACCCGAAGGGCAAGGCATGTTTTATCATGGAATGCGTCGACAACATTTGAAATAGTCCCGCTATTCCAGCATGTTACCTTCTTTTCCTTGATAAAACCTGCTCTTGCTGAACCAATCACATTAATGGGTCCTGACCCTAGGGGATTTAATGCTGCAGAGCGGATGTGCGATAGACTATGAATCATGCTTCAGCTAAACATAACGATTATCATTTGTATCTCGACACAGGGAGGCTCGTTTGCCGGAAAATCTGAAAGACAGTGCGCTTCGGTATCATGAAGCTCCAAAGCCCGGAAAACTTGAGATAACGGCCACCAAACCGCTGTCGACACAGCGGGATCTGGCTCTGGCATATTCGCCGGGTGTGGCATTTGCATGTGAGGAAATTGTTGCGGACCCGAACAATGCGGCGCGCTACACCGCGCGAAGCAACCTTGTGGGGGTTGTCACCAACGGGACTGCGGTCCTCGGCCTTGGCTCAATTGGCGCACTGGCTTCCAAACCGGTGATGGAGGGAAAGGCTGTCCTCTTTAAGAAGTTTGCAGGTATTGATGTTTTTGACATTGAAATTAATGAGCATGACCCGGACAAGCTGGTTGAAATTATTGCGGCTCTGGAACCAACATTTGGGGGTATCAACCTTGAAGATATCAAGGCACCGGAATGTTTCGAGATCGAACGTCGCCTGCGGGAGCGCATGAATATACCGGTTTTTCATGACGATCAGCATGGTACGGCGATTATTGTCGGGGCCGCCGTGTATAATGCGTTGCGCCTTGTGGGCAAAAAAATTGAAGACGTTACGCTGGTTTCAACCGGGGGCGGGGCGGCCAGTCTGGCCTGTCTTGATTTGCTGGTTGGTATGGGGTTGAAGTGCGAGAATATATTACTGGTTGATCTTCACGGGGTGGTTCATACCGGCCGTAACGAGGATATGAACCCGTACAAGTCACGTTATGCACGTGAAACAGACCTGAGAACGCTGGATCAGGCTATTGAGGGTGCGGATATATTCCTTGGCTTGTCGGCACCCGGTGTGCTGAAAAAGGAAATGGCCGCGCGTATGGCCCCCCATCCGCTTATTCTGGCATTGGCCAATCCGACGCCGGAAATATTACCGGAAGAGGTCAGGGAGGTTCGTGATGATGCGATTATGGCCACCGGGCGGTCTGATTATCCCAATCAGGTCAATAATGTGCTTTGTTTTCCGTATATTTTTCGGGGCGCACTGGACGTCGGGGCGACCACAATCAATGAAGAAATGAAAATTGCCTGTGTGAAAGCCATTGCGGAACTGGCCATGGTCGAGGCAACGGAAACAGTGGCCAACACCTATCAGGGCGAAGAACTGAAAATGGGCCCGGAATATATTATTCCAAAGCCCTTTGATCCCCGCCTGATTGCGATTGTGGCGCCTGCTGTTGCGAAAGCCGCGATGGAGAGCGGCGTGGCCACGCGTCCTATTGAAGATATGGAAGCCTATACCCAGAAGTTGAACCGGACAGTTATTCGATCAGGACTTCTGATGCAGCCGGTGTTCGAACAGGCCCGCAAAGACCCAAGACGTGTCGTTTATGCCGAAGGAGAAGACGAGCGTGTTCTGCGGGCATGTCAGAATATTGTAGATGAAAATCTGGCCCGGCCCATCCTGATTGGTCGGCCGGATGTTGTTCAGCATCGTATAGATCGCATGGGCTTAAGGCTGAAAATTGACCGCGATCTGGAACTGGTAAATCCTGAAGACGATCCGCGTTATCGGGAATATTGGGAACTTTACTACAGCATCATGGAGCGCAAGGGCGTATCGCCGGACGCTGCCCGAACGATTATGCGAACGAATGCGACCGCGATTGCCGCCATTATGGTCAAGCGGGGCGAAGCTGACGCCATGGTATGCGGGACATACGGGCAGTACAGCTGGCATTTGCGGTACCTTACCGATGTTATAGGGCTGGCGGACGGGGTGACCGCTGCGTCCGCTCTTAGCGCGCTTATCGTCGAGCGAGGCATATTCTTCATTTGCGATACCTACATTACCCACGAGCCAAGCGCAGAGGAGGTGGCAGAAACAACAAAATTGAGTGCCGAACAGATCAAGCGGTTTGGCATTACGCCGAAAGTCGCCCTTCTGTCACATTCGAGTTTTGGCACATCGGACGCCGCGTCGGCACGCAGAATGAGGGATGCACGACTGATTTTGGAGAGACAGGTGCCGGACCTGGAGGTCGAGGGAGAAATTCACGCCGATGCAGCGCTGGATGAAGAGCTGAGGCAAAGAATATTCCCGCATTCCCATTTGCAGGGGGAGGCCAACCTGCTGGTCATGCCTTCACTTGATGCTGCAAATATATCTCTTAACCTATTGAAGACAATAAGTAATGGTCTGGTAGTTGGGCCTATGCTTATGGGCATGGCACAAGCCGCATTTATTGCCACACCATCGGTAACGGCCCGGGGTTTGATGAATATAACTGCCCTTGCTGTGGTTGATGCCCAGAAGCGGGGCCAGAAACGGGTAACGTCCTGATATTAACCCTGTAACAAGACGTTCATGAATTCGTCGCTAAATTGCAACATATAGCGCTCATTGTGCTTCCGGAAAAAGGAGGCACAATTTATTGTGTTGAAGAGCAAAAAAAGTTTGGGAAATCCCCCGGGTGAAGCCTTTACGCGCGAGGCACTTTATTCACCGTTTCAGAGCTATCAGCCATCAGATATTCAGGCAAAAAAGCCGGAATCAAATGACGCTTTTAAACAATCGGTTTCCGCTCAGGATAATATGATTTCGGATGAAAATCGCGGCCGCGGTGCATCCCGTGGCAAGGGCGGTTTGAAATTCCGGTCTATCTGGATATCGGATATTCACCTTGGAACAAAGGGCTGCAAGGCGGAGTTTTTACTGGATTTCCTGAAGCATACGGAATCCGAATGGCTTTATCTCGTGGGCGATATTGTTGATGGCTGGCGGTTGAAAAAAACATGGTACTGGCCTCAGGCCCATAATGATGTTGTGCAGAAGCTGTTACGCAAGGCGCGTAAGGGGGCGCAGGTCGTGTTTATCCCGGGTAATCACGATAGCGCCATGAGAGATTATAAAGAGCTTCAGTTTGGCGGGATATGGGTCACGCACGACGCTATTCATGAAATGAAGGATGGTCGGCGGTTTCTGGTCACGCATGGTGACGAGTTCGACGGGATCGTAAAATATGCGCGCTGGCTCGCCGTTCTGGGCGACAAGGCCTACAACGTCGCTCTTAAACTGAATGACTGGTACAACTGGTATCGCAGCAAGATCGGCCTGCCTTACTGGTCCTTGTCGGCCTATCTCAAGCACAAGGTCAAAAACGCCGTGGAATTTATCAGTGACTATGAAGAGTTACTGGTCGAGGAAGCCCGCCGTCGAGGTGTTGAGGGTGTGATCTGTGGCCATATCCACCATGCTGAAATGCGCGAATTCGGCGGGATCCTCTATTGCAACGACGGCGACTGGGTCGAGAGTTGCACGGCCCTGGTCGAGCATATGGATGGCCGACTGGAAATTATTCACTGGGCAGAACAAAGCCATCACAAAGCCGGTCTGGAAGAAGGACAGAAAACTGAAAATCACCTCACAGAAACAACAGCCTGAGCAAAAAAGCGCCCGGATTACAATTGTTACGGATGCCTGGAAACCGCAGGTGAACGGTGTGGTCCGGACGCTGGAGACAACGGCGAAACATCTGCGGGCCTTGGGGGATGAGGTAACATTTATTACGCCGCTTGATTTCAGGACCATCCCTTGCCCGACTTATCCTGAAATTCGACTGGCGATGAATGCCTGGCCCCGGCTTGGCAAGCTGATTGAGCAATCGAGACCTGATTATGTTCATATCTCGACAGAAGGTCCGCTGGGTATTGCGGCGAGGAACTATTGCGTGCGGCGGGGCCTGAAATTTACAACAGCCTATCACACCAAATTTCCCGAATATGTTTATGCGCGCTTCAAGCTGCCCTTGAACTGGACCTACGGCTTTATGCGCTGGTTTCACGGTGCGTCAAGTGCCGTGATGTGTGCGACCGATTCCATTGCCGGGGAAATCAGGGCGCGGGGGGTCCATAATATCGCGGTCTGGTCGCGCGGGGTTGATCTGTCGCTTTTTCACGAGCGTGAGAACGATATTCTGGCCCATTTGCCCAAACCGGTCTGGCTTTATGTCGGTCGGGTTGCTGTCGAAAAAAGCATTGAGGATTTTTTAAAGCTTGATATCGGCGGCACAAAGGTTGTCGTAGGTGACGGGCCCCAAATGACGATGTTGAAAGAGAAGTACCCTGACGCTGTGTTCAAGGGGTCGTTGTCCGGCGAAGAACTGGCTGCGCATTATGCTTCATCGGATGTTTTTGTCTTCCCCAGCAGGACAGATACATTCGGGCTTGTGATCGTCGAGGCTCTGGCCTCTGGTGTGCCCGTTGCTGCCTATCCGGTGCCGGGCCCGATAGATATTGTTGCAGACCGTAATGTGGGCTGCCTGAGCGAGGATCTGGCACATGCGGCCAAACAGGCCCTGGGGCGCCCGGCCGACGAATGCCGGGCCCATGCCGAAAATTATTCCTGGGATAATTGTACTGCGCAATTTCGGAAAAATCTTGTCCGGTTTGAGAAGGTTTAGTCTTCCGGCTTTAAATGCCGGTCCAGGAAATTAAAAATCGTATTATAGAGGTGTTTGCTGAGCGCCTTGTCCCGGATTGAGTGTGTTTCACCCGGATAAACCATAACCTCGAAGGGTTTGTTCTTGCGTTGCAGGTCTGAGATCAGACTTGTGCTGTTCTGGAAAGTTACGTTGTCGTCAGCCATGCCGTGGATAATCATGAGCGGATCGGCAAGAGCATCTGTATACGACAACACACTGCTTTGGTCGTATCCTTTTTCATTGGCCACAGGGTCGCCCAGATAGCGTTCAGTATAGTGCGTATCATATAGCCGCCAGTCTGTTACCGGTGCGCCCGAGACACCGGCGCTGAATGTACCGGGGGACTGCATCAGGGTCATCAGGGTCATGTAGCCCCCGTAGCTCCATCCAAACAGGCCCAAACGTGCGGGGTCAATATAATCCAGTGTTTTCAGATAGCTGACGCCTTGCAATTGATCCCTGACTTCCGCATGGGCAAGTCTGCGATACAAGGGTTCTTCAAATATTCTGCCGCGATGGGCGCTGCCACGATTATCAACCGTGAAGATAATATAACCTTTTGCCGCCAGCGCCTGATACCAGAGTGGCCCCCATGTGCGCCGCACCAGTTGGGCGTGTGGGCCCCCATATACATGCACTAGTGCAGGATATTTCTGATCGGGATTAAAGTCTGCAGGTTTGGTCAGGCGATAATACAGGTCCTTGCCGTCTTCGGCCTTGATTTTGCCGAACTCAACCGGGGCATGATTATCCAGATAAGGATAATAAGGGTGATCTTCCCCCAACCTGTTTTCATCCATCCAGACATGTTGCTGCGCGCCCTCGATGTGCAGACATACTTGCGGTGGTGTGTCGGGGTCGGCATAGCTGTCGATATAGCCAGCATTGACCGGACTGATGGTCACATTGTGCCAGCCTGAACGGCGAGTGATCTGTTCAGGCATTGCTGCGTTACTGCCATCAAGCTGTGCGTGATAAAAATGTTGTTCAAGCGGGGTTTTGTAATAACCGTCAAAATAGAGCAGCCCCTGTTCCTCGTCGACCTTCAAAAGCCTGTTAACAGCCCAGTCGCCGCCGGTCAGCGCGTGAAGCAGTTTGCCGTCCATATTATACAGGTAGAGGTGGCGATATCCACTTTGCTCGGATGACCAGATAAAACGTTTGCCGTCAGCCAGAAAAGTCAGGTCGTCATTAAGGTTAATCCACGAATCTGCGGTTTCGTGCAATACCAGCCGACTTTCACCACTTTTGATATCTGCGACCAGAAGATCAAGGCTTTTCTGGTCACGGGCCAACCGTTGAAAGCCCAGATGTTTGCTGTCGGGCAACCAGTTGACACGGGCCAGATAAATATCGGGGTTGTCGCCCAGATCCATCCAGACTGTTTTTCTGTTCTTTATTTTTACCACACCCAGTTTAATGAGAACATTTGGTGTGCCTGCACGGGGAAACCGCTGCTTGTTCAACTTGAATGTGGCGGCGTAAATCTCGTACCGCTGGGCTTCCTCGACCGGGGTTTCATCGGTTTGGGTGAAGGCAATCCGGCTGCTGTCCGGTGACCACCAGTAGCCGGTAAATCTTTGCATTTCCTCTTCGGCGACATATTCTGCCATACCGTTCCTGATTAATCCGGCACCATCTTCTGTGAGTGCGAGCTCCTTGCCGGTTTTCAGGTCAACAACGTAGATGTTCTGGTCCCGAATAAAAGATACGTACCTGCCATCCGGAGAAAATTTGGGATCGCTTTCTCCTTCAGGTGTATTGGTAATCTGGCGGAGTTTATTCGTATGGACAGCGTAATGGAACAGATCTCCGTGAATGGGGAACAGCAGGGCTGATGCATCGGCTGACCAGAAATATTCAACAATGCCCTGACCGGATATGCGCTGGCGTTCGCGGCGCGCCTTTTCCACATCGTCGAGTTCCCTGGCATTCCCGGAAAAGCGTGCAGAATCCACCAGTAATCTGCGTTCGCCTGATTGAATGTCATATACCCATAAATCAAGCTGGCGATAATTTTCATCCTTGCCCTGCAAATAGGATACCTGTGTGCCGTCGGGGGAAAACTTCAGGGATCTGGGAGCAGTTCCGCTCAGGTCCGGATCAGAGAATACCCGCTCAATATCAAGTTTTTCCGCTGCAGCCGGTAAACCGGAATATAAAAAAGCCATTGCCAGCATTAAAAATTTGAAAGGCATACGAATTTCCCCCTGATTGTTGTTCGCTGCATATGTAGCAGGATATTACGATCCGTAAAATGTAGAATATTCACTAAAAATTGTTGCTCAAGTCGCTGTCGTTTCACTTTGAACATGCCTATACTGCCTGTCAAAATTAATACTGTTCAGGAGATGAAGAATGACGACCCCGGAATCACGCGAAGAATGGCAAGCGCGCACCCAGGGCCTGAGTTTTAAAAGTCAGGCCTTTATAAACGGGAAATATGTCGATGCGGCTGACGGAAACACTTTTGACTGTATCAGCCCGATCAATGGTCAGGTGCTGGCAAAAGTAGCGTCATGCGACGAGGAAGATGTCAATCGCGCCGTCAAGGCTGCCCGTGATGCCTTTGAACGGGGCGTATGGGCTGATCAGCCCCCGGCAAAGCGCAAGCACATATTACTGAAGTTTGCCAATCTGATCAGGGATCATCGTGAAGAGCTGGCGTTGCTGGAAACGCTGGATATGGGCAAGCCCATTACAAATGCGTTTGGCGGGGATATTCCGGGCGTTGCCAATTGCATACAGTGGTACGCCGAGACAATCGACAAGGTGTATGATGAAATTGCACCAACACCCAAAGACACGCTTGGACTGATTACCCGCGAGCCATTGGGGGTCGTCGCTGCTGTCGTCCCGTGGAATTTCCCGCTTTTGATGATGGCGTGGAAATGTGGCCCGGCACTGGCAGCAGGTAACAGTGTTGTGCTGAAACCGGCCGAGCAATCGCCGTTGACAGCTATTCGTGTGGCGGAACTGGCAACACAGGCCGGTATTCCTGACGGTGTGTTTAACGTGCTGCCGGGTATGGGTGAAACGGCCGGACAGGCGCTGGGTCGGCATATGGATGTCGATATGGTGGCATTTACCGGTTCGACGCAGGTTGGCAAGTATTTTCTGCGCTATTCGGGCGAAAGCAATATGAAATCCGTGGCGCTGGAATGTGGCGGCAAGACGCCAAATATCGTGCTGAAGGATACCCGTAATCTGGAAGCAGCGGCCAGGGCTGCGGCGATGGGTATTTTCTATAATTCCGGACAGGTCTGTGTTGCGGCATCGCGGTTGCTGGTGCAGGAAGAAATTCATGATGAATTCGTTGAAACTGTGAAAAAGGCTGGCGCTTCAATGGTGCCGGGCGATCCGCTTGACCCGAAAACCCGCATGGGGTCAATGGTTGACCGTGAACAGGCCGATCGTGTGATGGGGTATATTGGTGTGGGCCAGCAGGAAGGTGCAAACCTTGCCATGGGGGGCAAGCGGGTTCTGGAAGAAACCGGTGGTTTCTATGTTGAACCGACGATTTTTGATAATGTAACCAATGATATGACCATTGCCCGCGAGGAAATCTTTGGTCCTGTACTGGCGACCATCAGGTTCAGGGATGTTGAAGAAGCGATCCGCATAGCTAATGACAGTATTTACGGGTTGCAGGCTTGTGTCTGGACCAATGATCTGGATATGGCACACAAGGTATCGCGCTCGCTGAGGGCAGGGACCGTGAATGTTAATAATACGGATGGCAGTGATATTACCATGCCATTCGGTGGCTACAAGCAGTCAGGCTTTGGGCGTGACAAGTCGTTGCATGCGCTGGAGAAATATACCCAGCTTAAATCGACTGTAATTAAAATCAGCTAAAGCAGCTATTCAACACGGGGCGGCAGTGTGTAAGCTGTCGCCACCAGCTCGTTCCGGCTGGTCCAGCTTTCATAAATAATCAGGGTTGTGGCATTCAGGGGGACGTTCTGAATGGTCGCCTTGTATTCAAGTCCGACAATGGCCTGGCTGCACATGTCGCCTTCCTTGAGAACGGGAAGCGTGACGGCAACCGTGTTTTCAATCATCATGACTTCCTCGGGTTCGCCGATCGCCGGGGCCCCTGCATAATAACAACCGTTTGGGGCCATGATGGTTGTCGTGATTTTAAGATTGTCCTGATCATACCATTCGATAACGGCATCATCCTGATCCGCCATGGAAGGCGACGGCACAATCGGTGTTGAAGAAAGTAGTAATAGCAATGCACCCTTGATCATAAAATGCTCCCGCAGTTGAGTTGATCTGTGCGACCGGCATTATTTTCACTAATGAATATGTCGTTTTGACGGCAACCCGGTGCAGGTACGGCACATCAGCGGAAAATAATATCAGGCAACCATGTAGCCAGCGCGGGCACATACGCGAGCAGCGCAATCGCCAGTATTTGAATACCAACGAACGGTAACGCGCCCATGTATATGTGCCGGGTTGATATATTGTCTGGCGCCACACCCCGCAGATAGAATAATGCGAAGCCGAAAGGGGGTGTCAGAAATGATGTCTGCAAATTCATGGCCATCATAACACCCAGCCAGACCGGATTTACGTCCATCAGGAACAGCACCGGTGCCACAATGGGCACCACCACAAAGGTGATTTCAATAAAATCCAGAAAAAATCCCAGAATAAACATCACCAGCATGACAACAAAGATGGCTCCGGCTGTGCCGCCTGGCAGATCTGTTAGCAGGTGCTTGACGGTTTCCTCGCCGCCAAGCCCGCGAAACACGAGAGAAAACAGGGCGGCGCCAATCAGGATGATGAAAACCATGGAGGTTGTTTGTGTGGTTGACCGCATGACGTCTTGCAATGTGCCAGTTCTGAAGCATCGGAGCGTGGCTGTCAGGACGGCCCAGCCAAGAACAATACAAAGCGCCAGCGCCAGATAAACCCCGGCCTGATCAGCTGCGCCCATATTGGTCCGGGCGACACGCAGGTCCATGGTGCCTGTCAGGAGCAATAGCCCGATCAGGGCCAGTCCACCGGCATAAATCGGCCATGGCCTGTCCTGGTCTTGCCTTAGACCTGCCAGCAGAAGGGCACCAATTGCCCCGACGGCGGCGGCTTCTGTCGGGGTGGCAATACCGGCCAGAATAGACCCCAGAACGGCAACAATCAGAATAACGGGTGGCAGGACCGCGTTCAGCGTCCGACGAAATATGACATTAAAGGGAAGGTCGGCCTGGTCATCCAGTGCTTCCATCGCCGGAGCCGCATGGGGCCGGAAAATGGCAACAGCGATCTGATATAATATGTACAATATGACGAGGCCAAGCCCGGGGATCAGGGCACCTGCAAACAAGTCACCTACAGAGAGTGGCTCTGGCGCCCAGTTGCCCAATTGTCGCTGTGCATCCTGATAGGAGGAGGATAATACGTCGCCCAGCAATACAAGCACGATAGAAGGCGGGATGATCTGGCCCAATGTGCCCGCTGCGGCAATAGAACCGCAGGCAAGTTCCGGTGCATAACCACGCTTGATCATTGTGGGCAGGGCAAGCAGGCCCATAGTTACGACGGTGGCCCCGACAATACCGGTTGAAGCCGCCAGAAGGGCCCCCACAATTGTAACTGAAATCCCAAGGCCACCCCGGAGGGAGCCAAACAGCCGACCCATATTTTCCAGCAGTTCTTCAGCGACTTTTGATCGCTCAAGCATAACACCCATGAAAATAAACAACGGGACGGCGATCAGGACTTCATTGGTCATGTTGCCGAAAATGCGTTGCGGGAAGGCCCCAAGATAACTGACGTCAAACGCCCCCAGCACGTGGCCCAGCCCTGCGAACGCCAAAGCGCTTCCGGCCAGTGTCAAGGCCACGGGGAAACCGAGCATCAGCAAGGCACAGGTCGTGACGAACAGCAGCAGATCAAGATATTCGTTAAGCGCCATAATTGGTTACGCCATCTTCTTAATGCAGGTTGTCATAGCTTGGGGCTTTCCTCAAGCGTGGGGCTCTCCAGCCCCTTCAAGGCAAGAAACGAATGAATAGCCAGAGAAACCCCCTGCATTGCCATTAAGGCGGCAAAGACAAGGATAACCGATTTCAGCAGATAGACGGCCTGAATACCGGTGGTTTCCCGCGATCCTTCGAAAACACTCCATGAGGCCTCGACATATGGCCAGGCAGTCCACCATGTGAATATACAGACCGGCATGAGAAGCAGGAGCGCCCCCCCCAGATCGACCATGGCCCGGATCTTCGGGCTGGCGGTGCGGTAAAACAGATCTACCCGGACATGGCCATTATGGAGCAGGGTATAGGCCGCCGCGAACATGAACAGGCTGGCATGCATATAAATCAGGGATTCCTGCATCCAGACGGAGCCAATGCCAAACACATAACGCATGATAACAACGACAAACTGAACCAGTACAAGGGCGAGCGTTGCCCACGACATAAAACGACCCGTTGTATCATTTACCCGGTCTATGCTTCGGGCGATAATGGCAAGCACCTGCATGGGGTCAGCCCTTTGTTGCCAGCGCCTTGCGGCGGGCATTGATGTAGGCATAATCCGATACGTCGCCATAGGCCATCTGATCCGACCGTGCTTTCAGGAAGCTTTGGTAGATACGGTTGGTGAGATCGTCGCCGGCGGCGATTTCTTCCAGCACTTTGGTTGAAAGCCGGCCAAGTTCGGCCATGACATCGTCAGGAAAGGGCTTGGGAATAATTTTGTATTTTTCTTTCAGGGTTTTTAAGGCATCTGCATTTCGTACCATGAATTCTGCCTGGGAATATCCGACCTCTGCCTGACAGGCATTTTCAATGGCGTTCTGCTGAAACGGGGTTAGACTGGCCCAGACATCTGCATTCGTTCCCAATGTAATGGACGAGCCGGGTTCGTGAAACCCCGGGTAATAATAATGATTGGCAATGCTCTGGAAGCCAAAGGCCAGATCATTCCAGGGCCCGACCCATTCAGCTGCATCAATTGCGCCTGATTGCAGGGACGTGAAAATATCGCCCCCGGCAAGGTTGACAACGGCAACGCCCGCACGGCGCATAACCTCGCCGCCCAGGCCAGGCATTCGCATTTTCAGGCCTTTCAGATCTTCCAGTGAGTTGATTTCTTTTTTGAACCAGCCGCCCATCTGGGTACCGGTATTGGTGGCCATGAATGATTTCAGGTTAAATTTTGATGTCACCTCGTCCCAAAGCTGGCGGCCACCCCCAAAATAAATCCAGGCATTCATCTCTGCGGCGGTCAGGCCAAAGGGAACACCGGTAAAGAAATTCAGGGCCTTGGATTTGCCTTGAAAATAATAGTCGCCACCGTGATACATATCCACTGTTCCACGCGATGCCGCGTCAAACGCTTCAAAAGGCCCGAAGAGCTCGCCAGCGGCATATACCTTGATTTCCAGCTGCCCGTCCGTCAATTCGCCAATGCGTTTGGCAACGCGTTCGGCACTGGTGCCAAGTCCCGGAAAATTTTTAGGCCATGTCGTGGCCATTTTCAGGGTTCGCTTTTTGGTGGAGACTCCGGCACCGGCACCGGTGGCACATTCTTCCTGCTTCCCGCACGCAGACACGGCTGCTGTTGCCCCAATTGCTGCCGCACCGGTAAGAAAAGACCGTCTTTTCATAGAACTTGATTCCCAAATATAACCATAATTTTTTTTCTAAAGGGTCAGGGCCCTTATTGTGTAGGCGGATTTTATATAATTCTGCCCGTCATACAATGTATAACAGGACAATTTGGTCAAACGACACGATTTGGTGGCTCTTTCCCCGCGAACCAGGCTTCCATATTGTCGGTCGCGCACATGCCCATGGCCGTCCGTGTTTGATGTGTGGCACTGCCTATATGAGGGAGTAGAAACACATTCTCAAGCGGCAGATATCCCTTGTTGACATTCGGTTCTCCTTCGAACACATCAAGTCCTGCCGCGGCCAGATGCCCGGACTTAAGGGCAGCAATCAGGGCATTGTCATCAATAACTTCGCCCCTTGCTGTGTTGACGAGAACAGCGCCCGGGGGAAGTAGCGCAATCGTCCGTTCGTTCACAAGATGGCGGGTCTCTGGCGTGGAAGGGCAGTGTAGCGATAGAAAATCGGACTGAGGCAACAGGCTTTCCAGTGTCGCATGAAAGATCGCACCCTGTTCCTGATCCGGGCTCAGGCGTGTCCGGTTATAATAGTGGATTTCCATGTCGAAGGCTCGGGCACGCTTTGCCAGAATGCGGCCAATCCGGCCCATGCCCACAATGCCAAGGCGCGCGCCGGTCATTTGTTTGCCAATCATGAAGTCCACGCCCCAGCTCGACCAGTTTGCAGCCCTGATCATCCGGTCTCCCTCGCTGGCACGCCGGGCAGCCCCCAGCAGCAAGAGCATGGCGATTTCAACGGTTGCATCATTCAGTACATCTGGCGTGTTCGTGACCACAATATTATGGTCACGTGCTGCATTCAGATCAACGTTGTCAACCCCGACTGAATGGCATGCGATCAGCTTCAGGGAAGGTGATAATGCTTCAATCAGGGGGCGGTCGAACCGTTCGGTCGGGCAGGCCATGACTGCTGTCGCACCCTTGCAGAATGCCCGCAGTTCATCCGGGCTCATTTTACGATCCTGGGCATTCAATCGAATATCATAATTGGCTTCCAGTCGTGTCATGACATCAGGCATCAACAGACGCGGAACAGCTATAATCGGCTTTTCAGACATATTTACTCTCACTTTTTACTCTTGCTGGCGGTGGTTACACACGCAAAATTTTTCCCGGGTTCATGATGTTTTTGGGGTCAAGGGCCTGCTTGACCTGTCGCATGGTGGCCACGGCTTCACCATGTTCGGCGATCAGGAAGTCAAGCTTCCCCTGTCCGATTCCATGTTCGCCGGTGCAGGTGCCGCCCATGGCAATGGCACGGTGAACCATTCGTTCATTCACACCTTCGATCAGGGCGATTTCTTCCCTGTTATTCTCGTCATAAAATAACACAAGGTGAAAATTACCGTCGCCTACATGGCCAACGATGGGTGTTTCAAGGCCGTTCTTCTCAAGGTCAGCGGTGGTTTCAAGTATGCAATCCGCCAGTCTGGAGATGGGCACACAAACGTCGGTGCTGAGCATATTGGCCCCCGGGCGCAAGCCCTGTGCCGCGTAGGCTGCATTATGGCGAGCGCTCCAAAGCCGTGTCCGGTCTTCGGCCTTTTCCGCCCATTGAAAACCGCCGCCGCCATTATCCCTTGCCAGTTCCTGTACTGTTTCAATCTGCTCCTGAACACCGGCAGGGCTGCCGTGAAACTCCAGAAAAAGTGTAGGCTTTTCCGGAAAATCGGTTTTTGAATAATTGTTTATGGCCTTGAGCTGTACATCGTTCAAAAGTTCTATCCGTGCGATCGGGACACCACATTGAATTGTGGAGATAACGGTATCAACTGCTCCTTCAAGACTTTCAAAATTACACACCGCAGCAGAAATCGCCTCTGGCACAGGATAAAGTTTCAGCGTGATCTCGGTAATGACGCCAAGAGTGCCTTCCGAGCCAACGAAAAGGCGTGTCAGATCGTAACCGGCAGATGATTTTTTTGCGCGCCCACCGGTTTTAATAATGCGCCCGTCCGCCTGAACAATAGTTAGCCCGAGAACATTTTCGCGCATGGTGCCATACCGCACGGCATTGGTGCCGGATGCACGGGTTGCCGCCATGCCGCCAATCGACGCGTCTGCCCCGGGGTCAATCGGAAAGAACAGCCCCGTATCACGTATATATTCATTCAGTTGCTTGCGTGTGACACAGGCCTGCACGGTACAATCCATGTCCTGCGGGTTAATACGCAAAACCTGATTCATGGCCCCGAGATCAATACTGATCCCGCCATAGGGTGCCATAATATGACCCTCAAGCGAAGTTCCGGTGCCAAAAGGAATAACCGGCACATTGTGTTCAGCACAGATTTTGATGATCTGTGAGACTTCTTCGGTTGTTTCGGCAAAGGCAACAGCGTCAGGCGGGCTGGCGGTATGGTGCGTAATATCCCGCCCGTGATGCTCGCGCACCGAATGCGCCGTGCTCAGGCGATCTCCCAGAAGGGATTTCAGCGCCGCGAGGGCCGGATCGAGCCTTTTTGCCTGAATTTCCAACTTCTTCCTCTCCAATGGTTTGTCTTTTGCTATGATGCCTTGCGTTCATCGTAATGTTTTGCGGATGAGCAAGCAAGGAAACAGGAGAAACCAGATTATGAAAGCAGCTACAATTCTTTTGACCAGCTTTGGTGCTTTGGCGATGGCTGTGGTTGGCGCGACTGCTGTCGGTCAATCGCAACGGGATATCGGCGGTATTGACAAAGTCGCCCAAATTGAAGCTGCAGCTGATGGTTCTGCATGGGCCCTGACCACGGGCGGACGTATTCTGCATTGCAGTCGTTCAGTGGCGGCCAGGGAAGACGCAAAAATTATTTGTTATGATCAGAATGGTAAGACCAGGGTCAGCTACTAAGCAGTAGTAGATGCTTGTTTGATCCTGTTCAATTCAATGTGACTTTTGTCTGGAGGGTATATGGCGTAATATACCTGTAACTTTATTACGTGTTGGTCCTGAAGGAATGCCATGCTTTCAATGAGACCCCTGATTTATGCTGTTTTCCTTTCTGTGTTAATACCTGCTTCTGCGTCGGTTGCTGCGACGGATGAACCGGTTGATCTGGAAATGGTGACGGCAATCAGGGAAGAGGGATTTAATCACTCCAGGGTTATGGACCATCTCACCTACCTGACCGAGGTTGTCGGGCCAAGATTAACCGCATCTCCGCAAATGCGACAGGCTGCAATATGGGCCATTTCGACGTTCAAGTCCTGGGGGATTGAAAATGCCGGGGCCGAGCCGTTCGAATTTGGCCGGGGTTGGACATTTACCCAATCGTCCGTCAACATGATCACACCTCATGCGCGGCCACTCATCGCCTTGCCCAAGGCATGGTCGCCGGGAACACAAGGTCCGCTTAAAGGCGATGTTGTGCAGATTGATATAAAGAGTGAAGAAGATTTCGCCAAATACAAGGGCAAGCTGGCCGGTAAAATCGTTTTCATGAGTCCCCGAAAGAAAGTCTCAAAACCTGACCGTGAGATTTTTACCCGCTATAGCGCTGAAGGGCTGCAGCAGCTTGTAGAATATGAAATGCCCGATGAACTGGATGAATCATTCCGGGAAAAATATATGCGTGGCATACGGCTTCAAAAGCCCCTGTTCCAGTTCCTGAAAGAAGAAGGGGTGCTGGCAACTGTTGATGCCAGTTCCCGTGATGGCGCTTTGGTAAGGGTGACAGGTTATACCTACAAGCCGGATGAGACGCCGCCATTTCCCCGTCTTGTGATGGCTTTGGAGCATTATAACCATGTATTGCGACTGGTCGAAAGTGAACGACCGGTCGCACTTGAGATCAATGTTGCGACTGCATTCGATGATACGGACAGTAACGCCTATAACATTCTTGCCGAAATTCCCGGACGAGGGAATGAAGTCGTCATGCTGGGCGCGCATTATGATTCCTGGCATGCAGGCACCGGCGCCTCTGATAATGCGGCGGGCGTTGCGGTTGTTATGGAGGCGATGCGTATTTTGCAGCAAATTGGGATCAAGCCAAAAAGAGCAATACGGGCGGCGCTTTGGGCAGGAGAAGAGCAAGGCCTGCGGGGGTCGGAACATTATGTCAGTAAAAATTTTGCATCCCGCCCCGAACCGGAAGATGAATTCCAGAAACGCCTTTCCCTGAGCCTGCGTGACAAGACCTGGCCGATCAAAACAAGGCCGGCGCATGGCAAGCTTTCTGCTTATTTTAATATTGATAACGGGAGCGGTAAAATCCGGGGAATTTTTTCAGAAGGCAACGCGGCGGTCGCCCCGATCTTTAATGCCTGGTTTGAACCGTTTGGTGATCTGGGGGCAGGCACCAAAACAATGAGAGGGACAAGGGGAACAGACCATCTGTCATTTGATGAGGTTGGGCTTCCTGGTTTTCAGTTTATACAAGACCCTCTCGATTATATGACACGTCTCCATCATACCAATATAGATACGATCGAACATGTGCAGCCCGAAGACCTGAAGCAGGCAGCCGTTATACTGGCGTCATTTGTCTATCATGCGGCAATGCGCGATGAGATGATGCCCCGCAAGCCCATGCCGAGAAAGCCTGATTAACCGGGATGGTCAGCGGCCTTTCCGGCTGCGCAATGCATTAAGTCTTAAAAGTTCGCTGTAAAGGCCGGTTTCGTGATAGCCGACTTTATCGACCGAGCCCTTGATGGGGGAAGTTGTCGTCAGATTATTGGGCGTGGCGATAACATTGTACCAGCCACCATAAGTGTCATCGACGAAACGCTTGTGAACAAATTCCCAGCTTTTATCGAAGGGCTGCCAATAGTCGCCACGTTGACGGACAGTCGCATAATGGGCAAGGGTTCGAAGAGCTTCACATTGTGTTATCCAGTCTTTGGTGCTGGCAGCGGCGTTCAGGTTATTCGGTGACCCTTTGGAATAAAAGCCGCCTTCTTCTGAATCGTATGATACCGAGAGTGCATTATCTATCAGGACTTCACTTGGTGTCAGATAGGAATGGGGTAAGCCCAACTCAACGGCGCGGCTGATCAGGTATGCCCATTTATACTGATGCTCGATATTTATTGTTGCAGAATTTTCCGTATCCAATGGTTGCCAGTTTGAATCATATTGATCAGGGATATATCCCTTCTCGCGGTTATACAGGTCTTTAAAAACAAAGCGTGCCAGAGCCTGAATATCCTGCCAAACCGCTATTGAGCCTGTGGCCTCATAAAGGGCAAGCTGAGTTTCGAACAGGATCAGCAGGGGTTGCGCCGATTTGATTTCACCTTCAACAACGGGCGGAATAATTGTCTTTGGGGCGCCAAGTCTGACATCCAGCATGATATTGGATGTGTCCTGTTTCCATGTCTCAAGAGCGGCGTCCAGGTATCTTTGCATTTTTGTGGCCTGATAGGCATGTGTCAGGCCAAAAACAAGATACATGCGGGCATTCAGATCAGCGGTTGCATGCACAGGGTGCCCGTCCGGCGCTACGGATCCATACCAGCCACCTCTCGGATTGCCGAAGTTGAGCAAGAGAAAATCAGCACTTTTGACAAGAACGTCTTTATATTTCTTCTGCCCGGTGAGCTGATAGCCTGCAGAAAAGACGTAAAGAAATTTTGCCTGCGACGTCAGGGTCGCGACCTGTTGGGGAAACGGCGTCCAGTTTCGAAATAAGCCTGGCTTTAAAAATCCGTTGGATTCAGGGCTCGCATCCAGCCAGCGCACAAGATTATTCTCGACAAATTCAGACTGAATTTTGTCTTCATAAATATCGGTCGGAAGAACGACCTGCCGAGTATACAGATACCAGGCCGTGCCCAAGCCGATAATCGCAGCTGCTGTCGCGATTAAAACCGCAAGGCGGAATGAACTCATATACCTGAAGTATCCCTCAATATTCCCATTGCCCGGCGCGAGTATCACAGATCAGGCCCATCCGTGTCACCAGTTTATTTGCGTTATCGAATATTTTTCACGGCGCAGGTATTACTTCCATACTTCCTGAGCAACTCTAAGAAGGTTTTCCCCCAGAATGCCGCGGATATCCTGTTCGCTATAGCCCCGTTTCAGCAGTTCTTCCGTGATCTGCGGGAATTGTTCAAGTTCCATGGTCTTTATGCCCGGTTCATACCCAAAGCCTGCGGGCCATGTTCCCTGCATACTGGCAAGAGCTTCCTCTACGGCTGACTTGTCAAACATATAATCGATACCAATGCCAACATGTGCGGCACCGATTTTTTGCACCACATAATCGATATGATTGACGAAGGTTTCTGTTCGTGTGTCGTTGTCGCCGAGAAAAATGCCAATGCCGTTAATGCACTGCACACCGCCGGTTCGGGCGCAGGCCTCTATAAGTTCATCGGGAATATTGCGGGGATGATCTTTAAGCGCTCTGGGGTTGGAGTGAGAAAAAATAACCGGCTTTTCTGAGGCTTGAAGAACGTCCATTGCGGTTTTATAGCCCGTATGGGAGCAGCATTTGATCAATCCGACCCGGTCCATTTCGGCAATCGCCTTGTAACCAAAAGGGGTCAGGCCGAGGTCTTCATCGTCATGGCAGCCAAAGCCCACGGTATTGGCACGATTATAGGCCATAAGCATCCAGCGCACGCCCAGATCATAGTAAAGTGACAGAATGCAAAGATCTTCGCCCATGGCATAGGCGCCTTCAACATCAAAGGCGATGGCAAGCTTGTTGTCCTTTTTTGCCTGCCGGATATCGTCAACGGTATGAATCAGGACATACTTGTCACTATGTGCTGCGATCCACTGGCGATATGCAGCAGCGGATCGCATCTGGGTTTCCAGATCAACTGTGGAGTCGCCAATATTGATGACAGCCATATCGACACCGGACGCCAGATAACGCTCCAGTTGTGGCATGAACTTGTTGCTTGTGTCATGAGGCATGCAGGTGTGATTATCCCACACGATCGCATCATTGTGTATTCTGGCGGCCTCGGGAGAAATTTCCCGGTTTGTCATTTTCATCGTCGTATCTTTCTTATTTTTCAGCATCGCGAATATGGCGTGCAAAGGTGTCTATATCAATATTGGAACCACAGACAATAATTCCGACCCTCTTGCCGTGCAGTCGAGGGGCGAGGGGGCCGCATAGTGCGGCAGTGGCGGCGGCTCCTGCCGGTTCTACGGCCAGTTTCATTTCGTAAAATATAAGGGCCATGGCGCGACGTATCTGATCGTCGCTGACTTTTACCAATTCGTCGACGTTATCCCGGCAAAGGCCGTATGTATAGGGGGCGGCATATGGCGCACCCAGGCTGTCTGCGATTGTTTTAACTGCCTCAATACCTTTGGGCTCACCAGCCTCAAAGCTTCTGTGCATGGAATCGGCGCCCTCGGGTTCAACGCCGTAGACCTTGGTCGTTGGGGACATAAGCTTTACGGCGGTGGAAATGCCACCACACAGGCCTCCGCCACCAATCGGGATAATGACGGCGTCCAGATCCGTGACCTGCTGGCAGAATTCAAGCCCGACGGTGGCTGTGCCCAAGGCGGTATTTCTGCCTTCAAACGGATGCACAAAAGTCCGCCCCTCTGTTTTCTGGATTTTCTCTACGAGCTCAAAAGCTTCGTGTACATTTTCAGCAAGCAGAACTTCGGCGCCGTACTCTTCGCATTTTTTGATACGATAAGGGTTGGCGCCCTTCATCATGACAACCTTGGCGCTGGTGCCTGCAATCCGGGCAGCGAAAGCTGTGGCTATGGCATGGTTTCCTGCACTGACGGCGGTCACACCGCGGGTCAATTCAGCGGGTGATAATTGCATGACATTATTCAAGGCACCGCGAGCTTTAAAGGATCCGGTATACTGGAACAGCTCCAGCTTGAGGAAAATATCTGTTTCCATGCCGACAGCGACAGAAATGCCAGGCCCGCGCCAGTTGTGCACTGGCGTTTCCATCACCTTTTGGCCCAGTTTTTTTCGGGTCGTTTCAATATCGGCAAGACTGATGCCAGCACTTTGTTCCTGATTGTCTGGTGTGGTCATGGAACCCCCGGCTATCGTTTTCTGAATATAACTGAAAGATTGTTTGCGGGCATTTGTACTGTTTCCTGAAGGGAAAAACCATGAGAATGTGCCACTGTTTCCACCGTCTCCAAATCACGCACACCCCACTCAGGGTTTTGGGATTTTAACTGTTCATCAAAGGCTTCATTACTTTTACTGGTATGGGTGCCGTGTCTTTTGAAAGGGCCGTATAAATACAGGGTGCTGCCACTGCCCAGTATTCGCGCTGCGCCTGCCATCAGCCCCAGACAGGCCTCCCATGGCGCGATATGAATCATATTGATGCAGACCACGGCTCTGATGCTGCCTTGAAGGTCAGTATCATTCTCCGGTGCCCAGACATTTTCCCTGGCGTCAATTTCCACCGGTGCGGCAATATTCTCGATGCTGGCGGCATCGCACCACGCCTTGATACTTTGCCGCAGCTCCGGGTTCGGGTCGCTGGGTAACCATGTGCAGGGAGCAATGCGCGGTGCAAAATAAACGGCATGTTCCCCGGTCCCGCTGGCAATCTCCAGAATATTACCCTCGCGCGGCAGGATGCGCTTTAAAACAGAAAGGATTGGTTCCCGATTGCGTTCTGTAGCCGGGGCTCGTCTTCTGTATGAATCTGTCTCGCGGTTGAAAGGGCTCATTTTTCATCACCGTCATCAGCAGGGTTGTCGCCGGATTTGGAATGCAGCGGGAACAGCTCCGGCTTCTCTGGCAGGGTTTCAACATAAACGGATTTGCTTGGGAAGGCAAAACCGGTTCCGGCGCCTTCAACAATTTCCTTGATACGATACGCCAGCGTTTCCTTTGCTTCCAGCCATTCGCCCCAAACCTTGGTTTTTGTGAAACAATAAACCAGAATATCGATCGAGCTATCGTTGAATTTGTCAATGCGTACAAAGGTGGACGCCTCGTCCGGGCTGACAAAACTGTCGGTATTCAGAATATAATCTTCGATTTCATCTCTGATCTGTTTTAACTGATCAAAGGTAGTGCGGTACTCTACACCAATGATCCAGTTTATGCGGCGGTAGGTCATTTCAGAGAAGTTTGTCACGACATTTTCGGACAGCATTGAATTCGGCACATACTCTGGTGACTTGTCAAAACGGCGGATTTTTGTTGTGCGAAAGCCGACGGACTCAACAACGCCCTCCATCACACCGTCAATTTTGACCCAGTCGCCCTGAACAAAGCGCTTTTCTCCAATGACAAAAAGACCGGCGATCAGGTTTTTGAACAGGTCCTGCGCGCCCAGTGCAACGGCAACGCCAAAGAGCCCTAACCCTGCAATCAGCGGGCCCACCTTGATTCCCCAGATCTCGAGGATGGTTGCTGCCCCCAGAAAAACGAACAATATTTTGACGGATTTTATCAGCCAGTCAATCAGACTGGGCGTAAAGATTGTCCTTAATTTGGTAAAAATGAAAGAGAATGGCTCAACCAGTTGATATAATGCCCAAAAGATTGTGAACGAGATCAGGGACCGGTTAACACTTTCAAAGATATCCCGAACGGCCTCGCTGGCATTCAAATACTGACTGGCAATAAAAATGCCGATGACGATCGGAATAAACCGTAATGGTGGCCGCAAGGCTTCCAGCGCCTTGTCATCCAGGTCTGTGTGGGTTTTCTCAGCCAATGCCTCGAGGCGATGTATCACGACATTTGTAAAAAGCCGTCGTATAGCGAAAAACACGAGTATAATCGCAAGGGCAGTCAGGATATTGCCAATATCCACCCCGTAAACGCCGTTTTTCCAGACGTCTACAACCAAATTCCAGAATTCTATAATATTTTCTTTTGTCATAAGCTCGAATTTATCTCGGTCAGAATTACAACTGGCCTTTTACTTTTGCGGGCACCGCAACGGCCAGTCCAAACAATAGATAACATAATGTGGCCACCCGTGGCATATCAACCACGGTGCCGAAAAGGCCAACGAACATGAACCCGGCCAAAGACGCAATCAGGAATGCGGCATGCTGGTCACCATTGGCATATGCTTTGAAAAGTCGGAAAAAGGCAGCCGCCGCAAGCAAGAGAAATGCCGTAATCCCCAGAATTCCCTGTTCAAAATAAAAGTGCAGGTAAATATTTTTGGTATGCCAGGCAAGGTGCTCAAAGTCGCTGACCAGAAACCAGCGGTCGCTGCCATGATTGAAGGTGCCATTGCGAACGATATTTTCACCCTTTGAAGAGACAAGGCTGACCTCGCCAATTTGTACGATCGACCCGCCGCCGTTATGCAGCATAAGCGTTGTCGGCCAGTAAAACGGCCTATATCGACCCAGTTTTCCTGAATCGAGCGTTCCCTCATACCATTGCCATTCATGTATGGGGGGCCCCTTTTGCTGGAAGCGGAACACCTGTTGCGCACATGAGGGGGTGTACCTTTCACTGTACAGTATATGCTTGTGACATATTTTGACGCTCAAAGTGGCCTTGTCCCCCGGGGTGCGCGCCCTGACACGCAATGAATATTGCTGTCCGGGCTCAATATCTATCCTTTGCATGATATTGAAATCACCTGACCCCAATTCAAGGAAAGGTTCACGGGGATTTGGACTGAACCGGTAGGATGCCAGCGGAAAACGGCCCAGATGTTCAGCGAAGAAATAGCGCGGGAAACTGCCTGTGCCCATGCCAAAAAAGCTGCTTTTCACGCCGCCGTCCATAGAGGCCAGTGCCTGATCCCAGTGACTTTCGCGTGTGACCATATCTTCGCCAGTCGCCGCGAAGCGGGCCAGAACGCGAATGCCGCTGATCGGGGGAATGGTTCCGCCCCAGAACAGGGCAAGAAGTACGGCCACAATCATTAAGGTGCCGGGACCGAAGCGCAGTTTCAGGCGGCGCAGACAGAGCGCTGGTGCCGGAACAAAAATCAGCCCGGCTGCAACACCAAGTATACAGGCCGTTGACAGGGGTACTTCTGTCCACTTGTTTGAAACAAGGGATGTGAATATCAGCCAGAATGTCAGCAGGCTCAGGATCAAAAGCCCGCCGTATAGCAGCTTGCGGCTTTTGTCGGGCAGAAGGGCACTGCACAAGGTGCTTGTCAATGTAGCCAGTATGGCAACAGCCAGCGCCTGATAACCGCCAAAAATATATACGGGGAACATCAGCAAGGTGACAATCAGCAACACACAGGCCAACATGCCAGCGGCACCCCAGCCCAGTTCAAGGTTGCGTTTGAAAGTCAGCAACTGGGTTACGGCGATAATCAATAAAGACAGGCCAAACCCGGCAAGCAGGCCGCGGGAGAATGTCACCATGATCGCGTAGCTGCCCAGTGCAAAGACAGCAAGACCCGGAACACGGACCCACGGGGATTTGCCATAAATGACAGGAAACAGGGCCAGCGGCGTGGCCAGCGCCAGATAGCCGTCAATTGACGTGCCACCAATATGCATGCCGGAAAACAGGCCAGTAATGCGATATGTACCTGAAAAGTCCAGCAGGCTCTGCAACAGGGCATATTTATTGGCGCCCCAAAACAGGTCAACAAGGACCCCCCGTTCCCACAAGGCCCCGATACCTGCCAACCCAAGGCCCAGCACAATGCCGGAAAAGAACAGTGTTTTGGTACGTTCAGGGTTATCGTCCAGATGCTGTACCAGAAAGGGCAGAAGAAGCCAGGCCCATAAAAAACCTTTCAAAACGCGCAGGCCGTTATACGGGCTGAGGTAGCTTGAAAAGCTGTTGATCGATATGTCCTGCAGGGGAAGAACGGACAGGCATGTGCTGATCAGGTACGAGATCAGCAGCAGGGCGAAATAAGGATAGGGTCCGTGCAGGAGACCCGGGAAGACAACCCGGTCCCGCGAGCGAAGATATAGTGCTGCAAGCGTGGCAAGCAGAATAAAATCAAATTCGGTAAAGAAAAAGCGCCCTGACCATAACCCCAGATCGAGAACCGGTAATATGCCGGGCAGTATAATCATCCAAGCCTGTGGATAGCGATACAGCAACATCATATAGGCGGCCAGACCGAGCGTCAGCGGGATATTCAAAATCGGAAATTTCAATAACCCGGTCGCCAGCAATACTGTCGCCAGAAGTGCCAGCCCAATTCGGGGAATTATTGCAATGCTTCTCATCTGGTCACCTGATTATCGGAATAAGTGCCTTCGCCACGCAGTATCTGACCGGCTCCCTTGAAACTGTTTCTGCGGATGATGGCCCGGACATCAAGGTGGTTCTGGACAAAAGTACCCCTTTGATAATCGTTTATAAATTCATTTCCGGTGATGATAATATCATTGGCAATATGACGGTTTGATTCGGCACCGTAGCTTATCAGTGTCGAATTTTCAGGCCGACTGCCCTGATGAAAGTAGTTGCCCTTGACTTCGGCAACACCCCCTGCGGGCAAGTCCAGCAGATAGCTGGCATTGCCGGCTGGACCATCTTCAATCCTGTTGTCGACGATCTTGTTCAGGGCAGCCCTGCTTTTCACATTATGTCCAATATGAGCATTGTAAATACGGGATGTGGTCAAGGTGAAGGACCGGATGGTGCCAATATAAATATTATGGCCAATTCTGGAAGTCTTGACCCCTTGCAGTGAATTGGATTCAAAGATCGAATTGTTGATGAAAACATCGCTTGCCGGATTGGCACCGGTCATCAGGCCCATTTGATTGTGGTGAAAATAGCAGTTCTCGATTTTCAGGCCTGCGCCTTCAAGGCGGATGCCTGCACCATTCAGGTCACCAACCCTTGCGCCGGAAAACTCGATATTCTCCACTGTGGTATTATTGCCCTTCAGGACCCAGATTGCCTTGCTCTCGGCGGTCCTGCCGCCGGAATTCATGTGGGCCTTGCCGCCGATGCCTTGAATGATCAGGTTGTTTTGAACCCAGACGGCAACATCGCCGGGATAGGCCCCCGCTGCAATTTCGATGATGTCACCATTTCTGGCGGCTTTTGCTGCAGCGCCCGGCGTTTTGAAATGGTGATCAGGGCCAACAGACAAGACGCGCCGCCCGTCTCTCATCTGGATACCTGCGTCTGACACTTTGGGCGCAAAGGGATCGGCCTTGAAGCTGCTTGCCGGGGGCAGGTTTTTAATGGGCTTCAGTTCCCCGTCAATGCTGAGCGATTCGATTTCTTCAGACGTTACGGGGAGGGTGAGGATGCGCCCGTCTTTCAGGCGCACAACAATTTCCGCCCGGCTTTGTGCTGCCAGCGTCAGGCTAAGCAAGACGAAGAGAACAGTTGTGATCGCGCAGCGATAAACGGCCATGCGGAACGACATGCCTGTTACGTGTGTCATGGTGATATCAGCCCTGCCTCGCGATAATATTTCAATGCACCCGGATGATAGGGAATACCCGTGCTGTTGTGAACCATCGTATGCTTGTCGAGTGCTTGAAGGGCCGGGTGTGTTGCCTTGAAGAATTTGAATCCCTCGAAGACAGCTTTGGTAACATCGTAAACTGCCGCTTCGGGTGTGTTGGTTGAGGATACCAGCGCCGCGAGTACCCCGAATGTGGACACAGGTTCAGGAACCCGGCGGTAAAGGTTACCGGGAATGGTGACGGGACGATATACCGGATTCTCCTGATAAAACCGGCGCATATCAGGCCAAATGCCCTGGACAAGGTGATTATCACAGGAAATGGTGGCTTCCTGGGTTAGGCCGGACGGCAAACCATCCATGAAAAGGAAGGCATCGACGTCATTTTTGCACAGCGCCTGAATACTTTTGGCCAGAGACATTTCCTTGACAGCCTGAAAATCTTCCCGGCTCCAGCCCAGTGCAGAAAAAACAGCGTCAGCCGTTTCCCGGTGTCCGGAGCCGGGGTTGCCAATATTCAGTCGTTTACCTTTTATATCTTCAATGTTTTCGATGCCTGACCTGGCGGTGGCAACAATTGTGAACACCTGCGGAAACAGTGTGAACACGAAGCGAAGGTCGGGATCTACCTTGTCAACATGAGGAGGGAGCCCCCGATAGGCGCGGATAAGGCTGTCGGATTGTGTCAGGCCCAGATCCAGCCTGCCAGCCTTTAGCAGTCGCAGGTTTTCAATAGCGCCTGCCGTGGGCTCGGCTGTGCATAATATACGGGGCTTGTCACGCCGGCGCTTCATCAGTTCACAGATGGCTTTTCCTGCAGGATAATATATGCCGGTGAGACCACCTGTTCCAATCGTGACAAAATATTTTTGTTCGTCAGGAAGGGTCTCCTGAGCGTGTGAAACAGGGATGAAGAATAAAAGAATCAGGGCTGCAAATGCGCAGAGTGAAAGGTTGAACAGGTTTTTCAATTGCACTCTCGTCGTTTTTGCAACACTCTTGAAGTCTATGAAGAATTTGCCACAAAGGGATTAATGGGTCCTGACCCTAAGCTTGTTACGAAGCCTAACATAAGCCGATGCAGTAAACATAGATATATAACAGGGGTATCGTGTCGAAATGAAGAAGGATATTATCCATACAGATATGATTATCATTGGGGCTGGCCCGGTTGGCCTGTTCACCGTCTTTGAAGCTGGCCTGCTGAACATGAAGTGTCATTTGATTGATAATCTGGACCGGCCGGGCGGTCAATGTACCCAGTTATATCCCGAAAAGCCGATTTACGATATTCCCAGCCGTCCCAAAGTTACGGGTCAGGAACTTACAGATGAACTGATGAAACAGGCCGAGCCTTTCGCGCCGGTGTTTCATTTCAATCAGCAAGCCGACAGTCTTCAGCGCATGGACAACAAGAACTGGCAATTGGAAACCAGTGTGGGAAGCGTGCTGGAAGCACCCGTTGTAGTGGTGGCTGGTGGTGCAGGCAGCTTTGTTGCCAAACGTCCTCCCATTCCGGGCGTTGAAGAATACGAAGAAAAGTCTGTGCATTATTCCGTGCGGCGCATGGAAGACTTCCGTGATCAGGACATTGTGATTGCCGGGGGTGGTGACTCTGCCCTTGACTGGGTTCTGAACTTGCAGCCTGTGGCGCGGCATGTAACGCTTGTACACCGGCGGGAAGAGTTCCGCGCTGCGCCTGATTCAGTTGAAAAAATGAAGGCGTTGGCGGCAGAAGGCAAGATTGACCTGATCATTGGGAAAGTGGCCGCTCTTAAAGGGGATAAAGGCATTCTGGGCTCCGTCAGTATCGATCAAAAAGACGGTGGCAGCAGGCAAGTGGCATGCGGGCATTTATTGCCATTCTTTGGCCTGAAGATAAACCTTGGGCCCATTGCGCAATGGGGGTTAAATCTGGACCGCAATCATCTTGAAGTTGATCCTTTTACCTATGCGACGAACGAGGCCGGTATTTATGCGGTGGGGGACGTTTGCACATATCCCGGCAAGCTGAAACTGATCCTGTCGGGCTTCCATGAAGCCGCGGTCATGGCGCATGCTGCCTTTAAATATGCCCGCCCGGACGAGAAAATGGCGGGCGGATACACAACAACAAATGCCGAATTGCAGCGCAGGCTTGGGGTTGGCTCCTGATTTGCTGGAAAGGAAACAGGGATTTGAAACAGGGCGTATTTCAGGACGACGAGGGCGCGGTTCGTCACATGCAGGCCGTATGTGGTGAATATGTCGGGCAGCGGGGGTTCCACCTGATGGTCTGGGGGGCATTATTAACGGTTTTATATGTCTTGCGTACCCTGGAATCTTTTCAATTCGTCACATTGTCGGGGCAGATCGTCGAATGGTCGTGGGCTGCGGTGGTTGTGCCGGGCGTCTTCGCATCTGTGTTGTTCGAGCGCTATAATGCCGGACTGCCGAGGAATTTTGTCGCATTTGTATTGGCAAGCTTCTGGTTTGGGACCGGCGTCAGTCTGATCATTGTTTTCTTCCTGGGTGGGGCTTCCGGATTCGTTACGGCGGGCGTCCACGGTGCCATGATTGCGTCGCTGATAGGTCTGGCGGCATGGGGTTCGGCGGCAGTGCTGGACATGCCCTGGCCGCGGTATCTGGCCTGTATCTGGTGGATGGGGGCGATTGTATTGTTCTTTCTGACCCAGCCGGCTGCGCTGTTTCTGATGGCATGCCTGTGCTTTTCATGTGGTCTTTTGCCTGGGTTGGCGCTTTACATTGGATATCGTCGGCGTACCTCCTCTCATGTCGATCATACAGCGGCATGATGATCGTTCAGGATATGTTCAGATCACACATCATAATATGCAGATCATGAAAAGAGTTTTTTATATGTTTGGCCTGGTTTGCACGGGTTTGATGCTGTTGGCATCGACCATGCCCGGACATGCCGTGGAATTAAAAAAGCGGGACGGGGATCCGCCCCCCGGTCATGGCCAAAAATATAAAGGTGTTTTTCCAGCCGATGCGGCATCCCGTAACGCGCTGGTCCCGTTTATGGGGCATGACAGGGCCCGCGAGGCAATGCAGAACGGGCAAATCCGGTCACTGAGTGACATTCGCAAGCGTGCCAAAAAGCAATTTGGTGCGCGTGTGGTCGGTGTTGAGTTACAGGAAGGTGGCGGCGCTGGTGGCGTGCCCTGGGTATATGATTTGAGGATGTTGACCCCGGAAGGACGTGTCCTGGATGTTAGAATGGACGCTGAAAACGGCAAGGTCATAAGTGTAAAGGGTCAGCGCTGATGCGCATTCTGATTGTCGAAGACGATATGGATCTTGGTCGCCAGCTTGAAGAAACACTTGGTGATGCGGGCTACACAACAGATCGGGCTCAGGATGGTGAGGAGGGGCATTATCTTGGTGCCGAAGAATCCTATGATGCCGTCATACTGGATCTGGGCTTGCCCCGGATGGACGGTGTATCCGTCCTGAGGAAATGGCGTGACGCAGGTATGGCGACGCCCGTACTGATTTTGACGGCCCGGGACGGGTGGAGCAACAAGGTTTCCGGTCTGGATGCCGGCGCGGATGATTATATGGTCAAGCCTTTCATGATGGAGGAATTGCTGGCCCGGGTTCGCGCACTCATTCGTCGCGCGGCAGGTAAAAGCACACCCGAAATTGTCTGTGGTTCTCTAATTCTGGATACGCGATCGGGCCGGGTGACGGTTGCCGGGGCAGAGGTCAAGTTGACCGCGCAGGAATATAAGCTTTTGTCCTATCTCTTGCATCACACCGATAAGATTGTGTCTCGTACAGAGCTGACAGAACATATATATGATCAGGATTTTGATCGTGATTCCAATACTATAGAGGTTTTTGTGAATCGGATACGTAAAAAAATAAATCTTGATATCATTAAGACCGTCAGAGGGCTTGGCTACCGAATTGATGAGCCCGGCAGTGCCTGACAGCGATCGAAAATCCGTTGGTGTTGTGCGCCGCTACCTGCGTTCCCTTACGGGCCGAATTCTTTTGGCGGCCAGTTTGTGGATGGCGGTTGTTCTGGTGGCTGGTGGCATTCTGCTTTCCCTTCTGTTCAGGGAAACACTGGACCGTAATCTGGATGCCCGCCTTTCTGTGTTACTTGATAATCTGATTGGTGTGAGCAATGTTGCCGATGAAGGGATTATCAGCCTGTTTCGGGCGATGGTGGACCCCCGGTTTGATCAGCCATATTCCGGCTGGTACTGGCAGATTTCCGAACAGGGGCAGGAGCCCTTCCGTTCCAGATCGCTTTGGGATCAGGAACTTTCCGCAGATTTGCTAACCGTCCATTCAACGCCGCACTATCGCCATGCCGAAGGGCCTGAACAACAGCAACTAAGGGTCATTGAACGCGATATTATACTTGCTGATTCAGATCGCACATTCCGGTTTATTGTTGCAGCGGATACGTCAGAAATTCTGGATGATATTGCCCAGTTCAACAAAACACTCCTGATCTGGCTGGCAGCCCTGGGGGCCGGATTAATCGCGGCCATGGTCATTCAGGTTCGGTATGGCCTGAGACCGCTGCGGCGGATTCGATCATCGCTCA
The DNA here is from genome assembly GCA_965227345.1 of Sphingomonadales bacterium. Taxonomy (GTDB): domain Bacteria; phylum Pseudomonadota; class Alphaproteobacteria; order Sphingomonadales. Next base: position 3,880,763 of record OZ245755.1, read on the forward strand.
CGCGGATCAGAACAGGTGAAAAGGCGCGTCTGGAAAGTGATTTTCCCAATGAAGTCATGCCGCTGGTTGACGAGATGAATGCGCTGCTTTCGCATAATGAGGCTATTGTCGAGCGAGCCAGAACACATGTGGGCAATCTGGCGCATTCGTTGAAAACACCTTTGACCGTTATCAGCAACGAAGCCTCCATGAATCCGGATAATCCCATGTCAGAGATTGTGGAGCGCCATGCAGGTGCCATGTCGCGGAATATCCATCATCATCTTGCCCGCGCGCGCGCCGCTGCCCGGGGGAGCATCATAGGAAGCCGCACAAGGGTCGAGCCTGTTTTGGACGATCTTAAAAGAGTATTGCTTCGCATTTATAATGATCGCGGCATCAAGATCGGGATCGAGGCGGAGTCCGGCGTTCAACTGGCGATCAGGGGGGAGCGTCAGGATCTTGAGGAAATGCTCGGGAATCTGATGGATAATGCCTGCAAATGGGCGCGAACAGAAGTTCGGGTAACGGTGGCACTTAATAATGGCCGGGTATTTGTGACAGTTGAGGACGATGGACCGGGCATTGCAGCCGAAGCCCGCGCCCAGGTTTTTGGGCGAGGTGAACGGATTGACGAATCGGTGCCTGGTACCGGACTTGGATTGTCGATTGTCAAGGACATTGCGGAACTGTGTGAGGGGGAAATCACGTTGGCGGAGTCCGAGCTTGGCGGCCTGAAAGCCTCTCTTTCCCTGCCATTCGCTGAGTCGGCCTGACAGCTGAAAATGAACAAAAGCCATCTTCCCTGTTCATCATCGGTTCAGCTAATCTTTTCTATACTGCCTTCCATAGTGATGATTTGTCTGCGGAAGGAGACACAAGATGAAAATATACTCTCCAATGATGGCATCGGTTGCCGTTATCGCCTCGTCCCTGCTGCTGGCAGGGTGTGAGAACAGCAACGGCCCGAAACAGAATGCAGGTACCTTGCTGGGTGCCATTGGTGGCGCCTTGCTTGGTGCCGAGCTTGGTGGCCATGGTGACGGCAAGGTTGTTGGGGCCGCAATCGGAACATTCGTTGGCGCAGGTCTTGGGTCAAGCATTGGCAAGTCGCTGGACAGGGCCGATCGCATGGCCCTGCAGCAGGCGCAGCAGACAGCTTTTGAGTATAATACCTCTGGCACACCATCGCACTGGTCAAATCCGGACTCAGGGAATTCAGGCTATATTATTCCCCAACCGGCCCAGCAGAACAATCAGGGTCAGTATTGTCGGGAATATACGCAGGAAATCATTGTTGGCGGTGAACGCAAGGATGGTTATGGCACAGCATGTCGTCAGCCCGATGGTTCATGGAAAATTGTGAGCGATCAAATCTGATAACAATCAGGAGTTTTGGCCCCGGTAGTGTATCGGGCCAGAATGTCAGGCGGTTCCGGTTTTATTACTCCCTCCCCACGGTGCCACACGGCGCACCCGGAGCCGCCGACAAATTCTTCAATTCTGCATATTCGGAACAGGTATTGAAAGCGGGCAGGGACTAGTCCAGCAGTTCTGTGGATGATTTTTTGCCGCCCCGAAACGACAGGGTGACTTTCCAGCTGTCGGGACCATGTTCCGCAGATATGTCAATGGCTTCGCTTGCCAGAAGTTCCGTCCCTCGTGAAAGGCCTTCTGCTGCTATCTCGATAGCCTCGTCGGCATTTGATGCTGATACGATGATTTCGTATGCACCTCCTCGTTTGGAACTCATGAAAAGTAGCCTCGTTTATTTTCGATTTTCAATGTACCAGGCGGAAGCCGAAAGGGCGAGCCATCCGGCAATCAGAAATGCACCGCCAACAGGGGCAAGCCAGTGCACAAGGCTGGTACCTGCAAGGGCCAGATAATAAAGCGCACCGCTAAACATGATTGTACCTGTCAGAAAAGCGACGCCAGCACCATTCAGCAGGCGCTGACCCCGCAGCTGATACACATAAGGGCTCATCAATCCAACACCTAACAGGCCAAGAGCGTGCCACAGCTGGTAGTCCGCAGCCATATCAAAAAAATGAAATTGGTTTGCGGGGATTCTGGGGGCGACCAGATGCGAACCTATAGCACCGGCTGCCACACCCATAAAGCCATTGAGTGCCGCGACAAATATCCAAAGACGCATGGCCTGGCGACCGGTTGCGTTATCCCGATTATTCTTTTCCATAAAATGTGTTTATCACCTGCCAGCGCGTAAAACCAGCGTATCTTGATCCTTAAATGCCAACAGGACCCACGACGCTGCAAAAATGATCAGTGACGGGTAAAACAGCACGTTCGTACCCTCCAGATACCATCCCCAAGGGTCAATGATTGACTTCCAGACGGCCAGAGCGCCGATGCCAAGGATGATGGTTTGTAAAGGGTATGTATATTTTTTATATAGTCCGAGAATTATCAGGATGCTCAGCAAAATTTGTCCTGTACCAACAACATACATTACGATTGGCGAACTCAAAACCCCGAAATAGAAATGGTCCGACACATGAATAGAGTGTGCGGTGTTGACAAGTTTATCTATCCCCCAAAAGCCCAAGAGGCCACCAAGACTTATGCGTAGCGCCAACAAAGACCATATTTTCATGTTATGTCCCTCACGTATGGTATATAGGACGTGGATTATGTCTACGGCTGTGATCATAGGGAAATAATTTTTTTGTGAACAGCATCAGCGTATTGTTATGGCTTGATCGTAAAGTCATTATTCTTTGGTTTATGGATGGCACTTTTTAAGAAACTGGTTGAAGATTATGCCAAAGTTCCGGTCCCGCCGAATATGACGGTTGCCGGCTTTCGTCTTGGGCTGATCCTGATAGGAATATCAATCGCCTTGCCGGCGTTTCTGCAGGGGGTTCAGATTGGCAGTGCCCTGGGATTCTTGCGGAGCGTTTATGTATTTGCTGCCGGGGGAGCATTTCTGGCGATACTGGGGTGTTTTACCGGGATTGTAGGTGCGCGTAGTGGCCTGACAACATATATGCTGATTCAATATGCTTTTGGGGTCTCGGGCGCGAAACTTGTCAATACCATTTTGGCCTGCACGCTTCTGGGCTGGTTTGGCATTAACGCTCATCTTTTTGGCAGTGCGAGCGTAAATGCGATACGGGACATATATCATTTCGATCTTGACATCAATATAGCCATCACCGTTGGTGGCATACTTATGATCAGTACAACGATATTCGGCTTCAAGGCGCTGGATCGACTGGCCATAGTGGCTGTGCCCTTGCTATTGCTGACGCTTGCCACAGTGGTCTGGATGTCTGTTACGCGAACTGGCTGGCAGGAACTGGTGGCGACCGAGGGCAAAGGCGAAATGACGCTGGGCTATGCCATATCTGCCGTTATTGGCGGTTATATGGCTGGTGTAACCCTGCTGCCTGATCTAACCCGGTATTTGAAAGATCGGGAACAGGCTATTGTTGCTTCCGTCGTGGGGCTGGCGATCGGTTTTCCACTCATCCTTATGTCTGCGGCAATCCCGAGCCTGGCGACAGGCGAAAGCGATCTTATGATGATCATTGCCGGTTTTGGACTGGGGCTGCCTGCCATCGCGGTTTTGGTTTTTTCAACCTGGACCACAAATGTGACTAATCTTTATGGGGCTGGCCTGGGGTTAACGGTGGTTTTTGGCAATATCCAGAGCTGGAAAATGATTGCCATCACCGGGTTATTGGGAACAGCAGTTGCCCTTGCAGGCATAATCAATCATTTTCTGCCGTTTCTGGTGCTCTTAAGCATCGCCATTCCACCCATTGCGGGCATATATGTTGTTCACTTTTATTTCCTGTTCAAGACTTGCGATTCATTGTCGGAGGCGCCGATACGCAAAGGCGTGAATATTCCGGCATTTGTGGCATGGATTGTGGCGATCGCGGTGTCATCACTAAGTGTGACAGGCATAATTACACTGACAACGGTACCATCATTTGACTCGTTGATTATTGCATTTGTTTTGTATGGCCTGATGTACAAGCACCTGCGGCTGGATAGCGTCAGAGAGCAATAACCGGTCTGGCTTATGCAATCTCATTGATGCTCCATTGCCGGATAAAAAGGGGTACCCTTGCTATATCCGGCAGGAAGCCAGCCCGCGTTTTTCAAGATATTGCTGATGATAATCTTCTGCTGCATAGAAGGTTGCAACAGGTACAATTTCAGTCACGATTGGACGTGAGAACCTGCCGGATTTCTGCAGACCCTCTCTTGATGCAGTGGCTGCATCTTTTTGCGCCTGGGAATGATAGAAAATGGCAGAACGATACTGCGAACCCACGTCGGGCCCCTGGCGATTCAGGGTTGTCGGATCATGCCCCTCCCAGAAGATTTCAAGTAACGTTTCAAACGGTACCTGGGCCGGGTCGAATGTGATCTCAACCGCTTCGGCATGGCCTGTATGGCCTTCGCACACGTCTTCATAGGTCGGGTTTTCGAAGTGACCACCGATATAGCCAACACGGGTCTCCCTGACGCCCGCAATTTGCCTGAATTCTGCTTCTACGCCCCAAAAGCAGCCAGCGGCGAATGTAGCCTTATCCATTACAAAATCTCCTTTATAGCAGTTAGACTAATCAGTGTTTGAGGGTCAGATATGATCCGCTCTTGGCCTGATCATTTGGCATCAAACTCAGGAAGATCGGAAGTGTATCATTTCTGTCTCAAAATAAATAACAGAATCGGGTTACAGACTTGTGATGGATTGTGATGACAGGCACCGGATATCTCTTGATAATAAATAGAAAGTTCACACTTTTTAAACCCTTGATAGTTCTTCTGTGGCTGGATTGTCTCATGTTGCTTCAAAAGTGTCGGCCTATTTGACACCATTGTGTCGGCTTTATCAGATATCCGTTATAATTCAGGGGTGTCAGCGAATGGCGCGATTTTTGCTAGGTTTTCAGATTAAGAGGTACGGATAGCGGTTCAGGCGTTTGGAGATTTCAGAATGAAGATGGACTTATTGCGCAGGATACCCGGCTGGAGCACACAGCGTATTGCTTCCAGCAATGCTGATCAGGAATTGGTGAGGCCCGGCGATCGCTTTTATTCTATCGGTCGATACAGCAAAACCTGGGTCGTGAGGCGGGTGGTAACGCCCGACGGGCTGAAAATCCCGCATGTCGAACTTTATTGTGAAGAACTTGCAATCGATACAACCAAGGCCATTGCACTGACCAGCTTGTTGTCAAAAAATCATTTTGCCAGAGAGCGGCGGGCAAATATCAGAGATGGCTATAGTGTGAAGGGCCGCCGTCGGACGGATGATCCGCGCCGGTGCCATATTGTACATGCCGCCGTTGCCCAGTAGTGAAATTGCCTGAATTGATGTCATAAAGGGCACCCTGAAGAAAGAGCGCCCTTTATGGGTTCCTTCTATTCCGGTGTAAATGTCATCTGAATTGTCGGTTGACCAGAGGCTTCATGGATAAATTCTTCTGATCTTTTGAACCCGTAGCCGTCGTAAAAGTGCCGGCCAATAACATTTTCCTTGAAGACATCGACTTTGACCGCCCCCTTTTCTGCGACAGCCTTGTCGACCATAGCTTTCCCAAGCCCTTGTCCGTGATAATGAGGATCAAGGAAAAGGCCGCCGATCTCATTATCGACAAGTGCAATAAAGCCGACAACCCGACCGTCCATTTCGGTTACCCATGTTTCGGCAAAGGCCAGATAAATGTTCCTGACATTGTCAGCCTCCCGGTTCAGGAAGCTGGTTGTCAGAAAGGGATGGGCCAGTTCACTTGCAGAGCGCCAGGACGAAACGACGGCCTCCATATCTTTGGGTTGATATTTTCTAATCATTCTTGGAGATATCTTTCTTGTTTTGATCCTTGTAAATTCAGGATCAGACTGATTCTAAACTAGGCAGCACAACAGCCTGAAACACAACGGTGTTACAGTTTTATCTATTCTGCCTGGAAGGGGTGCATGATCGCTCCCCGGTATCAGCGGGACATAAAATCTCCATTAAAGTCCGTTCATCTTAGGCCGCAGGGATGGAACCGTCAATTGGCTTGTTACCTGCGGGCTCTAGCAGAATCCGCTCTGCCTGACCCATGTCAGTGTATCATCCAGTGCCAGCGCAAATCGTTCAAACATAGAGTTAATTTCATCTTCAGTGATGATCAGGGGCGGGCAAAAGGCAATCACGTCGCCGGCCAGGGCCCGAACAATCAGGCCATGGGCCTGCGCGCGCGTAACGCACCAGGCGGCGACCTTTTGATTTGCGTCAAAGGATTGTTTTGTTTTCTGGTTTTTGACCAGCTCTACCGCGCCAATCAGTCCGACACTGCGAGCGTCCCCGACCAAGGGGTGGCCGGAAAACTCCTTAAGTCGGGAGTGGAAAACAGGCGTTACTTGCTGAACATTCCCCAGAATATTGCGCTCTTCCATCAGTTCCAGCGTGCGCACGGCGACCGCTGCACATACCGGATGACCGGCATAAGTATTACCGTGTCCGAAGGTGCCTATCTCGCCAGAGGCAGCTGTAATAGCCTTGTCCATCGTTTCCGGGATCAGGACGGCCCCTATCGGCAGATAGGCTGCGGAGAGCGCCTTTGCCATCGTAATGATATCGGGTTTGATATCATAGGTTTCACTGCCGAACATGTTGCCTGTGCGTCCAAACCCGCAAATCACTTCATCTGCGACCAGCAGAATGTCATACTTGTCCAGCATGGCCCGCAGCTTGGGGAAATAGGTGGGGGGCGGGATAATCACCCCGCCAGCCCCCATGACAGGTTCGGCAAAAAAGGCGGCAACGGTGTCGGGCCCTTGTCCCAGGATGAGCTTTTCAGCATCACCGACCATGCGGGTGGCAAAATCTTCCGGTGTTTCGCCCTCGTGGGCAAAGCGGTAATAATGAGGGCATGAGGTATGGTAAATCCGCTCAATTGGCAGATCGAAGTTTGTGTGATTGGCAGCAAGCCCCGTCAGGCTGGCGGTCGCGACAGAGACGCCGTGATAGGCCTGTTGGCGTGAGATAATCTTTTTCTTATTCGGGCGACCAATGGCATTGTTATAATACCAGACCAGCTTGATGACTGTGTCGTTTGCTTCTGACCCTGAACCAACGAAAAACGCCCTGGACATCGGCACCGGCGACATTTCTTTCAGCTTTTCAGCAAGCGTGATCGCCGGATTATGGCTTTTGCTGCCAAACAGGTGATAAAATGGCAATTTCTGCATTTGGTCCGTAGCGGCCTTGACCAGTTCTTCTTCCCCAAAACCAAGTGAACAGCACCACAAGCCCGACATGCCCTCAATTAGCTCGTTGCCCTGATCGTCATAGACATAGACGCCCTTGCCCCGTTCGATAATTGTCGGGCCGGTCTGGGCGTGCTGTTCCAGATTGGTATAGGGATGCAGAACCGAGGCAATATCTTCAGCGGCGCGTGAATTGGAAAGAACGGTCATGATTGGGGCAACTCATACTGATTGTGTAATGTGGGGGCACCCTCACAATGAAGGCGACGGGTTTCAACCATATGAATAATATGGGCAAGGACGGACCGGGCCGCCGCAGGATGCAGATACTCCGGGACATCCCTGTACATGCTGGCGACCATATCGGGTACGGTTTTCAGGCCGCCGGTCACACATTCAAGGATCTGGCTTTCTCGATCCCGGCGATGTTCCAGCAGCGCCTGCACAAAAGGGATGGGTTGATTTATAGACAACCCATGAGTCGGCCAATATATCTGGTCATCGCGCAAGGTTAGTTTTTCAAGGCTTCGCATGTAAGCCGCCATGTCGCCGTCTGGTGGCGAGACGACGGTCGTCGACCAGCCCATGACATGATCCCCTGTGAACAGGGCCTTTTCTTCCTTCAGCGCAAAGCATAAATGATTGGAGGTATGTCCCGGGGTATGCACAGCAGTGATCGTCCAGTCTTCGCCTGTGACGGTCTCGCCGTCTTTCAGTTGGTGATCGGGTCTGAATTCGTGGTCGGCACCTTCTTCAACCTCTTCTCCCGGGTCGGCGCGGCGGGTGCCATGCGGACCGAAGGCATATACAGGGGCCCCGGTCGCTGCTTTTAGTGCCCGGCTGGCAGGGGAATGGTCCATGTGTGTGTGTGTGACAAGAATATGTGTGACACGACGGCCTTTAAGGGCGCTCAAGAGAGCGGAAATATGACTTTCCATATCAGGACCGGGGTCAATAACGGCAACATTCTGATGGCCAACAATATAGGTTCCGGTCCCTGTGAAGGTAAATGCGCCGGGATTTTTGGCAACCAGACGCTGGATCAGTGGCGAAACCTGATCTGCTTCGCCATAGACGGGATCAAAGTCACGCTGGAAAGGGATAGATACAGACATGGTTGATAAAACTGCGTAATGATTGTTTGTTGGTCAGATATGGCATATTCAGATTGTAACAAGAAATATCTCACTTTGGATGCAAACAGGAGAATTCATGCATTATCTGTTATACGCCATCGGAGTCTGTTCAGCCATTGTAGGGGCTTTTTGGGGGCAATCCACCGAAAATCTGTCTATTATTTCTTCTGGTGTGATGGCAGCGGTTTTGTTTGGCTCTATTGGCAGGATCGTGCATCTGCTGGTTCAGATAGAACAACACCTGCGACCGAAAGAATAACCCAATTATCAGGTAACGGGATCTGTTTTGGCTAAATAAAAGCCTACTCTGCAACAGGACAAATTAAAAGAACAACATGATCTGAATCAAGGGCACGCAATGATCAATGTAGTATTTCATTGCCTATTGAACAGAACCTTTTTAGTGGAACATATTGTGAATAAATTTGTATGGGGTAGAAGTGCATTTCTCTCGGCGGTGTTGTTGGCAGGAACTGGCCTTTCGGCAGTTGACGCTCAGGAACAGGGCAACTGGCTGGTGCGGGTCCGTGCCATTGATGTGATCCCGCATGAAAGCGCGGATATTTCGGTGATAAATGGCGACGTGAGCATTAACGACAAGATCGTGCCTGAACTGGATATTACCTATTTTTTCACCAAAAATATCGCCGCAGAACTTATTCTGGCGACGGCAAAGCACAGGGTGACGGCTGTTGATACCGATCTGGGTGATGTGCCAGTTGGTAGCGTGTGGCTATTGCCACCAACACTGACAATTCAATATCATTTTATGCCGGATCAGCAAATTCGCCCGTATGTTGGTGCCGGGGTGAACTATACAAAATTTTACAGTAGCAAGGCTGCAGGCGGGGCCGTGACCGATGTGAGCTATAGTGACAGTTTTGGTCCAGCCCTGCAGGCTGGTGTTGATGTCATGATTGATGATCACTGGTCGATTAATCTGGATGTCAAGAAAGTCTGGATTGCAACGGACGCCAGTTTGAACGGGGGAGCAATAGTTGCTGATACTAAAATAAACCCCTGGATTGCAGGTGTGGGTGCGGGCTACAGGTTTTAGGAAAAATACCGGGAAGAGGAATCCTGCATGCTTATGGCATGCAGGCTTTTTTGTGCCAAATATCTGTCAGTGACTTATTTCAGTCATGGTTACCTGCATATGATGATGTCATTGAAAACTAATTAGGCAGCGAGCAAGATTTGGTTCACAAAACGCCACATATAGTGTTTCGGGTAATAGTCGATACAAAAAGTATTTTACAATCGTCGCATATGGTCCTACAGTTTTGGGCACGTCACTGTTTAAACCTCAATCGGGGAGACTGAAGGTGATGCTCTTCGCGCCGCAAGTATTATGCGGACCATCGGCTGCCTTGCAGCCGGACCGAACTTCTCAGACTAATATTGTTGTTTCCTTGCTGCGCCTCCGAGTTTCGGGGGCGTTTTTTGTTCTGTAACCTTGTATCTGTCAGGAGGACTAAATGGGTAAACGTTCCAGCCGCACCACGTCATCAAATGTGAGTAATGTTCGCGCTTTTCAGGGCGGGCAATCCAAAGGAAATGGTGGCGGCACCGAATGGCACCCGCTGATGTGTGATGAACAGCGCGACCAGAGCTATGTCAGAAAGGTTCGGCCGCAAAGTGAAAACCAGCGCCAGCTTATGGAGGCCATAGAAGCGTTCAACGTTGTTCTGGCGCTGGGGCCTGCCGGCACGGGCAAGACCTATCTTGCCGTTGCCAAGGCGGTTGAAGCGCTGGAAGCCGGGCAGGTCGGACGCATTATACTGTCCCGGCCCGCTGTCGAGGCCGGCGAGAATCTGGGCTACCTTCCCGGAGATTTGAATGAGAAACTGGCGCCCTATCTGCGGCCGTTATATGATGCCCTGGGAGAGCGGTTGGGGGGTAAACGGCTGAACAAATATATTCAGGATGGCACGATCGAAATTGCCCCGATCGCCTATATGCGGGGCCGGACCCTGAACAACGCTTACATTGTTGTCGATGAAGCGCAAAACTGTACCTATGGCCAGATTAAAATGTTGCTGACAAGACTGGGCTGGCATTCAACAATGGTGGTGACGGGTGATCCCGAACAGACGGACCTGTTGCCTGGCATGTCGGGTCTTGCCGACATATCGCAGAGAATGGAAGCACTGGAAGATATCGCTGTCATAAAACTTCAGGATCAGGATATCGTCCGCCATCCACTGGTTGCGAGCATGCTGACGGTTATATAACCCTACAGGCGTTTTTCCTGACCCAGAGGTAATTCTGTTGTTTGTTTTTTGTGATCCAGAACGAAGCTGGTGCTGACGGAACGGATGGCGGCAATTTGGGTCAGGAAGGTACGCTGAAACTCTTCGTATGCCTTGATGCTGCTGACCATGACCTTTAGCAGATAGTCGTAGTCACCGCTCATGGAGCAACATTCCAGAATTTCGGGCCTGTTGCGGATCGCTTCGTCAAACTCGTGGACTGTTTCGCCGTGATGGTTCTCCAGATGAACGTGGGCATAAGCGGTAATGGTCAGTCCGACGCTTTCAGGTTCTACCAGTGCCGCATATGTTCTGATGACACCGGCTTCCTCCAGCCGACGAACCCGCCGCCAGCAAGGCGAAGGAGACAGGCCGACCTTTTTTGCAAGGTCGTGATTGGAGATACGTGCATCTCGCTGAAGCTCTTTCAGGATACGAAAGTCCACCTGATCTGTGACGTGCACGGCATTTCCTTTTCTTAATCCAAATTTAAAAGACATAATCTACCCTATATTCCGGATTTTGCGAAAGCTTTGATTGCAGGGAGGCGGCAAACAGATTGTTGTCAACTTGGCAATTGACCGTATAGGCAAAAAAAGCTATAAAACAGACATGATGACTGACCTGTCAATAATGTGCCTGAAACGAATTAAACGCCCGATCCTTAAATAGGGTCGGGGAAAGCTACTCGTTTCCATAAAACATTATTGATAAAGAAGGTCTGACATCGTGACCAATCCTGTTGAAAACTCCTCTTGTTCTGCCAGTTTTACTGTATGTGCCGATTGTGATCCGTCGGTATTATCACGGGTGATTGAATATTTCGTTGTGCTTGATGTTTTGCCCGATTATGTGCGGTCAAAAAAATATGCTGACGGCACGCTGGAAGTCACTGTCAGGGTAAGGGGTATGGATGAGGACCGCATGGAAATTGTCGCCCACAAACTTCGCCAGATTGTGACGGTTCATCATGTCGGGCTGGAGATTTTTGCGGTCGGGGGCGATATTCGCGATTACCGCGACCTTAAAATGGTTGCAGCGCAGTAATTCATTTGTAAAAACGGGTTCATCGGCTACATAACAATAGTGTTGATCCGGTCAAATGCACAGGTTTGACTGGCCCCGGGATTTTGGGATGAATCATGTTTGAAATACTGATACCTGCCTTTATCACCCTTTTTGTCATTATAGATCCGGTAGGTCTGGTTCCCATCTTTGCTGTCCTGACGGAAAAAGGTGATCGTGCCTATCGTCATGCCATGGCCCTGAAGGGCACACTTGTCGCTGCGGTGGTCCTGTTTACCTTTGCGATATTCGGGGATAGCCTTCTGGGAATATTCGGCGTTTCAATGCCCGCGTTTCGTATTGCCGGCGGGTTGCTGTTGTTTATGGTTTCACTGGAGATGGTCTTTGACCATCGTTCGACCCGTCGATCAAATACGGCGGATGAGTTTGTGGAAGCGGAAGAGGGCAGGCTTGACGATATTTCGGTATTCCCCCTTGGTATCCCGTTTATTGCCGGTCCGGGCAGTATCACATCGGTTATTCTGATAATGGGCCATCACCAAGGTGAATGGGTCATCCAGGGTGCTGTTCTGGGCGTGGTCGCCATTATCCTTTTGTCATGCTATCTGTTATTCATTCTGGCCGTACCTTTGATGAGGCTGGTCGGGCCTACAGTTGCGAGCGTTATAACCCGCCTGCTTGGGGTTATAACCGCTGCAATATCGGTACAATTTATTATCGACGGCCTAAAGGCCAGCTTTGGCCTCTAGGAAAAGAAGGTTTTTTCCACCGAGCCGTCAAACCGCTCCATTTTGACGCTCTTGAATTTCAATCCTTCAGCGACCAGTTCAACCCTGCGGTCACTGGCGAAGTAGGCGTCAAGGCTCCGTGCGCAATCGAGCTCATAGATTATCATATACCCTGTCCAGCCATCGCTGTTTTTCTGGCTTAATTTCAGGCGGCGGCACCCGGTAAACCCGGGCTCCGCAATCACCTCTTTCAGATGTTTGCTATCCAGCCACTTTAAAAAGCCGGTTTCGTCCACCGGGGCGGTCCAGGCAAGGACAATATAGACGGCTGGTTCAGTGGCAGGGGTCATGCTCCTGTCATGAAGTCGGTCAATGCAGCGACAAGTGCCTTGTTTTCATGTTCACGCCCGATCGTTACCCGCAAACACTGAGCCAGATCATAACCGGCGACAGGGCGCACAATCAGCCCGTGACGGCGCAAATACTGGTCTGCCGCTTTCGCTTGTTCGGGCCCGCCGGGAAAATGAACAAGCAAGAAATTGCCAATACTGTCGCTTGATGGCAAGCCGACCTTTTCCAGTTCCTCCTTAACCCAGGGCAACCATTTCAGGTTGTGGGCCCTGGCCTTTTCCAGATGCTGATTGTCTGCCAGTGAGGCTACTGCCGCGACCTGCGCCAGCATGGTGACATTAAAGGTAGAGCGGATACGGTTCAGGACATCGCGAATCACGGACGGGCAATATGTCCAGCCGATACGCAGGGAGGCCAGACCATATATCTTTGAAAATGTCCGAGTGACGATGACGTTATCCTGACCATTTTCGACCAGACTGGTGCCGGGGTCGTAATCCGGCTTGCTGGAATATTCGGCATAGGCCGCGTCGAGAACCAGAATAATATGGGCCGGCAGGTTATCTCGCAGGCGTTTTATTTCATCAAACGGCAGGTAAGTTCCAGTCGGATTGTTTGGGTTGGCCAGAAAAACCAGCTTTGTGCGTTCGGTGACGGCTGCAAGAATGGCATCTATATCTGTGGTGAAATTCTGTTCCGGGGCAATAACCGGTGTGGCGCCCGTTGCCAGAATAGCAATTCGGTAGGCGATGAAACCATATTGGGAATAAATCACTTCATCACCCAACCCGGCATATGCCTTTGCGATCAGGTGCAGCATTTCTTCAGATCCACCGGTGCACAATATTTTATCTGCATCCAGCCCATGGGTTTGTGCCAGTGCCTGACGGACGCTTGTCGCCGAACCATCCGGATAAAGTTCTATTGTGTCCAGATTATTCCGAATGGCTTCCAATGCCTTGGGGCTGGGGCCAACCGGAGATTCATTCGAAGCCAGCTTGATAACCTTTTCAATGCCGGGAATCTTTGATTCGCCGGGCTGGTAAGCATGTATATCCATGATACCGGGGCGGGGGATGGGCCTGCTCATTCTTGTTTCCTTAGACAGATAAACGTGATTTGACGGGGGCAGAATACAACATTCCCGACCCCGGGATATACACCCAAGAGCCGGGAACATTAAAAAAGAGAAATCCTTCCGCTCGATTGGACCCGGAAAGAAGAATTTCGCTTTTATCGTTGATACCGTTCGACGTTTTGGTCAATTGTTCCAAAAATAGACTTGCCCGTCTTGTCGAGCATGTAGATTTTGACATTGTCACCGAACTGCATAAAGGGGGTGGAGGGTTTGCCATCCGCAATAGTTTCAAGCATGCGCACTTCTGCAAGGCAGCATGAACCTGCTGACCGGTCGACATTGGAGACGGTCCCGGAGCCGATGATTGTCCCTGCCCCAAGAGGCCGTGTTTTTGCGGCATGGGCGATCAGGGTCGGGAAGTCAAAGGTCATATCCACACCGGCGTCGGGCTGGCCGAGCTTTGCATCATTCAAGTCGACGTGCAGGGGAAGGTGAAGCTTGCCATCACGCCAGGCATCGCCCAGTACATCCGGCGTCACGGCGACCGGCGAAAAGGCGCTGGATGGTTTGGACTGGAAGAAACCAAAGCCCTTGCCCAGTTCTGCGGGTATAAGGTTGCGCAGGGATACATCGTTGACCAGCATGACCAGTTTGATGTGTTCAGCAGCTTCGTCCGGCTGCACGCCCATGGGGACATCATCTGTGATGACGGCGACTTCGCCTTCCATATCAATGCCCCAGTCTTCAGTAGCTGCCAGAATGGGGTCACGCGGGTTCAGGAACGTGTCCGAGCCGCCCTGATACATCAGGGGGTCGGTCCAGAAAGTTTCCGGCATTTTAGCCCCGCGTGCCTTGCGGACCAGTTCAACATGGTTGACGTAGGCACTGCCATCCGCCCAGTGATAGGCACGAGGCAAGGGAGACGCACAATCATTTTCGTCAAAGGCAAAACTGTCGCCTTTTCCGGCATCAAGATCGCTCCAGACTTTTTGCAGTCGGGGCAGGGTTTCGCCCCAATTGTCAAAGGCGGCCTGAAGTGTGGGCGCGATGTCGTCGACGTAGGCGGCGCGGGTCAGATCAGAGGACACAACGACCAGTCTGCCATCACGGCCGTTTTTCAGGGAAGCAAGTTTCATGTGTTACCTTTTCTCAATTGCGTGCAGATTGCTGAATTAAATTACTCGGCGGCTTCAGCGGGTTTCCATGAATCGACATAGCCGGTCCATTCAATCCCGGAGGCTTCCGGTGCAATATCCAGCGGTGACCGGGTGTCAACCATAACCGCAACCTCATCCGTTTCCTTGCGGGCGAATTTCTGACCCTTGGCAAAGGCTTTCGGGTGTGGCCCGTGTGTGAAACCCAAAGGGTGATAGCTCGTCATGCCGGGGTGAATATTATCCCGGCTGAAGAACTCGCCACGATGATAAAAGATGAATTCATCATAATCGTCATTATTGTGATAAAACGGGACTTTCAGGGCACCGGGATCGCTTTCAATCGGCCGCGGGCAGAAAGTACACACCACAAATCCGCCCGCAACAAATGTCGTATGGGCAGAAGGGGGCAGATGATAGCGGTGGCTCATCAGCGGGCGTATATCGCGCCAGTTGATACGCATCATCACCAGATTACCCTTCCAGCCCCTGGCGTCCAGGGGATTGAATGGATAGGTGATGGTAGATATCTGCTGGCGCGCCTTTACCTTGACCTGCCATGTGTCTTCTGTTTGCTGGGCCTTGAACTTGTCGTCCATATGTGGCGTATCGATCATCGCCTCGTCAAACAGGGCATGCGGCCCGACCATTCCCTTGTCAGGTAGTTTGTAAGCGCTGTTGGTTGCTTCGATCAGCATCAGGTCGGTTGTTTCGGCAGGAGATATCCGCCACATGGTGCCACGGGGGACGACGATATAGTCCCCGTCGCGATACTCCATACGGCCGAAATCGCAATAGATTTCACCGGACCCGTTATGGACAAATAATAGATCATCGCCGTCGCTGTTTCGGATCAGATGGTCCATTGCCGTGTCGGTTCGCCAGAAACGAATACGTGTATTGGCATTCTCCAGCAGCGTTTTGGCATCGAACGGCGAGGCGCCTGTATGCTCCCAGTTATTGGTGTCAAAAGCATGGGGCTTCAGCGGGCCTTCGAAGTTGCTCCAGTTGGTCGGCGGGTGCTGATGATACAGGTGCGTTGCCGGGCCGAAAAAGCCTTCCTTGCCCATTTCCCGCTCATAGGTGCCTTCCGGAAAATCTGCATGCGCTTGCCGGGATGTTTCACCCTCGATACGTGGAAACGAAACCCATCTGTTCATTTTCTGTCTCCTGCTGACGGAAGTATACCATTCAATCTTATATCACACCGCGGCGGATCTGGTCTGCCTCAATGGATTCAAACAGGGCCTTGAAATTGCCCTCACCAAAGCCCTCGTTGCCCTTGCGCTGGATGATCTCGAAGAAGATCGGGCCAATCACATTCTGGGTAAAAATCTGCAACAGCAGGCCTTGACCTTCTGTTGGGGCACCATCAATCAGAATTGAATTTTCACGCAACTTTTCGACATTTTCGTTATGGCCGGGCAGGCGCTCGTCGATCATGTCAAAATAGGTGCCTGGAGTCTCCTGGAATTTGACGTTATTGCCGCGCAATTTATGCACAGACGAGAATATATCGCCGGTGCCCAGGGCAATATGCTGAATGCCTTCGCCCTGATATTCTTTCAGATATTCGACGATCTGGGACTTGTCATCCGTCGATTCATTGATCGGAATACGGATTTTGCCGCACGGGCTGGTCATTGCCTTGCTCAGCAGGCCGGTCAGCTTGCCTTCGATATCAAAATAGCGGATTTCACGGAAGTTGAAGAGCTTCTCGTAAAACCCGGCCCACTTGTCCATATTTCCCTGATGCACATTATGCGTCAGGTGGTCGATATAGGTCAGCCCGGCACCTTCATTGGCAAGGGTCTGGCCCGTCGGGATGAAATCAATATCATAGATGGAATTCTCGCCATACCGGTCAACCAGATAAATCCGGCTGCCGCCAATGCCTTCAATGGCAGGGATGTTCAGCTCCATAGGGCCCACATTATCGCGGACCGGCGTTGCCCCCAGTTCAATGGCGCGCTTGAAAGCTTTTGCAGCATCTTTAACGCGAAAGGCCATGGCACAGGCCGAGGGGCCATGTTCACGTGCAAACTGTTGCGCAAAGCTTTCGGGTTCTGCATTAATAATGAAATTAATATCACCCTGACGATGGAGGGTCACGTTCTTGCTGCGATGGCGTGCGACTGTCGCGAAACCGAGCTGTTCAAAAAGGGTTCTCAGAAGCTCGGGGTCGGGCGCTGTATATTCTACAAATTCAAATCCGTCGGTGCCCATCGGGTTGTCATACAGTTCGGCCATTGGTGATATCTCCATTGTTAACGTGAAAGGCAAGAGGCTGGTCTTGCCTCGTCATGTCATCTATAGTCTCGCATTAAAACATAATAGTTTCTTATGAAACCAATTGCAAGACATTTGTGAATCCTGAAAGGTGTTATCTGCATGACGCACGAGAGTGATACTTTGATCCTGGAAGATTTTTTGCCTTACCGGCTTTCAATATTGTCCAATATCGTGAGTGCTTCAATTGCGTCGCTGTATGCTGACAGGTTTGTCCTGACCATTCCGGGGTGGCGGATCATGGCCGTGCTGGGGCGTTTCCCGGGATTGTCAGCCGCAGAAGTTGCCGAGCGGACGGCCATGGACAAGGTTGCTGTCAGCAGGGCGGTATCCGGATTGCTGGAAGCAGGTTATATCACACGCGCGTTTGCCAATGAAGACAGGCGCCGTTCAGAGCTGGCGCTTTCCCGACAGGGGAAAGAGGTCTATTCAGAAGTGGTGCCGCTGGCGCTCGATTATGAAAAAAAGCTGCTGGAAAGCCTGACGCCCGAGGACCGGGAAACCTTTGGTCGACTGACTGGCGAGCTGCTGGCGCGGGCAGACAAGCTGGTCGCACAGCTTGCCTCCAGTTAAGCATTGCTATTGGGACGAGGCGCGATCTGTAGCGGCTGTGCTCAGGGTCCAGTTGACAGTTTCCTGCAGCAGGGCGCTGGTTGCCCGGTCAAATGCCGCTACGATCGCTGCCATATTGTCGCTTTCGGCGACAGCAGATTTTGTAATGACAATGTTATCGATCAATTCCAGCGGTGATTTCCGCACGAGCTTGACGCTGAGGGACACATTGACTGTTGGTGCCGTCCCCAGTTCTTTATAATCGGCCTGAAAGCCCCTGAGACTTGTTTTAAGGCGATAGTCTGCGGGAATGCCCATCGATTCCGTCCCGGCGGACCGTATTTTGGTGGAATTTTCAAATGATGACACCAGCAATGTCTGCAACATGCCGGGCACCCTGTCTGACCACCTTACCTTGGCGAAATACTGGACTTCAAGCGGGGAAGGGTGAAGGGCAATCCGGTTGGAATCAAGATCGCCGGGTGTAATGATACCTTCGACCAGAATTGTCAGAGGCTGATGCGGGATGGCATCATCAAAATTGCTGGCCGCCGGCAAGGTATAATAGGTCTGGGCCTCGCCACTGTCCGGCAGGCCAACAATGGGGCCGCAAGATGTTATTAATGTCAACCCAAGCAAGCCAGCCATAACGTGGGCAGCGCGCAACAGCTTGTCGGGCCAGGACCGGGTGGATGCACTTGAACTGGTCATTTGGGCTCATACTCCGGTTGCTTGCCGCCAAACAGAAACTCGGTCGGATTATTTTCTATCTTCTCCGACACACGCCGCAGGGATGCTGCCAGATCCCGAACTTCAGATATAAGTAAAGAAACTTCTGGCAAGGTATTGGTTGTGAAGGCATTTATTGATCCGCTGTTGGACTGCACTACGCCGTTCAATTCGGTTGAAAGCTTGTTGAACGAGGCTGTAGTTTGCCGCAGGTCAGTCACCAGCCCCTTAACGTCGGATTGTACCAGATCATTCGTGCTGTCGGCCAGTGTCTGATAGCTTTGTACGGCCTGATTAAATTCGGTCAGGGACTTGTCCACATTATCCAGAATGGACTGCATGCGTTCGGTGCGCCCCGCAAGACCATTTGAGATTGTTTCCGCACTTTTCAAAATACCGGTAATATACGTGCGGTTTTCTTCGCTTAGCAGCAGCCTGACCTGGCTTAGTGTGATGGAAGCTTCGGCAATCAGGGTTGGCACGTCGGTAAATAATTCCTGCAGCGAGGATGCCTTGGATTGAATAACAGGATGTGCCTGTTCCGCTGTTTTCTTCAGGATTTTACCCGTAGGCGAACCGCCTTCAATCAGCACATAGGCCACACCCGTAAAACCGTAGAATTCGATAGAGGCGACAGACTCGTCAGTAATCGGCGTCTTGCTGTCAATGCTGATCAGGACCCGGACCTTTCCCGGATCATGTGCGGCAATTTCGATGTCCTTGACTTCGCCGACGACGATACCGTTATAGCGTACGTCTGACGCCTTGCTAAGCCCCGCAACAGACTGATTGAAAAAAATGTCATAGCGGCTGAACTCCTGATCAATATCAAGTTTTATGATCCACATGATAAAGCCCAGAATGCCCAGAAACGCGATAATTACCACGCTCCCAATCAGCATATGATTCGCTTTTGTTTCCATTTTTCTCAGATTTCCTCCCGCTCGGCCTTATCCAGCTTTGCCGCCCGCGCCCTGGGTCCGTGAAAATATTCACGTATCCATGGATGGGTCTGCTCAAGCATATCAGCCATACTGCCTACAACCATAACACGTTTTTCGGCCAGAACTGCAATGCGATCACAAACGGCATGCAAGGTGTCCAGATCATGGGTGACCAGAAAAATAGTGAGGCCCAGGGTTTCTTTCAATTGTTTGATTAATTGGTCAAACGCCGCGGCACCAATCGGGTCCAGTCCTGCTGTGGGTTCATCCAGAAACAGAATCTCCGGGTCCTGGGCAAGGGCGCGCGCAAGGCCTGCCCGCTTGCGCATGCCGCCAGAAAGTTCAGACGGGAATTTGGGTCCGGCGTCCGGCGGTAATCCCACCATGCTGATTTTATAAGCCGCAATTTCATCCATCAGTTTTTGGGGCAGATTTAAATGTTCTCGCAGAGGCACCTGAATATTCTGCGCCACGGTGAGAGAACTGAACAGGGCACCATCCTGAAACAGAACGCCCCAGCGTCTGGCCACCTGTTGCCACTCAGCCTGATTTAAATCCAGTATATGTTCGCCGAAAAATTCAATATCGCCGGCAGTGGGTTTGACCAGGCCGATAATTGCCTTCAACAAAACGGATTTCCCGGTGCCGGAGCCGCCGACGACACCAATGATTTCGCCCTTGTAGACATCAAGGTCAAGATTGTCATGGACAATATTCTTGCCAAACCTCGTGCAAAGTCCGCGAACCCGAATAGCAATTTCCCTGTTCTCGGCCATGACCCTACATCCCTATATTCGTGAAGAAAATCGAGAACAGGGCATCAAAGATGATCACAAGAAAAATGGCTTCAACAACCGACCGGGTCGTGCGGTGCCCCACACTTTCCGAGCTGCCCCGGACACTCATGCCTTCAAAGCAGCCACAGATCGCAATGATGGCTGCAAAGACAGGGGCCTTTAACATGCCGACCAGAAAGGTTTCCACGCCAACACTTTCATTGACACGCTGTATGTAGGTGCCGGGCGATATATCCAGGCCCCACCACGCGTATAGTCCGCCGCCGAACAGACCCATAAGGTCGGCAAAGAACGTGAGTACCGGCAGCATGATAATCAGGGCCAGCAAACGCGGGATAACCAGAAGCTCGACAGGGTCCAGCCCCAGCGTGCGCATGGCATCGACTTCTTCATTCAGCACCATGGAGCCGATCTGGGCTGTAAAGGCGCTGCCTGATCGACCTGCGATAAGAATAGCGGTCAGCAAGATACCAATTTCCCGCAAGATGGTAACGCCGACCAGATCCACCACAAATATCTGGGCGCCAAACTGGCGTAACTGGAATTCGCCCTGTTGAGCGATCACGATACCAATCAGGAAAGACATCAGGCCAATGATCGGCATGGCGCGCCACCCGACCTGTTCCATGTGATAAACAAGGGATATCCAGCGGATACGCCCCGGGTGAACCAAACTCTTTGCCAATGTTGCTGTAACAAGTCCAAGGTAGCTGAGCAGGCGGAGAAATTCGGCGCATAAATATACCGTGGCTTTGCCGATATCATTGATCTGGCTGTATAAATAATTGTCGTTGCGAGGTTCAACTTCACAGGGTGCATCATTTTTTCTGACCTGCTCCAGCAAAAATGCGTGCGTCTTGCTTACGTCGATAATGTCAACGGTGGCATTATCTTTTTCGAGCCTTTTGGATGTGCGATATACCAGCCAGGCACCAACCGTATCCATATCGCTGAGATCCTTCAGAGAAATATGTATACTGCCAGCGGCATCGGAAGATTTCAGGCTATCAAGCGTTTCAAAAAGAGCGCCGGAAAATTCGACAGTCCACTCCCCATGACACGAAATTGTTGTGCCTGACGATGTTTTCTCTGTGGTTATGGTTGGCCTGATCGGCATCTCTTCCCCGGTGAAACTGGGCGCCAGCTATATGGCACCCGTAATCTTCTTATCATAATGACAGATTAGCTTAAGGAACCCGTAAAAATCCAACTTTTATTCGGCATCATACAAGGTTACCATTTGGGAAGAGTTTATTGTTGCATGAATCAAACGATCGTTTTAATTAATTGGTCGCGATGAATGTAAATGGCGCATATCTTATTCAATGAGGGTTAAATGACTGAAGTCGTCCGTTTTGAGAGCCAACAGAATATTGGCATTGTTACTGTGGATAATCCGCCGGTCAATGCGTTGTCGCAGGCCGTCAGGGCCGGGATTCTTGCCCAGGTGAAATCGGCTGCGGACGATCCGGCCATTGAAGCCATCATAATCATGTGCGCCGGACGGACATTTATTGCAGGTGCTGATATCAAGGAATTTGGCAAGCCGCCGCTTGATCCTTCCTTGCCTAGTGTTTTGTCAGCGCTTTCCGAAACACCCAAACTTCTGATAGCCGCCATTCACGGGACGGCACTGGGGGGCGGTTTCGAGCTGGCCCTTTCGTGCCATTATCGCTGCGCCCTGCCATCAGCCAAGGTCGGGTTACCGGAGGTTAATCTGGGTATCCTGCCGGGTGCGGGGGGCACCCAGCGATTGCCGCGGCTGATTGGCGTGGAACCTGCCCTGGACATGATAATCACCGGAAAGCCCATAAGTGCTGCAAAGGCTGTCTCGCTGGGCGTCATTGATCAGGTTATTGACGGTGATGATCTGGCCGCAGGGGCCATTGCATATGCCCGGGGCCTGATTGCCAGTGACGCAAAGCCGCGACGTATTGGTGACATGGAAATCGACAAGGCTTCTGTTCCGGAAGGCTTCTTTGCAGATTACCGGGCGAAGATTGCCAAAACAAGGCGCGGCTTTTTCTCGCCGCCGAAGATCATCGATGCTGTGGAAGCCGCCGTGAACCTGAGCTTTGACGAAGGCTTGAAAGTTGAGCGGGCGTTGTTTCAGGAATGCGTGGTCACGACTGAATCAAAAGCGCAGCGATATGTTTTCTTTGCTGAACGACAGGCCGGCGTCATTCCGGATATTCCCAAGGACACACCTGTCCGCCCTTTGAAGAAGGCCGGCATTGTCGGGGCCGGCACAATGGGCGGCGGCATTGCAATGAACTTCGCCAACGCAGGTATTCCGATCACGATTGTTGAAACGTCTCGGGAAGCGCTGGATCGCGGCCTTGGGGTCATTGCCAAAAATTATCAGGCAACTGTTGCCAGGGGCAAAATGGGTGAAGGTGAGGCCGAAAAGCGTATTGGCCTGATTACCGGCAGTCTTGACTATGCTGATCTTTCGGATGCTGATCTGGTGATCGAAGCTGTTTTTGAAAATATGGATGTTAAAAAACAGGTTTTTGGCACGCTGGATCAGGTTTGCAAGGCTGGTGCCATTCTGGCAAGCAATACCTCGACGCTTGATGTTGACGAGATTGCCGCAGCGACGGGTCGCCCGCAAGATGTGATCGGTCTGCATTTCTTCAGTCCGGCAAATGTAATGCGTTTGCTTGAGGTCGTGCGGGGACGTGATACGGCAAAAGATGTTGTAGCGACCACCATGAAGATGGCCAGGAAAATCGGCAAGGTCGCCGTTTTGTCGGGGGTATGTTACGGTTTTATCGGCAACCGGATGCTGGAAGGGTATGCCCGGGAAGCCTGCATGATGTTGCTGGAGGGGGCTTCACCAGCACAGGTTGACAAGGCCCTTTATGATTTTGGCATGGCCATGGGGCCCTTTGCCATGTTTGATCTGGCGGGCATTGATGTCAGCCATCTGGTCCGACAGGAGCGGCGCAAGGCGGGCAAGCTGCCAGACGACCCGCTTTATTACCTGATTGGCGACAGGCTGGCCGAACTGGGCCAGTATGGCCAAAAAACCGGTGCGGGTTTCTATAAATATGAAAAGGGCAGCCGGACGCCGGTTCCGAACCCTGAAGTAGTCAGGCTGATCCGGGAAGAAGCGGAAAAACACGCTGTGCCGCAGAAGAAATTCACCGACACGGAAATCGTTGCGCGCTGCATTTATCCCATGATCAATGAAGGGGCGCTCATTCTGGAAGAAGGGATTGCCCTGCGCCCCGGCGATATTGATACTGTCTGGGTCAACGGGTACGGCTTTCCCGCCTATCGCGGAGGGCCAATGTTCTATGCGGATACCGTCGGATTAGATGAAGTCGTCGCGAAAATCCGCGAATATCAGGCGGAATATGGCCGGATGCATTGGGAACTTTCACCGTTGCTGGTCAAGCTCGCAGAGGAAGGCAAAACATTCGCCGAATGGAATAAATAACAAGGAGGTTTGCTATGAGAGAAGCCGTTGTTGTTTCCGTTGCACGCACCCCGATTGGCAAGGCTTTCAAAGGGGCGTTCAACAATACGAAGGGCCCGACAATGGGGGCTCATGTGATCCGCGAGGTGGTCAGACGCGCTGGCATTGACGGGGCAGAGGTTGATGACGTTATCATGGGTTGTGCCATGCAGGCTGGCAGCACGGGCTATAATGTTGCGCGTCTTGGCCTGATTGCCGCCGGACTGCCGGTGACTGTGGCAGGGATGACCCTGGATCGTCAGTGTTCGTCCGGGCTGATGTCTATCGCCACCGCTGCCAAACAGATTATGGTCGACGGGATGGAGGTCGCCATCGGTGGGGGTGTCGAGTCGATCAGTCTGGTGCAGCAGAAATACTTCGAGCTTATGGCCTCAACAGCGGATGAAAATGTATTCAGGGCAAATGCAAACGCTTATATGCCCATGTTGCAAACGGCCGAGGTTGTTGCCAAACGCTATAATATTTCCCGCGAAGCCCAGGATGAGTACAGCCTGCAAAGCCAGCAGCGAACGGCAGCAGCACAGGCGGCAGGCAAGTTTGATGATGAAATTGTTCCCCTGCCAAGCAAGATGGCGATAAAGGACAAGGAAACCGGGGAGGTTTCATTCTCTGATGTCATGCTTGACAAGGACGAGGGAAACAGGCCCTCGACTACACTGGAAAATCTGCAGGCATTGAAACCGGTGATTGAGGGCGGGGTGATAACCGCTGGAAATGCCAGCCAGTTATCTGATGGTGCGGCAGCCTGTTTGCTGATGGAGCGTAAACGGGCCGAACAGGCCGGCCTTAAACCAATGGGCGTGTACAGGGGCATGACGGTTGCCGGTTGTGAGCCGGATGAGATGGGGATAGGGCCAGTTTTTGCCATTCCAAAACTGCTGAAAAATGCTGGCCTGAAAATAGATGATATCGGTCTTTGGGAACTGAACGAAGCCTTTGCCGTTCAGGTAATTTATTGTCGCGACAAGCTTGGCATTCCTGATGACCGGTTGAATGTGAATGGCGGCGCTGTTTCCATCGGGCATCCATACGGTATGAGTGGCACGCGTATGGTCGCGCATGCCTTGATAGAAGGCAAACGCCGCGGTGTAAAATATGTGGTTGTCACCATGTGCATTGGCGGCGGCATGGGTGCTGCCGGGCTGTTTGAGGTCTTGTGATCCATGTCTCACCAGTTGGACATGTCGGGGCTTGAAAGTGCTGTTGGTCAGGAAATTTATGTGAGTGACTGGCTGCCTGTAACTCAGGCCATGATCAATGATTTTGCTGACCTGACGGGTGACCGTCAATGGATTCATCTGGACGAAGACAGGGCAAGGAAGGAATCGCCCTATGGTGCCACGGTGGCTCATGGTTACCTGATCCTGTCTTTAATTCCCCGGCTGATTGATCCGGTGCCCCCTTCTTTGAAGGCAAAGGGGGCGTTGAATTACGGATTGGAGAAACTCAGGTTTCCGGGGCCGGTCCGAGCAGGTCAGCGCATTCGGGCACGCCAGAAGGTGCTGGTAGCGGATCGAACGATGGGGAACAGCCTAAAGCTTGTATCTGCCATTAGTGTTGAGGTCGAAGGTGAGGAAAAGCCAGCCTGTTATGCCGAGACGATCGTTATTTATTTTAGTTAAGGAGAGAGAGTTTTGTTCGACTTGAAAGACAAGGTGGCGATTGTAACCGGTTCCAGTCGCGGGATCGGACGGGCCACAGCAGAAATACTGGCGGCGGCAGGTGCCAGGGTTGTGGTCAGCAGTCGCAAGGCTGGCCCGTGTGAAGAAGTGGCCGAAGGTATTCGGGCACGTGGTGGCGAGGCTATCGTGATACCTTGCCATGTAGGCGAAAAAGCGGCATCGCAAACGCTGGTTGACGAGACAGTCAAGACCTGGGGGCGTGTGGATATTCTGGTCTGCAATGCCGCAAGCAATCCGGTTTATGGGCCGATGCGTGATGTGGAAGACGAAGCCTTTGACAAGATTATGGGCAATAATGTCCGCAGTAATTTCTGGCTTGCCAATATGGTGGCACCGGGTATGGCAGATCGGGGACAGGGCTCAATTATCATTATCTCCAGTATTGTGGGCTTCACGGGCAGTGAGAATATTGGTATCTACGCCATATCCAAGGCGGCGGACGCACAGCTGGCGCGTAATCTGGCGGTTGAGTGGGGCAAGAAAGGCATACGCGCCAATTGCATATCACCCGGATTAATCAGAACAGATTTTGCCAAAGCGTTGTTTGAAAATCCCAAGGCAGAGGCCTATGTCAACAAGTTGATCCCGCTGGGCCGTGCAGGCGAGCCGGACGATATTGCCGGTGCCGTACTGTTTCTGGCATCTGACGCCTCGCGTTACATGTCCGGGCAAAATATGGTGGTTGATGGTGGTGTGACAATCGCTGATACTTTATCCTGAAGGTCAAAACCGGGGGGGGGGTCTGATGAGCGGGTTTATAAACAGGCGTGATCTTGATTTCTTGCTATATGAATTGCTTGATGTGCAGGACCTTTGCGCCCGCGAGCGTTTTGAAGACCACGGGCGCGACACATTTGATGCGATATTGAATACCGCAGAAAACATTGCGGCGGAATATTTTGAAACCCATGCGGCCAAAAGTGATGCACAAGAGCCCCGTTTTGTGGATGGCAAGGTAGAGCTGATTCCGGAAATCGGGCAGGCGCTGGATGTGATGAAACGGGCCGGATTTATAGGCGCGGCGCAGGACCATGCATTTGGTGGTTTGCAACTGCCGGAAACGGTCGACAAGGCATGTTCGGCGATTTTCTTTGGCGCGAATATTTCAACCTCCGCCTATGCCATGTTGACAAGCGCTGCCATAAATTTGATTGCAGCGCATGGACATGAGGACCAGAAAAAAACCTTCATCCCGCCTATGATAGAGGGACGTTATTTTGGCACCATGTGCCTGTCAGAGCCTCAGGCGGGATCATCGCTGGCCGATATCAAGACAATTGCAACCCCCACATCGTCTGCTCATTATCTAATAACCGGCACGAAAATGTGGATCTCGGGCGGTGAACATGAATTATCCGGGAATATTATTCATCTGGTGCTGGCCCGTATTCCCGGAGGTCCGGCTGGCGTAAAGGGAATTTCACTGTTCATTGTGCCCAAATATCGGGTGCAGGCAAATGGCGATACTGGCGAGAAGAACAACATCTCGCTTGCAGGGCTCAATCACAAGATGGGCTATCGGGGTACCACAAATACCCTTTTGAATTTTGGGGAAAGCGGGGAATGTCACGGGTACCTTGTTGGTGAGCCGCATCAGGGGCTGGCCTATATGTTCCATATGATGAATGAGGCCCGTATAGGTGTTGGCCTTGGGGCGGCCATGTTGGGATATGCGGGATATCGCTATTCTCTCGATTACGCCAGGGAAAGACCGCAGGGGCGCTTGCCCGGCAACAGGGATGCCGAAGCGCCGGCCGTCCCCATTATCCGGCACGCTGATGTCAGGCGCATGTTGCTCGCGCAGAAGGCGTATGTTGAAGGCGGGTTGGGATTATGCCTGTATGCGGCACGTCTGGTTGATGATCAGAAGACCCACCCTGATGAAGCCATCAGGGCAGAGTCCGGGCTGTTGCTTGATATTCTGACCCCGATTGTAAAAGCCTGGCCGTCTGAATGGTGTCTGGAAGCCAACAAGCTGGCGATTCAGGTGCTGGGTGGCTATGGCTATACCCGCGACTTTCCGGTCGAGCGGTTATATCGTGACAATCGCCTGAACATGATTCACGAAGGCACCAACGGCATTCAGGGGCTGGATCTGCTGGGCCGCAAGGTGGTGATGAACAAGGGGGCCGCCCTGACATTACTTGGGCGCTATATCACGGATACGGTGAAGGTCGCCAAGGGTCGCAAAAGGCTTGTCAATTTTGCAAACCAGCTGGGTAACGCATTAACACTGGTCAATACGGTGACCCATGATCTGATCACCACATCAGGCGGTGACGCCGATATGTTTTTGGCCAATTCAAGCACATACATGGACATGATGAGCAACCTTGTGCTGGGGTGGATATGGCTGGAACAATCAATTGTGGCGGATGCTGCGCTGGAACAGATGCCGGATAATGATTTGGGGACGGACAGGGAATTTTATGACGGGAAAATATGGGCCTGTCGATATTTTTTCGCTCGTGAATTAACAAAAATAGTCCAGCAGGCCGAAATTGTGGCGAAGGGCGACCTGATCTGTCTTGAGGTGCCAGCCAGTGTCTTCTGAGTTCGCTGTGTTGCCGGTTCCGTTATTCATGGTGCCTGCCTTCCGCTGATTTTTCGGCAACAGCGCAGTTTGAATTGATTCAAACAAACGTTTGATTTATGCTGGTTTTTTATTGCATTCTTTAAAGGTACTGAACATGAGTTTTGGTCTGTCCTCAAAAGCCGAAGAGTTGAAAGCAAAGCTTCTGGTGTTCATGGATGAGCATATTTATCCAAATGAGCAGGTGTTTCATGATCAGCACAAGGCAGGGGAAGACCGCTGGGTCTATCCACCCGTTATGGAAGAGCTGAAATCAAAAGCCCGTGCGCAGGGGCTGTGGAACCTTTTTTTGCCGGATTCTGAATATGGCAAGGGGTTGAGCAATGTCGATTATGCCCAGCTTTGCGAAATTATGGGCCGCTCCACGCTGGCACCGGAGGTGTTCAATTGTAATGCACCGGATACTGGTAACATGGAGGTGCTTGTCAGATACGCGACAGATGAGCAAAAGGAAAAATGGCTGAAACCGCTGCTGGCGGGGGAAATTCGCTCGTGCTTCGCGATGACGGAACCTGCCGTTGCATCGTCTGATGCTACCAACATTCAATGTCGAATTGAGCGTGATGGCGAAGACTATGTGATTAACGGGCGTAAATGGTGGATTACGGGTGCCCCGGACAAGCGTTGCAAAATATCGATTCTGATGGGCAAGACAGACCCTGACGCGCCGAAGCATCAGCAACAGTCGATGATTCTGGTGCCGATGGATACACCGGGTGTGACAATTATCCGTGCCCTGACGGTTTTTGGTGACGATGACGCGCCGCATGGTCATGCTGAAATCGACTATAAGGATGTGCGGGTGCCTGCGTCGAATATTTTGCTGGGCGAGGGACGCGGATTTGAAATAGCGCAAGGCCGCCTGGGGCCGGGACGCATCCATCATTGTATGCGCCTGATCGGTCAGGCAGAGCGGGCGCTGGAAGCAATGTGCAAGCGGGTGCAAGAGCGCCACGCCTTTGGTAAATATATTTCCGAACAGGGCGCGATGCGGAAAGACATTGCCGATAGCAGGATCGAGATTGATCAGGCCCGGCTGCTAACACTGAACGCTGCCTATATGATGGATACAGTCGGCAACAAGGGGGCAAGATCGCAGATCGCCATGATAAAGGTTGTTGCGCCCAATATGGCGCTGGCGGTGATTGATCGTGCCATTCAGGCCCATGGGGCCGGCGGGGTCAGTGACGATTTCACCCTGGCCCGCGCATATGCCAATGCCAGAACCTTGCGGTTGGCAGATGGTCCTGATGAAGTCCATCGTGAAGCCATTGCCAAGTGGGAACTGGCAAAAACAAAATAAGGGCTTTCGCCCGATTTTATCTTGAAAATTACTAAATCTGTAACATTTCTTATGTATGAGTTGGTTGTCAAACGACCAGTAAATGAAAGGAGTTGTTATGATGATGCACGGACCTCAGGTGAAGTTCGGCTATGATTTCGAGGGGATGCGACGGGTTGCCCGTTTGCTTCTTGAACATGTTCGTCCTCAAAATCGCACTGAAGCCTATGCACTGATCTACGGTGAAATGGGTGCCTATATGCTTGATCGCTCTGCCCTGGCGGCAGAAGTTGACGGGTATCTTGCAGAACATTCCGGTCTGGCGAATTAAATCGCCTGACCGGAATGCTATTGAAGGACTGGTTACGGCGCCACGGGCGCTTTTTTTATGCCCGGATCACAGGGCTTCCGGACTTTGCAATATACAATAGCCCGTCAATGTTAAGGGATATCTCCATGGCGTCAGCGATCTCATCCAGCGCCTTGTCAACGCTTTCAGCATAATTCTGCCCTGACGACCCAACCCCCCACATTTTAAGCCATGCGCCGCGCTGATCTGTATGCGTAAAAAGACCATGCACGCAACATCCGCTGACCCTGCTGTCCGACGATACGGCACCGTCCGTTATGCCATCATCCAGGTGTAAAAAAGGCCTGTTCAGCCCCGGCCCAAAGGTGCGACCGACATGCATCAGATAGCCGGATAGCGGGGTATTGTTCAAGGTGCAGGTGCCGCTGATATTGCGCAACATCTTGCTTGTTGTCATCTCTGTTTCAATATCGAGATAACCAAGGCCTTTTACGCTTTGGGCCGGGCCTTCAATGCCCTGAGGGTCGTGTATTTCCTGTCCCAGAATCTGATAGCCGCCGCATAACCCAAGAATATGCCCGCCGCGTCGATGATGCGCTTGCAGATCAATATCCCATCCTTGCGCCCGCAAAAATGCAAGATCGGCAATGGTCGCCTTGGTGCCCGGCAGGATGACAACGTCGGCGTCGCCGGGCAATGGATCCCCGGGCGGGACCATTGTCAGGCGTACCCGGGGTTCCAGCTTGAGAGGGTCAAAGTCATCGAAGTTTGAAATTCGGGACAGAATGGGTATAGCTATGTGTAGCTGCCCGGGCCCACTTGCCGGGTTTTTATCCAGAACAAGGGCATCTTCTGACGGCAGTCGCCGAAGGGCATGAAGCCATGGCAGAACACCAAAGCCCTGCCAGCCTGTGCGCCGCTCGATATCACGATAGCCGTCGTCAAATAGCCGAATATCACCGCGAAACTTGTTGATGATAAAGCCCTTGATGGCGGCCCGGTCGGCGTTATCCAGCACGGTTTTTGTCCCCACCAGTGACGCGATGACACCGCCGCGGTCTATGTCGCCAACAAGGATGACAGGCACATGCGCTGCCAGTGCGAAGCCCATATTGGCAATGTCGCCCGCGCGCAGATTGGTCTCGGCCGGGCTGCCGGCCCCTTCAACGACCACTATATCCGCCTGTGATTGCAGACGGTCAAAAGAATCCAGAACGGCCTGCAGGAGCCGGGGCTTCAGGTCTTGATAGTGATCTGCAGCAAAGGTTCCTTTCATCTGCCCCTGAACGATAACCTGTGCGCCAATATCACTTTGAGGCTTTAGCAGAACAGGATTCATATCAGCATGGGCAGGGACCCGGCATGCCAAAGCCTGCAAAGCCTGTGCGCGCCCGATTTCTCCCTGCTCAATCGTAACAGCGGCATTGTTGGACATGTTCTGGGGTTTGAAGGGAAGAACGCGCAGGCCCCGGTTGGCAAGTGCACGACACAGACCCGCAACCAGAACGGATTTGCCAACGTCGGATCCTGTGCCTTGCAGCATTATGGCTGCCATGATGCCCTTCCAATCTTATGCGAGAGGGCAGGAGTCATGCTGCACCTTCAACACGTGGCCATCGTTTGGGCACGACAACCGGTTGACCATCATTGCCGTCATAGACCTCTACATGAACATTATAGGCGGTCAGGATATGTTCAGGCGTCAGCACATCCCGCGGCGTTCCCATGGCGACAATTCTTCCCCTTGCCATCAGGATGACATGGTCTGCGAAGCGTGCCGCATGGGTCAGGTCATGCAGGACAGCCAGAACGCCCTTACCCTGCCGTGCTGTGCGCTCAAGCAGGTCCAGTACATCCATTTGATGGGCCGGGTCCAGATTGGCCAAAGGTTCGTCGGCGAGCAGCCATTGCGGTTTGCTCGCAAGCACCCGGGCCAGCAGAACACGCGCCCGTTCACCTCCGGAAAGAGTCATGACAGGTCTGTCCGAAAACCGGACGATATCTGTTGCGACCATAGACTCGCGGACAGCTTCATGATCTGCTTCTGTTGGTCCGGCAAAGCGGCTGCGATGGCATAATCTGCCCAGTTCAACAATGGTCCGGGCTGTCACGTTCCAGTTCACTTCGCCTGACTGGGGTAACAGGCCGATGGTGCGCGCCCGTTCCAGTGGTGACAGCGCCTTGATTTCGGTCTTGCCGAGTATAATGTTGCCGTCGCTGGGGGACCTTAATCCCGCAAGGCAACTGAGCAACATGCTTTTCCCGGCACCGTTAGGACCAAGAAGGATACTTACCTTGCCAGCGATCAGATCAAAACTCACCTGATCTACAAGGGTCTTTCCATCCATCCTGACACTCAGGTTTCTGATGTGAAGGGAAGTCATATGATTTGCCGCCTTAATTTCATGAGAAGCAACAGGAAGAAGGGGCCGCCAAGAAGCGCCATGGCAATGCCGAGTTTGATTTCCTGCGCCCCGGGGGCAAGACGCACCAGGCTATCGGCGGCGAGCACCAGTGCAGCCCCCCCTAATGTTGACGGCAAAAGAATAGCCGATGGTTTGTCGCCGACAAAGGGGCGCATCAAATGGGGGACGACCAGACCGACAAAGCCGATAATGCCGGTTACTGCAACGCTGGCTCCTACGCCGATGCCCACGCCCGCCACAATCAAAAGCTGAAGTTTCCCGAGATGAAACCCCATGGAGCGGGCAGCATCTTCGCCCAAAGTCAGGGCGTCCAGCGCATTGCCAACGGTGAACAGAATGAGGCCGCCTACGGCCATGAACGGAAGAATAAAGAAGAGTTCCTCATAACTGCGATCCGTCAGGGATCCGAGCATCCAGGTCAATATCTCCGAGACGGCAAAGGGACTGGGGGCAAGACTGATGGTCAGTGACGTAAGTGCTCCGGCGATACTGGACAGGATAACCCCCGCCAGCACAAAGGTGATCACACTGCCGGAACGTCCAACCAGCAGGGCCAGTATGGCCATTGATCCGCCAGCGCCAAGCATGGCAAAGGCGGGCAGGACCCAGATGGATGATGTCATGCCAAAGAAAATGGACAAGACCGCGCCGAAGGCCGCACTTGCCGAAACGCCAAGCAGGGCAGGGTCCGCCAGGGGGTTGCGAAGATAGCCCTGCAAAACAGCGCCGGACAGGCCCAGAATGCCGCCGACAGCGACGCCGAGCAAGGCGCGGGGCACGCGCAACTCGAAAATAATCCACCAGCGCGGATCACTGCTGCCCCATGCGCTGAAAGGGACCCATATTTTGCCGGCCATCAGCGATACGGCAAACAGCAAAACCACACAAATAGCGAGGACTACATTCACCGGAAATGTCTTGTTTTGCCGGTGGCGGATCATTGTAAAGCCTCGCGGACAGACATTAAGTGGACGGTTGCTTCAATCAGGGTCGGGCCTGCACAATTAAGCAGACGGCGGGGGAAATACTGCATGTTGATGTGATGGACGAGCCGTTGTGCCCCCCTGTGCTGCATGAAGCGGCTTGATGCGCGGGTGTCGGTCAGTAATACAGCCGGTGGGTGTGCGATGAGTATTTCGAGGGGCACCAGACCCCACCATGAAACGCCATACTCTGTTGCGATGTTATCAAAACCGGTATGACTCAACACTTCATCAATCAGGGTATTCTTGCCGGGAACCAGCCCGCTGTTATCGCGTATCAGGGCCGGTATATGTTTGCCGGTATATGGCTTTGAATAAAGCGCCTTGATTTTGTTGGCAATCAGGTCTGCGCGGTCAGGATGTCCCGCGGCGCGCCCGATTTCCAGAATTTGAGCCTGGCTTTCGGCAATAGTTTGTGGAACGGCACTAAGCAGGACACTAATGTTCAGGCGCGCTAACGCATTCCGGGTCGCACGTGATGTATGTTCACCGGCAAGGACCAGATCCGGTCGAAGCGCAATGACTTCTTCTGCCGTATCCATGATTGCCGGATATTTTTGCGCAATATCAAGCGGTATGGACGTCGCTGTTGGGTCATGGGAATAGTGACTGATGGCTATAATCTGATCAGGGTCGGCGACCTGTACAAGAATGGAATCCAGACAAGGGTTAAGCGAAGCGATGCGAAGGGGGCGTGCCTGTGCGGCACACCCCAGAAAAGCGACTGCGACGAGAATGCAGCAGACGTCTCTCAAGTCTTTTCCTTTTCTTCTCACCATATATCCCCTGATATTAATCTCCGGTGACTAAAAGTCTGCCCTCAGGCCTGCATAGGCAGCCCGGCCCGGGGAGCCATACTGGAAAGTGGTTTCATATTTTTTATCAAATATGTTTTCGATCCGGCCGTAAAGCTCAATACCGTCGCGTATTTTGTAAGTGGTGCGGACATCAAACAGCACATAACTGTCCAGTTCTGTTAAATTTGCTGCATCGTCAAAGTTCTTGCCAACATAAAACATGCTGGCACCCGCCCCGATTTCAGGCGTGATCTGATGATCCAGATTTACGCTTGCTGTATTGCGGGCCCGACGGGCCAGTATATTGTCAAAATTGGCAGCACCAACATCCCTGTTGCGCGGATCTGTATAGGTATACTGGGCATTGAGGACACTCCCTTTTACGGGCTCGAACTCTGCGTAAACTTCGACGCCGCTGGTTTTTGTGCGGTTGATGTTGTCATAAAACCCGAATGGACGTGTAGCACATTTCGGGTCCGGATTGCCAAAGCAGGAGGCAAAGCCAATCTGGTTTGTGGTGTCGCGCGTGAAATACGTAATGCCGACCATGCCTCTGTTGTCCAGAAAATATTGTTCGATGCCCACGTCCCAGCTTTCGGACTCTTCCGGGGTCAGGTCAATATTGCCATACTGGCTTTGCAGTTGGTACAGGCTTGGGGCCTTGAAGCCTTCGCCATAGCTCGCTTTCAGGCGGGTCTGCCCTTCATTCGGGCTATATGATGCTGATGCCTTGAATACTGTCGAACTGCCAAAACTGGAATGATCATCATAGCGTATGCCGCCTGTTACTGTCAGTCCGTCCAGCGGACTGATAATAACCTGACCGTAAATGCTGTCGATGGTGGCCTTGCCAACCGTTGGAGCGGGATCCGGGTCAAAGCTGGAAGGCGAGGCGCTGCTCATGCGTGAGCGTTCGGTTTCTGCACCTGCTGAAAGCCGGATCATGTCGTTGAGGTCAAATGTTCCCTGATATTCGAAACGTTCATTGCGACCCGTGGCTTCGAATGTACGCTCTGGTGTCTGGCCAGGGTTGAAACTGTCCCGGTTGGTGTCTGTATAGGTGAAGGCGATCCGGTTGTTAAACCTGCCATCCAGCAAATCGAGGTTGGCACCGACATAGCCAACAAATTCCTTTGTTTTGCTGACTTCCAGCGTATCAGAAAATACGTAGGCAGGTGCCGGAAAGCCATCAATTCCCAATTTGCTGGAAGAATACCAGCCACGCAAGTCAAAGCTCAGGGCCTCGCTCGCCAATAGCGTGACTTTGGCGTTGGCCGAAAAATTGTCAAAACCATCTTTTTCAATGCCGCCGCGTTCCTTGCTGAATGCGGAAATGCCATTGGTTGTGTAATATCCGGCACCTGCGCTTGCCTGAACAAAATCGGTGGCCCCGGAAATATTACCGATACCCTGAACGGTGCCAAATGATCCGGCTTCAATATGACCCTTAAAGGCGGGCTCTGTTGTGGGCTCCCGCGTGATCATGTTAACGACGCCGCCAATCGCCTGACTGCCCCAAAGGACGGACTGTGAGCCCCTCAATATTTCTATCCGCTCCACATTTCCGATCAGAAGAGTGCCGAAATTGTAACCACCGGTCGGGCCTGATGGATCATTAAGTTTTACACCGTCGATAAGCACAGTTGTTTGATCGGCTTCGGCACCCCGAATGCGCAAGGCCGTAACTGTGCCGGGCCCGCCATTGCGGCTGAAAGTCACACCAGGTGTTCTGGCCACAAGATCACTCAGGACAGATTTCTGGCTGAGCTCTATATCGTAGGCATCAATGACAGAAACTGACTGGCCAATTTGACCCAGTTGTTGTTCTGTCCGTGTTGCGGTGACAATGACGGTATCTATATCTGCACTGGTTTCGGACCAGACTGGCGATGAGCTAATTGAAACAGCAGTAATGAATGGAATGTATAAAAAGCGCACAGGAACCCCCGTAATTGGTTGAGACACGGGTCGCTGGCCACGATATTTCAGTAGCGTCGTATATTTTGAGAAACGACATTGATAAATCCTGCAAACGACCCAAAAAGTGCCGCCTCACGAGGAATACCTCGATCAACCGGCACGCCCCGACCGGATGATGGACGACGGATACGGGCAGGTCTCCTGGCTTTCGGGTCAATACCAATGTACGCCGCCTTCCCAGATAAAATATCTAGTGGCTGATGGCGTACGGGCTCACCGATCACAGTTGCGGGGACAGCTTCGGCATCTGAATCTTGCGATTCGTCACCGAATTCCCTTTTCATTCCAATTAAGGAAACCCGTTTCCTGAGAGTGGAGATATCAGCATATTTTCAATTTTACAAGTTTGAAAATTCCAATGAGCAAGATTGCCACGAACTGGATATATGTGCTTATGTTGTGCCTGTTCTTCCGGTCAGACAGGGTGATCTGATGTTTCGCGACGAATTTGATACTTATTGTCAAGCACTTAAATCCACTACTAACGTCATTCAGTGGGGCGGGGCCTCGGTCTGGAAGGTCGGCGGCAAGATATTTGCCATCTGTTCGGTGTGGGGGGCAGACTGTCACGAGAAGATCAGCTTTAAATGCAGCGAACATTCCTTCCATATTCTATGCGAGTTGTCGGGGATCATTCCAGCCCCCTATCTGGCGCGGGCAAAATGGGTTCAGGTGCAGCATGAAAATGCTTTAAGCGACGAAGACCTTAAGTCATATATCCAGACTGCCTACGAGATCGTTACAGCCAAGCTGACCAGGGCTGATCGGAAAGCCCTTGGCTTATAAGGCCGTTTGATGTCGTCTGTCATGGCATAATGCTGCCGCATTGGTATTGTATCCATGGCAGGAATGTTATGACCGGGTGAAAACATGATGAGACTGAACTGGCGCAGGGGTATGCTTCGATTGTGGTTGGTGATGTCTATATTCTGGATCGCCGTCATATCCATTATGATGCGACCGGACGCTGACCTGAAGAGCTATTGGGCTTTAAAAGATTATCAGCCGCCGCAAAAAATCACTCAGGAAAACAACAGTGGCAGAAAATGTCTTCGGGAAGACGGGTCAAAAGACTGGGAATGCTATCTGTTTGGCCCAAAATCCGTTTCGGATGATGACCGGATCGTGCAGGAGATATTAAAAAGGCGGGATGACGTCAAGGCAGACTTGAAGAGCTATGTCTTTTGGGTGCTGGCGCCGATAATTGGCTGTCTTGTGCTGGGTATTATTCTGGGCTGGGTGGGGCGCGGGTTTATGGCCAGGCGGCCAGATGCCTGAAACGGGCCAATATCTTGCCAATCCGGCCCGGTTTTCTGCGCTGGCGTATGTTATGATTGCATTAGGCCGCTAGTCAGAGTAATACCTTGGGGAGGGATTTATGCTGCTTGTGTATAAACCATTCGTATAATATGTAGATATAAGCCTTGGTGTCCTCAAAGCCTTCCAGGAATGCCGGTTTTAACAAAACCAGCCCCGCCGCCCGGACGCACGAATTGCATGTGTCGCTGGTAGACCAGTCCTCTGCATTCGTAATGTCGTTTGATGAAGGCGGAAAGGTTGTGCTGGCAAATTCCACAGTCGAATCTCTGCTGGGTATGAAGACAGATGACCTGATTGGTCAGGATATCGCCTTGCTTTTCAAAAAGGCGCTGTCGAGCGTAGATGAGAAAAAATTCAGAAAAGCCCTTGAGGAGCAGGAAACCTCAATCCGCGCTATGGTAACCGGCTTGTCCGGAGAAAAAAGACTATATGCATTTCAGTTGTCGGCGGCTGACCGTCCGAACGGTGCCGGGCGGATTGTGCATTGTCTTGGTTTGGACATAGGCGCCGCTAACCAGGCGGATGAGGCAATGCGTGCGAGTGAGGATCGTTTTCGTAAGTTGGTTGATCTGGTGCCCTACGGCATTACGCGGACTGATTTGAACGGATACACCCTTCTGGCCAATCCAGCCTATGAACGGATGATGGGTTACAAACCGGGTGAATCAATCGGCTCCAGAGTATGGGATTTGCTGGTTGAAGATGAAATGCCCCCACAGGAAGACTTCTATTCATCGCTTCTGCGCGATACGCCATCGCCTATGCCGAATATTACCAAATGCCGCACGCAGAACGGTGAAATGATCAGCGTTCTTTTTCATTGGATGTATGAAAAAGACAGCGAGGGTGGAGTCATCGGATTTCTGTCTGTGGTCACTGATGTGACCAGACAGCTGGAGTCGGAAACGAAGCTGCGGGAGGCCAAGGATTCTGCAGAACGCGCCAGCCGCGAGAAGTCCAGTTTTCTGGCCGCTGCGGGCCATGACCTGCAACAACCGCTGCATTCTCTCTCAATTCTTTTGGGAGTCATGCAGGAACGCCAGACCTCAAAAAAGGGGTTGCAGATCGTTGAGGCCATGCGCGGGGCCCTTGATGGAGCGATGGTGCTTTTGCGATCAGTTCTGGAAATGTCAAAACTGGAAGCAGGCATCATCAATCCACGCATGGAAGAGTTCGGCCTTGCGACCAGTTTTAGCCAGATTCAGGTGGAGCTGGGCCCGCAGATTCGTGATGATCAGGTTGAATTACGCGTTATGGACACCAAAGCCCGTGTGCGGAGCGACAGATTGCTGCTGAAAAGCATTTTGCATAATCTGGTCGCCAATGCGATACGGTATACACCAAAGGGTAAAATTCTGGTTGGTTGCAGATATTCCGGCAAGCGGGTCAGAATCGAGGTTTGGGATACCGGAATAGGTATTCCCGAGCATCAGCAGAAAATCATTTTTGAGGAATTTCAACGGCTTGATAATGACAGGGAGGGAGCAGAAACTGTATATGCTCTTGGGTTGGGATTGTCGATTGTTGACCGTACCTGTCAGCTTTTGGGAACCAAAATTCGGCTTCGATCCATACCCGGCCAGGGATCTGTATTTTCGTTTGAAATCCCGATCGCAGAAACACAAAATGAAGCTCTGCCTTATCCCAGTTCCCGGCAGCGTACTGCAGACCCGGATTATAATGTGCTGTCTGGCAAGACTATTCTGGTCGTTGAGGATAATGCGCAGACACTGGCGCATACCAAAATGTTGCTTGAAAGCTGGGGTTGTAATTGTCTGGCGGCGGAGTCTTATACAGAGGCGCTTCGAGAAACAGCCGGTCATGTGCCCCCGCCGGACTTGATTTTGGCGGATTATAACCTTGACTGGAATGCAACCGGGGTACAGGCGGCCGAGAAGCTGCAAAAGGTCGTAGGGGCCGACATCCCGGTTATTATTATCACCGCAAGTACCGAAGAGATCGTCAAGCAGGAAACGTCAGAGCGAAACTTCTCTCTCATACAAAAACCCGCAAGTCCTTCCAGACTGCGGGCCTTGCTTTCGTACCACTTGCTTGACCGGGACTGACAGCTTTTAAGGAAATCTGTCAACTACCAAATCCGGGGGTTGTTATCTTCCGGATTCAAGCATATTTGATGCAAGTAATACCGCCTGTGTACGGTTATCCGCCTTCAGGGTTTTCAAGATCGCCGCCACGTGAACTTTTACAGTTCCTTCGGAAAGGCCCAGCGCAGTCGCAATGTTTTTGTTGGACTTGCCTTGAGACAAGTGCCGCATCACGTCGAGCTGACGTGGAGTTAGAATAGTCTTTGCTGCTGAATCCAGATTGTCTACGGGACGCGATGAAGACGCTGTCGGCCGTGTGGTCTTGCTACTGCTTTTGCTCATCAATGCCGGGGGAACGTAGTTTCCACCTGCCATGATCATCTTCAGCGCACTGTGTATCACGGTGTGATTGGATGACTTTGGGATGAAGCCTGCCGCGCCGCA
This sequence comes from Sphingomonadales bacterium, assembly GCA_965227345.1. Lineage (GTDB taxonomy): Bacteria > Pseudomonadota > Alphaproteobacteria > Sphingomonadales. The sequence goes on from OZ245755.1 coordinate 3,920,363, forward strand.
ATCCATGGCGCGCTGGGCATAATATGGATCGTCAAGTGCTGACAGGATCACCAGGGGTGTTGCCGGTGCCAATTGGCGTACCCGTTTAATACCTTCAATTTCATCCAGACCCGGCATTTTCAGGTCCAGCAGAATCAAATCAAAAGAATCGTCATTTTTAAGTATTTTTTGCGTCTGTTCGAAGTCAGCTGCTTCGGTTATTTCTGCCTCCGGCGCAAGTTCCTCAAGCAGAAGGGTACACCCCTTGCGAAACAGACCATGATCGTCTGCAATCAAGAACTTCATCTCTTGTTTTCCTTATATACGCTTTGCCACGCTATGCGCGGACTTGCAACTGTTCTGCCCACAATAGAGCATGCGTTTAACACGCATTTAAAATTCGCCGGGATATTACACAATGTATAAGTTACAGTAAATATCGAAAAGAAGCACATCGGGTGTTCTTCTGGCGAAAACTGTACTTGCGCCGTATAGACGGCGGTTTTCTGTCGTTTATATTATATTGCATATATAGACAAACACAACGGTCTTTTTTATTTTTTGCTTTATATCCTATTCAGAGTAGAGATCTTCTGGATTTTGTATAATCTTCTGATTCTCTTTCAGGCCTTGCGGTGTGACATCCCTGTAAAAACAGTTCCTCCGTCCGGTGTGGCATGCAACGCCTTTTTGGTCTACCTTTAGTAGCAGGCTGTCTCCGTCACAGTCAATTGCCATGGAGCGAAGAGACTGCGTCTGCCCCGATGTTTCGCCTTTGCGCCATATCCTGTTTCGAGACCGTGACCAGTAACAAATCTGACCGGTCAGGAGGGTTTCCCTGACAGTATCTGCATTCATCCAGGCCATCATCAGGACCTCACCGGTATTATATTGCTGTGCAATGGCGGCAATCAGGCCATCTTTATTAAAAGACATCTCGCTGATAGCCTGATTAATTGCCGTTTCGGGTATGGGTGCGAATTTTTCTGACATAAATTTACCTGTGGTATTTGACCTGCTGGACAAACTATAACCTTGGAGAAGTTTGTGCTAGTCTCAATATATCAGGTGGCAAGCGCCCCGGTATGATTCAAATTTGCGATAGTGAGTTTTCTATGAAATTGGATAGCCCTTCCCAAGCCCAGCCAGGGAGATCACATGACCATGACAAATGTGTGGACCGGGCACTTGGGGATGCAGAAGCGATATGCGAGGAAAGGGGCGTCAGGTTAACGCCCTTGCGCCAAAAGGTTCTGGAACTGGTCTGGAGTGGTCACAAACCGATCAGCGCCTATGATCTTTTGGATAAACTGAGCGAAAATCGGAAGAAGGCAGCACCTCCTACGGTATATCGTGCGCTCGAATTTCTCATGAACGAAGGCTTGGTCCATCGGATAGAATCCCTGAATGCATACATTGGATGTCCGCACCCTTTTTTACACCATAACGGCCAGTTCCTGATTTGTCAGACGTGCAAGATTGTGCTGGAGCTCAATGACCCGGCTATTCGGAAAAGCATGACCCAGCTGGCACATAGCGAAGGCTTTACCATTACGTCCGGGATGGTCGAAGTGATGGGTGTCTGCCCGGCTTGTCAGGCCAGCGCGGCGGCAGGCCCTGTCAATTGAACGGCCGGGCTGATGCTGCGTCTCTGATCTTGCTTCAGGGCATAAACAAGGCCTTCAGAGACCACCATGTTTTGCGGGATGTGGACTTAAGTATTAAAGCTGGCGAAATTATCACTCTGGTCGGCCCGAACGGGGCTGGAAAAAGTACGCTTGTCCGTATTGCACTGGGGCTGGAGCGACCGGATAGCGGCACGGTAAACAGGGCAGAAGGGCTACGCATCGGCTATATGCCCCAGAAAGTGCAGGTAGACGACATTCTGCCGCTGACAGTACGGCGCTTCCTAACTCTTCACCCGGAAGCCAATGCCAGGACGCTGGAAGTTGCACTTGCCGAGACGAAAATCACGCATTTGCTGGATCACCCTGTGCAGAAGGTTTCCGGGGGCGAAATGCAGCGTATTCTACTGACGCGGGCCTTGATCGGTGGCCCGCAACTGCTGGTGCTGGATGAACCCGTGCAGGGTGTGGATGTCAGTGGACAGAGCGAGCTATATGCCCTGATTGATACCATCAGGAAGCGTATGGGCTGTGGCGTGCTGATGATATCACATGATCTGCATATGGTTATGGCCGCGACTGATCAGGTAATTTGCCTCAACCACCATGTGTGCTGTAGTGGATCACCGCAAGCTGTCGGCGGACATCCCGCCTTCAAGGCATTGTTCGGACAGTCAGCAGAAAGCATGGCTTTGTATACGCATGACCATAACCATGACCATGACTTGCATGGTGATATCATTCACGACCACACAGGCCCGTCATAATGGATGATTTTATTATACGGGCGATGTTGGCCGGGGCGGGCGTTGCAATTGGGGCCGGACCTTTGGGGTGTTTTCTGGTATGGCGCAGAATGGCTTATTTTGGTGACGCCTTGTCACATACGGCGTTGCTTGGCATTGCCCTCGGATTACTTCTTGGTCTTGATCTCAATCTGAGTATTGTGGCGATCTGTGTGCTGGTTGCCGGCTTGCTGGTTGTAATGCAGCGTCAAAGTCATCTGGCATCCGATACCCTGCTGGGGATTATGGCGCACAGCGCCTTGTCCATTGGTCTGCTGGCCCTGTCACTTGTGCAGGCGCAAGCTGTACGGATTGACCTGATGCAATATCTGTTTGGCGATATTTTGGCGGTAAATTCCCAGGATTTGTTCTGGATTTATGGCGGGGCATTACTGGTTATCTGTATTCTGATTCTGATCTGGCGGCCTTTGCTATCGCTGACAGTGCAGGCGGATCTGGCCCGGGTCGAGGGAGTCAGGGTGGGGCTTGTGCATCTGGTCTTTATGTTGCTTATCGCCGTTGTCATTGCTGTTGCCATGAAGGTTGTTGGTGTTTTGCTGGTGACGGCAATGATGATCATTCCGCCGGCGGCAGCCCGACATTTTGCGCGTACGCCTGAACACATGGCGGTATTGGCGATCGTTGCAGGTATTGGGGCGACTGCGATGGGGCTGGGGGCCTCGCTGTTTTGGGACACGCCAACAGGCCCGTCAATTATTGCAGGCGCGGCGGCCCTGTTTGTTGTCGGCGCCCTTGTCAGACCGCTGGTTGTGCGTTCCTAAATGGCGGCTTGAAACCTTGCCAGTCCGGCATCAAGGTCAGCCTTCAGATCATCAATGTCTTCCAGTCCGATATGAACCCTGAACAACGGTCCGGGGGCCTGCCAGCCCGTTACGGTCCTCATTTTGTCGATGTTCTGATAGGTCAGGATCAGGCTTTCATAGCCGCCCCATGAAAATCCCATCTTGAAATGTTCCATGCCATCCAGCATGGCAACAGCGGCCTTGTCGTGCCCGTCTTTCATCACAAATGAGAACAGGCCGGAAGATCCCTTGAAATCACGCTTCCATATTTCATGGCCGGGGCAGGCGGGCAGGGCCGGATGCAAGACCCGGTCAATATCCGGACGTGCCGCCAGCCACCGGGCAATTTCAAGTGCGTTCTTTTCATGCTGCTGCAGACGGACGCTTAATGTCCGCAAGCCGCGTAATGCCAGATACAAATCGTCAGAGCCGACGCAATATCCCATCACACCGCTAAAATGATACAATTGCGGAAAGCATTTCTCGTTGGCGGTTGCAGTGCCCAGCATCACGTCGGAATGACCGCTGATATATTTTGTGGCGGCTGAAATCGAGATATCAACACCATAGTCAAGTGCCGGGAACAGCAAGGGCGTTGCCCAGGTATTATCCATTAATACAATGACATCACGGGCATGTGCTGCCTTTATAATCGCCGGAATGTCCTGAACTTCCATCGTGACCGAGCCCGGTGCTTCGGTGAAAACAAGCCGGGTATTGCCCTGGATCAGGGTGGAAATGTCCGCGCCGATCAGCGGGTCATAATAGGTGGCGGTGACACCATAGGCAGGCAGTATTTCATCGCAGAATGTCCGGGTGGGGTCGTAAACACTGTCGGGCACCAGTATGCTGTCACCTGTTTTGACAAACGCCAGAATTGAAGCATTAATGGCGGCCAGACCGGAAGGATAGGCGACCGTTCCGGCACCATTTTCCAGATCATTGATGGCCTTGCAAAAGGCCTGACTGGTCGGGGTGCCACGCCGCCCGTAATAGAAGCCCTTTTCCTGATCACGAGGTGCCGCCCGTAAATCGGCAACGCTGTCGAACAGGACGGTTGATGCACGAACAACCGCAGGATTAACCGCCCCCATGGTCCATTCGCGACGGCGGCCGCTTTCAATGATTTTGGTCTTTTTTTTCATAAACGGGTCGCTCTAACTGACGACAGGCAGATCATGTCGTGCCCCCCATTCTGCCCATGATCCGTCATAAACAGCAACATCCTGGTAACCCAGGACATAAAGCGCCAGCGCCAGGGAAGACGCGGTGACGCCGGAACCACAGCTTGTCACCAGCGACTGGTTCAAATTGACCTTTGCTTCCTGAAAGATGGCCTCAAGCTCTGCCTTTGGCCGCAAAGTACCATCTTCGCTGTAAAGCTTTCCAAAGGGCACATTCAGACTGTCGGGAATATGCCCGGCCCGCAGTCCTTCGCGTGGCTCGGGGGCACTGCCTTCAAACCGGGCCGGCGCGCGCGCATCCAGAACCAGTTCCTGCTTTCCTTTCAGATTGTCACTTATCTGATCGACGTGGCGCAACAGGGTTTGATTTACACGTGCGGTAAAGTGGCGCTGGCGCGGAATAGGCGGAATGTCATCCAGCGGCCGTCCTTCCGTGCGCCATTTGTTCAAACCCCCATCCAGTACTACAACATCCTCATGACCGAACACGCGAAACATCCACCATGCCCGGGCGGCGGCATGAACGGTGCCAGAGTCGTAGACAACAATCAGGTTGCCATCACCAAGGCCAAGACGGCGCATGCGACTGGCGAACTTTTCAGGAGCAGGGAGCATGTGCGGATATGGAGAATCGGTATCGGCAATTTCGTCAATATCAAAAAAAACGGCTTCGGGAATATGGCATTCTTCATATTCAGCTTTTGCGTTGCGCCCCTCACCGGGTAAGTGCCAGGAAGCGTCGACTATACGGACGTCTGGGGCGGTCAGCCGCTCAGCCAGCCAGTCAGTGCTTACAAGCGGATTGGTCAGTTTCTTACTCATGAGACTATACTCTGCTGCCTAAAATAACGTGCCGTCAGTCATCCAGCCATTCCGGGAAGGGCAAGCCCTTTTCCTTCAGAAATGCCGGGTTGAATATCTTGCTTTGATAGCGTGTTCCATAATCACATAATATCGTGACAATGCGATGGCCGGGACCAAGATCTTTTGCCATCCGAATGGCGGCGGCCACATTGATTCCGGACGAGCCGCCAAGGCAAAGCCCTTCTTCCCTCAAAAGGTCAAATATAACAGGCAGGGCCTCGGCATCGGGAATTTGATAGGCATCGTCCACAACAATGTCTTCAAGGTTTTTGGTGATACGCCCCTGACCAATGCCTTCGGTGATTGACGTTCCCTCGGCCTTCAGTTCGCCGTGCTTGTAATAATTAAACAAGGCTGCTCCCATGGGGTCGGCAAGCGCAATTTTAACATCCTTGTTGCGTTCTTTCAGGGCCAGCGATACCCCGCCCAGTGTGCCGCCGCTGCCAACGGCACAGGTAAAGCCATCGACCTTGCCATCCAGCTGGTCCCAGATTTCGGGGCCGGTGGTTTCATAATGGGCGCGACGGTTGGCAACATTGTCGAACTGGTTGGCCCAGATAGCACCGTTTGCTTCCTTTGCTGCCAGTTCTTCTGCAAGACGGCCCGAATAGCGTACATAATTGTCAGGACTGGAATAGGGAGCTGCGGGCACCAGTATAAGTTCACACCCGCACAAGCGCAGCATGTCTTTCTTTTCCTGCGACTGGGTCTCGGGCATGACGATGACGGTTTTATACCCAAGCGCGTTACCGACCAGTGCCAGGCCGATGCCTGTATTCCCGGCGGTGCCTTCAACGATGGTGCCGCCGGGGCGAAGTTTTCCCTGTTCTTCAGCATCCTTGACAATATAAAGCGCTGCCCTGTCTTTTACCGATCCGCCGGGATTCAAAAATTCAGCCTTGCCATAAATCTCGCAGCCGGTTTCTTCGGAAGCCTTTTTCAGGCGGATTAACGGCGTATTGCCAATTGTGTCGATAAAGCCGTCGCGCACATCCATCTGTCGGGAAAACCTTTATGTTGATACGGTAAGTTTGAATATAAATAACTAACGCTCGAATGCTCGGCTGGCAAGGTGTGAAGAACAACTTCTTGCATTTTCAGGGACAGGAATTAGGTTCTGGTGTCATAACGCGAACAGGATCAGGCGCATGGTTGAAAATATATACGAAAATTTATCGCAGTTGGGTGGTCAGGGGGATGCTCCGCAATCTCCCGAACAGGCGACACTTGAGAAAGTCAAAAACCCGCGCCCGGATTCTGCGTATCTTGTTCGGTTTACATGCCCGGAGTTCACCAGTGTTTGCCCGGTGACGGGGCAGCCCGATTTTGCCCATCTTGTGATTGATTATGTGCCGGGGGACTGGCTTGTTGAAAGCAAATCGCTGAAACTGTATTTCCAGTCTTTCCGTAACCATGCGGCTTTTCACGAAGACTGCACGGTGGGCATCGCCGAGCGGCTGGTCGCCGAAATCAAGCCGGTCTGGCTGCGGATCGGTGGTTACTGGTATCCTCGCGGGGGTATCCCGATTGATGTCTTTTTTCAGACTGGTGCCGTGCCGAAAGATGTCTGGATACCCGAGCAGGGGGTCGCACCTTATCGCGGGCGGGGATAATTGTTTCCTAATCGTCCTCACCGCTGTAACTGCAACCAGCGGTGCAGGTTTCGTGCAGAACAATTTCTGACAGGCCGGGCAGGGCCGGTTTGAGCTTTCGCCATATCCATTGTGCGATGACCTCACTGGTTGGGTTTTCCAAGCCTTCAATTTCATTCAGATAATGATGGTCCAGCTGCTCGAACAACGGTTTGAACGCGGCTTTCACGTCGGCAAAGTCCACAACCCAGCCGGTGTGCGGGTCCAGCGGGCCTGAAACATGGATTTCAACACGGAAAGAGTGACCGTGAAGGCGTCCGCACTTGTGCCCTTCAGGCACGTTCGGCAGGAAGTGGGCGGATTCGAAGGTGATGGATTTGAATATTTTCATTCAGGGTATATCCAGAATTTTATGGGTTTGCAGGCCAAGACGCCATTTTGGATGTTTCAGGCAATAATCGAGCGTTGCCTGCGTATTGCTATTGCGCACTTCCAGACGATCTGGCCCCAACCCGTCCATGGGTTGCAGAAAAAAATGCCGGAAAGCCAGATGTTCAAATCGTTCGGGCATCGCTTTTGCCTGGGGATAAACCAGTTTGATCTCGTCGCCGGTGGTCTGGACCAGTTCAGCATCAGCCTTCGGGCTAACGCACACCCAGTCAATGCCGTTGGGAACAGCAAGTGTTCCATTCGTCTCGATGGCAATTTCAAAACCGGCAGCATGCAGGGCATCTATCAGTGGCGTATCGATCTGTAGCAGTGGTTCGCCGCCTGTACAGACGATGAGCGGCTGGCCCCCGGTCATATCCGGCCATAGTGAAGCGGCCTTGTCGGCCACTTCTTCAGAGGTTTTGAATTTGGCACCGTTGACGCCATTTGTGCCGACAAAATCTGTGTCGCAAAAGCTGCATACAGCGTCTGGGCGGTCCTGTTCTCGCCCGGACCAGAGGTTGCATCCCGCAAACCGGCAAAAGACCGCAGGCCGCCCGGCGTTGGCACCTTCCCCCTGTAGGGTATAGAACATTTCCTTGACGGCGTAGGTCATGACGGGCCGGCTGTGTCCTGATATCGGGTCGGGTCTGCAACACCTGCCTCTGCAAAACCCTTCCGGCGCAGGGTGCAGGCATCACATTCCCCGCAGGCAGCGCCTGTATCGTCAGGATCATAGCAGCTTGTGGTCATCGCGTAATCAACGTTATGCGCCAGCCCCGTCTTTATTATCTCTGCTTTGGTCATGCTGATCAGCGGGCTGTGAATTTTCAGGGCCTGTTTGCCCTCGACCCCTTCGCGGGTTGCCAGATTGGCCATTTTCTCGAATGCGGCAACATAATCGGGCCGGCAATCGGGATAGCCACTGTAATCAAGCGCGTTGATTCCGATGAAAATATCATGAGATTTCAGAACCTCGGCCCAGGCCAGCGCGAAAGACAGAAAAATCGTGTTTCTGGCTGGCACATATGTTACCGGAATATCGGCTTCCATTTCTGTCGCCTGCCGACCTTTCGGGACGGTATAATCCCCGGAAGTCAATGCCGATCCGCCAACACTGCCCAGATCAATATCAATCACGACATGACGTGCAATACCATGGGCGGCCGCCACTCTTGCAGCAGCTTCCAGTTCGACCGAGTGGCGTTGACCATACCGGAAGCTCAGCCCACAGATATCAAAGCCCTGTGCCTTGGCCAGGGCGACACATGTGGTGGAATCAAGACCACCACTTAACAGAACAACTGCAACAGGGGCACCGGATGCCTGTGACATTTTCGAATATTCCAAAGTTAAGCCTGCATTTTCTTGCCAGTGCGGCATACATGATGCCACCGGTTCTGTACACCCCGGATATGGATCACCCCTTCATAATCGAACTTGTGCGATGCAACAAGCCTCTCGACCACACTGCAATAGATGAGTATGTTAGCTTTTTTTGTTCGATAGTGTGAGAGTTACATGCCGTTACCTGATCCTGCACCTCGCAAACAGTTTCATACCCGCCAGATTGATATGAAGGGGTATGCCCGCGAAGATGGTCTTTGGGATATTGAAGGCCATATGACAGATGTGAAATGCTACACATTCAACAACAAATGGCGCGGTGATGTGGAGCCCGGCACGCCTGTGCATGACATGTGGATGCGCCTGACCATGGACGACAGCCTGACCATTGTGGATATCGAGGCGGTGACGGATCACAGCCCCTTTGAAATGTGCCCGCTGATCACCCCCAATTTCAAGCGCCTGGTCGGGTTGCAAATCGGCCCGGGCTGGAACCTGAGCATCCGCAAGCGTGTGGGCGGTATTGAGGGGTGCACACATCTGGTCGAGATGCTGGGGCCAATGGCAACAGTGGCCTATCAGACGATCAAGGCAGGCGGCATCAAGCGCCGGAACAAGCTGTATGGTATAGAGCCAATCCCGAAAGAGGCCCGCGACCCGGACGCGCCCCGCAAGCGCCCGGGTATCTTAAATACCTGCCACGCCTGGAGCACAAAAAGCCCGGCGGTGAAGGACGAACTACCCGAATTTTACGAGGGGGAATGAGAAAGCGGGGGCCAGAAACTGACTCCCGCCCACCCTTTAGATGAAAAGTGAAAGAATAGCAGCTATGCCGAAAAGGCAATAAGCCACATCCACTTTGATCATCACGCTAATGCGAGATTTGCTACGCATCATTTTGTAGCCCTCGGGTCGCGATCGATCACAACCCCAAAGGGTTGAGATTTTGGCCACGGAAGAACGAATTCGCCGTCGTTCACCGCATTACCGGCCTACTATCCGCATATGCATCTGCTTCAAGCAGCGATATCTGGAACTTGCTCCAGAGCTATATCCATAGTTGGAGCAAGGATACCGTTACACGGCTACCCCGCATGGCCAAATTTCCAGTTTGAACATGATGGACCGCTCGGAAATTGTACAAAATATGCGGGCTATGGTCGAGTCATTTGTCGGCATCAATAACAAGCCCGTCCAGCTCTTTTGCCTGCTTTGATTTTTCTAAGTCTTCCACCTTGCGGGCGCTCTTGGTGCGACCGAACTTGCGACGGTTTTCGGCTGCTGTTTGCTCGTGGTCCGACCGTGCCTTGCTTTTGCGTGCCTTGTTCAGATTGACAATGTCACCCATCCGTGCCCCCCTTACATGTCTTTCAGCATCCGAGCGACCTTGGGGGCGAAATAGGTCAGCACCCCGTTGGCCCCGGCGCGTTTGAAGGCCAGCAGGCTTTCCATCATCACCCGGTCAAGGTCGAGCCAGCCCTTTTCCCCCGCCGCCTGCAGCATGGCATATTCACCGCTGACCTGATAGGCAAAGGTCGGCATGGCAAAGGTATCGCGAATGCGCGAAATCACATCCAGATAGGGCATGCCGGGCTTGACCATGATCATGTCGGCACCTTCTTCAATATCAAGCGCCACTTCACGCATGGCGATGTCGCGATCGGCCGGGTTCATCTGATAGCTGCGCTTGTCGGCACCGCCCAGACTGGATTTTGAACCGATAGCATCCCGGAATGGCCCGTAAAAGGCGGACGCATATTTGGCGGCATAGGCCATGATCATCACGTTATGGTGGCCTGCACTTTCCAGAGCGGTGCGAATGGCACCGACACGACCGTCCATCATATCCGACGGGGCGATAATGTCGCAGCCTGCCTCGACCTGAACCAGCGATTGTTTGGTCAGCATGTCAACGGTCAGGTCATTCAGCACCACGTCATTTTCAACGATACCGTCGTGCCCGTGGCTGGTGTAGGGGTCAAGGGCCGAGTCGCAGATAATGCCCACTTCGGGCACGGCGGCCTTGATGGCGCGCGTTGCACGGCAGACCAGATTATCCGGATTAATCGCTTCGTCCGCCATATCCGTTTTTAATTCGGCAGGCGTTTGCGGGAACAGGGCAATCGCCGGTATGCCAAGTTTTGCGGCTTCTTCTGCAGCCTTTACCGCCAGATCAATACTGAGGCGATCGACGCCGGGCATGGAGGCCACCGGGCTGCGCAAATTGTTGCCTTCCTGCACAAACAGGGGCCAGATCAGATCATCCACGGTCAGTATGTTTTCGGCAACCAGTTTGCGGGTCCAGTCGTGCATTCGCAGACGGCGTAAACGGAGGGCAGGGAACGGGGCTGTCAGGGGGGGCTTGTTGGGCATGTCAAGTTCTTCTCACGTGTCCGGTTTAGGGGTTTTGCCCATCAGCAGGGCCTGTTGTTCGTGCAACAGATCTGTGAGGAACTGACACACGGCATCCACGCGTGCAACATGGCGCAAGTCTTCATGAACTACAAGCCAATAGGCGCGGGTAACCTCAATTTCATCGGCCAGTACAGGCACCAGACGGGAATCGCCCCGGGCCATGAAGTCATGCAGAAGTCCCATCCCCAATCCGTCCAGAACAGCATTATACTGGGCCAGAACATTATTGCTTCGAAACACGATGTTCGGTTCCCGGACCACTTTTTCCAGCAGGCGGAGTTCAGGGATCTGCAGCAGGTCCTCAATATAGGAAATATAGTCATGTCCCTGCAGGTCATCGGGGTGCAGAAGCGGAGGGCGTTCCGCCAGATATGCCGGGGTGCCGTATATGTGCAGGGAATAATCCGAAAGCTTCCAGGCGATCAGTCGGCCGGATTCAGGGCGCGCCAGAGTAATGGCAATATCTGCCTCGCGTTTTGACAGGCTCATCCGTTGGGTGCCTGCCACCAGCTCGAGTTCAATACCGGGGTGGCGTTTGTGGAAACGGTGCAGATGGCGCGCAATCAATTCACTGGCCAGTCCTTCCGGTGCGGCAAGGCGTACGGCACCCGTCAGCATGGCATCCTTGCCGGAAATTTCCTGTGCCGCCGCAAAGGATTGTGCTTCCATGGCTTCGGCAAAGGGGAGAAGCCTGCGGCCCATTTCGGTCAGGTGATAGCCATTTGGTGTTTTATCAAACAGCCTTGCATCGAATGACTGTTCCAGCGCGGCGAGGCGGCGACTTACGGTGGTATGATCAACATGCAGACGCCGGGCAGCGGTAACCAGTCGGCCCTTGCGTGACAGTTCCAGAAAAAATCTCAAGTCGTCCCAGTTGAACATGGCGGCCCTGTTTTATACCAATGTGCAATTATGCAGAGTATTTCTGGGATATTTTGTCATGACTATGCGTTTTTGTCATGTTTAATATAGGGCCATATACAGTGCCTGTCGTGTGCGGGTCCTGTCAGGTTCATCTTAACTGAGGGAAAATCGCGATGACCAAAGATCTTTATCACATCATCAACGGCGAAAAGGTAGCAGGTACAAGCGGTCGCTTTGGAGATATCTACAATCCGACGACAGGCGAAATTCAGTCGCGCGTTCCCTTTGCCAGCGAATCAGAGATGGACAAGGCCATTGCCGCTGCCGAAGCAGCGTTTCCCGCATGGGCAGCGACATCTGTTGTGGCCCGGGCACGCATTATCTCGAAATTCAAGGAACTGTTGTACAAGCACCATGACGAACTGGCGGAACTGGTATCGCTGGAACATGGCAAGGTGTTTGATGACGCCAAAGGGTCTGTTCTGCGCGGTATTGAAGTGGTCGAGTTTGCCTGTGGTATTCCGCATCTGCTGAAGGGTGAGTTTTCCGATAATGTCAGCACGGGTATTGATATGTATTCCATGCGCAAGCCTTTGGGTGTGTGTGCGGGGATTACACCTTTTAATTTCCCGGCCATGGTGCCCTTGTGGATGCTGACCATGGCCATCGCCTGCGGCAATACGTTCATCATGAAACCCTCCGAGAAAGACCCGTCGTGCCCGACACGTATTGCCGAACTGTTTGAGGAAGCAGGCCTGCCCAAGGGTGTGCTGAATGTGGTCAATGGTGACAAGGTTGCGGTGGATAGCATCCTTCACGATCCCCGAATTAAAGCGGTCAGCTTCGTGGGGTCTACGCCGATTGCACAATATGTTTATGCAACGGCCACAGCCAACGGCAAACGCTGCCAGGCGATGGGCGGGGCCAAAAACCATATGGTTATTCTGCCCGACGCCGATCTGGAGAAGGTTTCTGATGCCCTGATCGGTGCAGCTTATGGATCTGCCGGTGAGCGCTGCATGGCGATTTCTGTAGCGGTGGCCGTGGGCGATGTCGGTGACAAGCTGGTCAAGATGCTGAAGCCCCGTGTAGAGGCCCTGAAGGTTGGCCCGTCCATGGACAATTCGTCTGAAATGGGTCCGCTGGTGACGAAACAGCATTGGGAAAAGGTCAAGGGATATATTGATCTTGGTGTTGAAGAAGGCGCTGATCTGATTGTGGATGGTCGTAACCTGAAGCTTCAGGGCTATGAAAACGGGTATTTCATGGGCGGGTCCCTGTTTGACAATGTGACGCCTGAAATGCGCACTTACAAGGAAGAGATTTTCGGCCCTGTTTTGCAGATTGTCCGGGCGGATGATTTTGAAAGCGCCATGGGCCTTGCCACCAATCACGAGTTTGGGAACGGGACATCCATCTTTACGCAGGACGGCCATGCGGCGCGTACCTATGCAGACAAGGTTGAAGTTGGTATGGTTGGTATTAATATCCCCATTCCGGTGCCATTGGCCTTCCATACTTTCGGCGGCTGGAAAGCTTCGGCATTTGGAGATCACAACCAGCACGGGCCGGAAGGTGTGCGTTTCTATACCAAGGTGAAAACCGTGACCTCGCGCTGGCCACAGGTCCGTACAGGTGCAGATTTCGCGATTCCGACCCTGAAATAAGAGGTATATGCCATGGACTTCGAACTGACCGGGGACCAGCGGGCGTTTCAGGATCTGGCGCGACAGTTTGCTGCAGATCATTTTGAACCCCATGCCGAAGAATGGGATGCCAAATCTGTCTTTCCGGTGGATCAGTTGCGCAAGGCTGCAGAACTGGGCTTCGCCGGGATATATGTGCGTGAAGACGTGGGCGGCAGTCAACTGACCCGGCTGGATGCGGCGCTTATCTTTGAACAATTGTCGGGTGGCTGTGCTTCAACGGCCGCCTATCTCTCGATCCATAATATGGCTTCGTGGATGATTGACAAGTTTGGCAATGATGAGCAGCGGCACAAGTGGCTGCCGTCTCTCACGACCATGGAACATTTTGCCAGTTATTGCCTGACCGAGCCGGGGGCGGGGTCAGATGCGGCATCCTTGCGCACCAAAGCGGTGCGTGACGGCGATCATTATGTGCTGAACGGGTCCAAGGCCTTTATTTCAGGTGGTTCCACATCTGACATTTATGTGGTGATGGTGCGCACCGGCGAGGATGGCCCCAAAGGGATCAGTTGTATCGTTGTTGAAAAAGATACGCCCGGTCTGTCGTTCGGCGCGCAGGAGAAGAAAATGGGCTGGCACTCGCAGCCGACTTCTGCGGTCATTTTTGAAGATTGCCGGGTGCCCGTGACCAATCGCCTGGGCGAAGAAGGCGACGGGTTTAAAATCGCCATGATGGGGCTGGACGGCGGGCGTCTGAACATCGGAGCCTGTTCCCTGGGGGCGGCGGGCAAGTGCCTGGACCTGACGACAGCATATATGGCCGAGCGGAAACAGTTTGGTAAACCGCTGGCTGCTTTTCAGGCCTTGCAGTTCAAACTGGCGGATATGGCAACGGAACTGGAAGCCGCAAAATTGCTGCTCTATCGTGCAGCAATGAAGGTAGATGACCGCACGGAAGACTGTGCGCCACACGCAGCAATGGCGAAACGATTTGCTACGGATATTGGCTTTAATGTCGTGAACCAAGCCTTGCAGCTTCACGGTGGCTATGGCTATGTTCGGGACTATCCGATTGAGCGATTCCTGCGAGATGTCCGGGTGCATCAAATTCTTGAAGGCACCAATGAGATCATGCGGGTGATCATCGCTCGTCATTTGTTAAAATAAAACGGGATGTTCCGGGGATGACCGACGATATTATTTTTGAGACGCGCGGCAAGGTTGCGCTGGTGACATTAAACCGGCCCAGGGCCTTGAATTCCCTGACACATGATATGTGTTCGAAACTGGATCAGCATCTGATCGCCTGGGAATCGGATGCGGATATTCACGCTGTGGTTATCAGGGGCGAAGGCGAGAAGGCTTTCTGTGCCGGGGGTGACATCAAGACCCTGTATGATGGCGGGCCCGTTAACGCTTCTGCAGCTGTTGCCTTTTTTCACGATGAATATCTCTGTAACTCGCGGCTCGCACATTTTTCGAAGCCGTATATTTCGTTCCTTGACGGCATTGTCATGGGGGGCGGTTTTGGTGTTTCAGTACATGGTAGCCACCGGATTGCCACAGAGAAATCAATGTTTGCGATGCCCGAGACAGGCATTGGCCTGATACCGGATGTGGGCGGCAGTTATTTCCTTTCGCGCTGCCCGGGTAGTATTGGCATGTATCTGGGGCTGACAGGTGCCCGCCTGAAGGCGGCCGACATGATCTATGCCGGTGTTGCAACATCATTTGTTGCCAGTGAGAAGCTGAATGCCTTGCTGGATGAGCTGGCAGGTGCCGGATCACTGGACCATAACTCAGTGGATGCCATTATTGCAAAATATGCCGGAGAGCCGGGACCGGCACCGATTGCGGATATGCGGGCGCTGATTGACAGAACCTTCAATAAAGGCACGGTTGAGGAGATTGTCGAGGCCTTAAGTGCCGATGGTTCTGATGAAGCCCTGAAAATGCATAAAATCCTGGGCCTGAAGTCTCCGACCAGTATGAAGCTCACCTGTCGGCAACTGCATGAGGGTGCGAACAAGAATTTTAATGAAGGCATGGTGATGGAATTCCGGATCGTGAACCGGATTATGCTGGGCCATGATTTTTATGAAGGTGTGCGTGCTGTTATTGTCGACAAGGATAATCAGCCCAACTGGCAGCCAGACAGCCTGGGGCAAATTTCTGATGCCGATATTGACGTTTATTTTCGGCCGCTGGAAACAGATA
Organism: Sphingomonadales bacterium; assembly: GCA_965227345.1. Classification (GTDB taxonomy): domain Bacteria; phylum Pseudomonadota; class Alphaproteobacteria; order Sphingomonadales. The sequence continues at coordinate 3,936,116 of OZ245755.1, forward strand.
TCGTTTTTGCCTGAGCGGTTTGGTTCTGAATGAGGGAAAGATCATGACAAAAGTTGCATTTATCGGTTTGGGGAATATGGGCGGCCCGATGGCTAAAAATCTGGTCGGTGCAGGCTATGATTTGCGGGTTTTTGATCTTTCTGCTGATGCCGTCGCCGATCTGAAGGCTGCAGGTGCGTCAACCGCAGCAAGTGTTGCTGAGGCAGTATCACAAGCACAGATCATTGTTACAATGTTGCCGGCTGGCAAGCATGTGAAATCCGTATACACAGGCCCGGATGGCGTTATTGCCCATGCGGCAGAGGGGGCATTGTTTATCGATTCATCGACAATTGATGTGGAGAGCGCTCGTGAAGTGGGGCGGGCCGCGCAGGATGCAGGTTTTGAAATGGTCGATGCGCCGGTTTCCGGCGGTGTGGCTGCTGCGGCGGCGGGGACGTTGACATTTATGGTTGGCGGCCCGACCGAGGCATTCGGGAAAGCCAGGCCGGTTCTGGAGAAAATGGGGAAGGCAATCATTCACGCTGGTGCGTCGGGGACCGGGCAGGCAGCCAAAATTTGCAATAACATGATGCTTGGCATTGAAATGATCGCAACTTGTGAAGCTTTTGTTCTGGCCGAAAAGCTGGGTCTTGATAGCCAGAAACTGTTTGATGTAGCCTCAAAGGCCTCGGGGCAAAGCTGGTCATTGACATCTTATTGCCCAGTGCCAGGGCCTGTTGCCGCGTCACCGGCCAATCGCGATTATCAGCCGGGCTTTGCTGCTGCCATGATGTTAAAGGATCTGCGGCTGGCGCAGGATGCCTCACAAAGCGCCGGGGCGGAAACGCCATTGGGAGCGCATGCCAAAGAACTATATGAAGCCTTCGAGGCAGCAGGTTATGGCAATACGGATTTTTCAGGCATCATCAACATGCTTCGCCAGAAATAGGTTCAAATTGTAGCTATCATTAATACATTGTTAAAACGGCCCGGGTTATAACTCTCGATCAGGGTTGGTACGCCAATGTCAAGACAGATAGGTACGATATGTCAGCAGTACGGAAAAGTGAACTTGTCGGATCGGATGAGATGCCCGAAGGGCTTACACGCGGAAATTTTCTGGAATCGCTTCGCCTTATAGAGCGACTGCACAGGCGTATGCTCGATATTTTGAAGCTGCGTCTTGATGAGACCGGTCGTACAGATATCAACAGCGTGCAGGCCCTGTTGCTTTATAATATCGGCGAGCACGAGATGACCGCCGGAGAATTGCGGACCCGTGGTTATTATCTGGGGTCCAACGTTTCCTACAACCTGAAGAAGCTGGTTGAAATGGGCTATATCGTCCATGAACGCTCGGAGCACGACCGCCGCGCCGTTCGTATCCGTCTGTCGGACAAGGGCAGTGAAGTTTCAACGCTGATCAGCGCGCTTTATGACGAGCAGCTTGGTGCGCTGGTCAAAAGCGATCTTCTGGACGAGGAAGGCATAAAGGATATGCGTAATTCCCTGCGCAATCTGGAGCGCTTCTGGGCAGATCAGATTGGTTACAGCATAGTCTGATGCATGTTTGCCGGTCGCTTGGCGACTGTGCGCTTGTCTTCAGCTATCGCGGCAGGACTTGTCTAAAAAGTCCGGTTTGGCAGTGACTGTTCTTGCGCCGGGCGCGAAATCCATATAATGAATACATGAAGTTTGTTAAACGTGACATGGTTGCAATGTCACGTGTCCTGTTACGTGTACAGGGCCGATTTAAATGCAGTGTGGAATTATATTTCCAGTGTGCTGCAACCGAATACGGAAGATTGTAGGATGGATTACGAACGCCACTTTGCCAAGGCCATTGAAGCCCTGAAGCAGGAGGGCCGCTACCGCGTATTTATGGATATTGAGCGGCGTAAGGGAAGCTTTCCGGAAGCAACATTTCATAATACCGATGGTGATCAAAAAGATATTATCGTCTGGTGCAGTAACGACTATCTTGGCATGGGGCAGCATCCGGCTGTAACGTCTGCGATGCAGACCGCTATTGACAAGGTGGGCGCAGGGGCGGGCGGAACACGCAATATCAGCGGTACAAACCATTATCATGTTATGCTTGAAGCTGAACTGGCTGATCTTCACGGCAAGGAAGCCGCGCTCATATTTACATCGGGCTATATTTCCAACGAGGCAACGCTCAGTACCGTGGCCAGGCTTCTGCCGGATTGCATTATTTATTCCGACAGCCTGAACCATGCCTCCATGATTCAGGGGGTGCGGAATAGTGGCGTCAAAAAGCGCGTCTTCAGACATAACGATGTCGAGCATCTGGAAAGTCTGCTGGAGGCGGATGATCCGAATGTGCCCAAACTGATCGCCTTCGAGTCGGTTTATTCCATGGATGGGGATATTTCCCCGATCGCTGAATTCTGCGATCTGGCGGAAAAATATAATGCAATGACCTATCTGGATGAGGTGCACGCCGTAGGGCTTTACGGGCCTCGCGGTGGCGGCATATCCGAACGGGAAGGTCTGAAAGATCGCCTGGACATTATTGAAGGTACGCTGGGCAAGGCCTTTGGTGTTATGGGCGGTTATATCACGGCGTCTCAGGCGATTGTGGATGCTGTACGTTCTTATGCACCCGGTTTTATCTTTACAACATCTCTGGCGCCGGTTCTGGCTGCCGGCGCGCTTGCAAGTATCCGTCATCTGAAAAACAGTACGACGGAACGCGAAATGCATCAGGAACGGGCGGCCATGCTGAAGCAGAAATTTAAACAGGCCGGGCTGCCGGTTATGGATTCTGTGAGCCATATTGTGCCGTTACTGGTAGGCGATCCCGTTTTATGCAAGCAGGCGTCGGATATGCTGATGGCTGAGTTTGCCATTTATGTGCAGCCTATAAATTACCCAACAGTCCCCCGCGGGACCGAACGGTTGCGCTTCACACCCAGCCCTTATCATACCGATGACATGATGGATGATCTCGTTTCTGCCCTGACGCGTGTTTGGGCAAAGCTTGGTGTTGGGCGTTGCGCCGCCTGAATATTTGGAAATGTTGAATGTCGGCACATGGGGGTGAGGGGTATATCGTTGAATTTGTGCAGATTGGCCAGTCTATTAAGGTCAGCGCCGTGGATACGAAAACCGGACGGGAAGTTTCGATTGTCGGCCCTGTGCAGGCAAGTCGAGAACAGCTTACCCGGTTGGCCGTCAAAAAACTGGAATATGTGCTGGCGCGGAAAAAGTGATCACCCCAAATTTTGAAAATTAGTATTATATGGCCCTAGATATAGTGGGCAACTACCTGATGATGTGTTATGAAGCGTCAATCCTCGAACTCCCAATATCAGGCGCCGGTCGGAATTATTGATGCCAAATAGTGTTATTGCCCTTGCCGCGGACCATGGCGGCGTCGAATTGAAAGACGCTTTGATGCAGGATCTGGCAGAGCAAGGCTATGACGTGCTTGATCTTGGGACCAACGGTTCTGAGTCTGTGGATTACCCTGATTATGCCCAGGCAATGGCCGCAGCTCTTGCAGACGGCAAGGCGGGCCGCGGTGTTCTGGTATGCGGCAGCGGGATTGGCATAAGCATGGCGGTAAACCGTTACGGCCATGTTCGAGCTGCCTTGTGTCATGACGGGCTGACGGCACGTCTGGCGCGCGCGCACAATGATGCGAATGTGCTTGTGCTGGGGGGGCGTATTATAGGCATTGAGACGGCGCGCGATTGTCTCGACCAGTTTTTAACTACTGATTTTGAAGGGGGGCGTCACAGCCGCCGGGTCAACAAGTTTTCATCCTGATTTCATCCGTAGAAAAAGGAACTCTACATCCATGTCATTGCCTCAGAGTAAAATAGCTTCCAACGCTTTCTTTAGCCGTAGTCTGTCAGAAGCCGATCCTGATATCGCGGCCGCGATTGCAGATGAGGGACGCCGCCAGCAGGATCATATTGAGTTGATCGCTTCCGAGAATATTGTCAGTCGTGCCGTACTGGAAGCACAAGGATCTGTGCTGACCAATAAATATGCCGAAGGTTATCCGGGCAAGCGTTACTATGGTGGCTGTGAATTTGTCGATGTGGCTGAAAGTCTGGCGATTGAGCGGGCAAAGAAGCTGTTTGGCTGCGAATATGTAAACGTTCAGCCGCATTCCGGTGCACAGGCAAATGGTGGTGTCATGATGGGGCTGCTGACGCCCGGCGACACTATATTAGGGATGAGCCTGGCCGCAGGCGGGCATTTGACACACGGTGCGCCCCCTGCGCAATCGGGCAAATGGTTCAATGCCATTCAATATGGTGTGCGCCGTCAGGATGCTCTTATTGATTTTGATGAAGTTGAAACACTTGCCAAACAGCATAAGCCAAAACTGATCATTGCAGGCGGATCTGCTTATCCCCGGGTCATTGATTTTGTACGCTTCCGTGAAATTGCCGACAAGGTTGGTGCCTATTTGATGGTGGATATGGCGCACTTTGCGGGTCTGGTCGCTGGTGGTGTCCATCCGAGCCCGCTGCCTTATGCGGACGTTGTAACGACAACGACCCACAAGACGCTCCGGGGACCACGGGGCGGCATGATCCTCAGCAATAATCCGGATCTGGGTAAAAAATTCAACTCGGCTATTTTTCCGGGCCTGCAGGGTGGGCCGCTGATGCATGTTATTGCAGCAAAGGCTGTTGCATTAGGCGAGGCTTTAACGCCTGAATTCAAATCTTATGCCCGGTCTGTTGTTGATAATGCTCAGGCGTTGGCCGCAAAGCTCTCGGAAATCGGCCTTGATATCGTCTCAGGCGGGACCGATACGCATGTTGTTCTTGTTGATCTGCGCCCGAAAAAGCTGACAGGTAATGTTGTGGATGCGAGTCTGGGGCGTTCCAATATTACAGCCAACAAAAATGGTATTCCGTTTGATCCCGAAAAGCCTATGGTAACATCCGGTGTGCGTCTGGGATCACCGGCGGGCACGACACGCGGCTTTGGCATTGAAGAGTTCAGGCATATCGGTGATCTGGTTGGAGAAGTTTTGGATGGGCTGTCGGCAAACCCGGATGATAACAGTGCGGTCGAGGACGCTGTCCGTGGCAAGGTGGTTGAGCTTTGTGCCAAATTCCCGATTTATAACAATATTGGTGCTTGAATAATCGGGCATTTTGGGCTGAGGTCCGGGAGGGAATAGCCCCCGGTCAAGAACAAGAGGAGAGGCTATGCGGTGTCCGTTCTGTAGTAGCGAAGATACTCAAGTAAAGGATTCTCGGCCAACAGATGATGGCGCTGCAATTCGCCGCAGGCGTTCGTGTTCGGCATGCGGCGCACGCTTTACCACTTTTGAACGGGTGCAATTGCGCGAGTTGACCGTCGTCAAGAAAAACGGTCGTCGGGTGCCCTTTGAAAGGGATAAACTCGAGCGCTCTGTTATGTTGGCAACGCGCAAAAGGCAGGTCGAGCAGGAACGTATTGATCGCATGATCAATGGTATTGTCCGGCGGCTTGAAAGCCTGGGCGAAAGCGAAGTGCCAGCCGATCTGGTTGGCGAGATGATCATGGAAGCATTGCAGGCTTTGGATACGGTGGCTTATGTGCGTTTTGCCTCCGTTTATCGTAATTTCCGTGAGGCCAAGGATTTTGAAGACTTTGTCGGCAAAATGGGTGGAGATCTGGACGACTAAGTTTCCGGTTTTTGATCTTCAAGTCTGATCTGTTTGTTCTGGTCCGTTTGTTTGTGATTTAAATTTCGGGAAATACTGACGTGGCCAGGTCTGAAGAAACCGATATTCGTTTTATGACGGTGGCGTTGGGTCTGGCACGACGCGGGCTGGGCAGGGTTGCGCCCAATCCGGCTGTTGGATGTGTCATTGTGGTCGAGGGGCGGATTGTGGGACGTGGCTGGACAGCACCCGGGGGGCGTCCGCATGCTGAAACGATTGCACTGGCGCAGGCCGGAAGCATTGCAAAGGGTGCTACAGCTTATGTCACTTTGGAACCATGCGCGCATCAGGGCCAGACCGGCCCTTGTGCCGAAGCGCTTGTGTCGGCGGGTATTTCAAGAGTTGTTGTTGCTGTTGTTGATCCAGACCAGCGAGTGGCGGGCAGGGGAATTGAAAAATTACGGGCCGCCGGTGTTCATGTGGTGACAGATGTTTGTCGCGGGCAGGCTATGGACCTGAATGAAGGGTTCATGAAAAGAATCAAAACCGGCAGACCCATGGTGACGTTGAAGATGGCAACGTCTTTGGACGGTAAAATTGCAACAGTCGCCGGGGAGTCCAGGTGGATTACCGGAGAGGTCGCGCGCGCGCGCGGTCATATGTTGCGTGCCAGCCATGACGCGATTCTGACGGGTATCGGTACTGTTTTGGCGGATGATCCTTCCCTGACCAGTCGTTACGCAGGGCTGGAAGACCAGTCTCCCGTCAGGGTAATTATGGATCATCACCTCCGGTTGCCCCCGGAAAGTATATTGGCGCAAACGGCTGTCAACGTACCTGTGCTGGTGTTTGCCTTGTCTGATGCAGATAAACAGAAGCAGGCTGTGCTGGCGGAAAAGGGAGTTGAAGTGATCAGGCTCGACCCCGGTGCAGATGGCCGTATTCCACCGGAAAAAGTACTTTCTGTTCTGGCGCAAAGAGGTTTGACCCGTATTCTGGTCGAGGCTGGTGCTGAGTTGAATGCGGCTTTTGTGGCAGCAAATCTTGTGGATAATATTGCCTGGTTCAGGGCGCCCGTTGTTATTGGGAGGACCGGTTTGTCTGCTCTTGCGGGTATGGAATTGTCATCTCTGGCCGCTGCGCCAAAGTATGTGCGAAAAAACATTTTTCATCTGGGGCAGGATTTACTGGAAACTTACGTTCGGGACCATTAAGTATAGGCGCATGTTTACAGGAATTATCACAGACGTTGGCAAGGTGCGCGGTATTGAACGCAGGGGGGACACGCGTTTCGAGATTGAAACGGCGTTTGACACCTCGACGATTGATATCGGTGCGTCGGTTGCATGTTCAGGTGTTTGTCTGACGGCGGTTGACAGGGGAGAGGACTGGTTTGCTGTCGACGTTTCTGCGGAGACCTTGTCCAAGACGACACTGGGTGACTGGGTTGAGGGGACGCCTGTCAATCTGGAACGGTCGCTGAGAGTAGGCGACGAGATGGGCGGGCATATTGTCTCGGGTCATGTTGATGGCGTCGGGAAAATAGTGGATATCCGCGGTGAAGGCGATAGCCGACGGTTCAGCTTTGAAGTATCAGATAAAATAGGCCGGTATATTGCCTCAAAAGGCTCGGTGGCACTGAACGGCGTCTCGCTGACTGTGAATGAAGTTGAAGACCCTGCACCGGATAAAACCGTATTCGGTGTTAATATTATACCTCACACACAGATTGCGACCAGTTTTCGCGATGTGGTGGCGGGAGATCGCGTCAATGTGGAAATTGATGTTCTCGCCAGATACGTCGCGCGCATGGCTGAAAAGGATTAACCTTGCCTGACCGTAAATTTCTTTCTTCCATTGAAGAAATACTGGATGACGCCCGCAACGGGCGCATGTTTATACTTGTCGATGACGAAGATCGCGAAAATGAGGGTGATCTTATCGTACCTGCCCAGATGGCGACCCCGTCAGCTATTAATTTTATGGCACGGTATGGCCGGGGCCTTATCTGCCTGTCCATGACCCGGAAAAGATCAGAAGAACTGGGGCTTGAACAGATGTCGAATGACAATCGTTCACGCAATCAGACAGCCTTTACGGTCGCGATTGAAGCTGTTGAGGGGGTAACAACCGGCATTTCAGCTGCCGACCGTGCGCACACAATCTCTGTCGCGATTGACCCGGAAAAGGGACCAAAGGATATTGCAACGCCGGGACATGTGTTTCCTCTGGTGGCGCGTGATGGCGGGGTGCTGGTCCGGGCCGGACATACCGAGGCAGCTGTAGACGTTGCCCGTTTGGCAGGGCTCATTCCGGCGGGTGTTATTTGTGAAATTATGAATGACGACGGCACCATGGCGCGCTTGCCGGACCTGATCCAGTTTGCGCAGTTGCATGGCTTGAAAGTAGCGACGATCGCCGACCTGATTGCCTATCGCAGGCATCATGACAATCTGGTTGAATGCGTATCCCAGGTTGAACTGGACAGCATGTTTGGGCAGTTTGAGCTCAAGGCCTATATCAACAAGGCCCAATATGCAGAGCATCTGGTTCTGGTGAAGGGCGATGTTCGGACGGACGAGCCTGTGCTGGCGCGCATGCATGTGCTGAATGCTTTTGAAGATATGCTGGGCGAGAACTCTCCACGGACCGGGCAGCTTAATCGCTCGATGGCGCTTATCGAGAAAGAAGGCAGGGGCGTTATCGTTGTTATTCGGGACGAGCGACGGACCGCGCTGACTGAGTCTCTCAAGCACAGAATGGGCGAGAGCGCGAAGTTTTCAATGGAATTAAAGAATTACGGTATCGGGGCGCAGATATTACTGGACCTTGGTGTCCGTAATCTGGTTCTTCTCTCAAACACGGAACAAACCATTGTTGGGCTTGAAGGGTATGGCCTTAACATTGTTGAGCGCCGAAATATCCCCGACTGAACAGGAAGAGAAAATGTCATTGAACCCGCATATTCTGATTATCGAAGCCCGTTTCTACGAGCATATTGCTGATGAACTGGCGCGAGGAGCTATTATGGCACTGAATGATGCAGAGGCGACCTATGACAGAATCTCTGTGCCCGGTGCTTTTGAAATACCTGCTGCCATTCGGTTTGCGCTGGATGGCATGAAAGCGGGCGGCAGGCACTATGATGGCTTTGTTGCCCTTGGTTGTGTGATCAGGGGTGAAACATCCCATTATGATTACGTGTGTGGTGAAAGCGCCAGAGGTCTGCAGGATCTGGCATTAGAGGAAAGTGCAGCAATCGGATATGGTATTTTGACTGTTGAAAATGAAGCGCAGGCTTTGGCCAGAGCAGAAGTTGGCAGAGGCAACAAGGGGGGCGTGGTCGCCAGTGTTGCGCTTGATATGATCAAGCTGAAACAGAAATTTTTAAAACAAAAATGACAGATACAGATAAAACATCGGGCAAAAATCCGAGTGGACAGACCGCTAAAACCGGCGGTGCGCGTAGCGTTGCCCGATTGGGTGCTGTGCAGGCCATGTATCAGATGCAAATGTCAGAGGGGAAGCCTGCCAGCGTCATCAGGGAGTTTCTGGAACATCGTCTGGAACATGAAACAGAAGATGGCGTCATGGGGCGTGCGGACAAGAAATTCTTTCAGGATCTGGTCAACGGGGCCACTGAAAATCGTGATGTAATTGATGAGAAAATATCAGCAAACCTTTCAGAAAAATGGAAATTTGAGAGAATTGATAATATTGCCAAGTCTATTCTGCGTGTGGCAATTTATGAATTGATGTCAAGACCGGATGTGCCAACCAAGGTTATTATCAACGAATATCTTGATGTTGCGCACGCTTTTTTTGATCAGTCCGAGCCTTCATTCATCAATGGTATTCTTGACAGGCTTGCACGTCAGATAAGGGCCTGACCCCGGCATGGATAATCCCGTGAGTGAGTTTGAACTGATCAAGCGGTGCTTTGCGCCTCTGGCCAGTTCTGGCGCGCCTGCGTTCGGATTAAAGGATGACGCCGCGATTTACACACCGTCAAAGGGATGTGATCTGGTGTTCACCAAGGATGCCATGGTCGCAGGTGTGCATTTTTTTGCCGATGATGATCCCGCCGCTATCGCCCGCAAGCTGATCCGGGTAAATCTCTCTGACCTGGCGGCGATGGGGGCAGTGCCGAAGGGATATTTACTGGCGTTTGCCCGTTCTGCGGATTGTGGCATTGACTGGATAGATGCTTTCGCGACCGGGCTGGCGGCGGACCAGAAGGAATTTGATTTTCATCTGTTCGGCGGCGATACGGTCTCAACACCCGGCCCCTTGATGTTGTCGCTCACTGCTATCGGCGAGGTTGAGCATGACCGGGCATTGTCGCGCTCGGGGGCCAGGGCAGGTGATTATATCTATTGTTCGGGCACGCTTGGAGATTCGGCGCTTGGCCTGAAATGCCGTCGTGGTGAGGCACTTGATATGCCAGTATCCGTATTGGAGTTTTTGACGGATCGCTATTTGATACCGCAGCCCCGTATTCTGCTGGGCCAGCATTTGATTGGTGTCGCCAGTTCCGCCATGGACATATCGGATGGCTTGCCCGGGGATATAAGGCATATTTTGCAGGCTTCTGGCGTTGGGGCCAGTATTTGGCTTGAACATTTGCCGGTCTCTTGGGCCGCTCGTGTTTTCGTGGAAAAAAATCCCGATGCAATCGGGCGAATGCGGGCTGGTGGTGATGATTACGAACTGTTGTTTACTGCGCCTGAATTAAGTACTGGCGCATTGTCCAGATTGCAAAAGGTATCAAACACGCAGATTACAGCGATTGGTAAAATCACCCCCGGTGACACGCTTAATTTTCTGGATCAGCACGGTAATAGGGTAGATACAGGCGTCGGCTATCAGCATTTTTGAGCATGACGCTGGCGTTCGATGAAACAAAGGAGAGACCAGATGGCAGAAGAACCTAAAGCTGGCGATAGCACATCAGTCGCGGCCGAAAAAAAGCCGTCCAAAAAGCTTTTGATTATCGGGCTTGTTTTGGGATTGGCTCTTGGCGGCGGGGGGGCTGCAGCGGTTTTTCTGACAAAAGGTGATGCCCCGGCGGAGGGGAAAGACGGTGAACATGTCGGAAATGACGCAGATGGCGATCCGGAAGCCGTCGAGACACCTGTTGTCGAAACTGCATTTGTGAAGCTGGACCGTTTGTCTGCGCCGTTTGTCTATCAGGGACGTATTTTGGGTTATGTGCTGCTTGATTTGTCGCTGGAGGTTGAGAAAGGACCTCAGGAAATGAGGATCGCCCAACAATTACCGTCGTTGCGGGCTGCATTTCTGATTGAAGTAACAGAACGGCCCATTGGTAAACCGGACCAGCCCACAGTGATTGATTATGAAGGGGCCAGCCAACGTTTACTTGATGTTGCGAATCGGGAACTAAAAGGTGCAGAGCTAAGGCGTATTCTGATTACGCAGAGCACCAGATTATAGTTTTTAGACGCTAAATACATAAAATTACAGCTGAAAACAGCTCTGAATCGACAAAATGTCCGTTTTGTCAAAGCCCCCGCTTGCTTCCTGTTTGGTATCTTGCATAGAGTCACAACTGCTGGTTTGAATTTGGGTTGGAGACCAGTCAGCAAAAATACTATGAGACCAAAAAACTGGTCCATTGGGTAAGCTTAACAAAAGAGGACGAATATTAAATGGATATGACGTTAGGAGCGACGATTGCCTGTGGCGCGCTTGCTGTGCTGTACGGTATCTGGGCCAGCCGATCTGTGTTGGCTCAAAGTGCGGGCAACGCGAGAATGCAGGAAATTGCTGCAGCTATTCAGGAAGGGGCCGGGGCCTATCTTAATCGCCAGTACCGCACAATCGCGTTTGTGGGTGTGGCAGTTGTTATTATTCTCTATTTCCTGATGGGCGTTTTGCCTGCGGTTGGCTTTGTGATTGGCGCCGTATTGTCCGGAGCTGCGGGTTATATCGGGATGCTGATCTCTGTGCGGGCGAATGTTCGCACAGCGGAAGGCGCGCGCACCAGCCTGCAAAAGGGTCTGGATATTGCCTTTCGGGCAGGTGCCGTAACCGGTCTTCTGGTTGCCGGTCTTGCGCTGCTGGCTGTATCTGTTTATTTCGCCATTTTGCTGAAAATGGGTTATGCGGCGCATTCGCGTGAAGTTGTGGATGCGCTGGTTGCCCTTGGGTTTGGAGCTTCTCTTATCTCAATATTTGCCCGTCTTGGCGGCGGTATTTTCACCAAGGGTGCCGACGTTGGGGCGGATCTTGTGGGGAAAGTTGAAGCAGGTATCCCGGAAGATGATCCTCGCAACCCTGCGACAATTGCCGATAATGTGGGCGATAATGTGGGTGATTGTGCGGGTATGGCCGCAGATCTGTTTGAAACCTATGCCGTTACCGTAGTTGCAACCATGGTTCTGGCGTCCATTTTCCTTCAGGGCGCTGCTTATTCGCTGATGTTGTTGCCGCTGGCGATTGGTGGTGTTTGTGTCCTGACGTCTATTCTGGGGACTTTCTTTGTCAAGATGGGCAAAAGCCAGAATATCATGGCAGCCTTGTACAAGGGCTTTCTGGTCACCGCAGTGACGTCAGCGATTGCCCTGTATTTTGTCTTCGATTTTGTCCTGGGCGGCATTAACAATACGGTGGGTCTGGTCAATGGCGCAACGGGACTTGACCTTTATTATTGTGGTCTTGTTGGTCTGGTCGTTACCGGATTGATTATCTGGATCACCGAATATTACACCGGAACGGAATATCGTCCTGTGCGCAGTATCGCGAAGGCGTCAGAGACCGGTCATGGTACCAACGTCATTCAGGGGCTGGCTGTTTCACTGGAGGCCACGGCCATGCCGGTGATTGTGATCTGTGCCGGTATTCTGGTGGCCTATGCTTTGGCGGGAGTTATTGGTCTGGGCTTTGCTGCAACAACAATGCTGGCTCTTGCCGGGATGGTTGTGGCACTTGATGCATATGGCCCTGTAACTGACAATGCCGGTGGCATTGCCGAAATGGCTGAATTGCCGGAAGATGTGCGCAAGACAACCGATGCGCTTGATGCCGTTGGGAATACAACAAAGGCAGTGACCAAGGGGTATGCGATTGCGTCAGCCGGGTTGGCAGCACTGGTGTTGTTTGCGGCTTATACGGAAGATTTAAAGCTGTATTTCCCTTTGCTTAATGTCAACTTCAGCCTCAGCAACCCGTTTGTTGTGGTCGGCTTGCTTGCCGGGGCGTTACTCCCTTACCTGTTTGGTGCGATGGGCATGATGGCTGTGGGACGTGCCGGTGGTGCAATCGTTGAAGAGGTACGCCGCCAGTTCAGGGAAGACCCGGGCATTATGGCTGGCACTTCCAAGCCTGATTATGCCCGGTCGGTAGATTTGCTGACAAAATCGGCGATTAAAGAAATGATTGTGCCCAGTCTGTTGCCAGTTCTGGCGCCCGTCGCTCTTTACTTCCTGATCCTTTGGATCGGGGGACAATCATCAGCATTTGCGGCTGTTGGTGCCATGCTGCTGGGTGTGATCGTCAGTGGTATTTTTGTGGCAATTTCCATGACTGCCGGTGGCGGTGCATGGGACAATGCCAAAAAGTACATTGAGGACGGCAATCATGGAGGCAAGGGCTCTGAAGCTCATAAGGCCGCTGTGACAGGCGATACGGTCGGCGATCCTTACAAGGATACTGCAGGGCCGGCTGTCAATCCGATGATCAAGATCACAAATATTGTAGCCTTGCTGCTACTTGCTATTCTGGCCCACGGCTAGGTTTTTACATATAAAGAAAAAGCCCGTGCCGGTTCCCCGGTGCGGGCTTTTTTATGACCTGAAGTTAAATACTTATTGGCCCGGCGGCGCGGCCCCCGCGTTGTTGAAGCGACCAATGTTACCAAATATCTGTTCGAAAAAGCCAAGTTCCCGGCCACGGGTCGGCGTTTTTTTGCCAACGGTATTAATCTGTTTGGCGTCTTCAAGGCCAAGATTGTTAATCGCTGTGACGTAACCCTTGTCATCAAAATGGACGGCCATGATGCTTTGTTCCGTGATGCGATCATCAAAGAAGGCAACTTTTTCGGTGCGCTTCGAGATATAATACCAGTTATTATCTTCAAACGTGCTGACAACAGACGGGGAGCCAAGCATGGCCTGAACCGAACTCTTGTTATCAACACCGGCGCGCACGGCCTGAACCAGATTAGGTTCGGGTACATACCCCCGAACGTTTTTAATGGGTGTACAGGCGCTGCCCAGAATACCCAGCGCCAGCAGACTGCCTGCAAGACGTAGCCCAAAACAATTTCCGACGTTGGTATTTGGCATGTGATCCACTAGATTTGTTTGTAAACTCTGAAAGAGCATATCTTCTTAAGCCGTATTTTATGCCCACAAAATGGCATCAGGGTTATCATCTGTCAATCATCGTTCTATTGTATATAAGTCTGTTTGGCATTATTGGGGTATGTGAAAAGCAACAGTCATTCTGTTGACCCGAAATTTTAGGAGTCTTTTTTGTTTCTGGATCGTTTCTTTAAAGGTCGGCGAGTCCGGGTGGATGCGCATAATCTGTATGTGAAAATTGTTGAACAGGCGCGGCAACCTGTCTTTTATCAGGCCTGCGGTGTTCCCGATACGCTGGATGGTCGGTTTGACCTCATTGTCATGCATGTTTTTATGGTTTTACATCGCCTCCGCGCCGAGGAGGGTATGACGGAACAGCAAAAGAAGCTGAACAGGAACATGCAGGTTTTACTTCAGGAAGTACTGTTCGCCGATATGGATCGGGCCTTGCGGGAAATGGGTGTCGGGGATATGGGAGTTGGCAAGCGCGTCAAGGATATGGCGCAGGCCTTTTTTGGACGACAAGAGGCATACTCCAGGGCGCTTGCGCCCGTTCAGGATCAGCCGGTTGATGGTCATCCGGGCGCGCTGAAAGAGGCGATTGTGCGAAATCTTTTCCGGGGAGAATTTTCAGAGAGCGCCCGGCCTGAAGAGTTGGCCAACTACATGATGCGACAGGTTGCTTCTCTAAAAGCCCGGAATGTTGATGATATACTGAGCGGAAAGATAGAGTTTGACAATATTTCTGCTGTTGAGAATGCACAATGAAACAAGATGATATTTCGCCCGTTTTGCCTTCCGAGTTTTCACGGCGGATGAACCTGCGGAAATTGGCTCAGGAACCGGCTGTTATGAATCTGTCAGCCAGGGCCGACGAGTGTGAGGCGCTTGCCGGGCGCTTCAAAATTGTTGCCCTTCAGAACCTGAGCGCTGAAGTTCGCCTTGAAGTTGATGAGACCCATGGTGAGCCTGAATATGTGGTTGAAGGGGAATTGGAAGCAAATGTTACACAAACATGCGTGATAAGCCTTGAACCTTTTGAAACTCATGTTGCTTCGACGTTTCGTGTAAGGTATATGTCCCCCGACGCATTTGAAGTTGCAGAAGAACGTAGCGACTCCGAGATTGTATTTTCTGCCATGGAAGAGGATATCGAACCAATTCCGGCAGGCGAGCTTGATCTGGGAGAGCTTGTCGCGCAACAATTGGCCTTGGCGCTTGATCCTTATCCTCGGAAACCCGGGGTTGAGGCCCGCGATTATGGCTTTCAAAGCGATGAAGATGTTGAGGAAAGTGAACCAGCAAAACGCCCAAACCCGTTTGCTGTTTTGAAAAAGATTTATGACAAGAGTTGAAGCAAAGGCGTAATCGGGTCTTGCCTTGCGCAGGTTTTGTCTTTATTTGACCTGAGAACCTCGAAATTCGAGTACTGGAAGAAAGATTAGAAGTTATGGCTGTACCCAAGAAAAAAATATCAACGTCTCGCCGCAATATGCGTCGTGCCCATGATGCCCTGAAAATGGTTTCGAATTCAGAATGCGCCAATTGTGGCGAGCTGAAGCGTCCGCACCATGTATGTGGTGCTTGCGGCCATTATGACGGGCGTGAAGTCGTCGAAGAAGCACAGGCTGTATAGGGTCAGATCCTTTAGCTGCGAGGGGCTGTCTTGATGCGCGAACGGACCATTGCTCTGGATGCTATGGGGGGAGATAATGCCCCGTTTGTCGTGATCGAGGGTGCTGACCTTGCTCGCGAGAAATATCCGGATATACGTTTTCTGCTGTTTGGTGATGAAGAACAACTTCAGCCGCTGATCGCAGGATATCCACGCCTCGCTGACTGTTGTGAAATTCGCCACACGGACGAGGTTGTAGCCCCGGAAGACAAGCCGGGTCAGGCCTTGCGTCGATCACGCAGTTCCAGCATGGGGCTTGCGATTGAGGCCGTTAACAGTGGCGAAGCCGCTGCTGCTGTATCCGCCGGCAATACGGGTGCCTTGATGGCGCTCTCGAAATTTACATTAAGAACTATGCCCGGCATTGAACGTCCGGCCCTGGCGACGCTTATTCCGTCCAGCCGGGGTGAAAGCGTGATGCTTGATCTTGGGGCCAATGTTGAATGTGACGAGACCAACCTGATTCAGTTTGCGATCATGGGGGCAGCTTTTGCTCGTACGATTCTGGGGCTGCAGCGTCCGACGGTTGCCCTGCTGAATGTTGGGGTCGAGGAACTTAAAGGCAACGAAGCTGTCAAAGGGGCGGGTCAAAAGCTGAAAGATATGCCTGTTCGGATGGAATTCGTAGGGTTTATCGAAGGCGATGGTATTGGCGCGGGCACTGTTGACGTGGTGGTGACAGATGGATTTACAGGCAATGTGGCCCTAAAGACGGCCGAAGGTACGGCCCGGATGATTGCCAAACTGCTTGCCAACGCCTTTCGTCATTCTCTATTTGCCAAATTGGGCTATTTGCTGGTTCGGCGCGGCATTGCCGCATTACAGGACCATCTGGACCCGAATAACCATAATGGTGCCGTATTTTTAGGATTGAATGGACTGGTCGTTAAGAGCCACGGGGGCGCCAATGGCCCGGGCTTTGGCAGCGCTATTGGCGTCGCATATGATATGGCGACCGATGATCTTTGTGATCGAATTGCGCGTGATTTAAAGGAAAGTGATGCCCATTTTGCAAGGAATGCAGAGGTTGCCACGTCATGACAGTTAATCGTTCTGTCGTCGTCGGATGCGGCTCATATCTTCCGAAAAGAATTGTCACGAACAAGGAACTTGCTGAAAAAGTCGATACAACTGATGAGTGGATTGTTGAACGCACAGGCATCCAGAAGCGTCACATTGCCGCTGATGACGAATCAACGTCAGATCTGGCCCTGAAAGCGTCACTGCAGGCGCTGGAGAATGCGGGGATTGACGGGGCTGACCTTGACCTGATTATTCTGGCAACCGCGACGCCGGATAATACCTTTCCAGCGACGGCGACAAAACTTCAATCCGCTCTGGGAATGACGGGCGGATTTGCCTTTGATATTCAGGCTGTTTGCTCGGGCTTTATCTATGCCATGAATGTGGCCGATAATTTCATTAAATCAGGACAGGTGAAATCGGCTCTTGTCGTCGGGGCTGAAACATTTTCCCGAATTCTGGATTGGGAAGACCGCGGTACATGTGTGCTTTTTGGCGATGGTGCCGGTGCTGTTGTGCTGAAGGCCGAACAGGGGAAGGGCGATGCGCAGGATCAGGGTATCTTGAGCTGCCATTTGCATTCGGATGGGCGTTATCATGATCTTCTGTATGTAGACGGTGGGCCATCGACAACCGGAACGGTTGGACATGTGCGCATGGAAGGGCGAGAAGTCTTTCGTCATGCGGTAACAAACCTTGCCGCCGTAGTCGGCGAGGCGCTGGATGCCACTGGCCTTGTTGCGGAAGATATTGACTGGGTCGTGCCCCATCAGGCCAATCGACGGATCATTGATGGAACTGCCCGAAAGCTGAAAATCGACCCGTCCAAAATAGTGGTTACCGTCGATAAACATGCGAATACTTCGGCGGCTTCCATTCCTCTGGCACTTGCCGAGGCTGTGAATGACGGGCGAATCAAAAGAGGGAATCTGGTCCTGCTGGAGGCTATGGGAGGCGGCTTTACCTGGGGGTCCTGTCTGGTTCGGTGGTGAATTAACCGTAAATATACGCTATTTTAACCGGTTTTTCATGTTTTCAGTCCCTTATACGGTGTTAGAAACACCATACATCCCTTTGATATTGACTGAATAATTCCCGAGGTCTAGGCTAGGAAACGGCTGCAGAAGGATAAAGACCATGAGTCAGAAAACTGTTACACGTGCAGACCTGAGCGAAGCGGTTTATCAGGAAGTTGGCTTGTCGAGAAATGAGTCTGCTGATCTTGTAGAATCAATTCTGGATGAAATTTCTGATAGCCTTGTCGCAGGGGAAAATGTCAAAATATCTTCTTTTGGCAGTTTTGTTGTTCGCCAGAAGGGGGGGCGCGTTGGCCGCAATCCCAAAACCGGTGAAGAAGTGCCTATTGATCCCCGGCGTGTTCTGGTCTTCAGGCCATCGCAGGTGTTGAAGGAACGTATCAGCCAACTTTCAGGAAAGAAATAGGGCAGGGCTGAAGCCTTGCTCTCTCCTGACCTTGCCTTTGCCAAGGAGTCCTTTTGCCGGACTGTCAGGGTATTGAACGACTTCAGAAGAAGGTAAAATCACTGGTGATAGAGTGATGGGGGCGGCAAATTTAAAATCCAGAGAGGCTTTCCGGACAATCGGAGAGGTTGCTGACGTGCTGGATGTTCCCCAGCATGTGCTTAGATTCTGGGAAAGCAAGTTTGCCCATATCCGGCCTGTTAAGAGAGGCGGCGGGCGGAGATATTATCGTCCTGAAGATATTGAGCTTTTGCGGTCTATTCGCCAATTGCTCCATAGTGAAGGCTATACGATTAAAGGCGTGCAGAAGTTGCTACGGGAAAATGGCCCGGGCGCCTTGCGGCATGCCGTTGGGGTGGCACTGGTTGCCGACGACGAGACAGAAGCAACTGAATTAGCCAGCCATAATAAAAGCAGCAACTCTGCAAGCTCTGATGGCACACAATCTTTGATGAATGTGGTCGATGAGCAGGCGCTTCGACGCATCCTGAACGATCTGGAAGACCTTCGGAACCAGTTGTCGACCAAATAATTCACGCGCATTTGTTAATAGACCTGTTCTGGTTATTGCACTGTGCCAGCGAGCTCGCTATAGTGCGCCGCGCCCGTCTTAAATCAGGCAATGACGGCGCGGATTTATCGGAATGTAGCGCAGCCTGGTAGCGCACTTGACTGGGGGTCAAGGGGTCGTGGGTTCGAATCCCGCCATTCCGACCAAATATAAAAAAGGGTGGTGTTTCGGCACCGCCCTTTTTTATGGCCGGCGAAGAACCCATACCGGTTGACATTTTTCACATAATTATATAATATAACCAAATAGGTTAAATACTTGGATGTCTTTCTGGTGATGAAACCCTCATATCGGTTATCCCGACATTTCACGTTAGGTGAATTGTCAAAAAGCCAGACGGCAATACGTCTGGGGATCTGTAATGTTCCAGGGGATGAGGTTATTGCCAACCTCGAATCATTGTGCCGCCATATTCTGGAGCCTGTAAGACTTCATTTTGGACGCGCCTTTTCGCCGTCCAGTGGATACAGATGCCGGTCGCTGAATCGCGTGCTTCGGTCAAGCGATCAGTCGCAGCACACAAGGGGGCAGGCGGCAGATTTTGAAGTGCCGGATATTTCCAACACGATACTGGCGGACTGGATTGATACACATCTTGATTATGATCAGCTTATTCTTGAATTCTGTGATCCGGCGGTGCCGGCAAGCGGTTGGGTGCATTGTTCATACAGGGGGCAAGGTGAAAACAGAAAGCAGCGACTTGTGCTGCCATAACGGGGTGGGATAAATGGGATTATTTGGAAAGGTTTTGGGCGTTGCAGCGTCGGATGCGGTTTCTGCGTTGGGGAACGTATTCGATAAATTATTCACAACGAGTGAAGAACGTCTGGCGGCAGAAGCAGTTATGGCGAAAATTCGCCAGCAACCGGCTTTGTTGCAAGCCGAGATTAATAAAATTGAGGCCGGGCACCGTTCAATTTTTGTCGCCGGATGGCGACCGTTTATTGGCTGGGTCTGTGGTATCGGATTTATGTGGGCCTTCATCGGGCATCCCTTGTTTGAATGGATTGTCGTATTGGCACAGATACATGTGACGCCGCCGAAGATACTGACCGACAATATGATGGAACTTGTTCTGGCGCTTTTAGGGCTTGGGACATTACGTACCTATGAGAAGACGCGGGGTCTGGATAAATAGTCGCGTGCCATCAAAGACGTGCCGCTGATTTCCTTGTTTGCGCTTCATGCTTGGGGTAGGAATATGCCGAGTGCAGCACATCAGGCGATAGTGGAGTAGAGTGACGTGACAAGTAATGTTTCAGATACAAAACCGGTTACGGTCTGGCTATTTTCAATCTGTGCGCTGATCTTCCTGATGGTTGTTGTGGGCGGTGTGACGCGCCTGACGGAATCGGGCCTTTCCATGGTGAGCTGGAAGCCTGTTACCGGTGTGATTCCACCGTTGACGGAAGAAGCGTGGCAGGCGGAATTTGATGCCTACAGGCAGTATCCGGAATATCAGAAAATAAACCGGGGTATGAGTCTTGGTGAATTCAAGAATATTTTCTGGTGGGAATTTAGTCATCGCTTGCTGGGCCGGCTGATTGGCCTGGCCTTCGCGATACCGGCCCTGTATTTTCTGGTACGCGGGCAGATTGCCGCTGCCCTAAAGCCCAAACTGGCCCTGATGTTTTTTCTGGGGGCGTGTCAGGGGGCATTGGGGTGGTACATGGTAAAAAGCGGGCTGGTTGACCGACCGGATGTTAGTCACTATCGCCTGACAGCGCATCTGGGGCTGGCATTTTTGATTTACTGTTACATATTCTGGGTGGCGCTGGGGTTGGTGACAAGTCGTCCTGTGCGCGCGCCGCACAGGCAGAAGCAATCCTGTCGTCCGCTGTTGATCGGGCTTTTGCACCTGCTGGTGCTGCAAATTATACTGGGTGGATTTGTCGCAGGGCTGGATGCGGGCTTTGCCTATAATACCTGGCCGCTCATGGGCGGTAAAGTGATCCCGGACGGCTTGTTCATGCTCAGCCCGTTTCTGCATAACTTTACGGAAAACATTATCACTATTCAGTTTCTTCATAGAATGGTTGCTTACCTGATTGCTGTTCTTGCTGTCATGCTGTGGTGGCGGGCATGGAATGCCGGGGACGCGAAATTGCGAATGGCCGGCCACTTTATGCTGGCGACAATAACAGTGCAGATTATGTTGGGGGTCCTGACGCTGGTTTATTTCGTGCCTATACCCCTGGGGGCTGCGCACCAGGGCGGAGCGCTGGTTGTCCTGACAGCTTGCCTTTATCTGCTGCACCGGGAGCGGCTGGCATGAGTACCGGCTTTATCACCATCTATGTGACGACAGGCGATGCTGAAGAGGCACGCCTGATTGCACATACATTGGTGGGCGAACGTCTGGTTGCCTGCGCCAATATTCTGGATGGCATGTCGTCCGTCTATATCTGGAATGACAAGGTTCAGCAAGACAATGAGACCGTGTTACTGCTGAAGGCGAAGGCGGCAGATTTTGATACCGTATCCGCGCGCATTCGGGCATTGCACAGCTATGATTGCCCCTGCATTGTTGCCTGGCCAATCATAGCTGGTTCTGCCGATTATCTGGACTGGATTGCCGGGCAGGTCAGGTGTTTGCCAAAGCCTGATCCAGATCGGCAATAATATCCGCTACACCTTCGATACCGACTGATAGCCTGATGACATCAGGGCCGGCACCAGCGGCCCTCTGCTGTTCTGTGCCAAGCTGCCTGTGTGTCGTGGATGATGGATGAATGATCAGGCTGCGCGTATCGCCGACATTTGCCAGATGTGAAAACAGTTCGACGCTTTCAACGACCTTGATGCCAGCTTCATAGCCGCCTTTCAGACCAAAGGTCAGAATAGCGCCAAAGCCGTTGGACAGATATTTCCTTGCCAACTGGTGGTGAGGATCACTTTCCAGACCGGGGTAAGAGACCCACGATACCTTCTCATGCTGGCTAAGATGCTTTGCAACAGCCATGGCATTTTCGCAATGACGCGCCATGCGTAGTGGCAATGTCTCTATGCCGGTAAGCAACATAAAGGCGTTGAACGGGGAAAGGCACGGACCAAGATCACGCAGGCCAAGGGCCCGGCAGGCGATGGCAAATGCCATGGGGTCAAAGGCGTCGGCAAAGACCATGCCGTGATAACTGTCATTTGGCTGGGACAGCGTTGGGAACTTGTCTGATGCCTTCCAGTCAAATTTTCCGCCATCAATGATGAGGCCGCCCAGAGAATTGCCGTGACCGCCAAGAAACTTGGTCGCTGAATGCACGACGATATCCGCACCATGTTCAAGAGGACGACAAAGATAGGGCGTGCCCAGCGTATTGTCGACGACAAGGGGAATACCGGCTTCATGCGCGATATCTGCAATGGCAGCGATATCTGTCATAATGCCGCCCGGATTGGACAGGCTTTCCATAAAAATGGCTTTTGTTTTAGGTGTGATGGCGGCACGAAAGCTTTCGGGGTCTGTCGCTTCTGCAAAAGTGGTTTTCCAGCCGAATTTCTGAAAACCGTTGCCCAGCTGCGTAATGGAGCCACCATAAAGCTTGTTGGCGGCGACAATTTCATCTCCCGGACCGGACATCAGGGTATGAAAAACAATCATCTGTGCAGCATGCCCCGAGGCGACGGCCAAACCGGCGACGCCGCCTTCCAGTGTGGCTACTCTTTCTTCCAGAACACCATTTGTAGGGTTCATCAAACGTGAGTAGACGTTGCCAAACTCCTGCAGGTTAAAAAGAGCTGCTGCATGGTCTGTGTCATTGAAGACATATGATGTTGTCTGGTAGATCGGAGTAATGCGTGAATTTGTTGCCGGATCGGGTGCCGCGCCAGCATGGACGGCGAGGGTGGAAAAGTCTTGTTTGTCTGTCATTTTGCGTTGCCCCGTTATGGTGAAAGTGATATTGATCCAGAAAATAAGGTATTATAATACCTCAATAGTAAAATGCTGTTTTGATTATACTTTTAGAAACAAAATCAGCAATATTTTAATTGACATGTGTGTGAACCGTGTCATATTGCGCGACTTCAAAGCAGGTCTGAACGGGCAGTCATGGATTGTGGATTTCGGACCAGAGAATTTAAAGAAGATATTCAGACGCACCTGCTGTTTCAAACCATGAGTATAGCAGCTGCGACAAGAGGACAGAAGCCATGAAGACCTATACGGCCAAAGCGTCGGAAATTGAAAAGAAATGGCTGCTTATTGATGCTGATGGTATGGTGCTTGGTCGCCTGGCAGTTATTATTGCCACCCATCTGCGCGGCAAGCACAAGCCAAGCTACACCCCTCATATGGATTGCGGCGATAACGTTGTTGTTGTCAATGCGCAGAAAATTCATCTGACAGGTGCCAAGCGCGATAACAAGATTCATTATTGGCATACCGGCCATCCGGGCGGTATCAAGCAGCGTACTGCTGCGCAGATTCTGGACGGAAAATTCCCTGAGCGTCTTTTGGAAAAGGCTGTTCAGCGTATGATCCCGAAAGGCCCGCTGGGTCGTCAGCAAATGCGCAATCTGCGTGTTTATGGTGGCGCAGAGCATGAACAGGAAGCGCAGAATCCGACTGTGCTGGATGTTGCCTCGATGAATTCGAAGAATGTAGGGAGCCGCTGATTATGGCTGAAGAAACAAAAACACTGGATAGCCTTCAGGATTTGCAGGCTGTGGCAACAACGCCGGAAGCTGCTCCGGAAAAGGCAGAGCCTAAAATTGACAAGCAGGGCCGTGCCTATGCGACCGGCAAACGTAAAGATGCGATTGCCCGGGTATGGTTGAAGCCAGGCAAGGGCAAAATCACGGTGAATGGTCGTGATCAGGAAGTATATTTTGCGCGCCCGACTTTGCGTTTGGTGGTTAATCAGCCTTTTCAGGTGACCAGCCGCGAAGGCCAGTATGACATTGTTTGTACGGTTAAGGGTGGTGGATTGTCCGGTCAGGCCGGTGCCGTACGTCATGGCCTGAGCCGCGCGTTAATGTTTTACGAGCCTGCGCTACGCGGTGTGCTGAAGGCTGGCGGGTTCCTGACCCGTGATAGCCGTACGGTCGAGCGTAAGAAATATGGTCGCGCCAAGGCCCGCAAGAGTTTCCAGTTCTCCAAGCGTTAATTCTGCTGGAAATTGCGAAAAACTGGAAAGGGCTGCATTTCAATTGCAGCCCTTTTTGTTTATGCTGGTATTTGCTTCAAATACGCCTAGGCGTTCAGGGGCATTTATCTTCATTCAGATGAGTATCGGAAAAAATCATGTCGAACAGTGCAGCAAAACTAAGGGTTGGGATACTGGGTGCCAGCGGTTACACAGGCGCAGAACTGGTGCGACTGTTGTGCCGCCATCCGAATGTTGAGATTGCGATCATGACTGCGGATCGCAAAGCCGGTCAATCGATTGATCT
Organism: Sphingomonadales bacterium; assembly: GCA_965227345.1. Classification (GTDB taxonomy): domain Bacteria; phylum Pseudomonadota; class Alphaproteobacteria; order Sphingomonadales. The sequence continues at coordinate 3,960,206 of OZ245755.1, forward strand.
GGTCTTCCCGCATCTGGGCCGTCTTGACCTGCCGGATTTGATTTCGCTGGAGGACGTGGAATGGGCAGGCCAGCAACTGGATGTTATTTTCTGCGCCCTGCCACACGCGACATCACAGCCAATCATCAAGGGTATTTTGCATGGCTCCGATCATTCGATCGTGGATGAACTGATTATTGAGCAGCCGGAAGATATCGCATCCGGCATTCCGGGGAATGTGAAAGTGATTGATCTTTCTGCAGATTTCCGCTTGCGGGACGCCGGAACATATCAGGAATGGTATGGCAAGGAGCATATCGCGACCGACCTGCAGAAAGAAGCTGTTTATGGTCTGACAGAGATTTATCGTGAAGAGATCAGGAAAGCGCGGCTTGTCGCATGCCCGGGATGTTATCCGACTGCGGCATTATTGGCGCTAATCCCCCTGCTGAGATCCAGACTGATTTCGACAGAAGACATTATTATCGATGCAAAGTCAGGTGTGAGCGGTGCCGGGCGCTCGCTTAAGGAAGCAAACCTGTTTACCGAGATGTCGGAAGGCATGCATGCCTATGGTATCGCCGCACATCGCCACTCGCCTGAAATTGAACAGGAGTTGGGTGTGGCAGCAGGTGATCAGTCGATTCGTGTGAACTTTACACCTCATCTGATTCCCATGAACAGGGGGGAATACGAATCTATTTATGTGCGGCTGACGAATGGCAAGACCGCTGATGATTTGCGTGACGCGCTGGCGAAACAATACAGGGACGAGACTTTCGTACATGTGGTGGGCAAGGGTGTTGTACCAGCTTCGCGTCATGTGAGGGGGTCAAATGATTGTATTATTGGCGTCTTTGAAGACAGGATCCCCGGTCGGGCAATTGTTATCGCAAGTATTGACAATCTGGTGAAGGGGTCTTCCGGACAGGCAATTCAGAATATGAACATTATGTTCGATCTGGCTGAAGCCACCGGTCTGGAACAGGCACCGTTATTTCCGTAAAGGGTCAGTCCGTGAATGATACTTATTCAGAGATGACATCCGGTGGAGGCTCCATTTATCGTTTTGGTGATATATGGCCTTCTCTGGCGCGCGATGTGTTTTTGGCCCCGGGGGCACGGGTTATTGGCGATGTGGAAATTGGGGAACGTTCAAGCATCTGGTTTAATTGTGTGATCCGTGGTGATGTGAACCGGATAAGAATTGGCAGCCACAGCAATATTCAGGATGGGTCTGTGGTGCATGTTACCCGCAAAAAACACGGGACCTTCATTGGAGATCACGTTCTGGTGGGGCATATGGCGATAATACACGGGTGTGCACTGGAAGACGGTGCCTTTGTGGGGATGGGGGCCACCGTTATGGATGCCTGTGTGATTGAAGGCGGTGCCATGCTGGCGGCGGGTGCCCTGCTGCCGCCCGGCAAAACGGTCAAAAGCGGGCAGCTATGGGCCGGGCGACCCGCGCGTTACGTTCGTGATCTGGACGAGAAGGAGCTTGCTTTCCAGAAACAGGCTTCTGCTCATTATGCTGAGCTGGCGCAAGGCTATCTGAAGGATTATTCAGGTTAAGGTTTACACTGGCAAACGCCAGACCGTTGGGTGCTGAACAATTATTTATGTCAGGTAAGTGAATGGATTTTATGATGGACCTGCTGCCGCTTGCGGGGCTTATGCTGGCATCAGGCCTTGTTGGCGGTGTACTGGCCGGATTATTGGGAATAGGTGGGGGCATTGTGATCGTGCCGGTGCTCGAGGTGGCATTGGGCATATTGGGCGTTGATCCTCAAATTAGAATGCATATCGCGGTTGCGACGTCGCTTGCGACAATTATTCCAACGTCTGTTTCTTCCGCCCGTGCACATCATGCGCGGGGCGCGGTGGATATTGATCTGGTCAAGCGCTGGGCCATTCCCGTTCTGGTTGGTTCGCTTGTGGGGACTTATGTGGCGTCCCAGGTTGAAAGTGCCGTTTTGTCGGCAGTGTTTGCTGTCGTGGCGCTGGTTATTGCTGTTAAAATGATATTGCCACTGGATCGTTACACGCTGGCCAAGTCTGTTCCTGACGGGGCGGCAATTACCCTTGTGCCGTTCGGTATCGGCACAATATCAGCCATGATGGGAATCGGCGGGGGGACCATTAGCGTTTCTGCCCTGACCCTTATGAATCAGCCTGTTCATCGTGCGATTGGAACGGCCTCTCTGTTGGGGCTGTGTATTGCCATTCCGGGGACCATCGGGTTTATGTTCGCCGGTGCCGGGGATGTGCGTCTGCCATACGGCAGTATCGGGTACGTCAATCTGGTTGGCTTTGCCCTGATCGCCTGTGGAACATATGTAGCCGCGCCGTGGGGTGCGCGCATCGCCCATGCCATGAGCCAGCGCTGGCTCAGCCTGTTCTTTGGACTGTTCCTGCTAACGGCAGCAACCCGCATGTTCTACCGCGCCTTTGCCGGGTAATTATGACTATTCGGACGTCTGAGTATCCCGTATGAACTGGCAGTATCTGCCATCAAGATAGCCCAGCGGGGCAACATCGTCGCGAATGGCGACGCTTTTGACCTCGCCAAAGAAGACATCATGAGTTCCGACAGCAGTACGATCTTTGGACTCGCAGACAATATTGCACTGGGCATCTTTCAAGACCGGAACACCATCAATGGTGCCCCAGGCAACTGGCTCTGCATCATCCGCGCGGGCCACGAAATATTGTGAAACCTCCGTCTGGTTGGCATGCAAAATGTTGACACAATAGGACTTCACATCTTTAAGGTGCATGTATACGGACGCAATGCGATTAACACAGTATAAAACCGTTGGCGGTTCCATGGAGACGGAGGTGAAGGATGAGACAGTAATGCCTTGCGGCCCATCCGGGCTATCGAAGCTGATGACGCAAACCGTGGCTGCGACACGGCGCATGACGTCTTTTAATGAGGGGGGCGTTTCCTTGTTCATCTGGAATCATTCTCCGGCACTACAATACATATGGGGTTTTATCGCCTGAATATAACCCGGGGTAAAGAGCCTTTTTGTCTTTCTCCGCGTGCATATCTGCAGGTCTGAATTCTGTGTGTGATCTGTAATCATCTGTTGTTGATGGTGAATATGATGTCTTATGTTATCGGGTGTGAATGAGTGACTGACTGGTACGTCTGGATTGGAAGGCCGGGTTTGTTGTGACGGAGCAGGTTGACGCAATTGTAGTGGGTGCGGGTGTTGTAGGTCTTGCTGTGGCGAGGGCGCTGGCTCTGGCCGGGCGGGAGGTTGTTGTCCTTGAGCAGAACAACTCTATCGGGGAAGAAACATCCAGTCGTAATTCAGAAGTGATTCATGCCGGTATTTATTACTCGCCCGGTTCACTGAAGGCCCGCCTTTGCACTATGGGCCGCGACATGATGTATGCCTATTGTGCTGCCCGCGGGATTGCCCATCGACGTTGCGGGAAATTGATTGTGGCTTCCGATTCTGTACAGATCGAGAGTTTACAGAAAATTGAGGCATTGGGGCGGGCACATCAGGTTACCGATCTTCGATGGCTCGATAAATCCGAGATTCGTCGAATGGAACCGGAAATTGTGGTTGAGCAGGCCTTGTTTTCACCATCGACCGGCATTGTGGACAGCCATGAATTTATGACCAGTCTGCAGGGTGATCTGGAAAACGCCGGTGGTATGGTTGTCTCGCGCTCACCGGTTACCGGCTTGAGAACCAGTGTGGGGCGCATTCTGGTCAGCACAGGCGGCCCTGATGCGATGGACCTGTCTGCGAATATATGTGTCAATGCTGCAGGCCTTGGGGCACAAAGGCTTGGTGGTACTCTGAAAAACCCCTGTAAAATACCGCCCCTTCATTATGCGATCGGGCATTATTATTCCTTAAGCGGAAAATCGCCGTTTCAGCATCTGATCTATCCTGTTCCTGACAAGGGCGGGTTGGGGGTTCATGTGACCCTTGATCTGGCGGGTCAGGCACGTTTCGGGCCGGATGTGCGATGGCGAGACACTATTGATTATGCCTTTGATGACAGTGAACGGGAGTCTTTTATCGCGGCGATCAGGACCTATTTTCCCGGGCTTGACGCTGATCGTTTGCAAACGGCCTATACCGGCATTCGCCCCAAGCTGACAGGGCCGGGAGAGGCGGTGGCTGATTTTGTTATTGAAACCCCCGAGGTCAACAACATTCCCGGGCTGGTTCAGCTTTTCGGGATCGAATCGCCGGGGTTGACTGCATCCATGGCAATCGCGCAGGAAGTCCTTGAGCGGCTGGACCTGCCAACAGGCCAATGATGCGCGATGAGTCAGTTTTAAAGAGGCATATCAGGAAAAAATGGAGGCACCGTCCGGATTCGAACCGGAGTACACGGATTTGCAATCCGCTGCGTAGCCACTCCGCCACGGTGCCAGCGGGGGAGGGTATATCACCCGATCAGGCATCAGGCAATGGGGCAATAGACCCTTGATGTCAATAAATTGACGCGATGTATGCATATAATTTATTCTTGTGCGCATGGAAAGACGCGCGGGTTTCGTATATTTTGCTCAAAGCCGACGTTGTCATTTCTGCTTAACCTGAGTATACATGCCGATCATCAATGATCTTACCGACGGATTCTCTTTATGGGTGAACAGCTAACCGCAAGAAACAGCATGATAGAAGGCCAAATTCGGCCCAACGAAGTTACTGACCCTCGTATTATCGAGGCCTTTGGTCAGGTGCCGAGGGAACGTTTCGTGCCAAAAGCACTGCGCGGTGTGGCCTATCTGGACGAAGATATTGAAATTGCACCCGGACGATATCTGGTTGAGCCGGTTGTTATGGCGCGTCTGGCACAGGCCGCCGACATTACAGACAATGATGCTGTCCTTGATGTGGGATGTGCAACCGGCTATTCCTCTGCAATTCTGTCGAAGCTGGCTGGCGCTGTTGTGGCGCTTGAGCAAGATAGCGAGCTGGCCGCTCAGGCGACCGGACTGTTGTCTGACCTGCAGTATGATAATGTGATCGTTGCGGAAAACACCTTGATTGAGGGGTTTGAAAAGCAAGCCCCATATGATGTGATTTTTATCAATGGCATGTTTGACGTTCTGCCAAAGGCGCTGGAGAAGCAACTGGCAGAAAATGGCAGACTTATCGGGGTTGGTCAGGTTGATGGTGTTGGCCGGGCCGTAATTTATACAAAAACAGGCGGTGTTATCGGACGGCGGGAATTGTTTGACGCGTCTGTACCATTGCTTCCCGGCTTCCAGATCAAGCCTCGCTTTAAATTCTGACGAAACGGGTTCGGTGCCATATTATCGGCCGGTGACCGCGCGACTGAATGAAATTTATGGTTAATGCGCATGATCTATAAACTAAATGTCAAGAAAAGCAGGGCATTGTGCCGTGGGTGCGGACAGACAGATTAACGGGCCGGGACGAGCACCCGCTCCAGGCAAGGATAAAGACGAATGAAAAGAAGATTGATGTTAACGGTTGCGGTCGTATCAATGACGGGTGGTTTCTCTCCTGCCATAATGTATGCACATGCTGAATCCCTGCAGGATTCAATGATTGCAGCCTATCGCAACAACCCCACGCTGGAAGCAGAACGGGCCGCATTGCGGGCAACCGATGAAAATGTCAATCAGGCTTTGTCAGGCTGGAGGCCATCAGTGTCGGCCAGCGGTTCTGTATCCCGTACCAATAACAAGCAAACATCAAATTTTGGCGGTGTGCCGAATACAACGGATGATACTTTTACGCCTCGCAGTGGCCAGATTACATTGACCCAACCGCTTTTTCGGGGATTTCAGACACAGAATAGCACCCGTCAGGCAGATCAGCTTGTTGATGCCGGTCGGGCGCAGCTTTTGAATACTGAACAGACTGTGTTGCTGGACGCAGTGGCGGCCTATATGAATGTGCTTCGCGATGTCGCTGTTTTGGAGTTGAGGCGGAACAACGTGCAGGTTTTGCAAAGGCAACTGGAAGCAAGTGACGATCGTTTCAGGGTGGGTGAAATCACACGTACGGACGTGGCACAGTCCAGAGCGCGCCTGTCGCTGGCCGTTTCTGCCAGAATTAGTGCAGAGGGCGTGTTGCAAACCAGCCGGGCCGCCTATGCAAAGGTTGTTGGCGATATGCCGGGAAGTCTGGAAACACCGCCACCATTGCCACCGTTGCCTGCCACAGATCAGGAAGCCGTGACCACGGCTTTGGCGCAGAATCCGGTTATTCAGGCGGCCAAAGCGTCCGAGCGGGCAGCACATTATGCGGCCAAGGTTCAGGAAGGCGGGCTTCTGCCCCGTGTTGATCTAAAGGCACAATATTCAAAAGCATATGACACGTCTGTCTTTACATCCAATTCCGAACAGACCCAGATTTCTGCTGAACTGACCATTCCGCTATATCAGGCGGGGGCGCAATCGTCCCGTATTCGCCAGGCATTACAGGTGAACCAGCAGCGCCGTTTGCAAATACTGGAATCCGAACGGCAGGTTCGGGAAGCAGTGAAGAATGCCTGGGCGGGCCTGCGGGAAGCCCGGGGACGGATTGTTTCCACACGTGATCAGGTCAATGCCAACGAAATTGCCCTTGAAGGTGTTCGCCAGGAAGCCAATGTGGGTTCCAGAACGACGCTTGATGTGCTGGATGCCGAGCAGGAATTACTGGACTCCCGCGTTAGTCTGGTAGAGGCTAATCGTGATGAATACGTTGCGGCCTATACATTGTTAAGTGCGGTCGGCAGCCTGACAGCAGAGGCTTTGGCGCTGCCTGTTGATACACACTATAATCCGGACGATCATTATGATGATGTGCGCAACCAGTTTTACGGCTGGGGTGCGGAAGAAGGCCAAGGATGGGAAGACGGCAGTGCAACAGGCGCTTCACGAGCCAGTAACCCGGTCGACTGGGACGCCAGACTAAGCACCAGTCAACCAGACGCAAGCCGTTCCTTGACGTTGCCGGACCGTGGCGGCCCGGATGGCACAGATTCGATGTGGGATGGAATAGAAGGTAAAGACTATTGATGGTTTTGAGGTGATATATAGTTAATCTTTATCGTAACGGCCCAGGCTCGGGATATGGTGCAGCTAAAGATTAACGAAATATTGTCGAATAAAGTCTAGAAATGCAGAATAGCCGCCAGACCGTCATTCAGCATGATGTCCTCGACGAAAGCAATTGAATGAGATCAGGGCGCCGGAATTAAGAGCGAGATTTGGGACGATGACGACCAAGACCGATCAGCCAGAACCCACGATGGAAGAGATACTCGCGTCTATTCGGAGAATTATCTCCGAAGAAAATGACGATGCCAAGGGCGAAGGGGGGGCAGATGATGCGCAAGTTGCCGCAGACAATGCCTTTGATGCTCCGGAAGTTTCCGAAGGTGATCAGGAAGATGATGTACTGGAGTTGACCGAGGTTCTGAATGAGGAACCGGAGGATGAAGCTCCCGTTGCTGAAGATTCTGAAGAAACCGATATCGAATTTGATGTTGGTGATGCCGAGGCCCAAGTCGAAGAGGTTGAAGAAGAGCAGCCTGAGCCCGATCTGGAACCTGAGCCTGATCCGGAAGCAGCCTTTGAGCCTGAACCCGAAGTTTCAGAAGAGCCGGCATTTAGCGAATCCAGCCTTGCACAAGACTTGAGCGCACGTCTGGATGAAAAGGCGGATGAAGGTATTGACGCTATTGATCCTGCGGATGAAAATGAGGCAATTATGAGTGAAGGTCCGTCCGACGTTGCCCGTCAGGCGTTTGAAGATCTGTCCGCGCTGCTTGTCGCCGGATATCAGGGGTCGGATAATACGCTTGAAGGAATGGTTCGGAAAATGCTGAAGCCGATGCTGAAATCCTGGCTGGATGAGCACTTGCCGAGCATTGTGGAGCGCGTCGTTGCCCGGGAAATTGCCCGTCTTTCCAGATCCAAAAAGCCCTGACGGCCCAAATAAACATTTTTGATCCCCTATTTCCCAGATAGATCACTGATTTGGTGATGTTCTTGACTGATTCTGCTATAAGAATCAATGTCATACACATGCCAGAACAGACGCACCTCACGTCACCCGGCGGGTTGTATCCCCGCGTCGGCTTCATCGTCACCAACCTGTCTCGTCCTGCCAAACGGGTTGTGGCGTTTTACAATCACCGTGGCACGTTCATGCCCTGGCTACAACCTCGCCAACTTCATGCGATCCTTGGCTCTACCCCAGGAAGTGGAGCATTATTGACGACCTGCGACGAAGATCCACTCCGGCGTAGGCCGGAATCATCGCCGGTACAGGGAAAAAGACAGGAGAAGCGCGTTCCGATGACGACAAAAACTACCAATTGGGCATCTGGGCTTGACCAAATCATAAAATCAGGGCGGTCGGATGGCCGCAGAGCAAAAGTGCTTCCATCAATGCCTGAGTTGACTTATGTTTGACTCTGATTGGAAGGGCATAATGTCAGATTAGATGTAACTATATTTACGGGAGATACGGACGATGCAAAAGGTAGCTGCTGTTGCGATTGTGCTTTCCGGGTTGGCGGCGGGTCCGGCATCCGCTGCATGCCTGTATCAGGATGTGTATTACGAGCATGGAACAACTTTGTGCTTTGACGGGTGGCTGCAGCAATGCACGGTCGCCGACTATTGGAGTGCGATCGGTCAGTGCCTTGCTCCGGACGTCAAGGAACCGTTTGTGAAGTATCAGAAGCCCGATGCTCAGACGCTGATGGCATTACTTCTCGCCGGTCGTACGCGCCTGTTGACCCATTCGGTACCGACGGACCATTGAATAGGCGATCATGATCGTGCCAAACGTTGCCAAAAACGGTTCCTATTGGCAAGCTCGAAAACCTCGAGTCAAAACCGTTCGTCTGAGAGCGGGTTGCCTCAGAAACCTATGTTTTCGCCATGCCGTTCACTTTACGGCGGGTGATGCTTACTGATGCAAGTTCGAGCCGGCATTCTGTCGGCTTGACTGGTAAAATCTTCCAAATTCCTCACTTTTTTGAAGTGTATGGTTTCTTTTTGGTCTGGCTGGGTTTATTTTCACCGCCGGACCTTCCGGGTGGCGTGTGTCATGGAAGCCCTGGTTGTGCGTGCAGCTATAATAATAAAGTTATGAGAAAGTTTGAGGATGCTCGAAAAAGTCTACGAGGCCACCGATATAGAAAGCAAATGGTATGTTCACTGGGAACAGACGGGTGCATTTGAATGTGGAAAACGCCCGGATGCTGAAACCTTTACCATTGTGTTGCCGCCGCCGAATGTAACAGGCAGCCTCCATATTGGTCATGCACTCGATCACACCTTGCAGGATGTATTGTGCCGGTTCGAGCGTCTGCGGGGCAAGGATGTTTTGTGGCAACCCGGCATGGATCATGCGGGTATTGCGACCCAGATGGTGGTTGAACGCCAGTTGGGCGAACAGGGCATTGACCGCCGGGATATTGGCCGCGATGCCTTTGTGAAACGGGTATGGGACTGGAAAGCTGAATCCGGCGGCACAATTACCCGACAGATGCGCCGCCTTGGGGCGTCATGCGACTGGAGCCGTGAACGCTTTACCATGGACGAAGGTTTTTCGGCCGCAGTGCTGAAAGTATTTGTCGAGCTTTACAACAGCAAATTGCTTTATCGTGACAAACGGCTGGTGAACTGGGACCCCAAGCTGAAAACGGCGATCTCTGATCTGGAAGTCGAACAGCGTGAGGTTGACGGCTTTTTCTGGCATTTCCGCTATCCGGTTGACGGGCAGGAGGGCCGCTTTATCACGGTGGCCACGACCCGTCCGGAAACCATGCTGGGGGATACGGCTGTTGCAGTCCATCCTGATGACAAGCGATATAAGGATCTTGTGGGCAAACATGTCCGCCTGCCACTGGTGGACCGTCTGATTCCGATTGTTGCGGATGAACATGCGGACCCCGAGCAGGGGTCGGGCGCTGTGAAGATTACGCCCGCACATGATTTTAATGATTTCGAGGTGGGCAAGCGCCATGACCTGCCGCAGATCAATATTTTTGACGAGGAAGCCCGTATTAACGGGAATGCGCCCGAAGCCTATCGCGGGCTGGACCGCTTCGAGGCCAGAAAACGTATTGTTACGGATCTGGAAGCATTGGGACTGGTGCAGGAAATTGAGCCGCGCAAGCACAGCGTACCCTACGGCGACAGAGGCGGTGTTGTTATTGAGCCGTGGCTGACGGATCAATGGTATGTCGATGCCGCGACGCTGGCACGTGACGCCATTCGTGCGGTCGAGGATGACACAACTGTATTTGTCCCGAAAAACTGGGAGAAGACCTATTTTGAATGGATGCGCAATATTCAGCCCTGGTGTGTTTCGCGTCAGCTATGGTGGGGACACCAGATCCCGGCCTGGTATGGGCCGGATGGTCACGTATTTGTTGCCGAGACCGAAGAGGGGGCACAGACCCTGTCCGATGCACATTACGGGAAAGCCGAACAGCTGACCCGTGACCCGGATGTTTTGGATACATGGTTTTCGTCTGCGCTTTGGCCATTTGCCACGCTGGGCTGGCCAGAGAAAACACCGGAGCTTGCCCGCTATTATCCAACCAGTGTGCTGGTCACCGGCTTTGATATTATTTTCTTCTGGGTTGCCCGCATGATGATGGATGGCCTGCACTTTATGGGTGAGGCTCCGTTTAAAACGGTATATGTCCACGCGCTGGTGCGGGATGAACACGGCCAGAAAATGTCCAAATCCAAAGGCAATGTGATTGATCCTCTGGAGTTTGCGGATAAATACGGTGCAGACGCCCTGCGCTTTACGCTGGCCGCGCTTGAGAGTCAGGGGCGCGATATCAAGCTTTCGGAAAAACGGGTCGAAGGTTATCGGAACTTCGCCACCAAGCTATGGAATGCTGCCCGTTTCTGCGAGATGAACGAATGCCTGGATGCCAGAGGGTTTGACCCGGATTCGGTGACACTGACTGTAAACCGGTGGATCGTGGGTGAGATTGTAAAGACTTCGCAGGACGTTACACGGTCACTGGAAGCTTTCCGCTTCAATGATGCTGCAGGTGCCATATATCATTTTGTCTGGGGTACATTCTGCGACTGGTATGTCGAACTGATCAAGCCCGTGCTGAATGGCGACAGCGACACTGACAAGGCAGAGGTGCGCAAGACAACGGCATGGGCGCTGGACCAGATGCTGGTTCTGCTTCATCCGTTCATGCCTTTTATCACGGAAGAGCTTTGGCATGCGCTGAACAGCGAACGCGAGACAGACATCATTCTGGCGGCATGGCCGGATTTGCCCGAATCTCTGCGGAATGAGAGTGCTTCTGCCGAAATGGACTGGGTTATCCGGCTGATTTCCGAGGTTCGCACCGTGCGTGCTGAAATGAATGTACCGGCAGGTTCCAAGGTGCCCTTGCATATTCAAGGGGCCTCCGGTCAGACAGTCAGCCGATTTGATGACCATGAAAATGTAATCTCGCGACTGGCGCGTCTTTCAAGCCTGAATGTAAAGGCTGATGCGGTGCCAAAAGGCGCCGTTCAGACCGTGATTGATGAGGCCACCTTGTTTCTGGCCATCGGTGATGTCATCGACATTGATCAGGAAAAGGCGAGGCTTGAGAAAAACGTTGAGAAACTGAATAAAGACGTGGCAGCCATTGAAGGACGCCTGGCAAATGAGAAATTTGTTGCCAATGCGCCCGAGCATGTCATCAATGAGAATCGTGAACGCAAGGCCGAGGCCGAAACCACGGCGGCCAAATTATCTGCGGCCATTAAACGGCTGAATGCCGCAGGCTGATATACAAGTTGAGGGATTAAGAGATTATGGATACCAAATTCGACAAGTCAAAACTGCCCAGTCGTCATGTTACTGAAGGGCCGGAGAGGGCTCCCCATCGGTCATACCTTTATGCGATGGGGTTGACAGAAGAACAGATTCACCAGCCACTGGTCGGTGTGGTATCCGCCTGGAATGAGGCTGCGCCCTGTAATATTGGCCTCAGGCGTCAGGCCGAAGTTGCCAAGCAAGGCGTTTACGAAGCAAAGGGGACCCCTCGAGAATTCACGACCATCACGGTAACCGATGGTATTGCCATGGGACATCAGGGGATGAAATCGTCTCTTGTATCCCGCGAGGTGATTGCGGATTCTGTTGAACTGACCATGCGCGGTCACAGCTATGATGCGCTGGTGGCGATTGCGGGTTGCGATAAGTCCCTGCCAGGTATGATGATGTCGATGCTGCGCCTTAATGTGCCATCCGTATTCATGTATGGTGGCTCGATCCTGCCCGGCAAGTTCAGGGGCAAGGATGTGACGGTAGTTGATCTGTTTGAGGCCGTTGGTCAATATGCCGTTGGTGAGGTGGATGATGCCTATCTGCACGAACTGGAAAGTGTTGCCTGCCCGGGAGAAGGGGCTTGCGGCGGACAGTTTACGGCCAACACAATGGCATGTGTTTCGGAAGCGATTGGGCTTGCCCTGCCGGGCTCGGCGGGTGCGCCTGCGCCATATGAAAGCCGCGACCGGTATGCCTTTGAATCCGGCAAGGCGGTTATGGAATTGATCCGGAAAAATATTCGCCCGCGCGATATTGTCACCCGCAAGGCGCTTGAAAATGCTGCACGTATTGTTGCGGCCACGGGCGGGTCGACCAACGGCGGGCTGCATCTGCCAGCAATGGCGCATGAATGCGGCATTGATTTTGATCTGATGGATGTCGCTGAAATTTTCCGCACCACGCCTTATATCGCTGATATGAAGCCGGGCGGCCGTTATGTTGCCAAGGATCTGTTTGAAGCGGGTGGTGTGCAGATCGTGTTGAAAACCCTGTACGAAAACGGGTTCATTCACGGGGATTGCATGACGGTAACTGGCAAGACCATGGCAGAAAATCTGGAAGAGGTAAGCTGGAATGACAATCAGGATGTGGTTCGCAAGGCGAGCGACCCCATTACACCAACAGGCGGTGTTGTCGGGCTAAAGGGCAACCTGGCACCTGAAGGCGGCATCGTGAAGGTTGCCGGGATGAAAAGCCTGAAGCATACCGGGCCTGCACGGGTGTTCGATTGTGAAGAAGAAGCCTTTGACGCGGTTGAAAAGCGCCAGTTCAGCGAAGGTGATGTTCTGGTTATCCGGTATGAAGGGCCAAAAGGTGGTCCGGGTATGCGGGAAATGCTGTCGACCACTGCTGCGCTTTATGGTCAGGGCATGGGGGAGAAAGTGGCGCTTATTACGGATGGCCGGTTCTCCGGTGCCACTCGCGGTTTTTGTGTGGGGCATGTGGGGCCTGAAGCTGCCGTTGGCGGGCCGATTGGCTTGCTGAAAGACGGTGACATGATCACGATTGATGCGGTAAACGGTACCCTTGATGTGGATCTGTCCGACACTGAACTGGAAGCCCGCCGGAAGGACTGGAAACCCCGTGCCCATGACTATCAGTCCGGGGCAATATGGAAATTTGCCCAGACAGTGGGCCCCGCCTATAAAGGCGCTGTCACGCATCCCGGCGGAGAGGAAGAAACTCATATGTATGCGGATATTTAGGGCATTTATGAATGGGAAAATCAGCCGTCCCGGACAGACCTTTCAAATATTATAATATGATGATGGCGGCCTTTGTCGCCGTTCTGGTCTGTTCCAATTTGATCGGGCCCGGCAAGGTTGCGACCTTGCTGGGCTTTTCCTTTGGGGCGGGTGTGCTGTTTTTTCCCATATCCTATGTTTTTGGCGATGTGCTGACGGAAGTTTACGGATATGCCCGCGCCCGTCGGGTGGTCTGGGTAGGTTTTGCGGCCCTGGCATACGCCTCTTTTATGAGCTTTATTGTCGTAAGCATGCCGCCTGCGCCCGGCTGGGACGGGCAAGAGGCATTGGCGTCGGTGCTGGGGCAAACGCCACGGATTGTGCTGGCCTCGCTGATCGCATTTTTTGGCGGCGAAATGGTCAATGCTTTTGTCATGGCCAAAATGAAAATTCTAACAGCAGGCCGCTTTTTATGGATGCGTACAATTGGCTCTACAATTGTCGGACAGGGCGTAGACAGCCTGATTTTTTACCCGATTGCTTTCTTCGGGCTTTGGAGTAACGAATTGCTCCTGGCGGTGATGGTGAGTAACTTTGCCCTGAAGGTCATGTGGGAGGCGGTTCTGACGCCTGTTACATACCAGATAGTAGGCTGGCTGAAAAAAGCCGAGCACGAAGATCATTTTGATACAAATACTGACTTCAATCCATTCACGATCAAGACCTGATAAGCTATAACTGTGGGTGAAAGGAGTTTACCCATGGTTGACGTCGGATTGACCCATGTGGCACTGCCGGTACTGGATATTTATCGCAGTGCTGATTTCTATGCAAAATATGCAAATATGGAGATCGTGCACCAGCGTCAGGAGCACGAGGGTGGTCCCCGGGTCGCTTGGTTAAGCGACAAGACCCGGCCCTTTGTCATTGTCATCATCGAGGCTGAAAGCGTAGATCACCCTCTGGTGCCTTTTGCCCATCTTGGTGTAGGGTGCAAAAGCCGGGCGGAAGTCGACAGGCTGGCAGCCAGGGCGAGGCAAGACGGGGCCTTGATTAAAGGGCCGGAAGATTGGGGTGACCCGGTAGGATACTGGGCTTTTCTGCGCGATCCGGACGGACATACGCTCGAATTGTCACATGGTCAGGAAGTTGCCCTGACTGTGACACAGGAAGGGTAAAAGACCTCACTGTCCGATTTTGGTATATTTGTAAAAGCAGGCGTCGATTATTTTTACATATATACAGGAGGATCCACGAAAACCTTGCGTAAGACCATGAGGCATAAAGGATATTTAAGTGTGGCACGGCCCTTGCTATACCAGAGACATATAACCAACAGGTATGTGTGCAGATAGCAAGGATGATCGTGATGAGTAAAATATTCAAAAAGCAGATAATTGGCGTTATGGCGGCAACGCTGGTCGCCGGGTGCATAAGCGTTTCAGTTGCCCAGGCCAAATCTGACAATATTTTCAAGATCTTCGATAATGCTGTTATTTCACTGGTCGCGTCCGGCACATGCAAAACGGCGGATACCGCTGCATTTAACAAATTTAACAAGGCCTTCAATCGTGTTTATGAACAGGTTGAAAATGAGCTGATGGAAATGAACCCGGGGAAAACCCGCCAGCAGGTTCAAATGCTGATCGGTTTTAGAACTGCGCAGCTGGAGGTCAGGACGGAAGACCGGATCAACAGTCTGGGGTGTGATCATCCGGAAGTCCGTCAGGCATCACGTTTGAGCATTTTTCAGGTGTCCCGGAATTTATAAGTCAATTATTTAGCGTAATAAATATGGAATAAATAAACTAATTGAAGTATATATTGGCGGTGTAGATTTAAAATAACATCGGGAAAAGCCGTGAATACTGCCATATTTGTTCTTCTGGCCATTAATCTGGCAATCCTCATTCTATTACTTCGGAAAGTTATCAAGGTTCATATATTCTGTTGGGATCTAAAGAGCGAGCTTGCCACTCAGACGGTACAAACGATACGGAATGTTGAAGCGCTGAACAGCCTGTATCACAGGCTGGATTTAAAAATGCCCCTGCCGCCAACAATGGGATTTGCGGGCGCACCGGACTTTCTCAGACATGTAACCGATTATGCTGCGCGGGCGGACGTCGAGAATATACTTGAATGCAGTTCAGGCCTTTCGACCATCGTCATTGCGCAGGCAATGAAACAGAAGGGGCGAGGGCATGTCTACAGTTTGGAACACGACGCAAAATATGCAGCTATTACGCGAGACAATATAAAAAAGTACGGGCTTGCCGATTGGGCAACGGTGATTACAGCCCCCCTGACAGGGCATAATCTGGCCGGGCAATCCTGCCAATGGTATGACATCAAGGGTAAATTGCCCGAGATTGTTTTTGATGGTCTTGTTATAGATGGCCCGCCTTGTTCGGTATCGGTTAATGCAAGGTACCCTGCCGGCCCGCTTCTGTTCGGGTTGTTGGGCAGAAATGCTCATGTCTTTCTGGATGATTACATCCGTGAAGAAGAGCAAAAATCTGTCGACATGTGGCTGGCTGAAAACCCCGGTATGGTGCTGCAAAAGCATGCATTTATGAAAGGTTGTGCCGAACTGGTCGTGGGTTAGGGCAATCTATCCGGGTTTATTGTTTATGCGTTTATTTCACACCAGATGGGGGTGTGGTCGGACGCTTTTTCCTTGCCGCGCGGCGTTTTGTCAATTTCGCAGGCCTTCAGCCGATCGGCGGCCTGGGGCGAGAGCAACAGGTGATCAATCCTGATCCCATTATCTTTTTGCCAGGCACCCCGTTGATAGTCCCAGAACGTATAACAGTTTCCCTTTGGTGTGTAGGTGCGGAAAGCATCCGTCAGCCCCAGGTTGACCAGCTCGCGGAACTTGTGGCGCGTCTCCAGTCTGAAAAGGGCATCATCTTTCCAGCCCGCCGGATCATAAACATCCTGTTCTTCCGGGCAGACATTATAGTCACCGCCCAGCACAAACGGCTCTTCCAGTTCCAAAAGGCCTTTGGTATGGGTAATCAGCCGATCCATCCAGCCGAGTTTATAGGGGTATTTTTCTGTATCGACGGGGTTGCCATTGGGCAGGTAAATTGATGCGATCCTGATATTCTTGATCGTCGCTTCAATATAGCGGGCCTGTATATCCTCATCATTTCCGGGCAGACCGCGCACAATGTCTTCTATGGGATGCTTTGAAAGGATGGCAACGCCGTTATAGGTTTTCTGGCCATGGAGAGCCAGATTATACCCCAGATCCTCAATCTCCATCGCAGGGAACGCTTCATCAATGGTTTTGAGTTCCTGAAGCAGCGCGACATCGGGGTTGGCGTCTTTCAGCCATTCAACAACCCGGGGCAGGCGTGCCTTGATAGAATTCACGTTCCATGTGGCAATTTTCATAAATACGGCGACCCGCTAGATGGCAAACGATGTGCCGCACCCGCACGAGGATGTGGCGTTAGGGTTTTTAAC
Organism: Sphingomonadales bacterium; assembly: GCA_965227345.1. Classification (GTDB taxonomy): domain Bacteria; phylum Pseudomonadota; class Alphaproteobacteria; order Sphingomonadales. The sequence goes on from OZ245755.1 coordinate 3,977,160, forward strand.
CGCAAAGGCCGAGCCGCCCAGATCTTCGGTGAAGTCAATTTCCGAGCCGGCGAGATACATCAGCGACATATTGTCGATAACAACCTTTACACCATCCTTTTCGATCACCTGATCGTCGTCATTGCATTGTTCTTCAAAGGCAAAGCCATATTGAAAGCCGGAACAGCCGCCGCCGGACACAGACACGCGCAGCATCAGGCCCGGCTTGCCCTCTTTTTCAAACAGATGAGCGAGACGCTTCGCAGCACTTTTTGATACTGAAACAGGGGCTGTATTTTCGACGCTCATAATCTCATAACTCCAATCCCGTGGCATAAACTGAATGCCGCTTCCCTCTATATGTAAGATGCCGAATGTATTTGTCAATTTTTACCGCCTGATTTGTGTCCCTTATGCGGCTTGCCCGTTGCTAATCTGCAAGATCACGGCTAGTCTGCCGCCATGTATAATGCTGACAGAATCACCGGTAAAATGGAGGAAGGGGGGTATGCGCCATATGCCTGCCTGCCGTCGTGTTCTCGCGGGCGTTTGCATGTGGAAGCGGAAAGCCGGGGCAGAACTCCGTTCCAGCGGGACCGGGACAGGATTATCCATTCTACCGCATTCAGGCGATTAAAGCATAAAACACAGGTTTTTGTGTATCATGAAGGGGATCACTACCGGACCCGATTGACCCATTCGATTGAGGTCGCACAGATTGCGCGATCCGTCAGCCGGGTTATGCGGTTGAACGAGGATCTGGCTGAAGCCCTGGCGCTGGTCCATGATTTCGGGCACACACCCTTCGGACATGCCGGTGAAGATGCGCTGGATGCCGCGATGAAGACCTATGCGGGGTTTGACCACAATGCACAGTCATTGCGGGTGGTAACCAAGCTGGAGCAGCGTTATGCCGAGTTTGATGGCCTGAATCTGACATGGGAAACTCTTGAAGGCCTGGCCAAACACAATGGGCCCTTATGTGCAAAGGGGAAGGAAAGCAGCCTTCCTGCGGCATTGCGCGAATATAACGCCCGCCACGATCTGGAGCTTTATACCTATGCCGGTGCCGAAGCACAGGTGGCGGCCCTGGCGGATGATATTGCCTATAACAACCATGATATAGACGACGGTTTGCGGGCTGGCCTGTTCAAGCTGGATGATCTGCGCCAGATTGGCTTTGTTGGGAATATTCTGACGGAAGTTGAAGGGAAATATCCGGGTCTGGAAGAAAGCCGGATGGTGCCTGAAGTGATCCGTCGTCTGATTAATAGTATGGTGGAAGATATTCTGGCGGAATCCGGTCGGCGACTGGAAAGCCTTAAACCGGAACGCGTGGAAGATATCCGGCATGCAGACCGCGCCATGATTGCGTTCACTGATGAAATGGCGGCCAATGACAGGGAGCTGAAAAGCTTTCTGAAGGCCAATATGTATCGTCATTACAAGGTCAATCGTATGGCGAGCAAGGCGCGGCGCGTGGTCCGGGAACTGTTTGAGATTTATATGGCAGAACCGGAATGTTTGCCAACGGTCTGGCGTAACCGGTCGCAGGGGGTGACAGAGGCCAAAAAGGCAAGATTGGTTGCTGATTTTATTGCAGGTATGACCGATGGTTATGCGCTGGCGGAATATAAAAAGCTTTTGGATATATCGACACTGGAAATATGAATATTTTTAATCACTTCTCTGATCAAATTAAACTGGTCATCAAGGACCTTATTACCGCCGGCACGTTACCGGAAGGGTTGCCTGTTGATGGCCTGACGGTTGAACCGCCACGAGATCCGTCCCATGGTGACATTTCTACCAATGTGGCGCTGGTCTTGAACAAACAGGCTGGCATGAAGCCCCGGGAACTTGCTGAACTGGTTGCGGAAGGCCTGCGGCAGGACGAAAATATTGAAATAGTTGATATTGCCGGTCCCGGTTTTATCAATTTACGGCTGAAACCTTCGTTTATTCTGTCCAATATCCCGGATATTTTGAGCCAGGGCATTGCATATGGCGGGTCGGACAAGGGGCAGGGCGTGCCTGTGAATGTGGAATACGTTTCTGCCAACCCCACCGGGCCTATGCATGTGGGGCATTGTCGCGGGGCTATTTTTGGCGATGCTCTGGCATCCTTGCTTGAAAAAGCAGGCCATAGCGTTGCGCGGGAATATTATATCAATGATGCCGGCGCGCAGATTGATGTGCTCGCCCGGTCTGCCTATCTGCGGTACCGCGAGGCACTGGGTGAGGATATAGGCGAAATTCCGGAAGGCCTTTATCCAGGGGATTATCTGGTTCATGTGGGCGAAACGCTGGCGCGGACGCACGGGAAGAGTTTTCTGGGCAAGCCGGAATCCGACTGGTTGCCTGCTGTTCGGCGATTTGCCAGTGATGCCATGATGGATATGATCCGGAATGATCTTCGGGCATTAGGCATTGTTCACAAGGTGTTTTTCTCGGAACGCACTTTGCACGATGATGGTCGAATTGACCAGGCACTGGAATCGCTGCGGGAAAAGGGGCTTATTTATACCGGTGTACTGGAGCCGCCGAAAGGCAAATTGCCAGACGACTGGGAACCGCGCCCGCAGGTCTTGTTCAAGGCGACAGAATTTGGGGACGACGTTGACCGCGCGTTGCAGAAGTCGGACGGAAGCTGGACCTATTTTGCCGCTGACGTGGCCTATCACCGGGACAAGATCGGGCGTGGCTTCAATCATATGATTGATGTCTGGGGGGCAGATCACGGCGGTTACGTCAAGCGGATGAAAGCCGTGGTTAAGGCGTTGAGCGATAATCAGGCGGATCTGGACGTCAGGCTTTGTCAGTTGGTCAGGCTTTTCCGCAATGGTGAACCTTATAAAATGTCAAAGCGGGCCGGTACGTTCGTGACATTACGTGAAGTTGTGGATGAGGTAGGAAAAGACGTATTGCGCTTTATCATGCTGACGCGCAAAAACGATGCGCCGCTGGATTTTGATTTTGCCAAGGTCATGGAACAGTCTCGTGATAATCCGGTCTTTTATGTTCAATATGCGCATGCCCGAATTTGTTCTGTGTTGCGCAAGGTAGCGGAAGCCTTTCCGGAAATGGATTTGTCAGAAGAATCCCTGGCGCAGGCAGATTTGTCGAAACTGACAGATACAGCCGAGATTGAGCTGATCATGAATATGGCAAGCTGGCCGCGCATGGTGGAAGCCGCTGCGGAAGCGCATGAGCCGCATCGTATTGCATTTTATCTGTATGAACTGGCGTCAGCGTTTCATGGGCTGTGGAACAAGGGGAACGACGATGTGACCTTGCGGTTTTTGCAGGAAGATGATCAGGCTGTCACATTATCACGGGTCGCCATGATCAGGGCATGTGCTATTGTAATTGCGTCTGGCCTGAATGTGCTGGGTGTTGTACCAGTCAAGGAAATGAACTAGCGGAATATTCTGCATCAAGGAGTAGATGAATGTCGGATGAGAACAAGGTGCCATGGCTTGAGCCTGCCATGGAAGAACAGCAGGGCGAAAGCTTTCTTGAACGAAACAGGATGGGCGTTATCGCTGCCGGGCTGGTTCTGATCCTGGCTTTTATCATTATTATCTGGCAGGTCTATAGCAGTGACGGGAAGCCGCCGGCACCCGGTGATGTGCCTCTGGTGCGGGCTGAAGAGGGCCCGACCAAAATTGCGCCGGATGATCCGGGCGGGATGGAAGTCAAGGACCGTGACAAGCTGGTATACGATCGCGTCGGCGGCAATGACGACACAGCCGAACCGGAATATTTACGCCCTGGCCCGGAAACACCGATGGACAAGCCTGATGCGCCTGACGAGGTCGCACCGGCTTCGCCTCCGGCACCGCCGCCTCCGCCTTCGACTGAAGCCGATGTGCCAGTCAAGGAGAGCAAATCAGCTTCGACCAAATCGGTGGGTGATTATCTGATTCAGCTGGGCGCATTCAGCGAACGTGAGCGGGCCTTAAAAGCCTGGGAGACAATCAAGGGCAAACACCCTGATATACTCTCAACGCTGGAACCTGAAATCGTCAGTGTCAAGGGTGCCAAGGGAACCCTTTATCGATTGCAGGCCGGGCGTATGGCCGACCGTGAAAGTGCTGAAACGCTTTGCAAGTCTTTGACAGTTAAAAAGCAGCCTTGCATGGTCGTTGGTAAATAGGAACGGGCATGGTTCGTCCTGTTATTGTCGATTGCGCTGCCGAGCGGCTGAGTGCGGAAGAGACGGCAATGTTTGCCGAGCTTCAGCCTTTTGGCTTTATTTTGTTTCAGCGTAACTGCCATTCACCTGATCAGCTTCGGGCATTGACTGCTGAAATGCGGGATGCTGTTGGCCGGAACGATGCACCCGTCCTGATTGATCAGGAAGGGGGTCGTGTGGCCCGGCTAAAGCCCCCGCATTGGCGGGCGGCTCCAGCCCAGGGGCGTTTTTCAGATATCGCCAAAGATGATTTGGCCAAGGCTGTTCTGGCGGCGCGCCTGAATGCACGTCTTATTGCTGCGGAGCTTTTGGATGTGGGGGTGACGGTCGATTGCCTGCCTCTGTTGGACATGGCATATGAAGGCGCACACAATATTATCGGTGATCGTGCCTATGGTGGTGACCCTGACGTCATTGCGACCCTTGGACGGGCCACTTGCGAAGGGTTGATTGATGGCGGCGTCACGCCGGTGATCAAGCATATCCCCGGTCATGGCCGGGCTCAGGTTGACAGTCACATGGCGTTGCCACACGTTGATGCGTCTGAAGAGGCGCTTTGGGAGAGCGATTTCAGGCCTTTCGTGGCCTTGAATGACATGCCGGTTGCGATGACTGCCCATATTACCTATGCGGGGATTGATCCTCATGCGCCTGCAACGACGTCACCACAGTTGATTGGGCGTATTATTCGCCAGCGTATCGGGTTTAAGGGCGTCTTGCTGTCCGATGATATTACGATGAAGGCCTTGTCGGGCTCGCTTGAAGAACGCGCCAATGCATCTTTGGCTGCCGGTTGTGATATCGTGCTTCACTGCAATGGCAGTTTTACGGAACGTGAAATTGTATTGAAATCTGTGCCCGACATGCCGGATGATGTGTATCGGCGTCTGGTATCCCTGATGAAATCTCCTGAACCTTTCCCTGGATTCGAGTTGGCGGCGGGCCTGCGGGATCTTGATCGTCTGTTGAGTTAGAATTGTGATCCTGCATGGCTGAATTTTTCCTGATGCTATCCACATGGGCTTTGCCTGTTCTGGTGGCTATTACGTTTCATGAAGCTGCACATGGTTTTGTGGCCTGGAGGCTGGGGGATGATACGGCACACAGGTTGGGCCGGGTCTCATTCAATCCGGTGCGCCACGTAGACCCGATGGGAACGATTGTTCTGCCTCTTATGCTCCTGATTTTGAAGGCGCCGTTTCTTTTTGGCTTTGCCAAACCGGTGCCGGTGAACTTTGGACGGCTTGGGAACCCAAGACGGGATATGGTATGGGTGGCGCTGGCCGGGCCCGGTGTTAATATTATACTGGCCGTGCTTTCAGCCTTGTTGATCCATCTGGTTGTCATATTGCCCGATATGGCACAAGGCTGGTGGGTTCTGAATATGGACCACTCCATTCAGATTAACCTGATCCTCGCGATCTTTAATATGATACCATTGCCGCCACTGGACGGAGGCCGGGTTGCGGTCGGTCTGTTGCCCAATTCCCTGGCGCGGCCCCTGGCGCGGCTCGAGCCCTATGGCTTTTTTATTCTGATGGGCATTTTGTTTCTGTTGCCCATGCTTGGAAATCAATTGGGGCAGAACTGGAATATTTTTGCATGGTTTGTTTTACCTCCCTTTGAACTGATGTATGATTTCATTCTGAAAAACATCGTAGGAATTACAGCCTGACATGGCCGATGATATGACAACGGATGATCAGTTTGAATTTGGGGGCGTACGCAAGCCGCCGGTTGCTGAACAGCTGGTTGTCAATATTGAGGGCTTTGAAGGCCCGCTGGACATTCTGTTGATGCTGGCGCGGACCCAGAAGGTCGATCTGAAGCAGATTTCCATTCTGGAGCTGGTGGAACAATATCTGGTCTTTATTCACGAGGCCGGTCGCCACAGACTGGAGCTGGCAGCGGATTATCTGGTGATGGCGGCGTGGCTTGCCTACCTTAAGTCCCGCCTGTTGTTGCCCGAGCCTGAATTGGGTGAGGAACCGAGTGCCGAAGAGCTGGCATCACGATTGCAGTTTCAATTGCAGAAGCTGGAAGCAATCAGGGATGTTGCGGCGCAGTTGATGTCTCATGATCGCCTTGGGCGGGATGTTTTCGCGCGCGGGGCCCCGGAAGGGGTTCAGGTATCGCGTACGCGAAAGGTTGATCTGGGATTTTATGAACTGCTCAAGGCGTATGCAGAACATACGACGCGCCGGTCGGTCAGTGATTTGCATATTCGGCGCGTGAAGGTATATTCACTGGAAGACGCTATAGAGCGGCTGGAGCGGCTGCTGGGAACCATTCCGGACTGGACCGCACTGGAATATTTTTTGCCGGAATTTCGGGACGATGCCAAGGGCAGACGCTCTGCACGTGCCAGCATGTTTGTGGCCTCGCTTGAGATGGCGCGTTTGGGGAAGGCTGAAATCCGGCAGCATGAGGCGTTCGGGCCGCTTTATCTGCGCGGGAGACCCTCGGGTCAATCTTAGTTGGTTATCTGATTTTATGTGCAGGATTGGTTAGCAATAGTGTCGAGGGCAGGCAATGGACTCTGATCAGCATATCCGGATGGTGGAAGCGCTGCTTTTCGCGTCAGCACACCCGTTGGGTGAGAAGGATCTGGCTGAAAGATTGCCGGAGGATGTAGATGTTGCTGCCCTGGTTGACGAACTGGTCGCCCTTTATGCCGGTCGCGGCGTTAATCTTTCGCAGGTCGCAGGCAAGTGGATGTTTCGTACGGCACCTGATCTGGCTTTTCTGTTGCGCCGGGAAGTTCAGGAACAGCGCCGGCTCTCGCGGGCCGCTGTTGAGACACTGGCGATTATTGCCTATCATCAACCGATTACCCGCGCAGAAATTGAAGATACAAGGGGCGTGTCGCTGAGCAAGGGAACGCTGGATGTTTTGATGGAAGAAGGCTGGGTGCGAATGATGGGGCGTCGGCGCACACCTGGACGCCCGATTACTTACGGCACGACAGAAGACTTTCTGACCCACTTTGGTATGGCTTCGGTAAAAGATCTGCCGGGAATAGAAGAATTAAAAGCTGCCGGTCTGCTGGATAATGTTAACGTTGCCATGTTAAAGCTGACAGATGACGAAGAGGATGAGGGTCAACCTGATCTTCTGGACGATGAAATGAATAGCTGACAGGTAACTTTGTGTACAGGTTAGACATTCGTTGCCAAGACTGGCGGATTTTGCAAGTATGCGCCGGAACAAACCGTATTTCCGGCTTTGAAGGAGTAGAGCGATGGGTATCAGTGTCTGGCAGATTCTGATTGTAGCGGTGCTGGTTGTGCTGCTTTTTGGACGTGGAAAAATATCTGACCTTATGGGCGACGTTGCCAAGGGAATCAAAAGTTTCAAGAAAGGTATGGCGGACGACGATGTATCGGATGCGCCTCAGCGCACGCTTGATCATTCATCCGATAAGGACACGACTGCGAGCTCTTCTGAGAAGAAAAACTCCACAGACGTTTAAAGCTTTTGGCCGGAATTCAGGGTCGATGCGTAACAGGCGGCGAACATATGTTTGATATTGGCTGGTCAGAAATGATGTTGATTGCGGTCGTCGCCATTGTTGTGGTTGGGCCGAAGGATCTGCCACGTCTTATGCGCTCGGTGGGGCAGTGGGTGCGCAAGGCGAGAGCCATGGCTTCTGACTTTCATTCCAGCATTGACGAGATGGCGCGGGAAGCTGAACTGGAAGAAGTGAAAAAATCCATTCATCATGTGACGAACTTTGATGCGCGTCAGGAACTAGAAAACACAATTAATCCTCCCGATGGCTTTGCCGATCCGCCGATCAAGGATGAAGTTGCATCCGTTGCCGAGCCTTCTATCGAGAAGAAAACGTCAAACAAAAAAGGCAGTTCAAAGACGTGACCGCTGATAGCCCCCGCGAAGACGAAGACCTTGAAGCCAGCAAGGCGCCTTTGATCGAGCATTTGCTCGAACTGCGCAGTCGGTTGATCTGGTCAATGCTGGCCATCGCGCTGGCTTTTGCCGGATGTTATATGGTCTCGGGCGAAATATATAATTTTCTGGTCAAGCCGCTGGCTGATGTTTTGCAGGGGCACCCGAACAAGCGCATGATCTATACGGGCATGCATGAAGCCTTTTTTACCCGGGTAAAGCTGTCGTTCTTTGCCGCGATCATGCTGGCCTTTCCGATTATCGCCAGCCAGATTTACATGTTTGTCGCGCCGGGTCTTTATAAAAACGAACGCCGGGCTTTCTTCCCGTTTCTGGTGGCGACCCCGATCCTGTTTCTGGCAGGGGCGGCATTGGCCTATTACTTTGTTTTTCCGGCTGCCTGGTCATTCTTTATCAGTTTTGAAGTGCCGCAAGGTCAGGGTGCCTTGCCGATTGAACTGGAGCCGAAGGTCAACGAATATCTTTCGCTGGTTATGACACTCATTTTTGCCTTTGGGCTCAGTTTTCAGTTGCCCATTCTGTTGGTCTTGCTGGGGCGGGCTGGCATTGTGACGGCCAGGGGGCTGGCAGAAAAGCGCAAATATGCCATCGTCGGCATATTTTTGGCTGCGGCGATTTTGACCCCTCCTGACCCCTTTACTCAAATCGGGCTTGGCGTACCCATTTTGTTGCTGTACGAAATATCCATACTGCTGATCCGTATGATCGAGCGTAAAAGCGGCTCGGGCGAGCCGAAACACAATGATGAATAAAGCGATATTGATGAATGTTTGACCTGAAAGCGATTAGAGAAAACCCCGCTGATTATGATAAAGGCTGGGCATTGCGGGGTCTTGCGCCGCAAACACCGGAAATACTGGCCCTGGATGAAAAATACCGGGCTGTTTTGACGGCGTTGCAGGAAGCTCAATCCCGGCGCAACGAGGCGTCCAGGGCCATTGGCATGGCAAAATCGAAAGGCGGGAACGCCAGTGATCTGATGGCCGAGGTGGCGCAGTTAAAGACCAGTATGCCGGTCTTGGAAGAAGAAGCGCGCAAGCTGGGAGAGGAATTGCAGGATCTTTTGGCAGGGCTGCCCAATATTCCTGCCGGGGATGTACCGGAAGGCGCTGATGAAGCGTCTAATGTTGAAGTTCGTGCCGTTGGGCACATTCCTGAATTCGACTTTTCACCACGTCAGCATTTTGAAGTTGGTGAAACATTGGGGATGATGGATTTTGAGGGTGCTGCGAAAATATCCGGTTCCAGATTTGTCGTCCTGTCAGGGGAACTGGCACGGATGGAACGTGCGCTGGGTGCCTTTATGCTTGACCTGCATACGACGGAATTTGGTTATGATGAGGTTTCTGTGCCGCTGCTGGTTCGGGACGAGGCACTTTTTGGTACGGGGCAGCTTCCCAAATTTTCCGATGACCTGTTCAAAACATCAACAGGCCACTGGCTGATCCCGACGGCAGAGGTGCCGCTAACAAATCTGGTGCGTGAAGAAATACTTGCGGAAGAAAGCTTGCCGAAAAGATTTGCTGCCCTGACCCCGTGCTTTCGGTCGGAGGCAGGGGCTGCAGGGCGGGATACGCGGGGCATGATCAGGCAGCACCAGTTCATGAAGGTGGAACTGGTCAGCGTCACGACCCCGCAAGAAAGTGACGCAGAACATGAGCGATTGACCGGATGTGCAGAAGAGGTGCTGAAGCGGCTGGGAATGGCTTACCGTGTGATGAAACTTTGTGTTGGTGATATGGGCTTTTCTGCACGCCGGACGCTTGACATTGAGGTTTGGTTGCCGGGCCAGAATGCCTACCGGGAAATTTCCAGTTGCTCAAGCTTTGGCGACTTTCAGGCACGACGCATGAACAGTCGCTGTCGGCCTGCCAATGAAAAACAGACCCGTTTTGTCAATACACTGAACGGTTCCGGCCTTGCCGTGGGCCGGACGCTGGTCGCAATCCTCGAGAATTATCAGCAGGCCGATGGCTCGGTGGTGGTCCCGGACGTCCTGCGCCCGTATATGGGCGGTGTTGAAGTTATCAAGTCAAGTGAGTAACCTTGTGAAAGAATTTTCCGATCACCGTATCCTGATCACCAATGATGATGGTATTCATGCCGCTGGCCTGAAAGTACTGGAAAGCATTGCACGCGCCGTTACGGATGATGTCTGGATTGTCGCACCTGAAACCGAACAAAGCGGAGCCGGGCACGGGCTGACCCTTGCGGTGCCGCTCAGGGTGCGCAAGCTGGAAGAGAAAAAGTATGCAGTTCAGGGCACCCCCACAGATTGCGTGATGCTGGCGGTTCATAATATCATCAAGGATAAAAAGCCGACCCTTGTTCTGTCAGGCGTGAACCGGGGGGGCAACCTGGCAGAAGATGTTACATATTCGGGCACGATTGCAGGTGCCATGGAAGGCCTTTTATGTGGTATCCCGTCTATCGCCATGAGTCAGGCCATGGGGCACCGCAGCGAAGGAGAAAGCTGGAGTGCTGCCGAACATTTCGGTGAGAAGGTCGTGCGACAGCTCCTGACTTCGGGATGGGACCGTGGTGTGTTGATCAATGTTAACTTCCCGGGGTGTGATGCAACGCTGGTGAAGGGCATTGAAGTCACAAATCAGGGATTTCGGGATGAGTCTGAATTGATTATCGACGAACGTGTAGACGCTCGTGGTGTTCCCTATTTCTGGTTTGGACTGCGCAGGGCATATGGGGATCCGGGGAAAAATACTGATTTGCAGGCTGTTCGGGACCATTATATTTCGGTCACACCGTTGCATCTGGATTTAACCCATCATCAGTCCAAAGATGCGCTGTCAGACGCGCTGAACGCCAATTTCTGATTGACCGGGGCTTGCATTTTGGAAACGGTGTTGGAAGAGAATAAAATAAAGCTGATTATGGAACTGCGTCGATCCGGTATTTCGGATCAGGCAGTGTTGAATGCCATAGAGGCAATTCCCAGAGAATTTTTTGTCCCGGAATCGTTCAGGGCAAAGGCTTACGACAATGTTGCCCTGCCGATTATACGTGGTCAGTCAATCAGCCAGCCCTATATCGTGGCGTTTATGACCCAGGAACTACAATTATCCAATCGCATGAAGGTGCTGGAAATTGGCACAGGCTCTGGATATCAGGCCGCTGTACTGGCGCATATTGCCAAACGGGTTTTTACTGTCGAGCGCTACAGATCGCTTTTAAAAACAGCGCGGGAACGGTTTGAAACATTAAGGATTCATAACATCACAACCCTGTTGGGCGATGGCCACAAAGGGTGGCCTGAACAGGCGCCGTTTGAGCGGATCATGGTCACGGCGGCCGCCCCGGAAATACCGTCGACGCTGGCTGATCAGTTGGCTGATGGTGGCATCATGATATTACCGGTGGGTTCTCAAGGTGCGGATCAGCAGATTGTCCGGGTTGAACGGTGCTCTGGTCACTTTGAAACACGGGACATTATGCCGACCCGGTTTGTGCCCTTGCTTGCAGGGCTGGCACAAGAGCCATAATGACGTATATTGCCCATATGACCGGGCGACTGACATTGAAAGCATTATACTTTGCGGTGCTGCTGGCGGCAGTAATGTTGTCTGCCTGTTCCGGCGGACAATACGGCAATTTCAATCGTTATGACCCTAATAACGTGCAGCCTGTCTGGCATGTAAAAAATTCTCCTGTTCCGGTGCCGCGTCCGCGTCTGAAGCCTGCACCACCTGTAAAAAATGTGGTTGCTGTTCCATACACGGTGCCCAGGATACAGGGAGGCCAAACGGCGCAGCTGAAACCAGGGCAAATAGTGATTGTCAGGAAAGGGGATACCGTTTACGGAATTGCCCGGCGATACGGTGCCGAGGTCCGGCAGGTGATTGATGCCAATCGTCTGCGACCGCCCTATGCGTTAAAGCCCGGTGATCGGCTGCTGGTGCCAGGAGATCGGGTTCACGTAGTGCAGAAAGGTGAGACCACTTACAGTATTTCGCGCCGGTACGGCGTTGATCTGACCAGTCTGGTCCGCACGAACGGTATCAAGCCCCCCTACACGCTGCGAGTGGGGCAGAAACTGCAAGTGCCACTGGCCATGAAGGCTGCCGATAGCACCGGACAAAGTGCAAAAAGCCCTGTGCCCCCGCCACCGCCCCGAACAGGCAATGGATTTATGTGGCCGGCGAGGGGCGCTATTCTATCGAGTTTTGGCCCGAAAGGGGGCGGTTTGCATAACGACGGGTTGAATATCCGGCTTAAACGCGGCGATCCGGTCAAAGCAGCAGAAAGCGGCGTGGTTGCATATGCCGGAAGCGAACTTAAAGGCTTTGGCAATTTGCTGCTGGTGCGCCACGAGGGGGGCTGGGTGACAGCATATGCGCATAATGACCGATTGCTGGTTAAACGCGGGGACAGGGTTGTACGGGGCCAGCATATTGCTGCAGGCGGCATGACAGGGAACGTCAAAACCCCTCAGTTGCATTTTGAAATCCGAAAGGGGTCATCCGCTGTTGATCCGCAAAGATATTTAAGGTGAGCCCGGTTCTATCGAAATTTTAATAATTGATCGTTATAGATCGTAAAAATTGACGGCCCTGACCTAAAGAGCAGAATGATTTAACTGTGGTATTTAATTCCTACACCTTTGTAATTTTCTTTGCGATTGTGCTGGGGCTTTATTACAGCCCGATAAGCTGGCATGCCAAAAAATTAATGCTGACCGGTGCCAGCTATCTGTTTTATGCAGCGTGGAATCCCCCGTTTGTTCTGTTGCTGATGTTTTCCACTGTCGTGGACTGGGAGCTGTCGCAGCGCATTTACTACAGCACGTCCATTAAATTGCGGCGGCTTTATCTGGTCATCAGTCTGTGTGTGAACCTTGGCCTGCTAGGCTTTTTCAAATACAGCATGTTCCTGCTGGGCTCTTTTACAGGGCTTCTGGGCGAGTTCGGCATTCTGTATCAGGCGCCTGCACTTGACATCATTCTGCCGGTTGGTATCTCATTCTATACCTTCCAGACCCTGTCCTATTCTCTGGATGTTTATCGACGGGAAATAAAACCGTGGCATTCCTTCGCTGACTACGCATTGTTTGTCAGCTTCTTTCCGCAACTTGTGGCAGGACCGATTGTTCGGGCGCGTGACTTTTTACCCCAAACCATTGAAGAAAAAAGAGCAAGCCTGCGCCATATCGGTTGGGGACTTGCGTTGATGACGCTGGGGCTTTTCCAAAAGGTAGTGATTGCCGACGGCATGCTTGCGCCGGTTGTTGAGCGTGTCTTTGACAGCGAAGGTGTTGTGGCGCCGCTGGCGGCCGGTATTGGAACGCTGGCCTTTGCGGGGCAAATTTTCTGTGACTTTGCCGGTTATTCCACCATCGCCATTGGGGCGGCGATGTGCCTGGGGTTTGCTCTGCCCGACAATTTTCGTTTTCCTTATGCCGCCATTGGATTTTCAGACTTCTGGCAGCGGTGGCATATCTCGCTTTCAAGCTGGTTGCGCGATTATCTGTACATCAGTCTTGGGGGCAACAGACACGGGAAATTCAAAACATACAGAAACTTGATGCTGACGATGTTGCTGGGAGGGTTGTGGCACGGTGCCAACTGGACATTTGTTGTTTGGGGCGGCTTGCACGGCCTGTATCTGGTGCTGGAACGTGGTGCAAATGCCCTGGTTGGATCATGGGGAATATGGCGGCGTGCCGCAGGAAAGGTGTTTCTGGCTGGCCTGACATTCTCTCTGGTCTGCCTCGCGTGGATTTTCTTTCGTGCGGACAGTTTTGGCAAGGCCTTTGAGATTATTCAGGCAGGGCTTTTCTTGCTGCCGGAGCGTGATGTTTATGTATCCGCAGGCCAGACGGCTATTGTGCTGATTTGTATGTCGGTGCTTTTGGCATTGCACTGGGTATTGCGGGACATGACCCTGGAGGAAGCTGCCGCCCGAGTTCCGCCTTGGGTAAAGGGTGTGTTACTGGGAATTGCCATTGTGGCCGTCATGATGTCACCGGGAGAGGATCGTGCATTCATCTACTTTCAGTTTTGAGCGTGCCACCGCCGCGCCCTGGAGGCGGATTATTCTGATTGCTGTTCTGACGGCACTGTTGCTTCTTGCCCTGGTTGAGACCTTTTGGCGCCTGCGGGGTGCAGAACCCGATTATATGGATGACTTGCGTCGCTGGTCGTATTTTCGCGCTCAAATTGAGGATATGACCGCTCCGCGCGATACGGTGTTGCTGGGTGCCTCCAGAATTCAACTGGGCTGGTCGCTGCAAACATTCCGGGACGAAATACAAGGGGCCAAGACTGTACAACTGGCGGTCGATGGCAGCAGCCCATGGGCAATACTTGAAGATATTGCAACAAATACGAATTTTGCGGGCACGCTGATTGTCTCCATGCAGGCGTCAAAAGTACTGTCGATAAACCATGCAAATACACTTGGACATGTGAATTATTTCTCCCGGTCCTGGAATAACAATACAAGGATCAATTTTCTGATTGATGATTTTTTGCAGCGGTTTCTTGTGACGCGTCAGTCCCTGTACGGGTTGGAGCACAATGCGTTATTGATACTTGATGGAAAAAGCCTGCCCGACACCAGAAATTACCTGAAGACAAGCCGCGAGAGAGAGCGTCACGCTGATTATCGTCTGGTTGATATTAAGGAGCATCGGGCAGAGAGGATCAGGCGCTTGCTTGAGGCAGACGCTGATTTCATCCAGCCTTCGGCAGATGAGTGGCGCAGGAACCTTGGCAAACTGGACGGTTTTGTGCGACAGATTACCTCTCGCGGCGGGAAAGTTGTGTTCCTGCGGTTTCCGACAAGTGATGAGACATGGGCCAGAGAACAGGAGATGCTTCCCAGGGAAAAATACTGGGATGATATGGTAACATCGGTTTCAGGAACGTGGATTCATTTCCAGGATGTCGAGGATCTGGAAGGGTTCGATTTGCCGGATACTTCGCACATTGATCAAAAAGACCGGAGAGCCTTTACCCGGATATGGTTGAAGAAATTACGTGATATGGGCATCTACTAGCCGCTAATAGGGCAGGCGTGCCTTCAGCGCAGCCATGAGGGTGCCATCGTCCAGATAATCAAGTTCACCTCCCACAGGGACCCCGTGGGCCAGATGGGTTACTTTTACACTGCATTCATTCAGGCGATCAGCCAGATAATGTGCGGTTGTCTGACCATCTACCGTCGCATTGGTTGCGATGATGACTTCAGTGACCAATTCATCATTGGCGCGGCGAATCAAACTGGCAATATTCAGGTCATCCGGTCCGATACCATCCAAAGCTGACAATGTGCCCCCCAGCACATGGTATTGGCCCTGATATGAGCCTGCGCGGTCAAGCGCCCAAAGGTCGCCAACCTCTTCGACCACACAAATCAGTGTGCGGTCACGGCGCGGACTTTGACAAATTTTGCAGGGTTGTACGGTATCCAGATTGCCGCAGGTCTCGCATGTCTGTACGCTATCGGCCGCCGTCATCAGGGCGGTGGCCAGCGGCACCATCAGACTTTCCTTGCGCTTTATCAATTGCAACACAGCGCGCCGCGCCGACCGGGGACCAAGGCCGGGCAACTTGGCCAGAAGCTGGATCAGGCGATCAATTTCCGTGCCATATCCGCGGTCCTGTTGGGATGTCTTCAAGGATGCTGACCTCTAGAAAGGTAATTTAAAACCGGGAGGAAGTGACAGGCCGCCGGTTACCTTGGACATTTCCTCAGCCGTCTTTTCTTCTGCTTTCTGTTTGGCATCCCGATGTGCAGCAACAATCAGATCTTCAAGCATTTCCTTGTCGCCATCTGCAAACAGGCTCTGGTCCAGACTGACTTTTTTCAGCTCACCTTTTGCCGTCATGATGACACTCACAAGGCCGGCACCGGCGCTGCCTGTGACTTCTATGTTTGCAAGTTCATCCTGCATTTGGCCCATTTTTTCCTGCATTTGCTGGGCTTGCTTCATCATTTGACTTAAGTTTTTCATCTAACTATCCATAAATATAATAAATTTGGTCAAATTCAATCATCGTCAAGGCCAAATTTGTCATCGTCAGCTACTGGAATATCATCAGGATCGACAGTTGCGGTCGCGATGCGAATGTCGCTGATATCGGCACCTTCAAATACCTTGAGGGCAGCCTGAACAAGGGGGTGTGCCAGCGCCTCCTCGCGGACTTTGGCGCGTGCTTCCTGCTCTTGTTTGTGCAGGCTCTCTTCACCTGTTTCCTGTGAGAGGCTTATGACCCATCTTTCACCGGTCCATTGCCTGAGGCATTCAGAAACCCGGTTCGCCAAATCTGCAGGCGCTTCCGGGCCAGGGCGTATTTCCAGCCTGTTCGCGGCAAAGTGTACAAGATGGACATGGTCGCTCAGATGCAGGGCAAGACGCGGTTCCTTGTAATTTTCAAACATGGCAACAAGTGCCGGAAAGTTACGGGGATTGGGTGCAAAGTTCTGATCGACGGCCATTGCGGTGGCCTGTGACCCATTGTGATATGCACGCGCACCCGGCCTGTATTCACCCTGCGGGCCATCTGATTGAGGCATGGCCGATGTTGCATTGCCACCTGGGTCACCAGAGGTTGAAGAGTTTCCGGATGGGGCAGCAGGGCCTGAACCGGATGATGGCGGCGAACTTGAGAGTTGACGCACAAGGTCTGCCGGGTCAGGAAGACTTGCGGCATAGACCATGCGGACCAATACCATCTCGGCGGCTGCCAGAGGGGCAGGGGCCTGCCGTGTTTCCTGCAGGCCTTTCAGAAGCATCTGCCAGCTGCGGGTCAGGATCGGCATGCCAAGGGACAGGGCCATTTTACCGCCAAGTTCGCGTTCTGCCTGAGACGTTACCGCATCTTCGCCGGCATCAGGGACAACTTTCAGCCGTGTGAGCCAATGGGTCAGTTCCAGCATATCCTGCAGGATTACTGTTGGGTCTGCACCCTGATTATATTGCTGGCGCATCATGTCGAGCGCGGATTTGATATCACCATTCATGACGGCCTGATACAAATCGAGCACGATAGCGCGATCTGCAAGTCCCAGCATGTCACGGACCTGCGTCTCAGACACCTTGCCACTACCATGTGCCAATGCCTGATCCAGCAGTGACAGGCCGTCCCGAACAGACCCTTCAGCCGCCCGGGCGATCAGCCCCAGTGCGGTATCTTCAATATCGCCCTTTTCCTGTTCGACGATCTTTTTGAAATGCGCAACAAGCTGTCCCGCTTCAACCCGCCTCAGGTCAAAGCGCTGGCACCGCGATAGTACGGTCACGGGCACCTTGCGGATTTCGGTTGTCGCAAAGATAAATTTTACATGCGCAGGTGGTTCTTCAAGCGTTTTAAGAAGCGCGTTGAAGGCATTGCGCGAAAGCATGTGCACTTCATCGATGATATAAATTTTGTAGCGAGCTGATATGGCTGCGTAGCGCACGCCGTCGATGATTTCCCGAATATCGTCAACGCCTGTTCTGCTGGCAGCATCCATTTCCAATACGTCAACATGGCGTGATTCGGCAATGGCACGGCAATTGTCACACACATCACATGGCGATACCGTGGCACCGCCAGTGCCGTCTGCACCAACGCAGTTCAATGCCTTGGCAATGAGGCGTGCTGTTGTGGTTTTGCCGACCCCCCGAACACCGGTCAGAATAAAGGCATGCGCCAGTCTGCCTGCCTCAATGGCATTGGACAATGTCCTGACCATGGCTTCCTGGCCAATGAGTTCGTCAAACGTTGATGGCCTGTATTTCCGCGCCAGCACCCGATATTCGGGTGAAGCTTCAGAAGCATTTTGCTGATGGACGGCGCTTGGAGCATCAAGGGGAGTATCGCGCTTATCCGACATACGAAGGAATCAACCTTTCTATCTGATGAGGTGGGAGACTGACGCGTGACCCGGGCGAATCTCGTTACGGCTGCTTCCTTCCGGACCTGACCGGATTGGCGAGTAACCCGTCCACTGCCAATCTCCCTGTCAGAGTATATCGAACATTTCGGCCCTATGTGCAAGGGTAACGGTGTTATTTTATCCGGAAATGGTCCATTAATCACTTCAGGTCCTTGGCTTAAGATGAACAGGCCCTTAAGATGCCGGGGAAATCAGCTGGTAACCACAGTTCAAGGATCATTTTTTGCCCCTAACATTTTCTGACAGTCCCCTTGATACTGCTGATCATATCCGGAGCGATGAGGCCGCGCTGCGTGCCGCAATGGATGATTCGTCTTCGCGATTTCTTCCTTGCTGGAAATTAAATGCCTTTTTGCACAAGACCGACGAAAAAGTCAGTTTAGGATGGCTGAGCGCGCAACAGATTGGGCCACAATTGCTGCAAGAAAAAGTGGTGTTCCTGGGGCTATTGGGTGACGTGCATTACTTTGCATGTGATGTAGACCATATAGGACCAGAGGATGCGCCGCCATTTGAAGAATGGGGTGAATTTGTCGAAACCCGTGCGGCTGCCATGATCTTGGGCAGCAGCGATGCGGCTATTATGGCGCGGGCCAGATCGCTGATTGATTGGCATCAACGACACGGATTTTGTGCGAAATGCGGATCGAAAACCCGACTGACACGGGGTGGTTCGCAACGCATATGCGAAGCAGAGCATTGTCGTGCCCAGCATTTCCCGCGCGTGGATCCGGTCGTTATCATGCTTGTTCATGACAAAAACAGGTGTCTTTTAGGGCGCCAGAGCCGTTTTCCAGAGGGCATGTATTCTGCACTTGCCGGTTTCATTGAGCCGGGAGAAAGTCTTGAAGGGGCGGTGGTGCGAGAATCATTCGAAGAAGCAGGTATCAGGATCGGTCAGGTCGATTATATTGCCAGCCAGCCCTGGCCTTTTCCTTCAAGCCTTATGATTGGCTGCATGGCAAAAGCCGAAACGTTCAACATTACCATGGACGACTTGGAGCTTGAGGATGCACGTTGGTTCACCCGTGAAGAGGTGCGCCGGGCTATTGAACGGGACCCGGTATCAGCCTTCTTTTTACCCCCGTCCATTGCCATCGCGCATCATCTCATATTGCACTGGCTCAAGATTACCACCGATCAGTGATAGTCTTCCCGGTTCCTGGCCGTTGGAAAACAGCCCAGAATTCGGATGGAACTGGTGAAAAAACCAAGCTCTTCCATAGCCAGTTCCACCCGTCGTTCTGACAGGTGGCCATCAATTTCGGCATAGAATTGTGTTGCCGTGAATTTGCCGCCCAACTGATAGCTTTCCAGTTTTGTCATATTGACGCCATTGGTCGCAAAACCGCCCATGGCCTTGTACAGAGCGGCCGGAACGTTGCGTACCTGAAACATGAAGGCAATGGCAGAGGGTTCTTCAGGGGGCGGCAGTACTTCGTTCCGCGACAAGACAATGAAGCGTGTGGTGTTGTGTTCTGCATCCTCGACATCCGGCTTTAGCGCTTTCAGATCATATATTTCAGCCGCCAGTGTGGAAGCAATAGCCCCCTGAGTCGGGTCTTTTAATTCTGCAATGTAACGCGCTGCCCCGGCCGTGTCAGGGTAGACATGAGAGCTTAGGCCAAGTTTGCGCATATTCTGGCGACATTGGCCCAGCGCCTGAACATGGCTGTGAACGTCTTTTAAATTTTCAAGCGATGCCGATTTTAACCCAAGAAGTTGATGGCGCACCCTCAGGAAATGTTCGCCGATAATGTGCAAATTGGCGTGAGGTAATAACTGGTGGATATCGGCAACCCTGCCTGCCAAAGAGTTTTCAATGGGAATCATGCCAAGTGTTGCAGCACCGTTTTCAATAGCGGCAAAGGCATCTTCAAAGGTGGGGCACGGCAACACTTCCATGTTCGGATACGCGCGCGTACACATCATGTGTGAATTCGCGCCCGGTTCCCCCTGAAAGGCGATTTTGTTGTTATTTGTGTTTTTCGACATCTTGATCTCTACATGAAAACAGGCTGGCGCAGTATTTGCCGAACTGCCCCAATAAGTCAACGAGAGGGTGTCCGGGAACGCCGTTTTAGCGGCTTTATATGACGATTGGTCAAAAAATATTTCATTTATAGCGTTTCTTGCCTTTCTGATGCTTGTCCTTGGGCAGAAAGCCTAGTACATAAAGGCAAGTTTTTTCGGTTTAGAGATAGTCAATAGTGGGGAAAAACCTTGGACTCCTTTGAGATTAACAAAATAGCAGGCGCCATTCTGTTTTGCCTTCTGGTTTTTATCGGCATCAACAATCTGAGTCACGTTGTTATGCATCGTGAACCTCTGGAAAAAAATGCCTATGTGGTTGAGGGGGTTGAAGAAGATTCAACAGCCACTGCCGCCGTTGAGGAAGTTGAAGAAGGACCATCTCTTGCCGTTCTTCTGGCGTCTGCTTCGATAGAAAAGGGCGAGAAAGCATTCAAAAAGTGTGCTTCGTGTCATGTTGCTGAAAAGGGTGGCGCCAACAAGGTCGGCCCGGTGCTCTACAATACAGTCGGACACGAAATTGCGGTGCATGACAGCTTCGGATATTCCGAAGCGCTGGAAACGCACGGGGGAAGCTGGACGTTTGAGAATCTGGATGCCTGGCTAGAAAATCCGAGAAAGTTCATTCCGGGGAACAAGATGGCGTTTGCAGGTGTTCGCAAGGCGGAAGAGCGGGCTGATCTGATTGTATATCTGAACTCACATACTGATTCTCCCTTGCCATTGCCTGAGATTGAAGAGGCAAGCGAACCCGCTGCTTCTGAAGAACAGACAGAGGCTGGCGAATAGAGCAGAACTTAATTCTTGCAGGATAGTGAAAAAGGCGGTCGGTTATCCGGGCCGCCTTTTTTGGTGATTGTGGGCTTCTTATTATGATACCCGGGCGAAAGTATCTGCTGACGCCTGCAACCATGAATTTGCATATACTGTGCTGTCCGGCTCAGATAAAAGCTGTCCGGTACTGAGAGAGGGATATATTTGGTCCATAGGCAGGGCGCGCGTGGGATCTATTCGACAATAGAGGTCCGATACGACAAATTCCTGTGGCTTTTCCAGCCCGGCAGCTGCCGTTATTTCCATGAGCGCTTTCATCGTATTGGCATGAAAGTTCGCTACTCTCGCGGCCTTGTCTTCAATGTTGAGAGCCTTTTGGCGCAATTTGTCCTGGGTAGCAACGCCTGTTGGACATGTCCCAAGGTGACATCTCATTGACTGAACGCAGCCCAGGGAAAACATGAAGGAACGCGCCGCATTTGACCAGTCCGCGCCCAGGGCGCAATTCATGGCAATGGAAGACGCATCAATAACCTTGCCGCTTGCACCTATACTGATGTGTTTTTTTAGATCTGTGCCGACAAGGGCGTTGCGGACAATCGTGAGACCTTCTCTAAGCGGCATTCCGAAATGATCGGAAAGCTCCACAGGCGCTGCTCCGGTTCCGCCTTCTCCGCCATCAACCACAATAAAATCAAGATAAATTTCAGTTTTTCTCATGGCTTTCATAATGGCAAAAACCTCATGAGGCTTGCCAACACACAGCTTTATGCCAACCGGTTTGCCGCCAGACGCTTCACGCAACTGTGACACAAATTCGAGCATCTCAATTGGCGTCGAGAAGGCACTGTGATAGGCGGGGGAAATACAATCGGAATAGGCCGGAACACCGCGCGCCCTTGCAATTTCCTCTGTAACCTTGGGGGCGGGCAAGACACCACCATGTCCAGGCTTTGCGCCCTGGCTCAGTTTAATTTCAATCATTTTCACCTGGGGTCTGGATGCCATTTCGGCGAAGGCACCCGGGTCGAATGATCCATCACTGTTCCTGCATCCAAAATAGCCTGAGCCAATTTCCCACACCAGGTCGCCACCATGCCTTTCGTGATAAACACTGACGGAGCCTTCTCCCGAATCATGAAAGAAGTTACCCATCTTTGCTCCCATGTTCAGGGCTTCGATTGCATGGGCACTTAGTGCCCCAAAACTCATGGCGGAAATATTGAGGATGGATGCCGAATAGGGCCGCTCACATTGGGGGCCACCTATTGTTATTCGAAACGGTTCCCTGCTTTGCCTTGCTGGCGAAATGCTATGCCCGAGCCATTCATATTCACCGGCATAAACGTCATGTTCAGTGCCAAAAGGATGCGCGTCCTCGACACCCTTTGAGCGTTCATATACCAGCGTACGCTGGTTTTTGCTGAAGGGTTTGCCTTCCTGATTGCCCTCCACGATATAGGCATGCAAATACGGCCTCAGGCTTTCAAAGAACCAGCGAAAATAGGCAGAAAGCGGATAGTTACGCAGAAGTGTATGACGTCTTTGGAGGATATTCCAAAATCCGACAAGAGACAGGAAACCGAAGGCAAGCAAGACAGGCCAGAAATAAGGGAACCGAAAGATCAGACCGGCCAGAATTACGGTCATCAGGGTTATCAGGGCCCATGGGGCGTAACGCATCATGCTTTCGTATCTCCTGTATAAAGATTTACGTCAGGTCCCATCGGCGTTCACGTAACGCACGGCTCGACTGGCCGGCAAGCTCCGGTATAAGGAGATTTCTCGGTTTTGCCGACGATTTCAATCACATCTGACAGGGTGTCGATTGCTACGGCCATATGGGTTGCATTTGCGTGTAGAAGCCGCTCTGCATCGAGCATGATCCCCACATGCCCCGGAAAAAAAGCGATATCCCCCCGCTGCAAAAGTTGATCAGGAGGCAGAAGTGAAGACTTAAGTGCTTCCAGCTGCATATCCGTGTCCCGGGGCATATTCGTTCCCGCCATATTGAACAGGATTTGCACAAGCCCGGAACAATCCATGCCCACATGAGTCTTTCCACCCCAAAGATAAGGTGTGCCAAGGAATGTCATGGCTGTTGTGACATAGTCCGGCAGGACTTCAGTTATATCAATGACATGTCTGTCATATATCCAGCTACCATCGGCCAGTTCAATAAAACCGTTGGTTGGTGGAGCCCCTTTTGCAGTAACTGGCGATCCCATAAAGATGCTTCTTGTGGGGCGGGATTTCAGGTTCGGCTTTGGATAAAGGTGACTGGATGGCACACAAACAAGGTGGGTCTGCGCCTTGTCCGGGGTGATCAACTCACCGGAAGAAATATATCCAACGTAACCGTCCCTTCGGGCCTGTCCCCAGGCCCAGCCTTCGTGCTGTTCAAACACTTCGAACGTTTCGCCATACAATAATTCGCTGATCATCATGGCATCATGGGACGGTTTGTTAAGAACTGGAATTCGGGACCCGTTTGCCTGCAAAACTTCCCCGTCCACAAACTGTTCTGCTTCCGCCAATCCCTGATAGCGTTTGGCAGCAAGGTCAGGTCTTACGGGGTGGATACGGGGGTCAAGCATGGGATATCTACTCACTGTTTGTTGCTGTTGTTATTTATTGTTCGACTTTCGGCTTTGGAAATAAGTTCTGAAAACTCACTTAAAAACACCGCGCCCTTGACTGTCCGCTGGACCAGTATATTGCGTTTGTCTTCTTCGTCTTTTTTACGACGGACAAAGCCCAGATTGCTCATGGTATCCAGTGCCCGGGTGACGACGGGTTTTGTTACATTAAGGTTTTTAGCCAGACCGCGGACCGTGTGGGGCGGTGGGGACAAGTATATCGTAAGCAGGATCGCCATTTGCCGTGATGTAAGATCCGGGCCCTGCTTTCGGATATTTTCCAGAAGTGTATCCAGCCAGACTTCCAGACCTGCACGACTATCGAAACTGGTGGTCAATATCGAATCTCCGGAGCTTTTCGTGTTGATTACCCCACACTGGGGAAACGTTCTTCCAGCAGGGCGTAAACTGTTCGCAAGGCCATGGCTTCACCACCCGTCGGCCTGCCGGCACGTGTACTGGCATTCCACGCATAAACATCAAAGTGTGCCCAGCTGCCAGCGGCAGAAACGAATTTTTTTAAATAAAGCGCAGCAGTGATGGCCCCACCGAAGCCACCATCTGCAATGTTATTGGTATCGGCTATCTTGCTTTTGAGGCCATCGGCATATGGTGTCCACAAGGGCAGGCGCCAGACAGGATCAGCCTCGGCAACGGACAATCTGGCAAGATCATTTGCCAGGGTGTGATCATCAGTAAAAAAGGGTGGGATGTCGGGACCAAGGGCAACCCTTGCAGCCCCGGTCAATGTTGCGAAATCCAGCATCAGGTCGGGCTTTTCCAGATCACCAAGCGAAAGGGCATCGCACAGGATTAACCGGCCCTCGGCGTCGGTATTGCCAATTTCAACCGTCAAACCCTTGTGGGTCTGAATGACATCGCCGGGGCGAAAGGCATTGCCGCTAATGGCATTTTCAACGGCGGGAACCAGAACGCGCAGCCGAACATTCAGATTGGCGGACATTATCATCTCGGCCAGCGCAAGCGCATGGGCAGCTCCACCCATATCTTTTTTCATCAGTCGCATGCCGGAGGAAGGCTTTAGATCCAGACCCCCGCTGTCAAAACATACACCCTTGCCAACCAGGGTCAGTTTCGGAGCGTTGTCGGGACCCCAGCGAATGTCAATCAGACGGGGTGCCTCGGCGCTTGCGCGCCCGACGGCATGTATCGCAGGCAGATTGGCGGCCAGAAGATCCTCTCCCACGATGCAGGAAAATTCTGCGCCATGCTCAACTGCGATTTTTCGCGCTGCGCCTTCAAGCTCGCCCGGCCCCAGATCATTGGTGGGGGTGTTCACCAGATCCCGGACAGTAAAGGTGCCCCTGACAACGCGCTCTATTTTAGCCGGATCGCAGGCTTGGGGTAATACAAGCCGGGCGTACCCTGATCTGTTGTCTTTCGTGTATCGGGTGAATTTATAACCGCTTAAGGCCCAGCCCAGTGCGGCATGGTAGGCGGCGTCCGTGCCAAGATCGTGATCAATGTGATAGTCGGCCACGGGCAATTTTTCGGCGACACCCGCAAAAAGCCAGGGGTCTACTTCTGACGGGCGTTGGCTGCCTGTGCCAACTATTACTCCTTCAATCCCGCCAGAGGAGGTGGGGAGAATAAGTATTTGCCCCTTGTCTGCCGTGAAGTTTTGGGATTTTGCCCACGTTATGAAATTTTCAGGCCGATCTGCAAACCAGCTCTCGAATTCTGATTTTTGAACCAGCCAGATTGGGTATGCAGGATTTTTAGACGTTGTGATCAGGTTATTATGCACGAACAAAACTCATTTCAATTAGGAAGAAGGGTGACCGGAAGTGGCATTGTATATAACTGGCATCTGGCCTGTCCATTGCCGCCAAAGTTTATCGTTCGTGATCAGGTCAGCCATAAAATGACTGACATTGACACGGCTGGTAGTGCCAGCGTCGAAGATGGCGCTTCTGGTGGGTGAAGGGTGTAATTCATAGGCTGTTACTTCGGCTTCATCAATTAGCCCGTCAGGGCGCACAACGACCCATTCAATGTCGGCATTATTCCCCGTCCGCAAGTAATCCGCTGCGGCTTCATTATCGGCATGCGGCGGGAGCAGCAGGCGGATAAGCCAAATGATGCATTTCTGCCCGAATGACACTTGCTCGTTCAGGTCCCGGTTTCGGTTGCCGGTCGTATTCATGAGTACAAACCGGACAGGTTGGTCGGGATTATTGGCTCTGGCCGCTTCGCATAGTCGTCGGGTTGCATCTGTTACCAGCCTGTAAGGCGGGCCAAACATCCCTTTGAAGTTGAGATTATGGCCAAGACAGGACGCCAGAGCCCTGCAACCCTTGACGTGCTGAACCATTTCGGCGTTACCAAGGTCCAGAATATTTGCATGAATGATAGTCAGGTTTTCATGATTCCTGAGATGCTCTGGCAGGGATTCAGGTGAACGGACGACGGCCTTCACCTTGTGCCCCCGTTTCAGCAACTGCTCGGCCAGTAACTTTCCTGTGGCTCCACTTGCCCCCGCGAGGAGTATCATCAGTTCATTTCTCCGTCGTTTATGGTATTCAGGAGTGGTTCTGGAAACTATGACGTTCTTATAACTGAAATTCTGTGTCTGCGCACGGCTATATCGGTATTGGAAAGATGGAGGTTGTTGGATATGGCTGACTATTCGCTGGTTATCGGGAATAAGGACTGGTCTTCATGGTCACTTCGGCCCTGGCTGGCCTTGCGGGAGGCGGGCATTCCATTTGATGAAATCAACATCAGTCTCAGAAGTGATGACACACGCGAGCAAATATTAAAACACTCGCCGTCTGGCAAGGTTCCTGCACTGGTTACGGGGCAAGGTGTCATTTGGGATAGCTTGTCCATTCTTGAATTTATAGCTGAACAAAGTTCGAAGGTTAAGCTTTGGCCGGAAGACCCCGTCGCGCGGGCTATCGCCCGGTCTGTCAGTGCAGAAATGCACTCAGGCTTTCAATCTTTAAGAAATGAACTTCCCATGCTGTTTCTGGGGCGTGATGTGAGCAAGGAAATATTCCCTGCGGTGCAAGCTGATATTGATCGCGTTCAGGTGATATGGAACGATTGTCGCGCACGTTTTGGCCAGGGTGGTGATTTTCTGTTTGGCTCGTTCAGCGTGGCAGACGCCATGTATGCGCCTGTTGTGTCGCGCTTCACAACCTACAACATCAAGCTGGATGATGTATCGGCAGCTTATTCCCGTGCCATATGGGCGCTGGACAGCATGCAGGAATGGGGCGAGGGCGCCCGGTTACAGCAGGAACAGGAATAGCAGTAAGCGATCAGGGATAACTGCAACGATCTGCTGTTGCCGTAACAATGCCCCTGTTGCCGGAAGTCAGGTTAAAACTGTATTCCCATTCGCCGGCAACAACAGAGTGCTGTAGCGGCAAAACGCCGGTCGCTTCTGTAACAGCACCGTTGATATGCTGAAATCTGACCGTGACGGGTTTTGACGTGTCGTACCATGCTTCGGGGTTGCCTTCGTCATTTATGGCGGGTTGACCGGACGCCGTGACGGTAATCGTATTATCGGCAAAACTTGCGGCTGCGCCCGGCGTTTCATACACAGGTGTCTGGACGAAGAAACGTTTTGTAACGGGGCTGTTATCGCAGGCACGCTCGGCACTGGTGACGCTGACAATGAACTCCAGTCGATCAACAGGCACACCTTCCTGAACCCGGGTGCGGATTAATTCAGCCAGTGGCTTCAGTTCTTCAGTCGGAACCTGCTGGCGCAAAAGGGCCTCGCGGCCCTTTGAATCTGCAATTTCAACCTGAAGTTCATTAATTTCACTGCGCAAATTATCGTTGATATTCTGGAGTTCGGCGACCTCACGGCGGGCAACACTTGATCCGGTATACCAGGCGTATCCGCCTGCCAGAACGACGGCACCGATTAGAAGTGACCATTTAAACAGTCCCAGCCAAAAACGTTGTTTGCGGCGCTGCGCTTCTCTTCTGCGTGACGAACCTAGTTTCAAGCCGTGTCTCCGGAAATGTCAATTTTGGCCGGTAGAGTTTCACAGGCAATGGCGGAGGGGATGAGATTCGAACTCACGAGGGACTTGCGCCCCCACACGCTTTCCAGGCGTGCGCCTTAAACCACTCGGCCACCCCTCCGTGCCTGTTGTCACCATGGTATAAACCGGGCGACTCGGCCGCACTATAAAGCAAGAAAAGCATGACGCAAGACGCCAGAACTTCCCATATAAATATTTTTGCGACAATAACGCGTTCTTTACCATAATTATGCTAGAATTCGGTATCATTTTGATGATCAGAATGATGGAGAGTCTATTGAATGTTTTTGAAATGGGTTGTGATCTGGAGCTTTATACTGCTGGCAGTTTCCCTGCTGGGAACAGAAGTTCTGGTTGGGCTGGAAAATGGCGCTTATCATTTTCTTAGCTTGCTGGACGTGTGGCGCCATTATGCAGGTGACAGTCTGAAGCAGATTCAAGCGCTGGAGGATCACAGATTTTTGTTCTGGATCTGGGATCCTGTACTGCGCACGGCGTTGGCTATTCCGGCCTGGCTGCTTCCCGGCGCGTTGGGAATTTGGCTTTTGTGGACGACAAAGCGACCGGAACGCAAAACCATTAGATATTAGCCGGCACAGGGCCGCTTAGCTGTCTTTCATCTTCAGCGCTGAAATAAAGGCATCGTGGGGAATTTCCACCTTGCCAAATGTGCGCATCCGCTTCTTGCCGGCCTTTTGCTTTTCAAGCAATTTGCGTTTCCGGGTGACATCGCCGCCATAGCATTTCGCCGTCACATCCTTGCGCAAGGCGCCAATGGTCTCCCGCGCGATGATCTTGCCGCCAATGGCCGCCTGAATTGGTATTTTGAACATCTGGCGAGGGATCAGGTCCTTCAGGCGTTCACAGAGCATGCGGCCACGGGTTTCCGCCTGACCCCGATGCACCATGATGGCCAGAGCATCCACTGGTTCTGCATTCACCAGAATGGACATCTTCACAAGGTCGCCCTGACGGTATTCATCCATCTGATAATCGAAACTTGCGTAACCACGACTGACGGATTTCAGACGGTCATAGAAATCGTAAACAACTTCATTCAGGGGCAGCAGGTAGACCACCATCGCGCGGCTGCCGACATAGGTTAGTTCAACCTGTTCGCCGCGCTTTTCTTCACAAAGCTTCAGGATACTTCCCAAATGATCATCAGGCACCAGTATGGTCGCCTTGATCCAGGGTTCTTCAATATGGTCTATACGGACCTGATCGGGCATGTCGGCAGGGTTGTGAAGTTCCTGTACCGTGCCGTTCGTCATATGCACCTTATAGACAACGCTGGGGGCCGTGGTGATCAGGTCCAGGTTAAATTCGCGGTAAAGGCGTTCCTGAATGATCTCCAGATGCAGCATGCCCAGAAACCCGCAGCGAAAGCCAAAACCCAGCGCCGCAGACGTTTCCGGTTCAAATTCAAAACTGGCGTCATTCAGACGTAACTTGTGAAGACTGTCACGCAGATGATCATAGTCTGCAGCGTCTGCCGGGAACAGGCCGCAAAACACCACTGACTGGACAGGCTTAAAGCCGGGCAGAGGTTTCTCTGCCAGCCTTTTTTCGTCCGTTACGGTGTCACCGATATTTGTCTGGGCAACTTCCTTGATGGCCGCTGTAAAAAAACCGATTTCACCGGGGCCCAATAACTCCATCGCTTCCGGCTTGGGGGTGAAAACACCGACGCGTTCCACCGTGTGTGTCGAGCCAGCCGCCATCATTCTGATTTTCATGCCTTTTTTCAGCGCGCCGTCAAAAACGCGGATCAGTACCACAACACCCAGATACGGATCGTACCAGCTATCAACCAGCAGCGCTTTCAGCGGCGCGTCCGGGTCGCCCTTGGGCGCGGGTATTCTTGTGACCAGTGATTCCAGCACTTCGCGGATTCCGACGCCTGTTTTGGCAGAAACCATAACGGCGTCGCTTGCATCCAGTCCGATAACGTCTTCAATTTGTGCGCGTACACGTTCCGGCTCTGCCGCAGGCAGGTCGATCTTGTTCAATACGCTGACAATCTCGTGATCATTGTCAATCGCCTGATAGACGTTGGCAAGGGTTTGTGCTTCAACGCCCTGACTGGAATCAACAACCAGAAGAGACCCTTCGCAGGCAGCCAGTGATCTGCTGACTTCATAGGCAAAGTCAACATGGCCGGGGGTATCCATCAGGTTCAGGATGTATTCGTCACCGTTCAGGGCGACGTAATCAAGCCGCACCGCGTGGGCCTTGATCGTAATGCCGCGCTCGCGCTCGAGATCCATCGAATCGAGCACCTGTTCTTTCATTTCGCGTTCGGTTAGTCCCCCGCACAGCTGGATCAAGCGGTCGGCAAGCGTAGACTTGCCGTGATCAATGTGGGCGATAATCGAGAAATTGCGTATCTGGCTTTGTTTTATCATGGACGCGCTTTTACCACCGGAATGTCAGTCCGCCAAGGGCCACGCGCATGTGTTTGTGATATTTTGATGAATTGGTGAAAATAGTTACCAGTCTGACATGGTTTTACTGGTTTTCTTGCTTGCGAGAAGTCGCCAGACCTGCAAATCGCCGCTTTCCAGCAGCCTGGTTTTGATGGACCAGAGTTCAGCCTCTTTTAACAGGGTATTAATGAGAGCTTTACCTTCGCTTCCCTGTTGGGTGAGTTGGGCAATGACCTTGTCTACTTCTGACCAGGCACTGGTAATCAATGAAATGTACTGGTCGCTGATATTCTCATTCACACGCAAGGAAAAACCTGCCTTTTCGAACATCTCGGTTTCTTCATCATGCAAAACGGGCCGTGGTTTTATTGGCTCCTGTGCCCGCCATTTTTCGAAGTCTTCATTGGCATAGGCATTTTCCGAGATGGTGTAATCTGTGGCCAGAAACAGGCCGTCAATTTTAAGCTTTGCATTGATTTTCCGCAAAAGGTCCGGTTTGTCGGCAATTGTGTACAGGCAATCGCGTGCCAGTGCCCGGTCAAAGTTCCTCTCGAAAGCGTCTTCTGCAGTGGGGTCATAGTGTTTGACAGGCGCTTTTTTTGCGAGCCCTGCCATGGTCGACAATTCCATGCCTGCCTGTGCCAGTTTTTCAGATTCTTCAAATCCGGTAATCCAGACCCCGAATTCGTCAGCAAGAACCCTGCCGGGGCCTCCCAGTCCGGCGCCTATCACCATCATGCTCATTTCCGGTGAGAGAGCGAGCAGTTTTGACATGGCAATGATATGTTCCGGCCCGCCGGGCCCGCAATAGCCATCGCCCCAGATATACTGGGCAATTTGTACCCGCGCATCATCCCAGGGTGAGACGGGAAGTTCAGGGTCCAGTTCGACAGGCGCTTCCGGTTCAGGTTTTTTAGCCTGTTCCAGGTCTTTTTTACGCTTTTCTTCAATCGCTTTCAGACGAGCTTCAATATCGCGAACATCATAACCTTCCCACCAGGCTTTCAGCTTGAGTCGGAAAGATACTTTGACAGATGTCTTGTTAGCCATATTCAAGTCCGTATCTACTCTATCAAATGACAGGAGCAAGAAACTATGCCGCATGCAAAGGCATGTTGCCTTTATTCACTTGGATATCTTTCTTTATACCTGTGCGAAGCTAGCAAGTAATTTACAATAAAAAGTAAACAGGTTGCTAACCATGACAGAGATTGAAATCAGGATCTCAACACGCCTCCGGTGTTTTTGGCGACAATAGCAATGATCTTCGCCGCAACTGCCTCGATATCTTCTTCTGTCAGGGTTTTATCCTGCGGTTGCAGCCGAACAGACAGGGCAACGGATTTCTTTGTTTCATCAATTCCAGCGCCTTCGTAGACATCAAAGACACTTACATCCGTAATCAGCTTGCGATCTGCGCCAGCAGCGCTTCTGATGATATCGCCAGCGGGTACATTTCTGTCGACGACAAATGCGAAATCCCTTTCCACGGCCTGAAAATCGGATTTGGCGAGAGGCCCACGGCTGCGGGTATTCCTGGGCCTGGCATAAGGAATTGCATCCAGGAATATTTCAAAGCCTGTTAGAGGGCCCTTTGCATCCATCGCTTCAATAACCGCAGGGTGCAATTCGCCAAAATAGCCGAGGATATTTTTAGGTCCCAACCGAAGAACACCTGAGCGACCAGGATGATACCAGTCCGGTGCATCAGGCGTTATCTGGATATTTGCAACACCAAGGCCTGTGGATTCAATAACTGCCAGGGCATCTGCCTTGATGTCATAAGCGTCGAAACTTGCAGGATTGCCAGCCCAGTGCCGGTTGCCAACGGCACCACGGCGCACGGCGGAGGCCGCAAGTTTCTGGCCCTCGGGTTTGTCATTTTCAAACTGGGCAGCAACTTCGAACAGGGAAATGTTCTTGAAACCACGGTCGACATTTCTGCCTATGGCAGCAATCAGGTTTGGAACAAGACTGGGGCGCATCGTCCCAAGTTCCGTGCTAATTGGATTGGCAAGCCGGAGTTCCGGGGCACCGCCACCGAACAGCTCTGCATGTGCCTGCGGCAGGAAGCTCCAGCTGACGGCCTCGGTCAGGCCACGGGCTGCCAGCGTACGCCTTGCGGTACGCACGCGTCGCTGACGTACCGTTAAGGCACCTCGTATTGTAATATCCAGCTTTGGCAGCGGAGTTGCCGGTATATGTTCAAACCCGTGAACCCGCATCACCTCTTCAACAATATCTGCTTCGCCCGCAACATCCGGTCTCCAGGAAGGTGCAGTAACAGAGATATTTTTGCCTTGGGTGCCGGTCACGAAACCCAGGGCATTCAGGATGGAGGTCATGTTGCTAACCGCAAGACTGATACCGCCAAGTGTTTCAACCCGTTCGGGCCTGAATTCTATTGTGCGGGCGGAATCTGGTGTGTGCCCGGCAACAACCAGCTCGCTTGGTTCACCGCCACACAGATCAATAATCATGGCGGTCGCCTGCTCGATACCCGGGATCGTGAATTCAGGATCCACCCCACGCTCGAACCGGTATCTCGCGTCACTATCGATTCCCAGTTTACGTCCCGTCATCGCGGTGCGAACAGGGTCAAACAGAGCGGATTCCAGGAAGACATCCACGGTGTCTGCAGTGCAGCCGGAAACTTCTCCGCCCATAACGCCGCCCAGTCCAAGCACCGACTGATCATCTGCAATGACGCATATATCGCCAGTCAGGTCATATTCTTCGCCGTCAAGTGCGAGCAGCTTTTCGCCGGGCTGTGCGAGGCGGACCTGAACATCGCCTTTTAATTTAGCTGCGTCATAGACATGGAGAGGGCGACCACGATCAAAACAGATGTAATTTGTAATATCTACCAGTGCAGAGATCGGGCGCAACCCTATGGCCCGTAAACGCTGCTGGAGCCATTTTGGGCTGGGTCCATTTTTAACGCCGCGTATATAGCGCCCGGCAAATAGCGGGCACGCGCCTTGTGCGGCGTCAGGCAGGGCAAGGTTGACCTTGACCGGGCTTTCGTATGTGCCCGATACAGGAGAGGGGCTTTTGGATATCAGCGTGCCCATATTGCGAGCTGCCAAATCACGGGCGATTCCCCCCACGCCCAGACAGTCCGGACGGTTGGGCGTAATCGCAATTTCAATCACCGGATCATCAAGACCGGAAAGCGTTGCGAAGGGTGTGCCGACCGGCGTGTCTTCGGGCAGGTCTATAATGCCGTTATGTTCATCACTTATTTCAAGCTCGCGCTCGGAGCAGAGCATGCCATTTGACGCGACACCTCTGATTTCGGCTGGTTTCAGGGTCATATCTGAACCCGGAATATACGAGCCGGAAGGCGCGAAAACAGCTTTCATCCCGGCGCGAGCATTGGGGGCGCCGCAGACAACCTGTAAAATCTCGCTGCCCGTATCAACCTTGCAGACCTGAAGCTTGTCGGCATTCGGATGAGGCGCAGCCGCGATGACATGCGCGACCTTGAAAGCGGACAGAGCCTTGGCTTTGTCTTCAACGCCTTCAACCTCAAGGCCAAGGGATGTCAGGTTTTCACAGATTTCTTCGAGTGAGGCATCTGTTTCAAGATGTGTTTTGAGCCAGGAAAGAGTGAATTTCATACTGCACCTCGGGTGCCCAGAGTGGGAATATCAAGGCTTGAGAAGCCATAGTGATGGAGCCAGCGTAGATCGGCATCAAAGAAGTCCCGCAAGTCCGGGATGCCGTATTTCAACATGGCAATGCGATCAATGCCCATACCAAAGGCGAAGCCCTGATACTCCTTGGGATCAAGGCCGACGTTTTCCAGCACTTTCGGATTGACCATGCCACAGCCCAGAATTTCGAGCCAGTCATCACCTTCACCGATGACAATTTCACCCTGTTTGAAGGTACAGCCAATGTCGACTTCGGCAGATGGTTCCGTGAACGGGAAATAACTTGGCCGAAAGCGCATTTTGATGTTGTCGACTTCGAAGAACGCCTTGCAAAATGCTTCCAGACACCCTTTAAGGTGACCCATATGGGTTGCCTTGTCGATCACCAGTGCTTCCACCTGATGGAACATGGGGGTATGGGTAGCATCAGAATCACTGCGGAAGGTTCGCCCCGGTGCAATAAAGCGGTGCGGCGGCGGATTATTTTCCATGGTTCTGATTTGTACGGTCGATGTGTGGGTGCGCAATACCTTGCGGTTCCCGTTTTCGTCTTCAGGCAGATAAAATGTGTCCTGCATCTGGCGGGCAGGGTGTTCCGGCGGAATATTCAACGCGGTGAAATTATGGAAATCATCATCAATTTCCGGTCCTTCTGCGACATTAAATCCCATCTCGGCAAATATCTCGACAACCTCGTCGATGACGTGGCTAATGGGATGAATGCGGCCAGTCTGTTCCTGGCGTGACGGCAAGGTGACGTCAATACTTTCTGATTTCAGGCGTGCTTCCAGCGCTGCCGCGTTAAGGGCGTTGCGCCGATCTGCAAGGGCATCTGCCAGCTGGACCTTCAGGCCATTATACAATGGACCGTTTGTTTGCCGCTCTTCAGGTGACATTTGCCCCAGACGCTTCATCAGATCGGTAATGATGCCTTTTTTACCAAGAACAGAAACCCTGACTTGTTCCAGTGCGTCCATGCTGTCAGCCGAGGCAATTTCGTCCGCCAGGCGTTCTTTCAATTGTTCAATGTTTTCCATGAGAGAACCATATGTCTTTGAAGATGATAAAGAAACGTTCCATCAGATAAAAAACAAAAAAGGGCCTTCGATTTCAAAGGCCCTTTTGTTTATTTTCAGACGGTCTCAAGAGCCTGACTTAGGCTGCTTTCGCAATAGCAGCCTGCGCCTGATCCAGGATGGCTTTAAACGCATCCGGTTCACGTACGGCAAGATCAGCCAGAATTTTACGATCAATCTCAATATTTGCCTTGGTCAGACCATCCACAAGCCGTGAATAAGTCATGCCATGCAAGCGGGCAGCCGCATTGATACGTTGAATCCACAAGGCGCGAAACTGGCGCTTGCGCACACGCCGGTCGCGATATGCATACTGCAGCGACTTTTCGACGGCCTGAACGGCAACACGATAAATATTTTTGCGACGACCGCGGTAACCTGCAGCCTGATCAATAACTTTTTTGTGACGGGCATGAGCCGTCACACCACGTTTAACACGAGCCATGACTTAATCTCCTATCCGTTTGGAAGAAATGATTTGATAACGAACTTGGCATCCTGTGAAGCCAGAATGGTCGAACCACGCTGGTTACGGATTTGCTTGTTTGTCCGCTTGATCATGCCGTGTTGTTTATTTGCCTGACCTGCGCGGACCTTGCCGGACGCCGTCAGACTGAAGCGCTTTTTAGCGCCACTTTTCGTCTTCATCTTGGGCATTTTGCTATCCTTCTCTGTATCTAGTAGGCTTGTTAAAGCCGGATGCTATTTGGGCGGGGTAGGCATGCCCTTACGCCATCTCGCCCGATTGCGCCGTGGGTTATAGCCTCATGGTGGTGGAAAGGCAAGCCCTGCGCGACGTCCCGGTAACAATTTAGTAGAACTTCCTGATAGTATAGGGCAATCGATCTGAATGAAAGCGAGGTAATTCATGTTTTTCCAACTACCCGTTATCGGCATGCGGCTCATTCTGGGCGCTTTTCTGGC
Source organism: Sphingomonadales bacterium (assembly GCA_965227345.1). Classification (GTDB taxonomy): domain Bacteria; phylum Pseudomonadota; class Alphaproteobacteria; order Sphingomonadales. Next base: position 4,012,724 of record OZ245755.1, read on the forward strand.
GGTCTCGCTTGTTCCGGCGCCTTCGGCTCAGGCTGCGGAACCGGGCTTGCCCGGGTCGGGGCCTGCGCTTTGGCACATTGAAAATGATTCGGCACGCGGGCAGGTTTATTTGTTCGGCTCGATACATATGATGAAAAAAGGCGTGATCTGGATGTCGCCCAAAATACAACAGGCGTTTTCAGCTTCGACGGAACTGGTTCTGGAAGCAGATATGAATCCGGCAGCGGCGGCAGAGGTTCAGGCTCTGGTCCTTCAAAATGGTGTATATCCGCAAGGAGAAAGTCTTCAGGGGTCCATTGCGCCGGACCTCTTTGAGCAAGTCAGGACACTGGGGGGCGAGGCAGGTTTGCCCGCCCCGACAATCAACCGGTTAAGGCCCTGGTATGCGGCCACTGTTATCGGTGTCAGCTATATTCAGAGCCATGGTTATGAAGTTGAGCTTGGTGTGGACAGCTATTTTCAGGAACTGGCCAGTACGAGGGGTGTGAGGATCTCTGGTCTGGAGACGGTGAGGGAGCAAATGCTTGCCCTGTCCGGTCATGCGCCAGATGTGCAGGAGGCTATGCTGCGCGATACTGTCGACCAGCTCGCTAACATGAATGTGTTACTGGAAGAAATGACGGATGCCTGGGTTTCCGGGGACATTCGGGCCCTGAATGAGAAATTGCTGGGTCCAATGCGAGAGGTGCCCGAGTTATATGATGTTTTGCTTGTGCGGCGGAACAGAAACTGGCTGCCTGAAATTCAGGCACTTCTCAATCAGCCCGGCGTCCATTTTGTTGTTGTGGGCACGGCTCACCTGATCGGTGAAGACGGTTTGGTTGCCATGCTGCGAAACAGGGGCCTGAACGTTAAGAGATATTAGGAAGAAGACCGGGAGATGAAGAACGCTGCTTGATTATAAGGCACAAAAAAAGCCGTCCTGGTATTTGGACGGCTTTTTTAATGAAATATTCTGCCAGATGTTATTTCGGCGCAATGATCATCATAATCTGCCGACCTTCCATCTTGGGTGTTTGCTCAATTTTGGCAAGTTCAACAACCCGTGAAGAAACCTCGTTAAGCACTCTCATGCCTAGTTCCTGATGGGCCATTTCCCTGCCTCGGAAGCGCATGGTGATCTTGACTTTATTGCCTTCAGCAAGGAATTTTTCAACAGCCCGCATTTTCACATCAAGGTCATGAACATCAATGCCCGGGCGCATTTTGATTTCCTTGACTTCAATGACCTTTTGCTTTTTCCGCGCCTGGCTTGCCTTTTTCTGGGCTTCGAACTTGTACTTGCCATAGTCCAGAATTTTACATACCGGCGGGTCTGTATTTGGCGAGATCTCAACAAGGTCCAAAGTGGCTTCTGCAGCCATCTTTAACGCTGTGTCGATATCGACTACACCATGATTTTCTCCCTCGGCGTCAATCAGTCGCACTTCAGAGAGCGTGATCTGTGTATTGACCCTGGGGCCACGCTGAGTTGGTGGGGTGGGCGGTCCTCTACGTATGAAACTTCCTCCTGCTTGTGACGATGGTCATCATTTATCCGACCGGTCAGCTGCTATCCATTACAAAATTGCAATTACGACATATTACTCGACGATTATGCCCAATGAATGTTGTATATGGTTTCGGCAGAAGAATGTTTCAAATATTTTTACCCCCAAAGACCATATATCAACATTCCGCCCGACTAACCCGGCAGGGCAGAATCTGCAGTCAGTGTATTCAGTGCGTCGGCAAGTGCAAGTGTTTCTTGATTATTTGATCCCAAACGTCGAACGGAAACAGTTTTTTCCTGTGCCTCGCGCTCTCCGACGACCAGTAAAACCGGTACCTTTGCTACGGAATGCTCCCGAACCTTGTAGTTTATCTTCTCATTGCGGGTATCAACATCCACCCGTAACCCATTGGCTTTCAACAAGGCAGAGACTTCGCGGGCATACTCATCTGCACTGGATGTGATGGTGGCCACCACGACCTGCAAAGGTGCCATCCAGAATGGAAATTTCCCGGCATAATTTTCAATCAGAATGCCGATAAAGCGTTCAAACGATCCGAAAATCGCCCGATGCAACATGACAGGCCGATGTTTCTGGCTGTCTTCACCAATATAATTGGCATCCAGCCGTTCAGGCAGGACAAAATCAACCTGTATGGTGCCACATTGCCAGTCGCGCCCAATCGCGTCCCGCAGAACGAATTCCAGTTTGGGGCCATAAAAGGCGCCTTCACCGGGGTTGAGTTCATACTCATGGCCTGTGGCCTTAACGGCGTTCAACAACGCACTTTCGGCCCGATCCCATACGTCATCCGATCCGGCACGAACCTCTGGCCGGTCCGAGAATTTGACCCGGACATCTGTAAAGCCGAAGTCGCGATAGACATCCATCAGCATTTTGCTGAAAGCAATGGTTTCTGATGTAATCTGGTCTTCACGACAGAAAATATGGCCGTCATCCTGGGTAAAGGCTCGAACTCGCATCAGGCCATGCAGCGCGCCTGAGGGTTCATAGCGATGGCAACTGCCAAATTCGGTATAACGTAGTGGCAACTCGCGGTAGCTGATCAGCCGCTGGTTGAAGACCTGTACATGACAGGGGCAGTTCATGGGTTTTAGCGCAAAAACCCGTTCTTCTGATTCGCAGGTGTACATATGATCTGCGAACTTTTCAGCGTGGCCTGACTTCACCCACAAGGACTTGTCGACAAGCTGGGGTGTTTTAATCTCCTGATAGCCGTGTTCAACCTGCTTTTGACGAATATATTTCTCAATTTGCTGGTAAAGGCTCCAGCCCTTTGGGTGCCAGAAAGGCATGCCTGCCGCTTCTTCCTGAAAATGGAAAAGGCCCATTTCACGACCGACTTTTCTGTGATCGCGCTTTTCAGCTTCTTCAATCTGGTGAAGATAGGCATTCAGCTCTTTTTTATCGCGCCACGCGGTGCCGTAGACCCGCTGCAGCATTTCATTTTTCGAATCACCGCGCCAGTAAGCCCCGGCAATTTTTGTCAGTTTGAACCCATCACCAAGTTTGCCTGTAGACGGCAGGTGCGGGCCACGACACAGGTCGATAAAATCACCCTGCCGATACAGACTGATATTTTCGTTTGAAGGAATGCTGGCAATAATCTCTGCCTTGTATTCTTCGCCAATACCGCGAAAGAATTCCACGGCGTCGTCGCGTTTCCAGACCTCTCGCTTAATTTTCTCGTCGCGCTTTACGATGTCATGCATGCGCGCTTCGATTTTTTCCAGATCCTCGGGAGTGAAAGGCTGGGAGCGCGAAAAATCATAATAAAACCCGTTGTCGATGGCGGGGCCAATTGTAACCTGGGTTTCAGGGTAAAGTTCCTTGACCGCCTCTGCCAGCACATGGGCGGCATCATGACGCAACAGTTCCAGCGCGGCTTCATCCTTGCGTGTAACGATTGCGACCTGAGAATCCTGCTCGATAGGGCGGTGAAGATCCCAAAGTTCGCCATCCACCTTGACAAGCAGGGCAGCCTTTGCAAGGCCGGGTCCAATGTCGGTTGCCAGATCAAAACCGGTCACGGGGCCGGTAAACTGGCGAACACTCCCGTCCGGTAATGTCAGGGCAACAGGCTTGGCGGCTTTGTCTACGTCTTGCATAATCTGGATCGAACACAGTCAAATTGTTGAAATACAGGCAGGCTGTTCCAGCCCTGACCGGAAGGTAGATTTATTTGCCGCTGTGTCAAGCGCCTCGGGGCGTGAATGGGCTATTTTAACGCATTTGGCTGCTTGAGGGATCTGTATAATTTCAATGTCTGTTCACACATTTGATCAAGCGTGAAATGTGTGCTGACATGTGCCCGGGATTTTTCAGCCATAGTCACCCGCTCGTCGGAACTCATCTGTAATGCCCTGGTGAGTTTCTTCTTCAGGTCTTCGGGGTCACTGGGGGTAAACAGGAAACCGGTTTCGCCATCAATAACAGTTTCACGAGCTCCTCCATGTCTGGCGGCGACAATTGGTCTGCCCATGGCTTGTGCTTCTACAGCAACCCGGCCAAAGGGTTCGGGTTCCAGCGTCGGGGTCAACACAACGTCGGCAAGCATATAGGCCGCAGGCATATCATCACAAAAGCCCACGAATCTGACCTGCCCTTCAAATCCGTTGGCAACGATCAGCTCCTCCAGCTCTGCCAGATGGCCCAGATCGCCCTCGCTATCACCCAGAAACAGGCACGTGAAGGGAATATCTTTCAGTTCTCCCAGAACCTTGATCAGAAAGGCCTGACCCCGTTCAGGGATAATCCTTGCCGGGACCAGAATCAGCGGTATGCCATCGGGCAGGCGCCACTTTTTTGACAGGTCGATAAAGCGGTGCGCCTTGACCACCGCAGGGTTGAACTGGCTCATATCAATGCCGCGAGGTACGATAGATAATTTATTGGCCGCAACGTGGAAGTTTTTTCTGATCTGATCCGCAACAAAGTTGGAAACGGCGATAACATGATCACACTTTTCCAGCATCTCGCCAAAAGTTTTCAGTTCTTTATCGCTTTTGCCATTCAGGCCGTAAACGGTGGCAACCAGCTTTACCGGGTGAATTTTTTTTGCAATGACAGCGCTCCACGCCGGGCGCATGGCCCGAAAGTGCAGGACTTCAATATTGTTTTTCTTTAACAGCCGCCCCAGCTTCAAGCCGTTCAGTAATTTGGTCCAGCGCGTATCACGATGAGCAGGCAGGGTTATATGTTTGGCACCGGCGCGCAGAATTTCGGGCATCATGCGGCCGCCATTGGACACAACAAAAGTCTTTGCTCCGGCCTTGACCAGTGCGCGTGTTATGTCCACTGTACCCCTCTCGACGCCCCCGGCTTCCAGATCGGGAAGCAGTTGACAGTTTGAGGGGGTGTCTGAATTCTCAAAGTTCATGAGCAAGTACCGATATGACCAACAGTTCCAAAGTTTCCTACCTTGATCCCAATAGTGATTCGTCCATTGCTTACCATGCTACGTCGGGCAAATCTCCCGGAATCATCTTTTTCGGTGGTTTCATGTCTGATATGAGCGGCACAAAAGCCACAGCTCTGGAGAGTTTTGCCCGGGCAGAAGGGCAGGCTTACACGAGGTTTGACTATTCCGGGCACGGCTTGTCGGGTGGAAAATTTGTGGATGGAACCATCTCCCGCTGGCGGGACGACGCTCTGGCGGTGCTGGATAAGGTGACTGCTGGTCCTCAGGTGCTGGTTGGCTCCAGCATGGGCGGGTGGCTGGCGCTTCTGTGCGCCCTGGCACGGCCCGATCGGGTCCGCGGACTGGTTTTGATTGCTCCGGCGCCCGACTTTACGGATAAGTTGATGTGGCCCGAATTCAGTGAGCAAGAGCGGGCAACGATCATGCGGGACGGGGCGTTGTATCAACCGTCGGAATATAGTGAAGAGCCGTATGTCATCACCCGTGACCTGATCGAAGATGGTCGTGAGCATAATTTGCTGGATGGTACCATAGAAATTGACTGTCCTGTCCGTATACTCCATGGCATGAAAGACGTAGATGTGCCGTGGCAATGGTCGTTGAAAATAGCAGAATGTCTGTCGTCGGAAGATGTCCAGATTTCATTCTCAAAATCAGGGGACCACAGATTGTCCACATCGGCGGATATAGAACGCTTGTGTGCTGCTGTTCGCGACCTTCCTTAAATAGTAGTGTTCAGAAGGGCTCGCAGTCCTTCCCGATACGTAGGATAGGCCAGACCAATGCCTAATTCTTTTTTGATTCGGTCATTTCGAACACGCTTGTTCTCGGCATAAAAGCTTCGCGCCATCGGAGAAAGCTCGGCGTCTTTAAATTGCAGGACAGGTGGTTCATCTGTATTCAACAGGTGAGCTGCAAAAGAGATTACATCTTGCGGCGGGGCGGCTTCATCATCGCAAACGTTATAAATGGCACCGGGATCAGGGGTTTTGACGGAAGCCTGAAGGACAGTGGCTATATCGTCGCGGTGGATGCGGGAGAAAACCTGACCGGCCTTGATAATACGTCGAGCTTTACCGCTTTTGATCGTTTCCAGCTGATTTCTACCCGGGCCGTATATGCCTGCAAGCCTGAAAATGTGCATCGGCATGCCATACTCGCGATGCATCGTCATCCAGCTCTCTTCGGCCATTTGCCGCCGCCTACCGCGCTCGCTGGTAGGCGCGCAGGGCGTGTTCTCGTCCACCCATTCACCGTTTTTATCCCCGTAAACGCCCGTGGTTGAAAGGTATCCGGCCCATTGCAGATTTGTAAGAGCAGCAAGAGCTTCCCTGTGGTGTGCCAGTACGGGGTCGGCTTCAGCGCCCGGGGGGATTGAGACAAGTAAATGCGTGACAGATGCCAGAACGGTATCGGCGTCCTTGAGCGGTCTGGTGCCATCAAAAGGGAAAGCATTTATGCCATGCTTCTTGTGAAGTGCGCATTTTTCGGGGGTGCGGGAGGTGCCGGAGACTGTCCAGCCGTCATTCAGGGAACGGCGCGCCAGCTCGGCGGCACTGAACCCCAGCCCGAAAATAAATAAATGCGGTTTGCTCAAAGTCTGGGCCTCGCTCGTTTTGGATCAATCAGTCCTTGATCACGCCATAATTTTCAACGACTTTACGTGGATGATAAAGACAAAGGCAACAGCGGTTATGAAAAAGTCTTCCCTTCTTGCATTTTTGGGGTTGGGAGCTTTTGCTGTTCTGCCCCTGGTGCAGGCCAGCGCAGACAAGTTTGATGTGCAGGCGGCGAAATATGCGGCATGTGTGCAGGAAGCAGACAGTGACCCTCGAAAGGCCATGGATACAGCGGTGGACTGGCAGGCTGTTGGCGGGGGTATTCCAGCTCGTCATTGTATTGCTCTGGCCCTGATTAATCTGGGACAATACGAGATCGGGGCCGAGCGGCTGGAACAGCTTGGTGAAGATATTCAGATGGGTCACGATATTCTGGGTCTTGGCGATGTTGATCTGAACAGTTTGCAGGCAGAGATAAACGGGCAGGCGGGCAACGCCTGGCTGATGACGGAAGAGTTTGGCAGAGCCTACAGTGCCTTGAGTGCCGCGCTGACAGAGGCACCGGCACAGTCCCGATTCAGGGTCGAATATTTTATCGACAGGGCCCGGGCGTTGGCCGGGCTGGAGCAATATCAGAAATCTCTGGACGATCTGGACAAGGCGGCGCAACTGGCGCCTGAACGGGCGGACATATATGTCTTTAGAGCCAGCGCCTACCGGGCTTTGGGCGCTCTGGACCGGGCGGAGGAAGATTTGGCAACAGCATTGAAATTGAACCCTGACAGCGTTTCTGCATTGCTGGAACAGGGAATTATATTTCGAATGCTTGGGAAGGACGTTGAGGCGAGGGCCGACTGGCTCGCAATCGTGACAAAATTCCCGGATACGCCGGAAGCAGAAATTGCCGCCGAAAATTTGAAGTTAATGGACGAGGCTAGCGACGCAACGCCTGCCACTCAACCCTGACAGAGGGGTTTGTTTCATCTCGTGACCTTTCGGTCTTCAACCGGTCAAAATCGTGTGATTTTAATAATCTTGAAAGCGCCCAGACGGCCATTCCTCGTACCAGTGGTGATGTATCGTCAAGAAGTGCGATGATCTGTGGAATCAAAGTCTGATCACCGGAGTTGCCTGCCGCAACAAGTACATTGCGAATAAATCTGTCACGACCTGTTCTTTTGACCGGGGAGCCGGCAAATACACTTCTGAAGTCTGCATCATCAAGGTCCAGCAGATATTCAATGCGCGGCGCTGCAAGTTCGGCGCGGGCATGGAAGGCTGATTCTTTGGCAGTTCTGGCGAATTTGTTCCAGGGGCAAACGGCCAGGCAATCGTCGCAGCCATAAATACGATTGCCCATGGGTTCGCGAAACTCCAGCGGGATCTGCCCTTTATGTTCGATCGTTAGATAGGAAATACAGCGGCGGGCATCGAGCCGATAAGGTGCCGGGAAGGCATGGGTCGGGCAAATATCAATGCATTGCTGGCAGCGGCCACAATGATCGCTTTCCGGCTGATTCGGCGCGAGTTTCATGGTTGTAAAAATACTGCCCAGAAAGAACCACGACCCCAGGTTCCGGGAGACCAGGTTGGTATGCTTGCCTTGCCACCCAAGTCCGGCCTTCTCACCCAGCGGCTTTTCCATAACCGGTGCGGTATCAACAAAAACCTTCACGTCGCAAGAGAATTCCTGATGCATCCATCGTGCCAAGGCTTTTAGACGCTTTTTGACCAGATCATGATAATCCTGCCCCTTGGCATAAACCGAGATTCCTGCGCGATCAGGCGTCTCCAGAATATCAAGCGGATCAGATGCCGGGCCATAATTCATGGCCAGCATAATGACGCTTTCGGCTTCCGGCCACAGGTTGGCAGGGGACTTTCGTCGCTCGGCCTTTTCAACCATCCAGCCCATGTCCCCATAATATCCCTGGTCAAGAAATTCCTGTAACCGAGTGCCGGCGTCAGGGATGGAGGCGGGTGTTGTGATGCCGAAGTCGTCGAACCCAAGTCGCACAGCTTCAGCCTGTATTTGCTGGCGGGGACTTGGCATTAGAAATCCAGCAGGCTGTAGTGCTTTGGTGGTGCAAGGCCTGCAATTCGATCTTTCAGAATAGCGCGCATGCTGGGACGCGATTTTACCCGCATATACCAGTTCTTTGCGTCTTCATGGCGATCCCAGGATATGCTGTCAAAATAGTCGGCACAGGAAAGATGGGCCGCCGCCGCGATATCTGCGAGCGTAAAGTTATCACCTGACAGCCATTCCCGCCGATCATTCAAATAGCAAATATAATCAAGATGGTAGCGGATGTTGTTAGCTGCACATCTTAAGGCATGTGAGTCTGGTTCGCCCATCGCCAGAAAGCGTTTCATCACTTTTTCGGTAATCAGGTGATGAGTGACTTCGCCGTGGAATTTTTCATGAAACCACGAAACAAGCCGGCGAGTTTCTGCCCGGGATTTGGCCGTACTACCCATCATGTCTGATTCAGGAAAAACTTCTTCAAGATATTCCGAGACAGCATAGATGCCGGCCAGAACCTGCCCGTCCGGCTCCACCAGAACAGGTGTCGTCGCCGCAGGGTTCAGGGCGAGAAATTCGGGTCGGCGCTCCCAGACCTTTTCGTGAACCAGATTTAATTCCAGCCCTTTTTCTGCAAGCAAAATACGGACGGCACGGGAAAAGGGGCAAAACCAGTTGTGGTACAATTTACGCATGACGCGCAGCATATAATAAGCTGCCGTCCTAGGGTAGCAGAGAGTAGAGGGGAGGCGAATTTTTACTGTCGTCGCCTTGCCGGCTACTCTCTGCTTTCATTTGGTTGTTCAGGCTGTCTGTGCTTCTGCCTCATCATCTGTTAGCGGATTGTCCAGACGAGAAATCATTTCTTTTGGACAAATCTGCCAGAAGTTACCGCGCTCCTGATCCCAGTTGATCAACATGGTCGATGCGAACTGTGATTGCGTTTCTTCGACATGTTCCCTGATGTGATCCAGCAACACCTTCTCCCAGTGTTCAGACGAAAGTCGCTGGAAGATGATTGATTCGTCATTCACATGTGTAGCAAAGGCGTTCCTGGGGTCATAGACAAAGGCCATGCCGCCTGTCATGCCCGCGCCGAAATTGTCGCCGACGGGGCCAAGAATAACAGCGACACCGCCGGTCATATATTCACAACCGTTTGCGCCACAACCCTCAATCACCACATGGGCACCGGAATTACGCACGGCAAATCGTTCGCCCGCCTGACCGGCGGCAAACAGCTTGCCGCTGGTGGCGCCGTACAAAACTGTATTTCCTATGATGGTATTTTCGTTGCTTATGAGCGGGCTGGAGGTCATGGGCCGCACAACGATGGTGCCACCGCTCAGGCCCTTGCCAACATAATCGTTGGAATCACCAAAGACCTGCAACTTTATGCCCTGCACGGCAAAGGCGCCAAGTGATTGGCCCGCTGATCCACGAAGGCGGACTGTGACATGGTCCGGCTTCAGGCCGGTCATGCCAAACTGGCGGACAATATGCGAGGAGAAACGGGTACCGATGGCCCGCTGCGTATTGCGGACAGAATAGGTCAGTTGCATTTTCTCGCCACGATCAAATACTGCTTTGGCATCCAGAAGCATTTTTGCGTCCAGCGTGTCGAGGACTTCAGTTCTTTTGCCTTCCTTTGCCGCTTTTGAGACCGTCAGGGCATCTGCGCGGGTCAGAATGGGGTTAAGGTCAAGGTCATCAAGATGCGCGGCACCCCGGCTGACCTGACGCAACAAATCGGAGCGCCCAATAATTTCATCCAGCGATTTAACACCCAGACTGGCGACAATTTCGCGGACTTCCTCTGCAATGAAGCTGAACAGGTTCATAACCTTTTCCGGTGTGCCGACAAACTTCTGCCGCAGATCGGAATCCTGTGTGCAGATGCCGACAGGGCAGGTGTTCGAGTGGCATTGTCTGACCATAATGCAGCCCATAGCCACCAGTGAAGCGGTGCCGACACCAAATTCTTCCGCCCCGAGAAGCGCGCCAAAGACGACATCGCGGCCGGTTTTAAATCCGCCATCAACACGAAGGGTTACCCTGTCCCGCAGCTTGTTCAGGGTAAGAACCTGATGAACTTCGGACAGTCCGAGCTCCCAGGGCGTGCCCGCATATTTGATGCTTGTTTGCGGGCTGGCGCCGGTCCCGCCCACATTGGCCGAAATCAGAATAACGTCTGCCTTTGCCTTGGCGACGCCTGCGGCAATTGTACCAATGCCTGCGGATGAGACCAGCTTGACGCAGACCCGGGCGACAGGATTAATCTGCTTCAGATCATAGATCAGCTGAGCCAGATCTTCGATGGAATAAATGTCGTGATGCGGTGGTGGCGAAATCAGGGAAACGCCCTCTGTCGCATGGCGCAATTTGGCAATTTCGGCAGTTACCTTGAATCCTGGCAACTGACCGCCTTCACCGGGTTTGGCTCCCTGGGCCACCTTGATTTCAATTTCCGAACAGTTATTCAGATATTCAGCGGTGACCCCAAACCGGCCAGAGGCAATTTGCTTAATCGGAGAATTTGGATTGTCTCCATTTTCCCGAGGCTTGTAACGATCAGCCCCTTCGCCGCCTTCACCGGAAACCGAGCGCGCACCAATTCTGTTCATGGCAATTGTCAGGGTTTCATGCGCTTCGGGGGAAAGTGCGCCCAAAGACATGCCCGGTGTGATAAACCGTTTCCGAATTTCGGTAATTGATTCGATATCGTCCAGCGCTGTCGGGTTTTCTGTTGTCCTGAATTCCATTAGATCCCGCAAATTTACGGGCGGAAGCTTGCGCAGTGCAGCTGAATATTTCAGGTAATGGGAATATGAATCGGACGTCACAGCCGCCTGTAGCGTGTGAATAAGAGTACCTTCGAAAGAATGCACTTCACCGCCGTGTCGATACCGGTACAAGCCACCAATCGGGAGTGTGACAACATCCTGACGCATGGCCTTGTCATGCTGCCCGATCACTTTCTTTTGAATGCCGGCGAAACCGATTCCCGAGATTTTGGATGGCATGCCAGGGAAAAACTCAGCGACCAGCGCGCGACTGAGCCCCACAGCTTCAAAATTATAGCCACCGCGATAAGAACTGATCACCGCGATGCCCATTTTGGAGATGATTTTAAGCAGGCCCTGATTAATGGCTTCCTTGAAGTTCTTGACGCAATCTTCCAGTGAAACAGCCCCAAACAGCCCGCGTGCATGGCGGTCTGCAATGCTGTCCTGTGCAAGCCAGGCGTTCACTGTGGTGGCGCCAGACCCGATGAGGACGGCGAAGTAATGGGTGTCAAGACATTCGGCCGATCGCACGTTCAGTGAGGTAAAGGTACGCAACCCCTGACGTATAAGGTGCGAATGTATACCTGACGTCGCCAAAATCATCGGAATGACTGCCCGGTCTTTCGAGATGTTCATGTCACTGATAAAAAGCTGGCTTTTGCCAGCGCGCACGGCATTTTCAGCTTCCTGACGAATGCGTTCGATGGCGTCGCGCAGGGCATCGGTGCCATCATTGACATCGAAAGTACAGTCTATTTCCTGCGCTGTATCGCCAAACAGATCTTTCAGGAACTGATATTCACCATTGGTCAAAACCGGTGATTCGAGGATGAGCGCGTTGGTCTGGCTGACATCCTGTTCCAGAACGTTGCCAAAGTTGCCAAAACGGGTTTTGAGACTCATGACCCGATGTTCACGCAGACTGTCAATCGGCGGGTTGGTGACCTGACTGAAATTCTGGCGGAAAAAATGGCTTAAAGGGCGATATTTCTCCGATAAAACGGCAAGGGGGGTGTCGTCTCCCATTGATCCGACAGCTTCCTTTGCGGCTTCGGCCATGGGATGAAGAATAAGCTCCAGATCCTCGACGCTTTGACCAACACTGACCTGGCGCTGGCGCAGTGCCTTGCGATCAAGAAGAGCTGGCTCACTCAGATTTTCAGGCAGAAGATCGTCAAAGCTTTTGAAGTTTTTGACCCAATCCTGATACGGGTGTTCGCCTGCCAGCAGATCTTTCAACTCGCGGTCGTGATAGAACGCGCCTTCACGCAGATCAACACCGATCATCTGACCGGGTCCAAGACGACCCTTTTCCTTGATTTTTGCTTCCGGCACCAGAACCATACCGGTTTCAGAGCCAACAATGAGCATGCCGTCATTGGTAATGGTATAACGCATGGGGCGCAGGCCGTTTCTGTCCATGCCGGCAATGATCCAGCGGCCATCGGTTGCGGCAATGGCTGCAGGGCCGTCCCAAGGCTCCATCACAGAGTTCGCATAGGCATACATGGCCCTATGGGCTTCAGGCATCGAGGATGTCTTTTTTGACCATGATTCCGGGATAACCAGCGTTTTGGCCAAAGGTGCGGTGCGGCCCGCGCGAACCAGCGCTTCAAAGGCTGCATCCAGTGCGGCAGAATCAGAGGCCCCAGAGGGGATCAATGGCTTTATGTCTTCGCTGAATTCGCCAAAGGCGATAGACGCCATGCGAATTTCGTGGCTTTTCATCCAGTTTTTATTGCCCCGGATGGTATTGATTTCGCCATTGTGCGCCAGCATGCGGAATGGTTGAGCCAGCCACCATGTGGGAAATGTGTTGGTGGAATAGCGCTGGTGATAAATGGCAAAATTCGAGACGAACCTTTCGTCCAGAAGGTCCGGATAGAAAACCGATAATTGCTCTGCCAGAAACAGGCCCTTGTAAATCAGGGAACGGCCGGACAGCGAGCAGATGTAGAAGTCTTTTATATGCGCTGAGAGAACAGCCTTTTCGATGCGTCGGCGTATAATATAGAGCCTGCGTTCAAATTCATCATCGCTCAGGCCCTTGGGGCGGGCGATCATGATTTGCTCGATTTCAGGCCGGGTCGCATTCGCCTTTTCACCGATAACCGCCGCATTTACGGGCACCTGGCGCCAGCCATATATATAATAGCCAAATTTAAGAATTTCCGTCTCGACGATTGCACGGCAATTTTCCTGGGCACCAAGATCTGTACGGGGCAGAAATACCATGCCCACAGCAAGCGCCCCTGATGGCGTTTTGTGCCCGGTGCGGACAACGTGTTCGCGAAAGAAATCCTGAGGAATGGACAGGTGAATGCCTGCACCATCCCCGGTCTTACCATCGGCATCCACAGCGCCGCGGTGCCACAGGGCCTTCAGGGCTTCAATGCCGGCCAGTACGACATCGCGGGTGGGTTGTCCATCGATTGAGGCGATCAGCCCCACGCCACAGGACGAATGTTCGTCTTCCGGATTGTATATGCCTGCCTCGGTAAGTTCCGCGGCCTTTGCTTCCCAGGCTTTGACTTCCTCAAGGGCTTGCTCTGCGGTCATGTCCTGCCCATCAAATTGCTGCTTTGTCATCGTTCATCGGTCCTTTTATCGGATCAGGAAGCAAGGGCGACAGATTTGTCGCGCTCAGCCTGGGTCTTCAGGAATTCATGCATGGATGCAGCGGCATCTCGTCCGTCGCTAATCGCCCACACGACCAGAGATGCGCCGCGTACGATATCTCCCACAGCATATACGCCATCAAGGTTGGTCATTGCGGTTTTGTAATCAACCTTCACTGTGCCCCAGCGTGTCACATCCAGCTCTGGAGCTTTAAAGAGGATCGGCAGGTCTTCAGGGTCGAAACCCAGTGCCTTGATGACCAGATCCGCATCAAGGCCAAACTCTGAATTTTCGACAGGTTCAGGGGACTGGCGCCCTGTTGCGTCCGGGGTGCCGAGGCGCATGCGGATTGCCCTGACTTCATCTACCTTGCCATTTTTCCCCTTGAATTCCCGGGGGGCTGACAACCAGACAAATTCAACGCCTTCTTCTTCTGCATTGTTCACTTCACGCATGGAGCCCGGCATATTTTCCTTGTCGCGCCGATACAGGCATTTGACGGATTTGGCACCCTGCCGGACCGCTGTTCTGACGCAATCCATAGCGGTGTCTCCACCGCCTATGACGATGACGTTTTTACCTTTTGCGTTCAGCGAGCCATTGTCGAATTCTGCTACCTTGTCACCCAGTCCGTTGCGATTACTTGCTACAAGATAATCGAGGGCAGGGAAGACATTCTTCAGGTCTGAACCGGGGACCTGGACATCACGCGCCTTGTAAACGCCTGTCGCAATCAATACGGCATCATGTTTTTCCCGCAGGTCCGAGAGTGTCGCATCTCTGCCAACTTCAAAGCCTGTATGAAAGGTTATGCCACTGTCTTCGAAAAGCTTTCTGCGCTTGAGGACAATTTCCTTCTCAAGTTTGAAATTGGGAATGCCATATATCATGAGGCCACCGATTCGGTCCTGACGCTCATATACATGGACCTGATACCCCTCACGGCGCAGCATTTCTGCAGCAGAAAGGCCGCCCGGGCCGCTGCCGATAATGCCAACAGACTGATCCAGTTCATGACGTGGCGTAAAAGGCTTGATCCAGTCCTGTTCCCATGCGGTGTCTGTTATATAGCGTTCAACCGACCCGATCGTGACCGATTCGAAATCTCGCTCAATAACGCAATTGCCTTCACACAAGCGGTCTTGCGGGCAAACGCGACCACATACTTCGGGGAAGTTATTCGTGGCGCTTGATAATTCATAGGCTTCTTCCAGGCGACCTTCAGCTGTAAGCTTGAGCCAATCGGGAATATTATTGTGCAACGGGCAATGAATTTGGCAATAGGGAATGCCACATTGCGAGCAACGGCTGGCCTGTTCCTCTGCCTTTTCAACAGCATATTTTTCGTAGATTTCCTGAAAATCCCCAATGCGTTTTTTTGCATCACGTTTGGGCGGAGTCGCCTGAGGCGTTTTCACGAATTTAAGCATCTTTTCAGCCATTGGAATTCACAATCATAATATCGGTATGGATGGATTTGGCGCCACTATACAGAGAGCGGCTACGTATTTCCAGTAAAAAACCAAAAATAGGTCAGTATTAATGACGTAATATGAATAAGTTTGACGATTCAGGTTCCTTTTCCGGGCTTTTTTGGCTTTTGAAAAATTCCAATAGTACCGAATCGGACCCAATTGATATGGTGGGCCGGATGGTGGTAGCTGCTTTTTTGCCTTTCGTGTTTCGGATCATTCGCTATGATCCGTCGGGTTATCAGGGGCATTCCCCCTTAAGGTGCGGCCATAACCGAATATTGTGGGGTTTATAGTGACATTATTACAGGTCTTTGTTCTTTCCGTTGTTCAGGGCATTACCGAATTTTTACCCATCAGTTCCTCTGCGCATCTTATTCTTGTGCCGGAATTGACTGGTTGGCAGGATCAGGGGTTATTGGTCGATCTGGCGGTGCATGTGGGCACGCTATTGGCGGTACTGGTGTACTTTCGTAAAGATGTCAGGTTATTGTTTGCGGGGCTGGCAGGTCTTTTGCTTAATCCACGCAATATAAACCCTGCTGAAGGCTCTTCGGCGCCGAACCAGATGCTGAATGGCCGTCAGCTAACTCTGGCGCTCATTATAGGGGTTTTCCCGATTGTCGTTATCGGCGGGACATTTGTGGCGTTCGATCTGGTGGATGGACTGAGAGACATTGAAGTTATCGGCTGGACGAGTATCATATTTGGAATCCTGCTTTATGGGGCAGATCGATATTGTGGCACAGACAAAAAGCTGGAAGCCATAACACTCAAAAATGCCTTTTTCATTGGTATGTCGCAGGTGCTTGCGATTATTCCGGGCACGAGCCGCTCCGGCATTACCATGACAGCTGCCCGCTATCTTGGTTTCAACAGGGTGGATTCGGCCAGATTTTCGATGCTGCTGGCCATGCCGACCATTGCTATTTCGGGACTGGCGGGTCTGATCAAACTGCTGGAATCAGGGGATCAGGCGTTAATTGAATATGGTCTGCTTGCGGGCGTTCTGTCGTTTGCGGTGGCCATTGCTGCCATTCACCTGTTTATCAAATGGTTGTCCCATGCCAGCATGACGCCATTTGTCATATACCGGGTACTGCTTGGGGCAGGGCTACTGGCCTGGGTTTATATCTGAGCGGCTATCCGGCTTTTTTGTCAGAAAACTGGCCGTGAGGCCGGAACCTGATCAGGTAGGAGGGGGCGACGGTTTCAAGAGGTGTCGGCGAAATGCCCAACTCCTTCAGGCCCTTTGTATTTTCCGAGACCACATTATCGTGCTCCAGCAATTTCACCTGATCAATTGTCAGGAGCGGTGTCGGCAGTAGCTGAAGGAAAAATGCCTGAATTTTCGCCGCAAATACGGGGACGGGCACCAAAGGGCACTTGGCGTCGATTTCATCCATGATATATTCCAGGATGGCGCGGAAGGTATAGGTTTTGGGGCCGCCCAGTTCGTATGTTTTGCCTTTGGCTGAGGCGGTCTCGAGCACTTTCATGATGGCTTCTGCAACATCGCCAGCATATATCGGCTGAAATCGGGTGTTGCCACAGATGAGCGGCATGATAGGCGACAGTCGGGCAAGCCCTGCAAATCGATTAATAAAATTATCTTCCCCGCCGAAAACAACACTGGGTCGCAAAATGGTTGTGGCCGGAAAAAGGTCAAGGGCGGCTTTCTCGCCTGCAGCTTTTGACCGGGCATATTTTGATGTGGATTCAGCGCTGGCGCCGATGGCTGAAATATGAACCAATTGCCTTACGCCAGCTGCTGCACAGGCCCGGGCGATATTCGCAGCGCCTTGTGCCTGTGTGGCGGCAAACTTCTGTGCACCGGATTCGAACAATATACCGACCAGATTGACGACAGCATCAGCACCTGCGACGGCTGCCTCAACCGAAGGCTTGTTTCGCACGTTGGCCTGAACGATCTGGATTTGTCCGACATCGCCCAGCGGCTTGAGGAACAGTGCCAGATTCGGGTTTCTGACGGCAACGCGAATCCGGTCGCCATTTTTGGCAAGCCTGCGTATGAGGTAGCGCCCCAGAAAACCAGATCCACCGAAAACTGTCACCAGGCGACCCGCCATAACATTGCTCCACATGCCGTTGTTGATTCTGAATTATCTTCCCGGTTCAAAATACTCAAACAGACAAGATATACTTGGCCTTTTTAGACCTGTTTTGATGGAGTGGTCCAGTCCAATCTGTCTGAATTGCGACTTCTGGCAGCGCACCGGACCCATACGCGGAAAAATTAGTGTTGGTCAGCATCATCAAAGACTTGACTTTCTTTCGCCCAATCGTTAGCGAGATGCACAAGGAAGCCGGTTGGGGCGAATTATGTCAATCCAGCTGATAACCTTGGCCCAGGTGGCGGAATTGGTAGACGCGCTAGCTTCAGGTGCTAGTGATCGCAAGGTCGTGGAGGTTCGAGTCCTCTCCTGGGCACCACTAAATCTTCTAGGGCACAGAGGGCAATGGCCATGGCCATACATTTCCATAAATCTGACCTGCCCGCAGACGTCACATTTGGCGAATCCGTCGCAGTGGATACAGAAACAATGGGGTTGAACCCGCTACGTGACAGGCTGTGCCTGGTGCAACTGTCCAGTGGTGATGGCTCTGCCCATTTAGTGCAGATTATGCCCGGTCAGGATCAGGCTCCCAATCTTAAAAAGCTGATGGAAGATCAGGCGGTAGTGAAACTGTTTCATTTTGCCCGTTTTGATGTTGCTGTCCTCAAGCATAATCTGGGCATTGCTGTCAGCCCTCTTTATTGTACAAAAATCGTCTCGAAACTGGTTAGGACCTATACCGACCGACACGGGTTGAAAGACCTTTGTGCCGAACTGATTAATGTTGAGCTTTCAAAGCAGCAGCAAAGTTCGAACTGGGGGGCTGAAGTGTTGAGCGATCAGCAGAAGGCGTATGCCGCTTCGGATGTTTTGTATCTTCATGCCTTGAAGGATCGTCTGGATAAAATGCTGGATGTTTCAGGCAGGGCGCATTTTGCGCAGCAATGTTTTGACTTTTTGGCGACCCGGGCTGACCTTGATCTGGGTGGCTGGGGTGAGACGGATATATTTGCGCATTAGACCCATGTGTCCAGGTATTTTTGCTGCCAGCAAGCCATTCTTTTTTGAAGTCCCTATTGACCGTTAAGCACTTGCCAATCATAATTGGCACAGAAATTGCTTTTAATGAAAGGTTAACGCAGGGTTCCGGTGGCTGAACAGTCCATATATTCAAAAGAGAATTCGGCAAAACTGGCATGGCAGATCAAGCGGTATGTCTATTTCAACAAGTTGTTGAAAGTGGGTGTGCCGCTGTTGCTCATATGCTTTTTGACGATTGTAATCGGGTGGCCCTATTTGCGTGATACGGAAAGCGGCTTCACGTTGTCGTTTCAGGATCTTGAAAAAAGCAATGAACAGATCAGGATGATCGAGCCCGTGTATGTTGGCACAGATGGCTTGAACAGACCCTTTAGAATCAAGGCAAAGTCCGCAATTCAGTCACCGGAAAACCAGGACGAAGTCAAGTTGCTGGAAATCCGTGCGTCGGTTGAGATGAGGGATAAGTCCGAGGCGGTTCTGAGCGCCAGTGAAGGTGTTTACAATCCGCACACCGAAAAGCTGTGGCTGGGCAAAGGCATCAGAATTGTAACCGATAGTGGTTATGAATTTATGATCGAATCAGTTGCTTACGATCTTCATTCAGCTATCGCGGAAAGTCAGAGCGAAGTTCGCGGTATTGCGCCTTTCGGATCGTTCAGGGCAGACTCATTCAGGGCGCAAATAGATGGGAAAAGTATGAAATTGTTAGGGGACGTTCGGGTGAGAATAATGCCGGAGCAGCATCTGGATGCAGCTGTTAGGGGTGTTGGGCAATGAAAACAAAAGCGTGGGATACATCAATGGCAGAGCCGATGGTCATGTCTGGCGTCACACGGATCACGGGGCAGGTTGGTCATGTTGTAGCAGGGGCTATGCTCGCGGTTGCATGTTCAGTTGCCTTACTGGCCGTTGCCGCCGCACAGGATATTTCCAGCTTGAAAAAACATAATGTCAAACAACCAATTGATATTAGCGCTGATTCACTTGAGGTGAAAACAAAGGACAATACAGCCGTTTTTCAGGGAAATGTTGAAGCCGTTCAGGATGATCTGAAATTGATGGCTGAACGACTGACGGTTTATTACCGGACATCAAACAAGGTGGATACTGCGGAAGACAAACCTGCTGCCATTACGCGAATAGACGCCAGCGGTGAGGTAAAGCTGTCTTCTGCGTCGGAGGCCGTGAGTAGCAACTGGGGCGTTTATGATCTTGATACCCGGATTATTACCCTGGGGGGTGCTGTGGTGCTAAGCCGGGGTAATACAACCATTCGCGGGGATCGTTTGCAGCTTGACCTTGAGACAGGGCTGACCCGGATTGAAGGCGCTGAAGCTGATAGCGCCGGGAAAGAAGGCGGTCGTGTAAAGGGCAGCTTCGTCCCGCCGACAAAAAACAATTAGCACTTTTAATCCCGGAGAATTTATTCGACTGCATAATTTCGTTCGGAAAATATTTTAAAAAAAAGCGCAAATAATCACTATTTATTAATCGGTTGGCGCTTGAATGGAGACAATATGACGTCCTTTGAACAGGTGGAGGATACAACGCAAAATCGGTCTGAGACACAAGGATCGCCGCAACAGCCTCGGGAAGCAGGGGCCGACGAAGGGCTGGTCGCTCGCGTCATCGGCAAGACATACAAGAAGCGTCCGGTTTTGCGCAGTATCAGCCTGAATGTGAAACGAGGGGAAGTCGTCGGACTGCTTGGCCCCAACGGGGCAGGAAAGACGACCTGCTTCTACGCGATCGTCGGGCTTGTGGCCCCGGACTATGGGTCAATTGTTCTTGACGGTCAGGATATTACGGCGCTGCCGATGTATCGGAGAGCACGGTTGGGCATAGGCTATTTGCCTCAGGAGGCATCGATTTTTCGCGGGCTTACTGTTGAAGGCAATATTCGGGCGATCCTGGAAGTTTCCGAGCCGGATCGCAAGGTGCAGGATGAAAAGCTGGATGAGCTGCTGGATGAATTTTCTATTTCGCATTTGCGGACGACGCCAGCATTGGCACTATCGGGCGGAGAGCGGCGTCGTGTGGAAATTGCGCGAGCTTTGGCGGCAGGCCCCAGCTTTATGTTGCTGGATGAACCCTTTGCGGGAATTGATCCGATCGCCATTGCGGATATCCGTAATCTGGTCGGACAATTGAAAGAACGTGGAATTGGTGTGTTGATTACAGATCATAATGTGCGAGAGACACTGGATATTATAGACCGGGCTTTCATTATTTATGATGGCCATGTTTTAACGGAAGGTACGCCTGCCGAGATTGTTGCCAATGAAGACGTTCGGCGTGTTTATCTTGGTGAGAGATTTAGTTTGTAAGAGATGAATTGATGGCGCTTTCTCCCAGGCTGGAACTCAGACATACTCAATCGCTGGTCATGACGCCCCAGTTGCAGCAGGCTATCAAGCTGCTGCAGTACACTAACCTTGAGCTTACAGATTTCATTTCTCAGGAAATTGAAAAAAACCCGTTGCTTGAAGTGGGCGATAGTGATGACCGCGCAAGCGGAGAAGACAGGGAAGATCATGCAGACCCGCAAAAAAAGGCTGCGCCTGAAGATTCGACGGTCGGAATTGACGTTAAAATTGAACAAAGCGGGCAGGAGGCCAAAACAGCGGAATCGCCGCTCGATGCCGACTTCGAAAATGTTTATAACAGCGACAGTTTTACGGACGACGTTTCAAATGATACCGGTCTGAGCATGAACGGAGCCGGGAGCATTTCCGGCGGGGGTGGAAGTTTTAACGGCGGAGACTTCGATTTTCAGGAAAACCTCACAAGTTCTCCCTCTTTGCAGGACCATCTTAAAGATCAGCTGAATGTTGCGGGGCTGGTGCCGGCAGACCGGCTTATCGCCCAGTATCTGATTGATATGGTTAATGAAGCCGGATATTTGACCGATGATCTTGCGACGATCGCTGATCGGCTTGATTGTTCCCTGTCGGATGTGGAAGCTGTACTTGCCATGATTCAGACTTTTGACCCCGTGGGTGTTCTGGCTCGTGATCTGTCAGAGTGTCTGGCTCTTCAGCTGGCGGAAAAGGACAGGCTTGACCCGGCGATGAACACTCTGGTTTCACATCTGGATTTACTTGCCAGACGCGATTTGCAGGCCCTGAAGCGTATTTGTGGCGTCGACATGGACGATATCGTTGAGATGATTAACGAAATACGTGAGCTGAATCCGAAGCCGGGGCTGGCGTTTGGCGGAGAACCTGCACAGGAAGTCGTGCCTGATGTTTTTCTGCGCGAAAATCCAAAGGGTGGGTGGATCGTCGAAGTCAACAGCGATACCTTGCCAAAAGTGCTGGTGAATACAAGATATTACAGTGAAATCAGTGGACGTGCGCAGAGCAAGGAAGACAAGGCATTTCTGACGGAATGTTATCAGTCTGCAAACTGGCTTGTTAAGGCCCTGGACCAAAGGGCGAGGACAATTCTGAAAGTGGCGACGGCTATTGTCACGCAACAGGAAGGCTTCTTTAAACAGGGAGTGAAATATCTCAAGCCTTTGAACCTGAGGGCTATTGCAGAGGAAATCGAAATGCACGAAAGCACGGTAAGCCGGGTTACGGCCAACAAGTACATGGCGACGAGCCGGGGTGTTTTTGAAATGAAATACTTCTTCACATCGTCCATTGCGTCGTCGGATGATGGTGATGCCCATTCTGCGGAATCCGTCAAACAGCGTATCAAGGAGCTGGTGGATGGCGAAAGTGCAAAGGCAATACTTTCTGATGACAAGATCGTAGAGATTCTGAGTGATGAGAATATCGATATTGCACGCAGAACAGTTGCAAAATATCGCGAAGCGCTAAGAATTCCATCTTCTGTTCAGCGTCGGCGCATGAAAAGTGTCGCAATTTAAACCCTGTCCAGGTGTTTGATTGTCCATTTTTTTTCAATGGTTTAATGACAGTCTCTATATTTTCCCGCTCTCTGGTGTTCAGTGCCGTCAATATCTGTGATATTGTGGCTGTTGACAGATAGGAGACTCGTGACTATCGTCCGCCAACTTGATCAGGGGCAGGCCCTGACATGCAGAAAAATTATGGAAGTTAAACAGCAACCATGAAAGTTGTAGTCACCGGAAAACAGCTCGATGTTGGCGATGCTTTGAGAGGCCAGGTCGAGGAACGCTTGAATGCAGTCGTCAGCAAGTATTTCAATCATTCAATAGAAGGCCACGTGACGTTTTCGCGTGATGCGCATCTGTTCCGCGCCGATTGCTCTGTGCATGTGGCACAGATGGATATGCAAAGTCAGGCAGAAGCGACTGATATATATGCTGCCTTTGATGCGTCTGCCGATCGGCTGGAAAAGCGTCTGCGCCGTTACAAGCGTCGTTTGAGCAATCATCACAAGCCAAAGAATAACGATGCTGAAATTCTGCAGGCCGCCACTTACGTTCTGGCTGCAGAAGATGAAAATCAGGACGAGCCTGAAAATCTTCAGCCTGTAGTTATTGCCGAAATGAAAACGGATATTCCGGAAGTGACGGTTGGCGAGGCTGTCATGAGAATGGATCTGGCAGATGTTCCGACGTTGATGTTCCGGAACAGCGCGCATGGTGGCCTGAATGTGGTTTACCGCCGTACCGATGGGAATATCGGCTGGATTGATCCTGAAAATGTAAAAACAGGGTCCGGTC
This sequence comes from Sphingomonadales bacterium, assembly GCA_965227345.1. GTDB lineage: Bacteria > Pseudomonadota > Alphaproteobacteria > Sphingomonadales. Next base: position 4,035,900 of record OZ245755.1, read on the forward strand.
GGGCATGAAACTCGAAGACCTCATACCCGTTGAGGCGGTTGTCCCAAGTTTGAAGGCATCGAGCAAGAAACAAGCCTTGCAAGAACTTGCTTCGCGGGCCGCCGAGATCGTCGGGTTGCCCGAGCGAACAATTTTTGATGTGTTGCTTGAGCGGGAACGGCTTGGAACTACCGGGGTTGGGCAGGGCGTCGCCATCCCTCATGGTAAACTGGCAGAACTTGACCGTCTTTATGGCATGTTCGCCCGTCTTGAACATCCCGTTGATTTTGACTCGATCGATGATCAGCCGGTTGACCTGATCTTTCTGCTTCTGGCACCTGAAGGTGCCGGGGCCGACCATCTGAAAGCTTTGGCAAAGGTTTCGCGCTTGCTTAGAAACAAGGGCACATGTGAAAAGTTGCGGGGCACTGAAAGTGCTGACGCGATCTATGCGCTTCTGATAGAAGCATCGGCCCCGCACGCGGCCTGATCAGGCCCGAACTTTCCGTCTTAAATATCGTTAGTGAAGCAATACTGGAACCATGTCATTTTCGGCAATAGCATCCAGTGCTGCTTCATGGCTATTCAACAGGGCGAGTTCCTGGCCGTTTGCGGCATATATCGCAAATCCTCTTGCGCCATTTCGGGTAACAGGCTTGATATAGACGATTTCCTGCCCCCCCAGCATTGCGAATGCATCAGGTGACATTGTTTTCATTTCTTCGTGCATTCCAGCCATTATTATACTCCTACTTTGTCCTTCTGCCCTGTAACTTTGTCTGTGCCGGGCGAGGAAATACTATCCTTGCTGCTTGCGAGCGGTGGCGCAGAATTCGAAATTTTGATCGTCTTTACCGTCGATACCGGTTCCGGCTGTATCAAATCAATTGAAAGCATGCCGTTGTCCAGGTGAGCGCCGGTTACTTTCAGGCCTTCTGCCAGGACAAAACGCCTTTGAAACTGTCGGGTCGCTATCCCCTGATGAAGATAGGTTCGTCCAGGCGCAGGGTGTTGCCTGCCACGTATGACAAGCTGGCTGTCTTCAACTGTTACGTTCAGGTCGTCGCTGGAGAACCCTGCAACAGCAAGGGTAATCCGTAACAACCCGGTACCGGAATGTTCAATGTTATAGGGGGGATAGCTCTCGGTCGCTGATTTTGCAACATGCTCAAAGACACGTTCGATATAATCAAAACCTACGACAAAGGGGCTGTTAAAGACAGAGACTCTCGAAATTTGCCATCTCCTCTATTTGAGCAAGTCTGACACCCAATCCTTGATAACAACCCATATGAGGCATTGTTATCGTACATGTTATTAAAATTGGGTGCGTCAGAGCTGATATCAAGAGGAAAAGTGACTATTCCGGTAGAGAGCCTTCGGTTGGCTCTGGCGGGCGCACCCAGCAATCGGCCCCAAGCGCATGCATTTCCTTACAGGCATTCAAGGCTTCTGCGAGGCTGGTAAGGGGGCCGGCGTTGAGTCGGTAGAAGAATCCTTTAGGCTCCTTCTCGCGATCCCCAAAATCCACTTCGGATCGTCTGGGTTCGAGATCGCCAATAATATCGGCATATTTCTCGCGCAGGATAGCCCAGCCATCACGCAACTGTTGAGGTTTGCGGTAAGCGGCGATTTGTAGTGCCCAGCCTTGAGATTCGGAAAGCAGGGGAATGTCGCTCAAATCGTCTTCAACTACAACGACAGGTTCGGGTTCCGGTTCGGGGACAACTTCTGCAACCGGGGGTTCCGGTTCTTCCACCAACCGGGCCACCGTTTCATTTTTCACAGTATTGTCAGTGTCATATGCGCGGTTTGCCGACTCCAACAGATCTTTCTTCGGCTGTATAGCCCCAGACATTACAGTCTGAAAACGTTGTTCAGTATCAAGTGCCTTAAGCTGGTCAAAATAGGTCAACTTGTTTTCGACGGTCTGTTGGTCTGAATCTATGGCGAGAAGACGCTGTGCCATGACATCGTCCCCGCCAAGGGCATAAGCCATGGCAAGGTTTTGTCTTTCTGCTGCAGTTGCTTCCGGACGTGATGCCACGTCTCCCAGCAATTCAAGAGCGCGAGCCTGATCGTCGCCACCAAGGGCCAGTGAGAGCCCATAATTATGCTTAATCCCCTCATTTTCAGGAGCCGTCGACAAGGCGCGTTGATAGGTTGCAAGTGCTTCCCCGTGGCGCCCCAGCGCATCCAGCGCAACAGCACGGCTGCCAAGGGCATCAATATCAAAAGGATTTTGGTCCAGAGAACCATTCAGAATTGTCAAGGCATCTGCCGGACGGCCCAGGGCAATATAGGTGTTTGCAAGGTTTCTGGCGACATCTGCATTCTCAGGTGATTGAGCGTGCGCCTTCTCAAAGACTTCTGCCGCTTCAAGATACTGGCCAGCGGCTGCCAGTGAGCGCCCCAGCCCAATGAGTGGGGCTGCAGCAGTCGTATCCTGCTGGTGGGCACGCCTGTATAGTGGAATCGCTGCACCGTAAGCACCATCAGCGGCCATTTCGTCCGCGATACGCAACAGGCTGCTGCTGTCATTCGACAATGTTGCTGCTGCTGACACTGCAGTTTCAGACTTTTCAACATCGGCGCCGGGCGTTGCGCAAGCCGAGAGCAAAAGTCCGCAGGCAGTGCCAAGCAGAGACGTCCGGACGCCAGACAGGAAAGAATGCCCGTTAAATATTGAATGAGTGGTTCGCAAATTCTTGATCCTGAAAGGTGTGGCTAATGACCTGGAGTAGGTTTGCAGTGGTCGTCTCCCGTTCGGGGTATTGCAATTATGGTTAACGATAATATCTGACCCGTATTTTGGATCGAGTGCAAGGTTTTTGACAAACAATTTTGCCAAAAACCTTGTGTGACAGTGCATTCATTGCCTGGATTGACGCAGGCACTCGCAAAGATCCATATTTAAATCATCTTCCAGTTGATCGAGATATTTGTCCAGCGCACTGGTGATAAGGTCGCGTGCGCTTCGCTGACTGTGTACGGATATGAGTCTCAGTCTTTTGTGGCGCAACGGGTTCAGGCGCAAGGTCATCGCAACCTGTTCCGCTGTCGCAAGATCTTTTTCGTCTGAATGTTTGCAATTACCTGCAAGGGTACAGCTGTTCCTGGAGGTTACCCTGCGGTTTAGTTCCTGCTGCATATCGCGCGGCGTAACGGAGGCTTTGCCTGATGGAGAAGCGTCACCAAATGTCGTTGATTTTTGGGGCATCCGTGGCGTTGGGGCCTCATGAGGATAATTGTCCTCGTGATATGCAGCACGATGTGATGACGGTTTGGCAAACCCTTTGCGGGCAAGCAGAACACCTGATAGTTGGGCCGCAGGTTTCATAGGCAACTGTCTCCGGTCCGTTAAATTACTGATTAACCTGGCGTCGGCCAAAGCCGCTTCGGGTGCCAAGGTCGCGACGATGGACGGCCTGACTGACAAAAACGGTTCGGCGGAAATTCTTTTCCAGTCGGTCACTGATGTATTGCCAGAGTGATTCGACTTCAGCCGCTGATTTGCTATTGGGTGCCAGTTCGCTGACCGTGCGGCCATCAATCATACTGGCCGCAAAATCGGTGCGTTGGTGGATAGTGACTGGCGCCACCGTCCCGTGCTGGGATAAGGCGATAGCAGCGTCAGAAGTAATGCGCGCGCGCGCTGTCGCGCCATTTATGACAAAAACGAGCGGCTTGTCTGCCCGCTCGGCCAGTTCAACAGTGGCGCCGGCTGCACGCAAATCGTGCGGGCTTGGTCTGGTCGGAATGATGACCAGTTCAGAAACAGCAATAACACTTTGTATCGCCATTGTGATGGCTGGTGGTGTATCGATAATTGCAAGCTTGAACCCCTGTGCACGCAGGGCATCCAAATCGGAAATAAGGCGTGCAACTGTGGTTTGGGCAAAAGCCGGGGTTGTAGCCTCCCGTTCATTCCACCAGTCAGCCAGGCTGCCTTGGGGGTCGGTATCAACCAGAACAACAGGACCGGCGCCTGCCTTTTCGGCCTGAACAGCCACATGTCCGCTGAGAGTGGTCTTCCCGGATCCGCCTTTTTGCGACGCAAATGCTACGACACGCATGTCTTTTATTCCTTTAGCGCCTGCTTCATAACGATTGCCTTCAATAACGGATATTCTGGTGAAACCAGTAATATCGTGTCAAAGGTCGGTTGCTATAAAACAGGTAAAATTGACCTCAATATTTCAGGATTAAACGTCGGAATCTGTTAATAAATCGTAAATATGTATTTTTAACACATTGATTTTATTGTATTTTATGTAAATATTAATAAAAATTTTTAAAGTATTTTACAGGGTTTCGATCATCATACGGGTGCCAGGGCAAGGTCTGCGGTACGATTTGAATTTTGGGGTTGCAAATCATGCGCTGCCGGTATCAAGATGGGTAATACAGTAATGAGCGGCCTTTGCTGGTGTGATGGCAGAGTTCAGGGGTGGCAATGACGAAAAGGGACTTGAACATACTCATGAATATCCTCAGACAGATTAATGTTAGCCTGCTGCTGATCGTTGGCATCATGTTCGTTCCTGGCGTGTCTTGCAGCTTTGCGGGCATTGCCGAAGGTATAGAGGCATACGAAAAAGGAGAGTATGGCCGGGCCATAGAGGAATGGATACCTGCAGCGGAAGCCGGTGATCGTAATGCCCTGTTTAATCTGGGGCAGATGTACCGGATGGGACGCGGGGTTGAGAAAGATATCGGACAAGCTGAATATTATTATTTGAAGGCTGCGAAATTAGGTCACAGCGCGGCCCAGGGCAATCTGGGCACATTGTATTATTTTGGCAAGGCAGGCAAACCGCAGGTACAGGACGCGATTTCCTGGTGGCGTCTGGCCGCACACAACGGAGACCCCCGCTCACAATATATGCTTGGCGTTCTTCATTTTAATGGAAAAAATGTCGAAAAAAATCTGGTCGATGCTTATGCCTGGATATGGCTTGCACGTAATAGCAAACTGCCTGAAGCTGTTCGGGCCGAGCAGAAAATAGCGGAGTTTTTGACACCCGAGGAAATCGAGGCGGCGAAACGCCTGTCGATGTCGTTGATTGCAGGCAAGCCTCCGGCAGAGGTGGCCATGCTGGAAGATACATCTGCATCGTCATCTCAACAAGCGCCTGAAGGGGACGATGCTCCTTCGTATGAAATGGAAGAAAAGGCTGAAGATGCTGGTGGCACCCCTGTACAGGCAAATTACCGGATCCAGCTTGGTTCATATCGTGACCCGGATGTTGCGACACAGTCATGGAAGGGCCTGCAGAAAAAGCATATGGGCCTTTTGAACGGGGTTGATGAAGTGATCACGGCGGTGGATCTGGGGGATCGCGGTACCTTCTATCGCCTTCAGGTTGGCGCATATGAAGGGCGGGAAGAAGCGGCGGACATGTGCGACGTGATGAAGTCAGAAGGAATTGATTGCCTGCCTGTGGATGCAAGCCGCTAGATTAGGGTCAGGACCCTAGGAAGATAGAATGACTTCCGTCAATCCGCGGACTGAATTCCCTATATATATTTTATCGGCCTTCTGAAGGTCAGGGAGGGTGACCGCTTGCTCGATCACCCGTCCGTTATCCAGAAGGTGTTGCCGCAATATCCCGGGCAGCAGCCCGCAGGTGACAGGGGGAGTTGTTAGCTGACCATTCAATTCGACAAAAAGGTTGGTTCTGGCTCCCTCGGTTAATTCATTACGTTCATTCATGAAAATGACCTCGCAGCAACCTGTTTCAGCGGCTTGAAGCGCCAGGGTATTTTCGTACAATTCGCGCCTTGTGGTTTTGTGATAAAGCAGCGGATCCTGGCTATTCACCTTTGATGGTGCCACGACTGCAAATGGCTTTGACCGGGACTTTTCAGGGGCGGGCATTGGTATTGACGTAATGGAGAAAGTCCCTTCACAACCAAGCAATAATCGCATGCGGTAATCGGATCGAGCCGTCAGGTTTAGGGCATGATGTACAAGATGGTTTCGGATCGTGTCTTCCCTATAGTGGAAGTCAAAGAATTTTGCAGATGCTTCCAGACGATCCAGATGTTCGTCCAGATACAGAATTTGATCACCTGTCGGGGCATCATGCCTGAACAGCATTGTTTCAATCAAATCGAATGAGGGGTGAGGATCCGTCAGAAAACGCGCCTTGAGCAAACACTCGTGGTATTCTGCGTCGGCGTGCGAATCCGCGATTATGCCGCCACCTGATCCAAATTGGCCGGTTCCAGACCCTGTGTTGTTCAGGGGGGAGTTCAAGGTAATGGTACGGATGGGGACGTTGAAGCAAAAGTCCCGTTCCGGTGTGACATAACCAATTGCTCCTGTGTAAATACCGCGAGGACCAGCTTCGAGTTCATTGATAATTTCCATTGCCCGTATTTTTGGGGCGCCTGTTATAGAGCCACAGGGATATAATGCCTTAAAAATATCTACCAGAGACGTTGCGGGATCTATCTCCGCCTCCACTGTCGATGTCATCTGCAGGATCGTGCGATAGGGCTCAACTTCAAACAGGCGGGGTGTCATAACGCTGCCCTGAGAGGCCACTCGGCTAAGGTCATTGCGGATCAGGTCCACAATCATTAAATTTTCTGCCCGGGATTTTTCGTCTTCCATCAGAGCCGTGCGATTTTTCAGATCATCCTGAAGAGAATTTCCGCGCGCAGCTGTTCCTTTCATAGGTTTGGATGTCAGTTTGATGCCGACTTTTTTGACGAAAAGCTCGGGCGAGAAAGACATGATTGTCTGGTCAGGGGTCTGGATATAGGCGCCGAATTCAACAGGCTGTGCCGCCCGCAGTGCGCCATAGAGAGATTCGGCGTCACCTGTGAAATCAAACCTGTTTCTGAGCGTATAATTGATCTGATATGTGTCACCCGCCGCCAGGTATTCATGGATTTTTTCGATGCATGACGTGTATTGGTCGCGTGAAACTGAAGGGGTTATGGCTGATATGGCATGCCTGCTGCCGGACGGATGTTGTCTGTCTTGCCAGAATTGCAATAAATCGCTCTGCCTCATTGAGCGACGTTTCTGGAACACGCCAAACCATAACAGTGTCATTGTATCGGGTGAGGGGGCTAAATGTTCGAGGCCTGGCTCCAGACTGAAGCCAGCTTCATAAGCCATCCAGCCTGCAACATGAAACCCGCGTGATGTCTGAAGATCAATATCTGCAAGGCATCCGGTTACCTGCTTTGGGTCCGAAGTCGTGATAATGGAGACTGGTCTGTCATAAAGATATCCCCGCACAACATCATCGTGCGTTTTGGTATTTTCCAACAGAATAAACAGGTCTTCAGCGAGGGCCATTTTTTGAGGCATGCCAGTCTAAAGGGGCAGTTCGGTACGATAGCTTACCTGTTTCAGGGCAAAACTTGAGCGAATGCTGGACACCCCGGGGACGCAGATGAGGTTGGACTTCAGGAATTTCTCATATGTTTCAAGATCGGCAACTACTACCCGCAGATGATAATCGGCGTCTCCCGACATGAGGTAGCATTCCATAACCTCTGGCAGGTTTTCAACTGCTTTTTCAAAGGCATCCAAAAGCGCTTCAGTTTGTTGCGTAAGGCTGACACGGACAAAAACATTCATGCTCATGCCGACGGCGCGAGGGTCAATCAGGCCGACATATCCTTTTATAACGCCTGATTCTTCAAGCGCGCGCACACGTCGCAGGCACGGAGAGGGAGAAAGTCCGACAGCTTCCGCCAGTTCGACGTTGCTTATCCGCGCATTGCGCTGCAAATGTGCCACGATCTTTCGATCAATCGGGTCAAGAGGTGAAATTGGCATGGTATATTAAAAGCATATCAAAATTTGATGGATTGTTGCGTGATGCTAGGAATTTTGTATCACCTTTGCAAGAAAAATCCTGTGCAACTCTCATATAATCGAGTCTGTAGCGGTGCGGCAACCGATGTTGCCGGGCTGCATGTTGTTGTGCAATTTGAAGAAGGAATAATTCTGCATGTCCAGGAAGAGTGTCGGGGCCGTCGCAAAAATAGCACCAGGTTCAATGCCAGCTTCTCAGCAGGTGTCAGAGAAGGAGTTGCAGGCGATTACACTTCTGGATTCCAAGGTGCAATGGCTTTCCGCCTGGACAATCCACAATGCCAATAATATCAGGCCTAATCCCGGGGGCATGAAAGTGGGCGGTCATCAGGCTTCCTGTGCATCCCTTGCCCAGATCATGTCTGCTCTCTATTTTGGCATTCTGACGCCACGTGACAGGGTGGCCGTTAAACCCCATGCAAGTCCTGCTTTTCATGCCATTCAGTATTTGCTTGGGAGCCAGACCCGTGATCAGCTTGAAAGGTTCAGGGGATTGGGGGGCGCGCAATCGTACCCGTCCCGCACGAAAGACCATGATGATGTTGATTTCTCGACAGGGTCGGTCGGGCTTGGCGTTGGTATTACGGCTTTTGCTTCCATGACCCAGGACTATCTGGTTTCCAAAGACCTGATGCGCGAAGAAGAGACAGGTCGGATGATCTCGTTAATGGGCGATGCCGAGCTGGATGAAGGCAATATTTATGAAGCCCTTATCGAAGGCTACAAGCATGAACTGCGCAATACATGGTGGATTATTGATTATAATCGCCAAAGCCTCGACTCTGTTACAAACGAGCGGATGTTTGATCGGTTCGAAGATATCTTCAGGACGGCTGGCTGGAATGTTATCACGCTTAAATATGGCAAGAGCCAGCTTGCTGCATTCCAAAAAAAAGGTGGCGAAGCTCTGAGGCAATGGATTGATGATTGTCCTAATTCGCTCTATTCGGCGCTGGCATATAAAGGTGGTGCGGCGTGGCGCGAAAGACTGTTGAAGGAGCTGGGCGAAAAACCGGGTGTGGCAGATCTGTTGGCGAGCTATTCCGACAATGAATTGCAGGGGTTAATGACCAACCTTGGCGGGCATGATATTGAGTTATTGCTTGAGACATTCCGGTCCGTGTCGGATGACCGGCCCAATTGCTTTATTGCCTATACTGTCAAAGGGCGGGGATTGCCGTTTCAGGGCCATAAAGACAACCATGCCGGTCTTATGAATAACGAGCAGATGCGCGAATTTCAGAAAAAAATGAATGTTCCTGAAGGCGCTGAATGGGACCGGTTCGCGGGCCTTGAAGACAACCAGGAAATGCTTCAGGACTTTCTTGATAACGTCGCCTTCGGAAAAGAAAAAAGTCGCCGCTATGACGCTGCTGTCATAGATGTTCCGTCATATGAAGGTTTTCCGGCTGTTTTAGGTCGTGCATTGGCGACCCAGCCGTCTTTCGGCAAGATTATGAACGAGCTGGCGCGGGGTAAAACCGCTCTTGCCGACCGGATTGTGACCACTTCGCCTGATGTTACTGTATCAACCAATCTGGGAGGCTGGGTTAACCAGCGCGGTATTTTTCACAGAACGGTGCGTGAAGACGTGTTCCGGGAAGAGAAAGTTGTTTCACCACAAAAATGGGCCATGTCATCAACAGGCCAGCATCTGGAACTGGGTATCGCCGAGAATAACCTGTTTCTGGCATTAGGTGCGCTGGGCCTTTCCGGGTCACTGTTTGGCGAGAGATTGCTGCCGGTCGGTACCTTGTATGATCCGTTCATTGCCCGTGGTCTGGATGCGATGAATTATGCCTGCTATCAGGATGCGCGGTTTATGCTGGTTGCCACACCGTCCGGTGTGACGTTGGCACCGGAAGGCGGGGCTCACCAGTCAATCAGTGCTCCCTTGCTTGGTATGACCCAGGACAAGCTGACCTATTTTGAACCGGCATTCGTGGACGAGCTTGGCGCCATCATGCAGTGGGGGTTTGAGTATATGCAGCGCCCCGACGGTGGATCGGTATACTTGCGGCTGTCGACGCGTGTGATAGACCAGATTGAGCGTGAAAGCACAGTAAGCTGGCGTGATGAGGTTATTAAGGGTGCCTATTGGCTGGTGCCGCCAGCAGACGGGGCAGAGATTGCAATTGTGTATACCGGTGTTCTCGCCCCGGAGGCGATGGAAGCGCACAGGCAACTGGTTGAAGATATCCCCGGTGCAGGACTTCTTGCCGTGACCAGTGCAGATCAATTGCATGCCGGGTGGTTTGCCGCCAATCGTTCTCTTGGCCGGGAAGGGACGCGTGAGCCTTCGCATATCGAGCGGTTGTTATCGCCATTGGCGCCGGGTGCGGCGCTGGTAACTGTTGTTGATGGCTCTCCACACACCCTTTCCTGGATGGGATCGGTTTCGGGCCAGCGAGTTATGCCGCTGGGCGTGGATCATTTTGGCCAAACCGGTACTGTTGATGACCTGTATGGCGTTCATAGAATCGGCGTTGAGGGCATACTGGACGCCTGCGCTTCGGCTTATGTGCCACGTAAAGCCTGAATGGGAAATAGTGGCAGGTTGAGGCGTGTCTTATGTAGTGAGAAAAGCATAGATACCCCAGCCTGCCGCGATTAAAAGCACGATCATGGTGCCGATGATCCCACCACCCCTGAACACACCGGGACCAGCTGATTTCCGCAATCCATACGCATGACTTAGCCTGGAGGTAACCAGCAAAATACCAAGTGCGTGGACCATGGATGTGGGAGCACCATGCATTTCGGTAAGTGCCATCAGGAGAAGAGCGAGCGGGACATACTCTGTAAAATTGGCATGAACCCTGACAACTTTCGTGAGAATGCGGCTTTCACCGGTCCCGATCCCGACTTGCTCGGCGAAGCGGGTGCGGATAACGATGGTTGACAGAATGACGAGAAGAATGGCGCAGATTGATGCATAGAAAAGCGTAATATCGGGAATCATCTATTTTCCTTCCTGAGTATTCCAATGCCTGCAGGATTATACGATAAATAATTTGGATTTGCATGATCTCGTAAAAATACGCTATTTGTTCGCGTGAGTTTGAAAGCAAAAAAGGATCGATAATGGGTGTGAATGCATTAATCAAAGGGTATCGCCAATTCAGAAGAGGGCGGTATCAGGAACAGCGCCAGCTGTTTGACAAGCTTGCTGAACATGGACAGTCACCCGAAGTGATGATGATCTCCTGTTGTGACAGCAGGGTCGATCCGGCCATAATCATGGAAGCCGATCCGGGCGAACTTTTTTTGATGCGTAATGTTGCCAGTCTTGTGCCGCCTTTTCATCCTGACGGTGAATATCATGGTACCAGTGCGGCGCTGGAATTTGCCGTGCGACACCTGAAGGTCGGACATATAATTGTCGTGGGACACGCCCAGTGCGGGGGTATTCAGGCCCTTTATCATGGAGAGGCCGGGGATGCGGAAAATACCGATTTTATCGGTCCCTGGATGGAAATTGCAAAAAGCGCCCGCGAGCATGTAAAAAAAACGTGCTCTCACGAACCCCCTGAAGTGCAACTGAAGGCCATGGAATATGAAGGTGTAAGGGTCAGTTTACGTAATCTGATGACATTTAGCTGGATTGCAGACGCTGTAGATGCGGGGGCCTTGCAGCTTCATGGCTGGTATTTTGACCTTCCTAACGCCAGGCTTCTCAGGCTTAACCCTGAGCAAGACGTTTTTGAAGAGATAGTCTGATAACCAGATAGCCCATTATTCCTGACAGTATCGAGCCGGCAAGAACGCCCAGTCTTACGGCCATGGTTCTCTGTTGGGTGTCGAATGACACCCAGAGGTAAAGCTGGTGTTCCTGATGCGGAAAAAAGAATAATACCGCCAGCAGACTCTAGCCGTAGAAATTCACGAACAGCTCTGAGCGCTATTTGACCTCCGACCTGAAATTTTATGATATTATGGAAATTGGTGCCCGATCGCCGATTTGCAAGGTAAAATCGGATGGAACAGGTAGTTTAGGCCGGTGGTTTAGGAGGGTGCTTCAACATCATACTCGTCAAACTGCCAGTCCCGGCTTTTTTCTGTCTCTGCCATAAAAAGATGTTCGGCTGCAACCAGCGCTTCTTCTTCTGACGACGCTTCAACTTCTGTTACCCAGTAAAAAACACCGCGTTTCAGATTGGCTTTCAATGTGACTTTGTAAGTTTGCATCATGCTTCTTTCTGGTGCCTGAATATGTTCTGCATGTGA